>DASZJG010000035.1:0-63167 GCA_035948315.1 Pseudonocardiaceae bacterium | reverse complement strand
CTCAATGGCCCGCCGTGCGCGGTCCAGGTTCTTGACCGAGCCATCATTGTTCAGTGCTCGGATCGCGGTCTCGACCGGTTGTGCGGCCAGACCCTCACCGCCGAGCGCGGCCAGGAACTCCGCCGCGTCACGGAATCGCCGGTCGGGCTCGAACTCGAGGCAGCGCAGGACGATCGCGTTCAACTCCGGCGAGACGGTGTTGTTCAACAGCTTCGGGGCAACGGCCGGATACGACCGCTTCGCGTCGTACAGCCACTCGGTGTACAGCGCGTCCGGCTGGCCGATGGGTGGGATGAGCTCGCGGAACGGGTGTTGTCCCGTCAATCCTTCATAGATGAGCAGGCCGAGCGAATAGATGTCCGACGCCGGCGTGCTCCTGCCCTGAGACGTCTCCGGAGACATGTAGGCCAAAGTGCCGGCGACACCCGGCACGTATCCGAGGTGCAACAGTCGCTCCGCGAGGCCGAAGTCCACGAGCCGAACCACGTTGTCCAGGCCGAGCAGGATGTTGTCCGGCTTGAGATCACGGTGCACCAGCGGTTCGGCGAGCCCGTGCAGCCCGCGCAATGCCTTGGCGATCTGAGTCACCCACGTCATGAGCTGGCCCGCGTCCACCTTTGTCTGGCGCGCAAACCGGTCAGCGAGCGTCGTTCCAGGGACGTACTCCATTGTCATGAATGCCCGACTGTCGTCATCGGTGAGCCCCGCGTCGTAGACGTGCACCAGATGCAGCCGAGCCTCCGCGTCGTTGATCTGATCGATCGCGGCCGCGAGCAGAAACGCGTCGGCAAAAAGAGTCCTCGTCTCCTCCTCGTTCATGTTGACGCGTTTGGAGAGCTTCAACGCGACGCGTCGTAGCCGGGCACCGAGCACGCGCTGCTCCGTGAGGAAGACGCCGGCGAACGCCCCCTCGCCGAGGTACTCCTTGAGCACATACGCGTCGATGGTCCGGCCCTCCAATGTCCGCATGGCAGTCGGATCGGTCGGCCCGCTCACCTGTCGGCCTCCATCGAATGGTCCCGTTCACGGAAGAACACCTCGACCAACGGCGGCCCCGATCCGCTCGGTCGACAGAACGCCAACTCGATGATTTGGCAGGTTCGATAGCGCTCCGGCTGGCGCATTGCCTCGCGAATGATCGAGTCATCGACCAGTTCGATGAGCTTCTTGCCGACGATACGGCCGCCCTCCCGGCCGTGGGACGTGCGGTTCGCGGTGTCGCAGATCGTGGCGATGTAGTCGATGAGCGCGTCGGGCACGACGAGTCGCCTGTCGCGCTCCGCCGACCAGAAATGTTCCCGCTTCGCCAACATTTTTTGGCAGATCCCCAGCATGGCTGCTCGGTCCAGCGGCGTGAACACGATGGTCCGCCGTATTCGGGCAAGGAACTCCGGTGGGAAGACCTGCTCGTTGTTGAGTCGATGACGCAAGGTGGGCAGGTGATCCTTCACCGCGTCGGATATCTCTTCCATTGACTTCCCGGCCGCGGTGAGTTTGGCGATGACGTCTGCGCCGGCGTTAGACGTCATGATGAAGATGGCGCGGTCCCCGTACGCGCGTACGCCCCGCTGATCGTCGATCCAGCCCTCGTCGAAGAGATTGAGAAACGGTTTCCAGACATCGGGGTGAGCCTTTTCCGCCTCATCCAACAGAACGACACAGTAGGGGTCCGCGGTGAGATCGTTGATCAGCCGACCGCCCCGCTCGTATCCGATGTAGCCGACCGGTGACCCGATAATTCCCGTTACGGAGTGGGGTTCGACGAAGTTGCCCATCGTATAGGTCTGGAGAAGCTTCGACGCCGAGTAGAACTTCGCGAGCGCCTTGGCGAGTTCGGACTTGCCGACACCGGTCTGGCCGGCGAAGAACAGCACCGAGCCGGACCGCAGCCCGAACTTGATCAGTCGCAGTTCTTCCGCTACCGCGGCAACCGCCTCCCGCTGGCCCACCACGTCCTTACCGAGCGCCTGTTCATAGTCCATCCCCTCGGTGGCGACGCCGGCGAGCTGGCTCGCGGGCACTCCAGTGAGCATCGAGATGACAGTGATGACATCGTCAACGCCAACCATCCGGTCGGTTCCTTGTTGGGCCCGCTCGTAGTCGACTTCCTCGCACGCTCTGCGGAGGATCCTGGTCGCCTTGCGCGGCAACCGATCGTTCAGGATGTAGTCAGATGAGAGCGCCACGGCTCGCTCGATGGCCTTCGGTTCGAAAGTGAGGTGGAACTCCTCCGTCAACACCGCTGCGGCGTGCTCCGCGATGTCCACGGCAGCATCCCGCTCTGGTTCTCGCAGTTCGATCCGAGTGACCATGGACAGCAGGCTGTGGTCGCCGGACAACAGCTCCTGATAGTCGACTGTGTCCATGATGCCGATCAGCTGGATTCGCTGCTCCTTGAGCGCGGCCCGCAGCATCACGTTGTGATTGCGGCCCGACTCGGCCCGGAGCAAAGGCCCCAGGCCGTCAAGGCACAACACGAGATCGGTCCGGGCGCTGGCGTGCGCGATGAGCGCGCCGAGCTTGGCGCCACTGACGTCCGCCGGCACGTCCCGGCAGTCCACCCAGAGAAAACGCTTATGCCGCAGAAACGCGAAGTCCCCTGCCGCCGCGCGGCGGGCCAGTTCCCTGATCAGGGTGGTCCTGCCGGCGCCGCTCTGGCCGGTGATCAGGGCGTGATTGTGCTGCTTACGGAACAGAACCTTGATCAACGACTCGATGTAGGCATCGACATGCAGCGCTGGTGCGATCATGGCAGTGCGGGCGAGAAACGTGATGTCCTCTGCCGGCAGCAGGTCATGGGGTAGCCGAAACGGTACCTCGTGCGGCGTATCAGCTCGCATGTCGCGCAGTGCTTGATCGAGCTGACGGCGGGTGGTGGCCAGATCGAGCCGCAGCGGATCACGCTCAAGGATGGATACCAGGCGTGCCGGCGGCTCCTCGAGCAGGGCGGCAAGCAGGTGGTGCGCGCCGACGCGCCCCGCGCCCCAGGTCCGGGCCACCCGTTGGGCGGTTCGGAGCATACCCACCATAGCCTCGCCAAGATCGTCCCTGCGCAATCGCAGTTCGCCCGGATTGCGGTTGGACAACCGGATCCCGTTGGCGACAGCCGCGGCCACCTTGGCCGGGCCGAGTTCCGGAGCCACCTGTAGTCGCACCAGGCGTTCGGTCAGCCCTTCGGTCTCGCCGAGCAGAGCGAGCAGGCAGTGCGGTGGCAGAACGCGCTCATAGCCGAGTTCCGCGGCGTGCACGCACGCGTGTTCCAGGACCGTCCATGCCGAGTCGCTGAACTCCTCCGAGCGCAGTCGGCCTTCCGAGCCTGTGAACAGGTCGTTCTGGGTCTCGTCGATCACGGCCACGCGATCCTGGAGCACGCGGGTCGCGACGGTGGTGTCGAGGATTGTCAGTTTCGTGTCGAGGTACGCCAGCACGCTCACCATCAGCAGTTCCAGGCCGGCGTCAGGATGGCGATCCCGCTGCTGGCTGAACACGGCATCGAACTCGTCGAGCGCCCGCAGGGCACTGCCGGAGAAACGTTCCCGGCGGCCGTCGAATTCCGTACCTGCTGTTCCGGCGGGGTTGTCGATCTCGATGAGTTGCTGGATATGGTTGAGATCGGCACCATCGTTCAATGCCATGGAGATCGCGTTGAGAATCTCACGATCACCGACCGAGATCGTGGCGAACAGGAAGTCGCTCGGTTGTACTGGCGCGGTCCCGCGGTCCGTCGCGGCCAGGATCACTCCTGTGGTCCGTTCATCCAGTCCCGCAGTGGTGATCATCCCATTCTCAAAGAGCATCTGCCACCGACCTCGTCGATTGGGCCATCCATAGACATGATGCCTTATCGCAGTTGGGTCTGACCACTGCTCTGAACTCAACACTGGCACGTGCTTTCAACCAGATGAGCGATTGTGATTGAGCCCCGCGTGATGTAGGCGATGTTCGTGACACTTTTTTGGACGATTTCTGTCCACTTTTCTTACCGGTAGACATTTAATAGCCAATAGCACGGCGCAGGCTACTTGGTAAGGCGACAGCCATTCGCTAGCTGACCTGGGGGATCTCGATGTTGCGAGCGAGTCTGGCGCGTTTGTGAAACCGGCGTGAACGCAGGGCTTCGTCAAAGTCGTGTTTCATCATGCCAAGAGCAGTTCGACCGACCGGCTGAAGTCACGATGTAATGCCGCAAGGCAGCAGCAATGTTGGCGTGGCCGGCCAGGCGGAGTATACCGGTGACGGTGTTGCGTAAAGCGGCCATGACCTGCGTACCGAAGCCCATACGATCTCGCTGCGATCCTCGTCGTAGTCGAAATCGGGACCCTGTACAACCGGTCCTCGATCGTCCAATGTCCCCGCAACCGGCGGCGATCTGCTCGGCCCTAGCGTCAGCAACAATCAGGCTGGTAATTGCGTAAACGCTCTCCCGGCACGCTTGCCGGTGGAGCAGACCGTGCGGGTCCGGATCAGCTGCAATACTTGGGCCGCTCCGGGAAACCGATCCCGCTGGAAAGTTCGGCGGCCCAAGTAACAAAGCATATCGACCTGTTTGGAATGCCTTCAAAATTTGGAACATTTCGGCCGGCCGCACAACATCAAGGTGCGCTGCAATATGCCCCGGCACACCATCTACCCTGGCATGGAACTCGCTGACGTCAAGTAAATCTGTTGGTTTTACGTAGATGTGACTTGTCATGGTGCGGGCTGGCTGGGCGAAATTGACGGTCGACCAACAGGCGGAGCTGCGAGCCTGATGAACAGTGCGGACGTGCTCACCCAACACCTACCCTTCGAGATGGTCCACGCCGCACTTACCGCGGCCCGCACCACCCAGACTCGGCTGCGGGTGCCCTCCCGAGTCGTGATCTACCTGCTGCTGGCCGTCTGCGTGTTCCCCGAAACCGGCTACCTGGGGGTCTGGCGCAAACCCACCACCGCACTCGCGGGCATCCCCCGCCGCGACACCCACCGCCGCGCCTGAGCCACGCACGCCACCGCGTCAGCACCGCCCCACTGCGATGGCTGTTCGACCTGCTCCGCGGACCCGCCGCTACCCCACCGCAAGCCCCGGATCCTGGTGGCGCGGCCTGCTGATCTGCGCCATTGACGGCACCACCCTGACCGTGCCCGACAACCCCAGAATCCTGGCCCGGTTCACCAAACAGACCGGTAACCACGGTGGCACCGGCGACCCCCAAATCCGGCTGGTCACCCTGCTGGCCTGCGGCACCCGCACCCTGATCGACGCCGTGTTCGGCCCTACCAGCATCGGCGAGACCATCTACACACCCCGCCTGTTACGCAGTCTCCGCACGGGAATGATCCTGTTGGCCGACCGCAACTTCGGCGCGAAAGACCTCCTGGCCCAGATCGCCGCCACCCGAGCAGACCTGCTGGTACACCTGAAAAACGGCCGCACGATGCCCGTCCTGGCCCGCTACCCGACGGCTCCTACCTCTCGACCCCAGGTGCGTTACGGGTACGCGTCATCGAGTGCGAGATCACCATCGCCGCCAGCACCGAACGCCAGACCGGCGTGCCACCACCCTGCTCAACCCACACTGCTACAGGCAGCCGAGGTGACCTACCAACTACTGCGCACCGCCATGGCCGACGCGACCAACACCCGACCCGACCTCGATCCGGACCGGGCCAGCTTCTCCATCGCCTGGCAGTCCGCCAGGACCAGCTCGTCCACGCCGCCAACGTCATCGCCGACACGGTCATCGACCTGGTCCGCACGGTCGGCCGACACGTCCTGGCCGCGCTGCTGGCCGCCCGCCGGTTACGCGTCTGCCCTCGCATCGTCAAACGCGCCATCTCCAAATACCAGGTCAGAGGACCGAACATCGACCGGACCAGCTACAAGGCCACTCTCGCTATCGACATCCTGACTCCGCCAGAGATCTTGACGGCCACGCTCGATCCTTAACTGCACGGCCTTGCGTCTAGCAGAGCGAGCACGGATCGAATCGTGGTCGCACGAGGAATTCCTGGCCGCGTGTTTGCAGCGCGAGGTCGTCGCTCGTGAGTCTCATGGCGGGGAGGGACGCATTCGCGCCGCGCGGTTGCCGTCCCGGAAATCGTTGGAGGAGTTCGACTTCGACCATCAACGTTCGCTGAAGCGGGAGACGATCACGCATCTCGGGACGCTGGATTCGTGACTGGCAAGGAGAATGTCGTGTTCCTCGGTCCGCCCGGACGGGCAAGACACACCTGTCCATCGGACTGGGCATTCGCGCCTGCCAGGCCGGGCATCGAGTCGCGTTCGCTACCGCCGCCGAGTGGGTCGCTCGTCTGGCGGACGCGCATCATGCCGGCCGATGCAGGCCGAACTGGTCAAACTCGGAGACCGTTTTGGTCCCGCGACCACGCCTCGGCATCCTTGTCGACGAGGGCTCTAGCGTAAGCCAACTCGGGACCGGAGTTGCGTGGCCGATACGGCGAGTACAGACACGTCTACCCACAGCATGACTGATCAACTCGTGCATCGGCCCAGCCCACAAGACCACATATAACAAAATGGACACGAACCAGTGGTTCGTGTCCATTTACCCGAGAGTTCGGGTTGTGAAACGTTGTGGAGCTGAGGGGAATCGAACCCCTGACCTTCTCGATGCGAACGAGACGCGCTACCAACTGTGCTACAGCCCCTTGGTACGCCCAGTAGCCTACCAGCTCTCGGCGACCCGTTTCGCCGGGCCCCTACTCGCCGACGGCGCGGCGGTAGGGCAGGACGCCGGGCTGGTCGAGGTCGTCGAAGATCGGGTCGTCGTCGTCGGTCTCCACGACGACCGTGCCGGGCCGGGGCCTCGGGCGGGCGACGGGGCGGGCCATGGTGGCGCGGGGCGCCGGTGGGGCGTCGTAGCGGTCGGCTTCGCGGTAGTCGCGTTCGGCGTCGTAGTCGCTGTAGTCCTCGTGGTACGCCTCGTCGCGCGACTCGGAGCCCAGACGCGCGGCGCGGCGGCGACGGATGTCGTCCTCGATCCGGACCTGGCGGCGCAGGTAGCTGAGGTAGCTGATCAGGCCGATGTCGAGCAGGCCGTGCGCCCACCAGATGACCGGCTTGGTCAGTACGGCCAGCACTGCCGTGGCGATCGCGAGCACGATGATGACCAGCACGATCCGCTGGCGGATCGCGTACTTGGCGCGCGCGCTGGCCGCCGCCGCGGCCACGTCGAAGCCGCCTCTGCCGGGGCGGTAGGGGCGGCGGGCGCGACGCTGGTCGTCGTAGTCCTCGTCCTCGTAGTACTCGTCGACGACCTCGTTCTCGTCGACGTACTCGTCCTCGAGGTCGTCGTCGTAGTCCTCGGCGGCGAGTTCGTCGGCCTCGCGGGCCTGGAGTTCCTCGGGTTCGAGGTCCTCGTCGTCGAAGTCGTCGAAGTCCTCGAGTTCGGCCTCGTCCAGCTCGTCCTCGAGTTCCAGGGCCAGTTCGAGTTCTTCCTGGTCGACCTGGTGCTTCGCGTCTTCGGTGTCGCGTTGCGAGCTGTCGGACACGGTGAACGCCCCCTCCACCTTGGCGCTCACGCCGCCGCTGCGCACCACTCGCGCGGCGAGGCTGGAGTCCGCGGTCTTGGCCACTTCCTGGCGCCGACGTGCGGCAATGGGGACGAGCACGAGGAGCCACGCGACAACCAGTGCCACGATGATCAACGAACTGGGCACGGCCCCGTCACCTCCCCCGATCCGCACATGGGCGCACTCACGGCAGCCGTCACGTTAGTCACAACAGTCACACCAGTGTCGGAGGCGCGCCGGTGACGGTCGGTTCCCCCAGTCGGGAATCAACCGCCGAATGGACCCCGCGGACGGGTCGGGAGCAGGGCGAACTAGGCGAATCGGGCCCGGCCGTCGGCGACCAGCTTGTGCACGAGACCGCTGGGCACGTCGTCGACGGTGAGCGCGAGCAGGACGTGGTCGCGCCAGCTGCCCGCCACGTCGAGATAGTGGTGGAGCAGGCCCTCTTCGCGGAATCCGAGCTTGTTGAGCACGCGCAGGCTGGCCGTGTTCTCGGGCCGCACGGTGGCCTCGATGCGGTGCAGCCCGGCCGCGAACAGACAGTGGTCGGTGAGCAACGCCACCGCCGACGTGGCCACGCCGCCCCTGCCCAGATCCTCAGCGACCCAATAGCCGATCCAGGCCGAGGACAAAGATCCGCGCACCACGTTGCCGATGGTGACCTGGCCGGCGAACTGGCCGTCGACGGTGATCACGAAGGGCAGCGTGTGCCCGCGCCGGGCCAGCGCTCGCAGCGACCACCATTGGCCCGGCCAGGCCACGGCGCCGTTGCGCTCCTCCCAGCTGCCGGGCGCCGTCGGCTCCCACTCCTCAAGGTAGGCGCGGTCGCGCAGCCGGATCCGACTCCACGTCGAGCCGTCGAACAGCCGGGGCGGGCGCAGCGCGACGGTGCCGGCCGGGACGACGAGCGGGCCGAGCTTGGCCGGCCAGCCGGGGTGCCGGCTCGCGGTCTCCAGCTGGTTCCAGCCGGTGTCGCGGTCGTCCGCCCCGGAGTATCCGGCGATCGGGAAGTCGGGCACGTGGTCTCGATCCGGTGGGCTATCCGCGTTGGGCGAGGAACGTGACCTGGACATCGTCGCCCACCGCGACGTCGGTGGTCTCCTCGTCCACCTGGATCAGGCAGTTGGCCTCGGCGAGCGAGGCGAGCAGGTGCGCGCCGGACGTGCCGAGCGGCTGCACCAGGTACTCCTCGGTCTTGGTGTCGCGCAGCAACTGTCCGCGCAGGAAACCGCGCCTGCTCTTGGTCGACACGATCGGCGAGAGCAGCCGCGCGGACACCACTCGACGCTGCGCGCTGCGCTTGCCGAGCGCGGTGCGGATCAACGGCCGGACCAGCACCTCGAACACGACCAGCGCGCTCATCGGGTTGCCGGGCAGCAGGAACGTGGGCACCAGGTCCGGACCGAGCCTGCCGAAGCCCTGGACCGAACCGGGGTGCATGGCGACCCTGGTCACGTCGATATTGCCCAGTTCGGACAGGGCGGCGTGGATGTCCTCACCACCCGACCCGCCGATGCCGCCCGCGACGACCACGATCTCGGACAGCAGCAGCCGCCCCTCGACCACCTCGCGCAAACGCTTGGCCCCACCGGCGACGATGCCCACCCTCGACACGTCCGCACCGGCGTCCCGCGCGGCGGCGGCCAGCGCGTAGGTGTTCACGTCGTAGACCTGGCCCGGTCCCGGCGTGCGCTCGATGTCCACGAGTTCGTCGCCGACCGCGAGCACGGAGACCCTGGGACGCGGGTGTACCAGCACCTTGTCCCTGCCGACCGCGGCCAGCAGGCCGACCTGGGCCGACCCGATCGCCGCGCCCTTGCGCACCGCGACATCGCCCGGCTGCACGTCCTCGCCGGTCCGCCGGACGAACGCGGCCGAGGGCACCGGCTGGTTCACGGTGACCCGTGCGTCGTTGCCCTCGGTGTAGCTGGCCGGCACGACCGCGTCGGCGAGGGTGGGCAGTGGCGCGCCGGTGGCGATCCGGACCGCCTGGCCGGGTTGCAGCCGCCTCGGCTGACGCGATCCGGCCGGGATCTCGCCGACGATCGGCAGTTCGACCGGTTCGACCCCGGCCGAATTGACGTCGACGCTGCGCACGGCGTAGCCGTCGACGGCGGCCTGGTCGAAGCCGGGCAGCGCGCGCTCGGCGATGACCTCCTCCGCGCACAACAGGCCCTGGGCCTCCGAGATCGCCACTCGAACCGGCGCCGGGCGCACCGCAGCGGCGATCACCTTGCGCAGTTGCTCGTCTACTGACCTCATCGGCGCTTCCCCGTCGTTGCGCGTTTCATAACGTTATGCCCTGAATGTCACGACTGCGCGAGCCGCTCCCGTAGCCATTCGCGAAGACTCGGCCCGTAGGTCGGGTGCTCCAGGGCAAAGTCAACATTGGCCCTGATGAATCCGCCGGGATTACCGAGGTCGTGTCGGCCACCGGAATGCACGACAACGTGCACCGGGTGCCCCTCCTTGATCAGCAGTGCGATCGCGTCGGTGAGTTGCAGCTCCCCGCCCGCACCTGGGGTGATCCGGCGCAGCGCGTCGAAAACCGCCCGGTCGAGCAGGTAGCGGCCGGCCGCCGCGAACGTGGACGGCGCGTCCTCCGGGGCCGGCTTCTCCACCATGCCGTTCACCCGTTTGACGTCGGCCGATCCAGTGTCCTCGACATCGAAAACGCCGAACGCGGAGATTTCGGACTTCGGAATGTCGAACGCGCACAGCACGCTCCCGCCGAACTCGGCGCGGACCTGCGCCATCCTGGTCAGCACGCCGGCGGGCAGCACCAGGTCGTCGGGCAGCAACACGGCGACGGCGTCGTCCTCATCGGTCAGATTGGCCTCGGCGCAACCGACGGCGTGGCCGAGCCCGAGCGCCTTGTCCTGGATCGCGGTCTCGACGCTGAGCAGCTCCGATGCCCTGCGGACCTTCGCGGCCAGCTCGGTCTTGCCACGCTCGGCGAGGGTCCGCTCCAACTCGGGCTGCGGGCGGAAGTACTCCACGACGGCGTCCTTGCCGGGCGAGGTGACGACGACCAACCTGCGTGCGCCGGCCTTGGCGGCCTCGGCGGCGACCAGTTCGATGCCGGGCGTGTCCACGACCGGCAGCAGTTCCTTGGGGACAGCCTTGGTGGTGGGGAGGAATCGGGTGCCGAGTCCGGCGGCCGGCACGATAGCGGTGGAGAACGAACTCGTCGGGCTCATGGTTTGCGAGCCTAACCGCGCCTAATGTCAGGGCGTGACCGAGTCGGCACAAGATCCCGAGCCCAAGGCGGCCCTACGCCGACGACTGTCCGCCGCGCGCCGCCACGTATCGCCGGAAATCCGGGCAGCCGAGGCATCCGACCTGGTCAGGTGGGTTGCCGAGATGTCGGCTTCGGTCGTGTGCTGCTACCTGCCGGTCGGCAGCGAGCCCGGCACCGTGGCCATGGTCGACGCGATCCGCGCGCGCGTGCTCCTGCCGATCGTGACCGGCGTGGCACCCCTGGACTGGGCCGAGTACCGGGGCGAGGCCGGTCTGGTGCCTGGCCCGTACGGCCTGCGCGAACCCGTTGGCCCCCGTCTCGGCCCCGACGCGATCGGCCTCGCCGACGTGCTCCTGATCCCCGCGCTCGCCGTCGACCGGCGCGGAGTGCGCCTCGGACGTGGCGCAGGCCACTATGACCGATCGCTGCCCAAGGCCGGCGCGGAAGCCGCGCTCATCGCCGTCGTCCGCGACGAGGAACTGGTGGACCAACTGCCCGACGAGCCGCACGACGTGCGGATGACCGCGACGCTGACCCCTCGACTCGGCATCAGATCGATCGACTAGCCCTGCTCACCAGCGGTTGTCCGATTCACCTACGCTGTGTCATCGCGCGCGGATCGACGCGTGAACGTGACGTGTACCGGCCATGTTTGCGCTCAGCCTCTCGGTTGGCGCATCATCGTTGGTGAGGATTGGCACTCGATGCCCATGAGTGCCAGAACGAGTTTCGCGGCTTGCCGCGAGGGGAGCGACAGTGCCGACCTATCAGTACGCCTGTACCGCGTGCGGTCACCGGTTCGAGGCTGTGCAGTCCTTCTCCGATGACGCCCTCACCGAGTGCCCCACCTGCTCCGGCAAGCTGCGCAAGCTGTTCGGGTCGGTGGGCGTCGTCTTCAAGGGCAGCGGCTTCTACCGCACGGACAGCCGGTCCGAGTCGAACGGCAAGACCAAGGCAGCCGCCGGTGCGAGCAGTTCGGACTCGTCCTCGTCCAGCACGAAGTCCGCCGACTCCGGTTCCTCGACCTCGTCTTCGTCCTCGTCGTCCTCCTCGACGACTTCTTCCTCGTCGTCTTCGACGTCGTCCACCTCCGGCGGCTCGTCGTCCAGCACCACCAAGGCAGCCCCCTGAGTTGTCCACAGGCCCTGGATCTGTCCACAGATCGCGCCTCGCGTCCGACCGAGCCGCCACTTCTTCCCTAATGTCCGTCGCGAACTGACACGACGACATGTGGGAGGAGCTGTGCGAGACATTCGGGCGGCCCGGATAACGCCGTCACCCGTCGATCGCATCCGCGGCTCGATCGGCCCGCCAGGGCCGTGGGCACGACGCGGACTGGCGGCGGCCCTCGCCGTTCTCGCGCTGGTACTCGCGTTACGCCCGAACGCGGCGAGCACCGGATCCACTGAGCCGATCGTGGTCGCCGGACACGATCTCGCGCCCGGCAGCACCCTGACCGCTGCCGATCTCGCGCTGCGCCGGATGCCCCGCGACCTGCTGCCCGCTGGCGCGGTGAAAAGCCTGCGTGCCGCGGCAGGTCACGTTCTTGGCGGCGCGCTGCGCGCGGGCGAGCCGATCACCAACGTGCGGCTCGTCGACACCGGACTGGCCGGCGAGACACCCGGTTCGTCGGCCGTGCCGGTGCGGCTCGCCGATCCGGGCGTCGCGGACCTGTTGCACCCGGGCGTTCGCGTGGACGTGGTCACCATGGATCCGAACCAGACGGACGATCCGCTGTTGGCATCGGGCGCGATCGTGCTCACCGTGCGCGACGCGGACAGTGCGCCGGGACAGCATGGGCGGCTGGTTGTGCTCGCATTACCGGAACAGGTGGCGACACGAGTAGCGGCCGTGTCACTACGCCAACCGGTGACGGTTACGCTCCGCTAGCCAGATTGTGGCCCGGATGGCGCCCCAGGCCGTCCGTCGAAGCGAGGAGCGCGCCGTGTTTCAAGGATTCAAGAAGTTCATCATGCGGGGGAACGTTTTTGATCTCGCGATCGCGGTGGTCATGGGCACCGCGTTCACCGCTGTTGTCACCGCGGTGGTGACGAACCTGATCAATCCGCTGATCGCCGCACTGGGCGGATCGAACATCAACGGTCTGTCCGTCCTACTGGTCGCCGGCAACCTCAAGTCCAGGATCGACTTCGGCGCCGTGATCACCGCCGTGATCAACTTCGTGATCATCGCGGCGGTGGTCTATTTCGCGTTCGTGCTGCCGATGGCGAAGCTCATCGAACGCCGCAACCGGGGCAGGGCACCGGAGGCCGAACCGATCACCGAGATCGAGGTGCTCACCGAGATCCGGGACCTGCTCCGCGAACAGCGTCGGAACAACTGAACACGGTTTCCTCGACGATCGCTATCGATCGTGGTGCGGTGGACGGTTTTCCCGGTACCAGGACTCGTCGTCCCGATGGGCCGATTCCGGGTCCCGTTCGTCGCCGGTGGTGTCGGGCAGGACATCACCGAAGGGGTCGCTGACCAGCCGGCGGCGCGGTCGCGTTCGGGCCGCCGGCTTGTCCTCGGGTTGGTCCTTGGGCTCGTCCCCGCCCGACTGACGCACGACTGCTCATGCCTCGTCGAGGCCGGACAGCTCCTCGATCACGTGCGGCACCAACGCGGACAGCGTGGCCATGCCGTCGCGGATCGCGCCGCGCGACTGGGCCAGGTTGACCACCAGCGTGCTGCCGGAGACGCCGACGAGCCCGCGCGAGATGCCCGCATCCACGGCGCCCGCGGCGAGGCCGGACGAACGCAGTGCCTCGGCGATGCCGGGGATGGGCCGGTCCAGCACGCCCGCGGTCGCGTCGGGGGTGACGTCGCGGGGCGAGACACCGGTGCCACCGACGGTGATCACCAGGTCGACGCCGCCGATGACGGCGGTGTTCAACGCGCTGCGGATATCGACAACCTCGCCGGCCACCGCGACGATGCCGTCGACGATGAAGCCGCTCTCCTCGAGCAGTTCCGTCACCAGGGGGCCGGTCTTGTCGTCGTGCTCCCCGTGCACCAGGCGGTCATCGACGATCACGACGAGGGCCCGCCCAAGGCGTTGCGCACTGTGTTCCATACCGGTCACGGTAGAGCCTCGACCTTGCGCACGTGCGCGCAGTATCCGGTTGCGGATCTGACGGTTCTGTGACGGGTCGGCCCGGAGCCGAGCCGCATCGCGCGGACGCCGTTAGCGTCGGTACATGCGTGTGTTGATCACGGGAATGGCCGGTTTCATCGGCTCGCACATCGCCGACGTCATGGTTGCGCGCGGGCACGAGGTGATCGGGCTGGACGCCCTGCTGCCCAAGGCGCACGGCGAGGCGGGCGCGCCGGAGTGGACGCGGCGGCATCGGCTCGTCATCGGCGACGTGCGCGACGCGGGACTGCTGCGCGAACTGCTCGCCGACGTCGACATCGTGTGTCATCAGGCGGCGGTGGTCGGGCACGGGATCGATCCGTCGGACGCGCCGTCCTACGCCGAGCACAACGACGTTGGCACGGCCGTGGTGCTGGCGGCCATGCACGAGGCGGGGCTGCGGCGACTGGTGCTGGCCTCGTCGATGGTCGTGTACGGGGAAGGTCGCTACGCCTGTGGCGAACACGGCATCGTGCGGCCTTCGGCTCGGCGCCAATGCGACGTGGACGCGGGCCAGTACGAACCGCCGTGTCCGGTGTGCGGGGCGCCGTTGGCGTGGCAACTGGTGCCGGAGGACGCGCCACTGGAGCCGCGCGGCAGCTACGCGGCCAGCAAGGTCGCGCAGGAGCACTACGCGGCCTCCTGGGCGCGGCAGACCGGCGGTTCGGTGTGGGCGCTGCGCTACCACAACGTGTACGGCGCGCGGATGCCGCGCGACACGCCCTATGCGGGGGTCGCGTCGCTGTTCCGGTCCGCGCTGCGGCGCGGCGAGGCGCCGACGGTGCTGGAGGACGGGCGGCAGCAGCGCGACTTCGTGCACGTGACCGACGTGGCGCTGATCAACGCGCTGGCGGCGGAAACTCAGGCGCCCTCCGGCACGCTGGTGCCGTTGAACGTGTGCTCGGGCGTGCCGCACACGGTCGGCGAACTCGCGGTGGAACTGGCGAAGGCGTGCGACGGACCCGAACCGAGGATCATCGGCGGAGCAAGGCCGACCGATGTTCGGCATGTGGTCGCCGATCCGGCGCGGGCGCGCGAACTGCTCGGTTTCACCGCACGGGTGGGGTTCGCGGAGGGCATCGCGGCCTTCGCGACCGATCCGCTGCGCGACTCGGCGCTCGTGCGCGGCTGAGCGGTCACCGGCTGGCGGTGGCCAGCGGGAGGCGGACCTCGAACCGGCAGCCGGGGCCGTGGTTGACGGCCTCGATGCTGCCCTGGTGCGCGTGCACGAGCCCCTGGGTGATCGCCAGGCCGAGGCCGGCGCCGGCCGGCGCGTGGTCGTTCGGGCCTGCCGGGGTGCGCGCGGCCGAACCGCGGAACGCGACATCGAACACGCGGCCGATCTCCCGTTCGGGGATGCCGCCGCAGGAGTCGTCGACGCGCAGCAGCGCCTGTTCGCCGTCCACGCCGACGCCGACCATGACCGTGCCGTCGGGCGGGGTGTGCCGGATCGCGTTGGACAGCAGGTTGCGCACGATCCTGGCCAGTTCCGGGTCGCTGCCCAGCACGATCGGCCAGGACTGCACGTCGGCCATGACCCGCACGCCCTTGCGCTGGGCGACCGGCAGCGCCGCGGCGACCGAGTCGCTGACCACGTCGCGCAGCGGCACCGCCGACAACGTCAGGCGCAGCGCGCCCGCGGTGATCCGGGACAGCTCGAACAGGTCGTCGACCATGCCGGACAGTCGGGTCGCCTCCCCGCTGATCCGGCCCGCGTAGCCGGCGACCTCGCGCCGATTGGTGACCAGGCCGTCGGCCATGGCCTCGGCCATCGCCCTGATGCCGGCGAGCGGGGTGCGCAGGTCGTGGCTGATCCAGGCGATCAGCTCACGCCGGGACGCCTCGGCGGCGCGTTCGCGTTCCCGCGCCTCGCGCTCCCACACGCTGCGCCGCGCGACCGACCGGCCGAGCAGCAGTGCGGTCGGCACGGTGACCACCGCGGACAGCAGGCTGATCAGCAGGTTGGTGTCCAGGCTGACGCTGAACATGAAACCGCTGACCCACAGCACGCCGACGAGTTCGGCGACCAGCGGCACGAGCACGAGCACGGCCATGGACGCGGGCAGCGAACGCTCGCCGAGCACCCGCAGGATGATCACGCCGATCAGCACGGCGGGCAGCGAGAACATGATGGCGTACGGCGCGACGTCGGTGATCTCGGAAAACACAGCGCATCATCCCGTGCGGTCGTAGCGGTAGCCGACACCCCACACCGTGGCGATCCGGCTCGGCCGCGCCGGATCGGGCTCGACCTTCTCCCTCAACCGTCGCACATGGACGGTCACAGTGGACTGATCACCGAAGTCCCAGCCCCACACCCGTTCCAGCAGCTGCGCCCTGGTGAACGCCTCTCCGTGGTGCGAGAGCAGGAAGGCCAGCAGGTCGAATTCGCGCACGGTGAGCGCGAGCGGCTCGCCGCCCCTGGTCGCCTTGCGCGCGGCGACGTCGAGCAGCAGGTCGCCGTCGGCGAGCCGAACCGGTTCTGCCGGCGCGGTGCCCCGCGCCCTGCGCAGCACGGAACCGACCCGCAGCACGAGTTCGCGCGGGCTGAACGGCTTGGCCACGTAATCGTCGGCGCCGAGTTGCAGACCCGCGATGCGCTCGTCCTCCTCGCCGAGCGCGGTCAGCATGACCACCGGCACGGCGCTGCGGCTGCGAATGCGCCGGCACACCTCAAGGCCGTCGATGCCGGGCAGCATCAGGTCCAGCACGACCAGGTCCGGCTCTGCTTCTGCGACGACCCGCAAGGCGTGTTCGCCGTCGCCGGCCAGCACGACCGCGTAACCGGCGTGTTCGAGATAACGGCGCACCACGTCGCGCACGTTCATGTCGTCGTCGACGACCAGCACCCGACCAGCGCTGACACCCGCCGCCGCTTCCCGCTGCATCGGCTTCACCACGTTCCCTCCGCCCAGGGTGCGACCCGCGGCGCGCGACACAGCCCGAAAGCCCAGATTAGTACAGTTTCGCGGGGACACGCGCTGTGCGGCGAGCATCCGTCAGAGCACCGTAATACTTGTGCCAACGTCACAATTCGGTAAGCGCCGCAACGGTTTTCGCGGATCCACCGTGGACTTATCGTCCCCTGAGTGGACGATCAAGGGCCAATTGTGGATGTCGTGCTGCCGTGCCTGAACGAGGCGGCCGCGCTGCCGGATGTGCTGACCGCCTTCCCGCCGGGGTTCCGGCCGCTGGTCGTGGACAACGGCTCGCGGGACGGATCACCGGCGGTCGCCGCGGCGCACGGCGCACGGGTGCTCGCCGAGCCGTCGCCCGGCTATGGCGCCGCCGTGCACACCGGCGTGGTCGCGGCAACCAGCGAGGTGGTCTGCGTGCTCGACGCGGACGGCTCGCTGGACCCGGCCGAACTCCCCCGCCTGGCCGCCCCGGTGCTGGCCGGCGAGGCCGATCTGGCGGTCGGCAGACGGGTTCCGGTGGGCGCGGGCGCCTGGCCGTGGCACGCGCGGGCCGGGAACGCGGTGCTCGCCGGGTTGCTGCGCAGACGTGGCCTTGCCGTGCGGGACATCGGGCCGATCCGCGTGTTCCGCCGGGACGCCCTGCTCGCGCTGGACGTGCACGACCGCCGCTTCGGCTACCCGTTGGAACTGCTGATCAAGGCCGCGCAGGCGGACTGGCGGGTGGTCGAGTTCGACGTGGCGTACCGGCCGAGAGCGGCCGGTACGAAGTCGAAGGTGTCCGGTTCGGTGCGGGGCACGGCACGGGCCATCCGCGACATGGCGGGGGTGCTGCGATGATCAACCGATTCGTCGCGCTGATGGTCGCCAAGGCGCCCGTTCCCGGCCTGGCCAAGACCAGGTTGACCCCGCCGGCAACGCGGAAACAGGCCGCGGAGATCGCCGCCTCGGCGTTGCTGGACAGCCTGGACGCGATCATGGCGACGCCGGGCGCGGTGCCGGTGGTCGCGATGACCGGCAGCGTGCCGGACGCCGTTCGTGCCGACGAACTGCGTTCGCGACTTGGCGCGGTGACCGTCGTCGAACAACGAGGAACACGGTTCGCCGATCGACTCGCCAACGCGCACACCGACGCCGCGCGGCACTGCCCGGGATTGCCGATCGTGCAGATCGGCATGGACACCCCGCAGGTGACGCCCGCCCTCCTCGACGCGACCGCGACCGCCCTCGACGACGCGGACGCCGTGCTCGGCCCGGCCGCCGACGGCGGCTGGTGGGTACTCGGCGTGCGGGATCCCGCCCTCGCCCAACTGTTGCGTCCCGTTCCGATGTCCACTCCGGACACATTTCGGGACACCTGGAACGCGCTCATCGACGGCTCGGCGCGGGTCGGCAAGGTCGACGAGCTGTCCGATGTGGACACCATGGCCGACGCGCTGCGGGTCGCCGAGGAGATCCCGAACAGCCGATTCGCCGCCGCGGTGCGCGCCGTAGCAGTGCAGGTCGTAGCAGGGCAAGCCGTCGGGGGCGGCCGGTGCTGACGCCGCTGCGATCCGCCGCGCTCACCCCGTTCGACAACGCGCTGCGCGCCGAGCACTGCGTGCTCGAATTCGCCGACGGCGCCCGGATCAGGCTGCCGGTCGCCCGTTGGCGCGCGGCCGCCGACGACGCCGACGAACTGCTGCTGGACCGTTGCACCGGAGCGACCCTGGACATCGGCTGCGGGCCGGGCCGGCTGACGATCGCACTCGGCGCGCGCGGCGTGCCCGCGCTCGGCGTCGACGTGTCACCGGTCGCGGTGCGGCTGACCAAGCGCGGTGGCGGGGCGGCGTTGCAACGCGACATCTTCGGTCGGATGCCCGGCATCGGCCGCTGGCGGCACGCGCTGCTCGCGGACGGCAACATCGGCATCGGCGGCGATCCGTTCGCGCTGCTGCACCGCGTCGCCGCCCTGCTCAACGTCGGCGGCACCGCGCTGGTCGAGGTGGCCCCGCCCGGGACCGGGCTGGTGTGCACGTCGGTGCGGTTGGCGGACGGCGACGAGTCGTGGTTTCCGTGGGCCGTCCTGGACGCGCAGGCGACGGTGGCCATCGGCGTCCATGTCGGGCTCACGCCCACCTGGCGCGGCCGTCATGCCGATCGCTGGTTCGTCGAACTCACCAAGTACGACAAAGGGCCGCACGCGCTCCGGTGAGGGTGTCGGAGGCGTGCGGCCCAGCCACACGGCGGCTCGGGGCAGCGAGCGGAGCGTGGCGTCTGATTCCGCGGCGACCGGCCAGGCCGGGTGGGCCTGGGGCAAGGGCCGGCCGCCGCGGAAACCCTGTGGAGTTCAGTTGGTCTGGACGGTCTCGCCGGAGAGGACGACCTGGACGGTGCTGCCGTCGCTGAGCGTGAGCGTCATCTGGTCGTTCGGGGCGGCCGCGTGCACCGCCGCGATCAGGCCGTTGGCGCTGGTGATCAGTCGACCGTTGGCCTTGACCACGACCGCGCCCTGCTTGAGTCCGCCCTTGTCGGCCGGCCCGCCCGAGGTCACCGAGGCGATGTAGGCACCGTTGGTGAGGCCGGCTTCCTCCTCCTGGGCCTGCTGCTGCGGATCGAGCTGTCCCTGCTGCGCGGCCGGGATGCCTTCCACGTTGTCGGTGACCGTCACGCCGAGGACGGTCTGGGTGCTGTGTCCGGTGCTGACGATGTCCGTGGCGAGCCTGCGTGCCTGGTCGATCGGGATGGCGAAGCCGATGCCGACGTTGCCGCCCTGACCGCTGCTCGACGAGGAGCTGTAGATGGCCGAGTTGATGCCGATGACCTGGCCGTCCGTGTTGACCAGCGCGCCACCGGAGTTGCCCGGGTTGATCGGCGCGTCGGTCTGGATCGCGTCCATCACCGTCGTCTGGCTGTTCTGGCCACCGTCGCTGGCCACCGTCGGGCGGTGCAGCGAGCTGACGATGCCCGAGGTCACCGTGCCGGACAGGCCGTACGGGGCGCCGATCGCCACCACGCTCTGACCGACCTGGAGGCTGCTCGCCGTGCCGAGGGTCGCGACCGGCAGGCCGGAAACGCTCTGGGCCTTGATGACCGCGATGTCGGAGGTGGGATCGCGGCCGAGAATGGTCGCGTTGACCGTGTGACCGTTGGAGAAGATCACCTGGAGTTGGCTCTGCCCGGCGCCCGCGGTGGCCGCTGCGGCGATGACGTGGTTGTTGGTCAGGATCTGGCCGTCGCTGGAGATGATGATGCCGGATCCGGTGTCACCGGTGACGCCCTGCGCGGACTGGATCTGGACCGAGATCTCCACGACCGTCGGCAGCACCTTGTTCGCCACCGACTGGACCGACCCGGCCGGCGCCGCGGCCTGGGTCGCGGTGGGGACCGGCGCGGACAGCGCGTTCTGCACCGGAGCGCCGCTGTTGTTGCTGCCGACCAGGTAGCCGCCGAGGCTGCCGGCGAGCCCGCCCACGACGACGGCGACCGCGATGACACCGGCGATCAGCGGCCCTCGGCCCCGTTTCGGCGGCGCCGGCACGGGCATGCTCACCGTCTGCTGGTTGCTCAGCGGCGGGTAGCTGCCGAAGTTGACGCCCGCGTTCGGGTTGGCCTGGTAGCTCGCGGACGAGTCGGACGATGTGCCGAGACTGGGGTATCCGCTGGACGACGCGTAGCTGGTGGGCGCTTCGGCGCCGGGCAGCTGCGCGGCCGGGATCGACGGATAGCCGGTCTGCTCGGTCGGGCGGTAGGTCTGATAGCCGGCGGCTGACCAGAGGTCCTGCTCCTCCGTGGCGGACGCGGGCGATTCGGCCCGCGGCTGCTCCGGCTCGGGAGTCGCGGCCGATTCCGGACCGCTGAGCGCCGCACCCTCTTGCGACTGCTGCAGGTGCTCCGGAACATTTCCCGCTGCACCCGGGGTGTTCTCCGTCATGGCCACTACTGTGCGGCATGGTCCTGAGAACATGCTGAGACGCCCCTTGGCGCATCGTGAGGACTTCCCGTGCGCCAAGGGGATTCGCCTCAGGTTTCCGATCCTCCGGCGGCGCGCAGGCGTTCGGCGATCTGTTCCGGGCTGACGTCGTTGATCCAGACCGCCATGCCCGACTCGGATCCGGCCAGGTACTTCAGCTTGTCCTTGGTGCGCAGCACCGAGAAGACTTCGAGGTGCAGCCAGGCGAGGTCGCGGTCGCTGTGCACGGGTGCCTGGTGCCAGGCGGCGATGTAGGGCAGCGGCCGGCCGTACAGCGCGTCGAGCCGGTGCAGGACACGCAGGTACAGGTCGGCGAAGTCGTCGCGTTCGGCCTCGGACAACGCGGGAATGTCCGGTACCTGACGATGCGGCACCACGTGTACCTCGACCGGCCAGCGCGCGGCGGCCGGCACGAACGCCGTCCAGTGTTCGCCCCTGGCGACGACCCTTGTTCCGGCGGCGCGTTCGGCGGCGAGCACGTCACCCATGACCGGACGGCCGTGTTCGGCGAGGTAGGCGCGCGCGGTGGTGAGCATCCGCTCGGTTTTCGGCGTCACGAACGGGTATCCGTAGATCTGCCCGTGCGGATGGCTGAGCGTGACGCCGATTTCCTCACCACGGTTCTCGAACGGGAAAACCTGTTGTACGCCAGGGAATTTACCGAGCTCGACGGTCCGATCCGCCCAGACGTCGACGACCGTGCGCACCCGGCTCGGCGAAAGTTCACCGAAGGACTGGCTGTGGTTGCTGGTGAAGCAGACCACCTCGCACCGACCGTTGCCCGGTGCCATCGGCACCATCGCCATGCCCGGCACGGTCGGCTCGGTCTCCGGAACCGACTGGGCGAAGGACGGAAACCGGTTCTCGAACACGACGACGTCGTAGTCGCTCTCCGGAATCTCGGTCGGCCGACCGGGACTGCTCGGGTCCAACGGACACAGGTCCGCGGGCGGCTTGTAGGTGCGGGTCTGCCGGTGCGAGGCGACCGCGACCCACTCGTCCGTCAGCGGATCGCGACGAATGACCGAATGCGGCGCCTGTTCCGGTAGATCCCTGGTGTCCTTGGCGGTTCGTTTCGGTGCGTTGGGGGTGTCATCGAAGTAGATGATCTCGCGCCCGTCAGCAAGGTGGCTGACCGAACGTTTCACGCGGTCTCCTCTTGGCGCCGGGGCACCGGCGCGATCAGTAGATCGCCGACCTGCTCCGCGAGCACCGCACGGGCGTCCGCCGGCAAGCCGTCGTCAACGAGCAGTACGTCCGCCTCGTTCAGCGCGGCGATGGTCGAGATGCCGACGACGCCGTACTTGGTGTGGTCGGCGACCACGACCAGGCGCCCCGCGGCCTCGACGAACGCGCGGTTGGTCTCGCTCTCGTTCAGGTTCGGCGTGGTGAACCCGGAGCGATCGGCGATGCCGTGCACCCCCAGGAAGACGATGTCCAGGTGCAGCGTGCGCAACGCCTGCACGGCGACCGGCCCGACCAGCGCGTCCGACGGGGTGCGCACGCCGCCGGTGAGCACCACGGTGCGATCGGCGCGGCCGCTCTGCCGCAGCACGTCCGCGACCCGGATCGAGTTGGTGACCACGGTCAGGTCGGGCACGTCGGCGAGGAACCGAGCCAGCGTCCAGGTGGTGGTGCCGGCGGAGAGGCCGATCGCGGTGCCTGGTCTGACCAGCGTCGCGGCCTGCTGCGCGACGGCTTCCTTTTCAGGTAATTGGCGAACCGACTTCGCCTCGAAACCGGGCTCCTCGATACTCCGCCCGGCGAGCGAGGTGGCGCCGCCGTAGACCTTTTCCACCAGACCGCGCGCGGCGAGCACGTCAAGATCGCGCCGGACCGTCATGTCCGACACGCCCAGCCGCTCGACCAGATCGGACACGCGCACCGCGCCAGTGCGCCGCACTTCGTCGAGAATGACCGATTGCCGCTGTCGAGCCAGCACCTGATACTCCGTTCCGCTCCCCAGCCGGGCCCCGGATCCAACTGACTAGACCGGCGAATACACCAAAAGTCTACACATTCAAACAGTGACCGTGTTGGGATCTGTGTAACCGTTGCGGTAACAGTGGGTCAATTAGCAAATACCAGCAGGTCAACGACATGCTGTCCACCTGCGGATCCCCCACTTGGCGTGTCGAAACGCGACTTGTCCACAGGCTGAACGGACCTCCCCAACCATCCACAGGCCACCACCCCCCACTCCTTTTCCGTCAGACCCCACCACTGAAATCACCCCGTCCAACCCCCAAAACCCCACCCAGTGGGGTGGGGTTGGGTTAGGGCGTAAATTAGGGGAACGCGAAAAATATTCACGAATGTTGCTGAAGTGGGACGCCTTGGCGGGCGACCGGATCAAGCTCGGCATCGGGTCAGGCCGGGCACCAAAGCCGGCGACCGGATCAGGCTGGCGCCAAATCAGGCCGGGCACCAGACCACGCTGGGCACCGATCAGGCTGGGCGGCCGGGGAGCCGCAGCGTCATCAGCGCGCCGCCCTCCGGCGCGTGCGCCGCGTACGCCATGCCGCCGTGCCGCTGCGCCGCCTGCCACACGATGGACAGGCCGAGGCCGGAGCCGGGGAGTTGGCGCGCGTCGGCCGATCGGTAGAAGCGCTCGAACACGTGCGGCAGGTCCTCGTCGGAGATGCCTGGCCCGGAGTCGGCTACTTCCAGCACGGCCGTGCCGTCGCCGAGCGGCCGCAGCACCACGCGCACGTGCCCGTCCGGCGGGCTGAACTTCACCGCGTTGTCCAGCAGGTTCATGATCGCGCGCTCCAGCGCGCTGGAATCGCCGAGCAGGGACCAGGGTTGCAGCGCCACGTCGAACTGGACGCCGCCGGCCCGGCGGCGCGCCCGGTCGAGCACCCGTTCGACGACCTCGACCAGTTCGACCGGCTCCTGCACGACCTGCGGCGCGTCCTGCCTGGCCAGTTCGACCAGGTCGCCGATGAGGGTGGTCAGCTCGTCGAGTTGGCCGCGCACGTCCGCATGCAGCTCGGACATGTCCTGTTCGGACAGTGTGGGCGCGCCGGGTTTGCCGGCCGCGACGAGCAGTTCCAGGTTGGTGCGCAACGAGGTCAGCGGGGTACGCAGTTCGTGGCCTGCGTCGGCGACGAGCCTGCGTTGCTGTTCCTGGGATTCGGCGAGCGCACCGAGCATCGCGTTGAAACTTCGGCTCAACCGGGCCAGTTCGTCGTCGCCGCTGACCGGGATCGGTCGCAGGTCACCGGTGGCGACTCGTTCGGTCGCCGCGGTCAGCCTTGCCACCGGGCGCAGACCACCCGTCGCGACCGCTGTCCCCGCCAGCGCGGCGACGACCACACCGGCGCCGCTGATCAGGAACAGCACCAGGCTCAGCCGGTTCAGGATCTGCCTTTCCGCGTCCAGCGACTTGGCGACGACCAGCGCGGTGCCCTGCACTCTCGGCATGCCGACGGCGACGACCGCGTAGTTGCCGACGATCCGCGCGTTGGCGATCACCTGGTCCGCCGGGAAGTCGTCGGCCTTGGCGACGTTCTTCTCGTCCGGACCGATCAGGTAGCTCGGCACCGTGTGCGTGTAGGTGCTGCTGTCGGCGTTCTTCAGCACGACCTGCTTGCCGGTCTCGTCGATCAGACTCACCGACACGTTGCTGAACGTGTCCGACGGCGGCACCAGCGTCAGCCCACCGGAGAACTCGTTGCTGTGCGCGCTGTCCGCGGCCGCTTCCGCCTCGGACACCAGGTCGCTCTGCGCCTGCGAGTACAGGCTGTGCTGAACGGTCAGGTACGCGCCCAACGACACCAGGGCGACAGCGCCGGCGACGCAGATCGCGGCGAGCAGGGTGACCCGCGCGCTCAGCGACACCCGCCTCGGCCGTTCCTCCTCATCGCCGGTCCCGTCGGCCTCGGGTGGGGCGGCCTGGGTCATGGTCGCGCTCACGGAGGGGTCTCGCGCAGCACGTAGCCGACGCCGCGCACGGTGTGGATCAGGCGGGACTCGCCCTCGGCCTCGGTCTTGCGGCGCAGGTAACCGACGTAGACCTCGAGCGCGTTCCCGGAGGTCGGGAAGTCGTAGCCCCACACGTCCTCGAGGATGCGGCCGCGGGTGAGGACCTGCTTGGGGTGCGCGAGGAACAGTTCGAGCAGCGCGAACTCGGTTCGGGTCAGGCTGATCAGCCGCTCGCCCCTGCGTACGTCGCGGGTGCCGGGATCGAGTTCGAGGTCGGCGAAGCGCATCGCGGGCGGGGCATCGCCGAGCTGGTCGGTGTCGTTGACGGCCCGGCGCAGCAGCGCGCGCAACCGGGCCAGCAGTTCCTCCAACGCGAACGGCTTGGGCAGGTAGTCGTCGGCGCCGGCATCGAGGCCGGCGACCCGGTCGGACACCGCGTCGCGTGCGGTGAGCACGAGGATCGGCAGGTCGTCGCCGGTGCTGCGGAGCCGACGACACACCTCGAGGCCATCCAGCCTCGGCATCATCACGTCCAGTACCAGCGCGTCCGGGCGCTGCGCCTCGATCTGCTCCATGGCGTGGACACCGTCACTGGCGAGTTCGACCTGATAACCGTTGAACTGCAGCGACCGCCGAAGCGACTCGCGCACGGCACGGTCGTCATCGACTACGAGGATGCGCATGGGCTCAGTGTCGCGAATCGTCCTGAGAGGCGCCTGAGAGACCTCCAAGAACACCCGGAGGGATGGTTTCCGCAGCTCCTCGGTGTGATCGTGATCGTCATCACGATGTGCCGGGCGCGGTCGGCGCGTTCCAACTTCGCCACAGCGCGAGGAGTCGAATCGCGACCACGATCGCGGACGCGAGCACCACGATCGGCCCGGACGGCAGTCGCAACCACGCACCCACGACCACGACGATGCCGCCGGCCAACGCGGCGAGCGCGTAGATCTCCCTGCGCAGCACCAGCGGTACCTGGCGCAGCAGCACGTCTCGAATGGCGCCGCCGCCGATCCCGCTGGTCATGCCGATCAGGCACGCGGTGTACGGCGGTGCGCCGAGGTTCAGCGCGGTCGTCGTACCGGAGGTGACGAACAGGCCGAGGCCGACGGCGTCGGCGAGCAGCATGGCGCGGCGCAACCTGGCCACCTGCGAGTGGAACCAGAACACCGCGAGCGAGATCACCGCTGGCACCAGCAGGTTCGGCCAGCTCCGCAGGCTGGACGGCGGATGCACGCCGAGCAGCACGTCCCGGATGACGCCGCCGCCGAGCGCGGTGGTCAGGCCGAGCACGACGACACCGAACACGTCCAGCCGAGCGCGCGCGGCGGCCAGCGCGCCGGACGCGGCGAAGACCGCGATACCGAGCAGTTCGAGCACGGTCAGCAGCACGAATCCGCAGCGTAGAGCCCTGGCGGACGGAACGGCGGCCGACGCGCTCAGCGAGTCTGCGGCTCGTCGCGCTGTTGCGCACCGAACGCGGCGAGCAGCGACCGGTGAGCGTCCGGGTTGGACAGTCCGGCGAACAGCGCCAGCAGCGCCTCCTGCGCCTGCCTGCGGGCCAGCGGACGGTCCTCGGCGTTCGCGATCACCAGGGCGGCCTCGATCAGCGCGCTGAGCATCAGCTTGGCCAGCACCTCGACGGCGTCGGTGACCAGCTCGCCCTGGTCCCGGGCCATCCGGAGGAAGTCCATGATCAGCCCGAGGCCGTGCTCCTCCTCGATCCGCCGCCACTCCTGCCAGCCGAGCACGGCGGGCGCGTCGATCAGTCCGATCTGCATGATCTCGGGCCGTTCGCAGGCGGACAGGAAGTAGTCCAGCGCGTTGACCGCTGGATCGCCCGGACCGCCCGCGGTCATGGCCGCCCTGATCTCGGCGCCGAGATCGGCCTCCAACTCGACGAACACAGCACGGAACAGGCCCTGTTTGTCCTGGAAGTGGTGGTAGAGGGCGCCTCTGGTCAGCCCGGCCTCGGCAACGATCTCGCCCGCGGGCACACCCGCGTAGCCGTGCTCGGTGAACAGCCTGCGCGCCGTGGCGATCAGCGTCGCCCTGGTCGCCTTCGACCGGTCCTGCTGACGCTGCGGCACCCCGATCCCTTCATGGCTTACGCAGGCACTTCACCCGTCGACGTGGCGAACTCCACGACCAGCCTGGCGAGTTCGTCCGGCTGATCCTCGGAGACGAAGGTATACGAGTCCGGCACGATGACCAGCCGGGCATCCGGCAGCAGGGCGGCGAGCCGCTCGCTGAGCTGCGGCCGGAAGATCTTGTCGTCCTCGGCGCGGACCAGCAACACCGGCTTGCCGAACGAGCGCAGCGACTCGGCGGCGGCGAGCGTGTACTTCTTGTCGACGCGCGCGATGAACCGGCCGGCGTCCCGGCGGATCAGCCGCGAGTCGTGTGCAGGGCTCAGGTAGGAGTCGATGATCTCGGCCGGCATGGCTCGTTTCGCGACCCAGCCGAACGCGAACGGCAGGCGCTGCACGGCCGGTACCCGCAGCATCCGGGTCATCAGCCACATCGCGCCCGGCACCCAGCGCGCCACGGTCGGCAGCGGCGTGAACGGCTGTGGGAAGAACTCCTCGAACGCGTCGCACGGGGTGAGCACCACGCGACCGATCCGTTGTGGATGGTTGGCCATCAGGAGCTGGGTGAGGGCGCCACCGGTGTCGTTGGCGACCACGGTCACGTCGTCGAGGTCCAGCGCGTCGAGGAACTCGGCGATCAGCCTGGCGACCCCCGGCGGGCTGAGGTCGGCGTCCGGCGACATCGGCAGTCGGTGCGCGCCGAGCGGCCAGTCCGGTGCGATGCAGCGGAAACCCGCGTCGGCGATGGCCGGCACGACCTTGCGCCACAGGTTCGCGTTGACCAGCAGGCCGTGCACGAACACGACCGGCGGTCCCGAACCGCGTTCGGCGTAGGCGATCTCGCCGTTCGAGAGTCGAACGGTGTTCGTCATGGCAAGGGGTGCGTCGGACACGTCAGCCTCCTTGGGAACAGGTGATGTTGTCCCCAAGGACGAAAACATACATGCTGTATGTATGTCAACGAGCGAAGCCCGCGCGACGCGGCTCAGAAGGTGTCGGCGAGCCGCACCTCTCCGGAACTGCCGCTGTGCAGCGCGTCCAGCAGTGCGGCCTGCGCCGGGTCGCCGTCGAGCAGACCGAGCCTGCGCAGCGCCGCGGTCGTCGCCGAACCCGCGTACCAGGGCCCGAGCCCCTGACCGGTGATCCGCACGGCACCGCTGCCGCCCGGTTCGCAGCGCACCCCGTCCGCGTCGACGACCAGGCGGTGCCGGCCGGCGTGCCACGACGCGTGCGGATCGGTGATCTCCAGGTCGACGGCGAACGGCCGGAGAAAGGCGGCCGCCGGCCAGCCACGGGCGGCGACCGCGGCCGGGAAGTCGACGACGCGCAGCATCCACGGCTGGAAGCGGGACTGGTAGCGCATGGGCAGCGGCAGCAATTGTCGACAGGTCGTCATGTCGAGTACACGCACCGCGACCTGTTCCAGTTGGCCTGCCCAGGAGCCGATCGCGCCGAGCAGGCCGGTCGCGGTCACCACGTCGGTCGCGACCAGTTCGTTGATCACCAGCACGTCGTTGCGGGCCCGCTCGCCGGCCAGATAGCCGCTCACCCGGCCGTCCGGTCCGACCGCGACGTCCTTGATCGGACCAGCGAGCAGCTCCTTGGCCGCGAATCCGCCGCTGCGCCGGTCCAGCATGCCGTCGATGCCGGCCGCGACCTCGCGATACGCCGCGAGCATCCCGTCGAGATCGTCGTCGGTGGCCGGACGCAGGTCGACGCGGGCGTCGCCGAACCGCAACAGTCGATCGATCCGCAGGTCGAGCCATTGCAACACGCCCACCTGCTCCCAGCCCTTGCCGCGATAGACCGGCGCGACCGACGGATAGAGCGCCGACACGCACTGACCGCGCTCCCGCATGGCGGCCAGGGCGGTGTCCAGCAGGGCGGAGGCGACGCCCCGACCACGCGCGGACGGCGTGACCGCGACGCTGGCCAGGCCGCCCATCGGCACCGCGACCCCGCCGAAGAACTGGGCGTAGTCGTAGATGCGGAGGAACCCGCACGGTCCGCCCGGCAGCTCGGCGACGAACCCGCGCCAGCCGTCGATGGGCATCGTTCCCCAGGTGGGTGCGCCGAACGCGACCGAGCGAAGCTTGTTCACCCAGTCCAGATCGGTCCGCGCGAAGTCGCGCACCGTGACCGTCATGATCAATGTCTCCTTCTCGGGTCCAGCCGCAGGTTAGAGGGCCGGACCAGATGAGGCACCATGCAGCGGTGACCTACGGCCCGATGGACACCGAGACCGACCCCGTCGTCGGCCTCTACGAAACGATGTTCCGGCGCAGGGATACCAGAGCCGAGTTCACCGGCGAGCCCGTTCCGCCCGACGCCCTGCACCGAATCCTCACAGCAGCGCACTCGGCGCCGAGCGTCGGCCTCTCCCAGCCGTGGGACTTCGTGCTGGTCACCGAGGACTCGACCCGGCGCGCGTTCCGCGACCATGTCCATTCCGAACGCGAGGTCTTCACCGCGCAACTCGACCAGGAACGCGCCAGTACGTTCGCGCGGATCAAGGTGGAGGGCATTCTCGAATCGTCGCTGGGCATCGTGGTCAGTTACGACCCGTCCAGGGGCGCCCCCGCGGTGCTCGGCCGACACGCCATCGCGGACGCCGGCCTGTATTCGGTGTGTCTCGCCATTCAGAACCTGTGGCTGGCCGCGGTCGCGGAAGGGCTCGGCGTCGGTTGGGTCAGTTTCTACCGCGAGGAATTCCTGCGCGACCTCGTCGGCCTGCCGGCCGAGTTGCGCCCGGTCGCGTGGTTGTGCGTCGGCCCGGTCGCGCAGCTGCCGACCGTGCCCGACCTGGAACGACACGGCTGGCGAACCCGCACACCGCTCGCCGACGTGGTGCACCACGGTCGGTATGACCCGATACGGGGCCACTAGCCCAATCAGGCGATGTAAGCCGGGTAAGACGATACGAGCGTCGATCAAGCCCGGTAATCTGCCCAGAAGCGCGAGCCGCGCCGATCCTGACAAGTGCGATGACCGGATCGGGGCCGCGGATCGAGTTGTCCTGGCTGGGTGCGACCGGTGGGCTGGGAGCGTCGAAAACGAAGTGGAGCAAGACAAACCGTTGGCCGCCGGAGGGCTGCCCGCAAGCGACCGGGAAGTACGCCGGTTGCTGGAGGCAGGCCAGCTCAGCGACGCGAATTTCTTGCTGGACAAGGTGGTCGGCGCGGCACCGGACGATCCGCAGACCCGCGCGTCGATCCTGATCAGCCGGGCGATCATGGCCTGGCGACTCGGCCGGATCCCGCTCGCGCTCGAACTCGCCGCAGAGGGCTGGACCGACCTTTCCGCGCTGCCCCAACAGGGCGCGATGGTGGCGAGCAGCATCAGCCAATTGGGTTATCTGCTCGAAGGTCTCGGCAACAGCCGTGCCGCACTGGAAACCATGCGCACCGCGGTGCGACTTGCCCGCGATGCCGGGGATACCCCGGTGCTCGCGGCCTGTTTGCAGCGATTGGGCGGACTGTTGAATTTCCGCGCGATCAATGGCTCTTCCGAACAGGCGCACGCAACTTTCGAACAGGCGCGCGCATTGTTGGCCGAAGGACTCGCCCTTGACGCGGATCCACGCATGCACCGTGGACTGCTCGGCGCATACGGCCGATCACTGGCCGGGCTCGGCGAACTGACCGCGGCCGCGGAAGCCGCCCGCCAGGTGCTGCTGCTCGGCACGGACACGGACGACCTGTGGGCGCAGGCGGTCGGCGAATGGGTGCTCGCCACGGTGCACCGGGAACACGGAAAACTTGAGCAGGCAAGGACCTTGGCCGCGCGCGCGGTGAGCAAGGCCGAACGGGTGAACGACACCGCGTTGCTGTTGCGGTTCTCCCAAGATCTCGCGGACATCTGCTCCGCTTTGGACGATCCGTTCGGCGAAGCCGAAGCCTTGCGCCGCACCGTATCCGCCGCGCGTAACGCCGCCGACACTCTGCGCGAGGGCCTCGCCCAGGCACTGGAACAGCGGCGCCTCGCCGTGCAGGCCCAGCGACTCGCCACCGCCGCCCAGGAAGCCGCCGCCCGCGACCCGCTCACCGGCCTGGCCAATCGACTCGGCCTGGAGAGCAGCGCCCCCACCATGCTCGCCAACGCGCGCCGCACCGGCCGCACACCGTGGCTGGTGCTGGTCGACGTCGACTGGTTCAAGCACGTCAACGACGACGCGGGTCACGCGGCAGGCGACGCGGCCCTGCGCGAGATCGCGCAACTGCTCCGGCACGAATGCCGCAGCGAGGACCTGGTCGCCCGCTGGGCAGGCGACGAGTTCGTCGTGCTGCTCGGCGACGCCAGCGACGACAAGGACGCGGGCCCGATGGTCGCCGAGCGGATCAGGGCGGCCGTCGCGAACCACGACTGGACGACGGTGCTCGGCTCAACCCTGCAACCGACCGTCAGCGTCGGCGTCGCCTCCGGCCCGGAAAGCCTCGACGACCTGTTCGCCGCCGCGGATGTCGTGCTCTACCAAGCAAAACGCGAAGGCCGCAACCGGATCGCCGTCTACCAGGACGTCACCGACATCACCGAATTCGCCACCTGATCAAACCGCCCCGGCGGCATACGTCGGGCGGTTACTGCTGTCCCGATGCCCGCATCAGACGGTTGTGGAGCTCCGTTGTCATCGCGTGAATTTCCCTGGTCAGTTCCGTGTTGGTCTTGAGCTCCAGCTCCTGTTCGACGAAGTCGTGGTCGGCCTTGATCTGCTGGAATTCGGCCGCCCGGTTCTGACCGATCATGACGAACGTGGACAGGAAGATCGCTTCCAGCGACACGATGAGCGTCAACGTGGGCCATGGGCTGGACTCGACGAACAGCATCCACGCCGCGAACCCGACCGCGTGGAGGTAGACGAACCACATCGAGCCGGCGAACTTGGTGATCGTGTCCGCGATCCGCAACTGGACGCTGGCGGCACGTTTGGCGGCGTGCTCGACGACCGCGGGGTGATGCACCGCTGTGCCGGCTTGGGCAGTCTCAGCTGCTGTGTTCGGCGTGTCAGCGTTGTCGGCGGGGTCGGTCATCTCCAGGTACCTCCGCGTGATGGTCAACAGCGATGGGTCAGTAAACAGCACGAGCGTCTCGAACCCACGGACGACTCACCCGAGAGGACTGGCCGCGAAGCGCGCGCCTGTGGACAGTGCGGCGACTTGTGGACAAGTCGCCGCCGCCAAACGCGAAAACTCCTCGGAGAATAGCGGCTCAGGCGATGAGGCCACCCCGGTAGGCGACCAGCGCCGCCTGCACCCGGTTCGCCGCGCCGATCTTGCCGAGCACGGCGGACACATACCCCTTCACGGTCGCTTCGGACAGATGCAGGGTTCCGCCGATTTCGGCGTTGGACATGCCCTGGCCGATGAGCGCGAGCACCTCACGCTCCCGATCGGACAGTACGGTCAGCAGCCTGCGCGCGGGCTCGGCCGCGCGCTCGCCGTTGGCCACCGCCGCGAGCACCCGCGCGGCCACCCCCGGATCGAGCACCGCCCCGCCCCGGGCCAGGTCGCGGACGGCCTTGACCAGTTGGGCCGGCTCGGTGTCCTTGAGCAGGAAGCCGCTCGCGCCGAGTCGCAGCGCCTCGCTGACGTAGTCGTCGACGTCGAACGTGGTCAGCATGGCCACGGCGGGCGGATCGGGCAGCGCGGTCAGCCTGCGCAGCGCGGTCAGCCCGTCGGTCGTGCGCATCCGGATGTCCAGCAGCACCACCTGGGGCCGGTGACGGCGTGCCAGGTCGGCGACGAGCATGCCGTCGTCGCACTCGGCCACCACCTCGATGTCCTCGGCACTGCCGAGGATCATGCGCAGGCCGGAGCGCACCAGGTCCTCGTCGTCCGCGAGTATCACCTTGATCACTACACGCCTCCCCGATAGCGGCGTTTTACGTGCCGTTCTGCCCTGGTATGTCACCAGGACACCCGCACTTGGAAAAAATCATCTCACCATGCGACCACTTCGGTACGCAGCGGAGCCTCCACCTGGGGCATGGCGCACTCGGGGGAAAGAAAACATGAGGGACTTTCGCATAACCCTACTCAAGCGTAACGTGACTCGGCGCACACTCTCAGAGAGGAGCACCTGGTCATGGCGCGACCCGTTCGAAAGTTGAGCCTGTTAGCGGCACTGGTCGCGGTCGCGACCGGCGTCGCCCTGGGCGTCACGGCGCCCGCCAATGCCGCCCACAACCCCCGCAGCACGTCGGCGCTCGAGTCGAACGACTACTGCGGCGGACAGTGCAGCGACATCCTGCCGCCGGGCGAGAACGGCAATGCCACGCTCGCCGACATCCTGGCGAACAAGGTCCTCGGTACGGCGCCCGCGCACACCGCCGACCAGCTCAACACCTACGGCAACCTCGCCGACAACTACCAGAACCTGACCAACGCGACGATCGACAACTACTTCAACGACTCGTCCTTCGGCGTGCCGCCCGCCAACGTGGAGAGCACGATCTCGCCGCGCGGCGATGTCACGATCATCCGCGACAAGCAAACCGGCGTACCGCACATTTACGGCACAACCCGGTCCGGCACCGAGTACGGCGCTGGCTACGCGGCGGCGCAGGACCGGCTGTGGCTGATGGACCTGTTCCGGCACGTCGGCCGGGGCGAGCTGACCAGCTTCGCCGGCGGCGCGGTCGCGAACCGGCAGCTGGAGCAGACGTTCTGGGCGGCCGCTCCCTACACCGAGCAGGATCTGCAGAACCAGGTGACCGCGATCGCCAACAGCGGTCCGCAGGGCGCCCAGGCCATGCAGGACATCAACAGCTACCTGGCCGGCATCAACGCCTACATCACCCAGGCATACAACAACCGCACCTTCCCCGGTGAGTACGACCTGACCGGCCACATCAACCCGGTCACCAACGCTGGCTCAATCACGCCATTCGGCGCGACCGACCTGATCGCGATCGCCTCGGTGATCGGCGCGCTGTTCGGCACCGGCGGTGGCGGCGAGGTGCAGTCCGCACTGGTCAAGGAGGCCGCGGACGCGCAGTACGGGGTGACCAAGGGCGACCAGGTGTGGCGCTCCTTCCAGGAGGAGAACGACCCCGAGGCCGACCTCACCCTGCACGACGGCCAGAGCTTCCCGTACTCGGCGAGCCCGGCCAACCCGCAGGGCGTCGCCATGCCCGACCCGGGCTCGGTGACGCCGCAGCAGGAGGTCTTCGACCCGACCGGCTCGGCCACCAGCAGCACCGCGACGGCGGCCACCCGGCAGACCGCGAACACCAGCACCTCGACCCCACAGGTGCCGGCAGCCAACGCGCTGCCGCGCAACAAGGACGGCTCGCCCAACCTGAACCCCGCGAAGGGCATCTTCAACAACGGTGTCCTGCCCGGCAACCTGCTCTCGTCCAAGCACGGCATGTCCAACGCGCTGGTCGTCTCCGGCCAGTACACCGATGACGGGCACCCGATCGCCGTGTTCGGCCCGCAGACCGGCTACTTCGCGCCGCAGCTGCTCATGCTGGAAGAATTGCAGGGGCCGGGCATCAGCTCCCGCGGCGCCGCCTTCGCCGGCCTGAGCTTCTACGTCGAACTGGGCCGCGGCGAGGACTACTCGTGGAGCGCGACCTCCGCGGGCCAGGACATCACCGACACCTTCGCCATCCAGCTGTGCAACCCGGACGGTTCGCCCGCAACCGAGGCGTCCAACTCCTACGTCTACAACGGACAGTGCACCGCGATGGACGCGTTGGAACAGGACGACTCCTGGAGCCCGACCACCGCGGACAGCACGGCGACCGGCTCGTACAAACTGATCGTGTACCGGACGAACTACGGTCTCGTCCAGTCCCGGGCCACGATCAACGGCCAGCCGGTCGCGTACACCAGCCAACGGTCGACGTACATGCACGAGGCCGCGTCGATCATCGGCTTCCAGTCGTTCAACGATCCGGCGCAGATGGGCACGCCGCAACAGTTCGAACAGGCGGCGTCGAACATCAACTACACGTTCAACTGGTTCTACGTGAACAACGCGCACATCGCGTACTACAACTCCGGCTGGAATCCGCAGCGGCCGGCGAACGTCGACCCGAACCTGCCGATCCAGGCAGCGTCGCAGTACGAGTGGACGAACTGGGACCCGAGCACCGACACCGCCGGCTACACGGCGTCCAGTGCTCATCCCAACTCGATCGACCAGAACTACTACATCTCCTGGAACAACAAGCAGGCGCTGAACTACACGGCCGCCGGCTACGGGCAGAACAGCGTCTACCGCTCCGACCTGTTGGACAGCAGGGTGAAGGCGCTGATCAACAGCGGCAACAAGATCAGCAGGTCCGACGTGGTGAAGGCGATGGAGGACGCGGCCGTCACCGATCTGCGCGGTGAGGACGTGCTACCGGACCTCCTCCAGGTGATCAACAGCCAACCGGTGACCGACCCGAACCAGGCGACCCTGGTCAGCGAGTTGACGGCCTGGCAGCAGGCGGGCTCGAAGATCGTGGAAACCTCGCAGGGCAGCCAGACCTTCACCGACGCGGCCGCGATCCAGCTGATGGACGCCTGGTGGCCGCTGCTGGTGCAGGCCGAGTTCACGCCGGGCATGGGCCAGAACCTGTTCAACGCCATGATCAGTGCGATCCAGATCAACGAGTCGCCATCGGGAGGCCAGACCGGCCCGGCCACCGGCCCGGTCGACGCCAACGAGTCGATCTCGCACAAGGGATCGTCGTTCCAGTTCGGCTGGTGGGGCTATGTCGACAAGGACCTGCGCGCGCTGCTCGGCGACAACGTGCAGGGCCCGCTCGGCGCGCAGTTCTGCGGCGGCGGCAGCCTGAGCGCCTGCCGAACGGCGCTGCTGAACAGCCTGGTCCAGGCGGGCGGGGAATCCGCGTCGCAGGTCTACACCGGCGACTCGGACTGCTCCGCGGGCAACCAGTGGTGTGCCGACTCGATCATCCAGCGTCCGATGGGCGGCATCACCGACGGCAAGATCACCTGGCAGAACCGCCCCACGTTCCAACAGGTGGTCCAGTACACGGGTCACCGTTCATGACCCGATAAATCCTCGACCGGAACGGCCTCGCGGCGAATTCGCCGCGAGGCCGTTCCATTGTTGGATTATTCGGTACGATGACCGCGAAAGCAGAGAGCAGAGGAGGCGCGAGATGACCTGGACGTCCGTCCTGTCCGCGCTTTCGGCCGCACTCAGCGCGTTCGCGATCCCCGGCGGCATCGTCGGCCTGGCCACCGTCGCCACCGTTGCGGCAGCAGCGGGCTTGTTGCTGATCCTGCTGGTCCACCACGTTCACGGTGGCTCGGCCGATCCGGCGGCGAACGCCAGCCGAATCATGGCCGCCAGCCTGGGCGACCGGTCGAGGCGAACCGCGCGATTGCGCCTGCGCGATCCCAATACCCCAGGTCGAACCAGGTCCCGGGCACCGGCATCGGCCCAAGCGGCCAGGTGACTCTCCGGCCGGCAGGACATGCCGGTCCCGGGTAAGCCGTTCCTCTCCATTTCCCCATAACTCAGCGCGCCAAAAACAACAACGCCCTGAGCAACTGAACGCTGCCCACAAACCGCTGACAACCCCAGCGGCGGAATCACCCTGCCCGCTCCCGAAATGTCTACTCGCCCCCAAACCACTTTTCGAAAGACATTCGGAGCATTGCCATGTTCTCGTTTCTCAACGTGCCGGTCGCCGGCGCGTACCACCTCGTGCTCGCCCTCTCGAACCTGCTCACCCCGCTGCTCGGCACGGCGAGCACGGTCGCCGCGATCGTCTGCTTCACCATGCTGGTCCGCCTACTCCTCCACCCGCTCAGCCGCGCCGCCGTACGTGGCGAACGCGCCCGCACCGCATTGGCGCCGCAGGTCAACGCATTGCGCGAGAAGCACAAGCGGAACCCGCAGCGGCTCAACGAGGAGTTGGCCAAGCTGCACCGGGAATCCGGCACGTCGATGTTCGCCGGCTGCCTGCCGGTCCTGCTCCAGGCGCCGTTCCTGAGCGTCATGTACCGACTGTTCGAGTCGACCACGATCAACGGAAAGCCCAACGACCTGCTCAGCCATTCGCTGTTCGGCGTGACCCTCAACGAGCACTGGCTACCGGTCATGCAGGGCAGCGCGCCCTTCCTGCCGACCGGCCTGGTCTTCCTCGCCCTGTTCGCCCTCCTCGCCGCGGTGGCCACGTACACCGTTCGCTGGCAGAACGCCCGCCTGACCACGACGACACAAGACACCCCGATGCCCGGCGGCCGACTCCTGCGCGTCCTCCCCTACGGCACGATCCTCATCGCCGCCTTCCTCCCGCTGGCCGCCGGCATCTACCTGCTGACCACGAACGCCTGGACCGCGGCCGAACGAGCCTGGCTCCGCAGGCCGCGAGCGACGAGCGACACGGAGGCCAAGGTTGTCGACTAACCGGTTAGGAATCTATCGTTCGAGTCATGCCACGAGATGCCGAAGCCACCCGAGCCCGCCTGGTCGACGCGGCCATCAAGGAATTCGCCCAGTTCGGCATCGCGGGCGGCCGAGTCGACCGCATCGCACAGGAGGCCGGCGCCAACAAGGCGCAGATCTACCACTACTTCGGCAGCAAGGACCAGATGTTCGACGCCGCGTTCGGCGCGATCGTCACCAAGGTCGTCTCCGAAACCCCGATCGACGTGCACGACCTCCCCGGCTACGCGGCCAACCTCGCCGACCTCTACAACCGGCATCCGGAAATCCTCCGCATGGCCACCTGGCACCGACTCGAACGCCCCGGCGACACCACGATCCCGCTCGCCAAGGAGAACACCCGAGGAAAGATCAACGCCATCCGCGCGGCTCAGGAGAACGGCACCCTCCCCGAGCACTACCCGGCCGAAGTCCTGCTCGCTCTCCTCCTGAACATCGCCACCACCTGGGCCTCGGCGGGCCCCGAGATCAGCGACGCCCTGCCGGCGTCGACGCGTCGCCAACACATCACCGACGCGGTCCGCCGCCTGCTGGCCACCTGATCGGCACCTTCAGCGCTCCCTCAGGCTCGGCCGATTGACTTGCCGTAGCCAAAATAGGAGGGCCGCTCACCATGGTCGGAACGACCCGTCAGTTCGTGATCGCGATCGTGCTGGCCAGCCTGGTCGGCGTCATCGCAACGTTCTGCCTGGCCGCGGCCGAATGCGCGACCGAGTTTCCCGAACGGGCCACCAACAGCACGATTCAGGCCAATACCCCTTAGCGTGCCTGGTACGTCGAGCCGACAACCCGACGTACCAGGCACGCCCTCTCGTGATCAGAAGCCGCTGTCGCCTGGGCCTCTGTTGATCGTGTAGGTGCCGCCGGGGTTGTTCAGGCCGCCGGAGGCCGCTCCGGTGACGGTGACCCCGGTCGCGGTCATGCTGCCGGTGACGTTGTAGATGTTGATGCCGTAGGTGCCGGCACCGTTGATCGTGTCGTCGGTGAGGTTGAGGTTGGTGATCTGCTTGCCCCAACTGAGCAGCACGCCCTCATAGCTGGCGTTGTCGATGGTGTTTCCGGTGACGTAGACGGGTTGGGTGATGTCGTTGAGGTCGGCGTAGATCCACAGCGCGCCCATCGACGAGCTGTAGTTGGAGTTGTAGGAACCCGCCCGGATCATGGCGTTGTCCTGCACCGTGGTGGGTCCGCTCAAACCGGGGCCGAACGCGGTGCTGACGGTGATTCCGGAGCCGAAGGCGACCGTGTCGCTGACCCGGTTGTTCTCGACGGTGTTGTTCGCACCGCTGTAGACGCCGATGCCGTTGGCCTGGATCGGGCTCTGCGCGGTGTTGTAGGCCACCACGCAGTTGGTGACCAGACCGTTCTCGGAGTCCAGCGCCAGTTGGTCGTCACCGGTGTTGCGCACCATGTTCTGCTCGGCGCGTGAGTTCGTGGTGCCGCCGTGGAAGTGGATGCCGTCGGCGAAGATGTCCCGCAGCGTGGTTCCCGCGACATCGAGACCGTTGCCGGAGTCGGTCCAGATACCCACCTTGGTGTGCTCCACCCAGACGTCGAGGATCAGCGAACCCGGCCCGAAGTTGCCTTCGATACCCGCCGCGCCCGCGTTGTTGTTGCGGTCGGTCTGGTCGCCGGCCATGGTCAGGTCGGCGATCTGGTTGCTGCCGCCCGTGGCGAACAGGCCGCCGGAACCGTTGACACTGGTGGATTGCACGGTCGTGTACCACTCGCCGGCACCCCGGACCGCGACATTGTCGAGGCTGATCTGCCCGGAGATGTCATAGGTACCGGCCGGGAACCACAGCCCGGTACCGGTGCCGGACAGCGCACTCAGTGCGCTGTTGATGGCCGAGGTGTCGTCCGCGCCGCTGTTCGGGGTGACGCCGTAGTTGGTGATCGGCACGTAGTTCGCCGGCATGGCGAAAGCCGGGTCGACCTGCTGGGTGTCGATCAGATCGATCGTGTACGACGCCGCGGTGTCGGCCGCGTCCTTCTGCAACTTGAGTACAGTGCCGGCCGGCCAGTTGCCGATCAGCGCGCGGGTCTCGTCGTAGAAGTGATGTGCGGGCCCGTTGCTGGGCGAGTGGGTGTCGGTGTAACCGCCGCCGTAGAGCCAGGAGTACTTCGTGGTCAGCGAGAGATCCTGGAGGTGGCTGCCGTTGGCGTACAGGGCGAGCGGCGCGGTCGCGGTCGACCCGTCGCTGTTGTCCGGAATGGAGTATCGGAGCACGATCGAGTTGGTCGGCGCGGTCAGAGTGAACTGCACGTACTGTCCGGTTGCCGTCAACTGCACCGCCTGGCGCCCCGTCGCCTCGGCCTGAAGGCTCGGGTAGGTGATGCTGGCCGGCAGGACGGTGCCGTTGGTCTGGCCGGCTGAGGCGACGTACTCGGTGTAGGGCGTGGTGGCGCCCTGAGTGGTCAGCGGCAGGCCACCGGTCACCGTGACGCTGTTGATGGCGATGTTGCCGCTGTCGCCCGAAGCGGTCCGGTACTCGATGAGGTTCAGTCCCGAGCGCAGCGCGACGTTACTGGTCGAGGACAGCCAGCCGCTGCCGGCCGGCAGGCTGAGTTGGCCGGAGGAGATTCCGTTGAGGTAGAGGGAAATGGTCTGCGCGGAGCCGGTCGAGTTCGCGTAGCTCAGCGCGACCGGATAGGTGCCGGCGGTCGGTACTTCCGCGTCGAGGACCACCTCGGCACCCTGGTTGGTGAAGCCGGTCAGATAACCGCTGCCGGTGTAGCCGGGAATGGCGGTGTCCGTGACCGGACCGCCCGCGTAGAACGCGGTCGTCGCCTCGTAGACGTCACCCGCAGGCGGTGGCGCCGGGGTGCCGACGGTGATGTTGTCCAGATTCACGTTGCCACTGTCGGTACTGTCGAACTTGTAGGCGATCGTGTTGCTGCCCGCGTTCAGCGGCACGTTCTGCGTCTCGGTGGCCCAGGTGTTCCAGTCCGTCGTCGCCGACAGGGAGATCTGGCTCAGCTTCGCGCCGTTGACGTAGATCGACAGCGTCATCGTCGCGGTCGTCCCGTTGGCGTAGCGCAGCGTGACGGGTGTGTTCCCGGCAGCGCTGGTGGTGACGGTGAACGTGGTGTCCGCGTTGCCCTTGTTGGCGTCGATGTAACCCTCGACGAAACCGGTGCCGGTGTAACCGGTGTGGTCGGTGCCCACCACCGCCCCACCGGACAGCGCCGCCGACTCCGCCTCGTACTGACCGGCGGGCGTTCCGGACGAACCGGATGCGGCGAGGGTGATGTTGTCCAGGTTCACGTTGCCGCTGTCGGTGCTGTCGAACTTGTAGGCGATGGTGTTGTTGCCGGATGTGAGCGCCACCGACGTGGTCTGGGTGGCCCAGGTGTTCCAGTCCGCCGTGGCCGGCAGGGAGATCTGGCTCAGCTTGGTGCCGTTGACGTAGATCGACAGCGTCATCGTCGCGGTCGTCCCGTTGGCATAGCGCAGGGTGCTGGTATAGCTCCCGGCACTGGCGGCCGAGACGGTGAAGGTGGTGTCGGCGGTGCCCTTGTTGGCGTCGATGTAACCCTCGACGAAACCGGTGCCGGTGTAACCGGTGTGGTCGGTGCCCACCACCGCCCCACCGGACAGCGCGGCCGACTCCGCTTCGTAACTGGTCGATGCGGCGGCTGCCGGTCGGGCCAGGATCGTGGTCAGCAGGGCGAGTAACAGGACGGCGACTGCGAGGAGGGGAATGAGGGCAGCGCGGGGCTGGCCCAAGCGTGCTTCGGACATGGTGCTCCAAAGAGTGGGAAGGAGCAGAGCGAATGTGCACGGCACGCTAATGCAGCCGATAAACGCACGCAATGTTTCGATCCGATGAAATACTTGTCACCAGTTGACACAGCTCGAATCAATCGGCCAGATCAGGCGCTGACCTGCGGATTGACGGGATTACGAAATAATTCGATATCTCCCGTAGCCTTTTTGCCGACGCCTTTCTTCACACTTGTTGGAGGGTTGTTTCCGCAGTGACGGCGGCCGGTACGAGCGCTGGTCCCGTCGAGCCCCGCACGACGAGTTCCGGTTCGTGTAGCAGTTCCCTCGGCATCGGGCTGGCGCCCTCGATCTGGTTGGTCAGCAGCGTGACCGCCGCGCGCGCCATGGCTTCGATGGGTTGACGCAGCGTGGTCAGCGGCGGGTCGATGTAGTTCATCAGCGCCGAATCGTCGAAACCGACCACCGAGAAGTCATGCGGAACCCGGAGGCCGGCTCGCCGGGCGGCGCGGATCGCACCGAGCGCGATGATGTCGCTGCCGCAGATCAGCGCGCGGGCCCCGGCGCTGATCAGCTCAGCCGCGATGGCCTGGCCGCCCTCGAAGGAGAACAGCGCGTTGCCGATCCGGTTGCCGATATCGATGCCAGCCCGTGCGGCGAGCGCGGTGAAGGCCTCGATCTTGCGCTGCGACGGGATGTGGCCCGCCGGGCCGACGAGCAGACCGATGTCGCGGTGACCGAGGGTGCGCAGGTGGCCGAACGCCAGCGCCACCGCTGCCGCGTCATCGGTGGAGACCATCGGGAAGCCGACGTGGTCGACGGCGGCGTTGAGCAACACCACCGGCACGCCGCGGCCGAGCAGCCGGTGATGTTCCTCCGCGGTCATGCCGCCGCAGAACACCACACCGGAGACCTGCTGGTCGAGCAGCATGGACACGTACTCAGCCTCGGTGAGACCGCCCGCGGTCCTGGTGCAGAGCACCGGGGTGAAGCCCTGCTGCACCAGGCTCCCGCCGACCACCTCGGCCAGGGCGGGGAAGATCGGGTTCTGCAACTCCGGCAGGACGAGCCCGACCAATCGGGCACGCACCCCGCGCAGCTGGGTCGGGCGCTCGTAGCCGAGCACGTCCAACGCGGTGAGCACCGCACTCCTGGTCGCGTCCGAGACGCCCGACTTGCCGTTGAGCACCCGGCTGACCGTCGCCTCGCTCACGCCGACCCGCTTCGCCACTTCCGCAAGCCTGTGAGTCATGAAACAAAGAATGTCACAGATCTGCGCTCGTTTGCGCTAGTGCCGGCGTGGTTTTCTTTCAGATACTGACTTCTTGCGCATATTAGTTTCACTATTGCACGCAGCGCGATCGGGTCGTAGCTTGTGAGCACGCCGGACCGATGCCAACGCCCTGACCAGGGCCAAGGCGCTCCGATGGCCGCAGCCACCGGTCATCGGCAGCGTAGCGGATACCCGCCACATCCATCCTGGTCTGCGTCTTCGTCATGCCGTCGACTAACACCTCACCCTCCAGGGACACTCCGATGACAGGTAACGGGACGGGCAATGGCGCCCGGATCACTCTCGCGGTCGCGCTAACGCTCAGCACCGCAATGGCCGCAAGCGCGTGCGGATCCGGATCGGCCGCGCCGGCCGCGAACGGTCCGGTCACCATCTCGGTCGGCTGCGAGCCGCCGACCTCAGAACCCACTGCCCGACAGAACTGGGTCGCGGACGTCGACGCGTTCGAGAAGCTCAACCCGAAGGTCACCGTCAACGGCGATGACACCAACCCGTGCGACGATCCGGCCACCTTCGACGCCAAGCTCGCGGGCGGCCAGATGGACAACGTGTTCTATACCTACTTCACCGACGGCGCCAATGTCATCGACTCGGGTCAGGCCGCCGACATCCAGTCCTACGCGGGGCAGATCACCGATGCCGGCGACATCCAGCAGTCCTTGATGAACGTCTACCGGAAGGGCGATACCGCGGCGGGCGATCTCTACGGCATTCCGACCGGCAACTACAGCCTCGGCCTCGTCTACAACCGGGCACTGTTCCAGCAGGCGGGCCTCGACCCGAACAAGCCGCCGACCACCTGGTCAGCGGTGGAGAGCGACGCGATCGCGATCAGCAAGCTCGGCAACGGCATCGTCGGCTACGGCGACTACAGCGCGGCCGGCACCGGCGGCTGGCACTTCACCGCCGAGATGTACTCGCGCGGCGGCAGCATGGTCTCCGCCAACGGCCAGTCCGCCGCGTTCGACAACGCAACCGGTCTGCAAACCCTGCGGTTTCTGCACCAGCTGCGCTTCGTGGACAACGTCATGGGTGTCAAGCAGGGCCTGCAGTACAACGACCTGCTCCAGATGATGGCGTCCGGAAAACTCGGTATGTACGTCGGCGCCCCGGACAACCTGACCGCGATCCACACCCAGTACAACGTGCCGTACGACAACCTCGGGGTCGGGCCGATGCCCGGCGAGAAGGCCACGATGGTCGGCGGATCCGGCTACATGTTCAACAAGAACGACACCCCGGCGCAGATCCAGGCCGGTATCAAGTTCGTGAACTACGAGTTCATGACCTCGGGCAAGGGGCAGTTCAACTATCCGCGCCTGGCCGCCACCAAACAGCCGGTCGGCCTGCCGGAGCCGGACATGTGGACCGGCGCGTCGGCCACCGCGAACGCGGCCGAAGTGGCCAAGTACGCCAACATCCCGACCCAGAACTTCGCCGAGTACGTCGCGGCGACCCCCAAGATGACGCTGCTCATCGAACCACCGCAGGCCCAGGCCATCTACGCGCAGGGCGACAAGGCAATGGACGCCGTGCTCACCGAGCAGAACGCGAACCTCCAGCAACTGCTGGACACGTTCAACTCGGCGACCAACACCATCCTTGCCAACGCCCGCCACTAGCCGGCAAGGACAGCGGAAGGACACGAGAGCGACACCATGGCGACGATCAAACTGACGCACGCGGTCGCGCGCGATGTACGGGTGGCCGCGCGGCCGCGCAGGCGAAGCAGCCTCCGCCAGCAGTTGCGGCGTCATTCCACCGCTTACCTGTTCCTGGCCGGCGCGGTGCTGTGCTTCGCGGTCTTCTCGTGGTATCCGATGATCCGCGAGATCATCATGAGCTTTCAGTACACGAACTTCGCCGGCAGCACCCAGTGGGTCGGGCTGCGCAACTATCAGCACATCGTCGCCGATCCGGACTTCTGGAACGCGTGGCGGACCACCGGACTGTTCACCCTCTTCGCGCTGATCTTCGGCTACGCGGTGCCGTTCTGCACGGCGGTGGTGATCAACGAGCTTCGGCAGGTCCGCACCTACTTCAGGCTGCTGGTGTACCTGCCGGTGATGATGCCGCCGGTCGCCGCGGCGTTCCTCTGGCGGTGGTTCTACAGTCCCGACGACACCGGACTTTTCAACGCGATCCTGCACGCCCTGCATCTGCCGACGGTGCAGTGGCTGCAGTCCTCGCACACCCTTGCCGTGCTGTGCCTTGTGCTGTTCTCCACCTGGATCAACATGGGCGGCACGGTACTTGTCTATCTCGCCGCGTTGCAGGGCATTCCCGGCGAGCTCTACGGGGCGGCCGAAATGGACGGTGCGGGGATTCTCCGACGAGTCTGGCACGTCACGGTGCCGCAGACGAAGCTGATCCTCTCGCTGATGCTGCTGTTGCAGATCGTCGGCACCATGCAGGTGTTCGTCGAGCCGTACGTGATCACCGGTTCCGCCAACAACACCACGACCGTGGTCTACCTGATCTACCAGTATGCCTTCAACTTCAACAACTACGGCAATGCTTCGGCGCTGGGTGTCATCCTGCTGCTGGTCCTCATCGGATTCGCGGGTGGCTATCTCTGGCTGAGCCGCCGCGTCGGCGAGGAGTAGCCCGATGACCGCCGTCGACACCCAGGCCCGCACCCTGGTCTCCGCAGCGCAGTTGTCCCGTCCGGTCGGCAAGGTCGTCTACTGGGTGGTGTTCTGGGCCTGCATCGTGTTGTTCGCGATGGTGTTCCTGTTCCCGATGTACTGGATGATCACCGGCGGCCTGAAATCGGCCAAGGAGATCATCACGGTGCCGCCGACCATCGTGCCGGCCGCGCCGGTCCCGGCCAACTACGCCACCGCATGGCAGGACGTGCACCTCGGCCGACTGCTGTTCAACACCGCCTACTACGCGCTCGGCGCACTGGCCTTCCAGCTCGTGTTCGATGTCGCCGCCGCGTACGCCTTTTCCAAGCTGCGCCCGGTGTTCGGCAACGTCGTGCTGTTCGCGATGCTCGCCACCCTGATGATTCCCACCACCGTCCTGATCCTGCCCACCTACCTGACCGCCACCAACCTTCCGTTCCTGCACATCAGCCTGCTCAACTCGCCGCTGGCGATCTGGCTGCCCTCAGTGGCCAACGCCTTCAACATCTTCCTGCTCAAGCGGTTCTTCGACTCGATTCCCACCGAGTTGCTCGCCGCCGCCGCCATCGACGGAGCCGGTCCGGTCCGGGTGCTCTGGTCGGTCGTGCTGCCGATGTCCCGCCCGATCCTCGGCGTTGTGTCGATCTTCGCCGTTGTCGCGGTGTGGAAGGACTTCCTCTGGCCGCTGCTGGTGCTCACCCAAACCTCGGCGCAGACGGTGAACGTCGGGTTGAACCAGCTGAGTGTCGGCATCGCGCAGAACATCTTCATCGCCGCGCTGGCCATCGCGAGCGTTCCCACCATCGTGTTCTTCGTGATCTTCCAGCGCAACATCATGGCCGGGCTGACCGTCGGCGGCGTGAAGGGCTGACCGGCCTCCCCACCCGGATCAACTGAAAACCGTTACCTGCCAACACCTCTGAGAACCGGCTGCCGAAACGACCACCCGGTGCGGCCTCGTACGCCCTCAGACCGGCCACCCGTCTTCCCCCGTCGACCCAGGAGCCCTTGTGACCAGTCAGATCAACGCGAACCAGCCGACCGACGACACGGCCTCGTGGTGGCGCAACGCCGTCATCTACCAGGTCTACGTGCGGTCCTTCGCCGACGCCAACGGCGACGGGGTGGGCGACCTCGCCGGGGTCCGCGCCCATCTGCCCTATCTCGCGGAACTCGGCGTCGAAGCACTGTGGTTCAACCCCTGGTACGCATCCCCCATGGCCGACGCGGGCTACGACGTCGCCGACTACCGGCGTATCGATCCCGCGTTCGGCACGCTCGCCGAAGCCGAGGCGCTGATCGGCGAGGCACACGATCTCGGCCTGCGCATCATCATCGACATCGTCCCCAACCACTGCTCGGACCAGCACGCCTGGTTCCAGGAAGCGCTCGCCGCGGGCCCCGGCTCGGAGGTGCGCGACCTGTTCTGGTTCCGGACCGGTCGCGGCGACAACGGCGACGTTCCACCCAACGACTGGCGATCGGTGTTCGGCGGCCCTGCCTGGACCCGCACGGACAATCCGGACGGCAGTCCCGGTGAGTGGTACCTGCACCTGTTCGCCGCGCAGCAGCCGGACCTGAACTGGAACAACGCCAAGGTCCGCGAGGAACACGAGGACATCCTGCGATTCTGGTTCGACCGAGGCGTCGACGGCGTGCGCATCGACTCGGCAACCATGCCGGCCAAGGACCCGAACCTGCCCGATTTCGACCAAGAGCGGCCGCCGGTACCGCACCCCTACATCGACCGCGACGAGGTGCACGAGATCTACCGAGGCTGGCGTGCGCTCGCCGACAGCTATGACCGACCGCGTGCGCTGATCGGCGAGGTATGGCTGGACAAGCCGGACCGCCTGGCCGCATATCTGCGGCCCGACGAGATGCACACCGCGTTCAACTTCGACTATCTCAACTGCGGTTGGGACGCCCCCGCGCTGCGCACGGTCATCGACGCGACCCTCGACGCGCACGCGCCGGTCGACGCGCCCGCAACCTGGGTACTGTCCAATCACGACGTCACCCGGCACGTTACCCGCTACGGTCGCGCCGACACCACCTACGGAATGGCGACGCGCCAGTACGGCACCCCGACCGATCTGGCGCTGGGCACCAGGCGTGCTCGTGCCGCGCTGCTGCTGAACCTGGCATTGCCCGGCTCGTGCTACCTCTACCAGGGTGAGGAACTGGGCCTGTGGGAGGTCGAGGACCTCCCCGCCGAGGTGCGCGAGGACCCCATCTACCACCGCAGCAACGGCGCGGACATCGGCAGGGACGGCTGCCGCGTTCCGCTGCCCTGGGCCGGTTCGCGGGCACCGTTCGGTTTCAGCCCGGACTCGGCGACGGCCGCGCCCTGGCTCCCCCAGCCCGCCGGTTGGGGGTCGCACACGGTGGCCAGCATGGCGGCCGATCCCGACTCGATCCTGCGGTTCTATCGCACCGCGCTCGCCGCCCGACGGGCGGAATCCGGCCTCGGTGACCAACAGCTGACCTGGCGCTCGGCCGCCGACGCCGCCATCCTGCATTTTCAGCGCGGCAAGGACTTCAGCTGCCTTGTCAATCTCGGCGACGAGCCCGTCGCGCTACCCGGACACAGTCGGATCGTGCTCGCCAGCACCCCCCTGCCGCCCGCGGCGACCGCCCTGCCAACCGATACCGCGATCTGGCTACACCACTGAGCGCCGGCGAATGCCTGTGCCCGTCGATCCTGTTCCATGTCGACCGCGATCACGCCGAGCACTACCTGGTTGACCATCCCGAGTTGAGCGGTGCCGTGCTTGGCCAGGAGGAGGCCATCGCGGTCGCGGACAAATGTTTCGGCTCGTTGCTCACGCTGTAGGTGCTTCGCAACGCGTGCCAAGTCCGGTGGCGTTGCCCGTGTTCAGTGCTCGGTCCGCTTACGTCTTGTTCAGGCACCTGGCCGTTTGCCGTGATTGGCCTTGTTCTTGCGTCGGGCGCGTTTGCGCCGGGCTCTTTTCGACACAGCTGTTCCTCCCTGCGAACTCAGTCCACTGTGAGCAGACGTGTGGTGATCTTGTGCAGTCGCCTGCGAGCATGTGGATTGCTGACCAGTGGTGCGGGGACGGCTGGGTCTCGCTGCTCGTAGTAGCCACCGTTGACCACTGGGGTATTCGGTGCACACAGTTGCGCGAGTATCGCGGCGGCGTCACCGGCTCCGGGATCCACGGCGACCGCGGTGAGCGGGCCGGACTCGGCGATCGTGCGGGTGAACATGGTCAGCGCGAGTTCGGCCTGTGCGTAGGCCGCCAACGGTGTGTACAGCCGCTTGCGACTGAGGTCGTTCCAGGCCACGCGCGCGCCGCGATGCGCGGCGGACGACACGTTGACCACCCGGCCCTTGGCCGCGACGATCCGGTCAGCCAGGGTCGTGGTGAGTACCGCGGCTGCGAGGTAGTTGACCTGGAAGGTCACCTCGTGACCGTCCTCGGTGAGCGTACGGTGCTCTGGTGCGTCGATGGCGGCGTTGTTGACCAGCGCGTCGAGGGCGGGCAGGCTGCGGCTGAGTTTCTCAGCCAGTGCACGGACTTCGGACATCCGGGTGAGGTCCGCCACCACCAGGTGCAGTCGCAGCGGTTCGCTGCCGGTCTTGACCAAGCGTTGCAGCGCGTCCTCACCGCGCTGGCGGTCGCCTGCGTGCAGGACGACGGTCGCGCCCGCCGCGACCAGGTAGCGAACGGTGTCGTATCCGATGCCGTCACTGCCGTCGGTGACGATCACGGTTCGATTGTCCAATGTGGATATAGGCATGATGTGATCCTCGAAGCGCAGCGGGAAGCGGCTTCTCGTCCGGTGGACAAGAAGCATCAGCGGGTGAATGGAATAGGCGGCGTCGTCAGCCGGTGAAGGAAGCGCGAGGGCGGCGGGCTACGCCTGATGCGGCGGCTCATCCTCAGCGCCGAAGCCACGCAGCTCCAGCGGGGACGGCACCGGCAAAGGCAGGCACGACCGGGTACGGGCGCGGGCGACGAGTAGCAGCTCTCGGCGAGAGCGCCTCGTCCCGCTGCCGTTGATCACTGTCTATACGTATCAACACAAACGTGCGCACGGCAAGCACGAGGCGAAACCCTTACGCGGTTTTGTCGCGCTATGCCATGGTTCTTCCACTAGCGTCAACTACGCAAGGTGTGCGAACGAGCACAAAGAAGTACGAAAGGGGACACCATTGTGTGGGCACCATTGTCCGTCGGGCTAGTGATCGGAGTCCTGGGCCAGGCCACCACCGGCACGATGGGACCGGCCATCGGCTACGGCGTCGCGTTCTTGGTCGTCCTGGGCATCGCCGTTGCGCTGCGCCGACAACGTGCGTCCGGGAGCCACAGCCGGTGAGACCCCGCCGGTGAGCGGAACCGTCGTTTCGGCGTGCACGAGGTCGCGGTGTACCGCCACGAGCGCCTCGTACCTGCGTTGTACGTCCGCGCGGTCGGCCGGTTCGGGTACCGAATCCTGGTTGGCTCGCTGGATCATCGCGGCCTGCTCCACCAGGACCTGTCTGCGTTCGGCGATCGCCGTTTGTTCCATGATCCTGGTGAGCGATTCGAGTTGTCTGATCGACACGGCCGGCATGTCTCGGCCGGCTTGGCGGATCTTCTCGAACGCGCGCTGGATCAACCGGTCGTACTCGGCCTGATAGGCGATCACCCGGATGTGGCCCTGCTGATCGCGGTGGACTCGCCGGGGGCGCCAGTCGGTGGTGAGCCGGCACAAACAGTCGGTGAGCCAGTCGATACAGGTCAGCGCGGTGAAGGTGTCGTTGACCGCGGGTGAGAGCGCGCGGATGGCGATCTCCACCAGTTGGTCGACGCCGAAGGAGATGTCCTGGGTGAGCGTTCGGTACGGCCCGGTGACCTGGCCTCGTTCCAGCGCTGCGGCAATCTGCTCGGCTGCTGCGGGTGGCCAGACGGTCGCCAGGGCCTGGCCGTGCACCAGGAAGTGTCCCGGCCGGTAGGGCAGGTGGATCACCGCGCCCGCCTTGGCGGCGATCCTGACCAGTGACTCGTGCCGGATGACCTGGAGATAGCCGCTGTGCGGAGTAGGAATCGCGACGCCCGCGTCGGCGATCTCGACCAGCAGCAGGTCGCAGTCCGGCCCACCTGTGCCGTCCACGGCATCCGCGGTCTCCATCGCGATGGCCCTGGCCAGGTCCCGCGCGATGCCCGCGATGACCTGGGGCAACTGGATCTCGCTCGCGATGTGGTTGATGAAGTAGATCAACATCAACAGATCGACCACGGTCAACGCGAGCGTCACCGTGATCGAGAGGTGGGGCACGAAATCGCCGTGCGAACCGGGTCCGATCGAAACCAGGACCAGGATGCTGTAGAAGAAGGTCGCCACGAACGTACCCAGGGTGAACTGGGTGCCCCGGTCGCGGATGAAGTTGCGCAGCATGCGCGGGCCGAACTGGGTCGAGGCGAGTGTCAACGCCACGATGGTGATGGAGAAGACCACGCCGACCACGGTGATGATGGCTGCGGCGATGGTCGTCAGGATCTGCCGGGCGGCGTCGGCGGTGCCGCTGAGCACCCAGGACGGCAGCGAGATCACACCTTGGTAGGCCGCCTGATCGACGGCCAGGGTCACGCCGAACAGCAACAGCACGCCGATGGCCTCGGCCACCGGCACCACCCACAGGTTGGTGCGCAACGCTTCGCGCCGGTAATCGGCTTCCAGATACGCGACACCGCGAGCCATGGGCGTGCGCCTTCCCGTCGTCAGGACATGATGCCGACCAGGCTTCCCGGCTCACCAGGACGAGAGCTTATCGATGGTTTTCGCTTGCACGACAATCCGATCAGCGCAATGGAAACCACGATTCCTTGACGTTTTCTTTTCACCTGGAACCCGACGAGTAACGAGTATGGTCATCCTCGTCATATCCGCGTCCGGCTGGACCCCGCTGATCCCGGGCATCGCGGCCCTGCTCGTACTCGGGCTGATCGCGCTCGGACTCTGGCCACGGATCGCGGAGTACCGCTGACCGGACAACGGACATACCCGAAGGGTTCGCGGAAATCCTCAGCCGGCTGACGTCAAGGTCCCGTCAGCGGCGGTGTTGGCGGCGCCCGGCCAGAGAACCCTGAAAGACATCTGGACCGGCGCCGGGGAAAGGGCTCGACGATGGGCGATGTCGCCTACACACTCACGCTCATGGGCCTGCTCGGCGGCGGAGTCGCGGTGGGATGGACAGTGCTGTGGGTGCGCGACCGGATCACGCGCAACAGCAGCACCGCAACGACGTGGCGGCCGGTGCCAACGCGTACCGACACGCCCTCGTTCAACCGGCCGCGGGTGCGGTGAACTGACGGACCAACCGCCGTTGCGCGGCGCGCGAGAGCGTGGCCGGACGCGGCACGGTCAGCACCCCGCAGCGCGCGTGGGCGACGCAGTAGCGGGTCACCGATCCGGCGCCGAGTAACCGCCACGGGCCAGGTCGTCCCGCGCCCACGACCAGCAAGGCGTTGGCCTGGTCAGCGAGTTCGACGAGCGCGGCACCGGCCGGTCCACGCAGTGTCAGTGTCTTGGTCGTCAGGTCGGCCGGAATACCGCCGAGGGCCTGTTCCCATGCGGTGCGCAACTGCCGCCGCGCGTCCTTGCGCCAGATCTCCAGCAGCTCCGGCGGGCATGGCGCTCGCCGACCGCCCACGCCATTGCCACCTGGCGGCGCCCACGCGAGCAGGGACAGCAACGGCGCATCCCGCAGCCGTGCCTCGTACACCGCCCGCCGCAGAGCCGCGAGGCTCCCCACCGAACCGTCAACACCGACGACGACCCGCCGATCCCACCTGTCCACCACACGTCCCTCAGCACCGCGTATCCCCGATCCCCCACCAGTCAACAAACCCGAGGCACCCGGACGCCACCGCGCTGACGGATTCCGCACGCCCCGAAGACCGCCCTTGACGTTTCGCTGGCGTCAGCAATCCGCGCTCGGCCGTTGGGAAAGCGTCAGTGATCTTTGAGCCGGTCGGCATGCCGGCGTTGCATATGCCAGCCACCTGTAGTCCCGACATCGGCGGAGCGTCGAAGCATGAGTGTGTCCACCCCGGTCGCCCCGGTCGAATCGAGCCATCCACCCGAACCCGGTCGAAAACCGGGCCGGGTCGGTGCCGGACTGCTGGACCCGAAGCAGCTGTGGCTGGCCCTGCCACCGGCCCTGCGCAAGCTCAACCCGGTCACCTTGTGGCGCACCCCGGTCATGTTCGTCGTCGAGGTCGGCTCGGTGCTGACCACCTGTCTGGCGATCACATCGCCCACGGTGTTCGCTTGGCTGATCACCGGTTGGCTCTGGCTGACCGTGCTGTTCGCCAACCTGGCCGAAGCAGTGGCCGAAGGCCGGGGCAAGGCCCAGGCGCAAGCCCTGCGCCGCACCCGCCAGCAGACCATCGCGCGACGCCTCCTGCCAGGATCCGACGGCCTGGTGGAAGCGGTTGCCGCCGCGGAACTGCGCCGAGGCGACCTGGTCGCGGTCGAGGCCGGGCAGATCATCCCCGGCGACGGTGACGTGGTCGAGGGCATCGCCAGCATCGACGAGTCGGCCATCACCGGCGAGTCCGCACCGGTCATTCGCGAGTCCGGCGGCGACCGAAGCGCGGTTACCGGCGGCACCGCCGTGCTGTCCGACCGGATCGTCGTGCGGATCACCCAGCAACCGGGAGAGAGCTTCCTGGACCGGATGATCGCGCTGGTCGAGGGAGCCAACCGGCAGAAGACCCCCAACGAGATCGCGCTGAACCTGCTGCTGGCCGCCCTGACGATCATCTTCTTGCTGGCCGTGGTCACCTTGCAGCCGATGGCGATCTTCTCCAAGGCGTATCAGGCCGCGGCGCCCGACACAGTGGCGATCAACGCGGGCGGCGTGTCCGGCATCGTGCTGGTCTCGCTGCTGGTCTGTCTGATCCCGACCACGATCGGCGCGCTGCTTTCCGCCATCGGCATCGCCGGCATGGATCGACTCGTGCAGCGCAACGTGCTCGCCATGTCCGGCCGCGCCGTCGAGGCCGCGGGCGATGTGAACACACTGCTGCTGGACAAGACCGGCACCATCACCTTCGGCAACCGCCAGGCCAGCGCGTTCCTGCCGGTGCCGGGGGTGTCCGAAGAAGATTTGGCCGCCGCCGCGCAACTGTCCAGCCTGGCCGACGACACCCCCGAGGGCCGGTCGGTCGTCATCCATGCGAAGAATGCCTACGGTCTGCGTGAGCGCGGACCCGGTGAACTGACCGAGGCGCGCTGGCTGCCCTTCAGCGCCCAGACCCGAATGTCTGGTGTGGACATCGAACGGCCCAGGCCGAGGACGCTGCGCAAGGGTGCGGCCAGCGCGGTGGCCGAGTGGGTGCGCGAGCATGGTGGCACCGTCCCGCTCGCCTTGGGCGAACTCGTGGATGGGATCTCCGCATCAGGTGGAACGCCGTTGGTGGTCGGCGAGATCAGCGACGGTCAGGCCCGGGTGCTCGGTGTGATCCAGCTCAAGGACGTGGTCAAGGAGGGCTTGCGCGAGCGGTTCGACGAAATGCGGCGAATGGGCATCCGCACGGTGATGGTCACCGGGGACAATCCGATCACCGCCCGCGCCATCGCCGAGGAAGCCGGCGTCGACGACTTCCTGGCCGAGGCCAAGCCAGAGGACAAGCTGGCCCTGATCCGCGCCGAGCAGGTCGGTGGCCGACTGGTCGCGATGACCGGCGATGGCACCAACGACGCGCCCGCACTGGCCCAGGCCGACGTCGGCGTGGCCATGAACACCGGCACCTCCGCCGCCAAGGAAGCCGGCAACATGGTCGACCTGGATTCCAATCCGACCAAGCTGATCGAGATCGTGGAGATCGGCAAGCAACTGCTGATCACCCGGGGCGCGCTGACCACGTTCTCCATCGCCAACGACATCGCCAAGTACTTCGCGATCCTGCCCGCGATGTTCGGCTCGGTGTACCCCAGCCTCAACGCCATCGACGTGATGCGGCTGCACTCGCCACAGTCCGCGATCCTCTCCGCGGTGATCTTCAACGCGCTGATCATCGTCGCGCTGATCCCGCTCGCCCTGCGCGGCGTTCGCTACCGGCCGGCCAGCGCGTCCGCCCTGCTCACCCGCAACCTGTGGATCTACGGCGTCGGGGGCGTGATCACCCCGTTCATCTGCATCAAACTCATCGACCTGCTCGTTCGATTCATTCCGGGGATGTGATCATGCGAGTTCGTGGCCGGCTGGCCGTACACCTCGCCGCCCTACGCGTTGTGGTCGTGCTGACCCTCATCGTCGGTCTGGCCTACCCGCTCGGCATGACCGTCCTGGCCCGGATTCCCGGCCTGAGCGGCCCTGCGGATGGTTCACTCATCACAGGGCCGAACGGAAGGACGGTCGGAAGTGTCCTGATCGGACAGTCCTTCACCGACGCCAAGGGCAACCCGATCCCCAAGTACTTCCAGACCCGGCCGTCGATGGCGGGCAACGGCTACGATCCGACCGCTAGCGGGGCGAGCAACCTCGGACCGGACAGCATCGTGGACACCCTGCCCAACCCAGCCGACAAGTCCGACACCGGCAAGCTGAGCCTGCTGTCCCAGATCTGCCAGCGCAGCAAGGCAATCGGTGAACTGGAGGGCGTGAACGGTGCGCGGCCGTACTGCACGGCCGATGGGGTCGGCGCGGTACTCGGCGTGTTCCGTACGGACGGCCTCACCGGCCCGACGACCAGAGTGGTCAGCCTCAACCAGGAATGCCCGGTCACTCCGTTCATGGCCACGTACCAGGGCGTACGAGTGGAATGCGCGCAGTACGGCGCGGACTACGGCCACGCCGTGCCCACTCCGATCGCGGAAAACGCGCCGACACCCCCGGCGGTACCCAGCGACGCGGTGACCGCCAGCGGCAGCGGCCTCGACCCGGACATCAGCCTCGCCTACGCCAACCTCCAGGCGCCCAGAGTGGCCAGAGCCCGCGGCATCAGCCTGGCCACCCTGTCCTCCCTGGTCGACCGCTACACCACCGGCCGACCGCTCGGCGTGCTCGGCGAACCAGTGGTCAACGTCGTGCGACTCAACCTGGCGCTGGACCAGCAGTATCCGAAGCAAGGGGCATGACATGGCGGCATGGTCGCAAGCGCTGATCGTCATCGCCCTCGTGGTGGCCCTGCACGTGCCCCTGGGCGATTACCTGGCCCGGGTGTTCACCGGCACGCGGCACTCCCGATTCGAACAACTCGTCTACCGGACCTGCGGCGTCGACCCGGACGGCCAGCAGAACTGGAGGCGCTACCTGCTCGCGCTGCTCGCGTTCTCCCTGTTCAGCATCCTGGCGTTGCTGGCCATCTTCCTGTTCCAGGCGCATCTGCCGCTGTCCCTGGGCCACCCCGACCTACCGTTCCTGCTCGCGCTGGACACCGCGATCAGCTTCACCACCAACACCAGCTGGCAGAACTACGCGGGCGAGTCCACCATGGGCCACCTGGCCGTGATGACCGGGCTGGGCGTTCAGGCGTTCGCCAGTGCCGCGGTCGGCATGTGCGTCGCGGTGGCATTGATCCGCGGCCTGATCGGGCACAGCACCCACGAACTCGGGAACTTCTGGGTCGACCTCATCCGGTGCGTGATCCGTGTCCTGCTGCCCCTCTCCGTCATCGCCGGACTGCTGCTGATTGGCCTCGGCGTCGAGCAGAACCTGCACGGCGCGCAGACCATCACCACGCTGGCCGGCGGCAGCCAGACCCTGATCGGCGGTCCGGTCGGCTCCTGGGAACCCATCAAACTGATGTCCGGCGACGGCGGCGGATTCTTCAACGCCAACAGCGCGCACCCGTTCGAGAATCCGTCGGCGTGGAGCAACCCGATCGAGATCGTGCTGATGCTGCTCATTCCCGTCGCGTTCCTGCGCATGTACGGGCGGATGGTCGGCAGCCGCCGGCAGGGCTGGACGCTGCTGATCGTGGTGGGCATCCTGTTCGCCCTCTGCACCGGCGCCGTGTCCTGGGCCGAGCACGCCCACCCGGAAACCGCGTCGCTGGCGGCAGGCGCCGCCAGCGAAGGCACCGAGGATCGTTTCGGCTTGCCCGGCAGCGCCTTGTTCGGCATTAGCGCGACGGGCACCGCCGACGGCGCCGCGAACTCCAGTTACGACAGCTTCACGGGACTCGGCGGCGGGGTGCTGATGGCCGCCATGATGCTCGGCGAGATCAGTCCCGGCGGTACCGGCAGCGGCCTGTACGGGTTGCTGATGGCCGTGCTGGTCGCGGTGTTCATCGGCGGTCTGATGGTCGGCCGGACACCCGAATACCTCCGAAAACGGGTCGGCGTCGGAGAAATGACCATGGTGGTGCTCTACGCCCTGGTCATCCCGGCCGTGATCCTGATCTGCTCGGCCATTGCCATCGCGCTGCCCGCCGGTCGAGCCGCCATGGGCAACGTCGGCCCGCACGGGCTCTCCGAGGTCATCTATGCGTTCACCAGCAACGTGAACACCAACGGCAGCGCCTTCGCCGGCTTGTCCGCGAACACGCCGTTCTACAACATCATCATGAGCATCGCCATGCTCATCGGCCGCTATCTACCCATCGGCCTGGTGCTCGCCCTCGCCGGAAAATTCGCCGCGCAACGACCCGGGGTGGTCACCGTCGGAACCCTGCGCGCACACGGAGTCAACTTCGTCGCGCTGGTCACCGGATCCGCCATGTTGCTGGCGCTGCTGAACTTCCTACCCGCGCTGTCACTAGGTCCGCTCGCCGAAGGACTGCACTGACGGACCCATGACTAGCGCCGTCAACATCGACCTCGCCCTAGGACGAATCTAGGACGGCCAAAGGACTCGGGTCCATAGCGTCTCCCCAGCCGAACGTCCTTGCTCGTCAGTATCGGGAGGCCTCCCATGTCGAAAATCGCCCTGGCTGCCACCGCCCTCGCCGCGGCCACAGCCCTCTTCACCCTCACCCCGGCCGCGGCGCAGGCCGCACCGGCTCCGCAGGCATCGACAGGATGCCTACGTACCGTCGGCCAGGTCCAACAACTGTGGGCCAATGCCGCGAGCGGCTGGGACGGCCACATCGCCGACTTCTACCAGGGCTACGACCAGTGCGCCCACCAGGCCTACGCCGAGATCCACTTCTGGAACACCCGCGTGCCCGGCAGCGCGGCGGGCAGCACCAACTACATCGCCATCGAGAACGCGGAATGGATCCAGGGCGGCTGGAACACCGATGGGCACGGCAGCTGGAACACCAACGATCCGTGGGATTGGGGGAACAACCCCGGCTACCCCTACTGGTGGGACTCAGGCAAGATCAGCATCTACGGTCAGGAATCCGAGGTGGTCAAAGCCTCCTACGACTTCACCTTCGACGCCCCCGACGGCACGCACCACTGCTCCGGCCAATCATGGTGGAACTACTCCAACGGCAGCGTGCCGGTCAGCCCGAGCGGTGGCTGCAACTACTGACCGGCCGGTAGGCGGGCTCAGCAGCGGCATCGGCGGACGTCACCGACTGAGCCAGAAGTGGATCAACGACCGTTCAAACAACCTCGTCCTGCCGGAGAACGGGTGTGACTCGAAGTCCATCACGTTCGATCAGACACCTTCGAAAGGCGATGTCGCATGCGCGAGAACAACGTTCCTGAGCGCCCTGAGTTGACCCGCCGGCGGCTGTTGGCCACGGCGGCCGCCGGAGCCGGGGCGCTGGCCCTGACCGCCGTCGGCGTCGGCGTCAGCGGAGCGAGTCCGGCCACCTGGCCCAAGGGACTTGACTCCAACCAGGACCCAGACCCCGGTCAGGTCGCGTCGGCGGGGTATGTGTTCGTGTCCTACTACCTGACCGGCCCTGGCTCCCTGACCGCTGCGAAGGTGGCATCGTGTGCTGCCAACGGCGTCGCGGTGATCGCCAACTTCGAGCAGGCCGCCAATCCGACGAGCAGGGGGTCTGCTGGTGGCAGCTCCGATGCTCAGGTGGCGCTGTCCGCCGCCAACGCGTGCGGGATCCCCGCCGACCGGCCGATCTACTTCAGCCTGGACTTCGACGTACAGCCCTCCGACTACGCGGCCGTGGACGCCTACCTGGACGGGATCGCCGCGATCCTGCCGCCCAGCCGGATCGGCATCTACTCCAGCACCTGGTGCATCGACCATGCGGCCGGGAACGGCAAGACGACCTGGTTCTGGCAGTCGATGTCGGGCGGCTTCTCCGGCGGCCAGAACGCCACGCTCAACTCCCACACCCACATCTGGCAGCGCGGCTCCGCCACCGTCGGCGGCGCAAGCTGCGACTGGGACTACACGATCACCACCGACTACGGCCAATGGGGAACCCAGGGTTCCTACACCAGCAGCACCCAGATGGTGGCGTTGGGCAACAACGGCGACATCTACCACGACATCCGTTCCGGGCACGGTGTCTGGCAGGGCTGGGCAGCCGTCGCCGGATACCGCGCCAGCACCTTCCACTCACCTGCCGGTGTCGCGATCGCCGGAGCCAAGGGCGGTTCGTCACAGCTCGTGGCCATCGGCGATGACTACGGTCTGTACCACAACATCCGTCATACGAACACGACCTGGCAGGGCTGGGTTCCCCTGAATCTCACTGCCTCGCAGTGCGCGATCGCCGCGATGCCCGACGGTTCGGCCCAGGTGCTCGCTGTCGACAGCAGCGCGAACGTGACCCACAACATCCGCAACACCCCCTCGGGAAGCTGGCAGGGCTTCACCGAAGTCGCTGGCGGCTCCAGCACCGGCCATTTCCAGATCGGCACCCTGGGCGGCGCTTCGAACACCGGTATCGCCATCACCGGCATGCCTGACGGATCCTCCCAGATGCTCGCTCTCGGCAACGACAGCAACGTCTACCACAACATCCGCTACAGCAACGGCACGTGGCAAGGCTTCACAACGTTGGCGGGAGCCGACAACGCGGCCACTTTCTCCGGCCCCGCCTTCGCCATCGCCGGAATGGGAGACGGTTCCGCCCAACTCCTGGCCATCGGAAACGACGCCAATATCTACCACAACATCCGGTACGCGAACGGCACCTGGCAAGGCTTCCGCGCACTCGGGTTCGACGCCCAATGGGTCGCCGCAGGAGCACTGTCCGACGGCTCGATGCAGCTCCTGGCCGTTGGCAACGACGGCAACATCTACCACAACATCCGCTACAGCAACGGCACCTGGCAAGGCTTCAGGGCCGTCGCAGGTGCAGACAACGCGGCCACGTTCAACGGCACCTACCCCGGCATCACAGGCTTCCCTTGGGGGTAACCGTCAGGTTGTTCGTAGGGCTCACTCTTGGCGACCGCACGGTGTCGTCGATGTCGAAGGAGAATCCACCCCTCGCCCGAGCGGCGGAATGAGCCTGCCAGATAGGTCGCGGTCCGGCCGAGCGCGACCGCCAGGTCCTCGCGCGAGCGGGCGCGGTGGGGCAGCCGCTGCGTGAATTGCCAGTCGCTGTCCACCACCGCGCCGATGTCCTCGACGATCAAGGCGGCGACCTGGCCAGGGTGCCGGGCGGCGTACTGGTATGCGTTGGCCCCGCCGAGCGAGTGGCGCCCGTAGCTCGGGGGCGCGGTCGGATTTACCTGCTGACCGGTCGTCTACGACGAGGGCGCATCCCTGGACGACTGGCGGCGGGGAGCCCAGCCGCACGGTCCTTGACCGTCCTGATGTCAAACGTCGAGCAGTTCGACGGGCACCCTGGTGGCGGCGAGGCCGCTGCCGAGGACAACGTGGCCGATCATGATCGGGTAGATCACGGCGCGTTCGAACAGGCCGATGTTCCACGCCCAGCCGGTGAACACGTCGGCCATGAAGACCGGGAACGCGAGCAGGCCGACGATGCCCAGCGCGATGCTCGCGGCGCGGCGCCCACGGCCCAGACCGATCCGGGCGCCACTGGCGCCGACAACGATCGCCATGATGTTTCCGGCGAGCATCACACCCTGCGCGCCGACGGTGTGGAATGCGATCAGGCCGTTCGCCACATCGGCGCTGGATCCCTGGAAGATCCCCACGAGGGACACGCCGACACCGGACACGATCGCCAGCACGACGATCGCGATCGGCCGCGGACCCGTGCGCAGATCGAAGGTCAACAGCGCGCCGACGATGAGCGCGGTGCCGTAGAGAACCCAGCCGGTGTCCATGACGGCGCCCAGCGGGGAGTTCCCGACCTGGCCAAACGCGACCTGGCTCGGGCCGATCAAACCAAGGTGGCTGACCCAGTTGTAGAGCGGCGAGTAGTGCGGGTGCTGCCAGGCCGCCGCGGTGACGAGCTCTGCCGCCCACGACACCAGCGGGCCGACGAGGAGCAGGATCGCTCCGAGGCGGGCCGACGGACCGGAGCGAACGATGGAACTCATGTCAGCGCCATTCCCGGGATGCGGGCGCGGATCGCGTTCAGTTCGGCCTCGTCGGAAATGCCCTGCCAGTCATACCGCGGCGTGTACGGGGCGATCAGCGCCCGCACTTCCTCGTCGGTGAGCACCACGTCCAGCGATGCCACGGCCTCGTCGATCTGCTGCACCGAACCCGCACCGACCAGCGGGGCGGTGACCACCGGCTGGCGGCGCAGCCACGCCAGCGCGATCTGCGCGCGGCTCACGCCGTGCGCGTCGGCGACCTGCCCGACCGCGTCCACGATCGCGCGGTTGGACGCCTCCTCGGTGGGCGAGTAGAGCATGTCGGCGAACGCGCCGTCGGTCGCGGCACGCGCGGTGGACTTCGCATCGTCCCAGGCTCGGGCCAGCCGGCCACGCGCCAGCGGGCTCCAGATGATCGTGCCGACCCCCTCGTCCAGGCACAGCGGGATCATCTCGCGCTCCTCCTCGCGGTGCAGCAGGTTGTAGTGGCCCTGCATGGACACGAACCGGGCCCAGCCGTACTGCTTCTGCAGATGCAGGGCCTTGGCGAACTCCCAGGCGAACATCGACGATGCGCCGAGGTAGCGCACCTTGCCCATCTTCACGAGGTCGCTGAGTGCCTCAAGGGTCTCTTCCAGCGGTGTGGCGTGGTCGTTGCGGTGCACCTGATAGAGGTCGATGTAGTCGGTGCCCAGCCGGCGCAGCGAGTGGTCGACCTCAGTCATGATCGCCTTGCGCGACAGCCCCTTCCCGTTCGGGCCTGGGCGCATCGGGTGGCGCAGCTTGGTCGCGATCACCACATCGTCGCGGTTCGCGAAGTCCTTGAGCGCGCGGCCGAGGATCTCTTCGCTGGAGCCGTTGGAGTACATATTCGCGGTGTCGAAGAAGTTGACGCCGGCGTCGAGGGCGTGCTTGATGAGCGGGCGGGCGTCCTGCTCGCCGAGGGACCAGACGGGGTGGCCGCGGTCGGGCTCGCCGTAGGTCATGGCGCCGATCGCGATGGGTGAGACGTCCAGGCCGGTGGTGCCGAGTTTCACGTAGCGCATGGGGGTTCTCCTGCGAGGATGAACTTGCGGAGGATTCTCCGTAAGCGCTCGCCAAACTAGCGGAGGATTGTCCGCATGTCAAAGGTGGGGCATTATCGAGGAATGACCGACGGGACGCCCAGCACCTACGGCACGCAGCGCAAAGCCGCCGCGCGCAACCGGGTCGCGATCATCGAGGCCGCCCACGAACTGTTCACGGACGACCCGCTCGTGCCACTGAGCGAGGTCGCCAAACGCGCGGGCGTCGGCGCCGGAACGCTCTACCGGCACTTCCCTACCCGCGACGACCTGATCCTGGCGGCCTACCAGCACGACATAGAACGCCTCACTATCACCGCCGACGAGGTGCTGGCACGTCATTCCTCGGCCAGGGCCGCGTTCATCGAGTGGTTCGAGACCCTGTCGGCCTACATCCGCATCAAACATGGCCTCGGCGACGCGCTACACAGCGCCGCGGCCCAGGACGTGATCAGCGAGTCCTGGGCGCCGACCACCGCTGCCGTGGCGAAGCTGGTCGACGCCTGCGTGGCCGAGGGCACCATCGCCGCTGGGCACGACCCCGCCGACATCATCATGCTGATGAGCTTCCTGTGGCGTGTCGCGAACAACGACGACGGTATGGCTCAGGGACGACGCCTGATCGCCGCCGTGTTCTCCGGCCTGAAGGAAGCGCCCAAGCCGATCTAGCCCAACAACTCGCCAGCGAAACCCCGCACACGATCACCGCGGTGATCGCCAAGGACGGCAGCGCCGGAAAGGTGTTCATCGACGGGGCCCAGAAAAACCAGGCGAAGATCACCATCGCGCTACTCACCGCTAACCGGGCCACCTGCCGAATCACTCTGTTCGGCTCCACCATGCCCGCAGCCCAGCGTGCTGCCCACGATGCGGTCGTCATCCCACTTCAACGCGCTGGGCAGGTCCGCCACACCTCAGCGGGCCTGCCCAGCGATAGCCAGAACCTAACCGATGGAACCAAGGAGGAAGGTATGCCTACCCTTACTCCTGTTCCCATCCTTGTAGTGCCCCCGGCAGGAATCGAACCTGCGACACACGGTTTAGGAAACCGTTGCTCTATCCCCTGAGCTACGAGGGCTCTGAAGTTGTGTTCGCCCAGCTTAGTGGGCCTGTCATGCCAGTTCCGACCCGACCCGATCAACTGACTAGGCGGAACCTGTCCCGTGACTGTCCCGCGTCCCGTGATCGGCCGTTTCCGTCCCGACGCGAGTTGATTGTAAGGCCAACGGCCAGTGGCCTCCCGGACGGTCTCGGCGGCAGATCAGGGGCGAGGAGCAGCCAGCAGCACTACGCGATCCGCAGCCACCTCAAAACCCAGGACCGGGTTCTCGTAGTCACCCTCGGCACACATCAGCACCGACTTATCCAGCCGATGGCCGAGCACGGTCAGGAACTCACACAGGAGGTCCACGCCTTCCTGCCCTTGCAACTCGCGTACGTCCATGTCGAAATCGATCTGATCCGCAGAAAGCGGCCGGAAAATCATCAGGACTCCAGCGGCCGGGTAGACGTGCAGTTCCTGGTACTCGCCATCGGCGGGCCGGGTGAATACCTCGGTGGCAGATGGCAGCGGCGCAGGCTCTTGGCCGAGGAGGTACTCCCACACCCAGCCGCTCGACTGAACCAGGTCGAGTAGCTTCTGCCAGTCGTCGACGGACGTTCCGCGAATCTGAACGTCGGGCAACTGACCCATCAGGTCAGCGTCGAAGAAGGTCCTGACCTCGTCCCACAGCAGATCTGACACTCTTCGATACTGGCCACAGAGACCGCTCCGCGCTATCTAGTGTCGTGCGCCTGAAATTCGTTCGCAATATCGCGCTAGGGAGTCCAGGATCTCCTCCGCGGTCTTGCGCCACACGAACGGCTTCGGGTCCTCGTTCCAGTTCTTGACCCACTCGCGGATGTCCTTCTCCAGCGCTAC
>DASZJG010000034.1:0-154787 GCA_035948315.1 Pseudonocardiaceae bacterium | reverse complement strand
TGCGTTCCGAGGACGTCGAGGAGCTCGACCTCACCGGCGAGATCAAGTACGTGACCGCCAACGGCGTGCGCTACGGCGCCAAGGCCATCGTGCTGGCCATGGGTGCCGCGGCGCGGTACCTGGACATCGCGGGTGAGCAGCGGCTGCTCGGCCACGGCGTGTCGGCCTGTGCGACCTGTGACGGATTCTTCTTCCGCGAACAGGACATCGCGGTGGTCGGCGGCGGCGACTCGGCGATGGAGGAGGCGACCTTCCTGACCAAGTTCGGGAAGACGGTCACCATCGTCCACCGGCGGGAGGAGTTCCGCGCCTCCAAGATCATGCTGGAGCGCGCCAGGAACAACGACAAGATCCGCTGGCTGACCAACACCGAGGTGCTCGAGGTGCTGGGTGAGAACTCGGTGTCCGGCATCAAGGTCCGCAACACGGTGACCGGCGCGGAATCGGAACTGCCCATCAGCGGGTTGTTCATGGCGATCGGGCACGACCCGCGCAGCCAGCTGGTCGCCGGCCAGGTCGAGGTCGACCCGGACGGCTACGTCCAGGTCAAGGGCCAGAGCACCTACACCAACCTGGACGGCGTGTTCGCCTCCGGCGACCTGGTGGACCGGACCTATCGACAGGCGATCACCGCGGCCAGTTCGGGTGCGGCAGCCGCCATCGACGCCGAGCGGTGGCTGGCCGAGCACGGCGAAGCAACGGCGGAACTCGCGGCCGAGTTCGTCGGCGGCGGCTACGCGGCGTCCTGACCTGACACATGTGACCAACAGCACAACAAGCGATCACCCACGAGGAGAGAGATCATGGCCGGTTCCACGGTTACCGTTACCGACGCTTCGTTCGGCGAAGACGTCCTGACCAGCAGCAAGCCGGTACTCGTCGACTTCTGGGCGACCTGGTGCGGGCCGTGCAAGATGGTCGCCCCCGTGCTGGAGGAGATCGCCACCGAGCACGCCGAGAAGCTCACCATCGCGAAGGTCGATGTCGACGCCAACCCGAACATCGCCCGCGACTACCAGATCATGTCGATCCCGACCCTGATCCTGTTCAAGGACGGCAAGGCGGTCAAGCAGATCGTCGGCGCCAAGCCCAAGGCCGCCCTGCTCAACGACCTGGCCGACGTGATCGGCTGAGCAGCGGAAACCACCGCGAAGGGGTGGGCTCACGACACCGTGAGCCCACCCCTTTCCCATGTTCGGGCGACCACGAAAGAGTCGGTGGCTCACTCGATCGTGGTGACGCAGAGTCCACTCGGCCTACGCTGCGCGTCCGACCGGGCGCACCATGTATCCCTCCGGTTAGCCCGATCAAGCACAGGGCACAATGTGATAACCGATTTCCGGTTGGACACCCAACCAGCCGGAACGTTGTCCTCCCCCAGCGCCGGCCTCTCGTCGGTGCCCTAGCCGAGCGAGGGTGCATGCAGGTACGCCGTCGCGGTGACGTCGGTCCGGCGGTAGCCGAGATTTCCTCGACGCTCACCGCGTTGGGTCTGCTGCCCGGGTCCGACCGCCCCGGGAACCACGCGGTCTTCGACCAGGCGGTCGAGCACGCGGTGCGCACGTTCCAGCAGCAGCGTGGCCTGATCACCGACGGAATGGTCGGCCCGGCCACGTTCCGCGCGCTGCGCGATGCCACGTACCACCTCGGCGGGCGGCCACTGGCCTACCTGGTGTCCGCGCCGATGACCGGTGACGACGTGTTCGCCCTGCAGGAGAAGCTGCTCGAACTCGGCTACGACGCGGGCCGCGCGGACGGCACGTTCGGGCCGCAGATCGAGAAGGCGCTGCGCAACTTCCAGCGCGACTACGGCCTGGTCCCGGACGGCATCTGCGGCCCGGCCACGGTCCGGTCGCTGCGTCAGCTCGCGCCGAAGGTCCGTGGCGGTCGCCCGGTGCTGCTCCGCGAACAGGAGCGGGTCCGCCAGGCCGGTCCGCTGCTGCGCGGCAAGCGGATCGTGGTCGACCCCGGCCACGGTGGCACCGACCCCGGCGCCACGTATGGCCAGGTGCACGAGGCCGACCTGATGTGGGACCTGGCGCGCAGGCTGGAAGGCCAGATGGCCGCGACCGGCATGGAGGCGATGCTCTCCCGCAGCGCGGGCGACAGCCCGACCGACCCGGAACGTGCCGCGTTCGCCAACGAGACCGGCGCCGACCTGTTCCTGTCGCTGCACGTGGACGCGAACCGCTCGCCGCTCGCGGAGGGCGTGGCCTGCTTCCATTACGGCACCCCGAACGGCACAGCGTCCACGGTCGGCGAGGCGCTGGCCGGCCTGATCCAGCGCGAACTGACCGCGCGGACCGGCATGCTGGACTGCCGCTCACACCCGCGAACCTGGGAGCCGCTGCGGCTGACCCGCTGCCCGGCCGTGCGGGTCGAGGTCGGCTACCTGAGCAACCGCGCGGACCGCGACCGCCTCACCAACCCGGCCTTCCGGGACCTGGTCGCGGAAAGCATCCTGATCGCGGTCAAGCGGCTCTATCTGCTCGGCGAGAACGACCAGCCCACCGGCACGTTCACCTTCGAGGACATCCTCAAGCACGAACTCGCCAAAGCCGAATAACCCACCCAAGAACGCGAATTTCTTTCACCAACCAGCACCCCCCTCCCATCCCGGGGGAACGGCCCCGCGCTGAGCCTATTGGGCTTTGAGGGCGGGGCAAAACGGGAATGCACAGGGTGTGGATGGATTGCAGGGGGTGTGGATAAGTGCGGGTGTGGGCAGGTCAGGCGTGGGGGAGTTCGGCCAGGGCGCCTGCCGTGCTGATGCTGACCGTGTTCAGCAACTGCTCCAGCGCGGCTTCCACGTCTTCCTTCCACGACAGCGCGGTGCGCAGTTCCAGGCGCAGCCTGGGCCACTTCTTGTGCGCGCGCACGGTCTTGAAGCCGAGTGAGCGCAGGAAGTCGGCGGGCACGACGCAGCTGGCGTCGGGCTCGGGCTCCTCGTCGGCGAACGCCTCGATGGCCTTGACTCCTCGGCGGGTCAGGTCCTTGGCGACTTCCTGCACGAGCAGCCTGCCGAGGCCGGCGCCGGCGAACTCGGGGAGGATGCGCACCGCGGTGAGCATGACCGCGTCCGCGCTGATCGGCGCGGTGGGGAAGGCGACCGACCTGGGGACGGCGCTCGGCGGGGCGTAGAAGGCGTAGCCGGCGGGCACCGAGTCGACGTAGACGAGCCTGCCGCACGAGCCCCATTCGAGCAGGACGCTGGAGACCCAGGCTTCCTTCTCGAAGTCGGTCTGGCCGTACTGTTCGGCCTCTTCCCGAAGGTGCGGGGCAAGTTCCCAGAACAGGCAGCGCCGGCAGCGCTTGGGGAGCTGGTCCAGGTTGTCCAGTGTGACGCCCACGACGCGTCCCGACACTCGACCTCCAGCCCGAATTGCCCGAAGAGATTCGCCGCGAAAGCGGCATCGAGCACGCGAAAAGCATAGGCGTATGTGATCGCCGACGAAAGGTGACTAGCCCTACAGGTACGGCGGTTACACTCGTCCGATCTACCCGGCGTCGTCGCCAGGGTTGTTCCCGTCTCGCTGGAAAGGGCCCTGATGAGCAACGGTGACCTGCCCTCGGTGCCTTCCGGCGCCCGCAGCCTCGATCCGCATCTGGCCCGGTATGCCGCGCGCACGGCCGGCATGACCGCCTCCGAGATCCGCGCCCTGTTCGCCGTTGCCAGCAGGCCGGAGGTGGTGTCGCTGGCCGGCGGCATGCCGAACCTGGCCGCGCTGCCGCTCGACTCGTTGTCCACCGAGATCGGCGAGCTGATCGCGACCGACGGTCTCGTCGCCCTCCAGTACGGGTCGGCGCAGGGCATCGTCGGGTTGCGTGAGCAGATCTGCGACATCATGGCGCTGGAGGGCATCAACGCCCATCCGGATGACGTGGTGGTCACCGTCGGTTCACAGATGGGCCTGGACATGGTCACCAGGATCTTCTGCGACCCGGGCGACGTGGTGCTCGCGGAAGGCCCCTCCTACGTCGGCGCGCTCGGCTCGTTCGCGGCCTACCAGGCCAATGTGGTGCATGTGGCCATGGACGACGAGGGCCTGGTGCCGGAGGCGTTGCGGGAGGCCATCGCCGCCACGGCTGCGGCCGGCAGGCGGGCCAAGTTCCTCTACACGATCCCGAACTTCCATAACCCGGCTGGCGTGACGCTGGCGGTCGCGCGGCGCCAGGAGATTCTCCGGATCTGCGCGGACGCGGGTGTGCTGGTGGTCGAGGACAACCCGTACGGGCTGCTCGGCTTCGACGGCCAGACCTACCCCGCGCTGCGGTCGTACGACCGGGACAACGTGGTGTACCTGGGCTCGTTCTCCAAGACGTTCGCCGCCGGCCTGCGGGTCGGCTGGGTGCTCGCGCCACACGCGGTGCGCGAGCGGCTGGTGCTGGCCGCCGAGTCGGCAACACTGTGCCCCCCGACCATCAACCAGATGATCGTCAGCCGCTACCTGCGGACCCATGACTGGCGTGGGCAGATCAAGAAGTTCCAGCAGACCTATCGCGAGCGGCGCGACGCCATGCTGGGCGCGCTCGACCAGCACCTGCCGACCGGGTGCAGCTGGACCAGGCCGGACGGTGGCTTCTACGTGTGGCTGACCGTGCCGGAGGGGGTCGACACCAAGGCGATGCTGCCCAGGGCGATCACCGCGCGGGTCGCCTACGCGTCGGGCACCGGGTTCTACGCGGACGGGCTCGGCTCGCGGCAGATGCGGTTGTCCTTCTGCTACCCGACCCCCGAGCGGATCAGGGAAGGCGTGCGGCGGCTGGCCAACGTGCTTGCCGACGAGCTGGAGCTGTTCCGCACGTTCGGGCCGGTCACCACCCGTGCCGTGTCCGGTCCGCAGAGCCCGTCACCCGATCTCGCGTAGCATCCGCTCGTCACAAAGGCGAGCAATGTCAGGAGTCGCGGTGTCTGACCGGTGGGTCGCTGTCCTTTCCGGCGGGATGTCCCATGAGCGGGAGGTGTCGCTGCGTTCCGGCAGGCGGTTGTCCTCCGCGCTGCGTTCGGTCGGGCTGACCGTCGACGAGTGGGACGTGGACATCAACCTGGTGCAGCGGCTGCACGAATCCCGTCCGGACGCGGTCATCGCCGCGCTGCACGGTGGCGCGGGCGAGAACGGCGCGGTGCAGAGCGTGCTGGCCATGTTGGACGTGCCGTACGTGGGCACCGATCCGCATGCCTGCCGGCGTGCCTGGGACAAGCCGACCGCCAAGGCGGAACTGGTGCGGGCCGGCATCGCGACGCCGGACTGGGTGGTGCTGCCGCACAGCACGTTCCGCGAGCTGGGTGCGCAGGCGGTGTTGGACGCGATGGTGGAGCGGCTCGGGCTGCCGCTGATGCTCAAGCCGGACCAGGGTGGGTCGGCGCTGGGCGCGCAGGTGGTGCGGGAGGCGAGCGAGTTGCCGGCCGCGATGGTCGGCTGCCTCGCCTACGGCGACACGGTGTTGGCCGAGCAGTTCGTGTCCGGTGTCGAGGTCGCGGTGACGGTGATCGAGGGACCGGACGGGCCGGAGGCGCTGCCACCGGTGGAGATCGTGCCGGAGCACGGGATCTACGACTACACCGCGCGGTACACGGCAGGGCTTACGACTTTTCACGCGCCCGCTCGGTTGGCGCCCGAGATTCGCACGGCTGTCACCGATCTGGCGATCAATGCACATCGGCTGCTCGGGTTGCGCGACGTGTCGCGGACGGATGCGATCGTCGCGCCGGATGGCACCGTGCAGTTCCTCGAAGTGAACGTGTCGCCGGGACTGACCGAGACGTCACTGCTGCCGATGGCGGCGGACGCGGCCGGGCGCTCGCTCGGCGATATTTTCGCCGGACTCGTCGAGCGCGCCGTCGCCCGTCATCAGTAACTCACAGCCAGGACGATCAGCACGGAGAGTTCCTGTCACCGTGACGAAACGACCCGGTGTGATGGGTCATCGAAAATTAAATCCTATTTGTCTCATTTTTTGACATGAGCTCGACGATGCGTTCAAGATCGTCAACCGACGCGAATTCGACCACGATCCGCCCTTTGCGACGGCCGAGTTCGACCTTCACCCGGGTGTCGAAGCTGTTCGACAGCCGATCCGCGACCTCCTGAAGCCCCGGCGCCTGCATCGGTTTGCGCGGCGCGGGCTTCGGCTTGGCCGGTGCCTCGTTCTTGGCGAGGGTGACGATCTCCTCGGTGGCCCGGACCGACAGTCCCTCGGCGACGATGCGCGCGGCCAACTCCTCCTGCGCGCCGAGATCCTCCAGACCGAGCAGCGCGCGAGCGTGGCCGGCCGAGAGGACGCCGGCTGCCACCCGACGCTGGACCGGGAGGGGGAGCTTGAGCAAGCGGATCATGTTGGTGATCGCCGGCCTGCTCCGGCCGATCCGGTTCGCCAGCTCCTCGTGCGTGACGCCGAACTCCTCCAGCAGCTGCTGGTACGCCGCCGCCTCTTCGAGCGGGTTCAGCTGTACGCGGTGGATGTTCTCCAGCAGCGCGTTGCGCAGCATGACGTCGTCCGCGGTTTCGCGGACGATCGCCGGGATGGTCTCCAGTCCGGCCCGCTGCGACGCGCGCCAGCGGCGCTCGCCCATCACCAGTTCGAACTGGTCGTCGGGGAGTGCCCGGACCACGATCGGCTGCATCAAGCCGAACTCTTTGATCGAGAACTCGAGTTCGGCGAGCGCATCTTCGTCGAACACCTGGCGCGGCTGCTTCGGGTTCGGCGTGATCGCGTCGGTCGGTACTTCGCGATAGACCGCGCCCGTGACGGTGCCGGAGACGGCGAGACCGTCCGGGATGGCAGGCGTCGCCGAGTCCGGGACGCTCGCCAGGTTGGGCCGGGGAGCCGCGCCGGGCGGCGGCCCGGACGGAATCAGCGAGGCCAGTCCTCGGCCCAGCCCACCCTTGCGTTCGGTCACTTGCCTGCTCCCTGCTGCGCGCCTCGTTCGGCCACTTCCTTCGCGGCGTCCAGGTAGCTCATGGCGCCGCGCGAGCCCGGGTCGTAGGCCAACACGGTCTGCCCGAAGCCGGGCGCCTCGGACACCTTGACGCTACGCGGGATGACCGTCTTGAGCACGGTGTCGCCGAAGTGCTCGCGCACCTCGTTGGTCACCTGGTCGGCCAGCTTGGTCCGGCCGTCGTACATGGTGAGCAGAATCGTGGACACGCTCAGCCGAGGGTTGAGGTGCTGCTGGACCAGTTCGATGTTGTGCAGCAGCTGGCCGAGACCTTCCAGCGCGTAGTACTCGCACTGGATCGGAATGAACACCTCGTTCGCCGCGACCATCGCGTTGACGGTCAGCAGGCCGAGCGAGGGCGGGCAGTCGATGAACACGTAGTCCGGCTGCAACTGGTCGAGCGCCTCGTCGGAGAGCGCCTCCTTCAGCCGTGACTCGCGGTTCTCCATGGAGACCAGTTCGATCTCGGCACCGGCGAGGTCGATGGTGGCCGGCACGCAGTAGAGGTTCGGCGACTGGTCGCTGACCGCGGCCGCCTCGGCGAGCGAGATCTCCCCGATCAGCACCTCGTAGACCGAGGGGGTACCCGAGCGGTGTTCGACGCTCAGCGCCGTGCTCGCATTGCCCTGCGGGTCGAGGTCGATCACGAGCACCTTCAACCCGCGGATGGCGAGCGCGGCCGCGATGTTCACCGCAGTGGTCGTCTTGCCGACGCCGCCCTTCTGATTGGCGATCGTCATGACGCGACGCTGCCGCGGACGGGGCAGGACCGTGTCCGGGTGCAGCACGCGGGCGGCGCGCTCGGCCTCCTCCGCGATCGGGGTCCAGCCCCCGTCGCCGTTCGGCGTACTGGTCTCACTGCCGGAACTCGGCGAGCTGAACGATGGCGTCACCATGTGCGGCACCTCCTCGGGTTCGATCGCGCCGTGGCGGCCTCGGCGAACGGTTGCGGTTTCACGTGGAACATCCCTCGTCGCTCCGGTCGGGGAATCGGGGTGCACGTCAGCGATCCTTCCTTGTCCGTCGCCGGTCGTCACGGCCACTCGCCGGTTTGTCGCGCCGAATCACGATGACCGTGGTCGGCGTGGTCAGTTCGGAGCCACAGATCCGCACAGATGACTCGGCACCGCCGGCACGCGCGATCGCCGCCGCGTCCCGTTCCAGTTCCTCGGCCGCGCTCGCGCCCTTGAGTGCGACCAGCCATCCGTCCGGCCTGAGCAAGGGGAGCGACCAGCTCGCCAGTTTGGCCAGCGGCGCCACCGCGCGAGCGGTGACCACATCCGCGCCACCCAGCTCCCGTCGAACGTCGCCTTCCTCGGCGCGACCGCGTTGCACGGCCACGTCAAGTTCGAGGGAGCCCACGACCTCGTTCAGCCAGTCGATCCGTCGCGCCATGGGTTCGAGCAACACGATGGAAAGATCCGGCCGGGCGATGGCCAGTGGAATGCCGGGAAGACCGGCGCCTGATCCGACGTCGATGACCCGGGAGCCGTCCGGCACCAACTCGGCGATGGCCGCCGAATTGAGCACATGCCGGTCCCACAGTCGATCGACCTCACGCGGTCCGATCAGACCGCGTTGGACCCCTTGCCGAGTCAGCATATCGACGTACCGCTCGACGAGTGGCAACCGATCGCCGAAAAGTCGGTCAGCCGCGACCAACGTATCCATCCATCCTCGTTTCACGTGAAACCCGCCGATTCGTCAATTGTCTTCTCGCGCGGGCGGGGCGAGGCACGCGGGGTCCGGGCACAAAAAATGCGGCTCGTTTCACGTGAAACGAGCCGCATCCTTCGATGTTCGAGTTACGCCTTGGCGAAGACCACCACGCGCCGTCGCGGCTCCTCGCCCTCGCTCTCGCTGTGCGCACCGGCCACCGAGGCGACCGCGTCGTGCACCACCTTCCGCTCGAACGGAGTCATGGCCTGAAGCTTCACCTGCTCGCCGGACTTCACCGCCTGCTCCGCGGCCGACCGACCCAGCTCTCGCAACTCCTCCCGGCGAGCCGCCCGCCAGCCGGCCACGTCCAGCATCAGCCGGCTGCGCGCGCCGGTCTCCTGCTGCACCGCGAGCCGGGTCAGCTCCTGCAACGCCTCCAGCACCGACCCGCGCGGACCGACCAGCTTCTCCAGGTCCTCGCCGCCGTCGATGCTCACCACCGCTCGCCCGGCGTCGACATCGAGGTCGATGTCACCGTCGTAGTCGAGCAGGTCCAGCAGCCGCTCCAGGTAGTCGCCGGCAATGTCGCCTTCCTGAACCAGCAAGTCCTCGCTGGACCGGTCCGAACTCTCCCGCGCCTTGGGTAGCTCCTCCGCGATGGAATCGGAAGGCACGCTGCTTTCCTGCAACGTCTCCGACACGTTGTCTCCTCTCCAGAACCGACAGCTGCCTCAGCTGCCCTTGCGGTCCTGCTTGTTTCGCCGGGAACGGCCTGAGACCAGGCCGGGAATCTCGGGGTTGCCCGCGGCGCCGTTGGTCGAACCATCGGCCTTTGCCTGAGCGGGCTTCTGTGCGGTGGTCTTCTGCGCCGACGTCTTCTGGCCGGCGGGTCGCGCGGCGGGCTTGGCGCCGTTCGACTTGACGCCGGTGACCGGCTTCGCGCCCGGGGCCGGCTTCGCCCCTGGGGTCGGCTTGCTGCCGGCGGCGGGCTTCGCGCCGGAGGTCGACTTGATGCCGGTGACCGGCTTCGCTCCGGTGACGGGCTTGGCGCCGGGGGCGGGCTTGCTGCCGGGGGTCGGCTTGGTGGTCGACGCGTTCGGCTCGGCGGCGGCGCCGGAAGCGGTGGCGTTGGCCGGGCGGCGGCGAACTTGGGTCGGCTTCTGGCCGACCTTCGGCGCCAGCGCCGCGCGCTGCTCGATCACCAGCTCCTTCTTCTCCGCGTCTTCCTTGTCCATCCGGGAGAACACGAAGTGCTGCTGGCCCAGGGTCCACGCGTTGTTGCTCAGCCAGTAGAGCAGCAGACCTACCGGGAAGCCGCCACCGAAGACCAGCACACCGAGCGGGAAGACCCACAGCGTGATCTTCTGCATGATCTCGCTCTGCGGCGTGCCGGCCGGGTTCGTGGACATCTGCCGGCTGACCGAGAGCCGCGCGGTGAAGTGGGTCGCGATGCTGGCCAGGATCATCAGCGGGATGGCCACCGGGGCGACCGCCCAGTGCCAACCGGGCGAGCCACCGAGCGAGCCGATGCCGAGCAGGGCGTCACCGAGGTGCGCGCCGAACAGGTCCGCGTCGAGGTAGGTCTTGACGTCGTGCGCGCTGAAGAAGTAGTTGCCGATGTTCGGGTTCACGAACGAGCGCAGCACGTGGTTCAGGCCGATGAACACCGGAACCTGAAGCAGCATCGGCAGGCAGCCGCCGAGCGGGTTGACGCCGTGCTCGCGCTGGAGCTTCTGCATCTCCTGCGCCTGGCGCTGCTTGTCGTTGGCGTACTTCTTCTGCAGCTTCTTGATCTCGGGCGCAAACGCCTGCATCTTGCGCATCGACCGGATCTGGTGGATCGCCGGCTTGAGCAGGATCACCCGGAGCGTGAAGACGAGGAAGACGATGGACAGCGCCCAGCCGAAGGCATTGCTCGGGCCGAACACGATCCCGAACACCCAGTGCCAACACCACAGGATGAACGAGACGGGGTAGTAGATGAAGTTCAGCACGAAAAACTACTCCTCGCCGGGACGGGTGGGTGGCGGAACCGGGTCCAGACCTCCAGGGTGCCAGGGCCCGCAGCGCAAGAGCCGGCGCAGGGCCAGCCAACTTCCCCTGAGTGCGCCGTGCACGGTCACCGCCTCGACCGCGTATGCGCTGCAACTGGGGTAGAACCGACAGGCGGGCGGGAACAGCGGGGAGATCCACCGACGGTAGAAACCGATCAACCCGACCAGTAGCCGTGCCACTGGTCCCGGTCGATTCACGACTTCGATTTCGGTAACGCTCACACCATGCGTCCTTACCGACTGCCGCGGTCCGTGCTGTCTCGGCTGAGCCGGCGCAGCGCGGCATCCAGGTCGATGCCGAGATCCGCGCTGGAAGCGGCGGCAGCCGCTGGCAATGCTCGGACCACCAACGCGCAGCCCTGCGGCAAAGTTCCGAGTCGGTCCCGCATCAGGTGCCGCAACCGGCGGCTGACCCGGTGCCGGACGACCGAATTGCCGACCGCTTTACTCACGACAAAGCCCACCCGGGTCGACAGGGGCCGATTCCGGGTGGGCGCGCTGTGATTCACATCTGTGTTCCCGGCGGTGGGCGCCATCAGGGCATGCACCACCAGCCGGGGTCGACCAGCTCGACGTCCCCGGCGGACCACCGTCCCGAACTCCTGGCTACTGGTGAGCCGGGAGGCCGCGGGGAGCACGGCTTCGCGGAGTCGATCAGGCGGACAGCTCGGCGCGGCCCTTGCGCCGGCGGGCTCCGAGGATCGCCCGACCGGCACGCGTGCGCATGCGCAGACGGAACCCGTGGGTCCTCGCGCGACGACGGTTGTTGGGCTGGAACGTGCGCTTGCCCTTGCTCACGGTCTTCTCTCCCGGCTTCAGATACCAATTGGTGCAGGTCCTACAGTGTCCCCGGCACATGACGATCAGCACTGGTAAGAAGCTCATGCGATGAGAGCCGCAGAGGCATGCCAAAATCGCCTGCCGCAAGCGGAGACATACACGAGGGTACGCAACCTCTGCCTGCCTCACCAAATCGGGGGTAGCTGGCCAGGTCGTTCGGCGCGGATCGGCATCGCCCGCGATACTTGCCCCGACCGAAGGCTTGTGGCCGGACGCCACGCTTGTTAGCGTGCCCCTTCTGCTGTGGGCAAGGGACCTAGTTGAGGGAGCTGCCGCCCAGGCGAGCACGACGTTGAACCTGCGGGGGGTTCGATGTGGACTGCCGCACACTCGTGCACAGTTGTGGACAACCTTGTGGATACCTCTACGCTCGGGTACTCGTGCGCCGATACCCACGCGCCCCGCGGGGATCGGCCAACAGCGCGCGGCCCGATGCGGCGTCGCAGGATATGAGGGGAGGGGAACCCGCAGGTGTCCGACCAGCAGAGCAACCTCGGTCTCGTGTGGGAACAGGTCGTCCAGGAGCTGTCGGACGGGACACTGTCTCCGCAGCAGCGGGCCTGGATGCGGGTGACCCGCCCGATCGGTCTGCTCGACGGAACCGCACTGCTCGCCGCGCCGAGTGATTTCGCCAAGGAAGCCATCGAGCGCGCGCTGCGGGATCCGATCACCGCGGCCCTGTCGCGCCGGCTGGGCAAGGCGGTCTCGCTCGCGGTGAAGGTGGATGCCGCCGTTCCCCGCCCGGCCCCGCAGTCCGTCGCCGAACCGACCGGGCCGATCGATCTGGAGATCCCCGCCACCGACGGTGAGGTGGTGCCGATCACCTCGGTCATCGAGCCGGGTGCGGAAACCGAGCCGGAGGAAACCGACGACGACGGTGAGGACAAGAGCGAGGACTCGCTCGCCACCGTCCACGAGATCTGGCCGACCTACTCCAGCAACAACTCCTCGGCGAACCCGCCGACCCAGCCGTTCACCGCGCCGGCCAAGCCGCAGACCTCGCAGACCCGGCTGAACGAGAAGTACACCTTCGACACGTTCGTGATCGGCTCGTCCAACCGCTTCGCCCACGCCGCGGCGGTCGCGGTGGCCGAGGCGCCCGCGCGTGCCTACAACCCGCTGTTCATCTGGGGCGAGTCCGGGTTGGGCAAGACGCACCTGCTGCACGCGGTCGGGCACTACGCCCAGCGGCTGTTCCCGGGGATGCGGGTTCGCTACGTGTCCACTGAGGAATTCACCAACGACTTCATCAACTCGCTGCGCGACGACCGCAAGGTGGCGTTTCAGCGCCGCTACCGCGACGTCGACGTGCTGCTGGTCGACGACATCCAGTTCTTGGAGGGCAAGGAAGGTACTCAGGAGGAGTTCTTCCACACCTTCAACACGCTGCACAACGCGAACAAGCAGATCGTGGTCTCCTCGGACCGCCCGCCCAAGGGGCTGGGCACCCTGGAGGACCGGCTGCGCACCCGGTTCGAGTGGGGCCTGATCACCGACATCCAGCCGCCCGAGCTGGAGACCCGGATCGCGATTCTGCGCAAGAAGGCCGCGCAGGACCGGTTGAACGTGCCGGCCGAGGTGCTGGAGTTCATCGCGGACCGGATCGAGCGCAACATCCGCGAGCTGGAGGGGGCGCTGATCCGGGTCACCGCGTTCGCGTCGCTGAACCGGCAGCCGGTGGACGTGCAGCTGGCCGAGATCGTGCTGCGCGACCTGATCCCGGACTCGCAGGCGCCCGAGATCACCGCCTCCACGATCATGGTGGTCACCACCGAGTTCTTCGGGGTGACCATCGACGACCTGTGCGGGCCGGGCAAGACCAAGGCGCTCGCCCAGGCGCGGCAGATCTCCATGTATCTGTGTCGGGAGCTGACCGACCTCTCGCTGCCCAAGATCGGGCAGACCTTCGGCGGCCGCGACCACACCACGGTGATGCACGCGGACAAGAAGATCCGCAAGGAGATGGCGGAACGGCGCCGGGTCTACGACCAGGTGCAGGAGCTGACGTCCCGGATCAAGCAGCGCGCCAGGGGCTGACCGCCCCACCCCAGACTCGACGAGGGCCCCACGACACGGTTCGTGGGGCCCTCGGTCGTCTCCATACATATATAGAAGGTGCGGCCGGGCTCCCGGCGCGAACTTTTCTGGCGACGGCCGGTACGCGGGGACGCACCCTGCGCAGAAAAGTTCGGCGCGACGTCGCCCGGCAAGGTGAGTTTCCGGCCCCACCAACCTGGGGACGGACGCACGCACATCTGGGGATCGAGGTGTGGACAGAGTGGCTAAATTGTGGATCCCTGGTGTAGACACTCCGGCCATCCACGGGGGGCCGAAACTGTCCACGGAGTTGTCCCTGGTCCGATCCACAGCCGACGCGGCCCGGCTACCTGGGCAAACTCGGGTTACCCACACAATCCACAACGCTTACTGTCTCTGCTGTCTTTAGCTCTTTGAAGAGAAAAAACAAAAGAAAAACAGGGGCTGTGAACAGTGGGGACAAGCCGCGGCAACCGCCATCCGGGCGACATCGCGATTCGCCTCCCCGGATGACGGGACGGCCGAGAAGGCTCTACGGTGGGACTCCACGCAGAGGTTCGCCTCGTGCCGGCAGCGGCGGTTCGCACCGCCGACCGACACCTGAGCGAATCTCGCCCGCCCGGCCGACCTGGCCGTCCCCGGCGGGTTCACCTCAGGCCACCACCAGTGCTTAACCAGGAGGGACGACGTTCGATGAAGATCCGTGTCGAGCGGGACGGACTTGCCGAGGCCGTCGCCTGGGTCGCCCGCAGCCTGCCGTCCAGACCACCCGTTCCGGTTCTGGGCGGGGTGTTGCTGGACGCGGGTGGGGATTCGGGCGCGTTGACCGTCGCGGGCTTCGACTACGAAGTGTCAGCGACCGTTGACGTTCCGGCGACCATCGCGGCCGAGGGCAAGGCGCTGGTGTCCGGTCGACTCCTGGCCGACATCACCAAGGCGCTGCCCGCGCAGCCGGTGGAGATCTCCGTCGACGGCGCTCGGGCGAGCATCACCTGCGGCAGCGCCAAGTTCAGCCTGCCGACCATGCCGGTCGAGGACTACCCGCAACTGCCGGCGATGCCGCAGCGCGCGGGCGAGGTGCCGGGCGAGGTCTTCGGGTCGGCGGTTGCACAGGTCGCGATCGCGGCCGGCCGGGACGACACGCTGCCGATGCTGACCGGTGTCCGGATGGAGATCGCCAGCGCCAAGCTGACCCTGGTGGCGACCGACCGGTTCCGGTTGGCGATGCGCGAGTTCGACTGGCAGCCGACCGGCGACGTCGAGGACGTGGCCGTGCTGGTGCCGGCGCGCACTCTGGCCGAGGCCGCGAAGACGCTCGGTTCGGCCGGGAGCAGCGTGGAGGTTTCGCTCGCCTCCGGCGACGGTCTGCTCGGCCTGGCCGGCAACGGCCGCCGCGCAACGTCCCGGTTGCTCGACGCGGAGTTCCCGAAGTACCGGCAGCTGCTGCCGAGCGAGCACACCTCCGCCGCGGTGCTGGAGGTCTCGCCGCTCGTCGAGGCGATCAAGCGCGTGTCGCTGGTCGCCGAGCGCGGCACCCAGGTGCGGTTGGAGTTCGCCGACTCGACGTTGCGCCTCTCCGCCGGCGGCGACGACGAGGGCAGCGCCGAGGAGGAACTCACCGTTGACTACACGGGCGAGCCGGTCACGATCGCGTTCAACCCGGGTTATCTGCTCGACGGCCTCGGCGCCCTGCATACCGACCGGGCACATCTGTCCTTCACCACACCCAACCGGCCCGCACTGGTGAAACCGGTGGGGGAGGATGGGGACGTGCTCGGCGGGTATCTCTACCTGCTGATGCCGGTTCGGCTGCCCGGCTGATCGGTGTTTCACATGAAACACGTCTGATTTCCGGGTGACCCGCGTCAACCGATCGGGACCGTGTCGGTCCCGGCTCTAGCAGAGAGGGACTGCGACCGTGCAGCTCGGACTCGTCGGTCTTGGCAAGATGGGTTTCAACATGCGCGAACGCCTGCGTCGCGCTGGACACGAAGTGGTCGGCTACGACCGCAACCCGGACGTGAGCGACTCCGGTTCGCTCGCGGACATGGTCAAGCGACTCGAAGCGCCGCGCGCCGTGTGGATCATGGTGCCGTCCGGTGACCCGACCAGGGACACCATCCACGAACTCGCCGACCTGCTCGACGAGGGTGATCTGATCGTCGACGGCGGCAACTCGCGGTTCACCGACGACAAGGCGAATGCCGCGTTCCTCGCCGGCAAGAACATCGGCTACCTCGACTGCGGTGTGTCCGGTGGGGTGTGGGGCCTCGAGGTCGGTTACGGCCTGATGGTCGGCGGCTCGGACGAGCACGTCGAGCGGGTCATGCCGATCTTCGACGCGCTGCGTCCGGAGGGGCCGCGCGAGGAGGGCTTCGCGCACGCGGGCGAGGTCGGCGCCGGTCACTTCGCGAAGATGGTGCACAACGGCATCGAGTACGGCCTGATGCAGGCCTACGCCGAGGGCTACGAACTGCTCACCGCGGTCGACGAGGTCAAGGATGTGCACGGCATCCTCAAGGCGTGGACCCGGGGCACGGTCGTCCGGTCCTGGCTGCTCGACCTGCTGGTCAAGGCGCTGGAAGAGGACCCGGGCCTGGCCAAGATCAGCGGCTACACCGACGACTCCGGCGAGGGCCGGTGGACGGTGAACGAGGCGGTCGACCACGCGGTGCCGCTGCCGGTGATCTCGGCCGCGCTGTTCGCGCGGTTCGCCTCGCGCCAGGAGGACTCGCCGACCATGAAGGCGGTCGCCGCGCTGCGCAACCAGTTCGGCGGGCACGCCGTGTACGCGGCGGGACCCGCGTCGCCGGCCTGATCCCCATGTTCGTCTCCCATCTGCAGGTGAGCGACTTCCGTTCCTGGGAACAGGCTGATCTCGCCTTCGAACCAGGCCCGAACGTGTTACTCGGGGCCAACGGTCAGGGCAAGACCAACCTGGTGGAGGCGCTCGGCTACCTGGCCACCCTCGGCTCGCACCGGGTGGCCACCGACGCGCCACTGGTCCGGCACGGCGCGTCCCACGCCGTGGTCCGGGCCATCGCCGTGAACGACGGTCGCGAGCTGCGGCTGGAGCTGGAGATCACTCCCGGTCGGGCGAACCGGGCCCGGATCAACCGGGCACCGGTGTCCCGGCCGAGGGAGCTGCTCGGCATCGTGCGCATGGTGCTGTTCGCACCGGAGGATCTCGCCCTGGTCAAAGGTGACCCCGGCGAGCGTCGTCGATTCCTCGACGATCTGCTGGTGGCACGCGCGCCGAGATATGCCGGGGTGCGCATGGACTACGAGCGGGTGCTCAAGCAGCGCGGTGCCCTGTTGAAGACCGCCGGCAGCGCGCGCCGGGCGGGCGGCGCGGGCGACATCCGCACCCTCGATGTCTGGGACGGACACCTGGCCCGGCACGGCGCCGAGTTGTTGGCCGGCCGGCTGGACCTGGTCACCGAGATCGCGCCGCATGTGGCCAAGGCGTATGCCGGGGTCGCGCCGGAGTCGGCGCCGGTCGTGGTCCGCTACAAGTGCAGTCTCGGCGAGTCCACTCCCTACGCGGGCGGACCCGCCGATCGGGACGCGTTGGAGGCGGCGCTGCTCACCGGGCTGGCGAAGGTCCGGTCGCAGGAGATCGATCGCGGGGTCAGCCTGGTCGGGCCGCACCGCGACGAGTTGGAGTTGATCCTCGGCGAGGCGCCCGCCAAGGGTTATGCCAGTCACGGCGAGTCGTGGTCGTTCGCGCTCGCCCTGCGGCTGGCGGCGTATGAGTTGTTGCGCGCGGATGGCACCGAGCCGGTGCTGATCCTCGATGACGTGTTCGCCGAACTGGATCGGCGCCGCCGGTCCAGGCTTGCCGAGGTGGCCGCGGCCGCCGAGCAGGTGTTGATCACCGCGGCGGTGCCGGAGGACGTGCCGGCGGAGTTGGCCGGGATCCGGTTCGAGATCGTCGGGGGTCAGGTCAGTCGAGCGGGCTGATCCCTGCACAGCGGGTGAGCGAGGCGGCGGTGATGGGTAGCACATCTGGGGACAAACCTGTGGATGATGTGGATAACAAGGTCACCGGCAGCGGTGAAACCGGCGGAAAGAGCGACATTTCCGGCGCGAAGATCACGCCGACGGGTGGCTCGGCCGATGCACCGGGTGAACCCCTCAAGGGTTCGGACCTCGCCAGGGAGGCGCTCCGCGCGGCGCAGGCCAGTGCCAAGGCGCGGGGTCGGGGTCGGCCGCGCGGCTCGGGGGCTACTTCTGCCGCGCGGCGGCGGCGCAGGTGGTCGGGGCCGAGGCCGGATGACCGCGATCCGCAACCGCTGGGCAGGCTGGTCTCCAAGATGGCCACCGACCGGGGCTGGACCGAGAAGCTCAACGGCGGCGAGGTCTTCGCCCGGTGGAGTGCGCTGGTCGGGGCGGATGTCGCCGAGCACAGTCAGCCGATCAGCCTGACCGACGGCGAGCTGACCGTGCAGGCCGATTCGACCGCCTGGGCGACCCAGTTGCGGTTGCTGCAACGGCAACTCCTGGCCAAGATCGCGGCAGGGGTCGGCAACGGGGTGGTCAAGCGCCTCAAAGTCGCAGGTCCGAGCGCTCCGAGCTGGCGGCACGGGAACCGGCACGTCCCCGGCAGGGGTCCCCGAGACACCTATGGCTGACGAGTCGCCGATCGGGTGGCTGAGCGCGAAGTAGAGAAGCTAAAATATTTCGAATGCGGGCGTTGACGTTGGAAAGAACTTCCGTCCCGCTGCGAGCTTTCTAGGGGTGTCCTTGGCCCACGTACGCGATTGCGGCCAAGTAGAATGTCAGTAGGGCTTTGGATGACCTGTGCCAAGTGATCTTGGCCGGAACAGACAGCGAGGACTAGTGACAACGAACGACGACTACAGTGCCAAGTCGATCTCAGTCCTCGAAGGTCTCGAAGCCGTTCGCAAGCGGCCCGGTATGTACATCGGGTCCACCGGCGAACGCGGCCTGCACCATCTCGTGCAGGAAATCGTGGACAACTCGGTCGACGAGGCCATGGCTGGTTACGCGACTCGGGTCGACGTCACCCTCGGCGCGGACGGCAGCGTCTCCGTACTCGACGACGGCCGCGGCATCCCGGTCGACATGCACCCGATCGAGCAGCGGCCCGCGGTCGAGGTCATCATGACCACGCTGCACGCGGGCGGCAAGTTCGGCGGCGACTCCTACGCGGTCTCCGGCGGTCTGCACGGCGTCGGCGCCTCGGTGGTGAACGCGCTGTCGACCCGGATGGATCTGCAGATCTGGCGCGACGGGTACGAGTGGACGCAGTCATACATCAACACCGAGCCCACCGAGCTGGTGCGGGGCGAGGAGACCGATCGCACCGGCAGCAGGACCACCTTCTGGGCGGATCCGGAGATCTTCGAGACCACCGAGTACAACCTGGAGACCATCGCCCGCAGGCTGCAGGAGATGGCCTTCCTCAACGCGGGCCTGCGCATCGACCTGCACGACGAGCGGATCGCCGAGGACGACCAGGAGGAGGCGGCCGGCCGCAAGCGCGACCGCACCTACCACTACCCGGGTGGGCTCGAGGACTTCGTCAAGCACATCAACGCCACCCGCGAGGCGGTGCACCCCGGCGTCATCTCCTTCACCGCCCTGGCCGAGACCATGCAGGTCGAGGTGGCGATGCAGTGGAACACCGGCTACTCCGAGTCGGTCTACACCTTCGCCAACACCATCAACACGTACGAGGGCGGTACCCACGAGGAGGGCTTCCGCGCCGCGCTGACCCGCGTGATCAACGCCTACGCGCGTGACAAGAAGCTCATCAAGGAGAAGGACAGCAACCTCACCGGTGACGACGTGCGCGAGGGCCTCGCCGCGATCGTGTCGGTGAAGCTGAAGGAACCGCAGTTCGAGGGCCAGACCAAGACCAAGCTCGGCAACACCGAAGTGAAGTCGATGGTGCAGACCAGCTGCAACGAGCACATCGCCGACTGGTTCGAGCGCAACCCGGCCGATGCCAAGGCGATCATCAACAAGTCGCTGGCGAGCGCGCAGGCGCGGATGGCCGCGCGGCGGGCGCGGGAACTGGTGCGGCGCAAGGGCGCGCTGGACATAGGCGGCCTGCCCGGCAAGTTGAAGGACTGCCAGTCGACCAACCCGGAAGAGTGCGAGATCTACATCGTGGAGGGTGACTCCGCGGGTGGTTCGGCCAAGGAGGGCCGGGAGTCCTACTTCCAGGCGATCCTGCCGATCCGGGGAAAGATCATCAACGTGGAGAAGTCGCGCATCGACCGGGTGTTGAAGAACACCGAGGTGCAGAGCCTGATCACCGCGTTGGGCACGGGCATCCACGACGACTTCGACCTCGCCAAGCTCAAGTACTACAAGATCGTGCTGATGGCGGATGCCGATGTGGACGGCCAGCACATCACCACCTTGTTGCTGACGCTGCTGTTCCGCTTCATGCGGCCGCTGATCGAGCACGGTCACGTGTACCTGTCCTGCCCGCCGCTGTACAAGATCAAGTGGCAGCGCGTCGATCCGGAGTACGCCTACTCCGACCGCGAGCGGGATGCCTTGTTCGAGGCCGGGATCAACTCCGGCAAGAAGATCAACAAGGACGACGGCATCCAGCGGTACAAGGGTCTCGGCGAGATGAACGCCGAAGAACTCTGGGAAACCACCATGGATCCGGCCAACCGACTGCTGCGTCAGGTCACTTTGGACGATGCGGCGACCGCGGACGAACTGTTCAGCGTACTCATGGGCGAGGACGTGGAAGCCCGCCGCTCGTTCATCACCCGCAACGCCAAGGACGTGCGGTTCCTGGACGTGTGAGTTCCCTCCCGCACCCGGGCAGACCGCAAACCCTTACCTGAGACGGAAGTGCAACCGTGACCGAAACCCTGCCGCCGGCCGGCGACCGTATCGAACCGGTCGACATCCAGCAGGAGATGCAGCGCTCCTACATCGACTACGCCATGAGCGTGATCGTGGCCAGAGCGCTGCCCGATGTGCGGGACGGCCTCAAGCCCGTGCACCGCAGGGTGTTGTACTCGATGTACGCGACGGGTCTTCGGCCGGATCGCAGCCACGTCAAGTGTTCCCGCGTGGTCGGCGACGTGATGGGTAACTATCATCCGCACGGCGACGCGTCCATCTACGACACCCTGGTCCGGTTGGCCCAGCCGTGGTCGATGCGCTATCCGTTGGTGGACGGGCAGGGCAACTTCGGTTCGCCCGGCAACGACCCGGCCGCCGCCATGCGGTACACCGAGGCCAAGTTGCGGCCGCTGGCCATGTCGATGCTGGCCGACATCGACAAGGAAACCGTCGACTTCGCACCGAACTACGACGGCAAGACCGAGGAACCGCAGGTTCTGCCAGCCCGCATTCCGAACCTGTTGGTCAACGGCGGCAGCGGTATCGCGGTCGGCATGGCCACCAACATCCCGCCGCACAACCTGCGCGAGGTCGCCGACGGCGTGGTGTGGGCGCTGGAGAACTGGGAAGCGGACGAGAACGAGACGCTCGCCGCGCTGATGCTGCGGATCAAGGGGCCGGACTTCCCGACCAAGGCGCAGATCCTGGGCAACTCCGGGATCGAGGAGGCCTACCGGACCGGTCGCGGTTCGATCCGGATGCGCTCGGTCGTCGAGGTGGACGAGGACACCAAGGGCCGCACCGCGCTGATCGTCACCGAACTGCCCTATCAGGTGAACCCGGACAACCTGGTGGAGAACATCGCCTCGCTGGTCCGGGACGGCAAGCTCACCGGCATCGCGGACATCGCGGACGAGTCGAACAACCGGCGCGGTCTGCGCATCGTCATCACGCTGCGCCGCGACGCGGTCGCCAAGGTCGTGCTGAACAACCTGTACAAGCACACCCAGCTCCAGCACAACTTCGGCGTCAACATGCTGGCGCTGGTCGACGGCGTGCCGCGCACGCTGCGGCTCGACCAGATCATCCGGCACTACGTGCACCACCAGGTCGACGTCATCGTCCGGCGGACCCGCTACCTGTTGCGCAAGGCGCAGGAGCGCGCGCACATCCTGCGCGGTTACGTCAAGGCGCTGGAGATGCTCGACGAGGTCATCGCGCTGATCCGCCGCTCGCCCTCGGCGGACGAGGCGCGGCCGGCCCTGATGTCGCTGCTCGACGTCGACGAGATCCAGGCCACCGCGATCCTGGACATGCAGCTGCGCAGGCTGGCCGCATTGGAGCGGCAGAAGATCATCGACGACCTCGCCGAGATCGAGCGGGAGATCGCCGACTACGAGGACATCCTCAGCAAGCCGGAGCGGCAGCGCACCATCGTGCGCGACGAGCTGATGGAGATCGTCGACAAGCATGGCGACGACCGGCGCACCAGGATCATCCCGTTCGACGGCGAGGTTTCCGTCGAGGACCTGATCGCGGTCGAGGACGTGGTCGTCACCATCACCCGCACGGGGTACGCCAAACGAACGAAAACCGACCTGTATCGCGCGCAGAAGCGCGGCGGCAAGGGCGTGCAGGGTGCGGGCCTGAAGCAGGACGACATCGTCGAGCACTTCTTCGTCTGCTCGACGCACGACTGGTTGTTGTTCTTCACCAACAAGGGCCGGGTCTACCGGGCCAAGGCCTACGAGCTGCCCGAGGCCAACCGGACCGCGCGCGGCCAGCACGTGGCCAACCTGCTCGCCTTCCAGTCCGAGGAGGAGATCGCGCAGGTCATCCAGATCGCCGACTACCAGGTCGCGCCGTACCTGGTGCTGGCGACCAAGAGCGGCCTTGTCAAGAAGAGCAAGCTGGCCGACTTCGACTCCAACCGGGCAGGCGGCCTGATCGGCATCAACCTGCGCGAGGACGACGAACTGGTCGGCGCCGTGCTCTGCTCCGGCGAGGACGACCTGTTGCTGGTCTCGGCGGGCGGCCAGTCGATCCGGTTCCACGCCACCGACGAGGCGCTGCGGCCGATGGGCCGGGCCACCTCCGGGGTGCTGGGCATGCGGTTCAAGGACGGCGACGAGCTGCTGTCCATCGGCCTCGTGGTCGAGGGTCGGTTCGTGCTGGTGGCCACCGACGGTGGGTATGCCAAGCGCACGCCGATGGAGGACTACTCGGTGCAGGGTCGCGGCGGCAAGGGCGTGCTGACCATTCAGTACGACAGCAGGCGTGGCAGGCTGGTGGGTGCGTTGATCGTCGAGGAGAACGACGAGATCTACGCGATCACCTCGGCCGGCGGGGTGATCAGGACCAACGCGCGGGAAGTTCGCAGGGCCGGTCGGCAGACCAAGGGCGTGCGGTTGATGAATCTTGGCGAAGGCACGACCCTGGTGGCCATCGCGGCCAACGCGGAGGACCCGTCAGACGTCTCCGACAACGAGGAGACATCCGAGGCCGCGGTTGACGCGGTTGAGGTGGTTGACGCATCTGAGACCGCCGCGCCTGCGGAGATCGTCGCCGAAGACGACGCTGAAGACGGCACCGAAGACAACACCGAATCGTCGAGCTGAGGGATTTACTCGTGACTTCACCCGAGAAGCCGGATCGCCTGGATCCACCGACCGTGCAGGTCGCACGGAGCAGCGCCGAGACCGACGGCGGCGCCAAGCAGGCTGCGACGGGTGTGAGCGAGAACGGGGCGGCCGCGACTCCCGCAGGGAACGCGGCCGCCACCCCGCAGACGCCGGTACCGGCTGCTGCGGCACCCACTCCGGCCGCCGCGGCTCCGGCCGCGCCTGAGGTGAACGCGGCGCCGCCGCCGTGGCAGCGGGTGGCCAACGACGCGCAGTTCGCCCGCGAACATGACGTCCACGCACCGGTGCAGCCCGAGGAACAGCCCAGCCGGTTCGAGGACTGGGGCTACGCCAGCGCCCGCGCCAAGGAGGACTACTCGACCGTGGTCACCGGCACCGCGGCCGCCTCGGCCATGCCCGGCGCCCACCCGGGTGCGGGCGGGATCAACGCAGGCGCCCGGCTCGGGCCGGAACCGGTCGGGCGGACCACCGTGAATCTCGCCACTCCGCCGCCGCCCAGCGCCCCCCGCCCCAGCGCCTCCAGCGCGCCGCCGAGCGCCCTGCGCAGGCCGGGCCGAGGCCCGCGCCGGGCCAGCCTCCAGGTCAAGCGGGTCGACCCGTGGTCGGTGCTGAAGCTGGCCTTCGTGCTGTCCGTCGCGCTGTTCTTCGTCTGGCTGGTCGCGGTCGGCGTGCTCTACGGCGTGCTCGACGGAATGGGCGTGTGGGACAAGCTCAACAGCGACTACAACTCCTTCGCCCAGTCCAGCACCGGCGGCGCGAGCGCGCTGATCACCGTGCAGCGCGTGTTCGGCGTCGCGGCGATCATCGGCGCGGTCAACATCGTGCTGTTCACCGCGCTCGCGACGGTCGGCGCGTTCGTCTACAACGTGTCCGCCGACCTCGCCGGCGGCCTCGAAGTCACCCTGGCCGAACGGGAATGAGCCACCATCCGCCGCCGGCGCCCGGTTTGGGGCGTCGGCGGCGGGTACGGTAGTGTTTTCGGTGCACGCGGGCCTATAGCTCAGACGGTTAGAGCGCTTCGCTGATAACGAAGAGGTCGGAGGTTCAAGTCCTCCTAGGCCCACTGCTCGGGGGATCCCTTCAGCGGGATGCAAACCTCGCAGTTCCCAACCCGCCGCTCAAGGAGGCGATCCGTCGTGAAGAAGATCCTCGCACTTGCGGCCGTTGCCGGTGCCGTGCTGTTCATCGTCCGTCGTAGCCGGGCGAACAAGGTCGACGCCGACGTATGGCGTGAGGCCACCGCGCCGACCGACAAGTGAGCTTTTCGACCAACTGAGGTCAACGAAGATCGGGCGCGCACGGGCGGTTGACGTGAACGCCTGGTCTTCGTTTTTGCCGTTCGGCGTTAAAGTGGGACGTCGAACGACGGGGATGTAGCTCAATTGGCAGAGCACCGCCTTTGCAAGGCGGGGGTTAGGGGTTCGATTCCCCTCATCTCCACGCGCTCAGCGGCCGGCTGCTCGGTGCTTCGCACCTTCGCCCGGTCGCTTGTCATGCCTATCTGGGGGGCGACCCCCAGACCCCCCGGGTGGGGCTGCCGCCCCACACCCCGCTGCGGCTTTGGCTGTGGCTTGGGCTTTGGCCCTAACATCGGCTGATGAACTTGCGCACTGTGACGGCCTCGGGGCGAACGCTGGCGTTCGCCGACTGGGGCGATCCCGATGGCTTTCCGATCTTCAGCTTGCATGGCACGCCCGGATCACGGCTGGGCCGGCATCCGGACGACGGCAAGGTCGCCGCCATCGGCGCGCGGGTGATCACGTACGACCGGCCTGGTTACGGGGCGTCTTCGCGGCATCCTGGTCGGGTGGTCGCGGACTGTGTCGCCGATGTCGCCGCCATCGCCGACGAGCTGGGCATCGGGCGGTTCGCGGTGACGGGCGGCTCCGGGGGCGGGCCACACTGCCTCGCCGTTGCGGCAGGACTGCCCGAAAGGGTCACGCGGGCCGCGTGTGTTGTCGGGGTCGCGCCTTATGACCGGTTGGGCGACGCGTTCTTCGACGGGATGGACCCGGAGAACATCAAGGAGTTCGGCTGGGCGCTGGAGAGCGAGGACCGGTTGGCCGCCGAGCTGCGCAGGGAAGCCGACGCCATGCTCACCCGGATGGCCGCTGATCCCGCGACGCTGCTCGGTGACTTCGACATTCCCGAGGCGGACCGGGCCATTCTGGGCAGGCCGGACATCGCGGCCGTGCTGCGCGAGTCGATGGCCGAGGCGGTCGGCACGAGCGTGTCCGGGTGGGTGGACGACGACGTGGCTTTCACCCGTCCGTGGGGGTTCGACGTCGAGTCGGTCAGCGTGCCGACCTCGGTGTGGTGGGGCACCCAGGATGTGCTGGTGCCGGCGGGGCACGGCGAGTGGCTGGCGCGGCACGTGCCGAACGCGATCACCCGGATCGACGACAGCGGTGGGCACCAGATGGACCCGGAGACGCGGATCGGGTTGCTCTACAACTGGTTGCTCAACGGCGGCGATCTGGACTGATTCCCGTTGCGGCGCAAGCCCGGTCGGGGACTGGTGCGGCTCGTCTGGTTGACTCCCGGGCCTATGAGACGAGCCGCGCTCTCCGCCCTTCCCCTGCTGGCCGTCTGCGCCGCTCTCGCGGCCTGCGGACCCGACTCGACCGGCGCGCAGGCCCCGGCGACCACTGCCGCGCCGCCGACCACGACCACCCAGTCGGTGCCCGCGCCGGCAGTGCCGACGCCTGCCACGGCAGGGTCATGTCCATACCTCGACAAGGTGACGGCGGAGGACGCCAACGGACAGCACGTGACCGCCGTGAAGCTGTCCGCGCCGGCCGGCCAGTCCGAGCCGAGCTGCTTCTTCTACCGGCCGGACGGCAACTGGCAGCTGACCGTGTGGGTCTACGACGGCTCGGCCGACGTGGCCAAGGCGATCGTGAACCAGGAGGCGCCGGTAGCCACGTCGAACCCAGCCACCGAGCCGGCCGGCTGGACCGGCGGGTCGGAGCCGACGCAGACCGGCGCGGTCTACGCGGTGTCCAAGGCGGGCCGCGCGGTGGTGGTGATCAGCAACCAGAAGCAGACCATCAAGACCAAGGTGATCACCGATCATGTGGTGAGCACGCTGGGCTGGTGACACCGAGGGGCAGGGTGCCGGCGTGGCGCCCTGCCCCATCGCTGCTCAGTTCTTCTCGGCGGGGTGCGGGCTGCTGCTGGGCGCCGAGCCGTTGGTGGACTGGGTCTCGCCGCCGAGCGGGATCACCGGGGCGGTCGGCTGCTCGGGCTTGGCGGACTGGCGGGACCTGACCACGACCACCGCGACCGCTGCGACGCTGCCCGCGCCGAGCAGCAACAGCAGGCGGCGACCGCCGCGCCTGCCGCTCGGGTTCTTCTCGGCCCTGCGGCGCACCTTGTCGGTCCGGCGCTCCAGCTTGGCCAGCTTCTTCTGCACCTTCCGGCTGAACTCGGCTGTGCTCGCGGCGGCCTGCTTGCGTGCCTTGCGGCCGCTCTTGCGGGCCTTGTCCGTGATGTCGGTGATGTCCTTGCTGATCTGCTTGCCGGCCTTGGCCGCGTTCTTGCGTGCCTTGCGCCGGGCCTTGCGGCTCTGCTTGACCAGCTCGTCGACCTCGGACCGCATCTGTTCGGCCACCGCGGCGCCCTTGGCCGCCCGTTCTGTCGCAGTACGCCGGATCGTGCGGACGGCCTTGCCAACCGACTCGCCGGCCTGGGCCATGGCCTTCACTTCATCCATCGTCGCACTCCAGACATTTCTTGATCAACCAACTTCTGGGATACCCGGTACGCCAGTTGCGTATTCGCGGGGTCGTACTGCCCGGGTCCCGACGCTTCCATCCTGCCCCGTCCACCGCTTTCCCGCCGTGGATGGCACGATGGCGGCGTGGCTGACAGCAATGCATCGCTCGTTGGGGCGACCGTTACGGCGACCCTGCACACCTCACTCGGTGACATCCGGCTGAACCTGTTCCCGAATCAGGCACCGAAGACGGTGTCGAACTTCGTCGGGCTCGCCCAGGGCACCAAGGACTATTCGGAAAAAAACGCCAAGAGTGGCAGTTCGGGTCCGTTCTACGACGGGTCGGTCTTCCACCGCGTGATCGACGGATTCATGATCCAGGGCGGTGACCCGACCGGCACCGGACGGGGCGGCCCCGGTTACCGCTTCGCCGACGAGTTCCACGCGGAACTGCAGTTCAACAAGCCCTACCTGCTGGCGATGGCCAACGCGGGCAAGGACACCAACGGCTCGCAGTTCTTCGTCACCGTCGCGCCGACCACCCACCTGAACTTCCGGCACACCATCTTCGGCGAGGTCGCCGACCAGGAGTCCCGGGACGTCGTGGACGCGATCGCGACCACCCCGACCAAGGGAGCCGACCGGCCCGTGACCGACGTGGTCATCACCGCCATCGACGTGGACGTCAAGCGCGAGGGCTGAGCCCGGTCGGCGACAAGACGATGACAACGCCCCAGGGGCCATCAGGGCCACCGGCCGGCCAGTTCGGCGGCCAGGTCGAGTTACCGGTGTGCTTCCGGCACGGGGATCGGCCCACCGGGCTGCGCTGTAGCCGGTGCGACCGGCCCGCGTGCCCGGAGTGCCTGCGCGAGGCATCGGTCGGCTACCAGTGTGTCGACTGTGTCGCGCAGGGCGCGCGCACCCAGCGGCCGTTCCGGCAGCGCACCATCGCCGGCGCGGAGCTGACCGACGAGCTGCTGGTCGTGCCGGTGCTGATCGCGGTCAACGTGCTGGTCTACGTGTTCACCGCGATCCAGGCGCACAGCATCGGCGCGGTCGAGCACTCGCCGCTGTTCGGTGCGTGGGCCGAGTTCCCGCTCGCGGTCGCGAACGGGAACTGGTGGCAGCTGATCACCGCCGGGTTCCTGCATGTCACGCCGATCCACATCGTGATGAACATGCTGTCCCTGTGGTGGATCGGCAAGGACCTGGAACGCATCCTGGGCCGGATCCGGTTCACCGCGGTCTATCTGGTGTCGCTGCTCGGCGGCGGGGTGTCGGTACTGCTGTTCGCCGACCCGCAGCAGCAGGTCGCTGGCGCGTCCGGCGCGGTGTTCGGCCTGCTCGGCGGCGTGCTGGTGGTGGTGCTGCGGCTCAAGCTGAACCCGGGCGCGGTGATCGCGACGATCGTCATCAACCTGGTGCTGAGCGTGGCGATTCCGGGCATCTCGGTGCTCGGCCACGTCGGCGGCCTGGTGGTGGGCGGGCTGATGACCGCGGCGATCATCTACGCGCCGGAGAAGAACCGGAACACCTGGCAGTTCGGTGCGGTCGCGGTGGCGGTGGTGGCGCTGATCGGGTTGGTGCTGGTGCGGGATACCCAGCTGGCGGCGTTGCTCTAAGGGGCGCGCGGCGCTGCTGTAAGGGCGGGACGTCAGGGGCGCAGGGCGTGCAGGACGTCGAGCACGTCCTGCGGGTCAGCGCCCAGTTCCAGCCAGCCGAGCACGACCAGCTGCTCCTCGCCCAGCTCGTCGCGGCCGTCGAGTTCGAGCAGGGTGACGGTGCGGCCGAGCCTGCGCGTGCGGGACAGCGTGATCTTGGTGCTGTACCAGGGCAGCCGCAGTCGACCGCTGACCAGTCGGACCACCAGTCCGGCCGGGTTCGCGTGCAGCTTCGGGCGCAGCAGCGTGCCGTAACCGGCGGCCAGCGCGAACGCGATCGTGGCGATACCGGTGAACAGGCGCGTTTCCGCGCTGCCGGTGAACACGGTGGTTGCGAGCAGCGCGAGCGCGGCCAACCAGCCGATCCCGACCAGGGCCGGTCGGGGGGACCACTGCGCCTGTTGATCAGTGCTCGTCATGGATGTCTCCGGTTCGGGGTCTGCCGCATGGTGCATGATGAATCAATGGCTGAGGATCTGGGCTGGGTACCGGACGATGTCGACCTGTCCAAGCCGAACGCGGCCCGGGTCTATGACTACTTCCTCGGTGGCGCCAACAACTTCGACGTGGACAGGGTATTCGCGAAGAAGGTGGCGCAGATCCTGCCGGACGCGCCGTTCCTGGCCATCGAGAACCGCAGCTTCCTGCGCCGCGCCGTGAAGTTCCTCGCCGAGCAGGGCGTGCGCCAGTTCCTCGACCTCGGGTCCGGCATCCCGACCGTGGGCAACAGCCACGAGATCGCGCAGGCCGTCGACCCGAGCTGCCGGGTGGTCTACGTGGACTTCGAGGCGGTCGCGGTCGCGCACAGCGAGCTGATCCTGCAGGACAACCCGAACGCGGCCATCGTGCGCGCCGACCTGACCCAGCCGGATTCGGTGCTCAAGCACCCGGTCACCACCGGGCTGCTGGACTTCGGCCAGCCGATCGCGATGATGATGTTCGCGTCCATCCACTTCGTGCCGGACAGCGCCCACCCGGAGGACCTGGTGGCGGCCTACCGGGACGCCACCGTGCCGGGCAGCTACCTGGCGCTGAGCCACGGCACCAGCGACGAGCGGCCTGAGGTGCAGGACGTGGTCAACGAGTACAAGGCGACCGCGAACCCGGCCATCCTGCGCACGAAGCCGCAGGTGCTGCGCTTCTTCGACGGCTATGAGCTGGTCGATCCTGGCCTGGTGTTCACCGCGGAATGGCGCGGCGAGCTGGACGTGTGCGACCCGTGGCGGGCCGGCTGCTATGCCGGTGTCGGCATCAGGGTGTGACGAAGTACCCGGGCTCCGGCCAGGTTGTCCACAGGAGTTATCCCCAGTGGGGATGACTTACAGGTGTGTCGTTCGATGACGCACGGGTGAACTGGCTGCGACCCCGAGGGATCGGCCAACCCTCGATCCGGTGACATCACGTTCGGTCGTCATGTTCGGTAACCGCAGGTCAGCGCCAGCGCATCGTCATCAGCAGGCCACCGATCATCAGCGCGAAGCCGATGGCGAAGTTCCACGGGCCCAGCGTGTTCAGGAAGCCGATCTTGCTTTCCGCGATGTAGGTGACCACCAGCCAGGCAAGACCGATCAGCATCAGGCCGAGCATCACGCCGATGTAGACCGGACTCGACGGACCAGCCATCTTGGCCTTGACCGGCGTGCGACGGTCCAAGGGGGCGCTGTACGTGGTCTTCTTGCGGACCTTCGACTTGGGCATACTGTCCTCGCCTGGCTGGAACTGGGCACGTGCGCTCACGCCTGCGGATGCGATAGCCGCGCAACCACATCCAGGTGAACACGTTAACGTAACTGAGTGGGCCCGCGAACAACGAGTAGGCACATGCTGCCGGGATCGTTGTGTCGGGCTCGCCCACCAGGGTGGTTTCCACACGGTTCGGAGGTTCGACGGTGAGTCAGCAGCCACCGCTTCCTCGGGGACGCGGCGACGGTCGCGGCGACGGCAGGCCCCGGCATGGTTCCGGGTCGGACGAGAACCCGACCGAGTTCCTTCCGCGCGTCTCCGACCTGGGTCGATCGCCTCGGCCAAGGCCGGGCCGCGTCGAGGATGCCGCGGAGACCACCTACATTCCGCCGGTTCGCGACGATCGTGACTATGACGACGGCTATCGGGACTATCCCGACGAATGGGATGAACCACGCTCGACCCGGCCGCCCGCCGTGGCCGGTGCCAGCCGGGCCAGCAAGGTGGTCCGCTCGGTCGGCGAGCTGTGTCTGACCGCCGGCCTGGTGGTCTTACTCTTCGTGGTCTACGAGGTGTACGTCACCAACATCTTCTCGGCGCAGAAGCAGTCCACCGCGACGCAGGCGCTGAACAACGAGTGGGACACCGTCGGGACCGCGCGCGACGCGCACTACAACGTCACCGAGGGCCAGGGCATCGCCAAGATGTTCATCCCGGCACTGGGCGTCGACTACCAGTTCACCGTCATCGAGGGCACCAACGCGGCCGACCTGGCCATCGGCCCCGGCCACTACAACGGCACGGCGCTGCCCGGCCAGCCGGGCGACTTCGCCGTTGCCGGCCACCGCGTCGGTGAGGGCGCCCCGTTCAACGACCTCGACCTGGTCCAGCCCTGCGACTCGATCGTGGTCGAGACGCAGGGCGACTGGTACGTCTACCGGATGCTGCCGCTGATCGGCCAGCGCTCGAACTGGAACCCGGCGTCGAACCCGCTGTGCAACGGGCCGGACGGCGACGCCAAGGTCGTGCCGCTGACCGGCGAATACAGCCAGACCAACGGTCAGGAGATCGTGCTGCCCACCGAGGGCGACGTGATCGCGCCGGTGCCGCACTACCCGTACACCAACCTCTCCTCCGGCCAGGAGGTCTCGCTGATGACGATGACCACCTGCCACCCGAAGTTCTCCGACAAGCAGCGGATGATCCTGCACGCGGTGCTGGTCAAGGACTGGCAGAAGGATCCGTCGCACCCGAACTACACGCCGCCCGAGCTGAAGGAGACCAGCTGATGTACAGCTGGATCTGGCGCCACCTGCCCGGTCCGTTCGCGGTGCGGCTGATGCTCTCGGTCGTGCTGGTGTGCGGGGTGATCGCGCTGCTGTTCTTCGTGGTCTTCCCGGCGATCGATCCGCTGTTGCCGTTCAACAACGTGACCACCGGCGGATAGGCTGGGACACATGCGGTTGCTGGTCGTCGACAACTACGACAGTTTCGTCTACAACCTGGTGCAGTACCTGGCCCAGCTCGGGGTCGACTCGGAGGTACTGCGCAACGACACCCCGGAACTCGGCCCCGAACGGCTGGAGGAGACCCTGGGCGGCTACGGCGGGGTGTTGGTGAGCCCCGGCCCGAGCACGCCGCAGCGGGCCGGCCGGAGCATCGCGGTGATCGAGGCCTGCGCGGGCCGGAACCTGCCGGTGCTCGGCGTGTGCCTCGGCCATCAGGCGATCGGCGCGGCCTGGGGCGGCATCGTCGAGCAGGCACCGGAACTGTTGCACGGCAAGACGAGCCCGGTGCACCACACCGGCGTCGGCGTGTTGGCCGGCCTGCCCGATCCGTTCACCGCGACCCGCTACCACTCGCTGACCGTGCGGCGGGAGAGCGTGCCGGCCGAGTTCGAGATCACCGGCTGGACGGACAGCGGCATCGTGATGGCCATGCGGCATCGCGAACTGCCGGTCGAGGGCGTGCAGTTCCACCCCGAGTCGGTGCTCACCGACGGCGGGCACCGGATGCTGGCGAACTGGCTCGCGGTGTGCGGGTACGAGGTGCCGCGGCCGCGCGTGGTCGAGTTGGAGACCGAGATGCGCACGCTGGCCTCGGCTGCGCACGTCTGAGTTTCCCCACCCACCAACGAAATCGGGCCCGGCGAAATCTCCGCCGGGCCCGATTGTTGTCCGGTTGTCAGTGGCCAGTGGTGGTCGGGCCGCTGCCGAACTTGTAGACGGTGATGCCGATCGTGGCGTTCTTCGCGACCGCGGTGCCCACATCCTGCTGCTGTTGGGCGATCTGGCCGTCGTTGAGTGGGTCCATCGTCTGGGTGTAGATCGTGTTGAACGAGCCGGACCAGCCGAGCAGCTGTAGCGCGTTCTGCGCCTGGGACACGGTCTTGCCGGTCAGGTCCGGCATGTTGAAGGTGGCCTGTGAGCCGTCGGACACGGTCAGCGTGATCGTGGTGCCGACCGGCTGGCTGGTGCCACCGGGCGGGTTCTGCTGCTCGACCGTGTTCACCGGGTCAGCGCTCGGCTCGGTCTGCTTCTGCACCTTGAAACCCTGTGCCTGCAACGCCGACCGGGCCGCGTCGTAGAGCTGACCGGTGACGTCCTTGACCTGGACCGACTGCGGCTGCGAGTAGATCGTCACGGTGACCGTGGAGTTGTAGGGCACGCTGGTGCCGGCCGACGGGGTCTGGCTGTTCGGCACGATCGTGTTGACCTTGGCCGGGTCCAGGGTCGGCGTCGGGTTCGGGCTCTGCGACAGTTGCAGGCCCAGCGTCTGGAGCTTGGCTGTCGCGTCCGAGGTTGTCAGTCCGCTCAGGTCGGGTACCTGGACGTTCGCCGGCGGCGCGCCGATGTTCAGGGTGATCTGGGTGCCCTCGGTCACCGAGGTGCCCTGGTTGGGGTTGGTGGAGAGCACCTTGTTGATCTGGTCCGGCGTGCACGGTGCCGGCGCGCCGTTCGCGCCGGGCTGGCACGGCACCGAGTTGATCTTCCAGGTCAGGTTGGCGTCGCCGAGTTTCTGCTCCGCCTGCGACTGGGTGTTGCCCTGAACCGCGGGCACCTTGACCATCGCGGTCGTGTTGTTGCCACCGCCGGCCAGCTTCGGGATCAGCCAGACCGCGAGCGCGATCACCAGGATGACGCCGAGCACCACCGCGGTGATGATCCAGGCGCGCTTGCGCCGGGCGAGGCGATCCTCCTCGTCCGGGTCGTAGTCGTCGTAGTCGCTGTCGAGCACGTCCGGCCGGTGCCGGCCACCGCCGGGGATCACCTCGGTGCGGCCCGCCCCGCCCATGATCGACGTGCGGTCCGCCTCGGTCATCACCTGCGGCGCGGCCGGCCGCTGGCCGGAAAGCACCCGGACCAGGTCGCCGCGCATCTCGGCGGAGGACTGGTAGCGGTTGGCCGGGCCCTTGGCCATCGCCTTGAGCACGATCGCGTCCAGCGCCGGGTTGACCCTCGGGTTCAGCGACGACGGCGGCTTCGGGTCCTCCCGCACGTGCTGGTAGGCCACCGCGACCGGGGAGTCACCGGTGAACGGCGGCTCGCCGGTGAGCAGCTCGAACAGCACGCAGCCGGCCGCGTAGACGTCGCTGCGCGCGTCGACCGACTCGCCGCGCGCCTGCTCGGGCGAGAGGTACTGGGCGGTGCCGATGACGGCCGCGGTCTGGGTCATCTGCGCCTGGCCGTCGGCGACCGCGCGGGCGATGCCGAAGTCCATCACCTTGACCGCGCCGGTCCTGGTGATCATCACGTTGGCCGGCTTGACGTCGCGGTGCACGATGCCGTGCCGGTGGCTGAAGTCTAGCGCCGCGCACACGTCCGCCATGACCTCCATGGCCCGCTTGCTGGGCAGCGGCCCCTCGGTCTTGACGATGTCGCGCAGGGTCCGGCCGTCGACGAACTCCATCACGATGTAGGGCAGCGGGCCGAACTCGGTGGTCGTCTCGCCGGTGTCGTAGACCGCGACGATGGCCGGATGGTTCAGCGCGGCCGCGTTCTGGGCCTCGCGGCGGAACCGCTCCTGGAACTGGGGATCGCGGGCGAGGTCGGCACGCAGCACCTTGATCGCGACGTCCCTGGACAGGCGAACGTCGCGGCCCTTGTGGACCTCGGACATGCCGCCATAGCCGATCGTGTCGCCCAGCTCGTATCGGTTGGACAGCAGTCGCGGAGTACTCATGAGTGCTTGGTCCCGCTCCTCGTCAACGGTCTACCCATCATGCCCTGTCGACCCCGCAGTATTCCGGTAATCGGCATCATCCGGCCGCTCCCTGGGTCCTGCAGGTGATGGTGACGACGGTGCCGATCGGCACCGCGCCGTTCGGTGTCACCGAACCGACCGTGCAACTCGCCGGATTCGCCGGGGTAGCACCGCCTTCGGTGATCACCGTGGTGTCGAGCCCGTCCCGGTGCAGCTCGGCAGCCACCAGGTCAGCGGGCCGGCCGAGATAGTCGCTCTGGTTGATCCTGAGCTGCGCGGGCTGCGCGCCGCCGAGCAGGCCCTGCGGTCCGCCGCGCTGCGCGGTGGTCGAGACGGGCTGGCCGCTCGCCCCGGTGGCGCCACTGCCGCCCGGGGGCGTCGGCCCGCCCCGGTTGACCGCTTCGGTGATGGCCCACACGCCGAGGCCGACCAGCACGAGCAGCAGCAGGCCGAGCAGCACCCAGACCGCGTTGTGCCGAGGTGGCCTGTTGGGCAGCGGGTAGCTCAGTCCCGGCTGCGGGCCGGACGCGCCCATCGGCGGCGGCACCGGAGCCGAGGGCGGCATGGTCGGCGGTCCGCCCGGGACGCCGACCGGCAGCTGCTGCTGCATGAGCAACTGCTGCTGCGCCGCCTGCTGTTGGGCTTGCTGCACCGCCTGCTGTTGGGCGAGTAGGCCGGAGGGGGTGGGCAGTGGCGCGCCCGCCCTCACCGCGGCGGCCGCGGCCGCGAACTCGCCGCCGCTGACATAGCGCTGCCTCGGGTCCTTGACCAGGGTCGCCTCGATCAGCCCGCGCACCGCGGGCGGCACGTCCGGCGGCAGCGGCGGCGGGAGGTCCCTGATGTGCATCATGGCCACGGTCACCGCGTTCTCGGACAGGAACGGGCGATGCCCGACCAGGCACTCGTAGCCGACCACCGCCAGCGAGTACACGTCGCTGCTCGGCGAAGCCTCGTCGCCGAGCGCCTGTTCGGGCGCGATGTAGTGCGCGGTGCCCATCACCATGCCGGAGCGGGTCACCGGGGCCGCGTCGGCCGCCTTGGCGATGCCGAAGTCGGTCAGCTTCACCGCGCCGGTCGGCCCGATCATGATGTTGCCCGGCTTGACGTCGCGGTGCACGTAGCCGCGTTCGTGCGCGGCCTGCAACGCGAGCCCGGCCTGCTCCATGATGTCCAGGGTCTGCTCGGCGGACAGGCGGTGGTGCTTGGCCAGGATCGCGGCCAGCGGCTCGCCCTCGACCAGTTCCATCACCAGGTACGCGGTGTCGTGCGGACCGTCCGGCAGCGCGGCGGTCTCGCCGTAGTCGTGCACGGCGGCGATGCCGGGGTGGTTGAGCGAGGCGGTGGTGCGCGCCTCGGTGCGGAAGCGGTGCAGGAACTCGGCGTCGCCGCACAGTTCCGGCTTGAGCACCTTCACCGCGACGCGGCGGTCCAACCGGGTGTCCGCGGCGTCCCACACCTCGCCCATCCCGCCGACCGCGATCCGGCGATCGAGCCGGTAGCGGTCGGCGAGCAGCTGTCCCGAGGTCAACACTGCCTCAGCTCCCCGCGACCGCGGCGTTGATCATCAGACGGGCGATCGGCGCGGCCACCTTCGCGCCGATGGTCGCCAGGTCGAACGAGCCACCGGAGGTGACGACGACCGCGACCGCGATGTCCTTGCCCGGCACGAAAGCCACGTACCAACCGTAGGGCTGGGTGTTCTTCGGGTCGTTGCCGTGCTCGGCGGTACCGGTCTTGGAGGCGATGGTGATGTTGGGCAACTTGTTGGCGTTGCCGGAGTTCTGCTCGGACGCCTCCATCATGTCCGTCAGCTCGCTCGCGGCCTGCTGGGACATCACGCTCTGGTTGAGCACCTGCGGGGTGAACCCCTGCACGGTGGAGTAGTCCGGCGCCAGGATCCCCTTCACCAGCTGCGGCTGCATCTCCACGCCGCCGTTGGCGATCGTCGCCGCGACCATCGCGTTCTGCAACGGCGTCTCCTGCACGTTGAGCTGGCCGATGCCGCTCTGGTAGAGGCCGGGGGTGCCGTTGAGGATGTTCATGCAGTTGCCGCCGGAGGCCGGGCCGAGGCAGGAGGTCGCCACGGTCAGCGGGATCGACATGCTGGTGCCGAAGCCGAACTTCTGCGCCTGCGCCGCCAGCGCGGGCGCGCCGACCTTGCCGGCGAGGGTGGCGAACGCGGTGTTGCAGGAGTGCGCGATCGCGTCCTTCATGGACACCATGCCGTTGCCGGACCCGCCGGGGCACGTCTCGTTGTCGAAGTTGTGCAGCTGGGTGGTGGTGCCGGGCAACGTGATCGCGGGCGAGTTGGGCAGGTCGTCGTTGTTCTCGGTGTCCACGTTGTTGTTCAGCGCCGCGGTCGCGACGATCAGCTTGAACGTGGAGCCGGGCTGGTAGGCGGCCTGCACCGACTGGTCCAGCAGCGGCGAGGTCGCCGAACTCGGTTTGGCCGCGGTCCAGGTGTTCAGCTGGGTCTGCGAGTCGTGCGAGGCGAGGCCGTTGGGGTCGTAGGACGGGTTGGAGACCAGCGCCAGGATCTGCCCGGTGGAGGGCTGGATGGCCACCGCGGCACCGGTGTAGCCGGCGGCGATCATGCCGTTGTAGGCCGCCGCCTGGACCTTCGGGTCGATGGTCAGCTGGACGTTGCCGCCCTGCGGGTTGCGGCCGGTGATGAGGTCGGACAGGCGCCGCACGAACAGCCGGTCGTCGCTGCCGTTGAGCACCGAGTTCTGGATCCGCTCCATCCCGTATGTGCCGTAGCTCAGCGAGTAGTAGCCGGTCACCGGCGCGTACATCGGCCCGGCCGGGTACTGGCGCAGGTACTTGTAGGTGTCCGTGGTGGCCACCGACTTGGCCAGCGCGGTGCCGTCGGCCGCGGTGATCGTGCCGCGCTGCTGGCTGTACTCGGTGAGCAGGGTCCGCCGGTTGAGCGGGTTGTTGGCGTAGCTGTCCGCCTTGATCACCTGGACGTACATGTCGTTGACCATGAGCAGCACGATCATGATCATCATGGCGATGCTGACCCGGCGCAGTGGAGTGTTCACGTGGGCCGCTCCACCATGATTGTGCTCGCCTCAGCCAGCGGGGCCTGCGGCAGCTTCGGCCTGCTGCTCGTGCCGGCCCTCGGCCGACGGGCCGAATCGGAGATGCGCAACAGCAACGCCACCAGCATGTAGTTGGCCAGCAGGGACGATCCGCCCGCGGACAGGAACGGTGAGGTGAGGCCGGTCTCCGGGATCAGCTTGGTGACCCCGCCGATCACCACGAAGATCTGCCACACCAGCGAGAAGGCCAGCCCGCCGCCGAGCAGCTTGCCGAACGTGTCGCGCACGGCGATCGCGCCGCGCAGCCCCCGCAGCGCCAGCACCAGGTAGATCATCATCACCGCGAACAGGCCCAGCAGGCCGAGTTCCTCACCGATGGCCGCGGTGATGAAGTCCGAACTGGCCTCCGGCACCAGGTTCGGGTGACCCGCGCCGAGGCCGGTGCCGAAGATGCCGCCGGTGCCCAGACTGAACAGCGACTGGGCCATCTGGCCGCCGCCGCCGATCTGGTTGTAGGTGGCGAACGGGTCCAGCCAGTTCGCCACCCGCTGCTGGACGTGCGTGAACAGGTGGAAGGAGAGCAGGCAGGCGCCGATGAACGGGATCAGGCCGATGATCACCCAGGCCGCGCGCTCGGTGGCGATGTAGATCATCACCAGCACGATGCCGAAGATCAGCAGCGAGTTGCCGAGGTCCTTTTCCAGCGCCAGCACGCCGACCGACGCGGCCAGCGCGGCCACCAGCGGGCCGAGGTCGCGCGGGCGCGGCAGCTCAAGGCTCAGGACCTTGCGCCCGGCAGCCATGAACAGGTCGCGTTTGGCCACCAGGAAGGCCGCGAAGAAGACGATCAGCAGGATCTTCGCGAACTCACCGGGTTGGATCGACCCGAAGGGCAGGATGATCCACACCTTCGCACCGTTCACCGAGGACAGGCTGGCCGGCAGCACACCGGGCAGGATGAGCAGGAACAGGCCGGCCAGGCCGAAGGTGTAGCCGTAGCGGGACAGTGTCCGGTGGTCCTTGACGAACACCAGGATGACCACGAAGAAGGCCAGCCCGATCGCGGTCCACACCACCTGCTTGGGCGCCTGCTCGGTGAAGTGCTTGCCGCGGGCGGCCGCCGACGCGAGCCCGGCAAGGTCAAGGCGGTGGATCATGACCAGGCCGATGCCGTTGAGCACCGCGACGCACGGCAGGATCAGCGGATCCGCGTACGGCGCCCAGCGGCGCACCGCGAAGTGCGCACCGGCGAACAGGGCCAGGTAGGCCAGTCCGTAGTAGACGATCTGCATCGTCAACTGTTGTTCCTGGTTGGCCTCGACCAGGACCAGGGCGACGGTGACCATGCCGGCCACGAACGCGAGCAGGATCAGCTCGGTGCCGCGTCGCGTCGGAGGCGCGCTGGTGCCGGAACCGCCGGTTCCGGACGCCGCACCCGCCCCGACGGGGACCGGCGCGGACATCAGGAGCCCGGCTTCCGACAGTCGATGCCCGGCTGGGGGTGGCTCACCGGCGGGACGTAGCTGGTCGTGGGCGGCGTCGCCGTGCCGCTGCCCACGTTCGAACCGATGCCCGAGGACGCGTTGCCGCTCGTGCCCGTCGTCGGCGGGACCGCCGTCGTGGTCCTGGTACCGGTCGTCGGCGAACCGTTCGTGCCGGTCTGCGGCGGTGTGCTGGTCGGGGTGGTAGTCGGCTTCGGGCACTCCGGCAGCACCTGCTGGGTGCGCAGCCGCTGCAACGTGGCCTGCGCGTCGCCGAGGCTGGTCGCGGGAATGCCGGCCTGCACGTTGAGCCGCGCGCTCTGGTTCAGGTCGTCCAGCCGGATCGCCTCACAGCTCGCCGCCGCACCCGGCGTGCACGAACCCTGCACCTCGCGGTTGAGCGCGACGCCGAGCACACTGCCGCGCACGCCCTGGAAGATCGCGATCTCGCTGTTGGTCGACGCGCCGACGTAGTACTGGGACAGCACCCAGTACCGCGTCCCGAAAGCGCCACCGCCCAGCACCACGAGCACGATCAAGGTGATGATCAGCGCGCGCAGCCACCTGCGCCGCTTCGGCTTCTGCTCGGCCTGCTCGCCGGGCAGGATGCGCTGCGGCGGCGGGGTCACCGGGTGCAGCGCGCGCGCCCGGGAAGCGGGCGAATCCGGCTGCGGTGCCTCGTCGCTGCCGTCCCCGGCGGCGCCACCCACGATCGGGTCGTCCTCGCCGAAGTCGACGTCGATCACGTCCGCGATGATCACCGTCACGTTGTCCGGGCCGCCGGCCTTCAACGCCAGCTCGATCATCCGGTCCGCGCTGTCCTGCGGATCCTGGATCCGGATCGCCTCGGTCAGCGTCTCGTGGCTGATGTAGGAGGACAGACCGTCCGAACACAGCAGGTACCGGTCGCCGGCGCGCGCCTCCCGAATGGTCAGGCTCGGCTCGACCTCGTGGCCGGTCAGCGCGCGCAGCAGCAGCGAGCGCTGCGGATGGCTGTTCGCCTCCTCCGGCGTGATCCGGCCCTCGTCGATCAGCGACTGCACGAAACTGTCGTCATGGGTGATCTGGGCGACCTGTCCGCCGCGCATCAGGTACGTGCGCGAGTCGCCGATGTTCACCACGCCAAGGCGGTTGCCCGCGAACAGGATGGCGGTCAGAGTGGTGCCCATTCCGTCCAGTTCGGGGTCGTTCGCGACCAGTTCGGAAATGGCCGCGTTGCCCGCCAGCACCGCCTCACGCAGCGGATTGAGCAGGTCCTCGCCGGGGTCGTCGTCGTCCAACGGCGCCAGGGCGGCGATCACGATCTTGCTGGCGACCTCGCCGCCCGCGTAACCACCCATGCCGTCGGCGACGGCGAGCAGCCGAGGACCCGCGTACACCGAGTCCTGGTTGTTGGACCGAACAAGGCCCCGGTCGCTACGAGCGACGTATTTGAGTACAAGGGTCATGAGCGCAGCTCGATCACCGTCTTGCCGATGCGGATCGGGACACCGAGCGGGACCCGGAGGGGTGCCGTGACCTTCGCCCGGTCGAGGTAGGTGCCGTTGGTGGAGCCTAGATCCTCCACGTACCAGTCCGTTCCCCGGAGGGACACTCTGGCATGTCTGGTCGACGCGTAGTCGTCATCCAGCACCAACGTGGAATCGTCCGCCCGCCCGATCATGATCGGCCGGCCGTCCAGCGCGATCCGGGTACCGGCGAGCGCGCCGTGCGTGACCACCAACTGCCTGGCCGCCTTCCCTCGGTTCTTCTTCGCCGCACCACGTCGCATGCCGGGCATCGCGACCCGTATTCCGGATGCCGCGTACAGGTCCGATCGGACGACCCGCAACGCGGCGTACACGAACAACCAGAGCAGGGCGAGAAACCCTGCTCTGGTCAGCTGTATCACCAGCTCTGGCACCGGTTGTGACTGCTCCCGACTAGACGAACGCGTGGACGTGGACGTGCCTGCGGCCCGGTCCGCCCTACCGATCAGCCCTGGCTGCGGAACACCAGCGAAGAGTGGCCGATGCGGATGACGTCGCCGTCCGCGAGCTGCCAAGTCTGCACTGGCTGACCGTTCACCGTCGTGCCGTTGGTCGAACCGAGGTCAGCAAGCATGGCACTCTGACCATCCCAGGTGATCTCCAGGTGCCGTCGGGACACGCCGGTGTCGGGCAACCGGAAGTCCGCGTCCTGGCCGCGACCCACCACGTTGCCACCCTGCTTCAGCGGGTAGTTGCGGTTCGAGCCGTCGTCGAGCTGCAGGCTGGCCTGCATCTGCCGGGGGCCGGTCTGCACGGCGGGCGGAGCGTAGCCCTGGCCGGCCTCGGGGTAGCCGCCGCCACCCTGCGGGGGGTAACCGCCGCCGCCCTGGGGCGGGTAGCCGCCACCGCCCTGCTGGCCGTAGCCCTGGTCATAGCCCTGGCCCTGCTGGCCGTAGCCCTGCTCGTAACCGCCGCCTTGCTGCTGGCCGTAACCCTGGTCGTAGCCCTGGCCCTGCTGGCCGTAACCCTGGTCATAGCCACCGCCACCGGCCGCCGGCGCGCCGTAACCCTGGTCGTGGCCCTGTTGGCCGTAACCTTGGTCGTAGCCGCCTTGCTGGCCGTAGCCGTAGTTCGGGTCGCCGTACGCGCCCTGTCCATAACCTTGGCCGTACGGGTCGTTGTCGGGGTGCTGGCCGTAGCCGGGGGGCTGGCTCATCGCTCTGTCTCCTGCGTTACGAGGTGGTGCCGACCGTCGGTGTGCGTCGGGATCGACGGACGAACGGGTTCGAAACTGTCCGGTGTGCAGCGCGTCGGAACGCTCCACGGAGACTACGACGTCACCGTACGTTTCCCACCCGTGCTCGGCGAGATGTTCCTCGACGCAGTCGGCGAGCAGCTGTGAAATTCGCTGTTCGTCCTGCTCAGCGCCCGCCAGCCGGTCATGGTCCGCCGGGCCTAGCAACACCGTGTAGTGGTTTGGTGCCAGCAAGCGACCACCCGCGAGTTCACGGACGTTCAGCTCGCCTTCACGCTGTAGTGCCTGGGCCACCTCCTGCGGCACGACGCTGCCACCGAACACACGTGCGAAACTGTTGCCGACAATGCCTTCGAGACGGCGCTCGAAGCGCTGTACGAGGCCCATCGGTTCATCCTTTCGCACGACTATCCTGCACTCGATCGTATCCGTGCTAGTCCAGCCGGACACAGGGTCGGTGAAAACCCGCCCCCGTATGCGTGCTAATCTTCCTCCCGTCACTTCAGCGCGAGTGGCGGAATGGCAGACGCGCACGGTTCAGGTCCGTGTGTCCGAAAGGACGTGGGGGTTCAACTCCCCCCTCGCGCACGCAAATGGGCGGCTTGTGCTTGCGGAAAGCACAAGCCGCTTTTGCGTGCCATTGTTTCTGGGGGGCGACCCCCAGACCCCCGGGGTGGGGCTGCCGCCCCACACCCCGCGGGCTCGCTTCGCATCGCCGTTGATGTGATCTACGTAACTACTGGGCTGGGCGGCCGGGGATTGGTGGGGCGCCTTCGGTGCCGGCTACGAAACTGAAGTGGATGTTGGCGATCTTCCAGTCATTACCGCCCTTTGTGACGACGATGCTTGCTCGGGTGGTGCCGGGGATCGGGTTGCCGTTGAAGGTGGCTCGCTGGTTCTGGGTGCCGATCACCACCACCGTGTCGCCGTAGGTCCTTGTCGAGATGACTTCCAGGGTCAACTCGTCGTAGTGCAGGTTGCCGTGGCGGTTGATCCAGTCCTGTTTGGACAGGGTGAAGCCGAGGGGGCCGATGCAGGTGAAGTCGTCGGTGAGCGCGTCGGCGATCGTGGCGGTGTCGGCGGCCAGTTCGGCCTTGTTCCAGGCGGTGAGGAAGTCGATGACGGTCATGTCGGTCTCCTTCAGGCGTTGACGAGTTGTTCGGCGCGGCGGGGGCGGGTGAGCGGCAGGGTGACGCTGACCGCGATCAGCCAGATGACGCCGCCGAAGCGGGTGATGGGGAGCAGGACGTCCAGGGCCGGGGTCAGCAGCGCGAATGTCGCCAGTGCGCCGAGTCCGGCGAGGATCAGGCCGGCCCAGGCGAGGGCGGTGGGCATCAGGTGCAGGAGCAGGGCGGGGACGGCGACGCCGGCGAGCAGCATCGCGAACGGGACGACGAAGCCGGGGCCGCCTGCGGCGAAGCCGAGGGCGGTGAGGGCTTTGACCAGGTCCGCTGATCCGCTGAGCTGGGCCGTTGTCCAGGTGAGCAGGCCGCTGACCGCGAGTGACGCGGCCGCCAGCAGGCCGCCGCCGTAGGCGATCGCGGAGCCGGGGGCGGTCACGCCGAGTCGGTGCAGGCGGCGGTAGACGGTCGCGGACCAGATCAGCAGGGGGATCGCGGTGGCGAACACCAGGGTGCCGAGCAGTAGCTGCGACGTGTGGTGGGTTTGGTCGTAGGTGAGCAGGTTCGCGGAGTCGTAGCGGGCCGCGGTCGCTCCCAGTACCGCTGAGGCCACGGTGAGGACCGCCATGAAGATCGCGGGTATCAGCAGCGGTGGGCCGTTCTGGCGGCCGGGGGCCGGGTTCTCTGACATCGTTCCTCCTGAGGATTCGTTCTGATGGGTTAATCGTTTATCTGTTGTAATGGTTTGTCAAGTGGTATCGTTTGGCTTGTGTCAGGATCTTCGATGGGGACGGGCAGTGCGGCTTTCCTGCTCGCCCAGGTGGGCGCCTACGCGGCGCGGACGTTCGACGAGCGGCTTGGCGAGCTGGAGCTGACCCCGCCTCAGGTCGGGCTGCTCCGGGCGATCGCCATGCAGCCGGGGCGCAGCCAGCAGGCGCTGGCCGAGCAGCTGGGCATGCCGGCCACCCGGTTGGTCGCGCTGGTGGACACGTTGGAGCGGCGCGGGGCGATCGAGCGGCGGCGCAATCCGGACGACCGGCGGCTGCACGCGTTGCATCTGACCGAGGCCGGGCAGGAGCTGATGCGGTCGGTGGGGATGGTGGCCATGGCGCACGGTGCGGATCTCACCTCGGCGCTCGACGAGTCCGAGCGCGCGCAGTTGCAGCGGTTGCTGCTGCGGATCGCGGAGGACAAGAAGTTGGCCGTTGGCGTCCATCCGGGATTCAGGTCGATCTAGGGCCGCGCTCCACGATGACGCCCTGCACCGCGACCGCGGCGATGGACAGCGCGACGATGGCTTCCGCCCAGAGGAACGAGGCGTAGTCGAACAGGGAACCGATGGGCGGCAGGCCGGGTACCGCGTTGCGTACGGCCACCAAGGCGAACAGGGTCGCCGCCATCCAGCCCAATGCCGGCCAGATCAAACCGCGCCTGCCGCGCACAATGATCCAGGCCGCGCCGAGTACCGACAAAGCCAGAATCCACATCGCCGCCATGAGAAACCAGGCGAAGATGAACGTGGCTCGGGACCGCTCGATTCGCAGGCCAATAGCGGCCGCGCCACTATCCACATTGGCCCCGGTTGGCTTGGTCAGGAAGAACGGATCTTCATTGTGGAAGATCAACGAAATCGGCACCGGTTCGTCGTTGATCGTGGCGTAGAAACCGACGTCGGTGGTGTAGGAGTCGAACGGATAGTCGGAGACGATTCCGGAGTTCAGGCCGACCGAGATGTTCTGCGCGGAGAGCCGCTCGCCGGCCGGGAAGCGCAGCGTCGTGTTGATCAGTGAGGACGTCTCCAGGGTCAGCGGGCGGGCGAGTGTTGTCTCGTCGCCGTGATCTGCCGTGTTGCCCAGGGCGCTGACCAGGACAATCAGCGAGAGTTGGCGCTTGGCAGCGTCCATCTGCTGCAACGTCACGTCCACCTCGACGCGGTTGGGCGCGGTGAGCTGGCCGGTCGAGTACTGCAGCGTGTGGATGTCGCGCTCGTTGAGGTAGCCGAATATGCCGAGTGTGCAGAGCGCGACGATCACAGCGGTCACCACGAATGGAGCAATGGCGGCGCGCAACGCGATCTTTGCGCGCCCGGCGCGATCGGCCTGGTTCATTCCGGTCATTTCAGCACGATGTGAAACAACTCGCCCGGCGAAGATCGGTATCGCGGAAAGTGACGATTTCGCATCGGCGACTCACGGCCGCCCACCGGCCGCTCACCCATATGGCCGCACCGCTGGGCTATTACCGTTTGGCCGGTCATCGACCGGTTACCGACCGCCCGGCGCCGCCGATCGCAGGGAGCACATCGAGTCGGCGGCGGGGCCATTACTTCCTGGTACTCAATTCTCAGCACATGTTGCTCGGGGCGACCGCGGACCGGTCGAGGCGACAACCGTGTGTGGCCGGCGAAGTGCGAACAGGAGGCGACCTCAGTGAGCGGGACACCAGGGCGTACCACGGTCACCAGCGACGCCCAGGCGCGCCAGCGGCTGTTCCCCGCCATCGAGCTCCCGGCCCCGATCGAGCAATTGGCGGCGGGAGCCGCGGAGCGACTCGGTTGGCACGGGACCGTGCTCCCGCCGATGACCCTGCTCGGCCGCCGCGTGATCGTGGTGGCCGAAGTGCTGCCGGACGTGCACGCCGAGCGGATCTGCCAGGGCTGCGCCCCGGTCGCCGATCGCGCCACCGTCTCCACCTGGGTCTGGCCGGAGATGGCAGGCCAGGTGCCGCAGGCCGCCGTCCGCATCCATGGCGTGCTCGCCGTTGCCCGGCACTGGCGCACCGGCCTGGCCTCCACCGTGCCGTTCGCCCGCTACGCCGAGGCCGCGATCGTGCTGCCCTGGTGGGCCGCGACCACCCACGACTACCTGGTCAACTGCCTGCCGAGGGCGCGCAAGTACGGCGTTTCCGTGCTGACCGCCGACCCGGAGGGCGTGACCGAGCTGGACGTGCCCGGCCCGCAGGACATCAGCCCGGCCGAGGATGCCACCGGCCGCTGGCTCAACGAGGCCATCTACGAGCGCCTGCTGGACACCGCTGCCTGAGCGGCGTGCGGCGCGGGCGGCTACGGTCGGCTTCGTGCGCATCGTCATCGCTGGTGGACATGGGCAGATCGCGTTGCGGCTTGAGCGGTTGCTCGCCGCGCGCGGGGACGCCCCGGTCGGTCTGATCCGCAACCCCGAACATGCCGCGGATCTCACCGCGGCCGGCGCCGAGCCCGTTGTCACCGATCTTGAACAGGTTTCCGTTGCCGCGCTGGCCGATCACTTGGCCGGCGCGGACGCCGTCGTGTTCGCGGCGGGCGCCGGTCCGGGCAGCGGCGACGCGCGCAAGGACACCGTTGATCGCGGCGCTTCCGCGTTGTTGGCCGATGCCGCGCAGGCCGCCGGCGTTCGGCGGTTCGTCCAGGTCAGTTCGATGGGCGCGGACCGCGCGGAGCTCGGCTCCGACTCGTTCTCCGTCTATCTGCGGGCCAAGGCGGCAGCCGAGGCGGATCTGCGCACGCGCGACCTGGACTGGACGATCCTTCGGCCGGGCGGCCTGACGAATGATCCGGGGACCGGGCGGGTGCGCCTGGCGCCGAGTACCGGGCGGGGTTCGGTGCCCAGGGACGATGTCGCCGCCGTGCTGCTCGCGCTTCTCGACGCGCCGACCACGGTCGGGATGACGATCGAGTTGATCAGCGGGGATTCGTCGGTGGGGGACGCGGTCGCCGGCCTGTAAGTTAGCCGATCGGGCCGAGAACCTTGTCCAGGTAGGCATTGGTGAACCGGCCTGCCGGGTCGAGTTCGGCGCGGACCCTGCGGAACTCGTCGAAGCGCGGGTAGCGCTCGCGCAGCCGCGCGGCGTCCAGGGAGTGCATCTTGCCCCAGTGCGGCCTGCCGCCGACCTGCGCGACCACGGATTCGAACAGGTCGAAGTAGGACTGGTAGGGCATGCCGACGTACTGGTGGATGGCGATGTAGGCGGAGTCCCGGCCGTAGGCGGTGGACAGCCAGATGTCGTCGGCGGCGGCGACCCGGATCTCGACCGGGAAGCTCACCGAGTCGCTGAGCTTGGGCACCTCGGCGCGCAGCTCGCCGAGCACGTCGGGCAGGGATTCGCGCGGGATCGCGTACTCGGACTCGACGAACCGGACGTTGCGGTTGGTCACGAACACCCGGTGCGAGTGGTCGGAATATGCCCGGGGGGACAGCACCGAGGACGACAGGCGGTTGAGCGGTCGGATCAGGGTGGGGACGGCTCGGCCGAGGCGGCAGACCAGTTCGAGGGCTTTGTTCTCCATCAGTTCGTATTCGAAGTACTGGCGCAGGGCTGGCAGGGGTTGAGGTTTGGTGCCGCTCGGTTGGCGGTTGTTGCGTTTGACCAGGGCGTTGCGCCCGTAGGGGAACCAGTAGAACTCGAAGTGGTCGTTGGCGGCGGTGTGCTCGTCGAGCGCGTCGAGGACCACGTCGAGGTGTTCGGGACCTTCCTGGGCGGTGAGCACGAAGCTCGGCACGCAGCGCAGGGTGACGGTGAGGATGATGCCGAGTGCGCCGAGGCCGACCCGGGCGGCGTTGAACAGATCCGGCCGTTCGGTCGCCGAGCAGCTGACGGTGGTGCCGTCGGCGAGCATCAGCTCCAGCGCCTCGATCTGGGTGGCAATGCCGCCGAGCTTGGCGCCGGTGCCGTGGGTGCCGGTCGAGATCGCGCCGGCAATCGTTTGCGCGTCGATGTCGCCGAGGTTGGCCATGGCCAGACCGAGGGTGTCCAGGCCGGCGTTGAGCGCCCGGATCGTGGTGCCGGAGCGCACCGTGACCAGGCCGGTGCCCGCGTCCGCGGCGACGATGCCGGTCCAGCCGGAGAGGTCGACGGCGATCTGGTCGGCGACCGCGATGGGGGTGAACGAATGGCCGCTGCCGACGACGCGAACGGTATGTCCGTCGCGCTCAGCGGTCTTCAGCGCGTCGGCGAGCTGGCCGGGATCGTTCGGGCGATACCAGCGGATCGGGTTCGCGGTGGCCGTACCAGCCCAGTTGCGCCACTGGTCCGCACTGCGTCCGCTCATCGCCACCTCCAGGCTGCTGCGTGATTCTGAACAACGTAAGTGAAAAGTATTCGCATTTCAAGGGCAAACGGCCTAGTCTGCAAGGTGTGCCGGATACTTCCTCGCAGGTCAGCTACGACGAGGCCACCAAGGCGCTCGATCCGCCACTGGCCATCATCGATCTGGCCGCGTTCGACCACAACGCGGCGGACCTGACGCGCCGCGCGGGCGGCACGCCGATCCGGGTCGCCAGCAAGTCGGTGCGCTGCCGGTACCTGCTCGACCGCGTGCTCGCCATGCCCGGCTACGCGGGCCTGCTCTGCTACTCGCTGCGCGAGGCCCTCTGGCTGTGCGCGAACGGCACCAGCGACGACCTGGTCGTCGCCTACCCGACCGTCGATCAGGGCGCGCTGCGCGAGCTGGCCGCCGATCCGGTGGCACGGCGCAACATCACGATCATGGTTGACTCGATCGAGCACCTCGACCTCGTCGACGCCGCGCTGGGTACCGACCACCCGGACATCCGCATCGCGCTGGAGCTGGACGTGTCGTGGCGGCCGCTCGCGCATTCCTCCGCCGTGCACATCGGCACCCGCCGCTCGCCGGTGCACACCGCGAAGGCGGCCGAGTCCTTCGCGAAGGCGGCGTTGCGGCGCAAGGGTTTCGCGCTGGTCGGCATGATGGCCTACGAGGGGCAGATCGCCGGCCTCGGCGACGTCCCGCCCGGTCGGCCCTTCCGCGGCGCGGTGCTGAAGTTCATCCAGCGGCGCTCCGGCGCGGAACTCGTGCAGCGCCGCGCGGCCGCGGTCGCCGCGGTGCGCGCGTTGACCTCGCTGGAATTCGTCAACGGGGGCGGGACCGGCAGCATCGAGGTGACGTCGGCGGATTCGTCGGTGACCGAGGTCGCCGCGGGTTCCGGCCTGATCGGGCCGACGCTGTTCGACTCGTACTCGCGCTTCCATCCGCGGCCCGCCCTGCTCTACGCGCTGCCGGTGGTGCGCCGACCGACGCCGAACACGGCAACGCTGTTCGTCGGAGGTTACGTGGCCTCGGGAACCGGGACCCCGGACCGGCTGCCCTCGCCGTACCTGCCGGCGGGCCTGAGCCTGTTGGGGACCGAGGGGGCTGGGGAGGTGCAGACGCCGGTGACCGGCAAAGCCGCCAGGAACCTGCGGCTCGGCGACCGGGTCTGGCTGCGGCATGCCAAAGCGGGCGAACTGGCCGAGCGGTTCAACTCCTACCACGTCGTCGAGGGGGACCGGGTCACCGCGACCGTGCCGACCTACCGTGGCGAGGGCCAGAACTTCGGCTGATCAGTTCGTGGGTTCGAGGTGGCCGGACAGATACGCTCTGACCACCCGGCGGGCCTCGGCGATCACCACGTCCTCGCTGAACAGCTTGCGCCGGAAGGCGAGGTTGAGGATGCCGTCGGCGATTTCCACCGACACCGAGATCGGCAGTCGCAGTTCGGCGACGTCGAGGTTGAATCTCGCGGTGAGCAGACCGGCCAGGCGGTCGGCGATCACCGTGTTGTTGTCTCGCTGATCGTCCATCAGCCGCAGGTCCACCACGTCGCCGAAGCGGATCTGGGTGAACCCGGGGACTTCCCGGTACATGGTCACGTAGGCGTCGAACACCATGTCGACCGCGTCCCACCAGTGGTCCAGCTGGGCTGAACCGATTCGGTTGGCGATCATGTCCATGAACTGGTCGAGGTTGCGCATGGTCAGCGCCTGCACGACCGCCCGCTTGTCCGGGAAGAACTGGTACAGCGAGCCAACCGCGACACCGGCCCGTTCGGCGATCAGGGTGGTGGTGACGCCGTCGTAGCCGACCTCCTCGATGAGGTTGGCGCAAGCTTCAAGCATCCGCTCGACTCGTGCAGCGCTGCGCTGCTGGACAGGACGGCGGCGGAGTGGGGTGCTGTTGGCGGGCAACGTGTCTCCTCTGGGCGCGCTCTCCCATTAGTTTGCCTGGGACAAGGACCTACTACTTCCCTACAGTGCTAAAAATCCGTAACATCTGAAACAATTTCACATTATTCGGTGTTTCATTAGGCGGGCATATGACTGATCTTCGTACGTCAACCTTCCCGGACAACTTTCTGTGGGGCGTGTCGACCTCCGCGTACCAGATCGAGGGAGCCGTGACCGCGGACGGTCGAGGTCAGTCCGTATGGGACACATTCTGCGCGACCGAGGGCAAAATCGCCGACGGCTCGTCCGGGGCGATCGCCTGTGATCATTACCGTCGGTATCCGGAGGACGTCGCGCTCATGCGCGAGCTGGGTGTCGGCGCCTACCGCTTCTCTGTTGCCTGGCCACGCGTGCAGCCCGGCGGCACCGGTCCGGCCAATCGACACGGACTCGACTTCTACGATCGGCTGATCGACGAGCTGTGCGCGGCCGGTATCGACCCGGTCTGCACGCTCTACCACTGGGACACCCCGCAGCCGCTGGAGGACGCGGGCGGCTGGTTGGCCCGCGACACCGCGGCCCGCTTCGCCGACTACGCGGCCATCCTCGGCGAGGCGTTCGCCGACCGGGTCACGATGTGGATCCCGCTCAACGAGCCGATGGTGGAGACCCTCTACGGCTACGCGATCGGCGAGTACGCGCCGGGGAAGACGCTGCTGTTCGACGCGCTGCCGGCGGCCCATCACCAGAACCTCGCGCACGGCCTCGCGGTCCGCGCGCTGCGCGCGGCGGGCGCGAGGAACATCGGCACGGCGAACAACCACTCGCCGATCTGGCCGCGCACCTCCTCAGCCGAGGACAAGGAGGCGGCGCTCGCGCTGGACGCGTTGATCAACGGCCTCTACGCCGACCCGGTGCTGCTCGGCAGCTATCCCGAGTCGATGCGGCCCTACCTGCCCGACGGCCACGAGGAGGACCTGCGCACGATCGCCGCGCGGCTGGACTTCTACGGTGTGAACTACTACGAGCCGCAGGGCGTCACCGCGCCCTCGCCCGGCAATCCGCTGCCGTTCGACCTCGCGCCGATCGAGGGCTACCCGATGACCACGAACGGCTCGCCGATCGTCCCGGCCGGACTGTCCGAGTTCCTGCTGAGCCTGCGCGAACGCTACGGAGCCACGCTGCCGCCGGTCTACATCACCGAGAACGGGTGCAGCGGCGACGACCCGCGCGACGAGACCGGCGCGGTGCCCGACGCGCACCGGGTCGAGTTCCTGCAAGCCCATCTCGATGCGCTGAGCAGCGCCATGGCGCAGGGCGTCGATGTGCGCGGCTACTTCGTGTGGTCGTTGCTGGACAACTTCGAGTGGTCGAAAGGGTACGTGCCACGGTTCGGACTGGTACACGTCGACTATTCGAGCCAGGTCCGCACACCGAAGGATTCCTACCGTTGGTATCAAAGCCTGATTCGCAACGGTGAGTAGTACGTGAATCACTTTCAGTAGAAAAGACCGCTTATCGCCGAACTAATTCGGTCCTGGTGAACTCGTTTCGATGCACGACGTTTGGGCATACCCATTTGGGGCGCTACGTCTTTTGGAAGCCGCGGACCGGCACCGGTCGGGGGGTGGGGAGGCAGCAGTGCCGGCCCGCGGAGTCGAGGGAACGGGCTCGTCGGCCCGTGGAAGGTGTCCCCGAACGACCCGATTCGCGCTGGTCGGGGGACGGGCGAATCGGGTCGCCGGGCATGGCGTTGCCTCGTGTGCACCGAATCGGGGGCCGGCGCGAGGACCACGAGGGCGCCAGCTTCAGTGCACTCCGGCGGCGGCCCTGCGGCCGGCCAGGCCCCGCAGGTGCCGGGCTGGTTGCGGCGCAAGACCGCCCGCGACCAGGTGTTCGTAGGCTGCCCGCCACACCGCGCACGGCGAGCGCTGCTGCCGCCAGCGGCTCGAACACTCGGGGCAGTTGCCCCGCTCGTCGGGCTCGTGGGCGGCGAGCAGCGCCCGCCACCCCTCGGTCAGTTTGGGAAGTTCGGATCGGGCCACGGACAGCAGGGATGGTGCGTCCGCGCGATTGGCCAGCTCGGACAGCATGTCCAGCCGTTCCCACACCGCGTTGCGCAGTACCTGCCCGAGGATCTCGTCCACCGGAACGTCACCGTTACCTTTCCGCCTCTTCGGCGGCTTCGTGCAGGACGGCTCTGAGCTGGTTGAGTTGACCTGGGGTCAACACCGCCGTCTCGCCGGGCGGACCGACGAGCACCACCCTGCCGTGTTCCACGAGCACGGTGAGGAACCGTTCCCGATTCGCAACATCCTGGCAGCGAATTCGCCACTGGCGACCTCGTCCTGCCTGCTCGCTGACACCGACACTGGTTACACCAAAACCCGGTTCGGAGCGCCGTGGGAGACCCTGTTGACCGATGGCGGACCCATCCGCGAGTGTTGCCACCGGCTCGAGCAGTTCCACTGGCTTGCTTCCCTCCGTGCTCGGATGCTTACGAAAAACTAGAATCCAACCTGGAGGGCCGCAGTGGGGAGTCGCAGCGCCGATCGGTGCGACTCCAACGCTAAGCGGTCAGCCGAGTTCACCCGCACCGATCACCACCACTGAACAGCACTTCTCGGACCGCGCGGCGTGCCTTTACGCTGCGTACGACGCCCAACGGACTGTGAGGGGGCGCAATTGAACACCATCGGTTCGCAAGCTTCGCTTGTCACACCGGAACGGTGGGAAGAGCCCGACATGCGTGACGCGTTGTCGATCAGGGACATCTCCGCGGTGTACCGGTTGCTTCGCAAGCAGGGCATCTCGCAGCGGCAGATCGCCGCTTCGACCGGCCAATCACAGTCCGAGGTCTCCGAGATCCTCAAGGGCCGTCAGGTGATGGCCTACGACGTCCTGGCCCGTATCGCTGACGGCTTGTCGATTCCTCGGGGCTACATGGGCCTCGCGTACGACGAGGGCACGGAAGTGAGGGTCACCACGAGTGTGGATGACCCAGGTCAGGAGGAGGACGAGCTGGTGAAGCGACGGAGGTTCCTCGCGCACGCCGCAGCCGTCACCGTTGGTGCGGCTGTGATGGGCAAGGACTCCGGGTCGTGGATGTCGCACCCCGCCCAGGCTCCCGCTCCCGGCCACATCGGTATGACCGATGTGCGCCAGGTCGAGGCGGCGACCAGGGCGTTGCGTGCGTTGGACCATCAGTACGGCGGCGGATTCTGCCGGGACGCGGTTGTCGCGCAGTTGTCGTGGGGGCAGCAGATGCTGACCGCCTCCTCGACCGATCCGGTGCGGGACCGGTTGTTCGTGGCACTGGCCGACCTGCACAACCTGGCAGGCTGGACCTCGTTTGACAGCGGGCTGGTGGACGCCGCCCGCAACCACTTCGCCCGCGGCCTTGAACTGGCCAAGCAGGGCAAGAACGACCCGCTGGTGGCCAACATCCTCTACCGGATGGGCCGTGTCTATCTGCATCAGGGCGCGCACAACGACGCGCTCAAACTCTTCCAACTGGGCCAGATCGCGGCCCAGGAGTCCGGTTCGGAACTCACCGTCGCCGTGCTGTGCGCCAACCAGGCGTGGGCCTACGCGGCGCTGGGCGACGAGCGGCAGGCGCTCAAGCTGGTCGGCCGGACCAAGGACGAGTTCTCCCGCGCGGACAAGACCAACGTGGACTCGTGGGTGAGCTTCTTCAACGAGGCCGACCTCTACGGCATGATCGGCACCGTCCACTCGGTGCTGGCCGTCGAGGTGGACCGCAAGCACACCAAGTACGCGATCCCCGCGCTGACCAGGGCCGGTCAGGGTTACGGCGAGGAGATGTCGCGGTCCAAGTCGTTCAACCAGGCGGCGCTGGCCACGAACCACCTGCTTGAGGGCGACATCGACCACGGCGCCAAGGTCGGCCGCTACGCGTTGGAGATCGCCGAGAACATCAAGTCGGCTCGGGTGAAGGACCGCATGCAACCGCTGCTGTCCGAAGCCGAGAAGCGTCGCAACAACAACGACGCGCGCGATCTGGCCGAGCGGCTGTCGAAGTTCATGGTCGCCTGATCGAGAAAAGCGAAAAGTTCTGCCACCGGGGAGGGTGGGGAGAACAGCAACGATGAACGCGCCACTGGGGCTCGCCGTCTCCGGCCGATTCACGCCGGAGAAGCTGGCGGGCGTGCTGGCCGGCGTCTGCGCCGCGACCGGGCTCGACCCGGAGGGCGCGACACTGCTTCGGTTCACCACCAACGCGGTCTACCGGCTGGCCAGCAAGCCGGTGGTGGTCCGGATCGCCGCGTCCTGGGGGCTGCGGCACCGGGTGGCGAAGGTCGTCAAGGTGGCCAACTGGCTGGCCGGCCACGACTTCCCCGCGGTGCGGCTGCTGCCAGGCTTCGAGCAGCCCGTGCGGGTCGGCGACTACCTGGCGACGGTCTGGGACGAGGTACCGACCACCTCGCGCAGGCTGACCACCCGTGACCTGGCCGTCCTGCTCCGCAGGCTGCACCAGTTGCCCAAACCCGCGTTCGACCTGCCCGCCTGGGCGCCGCTGGACGACGTGGCCCGGCGCATCGCCGACGCCGAGGAGCTGGCCGAGGACGACCGCGAGTTCCTCGCCGACCGCAGCGCCGCCCTGGCCGAGCAGTTGGCCGCGCTGGAGTACCCGCTGCCACCCGCCGTCGTGCACGGCGACGCCCACCTCGGCAACCTGATCCCCGGCCCGGACGGCCCGGTGCTGTGCGACTTCGACTCGACCAGCTTCGGCCCGCCGGAATGGGACCTCGCGCCGGTCCTGGTCGCGCAGCACCGCTTCGGCGGTTCGATGCGCGAGTCCCGCACGCTGCTGCGCGCCTACGGCTTCGACGTCACCCAGTGGCCGGGGTTCGAGGTGCTTCGCCAGGTGCGCGAGCTGAAGCTGGTCACCAGCGTGCTGCCGATCCTGCGCAGCAATCCCGACGTCGCCCCGGAGCTGCACCGCAGGCTGGCCAGCGTCCGATCGGGCGACGTGGACGCCCGGTGGTCCCGATACCGGTAGGGTCCGGGATTCGTGGAACTGCGTCGCATCGGACGGTCCGGTCTCGCGGTGAGCGTGATCGGTCTTGGCTGCAACAACCTCGGCCGTCCCGGCACCGCGACCGAGTCGGCGAGCGGCGCGAAAGCCGTCGTGGACGCGGCCCTGGACGTGGGCGTGAACCTCTTCGACGTGGCCGACGTGTACGGCGCGCCGCGCGGACGCAGCGAGGAACTGCTCGGCCAGGCGCTGGCCGGCAGGCGCGACCGCGCGGTGATCGCCACCAAGTTCGGCATGGACATGCAGGGCGGCAACGGCCCCGACTTCGGCGCGCGCGGCGGCCGCGGCTACATCCGGCGGGCGGTCGAGTCGTCGCTTCGGCGGCTGGGTACCGACTGGATCGACCTCTACCAGCTGCACCGGCCCGATCCGGCCACGCCGATCGAGGAAACGCTCGCCGCGCTGGACGGGCTCATCGCCGAGGGCAAGATCCGCTACGTCGGCCACTGCAACCTGGCCGCCTGGCAGGTCGCGGACGCGGCCTGGGCCGCGGAACACCACGGCCTGGCCGCGCCGGTCTCCGCGCAGAACCACTACTCGCTGCTGGAACGGGAGGCCGAACGCGAGATCGCGCCCGCCTGCGCGCACTACCGGATCGGCCTGCTGCCCTACTTTCCGCTGGCCAACGGCCTGCTCACCGGCAAGTACTCGGCCGAGCAGGAGCCCCCTGCCGGCAGTCGGCTGGCCGGCCGCGACCAGTTGCTCGCCAACGCGCCCTGGGACCGGATCGACAAGCTGCGCGCCTTCGCCGAGACCCGCAAGCTGAACATGGCCACGCTGGCCCTGGGCTGGCTGGCCGCGCAGCCGGTGGTCGGCTCGGTGATCGCCGGCGCGACAACGCCCGAGCAGGTGATCGCGAACGCGTCGGCGACGCAGTGGCGCCCGGCCGGCTGGGAGCGCGCCGCCATCGACGAGATCTGCCCGCCCGGCCGCCGCTGACTCACGGTGATCGGCGGGTTTTCCACCCGGTCGTGGCACCAGGGGCACCCGGACGGCCGCTGGTCAGGGTCGGGTCCATCTGCAGTCTGAGCTGTCGGTGACGGCGTCATCCCCTGGGGGCACCGCGAAACAATGCTCCCGGCGGACGCGCGACCAGGGCTTTTCAGCGCAGCCTGTATCGCATGGAAATTCTCGGGATCGTCGGAATGTTCATCGGGCTGTCCCTGGTGGCCGCCCTCCCGCTCGTCGTGCTGCTGCGCTCCGCCGAGGCACTGGCCTGGCGCCGCGAGCACCGGCCCTGAGCATCGTGACGGCTCGCACTTCGCCGGGCTGATCGGGCGCCGCGCCCGCTAACCTCACTGCCGACATCGAGGTCATCGGCTGGAGGAGAAGTACATGCGGATCGCGGACGTCGCCGCGCTGGTCACCGGAGCAGCGTCGGGCCTTGGCGGGGCCACCGCCCGTGCGCTCGCGGCGAAGGGCGCCACCGTGTTCGGCATCGACCTGCCGCAGGTCATCGAGAGGGCCCACGCCGTCGAGGGAGTCACCTACGTCGCGGCCGACGTGACCGACCCGGCGCAGGTCGGCGCGGCGGTCGAGCAGGCGAGCGGCGGGGACAAGCCGCTGCGCGTGACGGTCAACTGCGCGGGCATCGGCACCGCGGGCCGGGTGCTGTCCAAGAAGGGCCCGCACGATCTCGACCTCTACCGCAAGATCATCGAGGTCAACCTGATCGGCACGTTCAACGTGCTGCGCCTGGCCGCGGACGCGATCGCCAAGACCGATCCGATCGCCGACGACGCGCGCGGCGTCATCGTGAACACCGCGTCCATCGCCGCGTTCGACGGCCAGATCGGCCAGGTCGCGTACTCCTCGTCCAAGGGCGGCGTGGTCGGCCTGACCCTGCCGGCCGCCCGGGACCTCGCCCAGTTCGGCATCAGGGTGATGACCATCGCGCCGGGCATCGTGGACACGCCGATGCTGGCCGGCGTCAGCGACGAGTTCCGCGCCGCGCTCAGCTCCGGCGTCCCGTTCCCGAAGCGCCTGGCCCGGCCCGAGGAGTACGCGCAGCTGGTGGTGGCCATCGCCGAGCACGACTACCTCAACGGCGAGGTCATCCGCATGGACGGCGCGCTGCGGATGGCCCCACGCTAGTGGCGATTGTGGACAACTGGGCGGTTGTGCACAGCCATGTGGACAGGGCTGTGCACAACTTCTCACAGATCGTCGATGTAGGGGATGTTCGAGACCTCGGGTGAGGACATCCACTCGCGGAGCCGCTTGGTCGCGCGCACGTCGTCCTCGTTGTAGACGAGCAGCCGTCGGCGTTGGTCCAGCGCGACCGGTTCGCCGTCCATCCCGACCGCGTCGCGGTACCAGCGCATCGAGTTCTCGCCGCTGGCTTCCGGGTCGCGCCAGTGGAATCCGGCGACCGGCGCGATCGTCTTGAGGCCCTTTCCCTTGGCGCACAAGAACGTGTCGGTCACGATGCGGAACATGTCGACCCACGACTCGGAGTCGATGAACTGCTGCACCTCGGCGCGGGTCGGGATGCCCGGCTCGTCGGCGAACCGGTCGGCGGACGCGAGCAGCCAGCGGTTCTCGGCGAGTTCGTTGTAGCAGTAGGCGCGGAACGTGCGGCCGTTGATCCGCGCGCGAGCGGCCACATTGGACAGCCAGCGCCAGAACTCCGCGAACGAGCGCGCCTCGTCGTTGGTGGGCAACGCATCCCAGGTGACGAACGCGCGATAGCCGGCAGGTTCGTCGATGCCCTCGCCGGAGAGCAGCGCGCCCCACAGGTACGCGCCGGATTCGCCGAAGCTCTCCATGTCCACGTCGACCTCGACGTCACCGCGCGGCACCTCGGGTGTCCGCACCCGGCGGACCACCGGCAGGTTGGCCAGCCACGCCTTGGCCAGGATCACCGCGTCGGACAGCAGCAGGCTCGGCGGCGTGCCGGTGGGTGGGTCGGCGGGGTCGAGGGCGGCCAGTTCGTCGACGGTGCGCACGCCGAGCTGGCGTAGCGCGGTCGCGTCCTCGCCGCGCACCACCAGGCTCACGTCGCGCGCTTCCGCCAGCGCGCGTTCGCACACCGGCCACCAGGGGCAGCTGCGGCAGTCCATGATCCGCGAGGGCTGAGCGAGAGGGTCGGCCTGCGACGCCGCCGCGTCGGCGATGGCGAGCCGGTCGGAGAAGCGGCTCTCGTACTCGGTGACTGCGGTGCGGCCGCCGGGCCAGGTGGGCGCCTCCAGGTCGTGCCAGAGCACCACATCCGCGTCCAAACCGATGGATCCGCCGGTGGCGCGGCCGATCGCGGCCTGACCGCAGGCCTGCAACAGCGCGCGGGCGTGTACGAGTCGCAGTTGGTCGCGTGGCTGGGCGCGGGCCTTGCGCAGCGGATCGGAGCGGCCCCGGTCGGGGTGCGGGTCGGACAGCGGTGAGGTGCGCGCGCCGGTGCCCGGGTCGGTGACCTTGTGCCGGACCACCATCACCGGCAGGTAGCCCCCGGTCGCGCGGACCAGCAGGTCGACCCGGCCGCGCCGGCCGCCGACCGGATCACGCGGCAGCGCGGCGTTCCAGATGAACCGGGCGCCCGCGCGCATCGCGCCCAAGGTCGCGCGTTCGCGGTCGGCGTTGGACAGGCCGGGACCGGCCGGGATCTCCACCCAGTCGGAGCCGAACAGCCTGGCCAGCTGCCCGCCGATCCGGCGTCTGTGTTCGGCCGCGTCGGCCGATCGTTGCTGGCCGGCCGGGTCCGGCGGCGCCTTGGGCGCGTCGACCATGGTCGGGTCGTGCTCAAGATGCACCCGGCGCCGGCAGCGGGTGACAACTCCAGCGTCCAACAGCACCGAGGTGGTCACAAGCAGCCACCTTATGCGTCACCCTCGGCGCGGGTCGATGTGCCCGGCGGGCGGTGCACCAGTAGGTTCTCCAGGTAACGGGCACGGCAGGAGGCGAGGGGTCATGGCACGCCGCAACAGGGGGACCGAGGACTACTCGCCGCGCATCACGCCGACCAAGGCCAAGAACTATCTCGGCGTGGCCAAGATCGTGCTGCCGGCCCTCGTTCCCGTGGTCAGCCCGTACCTGCTCAGGGCGGCCGGCACCGCGCGCGAGCAGCTGGACCGGATGCGCGCCCGGCGGCTGGGGATCGACGTCGGCGACCTGGCCAAGTTCAGCGGCAAGGGTGGTGCGCTGCACGCCAGGATCACCGGCGCCGCGGCCTCGCTGGACGAACTCGCCGCGAAGACCGATGCGGCGACCACGGAGTTCACCACCCGGGGCCGGGACACGCTGACCACGCTCGCGGCCGCGGTGCGCGCCGCCGAGCGGATGCCGACGGCCCGGCGCCGGGCCGCGCACCAGGCGGTCGCCGCCGAGCTGGACCGGATCGAGAGTGAGCTGCTGCGCAGGCTCGGCGTCTGACCGGCTCACCCCGCTGGGGTGCCCCGATCGTGTCGGCAGAATGCCTGGTCAGGGCGGCGAAACCGACCATGCTCATCACCCTGTTGAGCGAACCTGTAACTGGACTCGAGGCCGGGGCCTAATCTTGGAACCCGTGGCCGGTCCCCTCGCCCCGTCGCGGGGCGCCCTGCGCGTGGTGCGGGGAAGCGTGCTGGCCATCACCTCGGCCGCGCTGGCCGTGCTCGCGCACGTGCTCGGCGGCGGCATGCCGCCCTCCACCGGCCTGACCCTGCTGCTCACCATCGGTGCCGCGGCGGGCGGTGTCGCACTCGCCGACCGGCAGCGCGGCGGCATCACGATCCTGGCCGCGCTGGGCACCTCGCACCTGGCCATCCACGAGCTGCTCACGCTCTGCACACCGGCCATGGACATGGGCTCGCCGGTCAACGCCCAGGTCATGCTGGCCGCGCACGTCGCGGCGATCCTGCTCGCGGCCGTCCTGCTGGCCAGGGCGGAACGCGCGATCTACCTGTTGGCAGCGCTGCTGGCGATGTTGCTGCCGCGCTGGATCGTGGTGCACTTCGAGCACCCCGAGCCCGCCCCGGCGCCGCGTTGCCACGCCGCGCCGGCCCCGAAGGCCATCCGGGTGTTGCTCCGCCGCGTCAACGCGCGGCGCGGACCGCCGGTGACCTGCTGATTCCCCGTTTGATTCAGCAAGGTCCCTGACCATCAGCACCGGTCGCGGGGTCGTTCTCGGCCTGCGCTCGACCGGTGGTGACATCCCCATCGGAGACACAAACCAGACATGTCGACAAATCACCTCACAAAGCGACTTATCGCCAGGGCGGGCATTCCGCTCGCCGTGGTCGCCGGGCTGCTGATCGGCGGTGCCGGCATCGCGTCCGCGCACGTCACCGCGCACAGCCCGGACCAACTGACCCAGGGCGGCGACGCGGAGATCGTCTTCCGCGCGCCCAACGAATCCGACACCGCCAACTTCACCAAGCTGGTGGTGGACTTCTCCACCACCAGCCCGATCGGTGACGCGAACGTCAAGCCGATCCCGGGCTGGACGTACCAGGTCACCATGACCACGCTGAAGACCCCGGTGAAGATGACCAACGACACCATCACCTCGGCGGTGCAGTCGATCACCTGGACCGCGCAGCCCGGGTACGCGATCAAGACCGGCGAGTTCCAGGAGTTCTCGATCTCGGTGGAGGGCCTGCCGACCAACACGACCACCATGGACATGCCGGCCGTGCAGACCTACGACGACGGGTCGGTGATCGACTGGAACCAGCCGACGCCGGCCTCCGGCCAGGAACCGGACCATCCCCTGCCCCAACTGACCCTGGCCGCGGCCGATTCCTCGGCCGGCTCGACGAACAACGCCACCGTGAACATGCCTGGCATGACCACCACCGCGGCGAGTGGCTCGGACAGCACCGCGCGCTGGCTGGGCGGCATCGGCCTGCTGCTCGGCGCGCTCGCGCTCGGCTTCGGGCTCGGCGCCTACACCCGGTCCCGCCAGGCAGGCGGCTCCGGACCCGGCCCCGATGACGGCATCGACGACAGCGATGACGACGACGATGACAACCTCGACGGCGAGGTCCCGCCGGAGGGAGACAAGGCAAAGCAGGGAGCGTCGGCGTGAGGCGGCTGCTGCTGCCGATCGTGCTGGCCGGCCTCGCCGTGTTCGGCTTCGCGACCCCGGCGCTCGCGCACAACGTGCTGGTCGGCAGCAATCCAGCCGCGGGTTCGTCGGTGCAGAGCGGGCCGAGCACGGTCTCGCTCACCTTCAACGCACCCGTGCAGTTCGGCGCGAACTACCTGACCGTGATCGGGCCGGATGGCAACCACTGGGAGAAGAACGACAATGCCACGGTGAACGGCGATTCGGTGGCGGTGTCGGTCGCGCCGCTCGGGCCGGCAGGCGATTACAAGATCGGCTACCGGATCATCTCCGCGGACGGGCACCCCGTGTCCGGCGAGGTGACGTTCACCCTGGCCAAGGCCGGTACCGGCACGCCGCCCGCGCAGTCCTCGGGTAGCGGCGGCACGCAGGCCGCGAGCGGAACGACGGCTGCGCTCGGCAGCTCCTCCGGCGGAGTGCCGGTCTGGGCGTGGGTGCTCGGCGCGGTCGTGCTGTTGGGTCTTGGCCTGTTCCTCGGCCTGCGGACACCCAGGATGGGGGCGCGACGCGGATGACGACGGCCCGTACCACGACCACGCCCCGGGTTCGACCGCGCTACCAGCTGTTCGCCGCGATCGGCGCGACAGCGGTGGCGGGGGTGCTGATCGGTCTCGTGCTCACGCTGACCGTGGCTCCGCCAGGGGTCGTCGAGCCCGGGTCCGTGGTCGTGGTCGGGCTTCCGCTCGCCAGAGCGCTGCTCGACCTGGCCGCGGTGACCACGGTCGGGGTGAGTTTCCTGCCCAAGCTGCTCGGCACGGACCGGCCCAAGCGGGCCGCGCCCGTGCTCGCGCTGGCCCGGTTGGTCGCCGTGTTCAGCTCGGCGATCTGGCTGCTCGCGGCCCTGGCCTCGCTGCTGTTCGAGACCGCCGACCTGAACGTGGGCAAGTCGCTGAGCATGACCGAGATCGTCGACTACGTGCGGCAGATCGCGTCCGGCCAGGCGCTGGTGATCGTGGCCTGCGCCGCCCTGGTCTACCTGGTGATCGCGCTGGTCGCGGTGCGCAGGGGCGAGGCGGTGCCGGCCGAACTGCGGATCACCGTCGCGCTGTTCACGCTGTTACCGCTGCCGGTGACCGGGCACGCCGACTCGGGCACGAGTTGGCAGGACGTGAACATGATCTCGATGGAGCTGCACGTGGTCGGGGCGGTCGCCTGGACCGGCGGCCTGCTCGCGGTGCTGCTGTTGGTCGCCGCGAATCGGTCGCTGCTGTCCTTCGCGTTGCCCCGCTACTCGCGGATCGCCACCGTGTGCGTGTTCCTGACCATGGTCACCGGCATGTTCAACGGCTGGCTGGACCTGTACCAGACGCCGGGCGTGCACTGGTACCTCGCGCTGTTCACCAGCGGCTACGGCCAGATCCTGCTGCTCAAGGGCGCCTGCCTGGCCGCGGCCGGCCTGCTGGGCGCGCGCACCAGGTTCAAGCTGCTGCCCAGGATCGCGGAGCGCAAGGCGACCGCGCTGGTCACCTGGGCGACGGTGGAGCTGGCGGTGATGGGGTTGGCGTTCGGCCTGGCCGCGGTGCTGGTCCGCGCGCCGGTGATCAACGGGAGTTGAGTCAGTTCTTGCTGCCGCGCAACAACACTTCGGCGACGCGGCTCGGATCGTCGGACATGGGCACGTGGCCGCAGCCGAGGAGGGTGACGTGGCTGGCCTGTGGCAGGGCCGAGCGCGCCACCTTGGCCTGGTAGGGCGGGAGCACCAGGTCGCGACTGCCCCAGCCGATGGTCACCGGGACGCCTGCCAGCACCTGACCGGTGAACGGGGTGGCCGCGCGGAGCAGGGTGTCCAGCGCGGGGATGGCGCGGTTGAAGGCGAGGATGTCGCCAAGGGCCCGGTCCGGCTCGATGTTGGCCGGGTGCGAGGTGATCCAGCCGAACATCAGCGCCCGGCCCGTCTTCGATTTCGCCAGGCGCGGCGCCTGCGGCGCGAGCCGCCTGCCCAGCGCCTCGACCGTGCGGAACAGCGCTTTCGTGTAGCCGAACGCGGCGGCTGAGCGCCAGAATCCGGCGGGCGAGAGCGCGGTGACCGAGCGGGCCAGTCCGATCGCGCCTGCCTCCAGCGCGATCCGGCCGCCCAGCGAGTTGCCGGCGATGTGCGGCCGGTCCAGGCCCTGGGCGTCGAGGAAGGCGACGAGTTCGTCGCGCAGCGCCTCCACCACCGGGCGGCCGGCCGGTTCGAACGGATCGGACTCGCCGTGTCCGGGCAGGTCGACCAGGATCAGTTCGCGCTGTGGCGCGAGCGCGTCGACGACCGGGTACCAGGCCTGCCTGCGGTGCCCGACGCCGTGCAGCAGCACCAGCGGCGGTCCGGAACCAATGCGTTCGTAGGCCAGCATGCCGCCTCCTCACCGCGGTTACCTACCAGTAGTAAGTTAGCGAATTCGGAGCGCCGAGTCGAGCCTCAGTCCTGCTGTTCGGGGACCTGGGCGGCGGTCAGGTGCGGGCCACGGAAGTTGTCCAGCTTGTTCATGGCGATCCGGCTGCGGCGGTCCAGTTCCCTGCGGTCCAGCCAGCCTGCCGCGTAGTGCCGATAGGTCTGGGCGAGCATCACCAGCTCGGCCAGGTAGTTCGCCGAGCGTCGACGACTGCGTTCGGGCAGCCCGGCCAGCAGGGCGAGCTGGCTGTCCACCACCTCGTCCAGCATGTTCGCGGCCTCAAGGGCCCGCCGTGCCCGTCGGCCCCCAGGCCGACTGCGCATGCTGATCACCGCGTCCGACAACCCTTCGCCATGTCCCGATGCCTCCCCGGCGCCGGTCCCCGTATCGCCCCGGGTCACCCGATAGGTATGCCCGGCTTTGATGCTGCATTCGCGGATTGGAACCCAGACGTTACCTTGCGCGCCCGACAACATCACCCGGTCATTCGGGGAAACCATCGATAGCGGGTAGCAGAACTCACGCTCAGTGCGGAAAAGTGGCCAGGGGTGGCCGGTTGATCACACGAGAGGTGAGTGTTCATGTTCACAACTCGGCCGGAGTTGGCCGGCACATTCGGCATGGTCGCCAGCACGCACTGGCTCGCCTCCTCCACCGGCATGGCCGTGTTGGAGAAGGGCGGCAACGCCTTCGATGCCGCCGTTGCCGCAGGTTTCGTCCTGCAAGTTGTCGAGCCGCACCTCAACGGACCCGGCGGCGAAGTGCCCGCGGTGTTCGCCACCGCGACCGATCCGACCCCGAGGGTCCTGTGCGGACAGGGCGTGGCGCCGGCCGGCGCCACCATCGAGCACTACCGCGCCGAGGGCTTGGACCTGGTGCCGGGCACCGGACTGCTGGCCGCGACCGTGCCGGGCGCGTGGGACGGCTGGCTGACCCTGTTGCGCGAGTACGGCACGCTGTCCCTGCGCGAGGTGCTCGGCTACGCGATCGGCTACGCGCGCAACGGATACCCGGTGGTCGAGAAGGCGAGCACGACCATCGAACTGGTCGCCGAGCTGTTCACCGAGCACTGGCCGACCTCGGCCGCGCTGTGGCTGCCGGGTGGTCGCGCGGTGCGCGGCACGCACCGCAATCCGGTGCTCGCGGACACCTGGGAACGACTGCTCGCCGAGTCGGAAAGCGTTGGTGGCAGCCGGGAAGCGCAGCTCGACGCGGCGCGTGCGGCCTGGTCGGCCGGGTTCGTGGCCGAGGCCATCGACGCCTTCTGCCGAAGGCCCGTGCGCGACGACTCCGGGTTCGACCATGCGGGGGTGCTGACCGCGTCCGACCTGTCGAACTGGCAGGCCAGTATCGAGGACGCCGTCACCGCCGATTTCGGCGAATGGACGATCGCCAAGTGCCCGCGCTGGAGCCAGGGACCCGTGCTGGCCCAACAACTGCGCCTGCTCGCCGGATTCGCCGACGAACTGGCCTATGTGGACGGAAGACCGACCGCCCACACCGTGCACCTGGTCGCGGAATGCGCCAAGCTCGCGTTCGCCGACCGGGAGGCGTTCTACGGCGACGACCCGTACGTGCCCATGACCGACCTGCTGTCCCGTGCGTACGCGGACGAGCGTCGCGCGCTGGTCGGCGAGCAGGCATCGCTGGAACTGCGGCCGGGTTCGCCGGGCGGCGCAACCCCGCGACTGCCCGAATTCGTCCGGGCGGGCAGGGGAATCGGCGGCAACGTCGTGGCGATCGGCGGCCTCGGCGAGCCGACGGTGTCCAGGGACGGCCGCACCAGGGGCGACACCGTGCACGTCGACGTGGTCGACGCGGCCGGCAACATCATCTCGGCAACGCCCTCCGGCGGCTGGTTGCAGTCCTCGCCGGTCATTGCGGAACTCGGCTTCTGCCTGGGCACGCGGGCGCAGATGTTCTGGCTGGAGCCGGGTCTGCCCAATTCGCTCGCGCCGGGCAAACGGCCCAGGATCACGCTCTCGCCGACGCTCGCGCTGCGTGATGGTGTGCCGACGCTGGCGTTCGGCACACCCGGCGGCGACCAACAGGACCAGTGGCAGCTGTGTTTCTGGCTCGCGCACACGGTCGGCGGCCTGAACCTCCAGGCCGCGATCGACGCGCCTGCCTGGCACAGCAACGCCTTTCCCAGCTCCTTCTATCCGCGTTCGTGGGCGCCGGGTGAGCTGGTGGTGGAATCGCGGCTGGGCGAGGCGGCCATCGCCGAGCTGCGGGCGCGCGGACATACCGTTGTGGACGGCGGCGCCTGGGAGTTGGGCCGAATGTCCTGTGTGGCCAGGGATGCGGGCACCGGTCTGTTGCGCGCGGCCGCGAATCCCCGTGGCATGCAGGGATATGCTGTCGGACGATGACAATCGAGTTGGCCTGGCCCAGCGAGCTGGACGACGAGCTGAGCCTCGACGCGCACCGCGTGCTGCACGACGTGGTCGCCTCGGGTGGTGCGGTCGGCTACACCAGTCCGCCTGATCGCGCGGCGTCCGACAAGTGGCTCGCCGAGGTGCTGGACGCGGTCCGCGCGGGCGATGCCGCCTTCGCACTGGCCCGAGTGGACGGTCGCATCGCGGCATTCGGCTGCTGGCGCCGGATGCCGTGGGAGCCGTTCCGGCACAGCGCCGAGATCCATAAGGTCATGACCCATCCGCAGGCGCGCGGACAGGGGCTGGGCCGGGCGGTGGTCGGTGCACTGGTCGACAACGCCCGCACCGCCGACCTGGAAACCCTGCTGCTCGACGTGCGCGGCAACAACCACGGCGCGCTGGAACTCTACGAGGACTTCGGTTTCCGGGTGTACGGCCGCGCGCCGAACGTGGTCGAGGTGGGCAACCTGCGCTTCGACAGCGTCAAGATGCACCTGGTCCTCGGTCGAGGGCCGGAGGTCGAGCTTCGTGGTTCGCTGCCGGGCGGGCCGGGTTCCTCGCCGAGCCGGCGCGCCTGAGCCGCACCATCTCGACCACCCAGACCAGCAGGCCCAGCACCGGGAAGGCGGCGCCGAGCAGGCACACCGCGGTCCAGCCGCCGGTCGAGTAGGCCGCGGCGGACAGGCCACTGCCGGTCGCGCCGAGCACGAAGTAGCAGGTCATGTACGCCGTGTTCAGCCTGCTGCGCGCGTCGGCCCGCAGTCGGTAGATCAGGCTCTGGTTGCTGATGTGCGTGCCCTGCGCGCCGAGGTCGAGCACGGCGACGCCGATGACCAGCGCGATCACCGAGTGGCCGCCGAGCGCGATCAGCGCGTAGGACAGCGCGGCCAGGCCGATGAACCCGCCGGTGGCCAGGTGCGCGTGGCCCCGGTCGGCGAGGCGGCCAGCGAACCGTGCTGCCAGCGCGCCCGCCGCGCCCACCAGCGCGAACGCGCCGATCGCCGCGTCGTTCCAGTGGTAGGTCCTGGCCAGCAGGAAGCCGCAGCTCGTCCAGAAGACGCTGAACGAGGCGAAGAGCAGGCCGCCGTAGAGGGTGCGCAGCCGCAGCGTCGGCTCCTCGCGGACCAGACGCAGCACCGAGCGCAGCAGCGTGTGGTAGCGCATCGTGGTGGTCGGCTCCAGCGTGGGCAGCTCCCGCCAGAGCAGCGCCGCGACCACCGCGGTGAGCACGGCGCCGAGCGCGAACACCGCGCGCCAGCTGGCCACCTGTGCGACCAGGCCGGACACGGTCCGCGACAGGAGAATGCCGATCAGCAGCCCGCTCATCACCGTGCCGACCACCCGGCCCTGCTGACCCTCCTCGGCGATGTGCGCGGCGAAGGGCACCACGATCTGCACGGCGACCGAGGTGATGCCGACCAGCACCGCCGCCGAGCCGAGCACGGCCAGGCTGGGCGCGGTGGCCATCACCACCAGGCCGGCGACCGTCACCACCAGCAGCGTGACCAGCAGTTTGCGCCGTTCCAGCAGGTCGCCGAGCGGGACCAGGGTGGCAAGGCCGATCGCGTAGCCGACCTGGATCAGCGTGATGACCAGGCCGACCGCGCCGGTCGAGGCGCGGAACGCGGACGCGAGCGTGTCCTCCAGCGGCTGCGCGTAGTACAGGTTGGCCACGACCGCGCCCGTGGCGAGCGCCATGATCGCGACAACCCGACGAGTTGAACCCATGACTCCATCTTCAGCTGGCTCGATTCAGGTGTCCAATGAATGATTCCCGTGACACCTATCGCCATTGACGATTAATGCGCGCGCCGATTTACGTACCCGCAACTGGCGCTTGTCGACGTACGCGCGCACGGGTGCGCATGTCGTAGCGTTCAGTCATGCCACGATCCCTGCGCCGCCTGCTGCCCGCGCCGGCGGACGTGGTGTTCACGATCGTGCTCACCGTCTTCGTGGTCGGCGTCACGTCCGGCCTCGCGCACTGGCGCGACCACACCGCCAACGTGCCCGGACCGGGCATCGGCACGCTCGGCGTGCTCTGGTTGATCGCGGGCGTGCTGCCGGTGCTGGAGCGGCGGGCGTTTCCGCTGGCCGCGTTCCTGGTCAGCGTCACGTTCGTGGTCAGCTACTACCACTCCGGCTACCAGGCCGGTCCCAGCGCGATAGCCCCGGTCTTCCTGCTCGTCTCGCTCGCCTTCCACCGGGGCCCGGTCGTCTCGGGTGCCGCGGCGGCCGCGACGTGCCTGGGCATCGGCGTGCTGATCGCGGTGCACAACCCGCGCGGACTGCTCGACCCGTCCAACGTCGGCCTGCTGGTACTCGCGCTGGCCGCGGTCGCCATCGGCACGGCCGCCCGGACCCAGCGCTCGGCGCGGCTGGCGACCAGGGCGCGGGCCGAGGCCGAGGAACAGCGGCGGGTCGAGGAGGAGCGGCTGCGGATCGCCCGCGAGGTGCACGACGTGGTCGCGCACAGCCTCGCCATGATCAACGTGCAGGCCGGCGTCGCCGCGCACGTCGCCGACCGCAGGCCCGAGCAGGCCAAGGCGGCGCTGCTGGCGATCAAGGAAGCCAGTCGCACCGCCCTTGCCGACCTGCGCGCCACGCTGAACGTGCTGCGCTCCGGTGAGGGCCGGGCGCCCACACCCGGCCTGCACCAGCTGCCCGAGCTGATCGCGACCGCCTCCGCGGCCGGGCTCACGGTCACCGCCGAAGGCGATGTCGACGCGCTGCCCGCGCCGGTCGACGTGGCCGCGTACCGGATCGTGCAGGAGTCGCTGACCAACGTGGTCCGGCACGCCGAGCAGGCGGACACCGTCCGGATCAGGTTCACTCGTACCGCGACCGAGCTGTCCATCACCATCGAGGACAACGGGCGCGGGACCCCGAATCCAGGCAGTTCAGGGGGGAATGGCCTGCGCGGCATGGCCGAGCGGGCGCAGGCACTCGGCGGTTCGGCCACGGCCGGGCCTGGCGGCGGCGGGTTCGTGGTGCGGGCCCGGCTGCCACTCAACAATGCTGGAGGCGAATCCGATGGAGTCTGAGGCACCGGTACGCGTGGTGCTCGCCGACGACCAGGCGCTGGTACGCGCCGGGTTCCGGGTGCTGTTGGACACCGAGGACGGGTTCGAGGTGGTCGGCGAGGCGGCCGACGGCGCCGAGGCGGTCGCGCTGGCCCGCAGCACCCGGCCCGACGTGGTGGTGATGGACGTGCGCATGCCCGGGGTGGACGGACTGGCCGCGACCAAGCAGATCACCGAGGACCCGGACCTGGCCGACGTGCGGGTGCTGGTGCTGACCACGTTCGACGTGGACGAGTACGTGTTCGAGGCGCTGCGCGGCGGGGCGAGCGGGTTCCTGCTCAAGGACACCGAACCGGTCGACCTGCTCCGCGCGCTGCGCGTGGTCGCGCACGGCGAGGCGCTGCTCGCGCCGACCATCACCCGGCGGCTGATCGCGGAGTTCGTCGCCCGGCCGGAGCACCGCAGGCCGGCGCCGGACGTGCTCGGCCAGCTCACCGAGCGGGAACGGGAAGTGCTCGCCCTGGTCGCGGGCGGGATGTCCAACGACGAGATCGCCGCACACCTGGTGATCAGCCCGGCCACCTCGCGCACGCATGTGAGCCGGATCATGACCAAGCTGGCGGCCCGCGACCGCGCCCAGCTGGTCGTGCTCGCCTACGAGTCGGGCCTGGTCACGCCCAACAAACGCTAGCGCCGCGCCCGCCTGCTCGGCCTGGACAGCGCCCAGACCAGGCGGGCGACGAAGGCGACGCCGACCGCGATCAACAACAGCACCTCAACCGACATCGCCGGTCCTTCCGGTGGTTGGCTCCAGCCTGCGCCCCGTCGCTTCGGCCGGACTTTCCGCCACTCCGGAGCGGCGAGGAGAACCAGCCGATCCGGTGACACATGTTCAGACGCCCTCGGCCCCCTCGCGGTTGCCTGAAACGGCCATCACGCTGAGTCCGGTTTGCTAGCCTGGCGCCGTGACCAGGTCGGAGCCCGATTCGTCGCCGGCTCCGCAGGCCGGACTGCCGCCCATCCACGAGTCGCTGCTGCCCAAGGAACACGCGCTGTACCGGCCTCGGCACGGCGGCCGGCAGCGCACCGCACTCACCTGTGCGCTGGTCTTCCTGCTCGTGCCGGCGCTGGCGTTCGTGTTCGGCGTGCGGCCGACCGCCTTCGAGAACCACCGCCTCGCCGACTTCCCGAGCCCGTCGCTGGGCTGGGGCTTCTTCACCGGCCTGAACAGCTGGGCGACCGATCACCTGCCGCTGCGCAACGCGGGCGTGCAGGCCGAGAACGGCATCAGCAACGGCGTGTTCGGCGAACCGCCCGCGTTCTCCGGGATCGACCGGCAGGCCCCCGCGGGCGGGATCACCGCGCCGACGGCCGGGCCGCCGCCCTCCAGCACCGTCGGCCAGGACTCCGCGCAGGTGGTCGCGGGCACCGACGGCTGGCTCTACTACGCCCAGGACATGCTCTCCAAGTGCACGCCGACCCAGCCGCTGAGCACCACGGTCAACGAACTCGTCTCGCTGCGCTCCGCGATCGAGGCGTCCGGGCGGTCGTTGGTCCTGGTGGTCGCGCCGGACAAGAGCACGGTCGTCCCGCAGTACCTGCCGGCCGACTACCCGAACAAGGACTGCGCGAACGCCGCGGCCAACCCGTTCTGGAGCGCGGTCACCAGCTCCGGCGGCGCCATCGACCTGCGGGCCGGCCTTGAGGCGCTGGGCGTGGCGAACCGGCAGCCGGTCTACTACCCGCAGGACACGCACTGGGCCGATCTCGGCTCGATCTACATGCTCCAGGCGGTCGCCGACGCGATCAGCCCCGGCACCAGCCGCGGCTGGCGGACCAGCAGGGCGGCCGTCCTCTCCGGACCGGCGGACCTGGCCAGGATGAACGGCGCGACCGCGAACAACAGCGACCAGACCTACCACCTGAGCCCGGACGGGCACGGCGACCGCACCGGCAGGTCGGTCCAGAGCCTGGCCACGCCGACGCACTTCGGCACGCCGGCGACCGCCGGCATGATCACCACCCCGGTCGCGCTGCTCGGCGACTCCTTCACCCTGGCGACCACCCGCTACCTGCCGGCCGTGTTCACCGATCTCACCGCGATCGACTACGGCAATCTGGTGGGGGCGCCGGCGCCGGTGATCCAGACCATGGTCGGAGCGAAGACGATCGTGCTGGAAGTGGTCGAGCGCAACCTGGCCGACGGCAATGTTCCCTTCCTCGATCCCCAGGTCATCGCCAGTATCCAGGCCGCTCTGGCCAGTCATCCGATGCGCTAGTGTCTCCGGCATAGGCGTCAATTTGGTGTAGTCACCGTCGACTACCGGCTGTGCCGTACACAATGGCGTCGTCTCATACACTTGGTGGCCGCTACGGTCGATTCTCCTCAAGGGGGTGCTTGTCCCTGTGAACTGGCAGGACGAGCTTCGGCAGCTTGATCAGGAACTTGCCGCCGGTAAGGTGACCGCCGAGGAGTACCGCAATCGGCGCGACGCCGTGCTGGCGCAGACCGCGGGTTCCGGGGGTGCGCCCCAACAGCAGCCGCCGCAGGCCCAGCCGCAGAGCCAGTGGACGCGCGGACAGCAGTACCCGCCATCCGGCCCGATCCCGACCGGTGCGGCCGACCGCACCCAGATGGTGTCGCAGCCGCCACCGCCGCCGCAGCAGTCCCCGCCCGCCGCCGACGCGGACAAGACGCAGGTCGTCTCCGGCCAGCAGATGCCGCAGGGGGGCAACGAATCCACCCAGGTCTTCGGCCGGGTCGCCCAGCAGCCGCCGGACAATCCCGAGCGGACCCAGGTGGTCACCGGTTTCGGCGGCCGGCCGCAGCCTGGACCGCAGCAACAGCAGCAGCCCGACGACGCTCCGCTGTGGGGCGGCAGCACTCCGCCGTGGTCCGGCGGCGAGTTCCCGCCGCTGGGCGGGGGCGGCCGGGGCAACGAACCCTGGTACTCGCAGGGGCCCGAGGTGTTCGACAAGCGCGGCGGCGGCAAGGGCAAGATCTTCGCCATCGTCGGCGTCGTGGTCGTCATCGCCGCGCTCGCGGTGGTCTTCTTCGTCGTCAAGCCGTTCTCCGGCAAGTCGCCGCAGCAGCAGGCCGGCAGCACCACGCATTCGGCGCCGCCCACCACGACCACGCCGCCCGGCCCGATGGCGCAGGTCTCCGGTTCGCAGACACCCAACGCGGTGCACGAGTTCACCGACGTCGTCCCGCTCGGCTTCCTGACCCAGCAGGAGGTCACCGCGTACCAGAGTGGAGCGCCGGGGGAGACCTACTTCAGCGATGTCACCTCGGGCCAGAACAAGGTTCTGGTGCTGATCGTGAAGACCGCCAGCCAGTCCGACGCCGCCACGGTCACGCAGTCGCTGGCCCAGCTGGAGGTCGGCTACTCGATGCAGCCCAGGACCGGCGGTCCGGTCGGCGTGTCCATCGAGACCGCGGACACCGCGCAGGGCGGCCCGCTGCGGCGCGCCGAGTACTCCAGCGGCGCCTACGTGGTACGCATCCAGGTGCAGGGCACCGACCCGGCCAGCGCCGACCAGGAACTGACCAGTGTGCTCAACGCCCAACTGAAGAGGCTGCCGGCGAATGACTGATCGTCCGGTCCGGGTGGCCGCGGGCACCGTCGTGTCCAAGGGCTACCTGCCAGCGGCGCGCGTGCTCGCGGAATCCTTTCTGCGCCACCATCCCGATGCCGTGCTGCGCGTGCTCGTTCTGGACGCCACCGGCGACGATGATGCCGACGTCGTCGAGAAGCAGCGTCGGTTCCCGGCAGGCGCCGAACTCGTGACGCCCGCTCGACTCGATCTGTCCACAGCGGACTTCAAGCGGATGGCCGCCGCGTACTCGGTGACCGAGCTGGCCACCGCGGTCAAGCCGACGCTGCTGCGCCTGCTGCTGACCGAGGCCGACGTCGCGATCTACCTCGACCCGGACATCGAGGTGTTCGCCCCGTTCCCGGATGTCGCCGATCTGGCGCTGGCCAACGACATCGTGCTGACGCCCCACGTCACCGAGCCGATGCCGCGCGACGGCCTGCGCCCGACCGAGGCCGACATCATGGCCTCGGGCGTGTTCAACCTCGGCTTCATCGCGGTGTCCGGCAAGGGCACGCCGTTCCTGGACTACTGGGCGCAGCGGCTTCGGCACGACGCGCTCGTCGCGCCCGCCGAGCAGATGTTCACCGACCAGCGGTGGGTCGACAACGTGCCGACCCTGTTCCGGCACACCGTGCTCACCGATCCCGGTTTCAACGTCGCCTACTGGAACCTCTACCAGCGGCCGTTGACCACAGTGGACGGAAAGCCGCACGCGGCCGGGAAGCCGTTGCGGTTCTTCCACTTCAGCGGTTTCCGGCCGGAGCGGCCGTGGCTGCTCTCCACCCACTTCGCCGACAAGCCAAGGGTGCTGCTCTCCGAGTACCCGCAGGTCGCCAAGCTGTGCACGGACTATCGCACCAAGATGACCGCCGCGGGCTACGGTGACCGGCTGGAATCGGTGCCCTACGGCTGGGCGACGCTGTCCGACGGCACCCGGCTGAGCACCTCGGTCCGCCGGATGTTCCGCGACGCCTGGGTCGAGGCGGAACGCACGGGTAAGGCCGACCCGCCGAGCCCGTTCGACGCCGATGGCGAAGCCGAATTCCTGCGCTGGGCAGCCGAACCGGAGGACGACGAGCAGCGCGATGCCGGCAGCAACCGCTGGGCCGTCGCGCTGTGGCACTCGCGCGTCGATCTCCAGCGGGCCTTCCCCGAACCGCTCGGCGCCGACCTCGACGCCTACCGCCAGTGGTGCGCGACCTCCGGCATCGCCGAGGGCGAACTGCATCCCTCTGCCGTGCCCACCTTGCCGCGCTCGCGCGTGGTACCGGTCCGGGACGAGGCGGGCGCGAACCTCTACGGCTACTTCAGCGCCGAACTCGGCGTCGGGGAGATGGGCAGGCTCGTGCTCGACGCGGTCCGCGACGCCGGTCTGCCGGCCGCGATGGCGGTCGAGGAGACGGCGGTGGCCAACCGGACCGGCCATCCGCTGCCGGCCGACCTCGCCACCGAGCCGCGCTATCCGGTCAGCGTGCTGTGCGTGAACGCGGACATGATCAAGCCGTCCGTGCGCAGGCATCCGGAACTCGTGGACGACCGCTACGTGATCGGCGTGTGGTCCTGGGAGCTCGCCGAGTTTCCGAAGTGGATGACGTCCTCGTTCGCGGATGTCGACGAGGTGTGGACGATCAGCGAGTTCTGCCGCGCCGCCATCGCGGTCGACTCGCCGGTGCCGGTCCGCGTCTTCCCGGTTCCCGTGCGCGACCCGTGGCACGGCGATCCGCCGGAGAAGACCACTGAGACAACGACCGCGTCGAACGTGACCACGTTCCTGTTCATGTTCGATTACAACAGCATCTTCGAGCGCAAGAACCCGCTCGGCGCCGTTCGTGCCTTCCAGGCCGCGTTCGAGAACCGGGACGACGTCCGCTTCGTCATCAAGTCGATCAACGGTGACAAGCACCAGGGCGACCGGGAGAAGCTGCGCCTCGCGGTGGCCGGCGACGAGCGCATCACGCTCGTCGACCGCTACCTGAGCCAGGACGAGATCAACCAGCTGTTCACCGACGCGGACTGCTACGTCTCGCTGCACCGCAGCGAGGGCTTCGGCCTGACCGTGGCCGAGGCGATGATGCGCGGTCTGCCGGTGATCGCCACCGACTACAGCGGCAGCGCCGAGGTGCTCACCGCGGACACCGGCTGGCCGGTCGCCCACCGCCTGGTCCGGGTCGGCGACGGCAACTACCCGTACCCGCCCGACGCCCGCTGGGCCGAACCGGCGCAGGACGCCGCCGTCGACGCCATGCGCGCGGTCGCGGCCGACCCGGAGAACGCCCGCAAGCGCGGCATGCTGGCCCGCGAACTCATGCTGTCCGCCCGGTCGCAGCAGGCCGCGGCGACCTGGGTCGCCGAGCGTCTCGCGGACGCGCGCAAGCAGTGGCGCGACCGCCGCGAAACCCCCGCCGCCGGCAACGCCGTCGCCCGCAACACCCACCTGGGCAGCGGCAACGCGGCGACCGACGCCCTGGAGGCCGCCCGCGAGGCGCTGCGCTGGCGCGCGGATGTCGGCGCGCCGAGTCGGGTCCCGCTGGCGCCCGCGTTGCGCAAGGTCGTGCTGCGCGCGATCGACCACTACGACTTCCACCAGCGCACCGTGCTCGGCGCCATTGTGGACGGTGTCGAGTCCAGCATCCGCCAGCTGGGCGGCCAACTGACCGACCTGGACAAGCGCGGCAACAGCCAGCAGGGCGCGCTGCGCGACACCGTGTCCCGGCTGACCGACCAGCTCGCCGAATACCGCACCGCGACCGCGCAGACGCTGGCCGGCTACGAGGCCGCGCTGGAGAAGCAGAGCGCCCAACACGACGCCCGGGTCGCCGAACTTGCCGACCAACTGGCGGCGCTGACCACCGCGCTGGACGAAAAGGTGATGACCCTGCTCGCCCAGCGCGACCAGCGCCTCGACGAGATCACCCGGGTCGCCACCGACGCCGCCACGCGCAGCGCCGAACTGGCCGGCCACGTCCGAGCGCTGGACGTCTCGGTCCGCAACGAGCACGTGGTCCGCGACGAGGCCGACGACGCCGAGCCCACCACCACGGTGACCACCGATGTCGGCGTGCTGCGGCTGCCCGCCGACGACACCGTGATGCTGCCCTGGTTACGGCACTACGGCTGCTGGGAGCCTGCCGAATCACGCCTGGTCGACCACCTGCTCCGGCCCGGTGACACCTTCGTCGACATCGGCGCGCACGTCGGCTACTTCACCGTTCGCGCCCTCCAGCACGTCGGCGCCACCGGCACGGTGATCGCCGTCGAACCGCGCAAGGCGACCGTCGCCCTGCTCAACCGCAACGTGCACGCGAACATCCCGAGCAGCGACCTGGCCGGCCTGCACGTGCTCCCGGTTGCCGCCTGGGACACCGACACCGAACTCGTCGTCTACCCCGGCGAACTCGGCAACAGCGGTGATCACCGGGTCGATGCGGGCGAACTCGGCGAGAAGGTCGACGGCGTCCGGCTGGCCGGCGTGCCCTCGGTCACCGAACATCGCGTCCGGCTGGTCAAGTGCGACGCCCAGGGCCGCGACCACCGCGCCCTGACCGGCCTGCTCGACGTGCTCCGGCGGGACCGCCCCGACGTGCTGTGCGAGTTCTGGCCCGCCGAGATCGAGAACGGCGGCGCGAATCCGACCGAGGTCGTGGAAACCTTCCGCACCTGGGGCTACGAAACCATCCCGCTGACCGACGACCTCGTCGACGACGTGCTCGGCGGCAAGCCGGCCGGCGAGACCCGATCCGCCCAGGAACTGGTCCGACTGGCCGGGCAGGCACCGGGCGGCTTCGTCACTCTCTGGCTTCGCCCGAGCTGATGGTCGGCCGGGGGGTGAGTGTCGACGAGGCCGAGCAGGCCACCGAGGTGATCCCGGTGGTGTCGGACGCCGTCGAGAAGAAGGCGACCCGGCGCAACCGGTTCGTCTTCCTCGACCTGATCCGCTCGGTCGCCGCGCCGCTGGTTTTCTACAGCCACGTCGTCGAATACTGGAACAAGCACGGCCATTCCTCACCGGTCACCGACACCATCTCGACGTTCGTCAACAATCCACTGTCCCTTTTCCAGGATTTCGGCTTCTTCGGCGTAGCGCTGTTCTTTCTGGTCAGCGGATTCGTGGTGACCCACCGCGCGAGTCAGGAACGCGCAACGGAATTCGCCCTCAAACGAGTCCTGCGCATCTACCCGGTCCTGTTCGCGGTCGTCGCGCTGATCGGCGTTTTCGGCGGCGGGCTGCACATGCTCGGCGCCGCGAACCTGCCCACGTTCACGCCGACCAACCTGGTCACGAATGCCCTACTGATCAACTATTTCCTGCTGCCGCAGGTCGTGTTGATCCTGGTCGCCTGGACGCTGGCCATCGAGGTCATGTTCTACCTGCTGCTGTTGATTCTGCTGCCGCTCATCAAACGCATCACCTGGGTGGCACTCACCATCGAACTGGCGTTGTGCTGGTGCGCGGTGGAATTCGCCCGCGATTTCGGCGGCAACGTCTTCCTGATCGCGGTCTCGCTGTCGTTCCTGCCGGTCCTGCTGCTCGGCCAGATCTGTTGGGCCGTCTGGAACAACCGAATCCGGTTCCGCTACGGCGCCCTCATGGGCATCGCCGCCTGGCTCATCTTCGTCTGGGCCGGCAACCGCGACATGGGCCGTCTCGACCACGGCTACGACAGCGCGGTCTGCATCGCCGCGCTGATCTTCGTGGCGCTGCTCCTGGCCGAAGACCACCTGCGCCCGACTCGAGCCGTCAGCTACCTGGCCGACCGCAGCTATTCGATCTACCTGATCCACTGGTTCGTGGCGCTGCCGGTGATGGCCTACCTCTACCCGCACGTGCCGGCCTGGCTGGCCATCATCGCCGCCATCGCGGCCACGCTCGGGGTCGTGGAACTCAGCTACCGGGGAATCGAACGTCCCAGCCAACGTCTCGCGAGGTACCTGACGAGGAAACGATGACCCTGGGGGCTCGGCCCCCGCAGGACATGGCGAGCAATCAAGGCTTGCGCGGTCCGCAAGCATGAGTCCGCCAATTGCGAGCGGACGACGGGATTCGAACCCGCGACCCTCACCTTGGCAAGGTGATGCGCTACCAACTGCGCTACGTCCGCATGGCCGCCAGTTCCCCAACGACCGGTGAACAGCTTAGCCGATCTCCTTCGCCTGTTCGAACACGGGCTGTCCGCCTGGCGCGGCAACGGCTTCGAGGAGTCGGTCGACTTCGGCCATGCGCGGGCCGGGCAGGCGCCACTCCCACAGCGGGTGCACGCGGTCGATGACTTCGGCGGGGAGTCGTCGGGCGATCTGGTGGCGGAGGTCCCATTCGTCGAAGACGAGTTCGTAGAAGCTCACGACCGCCGCGTTGGCGAGGAACTGGCCGGGTTGGCGGAAGCACCAGCGCACGAAGCCGTAGATGCGTTCGAGCGCGTCCTCGTCGGCCGCTCGGTGCGCGTCCCACACCAGGGGCAGCAGTTCGCCGAGGAAGACGTGACAGGACCAGTCGTGCTCGACGACCGTGCGGAGCGCGGGCAACAGCTCCAGCGCTTTGTTCTTCCACTCGGCCACGCGGCTAGACAGTACTGACGAACCGTCGGTGATAACGCATCGTCGCCGGCATTGACGTCTGCCTGTGACCAACTCGATACTTCTCGTCACCGATGGTGATAGGGCTGCCACTATCGCGCGAGCTGTGGCATGTTGTCCTGAACAGCGCGTTCTGGGAGGGTCGGGGAGGAGGTACCCAGCGGGTGACGGGGATAGAGCATGCGGACGACCCGCTGGTGTCGGGCTCGCTGACGAGCCACGATGACCCTGACGCCCTGCGCATGGCGACGGCTGCCGAAATCAACGGCACGGCCGACGACGGTGTGGCCGAGGTCCCCGACGATCGTGAGTTGTTGCGCAGAGTGCGTTCGGGTGAGGACGCTGCGTTCGCGGAGTTGTTCTCCCGGCATGCCGGGGTCGCGCGGGGGTTCGCGTTACGCTACGCGACCGATGCCGCGGAGGCGGACGACATCGCGGCGGAGGCATTCTTCCGGGTTCTCCAGGCCGTCCGGCGCGGTTCCGGGCCGGAGGACAACGTGCGCGGCTACCTGTTGACGGTGGTGCGCAGGCTGGCCGCCGAGTGGCGGACCCGGCGCCGGGACGTGCCGGTCGCGGACGAGGAGCTGAGCCGCCGGGTCGACCCGGACGCGGATCAGGCCGGCACCCGCGCGGAGGCGCATCTGATCGCCCGCGCGTTCACCAGCCTGCCGCAGCGTTGGCGGCGGGTGCTCTGGCAGGTCGAGGTGGAGGGCGAACGGCCGGCCGTGGTCGCGCCGCGCTTCGGCCTGAGTCCCAATGCGACGGCCGCGTTGGCGCGGCGGGCTCGGGAAGGGCTGCGTGCCGCGTATCTCCAGGCGCACGTGCCGCCCGCGTCCGGTTCGACCGCGTGCCGGGCGGTGATCGACAAGCTCGGCGCGTACACGGCCGGGCTGGTGCGCGGTTCGGAGGCGCATCGGATCGTGGCGCACCTGGGCACCTGTTCCTCCTGCCGCGCGGTGCACGCCGAGTTGGCGGACGTGTGCGCGGGCCTGCGGCGTTACGCGGGTGCGATGCCGGGGCTGGTGCCGGCGGCTGCGCTCCCCAAAGCATTCCCCACAGCGCTGCCCAAGCACGGCCTCCCGCACGGCGCGAGCGGTCTCGGGACGAAGTCGGCGGCGCTGGCCGGGAAGGCGGCGGCGTTCGGCGTCCGGTTCAAGCTGGCCATCGCGACCATTTCGATGGTCGCGGTCGGCGGGTTGGGCGTGACCGCCGGTCCGCTGCTGCTGCACATGACCACACAGATCAATGCGGACCAGGGCACCGTGCAGGAGTTGCCGGTGTTGCCCAACGTGCTGACCAGCGGGTCGCGCGGGCCGATCACGCGTCCGTTCTTCGGTCCGGGCCTGCCGCCCGAGTCGACCGGCACCTCGATCAGGGGCCCGCGCGGCCATCAGGCGCAGCAGGGCCAGGCCGGTTCGACCACGACGGCGGCGCTTTCCTCGGCGTCCGGCTCGTCGAGCGGCGCCAGTTCCGGTGGCCAGACCTCGACCGGGTCGACGCACACGGGCGCCTCCCCGCAGGTGTTGGGCAGCAGTTCGAACCAGCAGCAGCCGTCGAACACCTCGCCGGCCAGCACCGGCCGCAAGCCGTTCTCGGCCAGTCCGACCACCGATCCGACCGTGACGCAGACCACGGATCCTGGTATGACTCCGCAGGAGACCGTGTGGAGTACGTCGTACACCACCGACGGAACCACGGTGTGGATCACCCGATGGACGGAGGTCTGGCAGAACAACCAGGCGCCGGCAGGCCGCTGAGCCGCTCCGATAACTCAACGTGATCAGACACGGCAGTCTGATTGCGACACTCGCGTCCCAATTTCACCCGCTCTGCCTAACGACCGCGCGGTACGGTAGAAAACGGTCGGTGCCGGGTTAGTGGATCTCGCTCTGGCGAGGTTCGCGAGACGATCCTGGAGACGGCAATGGGAATGATGAAGCTGGTGCGCGGAGCGGACGGCCGCATGTGGACGTTGCGGAGTTCGATGGAGTGGTCGAGTCCGGCTCTCTCCGATGACTTCGAGCACGATGTGGCGGCGAACAACACGCCTGGTTACGTGTTGTTGGGGATGCTGGTGGTGCTCGTCGTGGCGCTGTTCGTCTGGCGCCCCGGGCCGGTGGTCGTGCCGATCTGGCTCCTGCTGATCCTGCTGGTCAGCATGCTGTACTTCCCGGTTCGCTGGCTGATGCGCAGGCCGTGGACGCTGGTCGCGAACACGCCGGGCAGCCAGGAGGAGGAGTCGGCGGAGCGCTGGGTCGGGATCGTGCACGGGGTCTACTCGATCCGGCAGACCGCGGCCAAGGTCGCCCGCGACATCGAGGTCTACTCCAAGCCGAACGCCGAGGGCCCGCTCCAGCTCGTCGATTGAGATCGCGCTGCTCGACGCGGCGGCCGAACTGGGTGAAGATGGCTGTATGCCGGAGCTTCCGGAGGTCGAAGCGCTCGCCCAGCACCTGCGCGAACACGCCGTCGGGCGCACTGTCGCGCGGGTCGACGTCGCCTCGCTGACCGTGCTCAAGACGGTCACCCCGCCGTGGACCGAACTGGCCGGCCGCGAGGTGTCCGGCGCGACCCGCCACGGCAAGTACCTGGATGTGATCCTCACCGCGCCCGACAGGCAGCCGCTGCACCTGATCGTGCACCTGGCCCGCGCGGGCTGGCTGCGCTGGGCGGAGACGCTCTCCGCCGCGCCGCCCAAACCGGGCAAGGGGCCGCTCGCGTTCCGGATGCACCTCGGCCCGCCGGGCAGCGGGCCCGGGTTCGACCTCACCGAGGCCGGCACCAAGAAGGGCCTTGCCGTGTGGATCGTGGCCGATCCGGTGGAGGTGCCGGGCATCGCCAAACTCGGACCGGACGCGCTGGGCGTGACCCGGGAGCAGCTCGGCGAACTGCTCGCCGGCCACACCGAACGGCTGAAGAACGCGCTCACCGACCAGTCGCTGATCGCTGGCATCGGCAACGCCTACTCCGACGAGATCCTGCACCTGGCCAAGCTCTCGCCGTACGCGACGACCGGCAAACTCGGCCCGGCCGCGCTGGACGCGTTGCACGCGGCCATGCAGTCGATCCTCACCGACGCGGTGAACCGCTCGGTCGGCCAGCACGCCGCCCTGCTCAAGGGCGAGAAACGCGCCGGCCTGCGGGTGCACGCCCGCACCGGACTGCCCTGCCCGGTGTGCGGGGACACGGTGCGTGAGGTGTCCTTCGCGGACAAGTCACTGCAGTACTGCCCGACCTGCCAGACCGGTGGCAAACCACTGGCCGACCGACGGATGTCCCGCCTGCTCAAATGAGCTGTACCCGGACGCGTGCCCAGCGTAATCACCCGTGCACTTGCCAGCACCGCACCCGAGCGCGGACCATGTCCCCGTGGCAGCACTGCTGACCGAGCGCACCGTGCTGGGTGTCATCGCCACCCTCGCGGTGCTGGTGTCCTTCCTTGTGCTCTGCAAGACCCGACGGAGCAGCTCGTCGGTCGACGACGCGACCCTCGCGGCCCTCCAGCGCATCTCCAAGGCGACCCCCGACCTGCGCGCCGGACTGACCGAGGAAGCAGCCAACCGGGCGACCCCGCACCTGCGCGAACTGCTGCGCTGTGTCGCGGTGGGCATCACCAACCCGGACGGCGAGCTGCTGAGCTGGGACGGCGAGGCGAACGAGCACTACGAGGACCTGACCGAGGCGATCGGCCGCGCGGTGAGCACCTTCCGCCGCGAGCACGTCGACCACGACAAGCTCGGCTGCCAGCGGCGCGGCAACTGCCCGATGCGCACCGCGGTGATCGTGCCGCTGCTGGTCGAGGGCAGTGTCGAGGGCGCGCTGGTGGTGGTCGGCGGGGTGGGCGGCAAGCGGCTGATCAAGATGGCCGACGAGATCGCCCGGTTCGTCCGCACGCAGCTGGAGCTGGCCAAGCTCGACGAGTCCCGCCAGCAGCTGGCCCAGGCCGAGGTGCGCGCGCTGCGTGCGCAGATCTCGCCGCACTTCGTCTATAACGCGCTGAACACCATCGCCTCGCTGATCCGCACCGACCCGGAGCGCGCTCGCGAGCTGCTGATGGAGTTCGCCGAGTTCACCCGCTACTCCTTCCGCACCAGCGGCCTGTTCACCACGTTGGCCGACGAGCTGCGCAACATCGACCGCTACCTGACCCTGGAGAGCGCGCGGTACGGGCCGAACCGGCTGCACGTCCGGCTCAAGATCGCGCCCGAAGTGCTGTCCGTCACCGTGCCGTTCCTGGTGCTGCAACCGCTGGTGGAGAACGCGGTGCGGCACGGCCTGGCCAAGAAGCCTGGCGGCGGCACGGTCACCGTGGTCGCCCAGGACCACGGCTCCGAGGCGCTGATCAGCGTCGAGGACGACGGCGTCGGCATGGACGCGGACCGGCTGGAGACGTTGCGCGACGCGCACCGCTCCGGCGCGCACGTCGGCATCGGCAACATCAACCAGCGGATGCGCTCGGTGTACGGCGAGGAGTACGCGCTGATGGTGGAGACCGCGCCCGGCGCCGGCATGAAGGTCGTGCTGCGGGTGCCGAAGTTCTCCCCCAACGCGCGCGCCGTGATGCCCGGCTTCTCGGGGATGGACGAGGCCACCGAGATCACCGAACGGGTGGTCGAGCGCACCGGCACGACACCCGCGGTCCGGCCCGCGCATGCCAAACCGACCACCACCGAGGGCCTGCCGGCCGTCGGTTGAGTCCAACCCCAAAAAAGAGAACAGAGCCGTATGTTCGAAGCATGAACATGACGGACAGGCTGACCGCCCGGCTGCCGATGATCAACGAGCGGGTGGACCGGCGACCGATCGTCGCCGTGGTGCGGTTGCAGGGCGTGATCGGTCCGACTCCGTCGCCGGTGAGCCGGGGCACGATCAACCTGAACACGGTCGAGTCCGCGCTGCGGCGCGCGTTCGACCACGAGCGGCTGCTCGCGGTGGCCCTGGTGATCAACTCGCCGGGCGGCGCGCCGACCCAGTCCGCGCTGGTCACCGAGCGGATCCGGCAGCTGGCCGCGGACAAGCGGGTGCCGGTGCTGGCGTTCTGCGAGGACGTCGCGGCCTCCGGCGGCTACTGGCTGGCCTGCGCCGCCGACGAGATCTACGCGCACGCCACCTCGATGGTCGGCTCGATCGGCGTGGTCAGCGCCGGGTTCGGCTTCACCGGCCTGCTGGAGCGCTTCGGCGTGCAGCGCCGGGTGCACACCGCGGGCCAGCACAAGGTGCGGCTCGACCCGTTCAGCGCGGAGTCCGACGAGGACGTCGAATGGCTGCGCGGGCTGCACACCGAGCTGCACGAGCAGTTCATCGAGCTGGTGAAGGAGCGCAGGAGCGGCAAGCTGACCGCTGCCGACGAGGACCTGTTCTCCGGCGAGGTGTGGACCGGCAAGCGCGCGCTGGAACTGGGCCTGATCGACGGCCTCGGCACCATGCGCGGCGTGTTGGCCAAGCGGTACGGGGATGCGCACATCGTGACCGCCGAGCCGCGCAGGCCGCTGCTCGCCCGGCTCGGGATCGGCGGCGCGGCGGCCCGGTTCGGCCTCGGCGAATCGCCGGTCGAGACGCTGCTGGCCGGGCTGGAAGCGCGCGCCGCGTGGTCACGGTTCGGTCTCTGAGCAGCGAACATCGTCTCCGGGCATCGGTCCAACCAGCCCAAAGGGCGCACAACTCGCCGAAGGCGGCGATCGTCACCCACTAGAGGGTCGATAGACGGTGGACAGCGGGCCCGGTGAGTAGGCAAGATTCGCGTCACAGTGAGTACTCGTGATGGCACCCCAGGTCTTGTCGTGCTGGCCGTTGACGATGAGCCGCACGGCTTGGACGAACTCGTGTTCATGCTGGAGCAGAACCCGAACATTCGGCGGGCGCTGTCCGCCGGGGACGCCGCCGACGCGCTGGGCGTGATCGGTGGCGGTGATCCGGAGGTCGCCGCGCGCAAGCGCGCCCGGCTCGCCCCGGTCGACGCGGTGTTCATCGACGTGAACATGCCCGGACTGTCCGGGGTGGAACTGGCCATGGCGCTCGCCGAGCTGAAGCCGCCGCCCGCGCTGGTGTTCGTCACCGGAGTGGGGGACGTCGCGGTGGAGGCGTTCGAGCTGGGCGCGGTCGACTACATCCTCAAGCCGCTGACCAAGGACCGGCTGAACAAGGCGATCGACCGGGTGCTGGCCAAGTGGGTGCCGCGCGAGGCCGCGCCCGGCATGCCCTCGCTGGACCCGACCGACGACGAGGTCATCCCGGTCGAACTGGCCGGCACCACCAAGCTGATCCCGCGCGCGGCCGTGCGTTGGGTGGAGGCGCAGGGCGACTACGCCCGGCTGCACACCGCGGACGGCTCGCACCTGGTGCGCATCCCGCTCGCGCAGCTGGAGGAGCGCTGGACCGAGGCCGGTTTCGTGCGCATCCACCGCTCGTTCCTGGTCGCGGTCGGCCTGATCACCGAGCTGCGGATGGGCCCGTCGGGCTACACCGTGATCATCGGCGACAACGAGCGTGAACTGCCGGTCAGCCGCCGGCACACCCGCCAGCTCAAGGACCGCCTGGTCCGCTCGCCGAAGAACGGCTGGGGCGGCTGAGCATGAGCAAGCACGCCGGCGAGAACGGCCCCAAGGAGCCACCGCCCTCGGACAACGGCAAACCGCCGCGCCGCAAGCGGGTGGTGCTCAACGACTCGCGCAACCCGGTGACCGTGCTGCGCACCATCACCGAGCTGGAGGAGCAGACCAGCGTCGGCGAGGCGCTGGTGCGCAACCTGGTCCGGGCCCAGCTGCGGATGGCGGTCGGCCTGGCCGCGCTGGTCGGGATCCCGCTGGCCGGCCTGCCGCTGGCCTTCTATCTCTCGCCCACGTTCGCCAATCTGTGTGTATTCGGGCTCCGCCTGCCCTGGTTGCTGCTGGGCGTCCTACCCTTTCCTGTGCTGTTCGCCATCGGCTACTGGTACAACCGCCTTGCCGAACGGCACGAAAAGGACTTCGTGAACATGGTCGAGAGCTGAGCAACCCCAGAGCGGATCCGTGGAACTGAACCCGTGGGCCATCGGCGGCATCGGTGTCATCGGTGTCGTCACGTTCTACCTGGGCTTTCACAGTTCGCGACGGGCCAACACGACGGCCGACTTCCTGCTCGCGAGTCGCATCGTGCGGTCCCGCCGCAACGCGGCCGCGATCACCGGTGAGTACATCTCGGCGGCGTCCTTCCTGGGCATCGCGGGACTGGTCCTCTCCGACGGCATCGACTCGCTCTGGTACGGGGTCGGGTTCACCGCGGGCTTCCTGGCGCTGCTGCTGTTCGTGGCCGCGCCGCTGCGCCGCTCCGGTGCCTACACCGTGCCGGACTTCGTCGAGGCGCGGCTGGGCTCGACCGGGCTGCGCGGACTGTGCACGGTCTTCGTGATCATCATCGGCATCGCCTACCTGCTGCCGCAGCTCCAGGCGGCCGGGCTGACCCTGGGCACGATCATGCCGGTGCCAGGCTGGGTCGGCGAGGTCGTGGTCGTCGCGCTGGTCACGATCAACGTGTTCGGCGGCGGCATGCGCTCGATCACCGTGGTGCAGGCGTTCCAGTACTGGGTGAAGCTGTTCGCGCTGCTGGTGCCGACGTTCGTGCTGATCGCGGTGTTCGTCACCAACCACGCCGGGCAGGCGTCGCTGAGCGGCAACGTGCCGCCGGTGTTCCCGAGGGACACCACGGTCACCATCGACACCTCGGTGCAGCTCCAGGCGCACACGCCGGTGCAGCTGACCGCGAACGGCACCATCGACCACAACCGCGCCGACGGCATGGTCACCTGGTATCCGGGCCAGAACCACGACATCGACAAGGGCACCACGCTGAGCTTCACCAAGGGCTCCGCGGTGCCCAACGTGGTAGGCGCGCCGCCGACCAACGCGCTGTGGCTGCGCCCGCAGGACGGCGGCCTGTCCGTCCTGCTGAGTACGTACTCGCTGATCCTGGCGCTGTTCCTGGGCACCATGGGCCTGCCGCACGTGCTGGTTCGCTTCTACACCAACCCGAACGGCAAGGCGGCTCGCCGCACCACCCTGCACGTGCTGCTGCTGCTCGGCCTGTTCTACCTGTTCCCGACCGCGCTGGGCGTGCTGTCCCGGCTCTACGTGCCGCAGCTGCTGGTCACCGGCCAGTCCGACGCGGCGATCCTGCTGCTGCCCACGACCGTGCTGCCCGGACCGGTCGGCGAGATCCTGGCCGCGATCATCGTGGCCGGCGCGTTCGCCGCGTTCCTCTCGGTGTCCTCCGGGCTGATCGTGAGCGTGGCCGGGGTGCTGTCCACCGAGCTGCTGCCCGGCCGGGTACGCGATTTCCGGGTGGCCACGGTGATCGCCGCCGCGGTGCCCACGGCGCTGGCCATCGTGCTGCCCTCCACCGAGGTGTCGCTGTCGGTCGGCCTGTCCTTCGCGCTGGCCGCGTCCACCTTCTGCCCGGTGCTGCTGGCCGGGGTGTGGTGGCCGAAGCTGACCTGGGTCGGTGCCGCCGCCGGCATCGTGGTCGGCGGGGGCCTGGTGCTCACCGCGCTGGTGCTCAACATCGTCAGCGAGTTCACCGGCCGCTGGGCGCCGTGGCTGGTGGTGCAGCCCGCGCTGGTCACCGTGCCGATCGCCTTCGCCACCGTGTACGTGGTCAGCAAGGCGACGCAGAACCGGCGGCCGCCGGACGTGAGCAGGATGCTGCTGCGCATGCACGCGCCGGACCCGCTGGGTTTCATGCGCGACCGCGACATCGACCGCTTCGGCGCCACCGAGGAGCAGCTGCGCATCACCGACGGCAGACACCGTCGCTGAAGATTTTTCAAGTCTCGAAGCAACCGAAGCCGCGCCCACCGCGTATCAACGGGTGAGGCGTACCGGGCGGAGGGATGTATGAGCAGGTGGTCGCGGGCTGCCGAACGCGGGTCGGCACCCCCCACCGCTCGGAGCAGGCCGGGCAAGGCCGACGAGTTCGCGGACTTCTTCGCGGCCTGGTTCACCCCGGCCCGCCGGATCGCCTACGCCCTGTGCGGCAACTGGAACGAGGCGGAGGAGATCGCCCAGACCGCCTTCGTCCGGATGTACGCGCACTGGAGCCGGGTCCGCCCGGAAACCGCCGAGGCATACCTCCGTACGGTGGTGACCAGGAGTTTCCTGGACACGCGGCGTCGGGGGCGGGCCAAGGAGCAGGCGGTCGCCGAGGTGCCGGACTCGCCGATCGCGTCGGTCGAGACGCAGATCGACGAGCGGCACGCGCTGTTCGCGGCCCTGCACAAGGTGCCGGAGGGGCAGCGCGCCGTGCTGGTGCTGCGCTTCGTGCAGGACATGTCCATCGAGCAGGTCGCGGAGGCGCTGCGCTGCTCGCAGGGCACGGTCAAGAGTCAGACTTCGCGGGGCCTGGCCGCCCTGCGCGCGGCATACCAGGATGTCGCGGGACAACCGTTGCAACGACGAGCCGTAGCGCGAATGGGGTGAGAAGAGATGCTGGAGGACGACGACGAGCTGACCGAGCTGCTTGCCGATGAGGACCGGGTGCGCGATGCGCTGCTCGCCGCCGTCGACGGGCAGCAGGTGCCGCCGGCGCGCACCGATCTCGGGGAGATCGTGCGACGCGGTCGGCGGCGGGCCCGGTTGCAGGTGGTCAGCGCCTCGGTGGCCGCGGTCGTGCTGATCGGCGCGGTCGCGCTCGGCGCGACCCTGCTGGGCAGGCTCGGCGCGTCGGACCGGACCAGCGCGGCCGGACCGGGCACGTCGCTGCCGATGACCTCGCAGACGCTGTCCACCACGTCGAACCCGCCGACCTCGGACGGGAACCAGGACTTCTACGGGCCGGACGCGGCCTGCATCTTCCCGGCCATGGCCGGCCCCGCCAAGTGGGTGCCGCTGAGCACGGCCAAGCTCACCACGTTCACCGCGCGGACCATCGCGCTGCAGCCCGGCGCCGCGGCGCAGGTCAGGCCGGCGGTCGCCGGTGAGCTGGACGAGGTGGGGCGGACCGCCTCGCAGTCGGTCGTGGTCGACTGGCACGGCCAGCAGACCCTGGTGTCGGTGTCCACCAGCGTCTACGGCGGCGACGAGGGCATGGCCGTCGCCCAGGACCTGAAGTCCGAGCAGCCGATGCCGACGGACTGCGCCGGCACCTCCTCCATCCATCAGGTCAACAGGACCATGCTGGCCGTCGAGTACCCGGCGGTCGCGGTGAGCGCCGACGGCGCGACCTACCTGCGGGTGCGGCTCTACGCCCAGGACGGCATCCGCTACGACGTGACCGAGGCGGTCAACGCGGCCAGCTTCGTCTCGCCCTCGGTGCCGTCGAGCGGACCGGAGGTGCCGCCGAGCAAGGTCTACCCGACCGGCTTCGCCTGGCCGCCCGCGCTGTCCATGGCCCAGTTGGTGGAGGTCGCCATCGGAGTGGCGAACGCGCCATGACGCCGACCGCTTCGCATGGCAAGCTCGTGGCGTGAACCCACAGACCGTGCCCAGCGTGACCGTCGCGGACGTCGCCGACGAGCTGCCCGCCAACACCACCCTGCTCGACGTGCGCGAGGACGACGAGTGGCAGGCGGGCCACGCGCCGAACGCGCTGCACATCCCGCTCGGTGAACTCGCCGCCCGGCTCGGCGAACTGCCCGCCGACAACACGCTGTACGTGGTGTGCCGGGCCGGCGGCCGGTCGGCCCGCGCCACCGCGTACCTCAACGCAAACGGCTGGGACGCCACCAACGTGGACGGCGGCATGCAATCCTGGCAGGCGGCCGGCAAGCCGATGACCGGCGAGACCCCCGGCGCCGAGCCGACCGTCATCTGAGTCGACCATGGCCCAGCCCCATCAGCCGTACCGCCCCGGCGGCTATCCCGGCGCGCAGTGGTTCACCTGGGTGGCGACCCCGCCGCCCGGCGTGTCGAACGCGCCCCGGCCCCTCCCGCGCCCGGCTCCCTACCTCGGCCCGCCCGAATACCCGGCGGCGCCCCGCTGGGGCCTGCCCAGGCTGGCCTGGCGGGCCAGCAGCAGCGTGCCCGGCACGGTGCGCAGGCCCGAAGCCAGCCGGGCCGGGCTGGTCCGGCAGGCCATGCTCACCGAGCTGCTGCTCTGGGTGGTCGCGGCCAGCGCGCTGATCGCGGGCGGCGGGGAGATCTGGCGGTACACGCTGCTGGTGCTCGGCCGCGACGAGGCACTCTCCGCGTCCGTGGTGGCCGCCTCCGACCTGCTCGTGCTGATCAGCGCGCTGCTGGCGGTGGTGCTCGGCATCGTGGTGCTGGTGCTGACCGTCCGCTGGCTGCTGATGGCGGGCGAGCTGGCCGCGAAGGCCGCGGGCTACGCGTCCGCGCGCCCGACCTGGCAGCTGCTGGTCGGCGTGCTCACGCCGGTGCTGAACCTGTTCGTGGCCGGCAGCGTGCTCGCCGAACTCGAACACGCCGCGCTCGGCGCGCCCGTCACCGCCCGGCCCAAGCCGTCCCGGCTGGTGCTGGCCTGGTGGGGAGCGTGGGTGGTGGGCGAGGTGCTCGCCATCGGCACGCTGCTGGTCGGGCTGGGCACGAGCCTGCAGGCCATGGCCGACGACGTGCTCTGGCATGCCGTCACCGACCTGGTCGCGGTCGGCGTCGCGGTGCTGACCGTGCTGGTGTTGCGGATGATCACCGGGCTGCTCGCGCCGACCGGGGCTCCCGCGATCGGCATCGGCGAGGTCGTCGCCGTGCGCGACGCGCCGGAGCCCGAACTGCGCCCGGCCCGTCCCGCCGGCTCCCTGCGTTGACACCTCCGCTGGTGGTCGCGCATCGCGGTGCGTCGGCGCATCTCGCCGAGCACACCCTGGCCGCCTACGAGCTGGCCATCGAGCAGGGCGCGGACGGCGTGGAGTGCGATGTCCGGCTCAGCCGCGACGGCCACCTGGTCTGCGTGCACGACCGCACGGTGAACCGGACCTCCTCCGGCCGCGGCGTGGTCAGCGAGCTGGCCCTGGCGCGGCTGACCGAACTGGACTTCGGCGTCGAGGACGAGCCGGGCGTGCTCACCTTCGAGGCGCTGCTCGGCCTGGTCCGGGATGCGGGCCGGCCGGTCACGCTGTTCGTGGAGACCAAGCATCCGGTCCGCTACGCCGGTCTGGTCGAGGCGAAGCTGCTGGCCACGCTGTCCCGCTTCGGACTGGCCAGGCCCAGGCACAAGGCCGAATCGCCGGTGTTGATGATGTCCTTCTCGGCCCGCGCGGTGCGCAGGATGCACCGGCACGCGCCCGAGCTGCCCACGGTGCTGCTGCTCAACTCGATCCATCCGCTGCGCAAGGACGGGTCGCTGCCGCCCTGGGCCGACCTGACCGGCCCCGGCATCCACCTGCTCCGCGCCGACCCGGGATATGTGGCCAGGGCGCGCTCGCGCGGCCACGAGACCTACGTCTGGACCGTGGACGACCCGGCGGACATCGCGCTGTGCCAGCGGCTGGGTGTGCGCTGGCTGGCCACCAACTCCCCGGTCGCAACGCGGCAACGCCTCGCCGACTAACCTCGTCGGGCGCAGTGTCTTTTTTTGGGTGGATATCCAGCGGCAAAGGAGACCAGGTGGCCAAGCGGACGGCGGTCAAGCACACGGCCAAGGTGCGGGAGGGGCTCAACCCGCGCCAACCCTGCCCGTGCGGCTCGGGCCGGCGCTACAAGGCATGCCACGGTGCCGCGGGCGGTCCGCCCGAGGTGCTCGTCGCGCGTCCGTTCGGCGGGCTGGCCGCCGAGTGCGAGCTGGTCGCGCTGCGCGAGTTCGTCCCGTCTGCCACCGCGCCGCTGCCGCTGCTCGGTTCGCCCGAGCGCGAGATCACGCTGGCCACGGTGCTGCCGGTGGCCGCGGCCGCGCTGGTCCGCTCGGACGGCACGGCCTTCGTGGGCATGCAGGTCCAGGTGCACTCCAACGACGTCGGCCGTGATGTCGCGCGCAGCATCCGCTGGGCGCTGACCGCCGAGCCCGGCGACGTGCTCTCCGTCCTGCCGCCGGAGGACACCGAGCCGGACGCGGCTGAGCACCTCGTCGACCTGATCGACCCGACCGCGGCCCTGGTCCCCGAGCTGCACCCGGACTTCTCCTGGTGGATGCCGGCGGACAGCTCGGAGCCCACCGGCGAGGTCGCGCTGTCGCTGGAGCGCGCCAACGCAGCCATCCTGCCCACCGACCGGCTGCGGGGCGCGCACGTGCAGGCCGCGTACTGGGTGGACGCCGGTCAGAAGGCACATCTGCGCTGGGTGCGGCCGGAGCCGGAGGAGCAGCTGCTGGCGGCCATGGCGCGGTTGTCCGCGCAGGGCGAGCTGGATCTGGGCGAGGGTTCCCGGTTCGCGGGTTCGTTCCGCGCGCACGGCGTGCTGGTCCCGGTCTGGGACCTGGACCCGGAGATGCACGCGCGCGAATGGGACGAGCCGGCCGCCGCGCTGGGCGAACGCCTGGAGAAGGCACTCGCGTCGCTGGACAGCGAACCGATCACCGAAGCGGAGCGGCGGGCGCGCGACGGCCTGCGCGGCCGCCAGGTCACCCTGCGCTGATGATCCTGCACATCATCGGCCGCGACGACTGGGCGGCGGCGAGCGCGGCAGGCGCGATCACCGCCCCGTCGCTGGCCGACGTCGGCTACGTGCACTGCTCGGATCCGGGCACGGCGCACCTGCCGGCGAACCGCCTGTTCGCCGGCAGGCCGGACATGCTGCTGGTCGAGATCGACCCGAGCAGGCTCGGCGTGCCGCTGCGCTGGGAGCCGGGCGACGGCGAGGACCCGGCCGGCCCGTGGTTCCCGCACGTGTACGGCCCGATCCCGGTCTCGGCGGTGCTCGCCGTGCACGACTTCCCGCCGCGCCCGGACGGCAGCTTCGCGTTACCCGCGTCACTCGCGAGGTACGAGGCAACCTGAGCCGGCGCCCGTGCGTGTACCTCCTGTCCAGGCCAGCAGATGGCAGCAGGAGGGGTCCATGCCAGCACCGGCAACCGCGCTGGACGTGCGGCGACCGGGAGAGGAACGGATGGCCGACGGCACGGACTTCACCGAGTTCGTGCGGGCCGCCATGCCCGGCCTGCTCCGCTACGGCCACGCGTTGACCGGCAACCCGCACGACGCGGCCGACCTGGTGCAGACCGTGCTGGAGAAGATCGGCGCGCGCTGGTCGTCGGTGGCGCGCAAGACTGGCGACCCGGTGGCCTACGCGCGCCGCGCGATGGCCAACGCGAACATCAGCCGATGGCGCCGGCACAGGATGGAGCGGCTGGTCGCGGACGCGCCCGAGGGCGACGCCGTCTACCAGGCGGACCGCTTCGAGTCCGAGCCGCTGTGGCAGGCCCTGCGCGCACTGCCGCCCAGGCAGCGCGCGGTGATCGTGCTGCGCTACTACGACGGGCTGTCCGAGGCGGAGATCGCGGACAGCCTCGGGGTCAGCACCGGAACGGTGAAATCTCAGGCCAGCAAGGCGATGGCGACGCTGCGCGCGCGGCGCGCGGAACTGTCCGAGGGGAGGTCGGCGTGACATCCGAGGACGACGATCTGGACGCTGACCTGCGCGCCCTGTTCGCCGATCAGCGATTGTCGGTCGCGCCGGGCGAGGACGCGGTGTCCTCGGTGCTGGCCGGGGCGAAACGCCGTCGGCGCAGGCGGACCGCGGTGCTGGCGACCGGTGGCGCGCTCGGGGTGGCCGCGGTGCTGCTGGCCGGCGGACTGATCGCAGGCCACGCGATCCGGCCCGGCCAGGTGCAGTCCGCGAACCCGTCCGGCCTGCCCACGTCCAGCTACCAGACCCTCGCGCCGACGCCCGCGCCGGCCGCCGCGGTGCTCGGCCCGGACGGCTACGGCGACCTCACCCTGGGCATGTCCGCGCAGCAGGCGTTGGCGACCGAGCTGGTCACCAACCGGGTCCGCACGGTCAAGGACTGCACGATCTACGACGACACCCGACCGGCCCCGTCCGGGCCTGCCCCCACCGCGCAGGTGAACAAGTCGCTCTACATCTACGTGAGCGGCAGCGCACCGACCGGTGTGCAGGTGATCGTCGCGCCGGCCGGCGTGACCACACCGGAGGGCATCGGCGTCGGCTCGTCCTCGGCCGCGGTCAAGTCCACCTATCCGACGGGCAGCTCACAACGGGGCGGCCTGGTGGTCGTCGCGGTGCCCGGACATACCGACGCGGACTACCGGTTCACAGTGGACAGTCAGGGGACGGTGACCACGGTCGGCCTGAGCGTGGCCCGCCAGCACTGCGTCGACTGAAAGTCGACTGAAACCCCAAGCGGCTACAGCGATCCGCCCGCCGCCCTCGGCGCGTTCGCGTCCGGGGCGGCGTCGGTGAGCTGTTCGCGGGCCAGGAAGTTCTCCACGTCGAACAGGTTTCCCTTGCCGCGCTTGATGACGTTGAGCAGCGTGGCCATCTGCGCGATCTCCTCGACCTGCTCGGCGAGGAACCACTGCATGAACTGCTCGCCGGTGTAGTCGTTCTCCTCGCGGGCGGCCTTCACCAGCGCGTTCACCTCGTCGGCGACATCGCGCTCCTGTTGCAGCGCCAGCGCGACCACCTCGGCGGCCTCGGTGAACTCGTTGCGCACCTCGTCGACACCCGGAATGGTCACGTCGATGTCGTTGTCCATCAGGAACCGCACGATCATCATGGCGTGGTTGCGTTCCTCCAGCGACTGCCGGTAGAAGTGCCGCGCCAGCTGGGGCAGGTCGCCCTTGTCGAACCACACCGCGACCGCGAGGTACTGCTGTGCCGCGGTCAGCTCGTTGCGCACCTGGTCGGTCAACAGTGTGTGGAACATGGAGACTTTGCCAACGATTTTCTTCGCGCTCACTGCCATGTCGCCGAACATACCGCCGGCCGTGGTGCGGCCGCCAAACGAAACTCCCAGGAAGCTCTCATTGAGATCAGCTCTGAATAGGAGCTATATTCTTCCCGTGGCCGACCTGGATCCGGCCGAGGAACTCGGCGACGAACTGATGCGCACCAACGCCGCGCTGCGCAGGCTGGTGCGCCGGCAGATCGAGCCGCCGGACATCCCCGGCCCTCGCCTGCGCGGTGCACAGATCGAACTGCTGCGGGTGGTCGAGGAACAGCCCGGCATCGGCGTCGCGCCTGCCGCCAAGGTGCTGCGGATGGCCGCCAACTCGGTCAGCACGCTGGTCAACCAGTTGGCCGACGACGGTTTGCTGCTACGCGAGACCGACGAGGAGGACCGGCGCGCGATCCGGCTGCACCTGACCGAGGCGGCCGCGGTCCGCTTGGCCGCCTGGCGGCGCGCCAGGGCCCGGTTCGTCGGCGCGGGCGTGGCGAAGCTTCCCGCCGCCGACCGCACCGCGATCGCGCGGGCGCTGCCGGCGATCAGGGCGCTGATGGCCCGTCTGGAAGGTGAGGAGACAACGTGAGTACCTCGCTCGCGGTGCGCTGTGTCGGGTTGCGACACAGCTTCGGCGACACGGTCGCCGTCGACGGCATCGACCTCGACGTGGCCACCGGCTCGGTATTCGGTCTGCTCGGCCCGAACGGCGCCGGCAAGACCACCACCATTCGCATGATCACCACCCTGCTGCCCGCGCCGGCCGGCGCGATCGAGGTGCTCGGCATCGACGTGGCCCGGCACAAACTCGCCGTGCGCAGGCTGATCGGCTATGTGCCGCAACAACTCTCCGCGGACGGCACGCTCACCGGCCGGGAGAACGTGGCGCTCTTCGCGCGCCTTTTCGACGTGCCGAGGGCCAAGCGACGCTCCATAGTGGACGAATCGCTTGAATCCGTCGGCCTGGCCGACGTCGCCGACCGCACGGCCAAGACCTACTCGGGCGGCATGATCCGCCGGCTGGAACTGGCTCAGGCACTGGTGAACGCGCCGAAACTGCTGATCCTCGACGAGCCGACCATCGGCCTGGACCCGATCGGCCGGGCCAGTGTCTGGGAGCGGATCGGCGAAGTGGCCGAGCGGACCGGCATGACCGTCCTGGTCACCACGCACTACATGGACGAAGCGCAGGCGCACTGCGACCGGATCGCGCTGATGCACCGCGGCCGGATCCGCGCCGAGGGGACCCCGGCCGACCTGAAGGCGAGCGTCGGCCCGGACGCCACGCTCGACGACGTGTTCCGCGCGACCACCGGCGACGATCTGGGCAGTTCCGAGAGCGGAGAAAGGATGAGCAATGTCCGTTCAGCTCGACGCACAGCCAACCGGCTCGGCTGACTCGGTCCACAAGGGACCGTTGCGGCTCGTCCTGTCCCGCGCGGGCACCATGTGCCTTGTCGAGTTGCAGAAGCTGCGGCACGACCGGACCGAACTGGTCACCAGGGCGATCCAGCCCGCGCTGTGGCTGCTCATCTTCGGCGAGACGTTCACCAGGCTGCGCGCCATCCCCACCGGCAACGTGCCCTATCTGGACTTCCTCGCGCCCGGCATCCTCGCCCAGTCAGCACTCTTCGTGGCGATCTTCTACGGCATCCAGATCATCTGGGAACGCGACGCGGGCGTGCTCGCCAAGCTGCTGGTCACCCCGACCCCGCGCATCGCGCTGGTCACCGGCAAGGCGTTCGCGTCCGGCATCAGGGCGGTGGTGCAGGCCCTGGTCGTGCTGGTCCTCGCCGCCATCCTGGGCGTCGGCCTGACCGCGAATCCGCTGAAGCTGATCGCCACCGTGATCGTGCTGATGCTCGGCTCGGCGTTCTTCTGCTGCTTGTCCATCACGATCGCCGGCCTGGTGCTGTCCAGGGACCGGTTGATGGGCATCGGCCAGGCGATCACCATGCCGTTGTTCTTCGCCTCCAACGCGCTGTACCCGGTCGGCATCATGCCCGGCTGGCTGCGGGTGATCAACAAGGTCAACCCGCTCGGCTACGAGGTCGACGCGCTGCGCGGCCTGCTCATCGGCACCCCGGCCGACCTCGTTGTCGACCTGGTCGTGCTGGTGTGCGCGGGCGCCGCGATGATCAGCATCGCGTCCGCGCTGCTCGGCAGGCTGGTTCGCTAGAGCCGATACTGGTGCTGGCACCAACCGCTGCGGGTCACGCTGTAGCGGCGCCAGCCCTTCGGCGGCATCAGGTGCCCGTGCAGTTCGCCGTCGCTCGCCGACCAGTGCAGATAGTCCTCGGCCCACGGCCGGTTCAGCAGGGCCATCCGCTCCTGAATCTCCGCCTGTTCCTCCACGGCGTCCCGCAGCCAGTGCAGGGCCTGCCTCAACATCGTCATCACGTCCTCCTTCCGGTTACCATCATCGAAGGGTTCGACGCGAAACTGAAGTCAATATCGAAGGTAGGCGTGTTAATTTGCCGACAAAACCAAGGCTGAACACTGGTGTGACCTACAAAGCCATGAACGGCGGGGTCCAACTGCTCGACGAGGTCAACGTGCGGCTGCTGCACGAGCTACAGGCCGACCCGAGGATCACCATGTCGGCCCTGGCCAGGCAGGTCGGCATGTCCGCGCCCGCGGTGACCGAGCGGGTGCAGCGGCTGGAACAGGCGGGCGTCATCACCGGCTACACGCTCCGGGTCGACCCGACCGCGCTGGGCTACCCGGTCGCCGTGTTCGTCCGGATCAAGATCACCACCGGTCGGCTGGACCGCTTCGCCGCCTTCGTCGAGACCGTGCCCGAGGTGGTCGAGTGCTACCGGGTCACCGGCGAGGACTGCTTCCTGCTCAAGGTGCACATCCCGAGCCTGGACCACCTCGCCGCACTGCTCGACCGGTTCATGATGCACGGCCAGACCACGTCATCGGTCGTGGTCGCCACCCCCGTCGCGGCCCGTCCGCTGCCGCTGCCGGGGATCGAGATCGAGCAGGTCGGCTAACTCAGCTCGCCGCGTCCCCCGGTGATCGGCCGGGTGCGCTGGAAGCTGCCGAAGCGGCCGTACGGGTAGTCGGCGGGCTCCGGGTCGGAGACGGTGTTCAGCGCCTCGGTCTCGTCCTCGGTGAGCACCAGGTCGGCCGCGGCCAGGTTGTCGGTGAGCTGTTCGAGCGTGCGCGCGCCGAGGATGACCGAGCTGACGGCCGGCCGGTCGGCCACCCAGGCCAGCGCGATCTGCGCGTTGCTCACCTCGCGCTTGGCCGCGATCGTGCCGACCGCGTCCAGGACCTCCCAGGTCCGCTGAGCGCTGCTGCGCCTGCCGTACATCAACGCGCCCGGCTGCGCGGAACCGTCGCCGTAGCGGGTGTTCTCGGCGGCCTCCGCACCCTGCTGGTACTTGCCGGTGAGCAGCCCGCCCGCCAGTGGCGACCAGGGCAGCAGGCCCAGCCCGTTCTCCTGCGCGGCCGGCACGATCTCCCACTCCAGTTCCCTGGTCAGCAGGTTGTACTGCGGTTGAAGGGTGATCGGCATGGCGCGACCCGAGAACCGTGCCACGTCAACGGTTTTCTGGAGCTGCCAGCCGGTGAAGTTGGACAGGCCGAAGTGCCGGATCTTGCCGGCGCGCACCGCGTCGTCGAGGAAGCCGAGGGTTTCCTCGATCGGCGTGAGCGGATCCCAGGCGTGCACCTGGTAGAGGTCGACCACGTCGACGCCGAGCCGCGCCAGCGACGCGTCCAGCGCGCGGGAGAGGTGCCGGCGGGACAGGCCGACACCGTTCGGGTCCTCCGAGGTGGGGAAGCGGGCCTTGGTGGCCAGCACCACCCGGTCGGTCACGTCGCTGCCGCGCGCGGCCAGCCACCGTCCGACGATCCGCTCGGACTCACCGCCCACGTACACGTCCGCGGTGTCCACCAGCGTGCCGCCGGCGGCGAGATACGCGTCGAGTTGGGCGAACGCGCCCTCCTCCGGCGTTGCCGCGCCGAAGGTCATGGTGCCGAGCGCGAGATTCGAGACGACCGTTCCGCTGCTTCCCAGCCTGCGATAGCGCACAAATCCGACCCTACAGCGGACTCCGCTCGATCGGACAGGACATGCAACGCGGACCACCCCGCCCGGAACCCAGTTCCGAACCGGAGATGCGCAGCACCTCGATGCCGGCCGCCTCCAACCGGTCGTTGGTCTCCACGTTGCGCTCGTAGGCGACCACGACGCCGGGTGCGAGCGCGAGCGTGTTGTTGCCGTCGTCCCACTGCTCGCGTTCCGCGGTGACCGGGTCGAGCCCGGTGTCGATCACCCGCAGCCGGTCGATGCCCATCGCCTCGGCCGCCGCGGCCAGGAACGGTCGCGGCCCGTCCACCTTGAGCCCACCAGCGCCGTCCGGCCGCATCGCATACGCGGAGAGCGTGTCGCGGATCGCCGGGTACATCACCACCGCGTCCGAGTCGACCATCGTGCACACCGTGTCCAGGTGCATGGTCGCCCGCTCCTGCGCGATCGGCACGGCCAGCACGGTGTGGGCGAGACCGTCGGTGAACGCCGAGCGCGCCAGCGACTCGGCGCCGGCGGGCGAGGTGCGCTCGCCGACACCGACGCCGAGCACGCCCGGCGCGAGCACCAGCACGTCGCCACCCTCGACCGGCGCGGAATGCGCCCCGTACGCACGGGCGGTGTGTGCGAAGCGCGGGTGGTAGGCGTAGATCAGGTCGGTGATCGCGGACTCCCGGCGCCGGGCCGGCATGCCCAGCGAGGAGATGGCCACCCGATCGCCGATCCACACCGACGAGTCCCTGGTGAACAACAGGTTCGGCAGTGGATCGACGGCGAAGTCGTGCGGATGGTGCATCCGCCGCACCAGCGACGCCCCGTCCGAGCCGGGCAGCTCCTCGAACGTCATGCCCGCGGTCAGCACGGCGGCCAGTTGCCGCGGCGTCGTCGCCTGCAGGTGCGCGCGCAGGGCATCGGCCAGGTCGTCGCCGAGCCTGCGCTCGTCGACGACGGCCAGCACGCCCGCGGTCCGCGCCCGAGGGTCGGCCAGCGCCTCGACCAGTAGGTCGATCAGCAGCAGCACCTCGACGCCCCGGCCGCGCAACACCTCCGCGAACGCGTCGTGCTCCTCCTGCGCGCGGTCCACCCAGGGGATGCCGTCGAAGAGGAGCTGGTCGTTGTTGCGCGGGGTGAGCCGTTTGAGTTCCGGGCCGGGCCGGTGCAGCAGCACGGTGCGCAGCGGACCGACCTCGCTGTCCACCCGAGGAGTCTGGTTGGTCACCTGGAAAAGGCTAGCGCCTCCTGACACGTTTGCTGCGTGTTCAGCCCCGATTTCGATTCATATCGATGGTGTTGACTGGTACGAAGATTGATTCGTTAACCAATGATGCGTTTCAACGCAAGAAGGAGAGCTTGCTCGCCAGCAGCGCGTAGCCGACGAACGAGACCACGTCCAGGATCGTGTGCGCGACCACCATCGGCCACAGCCGATTCGTCTTCTGCCACACTCGGCCGAACACCAGACCCAGCACCACGTTGCCGATGAACCCGCCGAAGCCCTGGTAGAGGTGGTAGGAACCGCGCAGCACGGCCGAGATCACCAGGCTGGTGTTCTCGCCGCGGCCCAGCTGGCGCAGCCGGGTCAGCAGGTAGCCGATGACCAGCGCCTCCTCGGCCCAGGCATTCGCCGCCGCCGAGATGATCAGCACCGGAACCCGCCACCAGGTGTCGGACAGGCCGGCCGGCACCACGGTCAGGTTGATGCCGATCGTGCGCGCCAGCAGGTAGAAACCGAGCCCGGGAATGCCGATCAACGCGGCCAGTCCGCAGCCGCGCAACAGGTCGCTGCCGATCCGGCTGCGATCCAGGCCGATCTCGGCCAGCTTCAGCCCGGTCCGATAGACCAGGTACGCGCCCAGCGAACCCCAGGCCAGCAACTGCAACGCATCGGCGAGCTGGGCGAACAGGTCGAGCAGGTGCACCTTGGCCAGCGAGGTGTTCAGCAGCGCCTGCTGCTTGTTCAACGCGACCGGCGCGGCCAGCGAGTCCAGCAGCGAGATCAGGCTGCGCAGCCCGGACCAGCCCAGCGTGGCCGCGAACACGATCACCAGTTCGAGCGGGATCACGCGGCGCTGCTCGTCCTCGATGCCGACGATTCCCGTTGGGGAGGCGGGCCGCAGCCACTCCCGGACGACGTTCGGCACACCCGCAGACTAGCGTGTTGATGTGCCCAAACTTGCCACCGCCGACGCCGTGGACGCGGCGCAGCTGATCGAGTTCCTCCGCCCCCGACACCGCGCCGTTGTGGTCACCCGGCGCAAGGACGGCTCACCGCAGATGTCGCCGGTCTCCTACGGCGTCGACGTCGAAGGCCGGATCGTCATCTCCACCTACCCGCAGCGGGCCAAGATCCGCAACGCCCGCCGCGACCCCCGGGTCTCGGTCTGCGTGCTCTCCGACGACTGGAACGACCCGTACGTGCAGGTGGACGGCACCGCCGAGGTGCTCGACCTGCCCGAGGCGCTGGAGCCGCTGGTCGAGTACTTCCGGGTCATCTCCGGCGAGCACCCGGACTGGGACGAGTACCGGGAAGCCATGCGCCGTCAGGGCAAGTGCCTGTTGCGCATCACCCCCGAACGCTGGGGCCCGGTCGCCACCGGCGGCTTCCCGCCGGAGCTGGCCGACAGTTAGGCGGCGTGGCGCAAAACCAGGTAGCGATCGGCCGCGCGCTGCTCCTCGAACAGGAAACCGACGCGCTCGGCAAGCCGCCGCGACGGCAGGTTGTCCGGGTGGATCTCCACCCACACCCTCGGCAGCCCGCCCTCGCGGTGCGCCCAGGCCGTGATCGCCTCGATGCCGCGCAGCGCGAGCCCCTGCCGGCGACTTTCCGGCCGCACCCAGTAGGCCAGTTCCGCGCTGCCCGGCGCGTCGCGCATCAGGCCCAGCGCGCCGAGCAGCAGGCCGTCGCGGATCAGGCCGTAGGAGATCTGCGGCCCGGCCGGGTCCCATTCGCGCAACGCGGTCGCCGCATCCCGCGCCGAGTACGGACCGGGCGGCTTCGGCCCCCACAACGCGGGCGCCACCTCCGTCGAGGTCGCCTCGACGACCAGGTCAATGTCGGCAGCGGTCAGGGTGCGCAGCCGCAGGCCGGCACCGAGATCGGTGTCCATCAACGCTCGCGGGTCCTGGCCAGGAACGGGCAGCCGACCATCCGGCGTAGTTCCAGCGCCAGCCCCTGCGGGGTGTCGACCGGCTGCGAAAAGGCGAGCCGCACGTCGTGATCGCCTTCTGTCGCCTCGACCCGCAGCCGCAGGCCGTAGCGGTCCAGGCCGAGCGGGCGCACGTTGCCGCCGCGCAGGCCCTCCGGCAGCAACCGGGTCAGCATGCCGACCACGTCGCGGTGCACGGAGTCGAGGTGGCGCAGCCAGTTGTCCTCGAACGCGGCGAACGGATCGGGCGTCGCTGCGCCGAACTCGTCCGGCGAGAGCGACGAGGTGCCCTCGCTGTCCGCGAGCACCAGCGAGGCCGGGGTCAGCCGCAGCACGCCGTAGCCGTGCCCGACGTCCAGCAGCCTGCTGTCGGCCCGCTCGTCGGCTACCAGCAGCGCCTGCTCGCGCGCATCGCCGGCGTCCAGCGCGGCCAGCAGCCCGGTGATCCAGAGCAGGGCCCGAACCGGCTCGCGCAACTCGACCGGCGCGCGATCGGCGACCTCGACCATGGCCGGCAGCCGGCCGGCCCGCGCGGAGCGGAACATCGGGTGGTCATCGGCCAGTACGACGGTCACCGTGCCATCGGCGTGCAGGTGGTGCAGGTGTGGTTGGATCCGCTCCTGGTCGGAATCGTCTGAATTCGAGCGGAGCAGTACGGCTCGGCCACCCCGGGAGGCGATCGTCCGCGCCCTTTCGGCGGGTTGGGGTACCGGTGGTCGTCGAACGGCTGCTTCGCTCACGCGCATACCTCCTCTAGTTAGGTAAGCCTAACTTGCACTCCCGGCCGAGGGCTAGCCCCTCATCGAGAAGTATGTACTGATCACGCCTTTGGAGGCTCCTCGTGGAACCCGCCACCGGTCAAGTCACGGGTCAGCAGCCCTCGCCCACACAGCCGCCGCTGGTGCTGCCCCAGCAGTACGGCCGCGCCATCGACGATCCCAACACCGCCCTGCTGGAGCAGATCCGGACCAGGCTCATCCGCCGCCAGTTCGTGCCGGTCGGACTCCTGCTCCTGCTGGGCGCCCTCGATTATCTGAGCTTCTCCGAAGGGGACCTCACCGAGCCGGTGTTCCTGGGCATCGTCATCGTGGTGCTGCTCGCGTCGCTCACCGCCAACTGCTGGCTCTACCTCCCGTTGCAGCGGCGCGGCAAGGCGCTGCTGAGCCGGTTCGGCTGGCGCCCGGTGCCGGTCACGATCCTGTCCGACAAGCCGTGCCAGGTGCGGGTCACGCTGGAGGGCACCGAGGTGACGCTGCGCCTGCGGCGGTTCTACTGGGTCGCCAAGCAGGCCATGCTGCGCACCGGAACGCTGTGGATCTGCGGACCGGACGAGCGGGGTCGGGCACTGGCCAGGGTGGCCGGCTCGGTCGGCAGCGGGATGGCGGACGTGATCGAGGCGGTGCCGACCGGCACGCCGCCCGTGCTCGCGCGGCCGAGCACGCCACGACCCGGCGACGACCCCGCGCTGAGCTACCACCGGCGCGTGTACAACCGCGTGATGCTGACCCAGATCGCCGTTCTGGTGCTGCTCGTCGGCGCCGGTGTCGGCATCGTCACCCGGGCCCAGGGCAGCCTGGACAACACCAGCCCCGCGGTGTTCGGCGGAGCGGCCGCCCTGCTGGTGGCACTGAGCGTGGCCGCGCTCGGCTATGCCAAGGGCCGCAAGATGTTCCAGCAGGTCGCGGACGCGCCGTACTGGCAGCCGGTACCGGTCAGCCTGGACGTCTGGGACGAGCCGGCGAACCGGTCCCTGCGCACCGGCGCGGGCCGGGTGATCCTGCCCAACGGCTACCACGCCTATGTCGACTTCCCGCGCCTGTCCTTCGACCTCGCCGCCAACATGCGCGCCACCGGCGTGCTGTGGCTGGCCGGCTACGGAGCACCGGGCGAGACCGTGCCGATCGGCCTGCCCGGCTATGCGCTGCGCGGCGTCGCCAAGTTCCGGATGTGAGGCGCCGCTGCGTCGCCACGTTGTTTCTGCTGTGAGGTTCCTGCGGTGAGCTAGTCCCAGTCGGGCCCGCGCCGCGCCCAACTCCACGCGTAGCGCGGGTCCTCGCACTCGCTCGCCGCCTCACCGAGTTCCAGCGGGCGGAAGGTGTCGATCATGACCGCGGTCTCGTCGAAATATTCCGCGCCGATCGAGCCCTCGGCCGCGCCCGGCTGCGGGCCGTGCGTGAAACCGGAGGGGTGCAGCGACAGCGAGCCGATCCCGATGCCGGAGCCCTTGCGCGCCTCGTAGTCGCCGCCCACGTAGAACATCAGCTCGTCCGAGTCCACGTTGGCGTGGTTGTAGGGCACCGGAATCGACAGCGGGTGGTAGTCGACCTTGCGCGGGCAGAACGAGCAGACCACGAAATTCGGCCCCTCGAAGGTCTGGTGCACCGGCGGCGGCTGGTGGATCCGGCCGGTGATCGGCTCGAAGTCGCGGATGTTGAACACCCACGGGTACAGGCAGCCGTCCCAGCCCACCACGTCGAACGGGTGGTTGGCGTAGGTGTAGCGGGTCACGCCCGACCGGTGCGAGACCAACACCTCGACATCCGTGCCCTCGACGAGCAGCGGCTCGGTCGGTCCGCGCTGGTCGCGCTCGCAGTACGGCGCGTGCTCCAGGAACTGCCCCTTGCCGGCCAGATAGCGCCGTGGCGGGCCGACGTGCCCGTTCGCCTCGATCACGTACAGCCGCAGCGGCTCGGCCGCATCGGGCACCACGCGGTAGGTGCACGAGGTCGGGATGACCACGTAGTCGCCATCGCCAACGGTCAGCGCACCGTAGCTCGTCTCGACGGTCCCGGCGCCGCCCTGCACGTACAGCAGCTCGTCGCCGGCCGCGTTGCGGTACAGCGGACTCGGCGCGTCCGCGACCGCGAAGCAGATCCGCACGTCCGCGTTGGCCATCAGCAGCCGTCGTCCGGTGACCGCGTCGGTGCCGGCGGCGAACTTCAGGTCCTGGGTGCGCAGGTGCCGTGGCTTGAGCGGGTGGTTGGGCACGGTCTGCCGGCCACCGAGCACGGCCTCGTCCACGGCCTCCGCGTTCACGATCGCGGTGGGTGCGAAGCGGTGGTAGAGCAGGGCGGAGTCGGCCGAGAAACCCTCGACGCCCATCAGCTCTTCCGCGTAGAGGCGACCGTCGGGTGCGCGGAACTGGATGTGCCGCTTTCGGGGTATTTCGCCAACGCTGCGGTAGTAGGGCATTGCTCCACCTGTGTTCGATAAACGGACAACTTTGTTCGTATGGCTGACACCGTTAGCGTGTCATCCGTGTCAAGCGCAGCCGAGCTCCGTTCGCCAGGTCCGTTTGGTGTTCCGCCCCTGCTGGCGCGGCTTGTTGACGATGCCGCGCTGTTCCCACCCGGCAATGCGAACATGCCGGACGCGGTGGCCGGCCACCTCACCTCACGCGTGGGCGACCGCGCCGGAATCCTCGGGCTTTTCCTCTGCCAAGCCAGCAGGCTGCCCGAGCTGATCACCGAGTTGATCAAGGTCAAGCCGACCAAGCCGATCGCGCTGTCCCTGGTGGTCGACACCGGGCTCGGCGGGGTGCCCAAGGCGGTGTCGATCGTCGAGTCGCGCACCGAACTGCTCGCCCTGCGCATGGTCGAGATGCCGGCGCCCTCGGACGTCGACGAGGTCTGGCTGGAGCGGGTCGCCGAGTTCGTGCCGGAGGACGCCGTCCGCGTCATCGAGCCCAGGCGCGGCGGGCCGGAGTGGCTGGCGGGCGTGCGGCGCGTCGCCGAGCACGGCTACTGGCCCAAGCTCCGCTGCGGCGGCCTGTCCCACGAGGCCTTCCCCAGCGTCGACCAGGTCGCCGACTTCCTCGCCGTGGTGACCTCCACCAACGGCTCGTTCAAGGCGACCGCGGGCCTGCACAACGCGCTGCGGCACACCGACCCGGAGACCGGTTTCACCCACCACGGTTTCCTCAACCTGTTGGTCGCCACCGCGCGCGCCCTGCACGGCGGCGACGTGCGCGACGCCCTCAAGAGCGAGGATCCGCAGGCGCTGGCCACCGAGGCCGCCGCCCTGCCGGACGAGGCGGCGCACGCGGTCCGCGCGGTCTTCGCCTCCTACGGCTCCTGCTCGCTCGCCGAACCGGTATCGGACCTGGAAGGGCTCGGACTCCTGTGAGTTGGATCGACGACCCGGCGTTCGCTCCGGACCAGCCCTTCGGGCCGCAGACGCTGCCCTACGGCGTCATCGACGCGGGCGACGGCCCGATGATCGCCGTGCGCGTCGGCAACCACGCGCTGCCGCTGCGCGGCCTGTCCGCGGTCCTCGGGCCCCGGCTGGCCACCCTGGCCGCCGCGGAGGGCCTCGACCCGCTGCTGGCCTCCTCCAGGGCCACCTGGAGCGAACTGCGGGCCCGGCTGAGCGAGGTGGTCGCCAGCAACACCCGGCCCCGCGGCGTCGAGCAGATCCCGCTGGACCGGCTGGCCACCCGCCTCCCGTTCACCGTCGCCGACTACGTCGACTTCTACTCGTCCAAACACCACGCGCTCAACGCCGGCAAGATCTTCCGGCCGAACGACGACGCGCTGCTGCCGAACTGGACCCACCTGCCGGTCGGCTACCACGGTCGGGCCGGCACGGTGGTCGTCTCCGGCACCGACATCGTGCGGCCCTACGGCCAGCGCAAGGGGCCCGACGGGGTCGAGTTCGGGCCGAGCGGGCGGCTGGACATCGAGGCCGAGGTCGGCTTCGTCTGCGGCGGCCCGGTGGCCGCCCGGGTGCCCACCAAGGCGGTCGCCGAGCACGTGTTCGGGGTGGTCCTGGTCAACGACTGGTCCGCGCGCGACATCCAGGCGTGGGAGTACCAGCCGCTCGGCCCGTTCCTCGGCAAGTCCTTCGCCACCTCGATCAGCGCCTGGATCACGCCGCTGGAAGCGTTGCAGGAGGCGCGGGTGCAGCTGCCGCTGCCGGACCACGAACTCCAGCCCTATCTGGTCGAGGACACCCCCTGGGGTCTTGATGTGAACTTGACCGTTGACTGGAACGGCACGGTCGTCTCCCGGCCCCCGTTCCGGACGATGAGCTGGTCCTGCGCCCAGCAGCTCGCGCACATCACCGTCAACGGCGCCACCGTGCGGCCCGGCGACCTGTTCGCCTCGGGCACCGTGTCTGGCCCCGAGGTGGCCCAACGGGGTAGCTTCCTGGAACTCAGTTGGGGCGGCAGGGACGCCATCACGCTGGGAGACGGGACCCAGCGGACCTTCCTGCGGGACGGGGACACGATCGTGATCACCGGGAGCGCGCCGGGGCCGAACGGCTCCTGCGTCGGCATCGCCGAGGTCGCCGGCATGGTGGTTCCCGCGGACGCGCCCGGCAGAGGCTGAGGGCCGCTTCGCGCGGGGAAGGAGGCCGGTTGCCGTGGTGACACCACGTTCGGTCGGCGCAGCGCGACTGGGTCAGGTCACCCGACCCGGAGCGCCCCGTACGCCCACGCACACCAGCAGGGAAAGCTCGCTGACCCTGGAACGCGGCCTCGCCGTGCTCCAGGCGGTCGCGGACTCCGAGTCCGAGGCCCCCACCATCAGCGACCTGGCCACGGCCGTCGGCGCGAGCCGCGCCGCCATCTACCGCCTCCTGGTGCCCCTGCAGGAGCGTGGCCTGGTGCGCAGGGAAGGCTCCCGAGTCCGCCTGGGCCTGGGCATGCTCCGCCTCGCCGCCCGGGTCGTCCCACAACTGCGCATGGTCGCCGCCCCGATGCTGCGCACCCTCGCGGAAGAAGTCGGCGCGACCGCGCACCTCACCGTCGCCGAGGGCGACGACGCCCAGGCGATCGCGGTCGTCGAACCTTCCTGGACCGCGTATCACGTGGCCTACCGAGTCGGCAGCCGTCATTCGCTCGACCGAGGCGCGGCAGGCCGGGCCATCCTGCTCCCCGCCAGCGGCGCCCCCTGGGCGACCTCGACGGGCGAACTCCAAGCAGGCGCCTATGGCCTCGCCGCTCCCGTGCGCGGCGTGCCGGAGCTGCGCGCCAGCATCGGCGTCGTCGCCATGCAGCGCCTTGACGACAGCGAGATCGGCCCCAAGGTCGTGCGCGCCGCGTCGGACGTCGCAGAGGCCCTACGTTGACCAGCGACTACGCCCCCGGCTGGTCGCCCGACATGCTGGCCATGCTCACCGGCCGAACCGCGACCGAACGCGCCGCCTTCGTCCTCCCGCTGCTCAGTCCCGGCCAACGCGTCCTCGACCTCGGCTGCGGCCCCGGCACCATCACCGCCGGCCTGGCCGACGCGATCGCCCCCACCGGCACGCTCATCGCCATCGACCGCGAACCCACCCAACTGCCACTGGCCCGGTCCGCCGCCCCCACGGCGCGGTACGCCGTCGCCGGAGCCGAGTCCCTCCCCATCGCCACCCACACCCTGGACGTCGTCTTCGCCCACGCCGTCTTCGAACACCTCCCCAACCCCGCCGCCGTCCTCACCGAATTTCGTCGAGTGCTGCGCCCCGGCGGCTTGCTCGCACTGTCCAGTTCAGACTGGAGCAGTGCGGTGGTCGAACCCCGCACCCCCGACGTCGACCGCGCCCTGGCCGCCCACTACCGCCTCCGCCGCGAGGCAGGCGGCGACCCCTTCATGGGCGCCCGCCTCGCAGACCTGGTCCGCGCCAACGGCTTCGTCGACGTCCAGACAACCGCCCAGGACCGAGTCGACATGACCTACCCCCAACTGGCCGACTACATCCACGTCCGGGTAGCCGCCGCAGGCGACTCCCAAGCCGCCGAAGCCGCCGCCCGCTGGTCCCAGCACAACGGCCGCTTCACCCAACGCTGGCACGAAGTAACCGCCCGCTCGATTTAGGCCGTTTGCGCTCCACCGGCGGCTTCCGCTATGATGATCGTGCGAGGGGGAAACTCCTGGTCCCGCCTTAGACCCCACTTCGGTGGGGTCTTCGTGCATCTAGGGCTGCCAGCACCAACAATGCACGACGCGTGGCTCGATGTACCCCCAGAGTTGGTCATTCGCCGCCATCGCGCGGGGATCGGTGTCCTCCTTGCCGAGAATCCTGCGGGCCAGAAAAATCACCATGTCGGCAGCCTGAACCAGCCTGCTGGCATTCGACGGCGCGAAATGCAGCGTGTCGACGATCTGGGTCAGGCGATGTCCTCGATAGCCGTAGGTACCTGACCGTCGATACAGCTTTAGGTCGTCTCGGTACTGCCATTGCTCGGTCGCCGGGATTTCGTCGGCGATGACGAGTGCTCTGTGCCCGAGCTTGCTCGCGTGCTCGTCGATGCGTTCCAACAGATGGCTCAGGACGATCGAGTGTGCGTTGACCGGGCTGGGATAACGCGCGGCGAGACGTCGCCGGTCGACGCCGCGCACGATGATGTGGACAGGCAGGGCGCCGATTGCGGCAAGCGTCTGTCGGTAGATCGAGATCCGAGCACGAGGTATTTTCACCAGAGCCTGCCAGTTCCCCTTGCCTTGGAACAGTTCATAGCCGTGCAACTCCGCGTCGGCGCCGACGTTCTCATAGTCGCGCATTGCTTTGCTGACCACGGCGTCCAGCGCACTGGCCAAGTCCTGCGCGTGTTCATCAGGACACAGCAATGCTGCCATGTAGTAGAAGTTGTCGTTGTAGCTCTCATCGACGTACGCGAGCAGCATTCACGCACTGTATCGAACTCCTGTTCGGCAAGGTAATTATACGAAATTCGAGAATGGCTAATAGATGTCGTTCTGGCTAGTAGACGAATGGACAACGGTCGCTCGATGCGTATACTGGCGAATGCGAGGAGGAAACTCTTGGTAACGCCCTAGGCCCCGCTTCGGCGGGGCCTTTGTGCGTCCGGGGTCGGTGGGGGAACGGGACCAACGTCCCGGATGGTCGGGACCGTCGCCGGATGGCGGGACCCTCGTACCCCGACGACACTGGGCAGCGTGAACCTGCTGGCGATCGCGCGGTGGCAGTTCGGCATCACCACCGTCTATCACTTTCTGATGGTGCCGCTGACCATCGGCCTGTCGGTCCTGGTGGCCGGCATGCAGACGGCGTGGGTGCGCACGGGCAAGCGCAAGTACTACGCGATGACGAAGTTCTGGGGCAAGCTGCTGCTGATCAACTTCGCGATGGGCGTGGTGACCGGGCTGGTGCAGGAGTTCCAGTTCGGCATGAACTGGAGTTCGTATTCGCGGTTCGTCGGCGACGTGTTCGGGGCGCCGTTGGCGATGGAGGGCATTGTCGCGTTCTTCATCGAGTCGACGTTCCTCGGGCTGTGGATCTTCGGCTGGGACCGGTTGCCGAAGAAGGTCCATCTGGCCTGCGCGTGGGCATTCTCGCTCGCGACCATCGCGTCGAGCTACTTCATTCTGGCCGCGAATTCGTGGATGCAGCATCCGGTCGGCGTGACGACGGTGCATGGGCGCCCGCAGTTGACTTCCATCTGGGCGGTGTTGACGAATCCGACGTTGTTGGCCGCGTTGCCGCACACCGTTGCCGGGTGTTTCGCCGTCGGCGCGACCTTCCTGGTCGGCATCGCGGTGTGGCATCTGTATCGCAGCGGGCCCGACGATGCCGAGGGGCGCGCGGTGTGGCGGGCTTCGATGAAGTTGGGCGCGTGGGTCGGCATCGTGGCTTTCGCGGCGGTAGCGATTTCCGGTGACCAGCAGGGCAAGCTGATGTTCCAGCAGCAGCCGATGAAAATGGCGGCGGCGGAAGCTCTGTGCCACACCGAACAACCCGCGGGTTTCTCCGTGTTGGCGGTCGGCAACGTGGCCAAGCCGGACTGCGAGAGCGTGAAGAGTCTTGACCTTCCCTATCTTCTCTCGTTCCTGGCCAGCGGTGATTTCACGTCCAAGGTGCAGGGCGTACAGGAGTTGATCCCGCAGTACCAGGCCAAGTACGGCACCAACTACCCGAACGATCCCGCGCTCGGCGCGCTGGCCGGCAAGCCGATCGACTACGTGCCCGACCTTCCGGTCACGTACTGGGGTTTCCGGTTGATGATCGGGTTCGGCGCGATTGCCGCGCTGGCCGCGGTGGGGGTGTTGTGGCTGACCAGGAAGGGCCGGTTCCCGAGGGGTAAACCGGGCCGCTGGTTCGTCTGGCTCTCGCTGGCGAGCATCGCGACTCCGTTCCTGGCCAACAGTTTCGGCTGGATCTTCACCGAGATGGGCCGCCAACCGTGGGTGGTCGCGCCGAATCCGACCGACTTCGACGGCGTGTGGATGTACACGGCGCAGGCCGTTTCCTCCGGCGTCACCGTTGGTGAAGCGCTGACTTCGGTGATCACGCTGACCGCCGTGTACGCGGTGCTCGCGGTGATCGAGAGCGTGGTGATGGTGCGCTACGTGCGCGCCGGCCTGCCCGGGGTGTTGCCGCCGCCGGACGAGCAGGAGCCGTCCGACGACGTGCTGGCCTTCGCTTACTGAGACCCGCTGAGACCGCTGCGACTACTGAGAGAGGAGCGCGACCGATGTCCTTGCCAACGTTGTGGTTCTGCGTGATCGCCTTCTTCTGGGTGGGCTACCTGTTCCTGGACGGATTCGACCTCGGCGTCGGCATGCTGCTGCCGATCATCGGGCGCGGTGAGACCGGGCGGCGCGTGCTGCTGAACACGATCGGACCGGTGTGGGACGGCAACGAGGTGTGGCTGGTGGTGGCCGGCGGGGCCACGTTCGCCGCCTTCCCGGACTGGTATGCGGCGCTGTTCTCCGGCGCCTACCTGCCGATGCTGATGGTGCTGGTCGCGTTGATCGGCCGGGGCGTCGCACTGGAATACCGGGGCAAGATCGACGCACCGCGCTGGCGACGCGGGTGGGACGCGGTGATCGTGGTCGGGTCGCTGCTGATCGCGCTGGGCGTCGGGTTGCTGATGGCGGTGATCGCATTGGGGTTGCCGTTGGACGCGCAGGGCAACCGGGTCGGGTCGGCGTTCGCGGCGGTGCGGCCGGACACCCTGCTCGGTGCGGTCGGCTTCGCTGGATTCGCGCTGCTGCACGGCGCGGTGTTCCTCGCCTTGAAGACCGAGGGTGACGTGCGGGAGCGGGCGCGGCGGTTCGCGTTGCGGGCGGCGCCGGTGGCGCTGTTGCCGCTGCTCGGGTTGCTGATCATCCTGGTGGCGCGGGCGGGCTCGACGTGGGTGTGGGTGCCGTTCGGGGTCGCGGTGCTGGCCGGGATCGTGGCGCCGCTGCGGTTGCGGGCCGGACGGGACGGGCAGGCGTTCGCCGCGCTCGGGGTCGTCGTGCTGGCCGCGCTGGTGACACTGTTCGGCAGTGTCTACCCGGACGTGCTTCCGTCCACATTGGACGCGGCGAACTCGTTGACGGTGACCGGGGCCGCGTCGAGCAGCTACACGCTGACCGTGATGAGCTGGCTGGCCGCGGTCGGCGCGCCGGTCGTGCTGGTCTACCAGGGTTGGAGCTACTGGGTGTTCCGGCGCAGGCTCGGCACCCGGCACATTCCGAAGGTGCACGCCCCGTGAGCACCTCGCAAACCCGCCCGGACCGGCCTACTCCCGCCCGAGTCAGGTCCGGGCGAGGCCCGCTCGGCGCGTTGCCGCGACTTTCCGTTGCGACGCGCCGGGCGTTGGTCACCTGCGGGATTCTGGCGACCGGCGCGAGCGCCGCGACGGTGGTGGCGGCGAGTGTGCTGGCCACGGGTTTGGCCGGGGTGGTCACCGCGCACCGGGCGCCGAGTGTCGTTGAGCTTGTTGTGCTGGGTGGGGCTGTGGTGGTGCGGGCCGTGTTGGCCTGGGCCAATCAGTCGGTTGCCGGTCGGGCCGCGGCGGGGGCGAAGGAGGAGTTGCGGGCCGCCCTGTTGGACGCGGCGTTGCGGCTGGGTCCGGAGTGGCTGGCCGAGCGGGGGCCCGCCGAGCTGACCGCCCTGGCCACCAAGGGACTGGACGCGCTCGACGAGTACTTCACGCGATACCTCCCGGCGCTGATCACCGCCGCCCTTGCGCCGCCGCTGGTGGGCGCGTGGATTCTGCTCCAGGACTGGCGTAGCGCCATCCTGATCGCCCTTACCGTGCCGCTGATCCCGGTGTTCGCCATTCTGATCGGCCGGTTCACGCAGTCGCGCGCGTCGGCGGCTGCCGATGCGACGGGGCGGTTGGCCGGGCATCTGCTGGAGTTGATTCGCGCCTTGCCGGTGCTGACCGCGTTCGGTCGGGCCGCGGCTCAGGCGAGCGCGGTGCGGCGGGTTTCGCAGGAGTACCGGCGCCGCACGCTGGCCACGTTGCGGGTCGCGTTCCTGTCCGCGCTGGCGTTGGAGGTCATCGCGACGCTCTCGGTCGCCCTGGTCGCGGTCGATATCGGCGTGCGGCTGGTGGGTGGGTCGCTGAGTTTGGCGACCGGATTGTTGGTGCTGATCCTCGCGCCCGAGTGCTACCTGCCGCTGCGTGCGGCCGGTGCGGCGCACCATGCCAGCGAGGACGGCCTGGAAGCTGTCCGCCGCGTGACCGAGGTACTGGACGCGGCGGAACACGGTGTTGGTGTCGAAGGGAGTCGGGTTCCGAAAGGGGTGCAGCCTGACTCTCTTCGGCATCAGCTCGACGTGCTCGACCTGCGGGTCGAGCGACGCGGCCGGTACGCGCCGGACGGCCTCTCGTTCAGCGTTGCGCCGGGCCGGTTGGTGCGGCTGGGTTCGCCGAGCGGGACGGGAAAGTCGAGCACGTTCGCGGTGCTGCTCGGGTTCGCCGAGCCGGAGGACGGCACGGTGCTCGTCGACGGGGTTGCACTGTCCATGTTGGACATCGAGGAGTGGCGTCGGCAGGTTGCCTGGATTCCGCAGCGGCCGACCTTCTCCGCGCGCACGGTCACCGAGGAGCTGCGGCTCGCGGTCGCGGAATACGGTGCGGTCGACGACGCGGAACTGCACGAGATCGCGGCTTCGGTTGCCGCCTGGCACCTGCGCGACCGCGCGGTGGACGAACTGTCCACAGGGGAGCGGCAGCGTGTCGCGGTGGCGCGCGCCCTGTTGCGCGTGCGCCGCGGCGCGTGGCTGCTGCTGGCCGACGAACCCACCGCGCATCTGGACTCCTCGACTGCCGCTGTCGTGCAGGGAGCGATCGAGCACGCGGTCGAGTGCGGGGCGGCGGTTGTGCTGGCCACGCATTCGGCCACGAGTACGGCCACGGCTGAGGTGCCGGTCGAGGAGCCTGTTCGACCGCAACAAGAACAGCAGGGGCGCGGGCGGGGTCGGCTGTGGGAGTTGGTGACCGGGCGCGGGGTCCTGGGGGCCGTGCTGGGGGCGTTGGCGCTGGGGTCGGGGGTGGCGCTCACCGGTACGGCCGCCTGGTTGATCGCGACGGCGCCGCAGCATCCGCCGATCCTCACGCTGTCCGTCGCCATCGTGGCCGTGCGCGCGTTCGGCCTGGCCAAAGGCGTCCTGCGGTACGCGGAGCGGATGGTCTCGCACGACGCCGCCTTCGCCGCCTCTGGCGCGTTGCGGGTGCGGCTGTGGTCGGCGCTGGCGCGGCTGGGACCGGCGCGAACCGCGCGGCTGCGCCGTACCGACGGCCTCGCGCGACTCGTCGACGACACCGACACGGTGCGCGATCTGGTGCCGCGCGTGCTGCAACCGCCGCTCGTCGCGCTGATCGTCGGGCTGGGCGCGATCGTCACGTTCGCCTTGTTGTTGCCCTCGGCCGCAGTGGTGCTCGCTGTCGCGTTGGTGGTGGCGGGGGTTGGGGGGTCGGTCGCGGCCGTGCTGGTTGCGCGGCGGGCGTCCACCGCGCTCGCGCTTGGGCGGCGAGAGTTGGGGACCGCGGTGCTCGCGCTGTTGGAAGGCGCGGGTGAGCTGCTGGCGAACGGGGCGCAACGGGCGCGGCGCGCGGAACTGGCCGCGTTGGACGATCGGCTGGCGGCGCGGGCGCGGCGGCAGGCGTTCGGGGCGGGGGCGGCGAGCGCGATCACGTTGGTGGCGTTGGGGTTCGCCAGTCTGGTCGGGCTCTGGTTGGCCGGACAGGCTGTTGTCGCCGGTCAGCTGGCCGCGGTTGGCGCGCCGGTGTTGGCGCTGGTTCCGTTGGCGTTGGCGGAGACGCTGGACGCGCTGGGGCCTGCCGCGCAACGGCTGGACGCGCTGCGCGACGCGCATGGGCGGATCACCGAGATTCTGGACGAACCGGTTGATCCCATGCCGCCGGCGATGGTGAGTGGGGACGGGTCGATCGCGCTCGATGATGTCGATGTGCGGTGGCCGGGGGCGGCCGCGCCCGCGCTGCGCGGCGTGAGTGTGCGGGTTCCGGCCGGTGCGCGGGTCGCGGTGGTGGGGCCGTCGGGGGCGGGGAAGTCGACGTTGCTCGCGCTGTTGCTGGGGTTCCTGCCCGCCGAGCGCGGGACGGTCAGCGTGCCGGGGACGGTCGCCTGGTGTCCGCAGGAGCCGCAGTTGGTGTCGACGACGGTTCGGGAGAACCTGCGGATCGCCGATCCCGCTGCCGACGACGACGCGCTGCGCGATGTGCTCGCGCGGGCCGCGCTGCCGGGGTGGGGCGATCGGCTGGACACGCGGCTCGGCGCTACCGGGGCCACCGTGTCCGGTGGGGAGGGGACGCGGCTGGCGCTGGCTCGGGCGCTGCTGCACGCGCGGCCAGGTGGGCTGGTGCTGTTCGACGAGCCGACCGCGCATCTGGACGCCGACAGCGCGCGCACGGTGCTCGACACGATCGGCTCGGGTCTGCATGATCACACCGTGCTGCATGTCACACACGATCCTGCCCAGGCCGCCGACGCGGACCTGGTCATCGAGGTTCGTGCAGGTCAGGTGCGCATGCTCGTAGCCAGTGGCAGGACGTAGCCTTGAGCTTGCTCATGGACCTCAACCTCGCCACCCGCACCCTCCAGGCGTCCACCGAGATCGCGACGGCCGCGCTGTCCGCCGAGGACCCGGACGCCGTGCTGCGCCTGGTGGTTCGGCGCGCCGCCGAACTCGTCGAGGCCGACCTCGGCATGGTGATGATGCGCGGCCAGGACGACTCGGTGACCGTGGAGGCCGCGTACGGCGGGATCGGTCCGGGCGAGGAGGACCATCCGCTCGGCCTGGTGCTGTCCGCGCGCTCGTCGGCGGCGCGGGTGGCCAGGGGCGGGGTGCCCGTGGTGGTCGACGAGTTCACCACCGATCCGCGCACCGCACCGTTCGTGCCGCGCGCGTTGCGTGGCTACGGCCCGTTCGCGGCCGCGCCGTTCGGTTCGCTGGAACGTAGGCTCGGCGTGCTGACCGTGTACCGGCGGCACGGCGCGCCGATCTTCGCGCCGGTCGCGGTCGAGGTGCTGACCGCGTTCGCCACCCAGGCCGGCCTGGTGGTGATGCTCGCGGAGGGGTCGAACGCGCGCCAGCGGGTCGCGGTCTACGAGGAGCGCGAACGCATCGCGCGCGATCTGCACGACGTGATCATCCAGCGGCTCTACGCCGCCGGTGTCCAGCTCGACCTGCTCGGCAGGCGGATGTCGCGCCGGCTGGCGCGCACGGAGGCCGGCCGGCTGGCGGACGCGGTCGAGCTGGTCGACGAGACCATCGCCGAGGTGCGCGGCACGGTCAGCGCGCTGCGCGACGGCGACCCGACCGAGCCGGCGGCCTCGGCCGACTTCTTCGACTCGGTGCGCGCTGAGGTCGACATCGCGGCCGAACTGCTCGGGTTCGCGCCCTCGCTCGCGGTCTTCGGCGATGCGGCCACGCTGCCGGTCGCGGTCGCGGACAACGCGCGCGCCGCGCTGCGCGAAGCTTTGTCCAATGTGGTCAGACATGCCGGGGCGAGCGTGGTTTCGGTACAGGTCAAGGCGGCCGCGCACGAGCTGAACGTGCGGGTGCGTGACAACGGCTGCGGCATCCCGCGCGGGGTGACGCGGCGCGGCCTGCGCAACCTGGCGGACCGGGCGCGGGCGGTGCACGGCGAGTGCGTCATCGACTCCTCGCCGAGCACGGGCACCACGGTCACCTGGTGGGCCCGGATTTAGTGTCCTATTTGGATCGTCGGGCGACCCAGGCGACGGCCTGGGTGCGGCGTCGCATGCCGAGCTTGGCCAGTACCGAGGTCACGTAGTTCTTCACGGTCTTCTCGGCCAGGAACAGGTGTTCGGCGATCTGGCGGTTGGTCAGGCCCTCGCCGAGCAGTTCGAGCACCTTGCGTTCGCGATCGGTCAGGTTGGCCAGTTCGTCGGCTTCGTCGTGCGCGCGCATCCGGTCGAGCACCCGAGCCGTCGTGACCGGGTCGAGCAGGGAGCGGCCGGCCGCGACCTCGCGCACGGCGGTGACCAGGTCCTGGCCGCGCACCTGCTTGAGCAGGTAGCCGGACACGCCCGCGTCGATCGCGTCCAGGACGACCCGCTCGTCGTCGAACGCGGTGAGGACCAGGCAGCGTGGCCCGTCTCCGGTCGCGCGGAGCCTGCGGCACAGCGCGACTCCGTCGCCGTCCGGGAGTCGGATGTCGACCACGGCGACGTCGGGCTTGCGCCGGGCGGCCACGGTCAGTGCCTCGGCGACCGTGCCGGCCTCAGCGACCACGTCGATGTCCCGCTCGCCGTCCAGCAGGTCGCGCACGCCCCTGCGGACGACCTCGTGGTCGTCGACCAGCAGTACCCGGATCGCCACCGTCCCACCGTACGGCGCGAGGCGGGTCCGACCCGATGGTGTGATGGCGATCCCCAACCCCGGCCGCGCGCTCGGTCCACATCCGACCGTGAGACCGACCTGCCGGGATCCGAGCGCGTGCACAACAGTTGATCTCCTGCCCACAGCTTGTGCACAGAGTTGTCCACAGGCGGTGGATACCTAGAGTGTTCCAGATCACACCGGATCGTGCGGTTTCGTCACAGGAGTAACACCAGTTCGGTGGCGACGGGCCAACTGGGTGTATGCCTCCGGATTTGTCTCGATCCACCGCCGCGCGCCTGTGGACAACGGACGCTGCTCCCTGGCCGGCTGACCGAGCACCACCAGCTCCGCGCCGATCTCGGTGTTGGGGGAGACGGTGGCGCCCGCCGCGACCAGCGTGCGCGGGCCGATGACCACGCCGTCCTGGATGGTCGCGCCGTTGCCGATCAGCGCTTCCGCGCCGATCTTCGCGCCGTGCACGACGCACACGTGGCCGACGGTCGCGCCGGGACCGACCTCGGTGCCCTCCGGGCCGCCGTGCAGCACCGAGTTGTCCTGGATGTTCGCGCCGGCTCTGATGATCACCGGGCCGAAGTCGGCGCGCAGCACCGCGCCGTACCAGATAGAGGCGTCCGCCTCGACGGTCACGTCGCCGACGAGCGTCGCGGTCGGTGCGATCCAGGCGGAGGGGTGCACGGTGGGGCTGACGCCCTCGAAGGCGAATAGCGGCATCGGCCCACGATACGAGCGAGATCAGGCGGGAGTGGGGTGATCCGCGTTCGCGAAGACCTCGTCCCAGGCGGCCGCGACCTGGTGGCCGCACACCTCCGGCGACACGCCGCCGACGCCGGTGCCCAGGCCCGGAATGGCGATGGTGCGGATCGCGCCGCGCACCGGCTCGCCGTCCTCAAGGTGGCCGTCCCGCCACGTCCGGAACACGGCGCGCGCGGCCAGGTAGGGGTGCACGGTGTCGGCCGGCAGGGTCTCGCCCGGTTCGCGCATGGTCGGTGCGCTGATCAGCCAGCGCGGCGTGCGCACGCCGGTCGCCACCACCACCGCCTCGCCGACCGGGAGTTCGCCGCCGTGCAGGGCGAGCACCGCCCTGCGCACTTCCTGTTCGATGTCGGGCCAGGCCGCGGAGTAGGCGGCGTCGATGCCGCCGCGCATCCAGCCGTAGGAGTTGGCTGGGCTGACCGCCGCGTCCGCGGCGACCTCCAGCACCGAGCCGTTGTGCACTCTGATCTGGTCTCTGCCAGCCGCGACGGTCTGCCAGACGCGGGCGAGGGCGTCTCCGCGCGCACACAGGACCAACCGCGGCCGTGGCGGTCGCGGGGTTCGGTCGGTGGCTGGGAAACCCGAACTCACGGCCCAAGCATGTCATTCCGAACCAGCGCGAGTAACCAGGTGAAGTACCGGCCGAACGGGTGATTGCGGCAACACCGGGGCCGAATGGTCGCCGGGTTGCCTGCGGTTGGGCTATCCGGGTGGTGACTAGGGTTACCTTGTGTCGCGCATCGCGTATTTCGGACCACAGGGGACGTTCACCGAGCAGGCTGCGCTGCGCGTGATCGATCCGTCCACCGACGAGTTGTTCCCCGTCGACACCATCCCGGCCGCGCTGGACGCGGTGCGCGAGGGCCGTCTCGACGCGGCGTGCGTGCCGGTGGAGAACTCGGTCGAGGGCGCGGTGACCATCACCATGGACTCGCTGGCCGCGGGCGATCCGCTGGTCGCGGTGGCCGAGGTGGTGCTGCCGGTCACGTTCAGCGTGCTGGTCCGGCCGGGCACGAAATTTCAGGACGTGCGCACGGTGGCGAGCATCCCGATCGCGCTCGCGCAGATTCGCGAGTGGCTGGCCGAACACCTGCCCAAGGCCGAGCAGCACTTCACCAACTCGACGGCCGCGTCCGCGGTCGCGGTGCTGAACGGCGAGTTCGACGCGGCGGTGACCGCGCCGGTCGCGGCCACCCACTACCCGCTGGAGCTGTTGGCAGGGGAGGTGGCCGACGTCATCGACGCCAAGACCCGCTTCCTGCTGTTCCGCAGGCCCGGCCCGCTGCCGGCGCCTACCGGCGCGGACCGGACCAGCCTGATCGTGTTCACCGACGACCGCACCGGCGTGCTGTCCGACGTGCTGGTCGAACTGGCGCAGCGTGGCATCAATCTCAGTCGGATCGAGTCCAGGCCGACCAAGGGCAGGCTGGGCGAGTACCGGTTCTTCCTCGACTTCGACGGGCACGTCGCCGAGGCACGGGTGGGCGACGCGCTGGCGGCTCTGCGCCGCCGGAGCACGTCGGTCCGGTTCCTCGGGTCCTTCCCCAAGGCCGACGGCGTCGCGTCGGTCGTGCAGGCCGGTAACGAGGACGCGGATTTCGCCGACGCGCGCGCCTGGTTGCGTGCGGTGCGCGAGGGACAGGCCGGTTAGAGCAGGAGGCTGTGGTGGCGGGTTTACGGTTGATGCTGGTCAGGCACGGTCAGACCGAGTCGAACGTGCGCAGGGCGCTCGACTCGAAGCCGCCCGGTCCGCCGTTGAACCCGCTCGGCCAGCAGCAGGCCGACGACCTCGCCGCCGACCTCGCCGAGGAGCCGATCGTCTCGGTGTACGCGAGCATCGCGGTCCGCGCCCAGCAGACCGCCGAACCGCTCGCCGCCAAGCACGGGCTGAGCGTTCACGTGGTGCCGGGCGCGCACGAGATCTTCGTCGGTGACCTTGAGGGCAGCGTCGAGGAGGCGGACGCGCACACCTTCTTCCGGGTGTTCAGCGCCTGGGCCGATGGTGACCTGGACGTGCCGATGCCCGGCGGGGAAACCGGCGCGCAGGCCCGGGACCGGTTCGAACGGGTCATCGCCGAGATCGCTGCTGAGCACCGGGAAGGCGTCGTCGTGCTGGTCAGCCATGGCGGAATCATCCGGTTGGTCGCACCGCTGCTGGCCGACAACGTCAGCCCGGACAACACGAAGTTCGGCATGTTGCCCAACACCGGGCGGATCGTTCTCGACAACGGTCCGGCCTGGCGGTGTGTGGAATGGACAGGGCTCGACCTGGGCTGACGGCGCGGAGCGCAAGTGGAAGTGATCGACTTGTGGACGAATTAGGGACCGAGTTGTGATCCACGATGCGCGCATCTGCCGTCTGCTCGGCCACCCGGGCGACGTAATGTAGCCCTGTGCGTGACACGCGGCTGATTCGTAGCCTCCGGGCGGCTGTGCAGGCCAGCCCGGATGACGTGCCATTGCGGTTACATCTCGCTCAGCTGCTGTTGGATGTCGGCAAGGTCGAGGAGGCCGTCACTCACATTGCGGCGGCGCTGCAACGTGAGCCCAACTCCATCGAAGCTCGGGCGCTGATGGGCCGTGCGATGGCGAGCCAGGCCGGCCCGCCGGTTCCGGCCGTGTCAAGACAGGGTCAGCACCGGGACGAGCCGACCGACCGGTACACGTTCAACTTCAACTTCAACTGGGAGATGGCCGAGCGCCAGTTCGCCGACGTCACCCAGCCCTGGCTGATCGACCCGGGCACCAAGCCGCTGGTGATCAAGCCGCCCTACGAGGTCGAGCCGGCCACTGTCCGGTTGGCCGACATCGCGGGCATGGCCGAGGTCAAGCGGCGCCTGGACCTCACGTTCCTGGCGCCGTTGCGCAATCCGGAACTGCGCCGCAAGTACGGCGCGAGTCTGCGCAGCGGCCTGCTGCTCTACGGCCCGCCGGGCTGCGGCAAGACCATGCTGGCCCGTTCGATCGCGGGCGAGCTGGGCGCCCGTTTCCTGGGCATCTCGCTGACCGAGCTGATGGACCGCTGGCTGGGCAGCGCCGAGCGCAACCTGCACCAGGTCTTCGCGGCCGCGCGCCGGGCCGCGCCGTGCGTGCTCTACATCGACGAACTGGACGCGCTGGACCACAAGCGCAGCCGTTCGGCCACCGCCGCGACCGCGCGGGCCGTGCTCAACCAGCTGCTCGGCGAACTCGACGGCACCCAGCAGAACAACGAGGGCCTGTCCGTGCTGGCCGCGGCGGAGACGCCGTGGGAGGTGCTGCCCACGCTGTTCGCGGCCGGCCGGTTCGACCGCAGCCTGCTGGTGTTGCCGCCGGACGTGGCCGCCCGCGAGGCGGTGCTGCGCCAGCACCTGCGCGACCGCCCGGTGACCGGGGTGGCGCCGGTCGATCTGGCCAAGCGGACCAAGGACTACTCCAGCGCCGACCTGGCGCTGCTGTGCGAGAACGCGGCCGAGCGCGCGATGCGGGACACCGCGCGGACCGGCCAGAAGCGCCCGATCGACATGCGCGACTTCGACGCGGCCATGACCGCGGTGCGGCCCTCGATCGGCGCCTGGCTGTCCATGGCGCGCAACGGCCCCAAGCCGACCGCCATCGATGCGAACTACGAGGAGTTGCAGCAGTATCTGAAGCTGCGGGGGATGGCCTGAGGAACGGGAGCGGCTGATGGGTGCTTTCCTCGGTTGGGCGTTCGATCGGGTGCTGGGCCTGCCGCCGGCTGCCGCCCCGCAGGTCCAGCGGCGCGACGATCTGCGGATCCCACTGGCCGACGGCGTGATCACGGTGGCCGACTGGTACCGGCCGGCCGACGCCGGTCGCGATGCCATGCCGGTGGTGCTGATCCGCACCCCCTACGGCCACCAGACCTTCCTCGGCCGGATCCTCGGCTCGGTGCTGGCCCGGCGCGGCCTGCAGGTCGTGGTGCAGAGCGTCCGGGGCACATTCGGGTCGGGCGGCGAGTTCTGGCCGATGCACCAGGAACGCGACGACGGCCTGGCCACCGTCGCCTGGCTGCGTGAGCAGCCGTGGTGCGACGGCCGGATCGCCACCGCGGGCCCGAGCTATCTCGGTCTGACCCAGTGGGCGGTCGGCCCCTACCTCGACGAGCCGCTGGAAGCGATGTGCGTCTCGGTGACCACGTCGGACTTCCCGAGGACGTTCTACCCGGACGGCAGCCTGTCCCTGTACAGCCTGCTGAGCTGGTCGTCGCTGATCGGCACGCAGGAGGACGGCACCACGCTGCAACGGCTGCTGGGCCGCGCGAAGCAGGAGCAGCGGACCGACGCGGCCTTCCGCACGCTGCCGCTGCGCGACGCGGACCGGGCGGCGATCGGCAAGCCGGTGCGGTTCTGGCAGGAGGTCGTCGAGCACGCCGAGCCGAGCGACGACTTCTGGAAGCCGATCAACCACCGGCCGCTGGTCGCCAAGCTGACCACGCCGACCACCATGGTCACCGGTTGGTACGACCTGTTCCTGCCCACTCAGCTCGACGACTTCCGCGACCTGCAGGAGGCCGGCCGGGACACCAGGATCACCATCGGCCCCTGGGCGCACGCCGACCCGGGCAACATCAGGACGATCCTCGTGGACACGGCGAATTTCCTGGTGGAGCGGTTGCACGGCGACGCGCCGAAGGCGAACCGGGCGCCGGTGCGGATCTACCTCCAGAACGCCGACCAGTGGCTGGACTTCCCGACCTGGCCGCCGACGCAGGCCAAGCCGACCCCGATCCACCTGCACACCGGCCACCGCCTCGACTGGGCGAGCCCGACGACCGGCGAGCCGGATGCGTTCGATTACGACCCGGCCGATCCGACCCCGTCCACCGGCGGTCCGCTGCTCAACGGGCCGACCAAGCAGCGTGACAACACGGCCATCGAGGCCCGCCCGGACGTGCTGATCTACACCGGCGAACGGCTGGCCCGCGATCTGGACCTGGTCGGCGAACTCGAGGCCACCATCCACCTGCGCACCGGTCTGGGCCACGGCGACCTGTTCGTCCGGCTCTGTGACGTCGATGCGCGCGGCGTGTCCCGCAACGTGTGCGACGGCATGATCCGGCTCCGCGCCGGCGATCTCGAACCGGCGGCGGACGGCTCGGTCGAGGTGACGCTGCCGATGTACCCGACCGGCTACCGGTTCCGGCGCGGCCACCGGCTGCGCGTGCAGATCGCGGCGGGCGCCTTCCCCCGGTTCGCCCGCAACCACGGCACCGAGGAGTCGATGGCGAGCGCGGTCGACACCGAGCGCAACCACTACGAGATCCTGCACGACGCGCAGCACCCGTCGCGGATCGTGCTGCCGGTCCTGAGCAGCTAGCCCCAGCCGAGTTCGTGCAGGGTGGCGTCGTCGATGCCGAAGTGGTGGCCGACCTCGTGCACCACGGTCACCGCGACCTGGCGCACCACCTGCTCCTCGGTGTGGCAGATGGCCAGGATCGGCAGCCGGTAGATGAAGATCTGGTCCGGCAGGGCGCCCGAGTACTGCGAGGTCCGCCTGGTCAGCGCGATGCCGTGGTAGAGGCCGAGCAGGTACGCGTTGTCCGGGTTGATGTCCTCGACCAGGATCACCACGTTGCTCATGGCCTCGGTGAACCGACGCGGGATCAGGTCCAGCGCGTCCCCGACGAGTTCCTCGAACCGCTCCCGCGCCATCCGCACGGCCATGGCCCTAGCCTCCCGATGTCCCCGGGCCGACGCCCTTCACCGAGTTGATCACCGGGCCGAGACCGCTGCCGTCCGGCAGTGGTTTGCCGATCTCGCAGTTGGTCCGGTACGAGCCCGCCGCCCAGCTCTCCTGCTTGATCGTGTTCCAGGTGATGGTGAGGTGGTACTGATCGAGGTTGAGGTTCTTGGTGTAGGTGCCGGCCGCCGCCTCGCAGAGTTGGCCGAGTGCGGACTGCTGTTGGTCGGAGCTCGGATACCCGTTGGGAAATTTGCTCTGCAGGCTGACGATGCCGACGATCTCGTAGGCGTGCGCCTGGCCGCAGCCGATCGGGCCGCCGGGGGCCTTGCCGTTGAGCGCGAGGCAGGTGCCGACCTCGTACACCGCGGACTGGTCCTGGCCCTTGGCCGAACCGGTCGTGCTCAGCGGCTGGCCGAAGGGCGTCGAGCCCTGCAGGCCGCAGCGCAGCGAGCGGTCGTCGTCGTTCCACTGCGACAGGGTCGGCCGCAGCGCGCTGATCATGTACCGGCCATTGGGGTCCAGCTTTCCCAGATACGCCGTCGCGCTGGACGCGCAGCTGCTCTGGGTGACCCGTTGCCAGGTCACCGCGTCGGGCAGCGCGGCGCCGCTCGGGTAGGCGCCGGAGATGTCCGCGGCGCCGGTCACCTCGAACAGGTGCTGCTGCGCGCAGTCGACCTCGCTCAGGTCGGTGGCGTCCGGTTTGGTCCAGGTGACGCAGGTGCCGACCGCCGCGTTCGCCGCGATGGTGGCCGGATCGTCGGGGTTGCTGGCCACCTTCGGCCAGCCGCCGAACACGCTGGAGCCGAGCAGAATCAGCGCGCCGACGAAGGCCCCGGCCAGGTACAGCCGAGTACCGCTGCCTCCCGGGCTGGTTCTTCGCAACTCCTGCACGCCGGCCATCAGGCTCCATCATGCCTGTTGGCCGCATCCGGCATCGCCGGCGCCCCGGGTATGCCAAGCTGGGTACCGTACGCCCTGGGAGAGCCTGATGAGTGACGACGAAGAGCAGCCGTACCGACTGCCCACACCGGACATGGGTGTGTTCGGCGGGGACGCTGAGAAGACCGAGCAGACGCAGCCGAAGGCCGAGCCGCCGACCGAGCAACTCGGCGATTCCGGCGCGGCCAAACAGGGAACCATGCGGTTCCAGGACGAGACGACCAAGGCTCGTCCGCCGACTCTGGCCGAGGCGCGCGCCCGGCAGCAGGCCCAGGAGGCCGAGCAGGAGCGCGAGATCCAGGCCGAGCAGGACGCCGACGCGGACGCGGAACGGCGCCGGCACCGCAAGCGGGTGATGATCGGCGCGGGCGTGACCGTCGGCATCGTCGCCGTGATCGGTGGTCTGTACCTGGCCAACCAGTCCAACGACGTGACCGCGCGCTGCACGGTCAGCGGCAGCGGTACCGACTCCGGCACGGTCGTGCAGGACCAGTACTGCGACCAGGACTACGTCACCAGCCACGGCGGCTACTTCAGCAACGGCATCATCTTCCTGCCGATCGGCGGTGGCGGCTACAGCCAGTACCACTACTACTACGGCGGCAGCGGCAACATCGGGCAGCGGGTGAGCGGCGGTTCCTACACCCAGCCCAGCAGCGGCACCATCAAGACCAACTCCGGCAGCACGGTCTCGCGTGGCGGCCTCGGCGTGTCCAGCAAGAGCGGTGGCGGCGCCGGGAGTGGCGGCAGCGGGGGCAGTGGCGGCCGGAGCGGGGGCAGCTGAGTTGCGCAGGCAGACGGCGAAGCCGCGGCCCAACTGGCAGCAGACCATCCACGGACAAGGGCTCGTCTACGACATCCCGGGCCGGGACGCGGCCGGCAAGGCGCGGCCGTACTGGGACGAGTCCGTGCACTACGTGTTCGAGATGGACGAGATCCTGGCCATGGAGGCCGACGTCGAGCTGATGCACTCGATGTGTCTGGACGCGGTCGACAACGTGATCCTCACCGAGCGGTACCGCGACTTCGGCATCGCGGAGTGGATCTGGCCGGCCATCGCGGCCTCCTGGCAGCGCCGCGACCCGCACGTGTACGGCCGGTTCGACCTGCGCTACGACGGCTCCGGTCCGGCGAAACTGTTGGAGTACAACGCGGACACGCCCACCTCGCTGCTGGAGGCCAGCGTCGTCCAGTGGTTCTGGAAGACCGAGGTGTTCCCGGACGACGACCAGTGGAACTCCATCCACGAGAAGCTCGTCGCGCGCTGGAGCGAGATCGGCGCCAAGCTTCCCGGCGACCAGGTGTACTTCACCTTCTCCGGCGCGGACACCACCGGCGAGGACCACGTCACCGTGACCTACCTCCAGCAGACCGCCGCCGAGGGCGGGCTGAACACGGTGGGGCTGGCCATCGAGGAGATCGGCTGGGACCGGCTGCTCAACCGCTTCGTCGATCTCGAAGAAGCGCCGATGGACGCGATCTGCAAGCTCTACCCGTGGGAGTGGATCGTCGAGGAGGAGTTCGGCAAGCACGTCGTGGCGAGCCAGCCCGCGACGCTGTGGGTCGAGCCGCTGTGGAAGATGTTGTTGTCCAACAAGGCTTTGCTGGCCATCCTCTGGGAGATGCACCCCGGTCACCCGAACCTGCTGCCGGCTTTCCTCGACCAGCCGGGCATGCTCACCGAGTACGTGCGCAAACCCAAACTGGGCCGGGAGGGCGCGAACATCCAGATCGTCGCGCCCGGCTACGAGACCGAGACCGGTGGCGTGTACGGCAAGGAAGGCTACGTCTACCAGTTGTTCGACCCGCTGCCCGAGTTCGACGGCTACCGGCCCGCGCTGGGCGCGTGGGTGGTCAACGACGAGGCGGCCGGGCTGGGCATCAGGGAGACCTCGGGCCTGGTGACCGACGACGGCGCCGCGTTCGTGCCGCACCGCATCGTCGGATAAGTCCTAACTGGCCGGCGGAATCGGACCGCCGTCGCGCACCGTCAGCCACTGCTGGAGTTCGATCAGGTTGCCCTCGGGGTCGCGCAGGTAGGCGTTGCGGGTGCGGTCGCCGAAGGTCGTCGGCCCGGCGATCACCTGTGCGCCGCGCGCGGTCACCTCCGCGAGGTACGCGTCGAGGTCGTCGACGCGCAGGGACACCAGCGCGGCGTCGCCGCTAGCCGCGGTCAGCACGCCATCGCCCAGCATGCGCATCAGATCGGCGCGCTCGTGCAGGCACAGCGCGCTGCCCAGGTCCGGCTTGAACGCGGTGTACGGCGGCTCGAGAACGTGCTCGAACTGCGGTTTCAGGCCGATCACGTCGCGGTAGTAGGCCGCGACGGCGGGGAAGTCGGACACGATGAGCCGGATCTGCGTCAGGTGCACGCGCACATTGTTGCATGCACCCATCATGGGGAGTCCCCATTATCGTTGGGGATATTCACTGTGGGCGGTTTCCGGCCTGGACTAGGCTGACCAGCCGTGATCGAGCTGAAGACGCTACGCGAACAACCAGAGGTGGTACGCGCCTCGCAGCGCCGCCGTGGAGCAGACGTTGCCCTGGTCGACGCGCTGCTGTCCGCCGACGAGCGCCGTAGGGCCGCGGTCTCCCGCGCCGACGAGCTGCGCGCGGAACAGAAGTCGTTCAGCAAGGAGATCGGCAAGGCTTCCGGCGAAGCGCGCGCCGCGCTGCTGGCCAAGGCCAAGGAACTCGCCGGCGAGGTGAAGGCGGCCGAGGCGCAGCAGAACGAGGCCGACGCCGAACTGCTGGTCGCGCACAAGCGCATCCCGAACCTGGTCGAGGACGGCGTGCCCGAGGGCGGCGAGGCCGACTACGTCGTGCTCGAACACGTTGGCACGCCACGGGAATTCGACTTCCCCGTGCGCGATCACCTGGAACTGGGCGAACTGCTCGCCGGGATCGACATGGAGCGCGGCGCCAAGGTCTCCGGCGCGCGGTTCTACTTCCTCAAGGGTGTTGTCGCGCAACTACAGCTGGCCCTGCTCAACATGGGTATGCAGCAGGCGATCGAGAACGGCCTGATCCCGATGATCACGCCGTCGCTGGTGCGGCCGGAGATCATGGACGGCACCGGTTTCCTCGGCGCGCACGCCGCCGAGGTCTACCAGTTGCGCGAGGACGACCAGTTCCTGGTCGGCACCTCCGAGGTCGCGCTGGCCGGCTACCACTCGGACGAGATCCTCGACCTGTCGAAGGGGCCGGCGCGCTACGCGGGCTGGTCGAGCTGCTACCGCCGGGAGGCCGGCTCGTACGGCAAGGACACCAGGGGCATCATCCGGGTGCACCAGTTCGACAAGATCGAGATGTTCTCCTACTGCAAGCCGCAGGACGCGGCCGCCGAGCACCAGCGGCTGCTCGGCTGGGAGAAGGAGATGCTGGCCAAGATCGAGGTGCCCTACCGGATCATCGACACGGCAGCGGGCGACCTCGGGTCCAGCGCGGCGCGCAAGTACGACTGCGAGGCGTGGCTGCCCACCCAGCAGACCTACCGTGAGCTGACCTCGACCTCCAACTGCACCACCTTCCAGGCGCGCAGGCTGAACATCCGCTACCGCGACGAAAACGGCAAACCGCGCATCGCGGCCACCCTCAACGGCACCCTGGCCACCACCAGGTGGATCGTGGCCATCCTGGAGAACCACCAGCTCGCGGACGGGTCGGTACGCGTACCCGAGGCCATGCGCCCGTTCCTCGGTGGCCGCGAGCTGCTCGAACCGGTCAAGGCAGGCTGAGCCCGCCGCGCGGGGTGGAAAAACCGGTTGCGCCCGGCCAAGGGGCCGGGTCCTACCCCCGCGGCCGCCTCATTACACTTCCTCGTGTTTCGCGCGCAGGTTGCCCCGACCGGCCCTGCTCCGGCATGACCGCGCCATTGGTAGTCGACTCAGCGGTAACAGGAGAGGGTTTGTAGCGGTGACGACAGATGTGGCTGGGCTCGTCGGCGATGCCGCGCCCGGCAACACTCAGGCCGGCAACGACGCCGGCGGTTTCCTGCGGCGCATGCCCGAATGGCTGGTGGCGGTGTGCGTCGGCGTGTTCGCCGTGCTGGCCTTCTCCATTCCGTTCTGGCTGCACCCGTTCTTCTACTACATCGGGGACAACCCGGAATCCTTCGTTCCGCTCTGGCACCACTTCGGCCAGCAGATCCTCTCCGGCCACTGGCCGACCATGGAGGCCGTCGGCTGGTACGGCGGCAACTACGCGGGTGAGGCCGCGTACTCGCTGTGGAACCCGATCGACGTCCTGAACTACATCCTGGTCGCCCAGTTCGACAGCCTGAACGCGGCAGGCGCCGTGGTCATGGTCGAGTTCATGGCGCTGTTCGCGATGGCCGTCTACCTGCTCTGCCGCGAGTACGGCGCGCACCGCATCCCGGCCGTCGTGGTCGGCTTCGCGGTCCCGGCCGCCGGCTTCACCCTCTACTACGAGGCCACCGGCTGGCCCGCCGGCCTGACCGCGGTCACCTTCGTGATGTGGTTCTGGTGGGCCACCCGCCGCTTCGCCCGCGGCAGGCTCACCTCGTTCGTGCCCTACCTGCTCGGCGTGCTCGCCATCACCAGCGGCAACCCGTACGCGGCGCTCGGCATGATCGTCGTGCTCGCCGGCGTCACCGTCGAGCTGATCGTGGCGCGCAACTGGCGCCGCCTGGTCCACCTGCTGATCATGGGCCTGTGCGCGGGCGGGACCTGCGCGCTGATGTTCCTGCCACTGCTCGGCGCGATGAGCGTGACCAACCGGGAAACGCTGGCCATGATCGCCAACGACGGTTTCCTGGTGCCGCACTTCTCCGACCTGATGGCCTCCAGCGCACCGACCTACCTGCCGCCGATCGTCACCTTCAACGGCGCGGTGATCGAGACGGTGCCCTCCACCTACTTCATCTGGTTCGTGGTGCCGCTGCTGCCCTGGCTGCGCTGGCGCAGCCTGCGGCCCCAGCTCAAGTCGCTGATCAGTGTCAGCGTGATCACCGGGCTGTTCCTGGTCCTGGTGCTCGGCCCGTCGAACCTGTGGCTGTTCCGCTGGCCGGCCCGGCTGCTGGAGTACATGTTCACCGGCGTCGGCGTGTTCGTGGCGCTGCTGCTTTCCGCCGGTTTCGCCACCGACAAGCTCAAGCTCCGGCTGTGGATCACCGCCGGCATCATCGGCGCGGGCGGCTACCTGACGCTCGCGCAGACCCCGCAGTACCGCACCATCCACATCGAGGCGACCGCGCTGGTGGCCGCGCTGGTGTTCGGCGCGCTGTGGATCTACCGCAACCGCAGCGCCCGCCTGTTCGGCGCGACGCTGCTGCTCGGCACGGTCGCGGTGATGTCCTTCCAGACCGCCCGTATCCCGGTGGGCGCCTCGGAGGCCACCGCGGTCCGGCCGCCGACCTCGGTGGCCACGGTCGCCTCGACCAGTTCGGTCTACCAGGGCGTTGTGCTGCAACTGGCCTCGGAGGGCGGGCTGACCGTGTCGGACCAGGCCAGCGGTGAGCTGGTCTTCGGCAACCAGGCCTGGATGACCGGGCACGAGATGATCAACCACTACAGCGGCATCGGCTTCCAGGTGTTCCAGGCCGCGCTGTGCATGGACTACAAGGGCCAGGTCTGTCCGGGTGCCTACCAGAAACTGTGGCAGAAGGTGCCCGGCACGGACATCGACCTGGTCGACGCGCTGCGCGTGCAGACCCTGGTCCTGCAGAGCAGCGAATTCCCGAGGCAGGCCAACCAGCAGCCGCCTGCCGGTTGGCGGGTGGCGGCCAAGGACCACGACCGCACCGTGTGGGTGCGCGACTCGCTCCCGGTCACCTACCCCGGCAGGGTGAACTGGGCGTCGCCGGGTACCACGATCAACTCGGCAGGCGCTGGTGCGTCGGCGGAGACGATCGACTACTCAGCGCCCGACGGTGGCCAGGTCATGCTGGCCGCGCTGGACTGGCCCGGCTACTCGGCGACGATCGACGGCAAGCCGCTGGAGCTGCGCAACGGTCCGGACGGCTTCATCACCATCACACTGCCGCCGGGCAATCATGTCGTGAATGTGACCTTCCAGCAGGCCGGGCTCAAGCTCGGCGTCTACGTGCTGGTACTGACTGCGCTGATCTCGCTGGTCCAGGCCATCTGGCTGTGGATCGACGACCGGCGGCGCAGGCGCAGGGGAGATGTCAGGCCGGCGGTCAGCGCGGATGCGCCGGACGAGTTGGACAATACGATGAGGGTGGCGCTGAGTCATGCCGGCCCGGCCCGAGACGGACAGTGAGGAAGAGGATCGAATGCCGACCCAGCTGGGCTCCGAAACCTCCGCGCAGGCAACGGACGTCGCGTCCGGGACCCCGATCTGGCGAGTGATTCAGCGGCTGATGTTCGCATCGCCGAACCCGCAGGCGCCGGACGAGCTGTACGCCAAGGGCCTGTTCGGCGCCGTGCGCTTCGAGCGCAGGCGGGCCGTGATCGAGCCGGACGCGCGCATGACCACCAACACCTACTTCGGCCGGCTGCCGGTGAGCTACCTACAGCGCTGGACGCCGATCCGGCAGATGGAGGTCGTGCTGCGGGTCCGCGGCACCGGCCGCATCGAGGTGCACGCCTCCGACGGTGAGGGCGAACCGCGCATCCAGGCCACCCTGGAGGTCTCCACCCCGACCGAGCAGGAAGTCCGCCTGCCCACCTTCGTCGACCGGTTCATGGACGGCGGGTTCGTCTGGATCGAGGCGGCGACCGCGGGCGAGGAACTGTTCATCGAGGACTGCCGCTGGGTCGCGCAGGACGATCCGACCCGGCAGCGGCTGACCTCGGTGGTCATCTGCACGTTCAACCGGGCCGACGACTGCCTGGCCACCATGCGCGCGCTCGGCGAGGACACCGAGGTGCTCGACGTCGTCGACGAGGTCTACGTCGTCGACCAGGGCACCGACACGGTGCAGAGCCGCGAGGACTTCGACAAGGTCGTCGGCCTCTACCACGGCAAGCTGCGCTACCTGCGCCAGGCCAACCTCGGCGGGGCAGGCGGCTTCACCAGGGGCATGTACGAGATCAGCGGCAAGCAGCAGTCCAACAACGTGCTGTTCATGGACGACGACGTGCTGCTGGAACCCGAGACCGTGCTGCGCATGGCGGCCTTCGCCAACCACGCGACCACGCCGACCATCGTCGGCGGTCAGATGCTCTACCTCTACCACCCGAACCGCCTGCACATCGACGCGGAAACCACCGACCTGGCCACGCTGCGGCCGGGTGTGCCGGTGGCCGGCGCCGAGCACAACGTGGACCTGTTCGAGGAGTTGCCGCACCTGCGCGTCACCGCCGGCTACAACGCCTGGTGGAGCTGCCTGATCCCGGCCGAGGTGACCGAGCGGATCGGCCTGCCGCTGCCGGTGTTCTTCCAGTGGGACGACATCGAGTACGGCACCCGCGCCGGTCGCAACGGCTTCGCCACGGTGACCCTGCCGGGCGCCGCGGTCTGGCACGCCGACTTCGCCTGGAAGGACTGGGACGACTGGGCCCGGTACTTCAGCCTGCGCAACTCGCTGATCACCGCCGCCCTGCACAGCGACTTCGACGGCAAGCAGCTGAGCAAGGTGTTGGGCAAGCAGCTGGCCACGTACCTGGTGTCCATGCAGTACGGCATGGCGGCGACCCTGCTCAAGGCGGTCACCGACTTCCTGGCCGGCCCGCAGGTGCTGCACGACGGCGGCATCGAGGCGGCGGCGGCGACCCGCGCGCTGCGCAACGAGTACCCGGACACGCACCGGTTGCAGCCCGCCGACGTGGGCATCGACGAGGCCGCGACGATGGCGATCTTCAGCGATGCCGGCGATCCGAGCATGCCGGCCGCGGTGTTCGCGAAGCGCGTGCTGTTCCAGCTGACCGGCCGCACCGCGGGTTCGGCGGCGATCCTGGCCAAGGACGCCAAGTGGTGGACGGTGTCCCGGTTCCGTTCGGCCATGGTGACCGACTCGGCGCAGGACTCCTTCCGGATCCGTCGCTACGACCGGCAGGTGCTGACCAAGCTCTCCACCGACGGCGCCCGGCTGATGCTGCGGCTGGCCAGGGAGGCCCGCTCCGCGCGCGAGACCTGGCGCTCGGCGGTGCCGGAGCTGACCTCGCGGGAGAACTGGGAGCGGCTGTTCCGCACCTGATCCGACCCTGACGACACCGGCCCGCAGGCAGATCGCCTGCGGGCCGGTGCCGTGTCAGAGCTGGGTCAGAGCTGGTCGGCGACGTGCTTGGCGATCTCCAGCGCGCTGGTCGCGCCGGGCGAGGGCGCGTTGAGCACGTGCACCTGGTTGTCGGTCCGCTCGAACAGGAAGTCCTCGACCAGCGCGCCCGAGGGCAGCATGGCCTGCGCGCGCACGCCCGAACCGGCCTGCTCGATGTCGGCCTCGGTGATCGCCGGCACCAGCTGGGCCAGGCTGGCCGCGAACCGGCGCCGGGACAGCGACCGCACGACCTCCTCGACCGCGGTCCTCGGGTACTTGCGGGCCAGCCGCCACATGCCGGGGAAGCGCGCCACCTCGCCCAGGTGCCGCAGCGACACGTTCGACCAGCGGTAGCCCTCGCGGCTCAGCGCCAGCACCGCGTTCGGGCCCGCGTGCACGCTGCCGTCGAGCATCCTGGTCAGGTGCACGCCGAGGAAGGGCAGGGTCGGGTCGGGCACCGGGTAGATCAGGCCGTGCACCAGGTCCTTGGCCGCGCCGCGCAGCTGGTAGTACTCGCCGCGGAAGGGCACGATCCGCGCCGCCGGGTTCAGCCCGGCCAGCCGGGCGACCTCGTCCGCGCGCAGGCCAGCACAGTTAACCAGCGCGTCGGCCCGCACGATCCCGTCCGGTGTGGCCAGTTCCACACCGGACGTCGCACCTGGACGGATGCCCAGCACCGGCGCGTTGAGCCGCAGGTCGGCACCTTTCTCGTCGAGCAGCCGGACCAGCGCGGCACACACCGCGGGGAAGTCGATGATGCCGGTGGACTCCACCCACAGCGCGGCCACACAGGACACGTTCGGCTCGTGCTCGGCAGCCTGCTCCGAGCTGATCCGCTTGGCCGGCACGCCGTTGGCCTCGGCCCGCTCGGTCAGCACGTCCAGGCGCGGGATCTCGGCCTCGGAGGTCGCCACCACGAGCTTGCCGCAGCGCTCGTGCGGCACCCCGTGCTCCCTGGCGAACTCGATCATGGACGCGTTGCCCGCGACCGAGGTGCGGGCCTTGAGCGAACCGGGCTTGTAGTAGAGCCCGGCGTGCACCACGTTGCTGTTGTGGCCGGTCTGGTGCGCCGCCCAGTGGTCTTCCTTCTCCAGCACCGTGACCCGGTCACCACGCCCGGTCAGCTCGTTGGCCACGGCCAGGCCGAGGATGCCGCCGCCGATGACCACAACGTGTCGCACGATGCGCTCCGATCTTCTCGCTAGCTGGAGATCCGACCAGGTAGGGAGACTACGGGGCACCACCCGTTGGGGGGTTTGTGCCCCTATACACTTGCGCCGCCACTATTTGGGAGAGTTATGTCTGACAGCATCGCGCTCGGTCAGCCCACGGTCGGCGAAGAGGAACTCGCCGCCATCGCCGAAGTGTTCGAATCCGGCTGGCTCGCTGGTCAAGGCCCCACCGGGCGCAAGTTCGAGGCGGAATTCGCCGCCGCCATCGGCGTCGAACACGTCGTCGCCGTGAACAACTGCACCGCGGCTCTGCACCTCGCCCTGCTCGCGCACGGCATCGGTCCGGGCGACGAGGTCATCGTCGCCGACTACACCTTCCCGGCCACCGGCCACGCCGTGCTCTACACGGGAGCGACCCCGGTGTTCGCCGACGTACTGCCCGGCACCTGGTGCGTCGACCCGGCGGCGGTCGCCGCGCTGATCGGTCCGAAGACCGTGGGCATCATCGGCGTGGACGCGGCCGGCCTGCCCGCCGACTACGCGCCGCTGCGCGCGCTGGCCGAGCAGCACGGGTTGTTCCTGGTCGAGGACGCGGCGTGTAGTGCGGGCGCCACCTACCAGGGCGCGAACGCGGGCGCGCTGGCCGAGATCGCCTGCTTCAGCTTCCACGGTCGCAAGGGCATCACCTCGGGTGAGGGCGGTGCGCTGGTCACCAACAACGCGGAGATCGCGGCCAAGGCGCGCAAGCTGCACGCCTTCGGCATCGAGAGCGCGCTGAACCGGGCCGGCACCACCGGCCTGCCGGTGCCGACCTTCACCGAGCTGGGCTACAACTACAAGCTCTCCGACATCGCCGCGGCGATCATGCGGGTGCAGCTCAAGCGGATGCCGGCGCTGCTGGACCGGCGGCGCAAGGTGGCCGCCGGCTACGGCGAGTTACTCGGCGATCTGGACCAGCTGAGCCTGCCGGTCGAGCCCGAGGACCGCGAGCACGCCTGGCAGACCTACGCCGTGCTGCTCGCCGAGGACGTCGACCGCGGCGCGGTAGCCACTTACCTGCGGGAGCGCGGCATCGGGTGCAACATCGGCACCTACGCCTCGCACCTACAGCCGCTCTACGGCGACTCGAACCCGTGCCCGGTCTCCCGGACCATCTTCGAGCGCGGCCTTGCCATTCCGATGCACGCCAACCTCACCGACGAGCAGGTCGAGCGGGTCAGTGCGACCCTGCGTGCGGCGCTGGGCTAGTTCGCTTTCCGCCAATCCTCTTTTCGATCACCAAGTCCCCGATCTGCAAGGAGAAAATCCGCATGTCCGCACGCACCGTTCTGTTCACCGGCGGCGGAGGGTTCATTGCCGGGCACGTCCTTCCGCTCCTGCTGGAGGACGGCTACAAGATCCGCATCATGGACAACATGACCCGCGCCAACCGGGAGCGGATCAACGCCTACGCGGCGCAGGGCGACATCGAGCTGATCGAGAAGGACGTGCGGTACGGCGGTTCGGTGCGCGAGGCCATGCGCGGCTGCACGCACGTGATCCACTTCGCCACGGTGTCGATCAACAAGAGCGTCGCGGACCCGCACGAGAGCATCGACATCAACATGACCGGCAACCACAACGTCTTCGCCGCGGCCGCGGACGAGGGCGTGCAGCGCCTGGTCTTCGCCTCCTCCGCGTCGGTCTACGGCGACCCGGACAAGCTGCCGATGCACGAGGACGACACCCTGCACCCGCTCACCCCGTACTGCATCAGCAAGCGCGCCGGTGAGGACCTGCTGGGCTTCTACCAGCGGCAGAAGGGTCTGTCCTGGATCGCGCTGCGCTTCTTCAACGTCTACGGCCCCGGCCAGAAGGTCGAGGCGTACTACACCTCGGTGATCAACCACTTCGTCGAGCGCCTGGTCAAGGGCGAGCCGCCGATCATCGACGGCAAGGGTGAGCAGTCCATGGACTTCATCCACACCTCCGACATCGCGCGCGCCGTGATGGCGTCGCTGACCTCGGAAAAGGCCAACGTGCCGATCAACATCGGCACCGGTGTGGACACCTCGATCGCCGCACTGGCCAAGATCCTCATCGACGCGGTCGGCGCCGACGTGCAGCCGCAGTTCAACCCGCGCGACGTGCTGGTCTCCCGCCGGGCCGCGGACATCACCCGCGCCAGGGAGGTACTCGGCTGGACGCCGGAGATCACCGTCGAGGAGGGCATGGCCGACCTCGTGAAGCGCTCGCTGGCCGGCGAAGCGTGACCGAGACGGTCGAATCGGCGCCGTTCGCCAGGCAGCACGGCCTGCCGGCGAACCCGTACAACCCGCACGCCTGGATCATCGGCGAGCCCGAGATCGGGCCCGGCACCTGGATCGGCGCGTTCACCGTGCTGGACGGGTCCGGGGGCCTGCGGATCGGCGCGGGCTGCGACGTCAGCTGCGGCGTGCAGGTCTACACGCACAACACCGCCCGCCGCTGTGTTTCCGGTCGAGCCCACCCGGACGTCGACCGGGCCCCGGTCACCATCGGCGACCGGGTGTTCCTCGGTGCGAACGCGGTGGTGCTGATGGGTGTCACCATCGGCGACGAGGCGGTCATCGGCGCGGGCGCGGTGGTCACCAAGGACGTGCCGGCGCGCACCATGGTCGCCGGTGTGCCCGCCCGACCCGTCGCCGACGTGCGGATCGACGGTGCGCAGGTCCGATTCGACCGGACGGCTCACGCTGATTGACGTACGCCAATTGCGGATGGAAAAAAGCTCCGGTCGACTCGAGTCGACCGGAGCCTTTTTGTGTCCGCGTTCGGATTCCTTATGTCCTGCCCAGAAAGTCGTTGTCGGCAACGACGGCCCCCGCTATCGTTGGCACTGCTCGGCATGCATTCGGGGAGGGCATGGTTTGCCGCAGCCTGGCCGAGGCCGACCAGGCCTGGTTTATCGGAGCAGAGGCAGCGTTCGTTACAGGTTCCTTTGTTAGTGAATACATTTGTTATCAGGGGGGCCGGGATTGTTTGTCCTTGTTCAAAAAACCAGCGCATAAGCGATGTAGTTGCTGGGCTCCACTAGTGGAACGACAGGAGAGAATCCCGTGTTGAGATCCAACAGATCCAGCGCGTTACGAGGGCTGCGAGGGGTAGCCGTACTGGCAGGGGTGGCGCTCGGTGCGGCCACCTTCATGCTGCCGGTCGCGGCGCAGGCGCAGACCACGACGCCGGTCAGCGGCCTGCCCACCATCAACGTCGGGCACATGCCCGGGATGGACGCGGCGCGTGCCAAGAAGCTGCCGCCCAACGCCATCAAGGCGACCGCCCCGCTGCCCAAGGTGGGCATGCACGGCACGTCCTACTTCGCGCCCTCCGGCGCGCACCCGAACATCGTCGGCGGCGGCACGGTCAACTCGTCGCAGTACCCGTACGTGGTCGGCATCATCACCCAGTTCATCGGCTTCGACTCCTCGGGTAACCCGGGCTGGTACACCGCGACCTGCACCGGCAGCATCATCAGCCCGACCGCCGTGCTGACCGCAGGCCACTGCGACACCGAGCTGCTCGACGGCCACACCGTCGTCATGGCCGGCCAGAGCGTACTGGACCCGGCCTCCACGACCAGCGGTTTCGTCGACGGCGTCGCGTCCACCTGGACCGATCCCAGCTTCAACCTGGCCGCGCTGAACGCCGGCAGCACGAGCGTCCCGATCGACGACGTGTCGGTGCTGACCCTGTCCCAGCCGCTGCCCGCCGCGTACACGCCGGTCACGCTGGTCGCGCAGGGCAACAACGCCCCCTATGCCACCGGAACGTCGGCGACGGCGATCGGCTACGGCGTGACCTCCACGACCGGCACCGACTCGGGCACGCTGCGCGCGGTGACCCTGCCGATCGCGGACAACGGCGCCTGCGGTGCCGCGATGCCCGGCGCTGACGGGAACCGGATGACCTGTGGTGGTGTCGCGGCCGGTGGCGTCGGCACCTGCTACGGCGACTCGGGCGGCCCGCTGATCATCAACGGCGCCGAGGCCGGCATCACCGACTGGGGCTCGCCCACCGGCTGCGCGGCCCCGAACACCTACAGCGTGTTCGAGAAGTTGAGCTACTACAACAGCGCGATCACCGCGAGCCTGTCCAACCCGCCTGCCAACAACCTGAGCTTCTCCGGCAGCGGCCACAGCGACATCCTGGCCGAGGGCAGCAACGGCGATCTCTACAACTACTCCGGCAGCGGTTTCCTCAACGACGGCTACAACGGCTTCAACGGCTGGGTCGACCTGATGTCGGGCTGGCAGGGTTTCTCGAAGCTGTTCCGGGTGACCAACTGGAACGGTGACGGGACCGAGTCGGTCTTCGCCGAGACGCCCAGCGGTGTCCTCGACGAGTACAACAGCGACGGCTCCGGCGATCTCGTCACCACCCCGCCCGTTCAGGTCGGTGTCGGCTTCAACGAGTTCACCGACATCATGGTCGTGCCCAACTGGAACAACGACGGGCACGAGAACCTGATCGGCCGGACGCCGAGTGGCGAGCTGCGACTGTACGAAAGCGACGGCAAGGGCGGCTGGATCAACGGCAACGGCGTTGCCATCGGTGAGGGCTTCCAGCAGTTCAACGTGATGCTCACCCCGGGCACCTGGATGGGCGACGGCCACCAGGCCCTGATCGGTCGCACCGCGTCCGGCGAGCTGCGGCTCTACGAGAACGACGGCAACGGTGGCTGGGTGAACGGCAACGGCGTCGCGATCGGCGAGGGCTGGGGCGAGTTCAGCAAGTTCTTCTCGGTCGGTGACTGGGACGGCGACGGCCTCGTCGACCTGATCGGCATCACCCCGGCCGGTGCCATGGTGCTCTACACGAGCAACGGGCACGGCGGCTGGATCAACGGCAGCGGAATCCAGATCAACTCCGGTTGGAACACGTTCCCGCAGGTCTTCTGATCCACCAGCACGATTGATTCACCAGCACGAAAACGGCGGGCCCGCGAATGTTTCGCGGGCCCGCCGTTTGCCATGTCGGAGATCAGACGGTGGCGGCCTGGCTCAGCGCCTTGGCCACCGCGCGGTGCGAGGGCAGGATCGAGGCCCGCTCCCGCGCCGCGTCGGCCGTGCCGGCCAACAGGTCGAGGAAGTGGTCGAGCTGGGCGGCGAGCGGCTCGCGCGCCGAGACCAGTTCCGGGATCTCGATGATGGTCTGCTGCCGGTAGCCGCGGCCGTCCTCGGTCGCCGCGTCGTGCGACACGTGCCGGTAGATGGTCACGTCCCGGCGCAGCAGGTCCACCTCGACCAGCCGGTCCTGCTCGGTGATGGCCAGCGACCGCTCCTTGCGCTGACCCATCCGGCTCGCGGACACGTTGGCGATCGCGCCGCTCGGCATGGTCAGCACGGTCTCCAGCACGTCCTCGGCACCTTCCACCGAGGACGGGTGGTAGTAGCCCGCGCTCGCCGACACCGACTGCGGCTCGTGCCCGCCGAAGCAGCGGATCGCGATGTCCACATCGTGCACCAGCAGGTCCCAGCCGACCCCGGTGCGGATCCGCGGCGCGTACGGCGAGTGCCGCACCCCGCGCACGTGCACCGGCTCGCTGATCAGCGACATCGCGGTCATCACCGCCGGGTTGAACCGCTCCAGCAGCCCGCACATCAGCGGCAGGCCACGCGCCTTGGTCAGCGCCACGACCTCCTCGGTGGCGGCCAGGTCGTCGCAGACCGGCTTCTCCACCAGCAGCGGCACGTCCTCGCTGATCACCTGCACGGCGAGCTTGTGGTGGGTCGGCGTCGCCGCCGCGATCACCACGCCGTCGATGCCGGACAGCGAGTCGAGCCCGCCGGCCCAGGTGCTGCCGAACCGCTCGGCGACCGCCTTGCCCACCTCGGCCCTCGGCTCGACCACCAGGGCGAGCTCGCAGCGGTCGGACTGGGCGAGCACCCTGGCGTGCAGGGAACCCATGGAACCGGTCCCCACCAAGGCGATCCGTGGCTTAGCGCTCATGCGCCCAGTACCTCCCGTACCGCGTCGACGATGGCCGTGGTGTCCGCTTCGGACAGTTTCGGGTGGACCGGCAGGGACAGCGCCTGAGTGGCGATCCGCCGGGCCACCGGCACCTCCGCCGCGATCACGCCGGGGTGCTCGCGGTAGCAGTCGTAGTCGAACGCGACCTTCGGGTAGTAGATCCCGCAGCCGACGCCCTTCTCGATCAGCTTGGCCGCCAGCTCGTCCCGGTTCACCTTCGCGTCCTCGGTGACCAGCACGGTGTACTGGTGCCAGACGTGCTCGCGCTCGGGCAGCACCGCGGGCGTGCGCAGGCCCGGCACGCCGGCCAGGCCGCTGGAGAGCGCCTCGGCATTGGCCTGGCGCGCCTTGGTCAGCTCGGGCAGCTTCTCCAGCTGCGGAATGCCGACCGCGGCGTGCAGGTCGGTCATCCGGTAGTTGTGCCCGGCCATCTCGTACTGGTACCGGGCGCGCATGCCCTGGTTGCGCAGCACGCGCAGCCGGTCGGCGAAGGCGTCGTCGTCGGTGGTCACCACGCCGCCCTCGGCGGTGGTGATGTTCTTGGTGGCGTAGAGCGAGAAGCAGCCGATGCCGTAGCTGCCGGCCGGGCGACCCGCGAAGGTCGCGCCGACGGCCTGCGCGGCGTCCTCGACGACGTCGAGACCGTGCTGCTCGGCCACCGGCATGAGCCTGGTCATGTCGGCCATCTGGCCGTAGAGGTGCACCGGCATCAGCACCTTGGTGCGCGGTCCGACGGCTTCGGTGACCGCGTCGGGATCGACACAGAAGTCGTCCTCGGCGATGTCCGCGAACCGGACGGTCGCGCCCGCTTCCAGGATCGCGTTGACGGTGGCCACGAAGGTGAACGGCGAGGTGACGACCTCGTCGCCGGGCTGAAGGCCGAGCAGTTCGATCGAGGCGACCAGTGCGGTCGTGCCGCTGTTGACGGCGATCGCGTGTTTGACGCCAGCGACCTTGGCGAAGCCGTCCTCAAAGCGCTTGACCATGGGGCCCTGGGCGATGGCACCGGATCGCAGCACCTCGACAACAAGCTGCTCCGCATCGCTGACGTCCACGACGGTGATGGGGATCATACTCAGTCTTTCGCTGTTCGGAGGCGAGTGGGCTGATCCGGTACTGTGGCGACCCGCCGGCCCGGAGCGCGGTAGACGTTACCTTCCGGAAATACGGTGGTGATGCTGGGTACGTAACCGGGCAGTCACGACCCACCGAACAACGCAAATCAGACTCATCGAGGAGTAGATCCGGGCATGGCCAACCGCATCCATCCGACCGCGGTCATCGGCGATGGCGTCGAACTCGGCGAGCACAACGCGATCGGACCGTACACCGTCATCCTTGGCCCGACCAGGATCGGCGACGGTAACTGGATCGGCCCGCACGTGGCCATCGGCGGACCGGCCGAGCACCGCGACGCCCCGCACCCGGTCGCCTGGGACGGCGACCTGGACGGCGCCGGGGTGCGGATCGGTAACAACAACGTGATCCGCGAGTTCACCACCATCAGCCAGGGCTTCCACGAGCCGACCAGGGTCGGCGCGGACTGCTATGTGATGGGCCGGGTGTTCATCGGGCACGACTCGCTGATCGACGACGGCGTGACCATCACCGCCGGCGTGCAGATCGGCGGGCACTGCGAGGTGTGGCCGCTGGTCAACCTCGGCCTCGGCACGGTCGTGCACCAGCGCAGCCGGATCGGTCCGGGCGCCATGGTCGGCATGGGCGCGGTCGTGACCAGGGAGATCGCCCCGTTCGTGATCGCGGTCGGGGTGCCGGCGAAGGCGACCGGCGTGAACGAGGTCGGCCTGCGCAGGCGCGGTGTCGACGAGCCGGGCGTGGCCGCGCTGCGCGCGTTCTGCACCGAGGGCGGCGCGCTGCCCGACGGCCTCCCGGTCGAGCTGACCTCGCTTCTCAAGCGGTGGGCCGACCGTCCCACCAGTGGCTGAACCTGGCGGTTTACCCGCGTGTTACGTGGCCCCGCGTCCGTAACATGCCGACCCGATTGGTAGCTTGCGATGGCTGATTGTTGCCAGCCTCGGATCGGTCAACCGGCGAGATGAACGAGTCACGTGGAGAACCCATGTCGTTGGACCAGCAGGCTCAATCGGAGGACCGACCGGCCGATTCCCACGCCGAGCAACACCCGCCGATGAGCCGGCAGGCCATGCTCAAGGCTTCGGCCCTGCGCATCGCCAAGCGCTTCTTCTCCAGCTGGTTCCGACGCATTCTGCTGGTCGCGGTGCTCTTTGGTGCCGCATGGACGCTCTACCGCAACTGGCCCGCCGTGGTCGGCACCCTCAAGAACGTGCCGTGGGAGGCCACCGCCGCCTCCGAACTGGCGGTCATCCTCGGTATCTGCGTCGGCACGCTGGCCTGGCAGAGCGTCGTCGACGATCTCGGTGAGCCGATCGGCGTACTGCGCGGCGCCCAGATCAACCTGGTCGGCGCGCTCGGCAAGTATGTGCCCGGTTCGGTGTGGGCCTACCTGCTGCAGATGGAGCTGGGCCGCAAGGCCGGCCTGGCCAGGGCGCGGGTGTTCACCTCGTCGCTGATCCAGTTCGGCGTCTCGCTGGTCGTCACCGTGATCGCGGCCGCGCTGGCCATTCCGGCGATGTTCCCGCACAGCGCCTTCGCCCCACTGCTCTACGTGCTGGTCGCGGTCGGCCTCGCCGTGCTGCACCCGAAGATCCTCACCTGGGGCGTCAACCTGGTGCTGAAGGTGCTCCGCCGCAAGCGTCTCGAGCAGCCGCTGCACCTGATGGCCGTCATCCGCACCCTGCTGTTCCAGACCGGCTCGTACGTCCTGTTCGGCGTGCAGCTGTGGGTGATGGCCAACGCCATCGGCGTCGTGCACGGCGTCGGCGGCTTCCTGCTCTGCGTCGGCGCGGTCGCGGTCGGCCTGAACTCCGGCGTGATCGCCTTCGTGCTGCCCTCCGGCGCCGGCGTCCGCGACGGTGTGATCGTCGCCCTGCTGATCACCGCGATGCCCTACGGTCCGGCGCTCGCGCTGGCCGTCGTGTCCCGGCTGATGTTCACCGTCGCCGACGTGGTGACCGCGGGCCTGGCCGCCGGCCTGGCCCGCTGGCGTACGCCACTGCCGGCGGCCGAAGCCGCCGGCAGCTGAGCCGAACTAATATTTGACCTGCTGATTTACCAGCGAGCAGACGCGCTGGAGGTCTCGAACTCGGGGACTTCCAGCGCGTTTTCGCTGCGCTCTACTTTCGGGCCGGCACCCCGGTCCTGCACGCCGCGCAGCACGTAGATCGGACGGCGGCGGGCGTCGTCGCCGGCCCGCCACAGGTACTCGCCGAACCCGCCGATGACCAGCAGCTGCAGGCCGCCGATGAAGAACACCGCGGCGATGACCAGGCCCCAGCCGACCGAGGCGCCCGCGGCCAGGCCGACGATGGTCAGCACGATCGCGGCGAGCACGCCGATGCCGGCGATGAGCATGCCGCCGACCGCGGTGATCAGGAACGGCGCGGGGGAGAACTCGACGAACGAGTCGAGCAGCAGGCGGATCTTCTTCTTGCCGGTCCACTTGCTCTTGCCGGCCGGGCGGGGCAGCTGGTCGAACTCGATGGTCCGCTGGGTGAAGCCGACCCAGGCGACCATGCCGAAGATGTTGCGGTTGCGCTCCGGCATGTCGTTGAGCGTGTCGATCACCTGCCGGGCGAGCAGCACCTGCGAGGGGCCGTCCTTCGGGTAGGTCGGGATCTCGGAGAGCTTGTGGAAGATCTTGGAGAACGTCCTGGACAGCAGGTTGCTCATGCCCTTGGGCACGGAGCGGGTCCGGCGCAGGCCCCAGACGATGTCCGCGCCCGCGCGCCACTGGTTCAGGAAGTCGTGGATCGCGGACAGCGGCTCCTGCAGGTCGGTGCTGACCGTGATGACGCAGTCCCCGCGCGCCATCTCCAGGCCCGCGGTGATGGCCGCGTGCGAACCGAAGTTGCGGGAGAGCGTGACCACCCTGGCCGTGTCGGCGTCGGTCAGCTCGTCCAGCACCAGCTGCGCGGTGCCGTCCTGCGACCCGTCGTCCACCACGATCAGCTCGAAGTCGAATTCCGGCTTCGATTCGCGGATCTCACGGAAGAAACCGACCAGTCCCTTGGCATTCTCCGCCTCGTTATAGGCGGGCGCCAGAATTGTCACGACTGGCTTGCGCGTGCTCGTCGTATCGTCGTTGATCGCGAATGGTGACTGGGTCACTTGTCGACTTCCTCGTCGTGGAATGGACCGTTCGGCTCCCCCGGCTCAGATCGACACCGTACCCACTGCCGGCCCAGGGGGAACGTCCCGGTGCCCTCAGCTTTCGAACTCAGCCGGCGAACCAGCGCGCCAGGACCTGGGCCACGCCGTCCTCGGCATTGCTCCCGGTCACCTCGTCCGCCACGGCGACAATGTCCGAATGCGCATTAGCCACCGCGACCGAATAGCCCGCCCAGCGTAACATCGGCAGGTCATTGGGCATGTCGCCAAAGGCGATCACATCAGCCGCCGCTATGCCCAACCATTCCGCGACCTGAGCCAGACCCGAGCCTTTGGTCACTTTAGGTGGCGAGAGCTCGATCATTCCGTCATTCGTCGAATAAGTGATGGCCGCGGTCTGTTCGTCGACGAGTTCGCCGACCGAGGCGGCCAGTTCCGCGCTGGTCATGTTCAGGTGCCGGACCAGCAGCTTGACCGCCGGCCTGCCGATCAGCTTCGCCCTGGGCAGCCCGGTCCCGGGGTCGTCCGGCCACGGGTGCACGTAGCCCTGCTCGGTCTCGAACTCGGCGCCGGCCAGGCCGAACGCGGAGTCACCGACCCGCTCGACGGCCAGCGCGAACCCGGGCACGGCCAGTTGCAGCGAGTGCGTGATGGACATCAGCGTCTCGGGGTCGAACAGGTGCCGGTCCAGCACCCGATCGGCGCCGATGTCGTAGAGCACCGCGCCGTTGGAACACACCGCGTACCCGGAGACCCCGACGGCCTCGGCGACCTCGCCCACCCAGCGCGGCGGACGCCCGGTGACCAGCACGAACGGCACGTCGGCGGCGAGCACGGCGGCCACCATCGCCCTGGTCGGCCCGGTCGGGCCGCCGACCGGCGGGAGCAGTGTTCCGTCGATGTCCGAGGCCACCAGCCTGGGCCGCCACTCACTGTCCTTGGTCACTTCATCAATCCTGCCTTCTTCGGACATGAGGCAGTGCGCTGTCCGGGTGAACAGTTACCGTGGCCACCATGCGGATCGGGATCGTGATCTTGCCGGAGTACCGGTGGTGGGCGGCGGAGCCGAAGTGGCGGGCGGCCGAGACCTACGGGTTCGCCCACGCCTGGACCTACGACCACCTGGCCTGGCGCTCACTCGCGGACGGTCCCTGGTTCGGCACCATGCCGACGCTGACCGCGGCGGCCATGGTCACCGAGCGGATCCGGCTCGGCACGTTCGTGGCGTCGCCCAACTTCCGGCACCCGGTCCCGTTCGTGCGCGAGGTCACCGCGGTCGACGACATCTCCGACGGCCGCCTGCTGCTGGGCATCGGGGCGGGTGGCTACGGCTTCGACTCGAAGGTGCTGGGTGACGAGGAGCCGACCAGGGGGCAGCTGGTCGAGCGGTTGACCGAGTTCCTCGAACTGCTGGACCAGAGCCTGACCCGCGACCGCGTCGACTACCAGGGGCAGTACTACCGCGCGGTGGACGCGCGCAGCACGCCCGGCTGCGTGCAGCGGCCCAGGGTGCCGTTCCTGGTCGCCGCGAACGGCCCGCGCACGCTCGCCCTTTCTGCCCGTTTTGGGCAGGGTTGGGTGACCACCGGGGCGGCAACGGACGACGTCGAGTCGTGGTGGCGCTCGGTCGCCGAGCTGACCGAGCGCTTCGGCGAGGCGATGGCCACGGCGGGCCGGGAGACCAGGTCGGTGCCGCGCTACCTCTCACTGGACACCGTCCAGTACTCGCTGAGCAGCGTCGAGTGTTTCACCGACATGGTCGGCCGGGCCGGTGAGCTGGGCTTCACCGACGTGATCTCGCACTGGCCCAGGGCGGACGGCGTCTATGCCGGTCACGAGTCGGTGCTGGAGGCGGTCGCGGCCGACGTACTCCCGGTAGTTTCCGCAGGCTGAGAGCCGGACCCCGGACCTGCCCGCTCCCGCGCCGTCTGCTATCGGTAACCTCGGTCGTCGTGAACTTCGCGGACTTCGACCTTGTTGTAGTGGGCTCCGGCTTCTTCGGGCTGACGATCGCCGAGCGCACGGCCAGCCAGCTGGGCAAAAAGGTCGTCGTGCTCGAACGGCGCGAGCATCTCGGCGGTAACGCGTACTCCGAACCGGAGCCGGAAACCGGCATCGAGGTGCACCGCTACGGCGCGCACCTGTTCCACACCTCCAACAAGCGGGTGTGGGACTACGTCAACCAGTTCACCGACTTCACCGGCTACCAGCACCGCGTGTTCGCCATGCACGACGGGCAGGCTTACCAGTTCCCGCTGGGCCTCGGTCTGATCAGCCAGTTCCTCGGCCGGTACCTCGGCCCGGAGCAGGCACGGGCCTGGGTGGCCGAGCAGGCGTCCGAAATCGACTCGGCCGACGCCCGCAACCTGGAGGAGAAGGCGATCTCGCTGGTCGGTCGCCCGCTCTACGAAGCCTTCATCAAGCACTACACGGCCAAGCAGTGGCAGACCGCCCCGACCGAACTCCCGGCCGCGGTGATCAGCAGGCTGCCGGTCCGCTACACCTTCGACAACCGGTACTTCAACGACACCTACGAGGGTCTGCCCGTCAAGGGCTACACGGCCTGGCTGAAGAAGATGGCCGACCACCCGAACATCGAGGTTCGGTGCGACACCGACTTCTTCGACGTGCGCCACGACATCCCGGCCGGCCTGCCGGTCGTCTACACCGGACCGCTGGACCGCTACTTCGACTACGCGGAGGGCTGGCTCGGGTGGCGCACCCTGGACTTCGAACGGGAAGTGCTGCCGATCGGCGACTTCCAGGGCTGCCCGGTGATGAACTACAACGACCCGGACGTGCCCTACACCCGGATCCTCGAGTTCCGGCACTTCCACCCGGACCGCGACTACCCGAGCGACAAGACCGTGATCGTCCGCGAGTTCTCCCGCGCGGCCGAAAAGGACGATGAGCCCTACTACCCGATCAACACGCCGGAGGACCGGGCCAAACTGGAGCGCTACCGTGAACTCGCCAAGCGCGAGGCAGGCGAGCGCAACGTGATCTTCGGCGGTCGGTTGGGCACCTACAAATACCTCGACATGCACATGGCGATAGGTTCCGCCCTGTCCGTGTTCGACAACAAGATCGCGCCGCACCTGAGCACGGGCGCCGCGCTGGACGGATCACTCGACGGATGAGCGCCACCACTGTCACAGACTCCGCGCCCGCTGCTGCGGACGCGTCCTCAACGAATCCGGAGATCGCCGCGCTGCGTACCGTGCAGCGCGTGGTCAAAGGCAAGAGCGCGGTCGGCGCTGCCCGTGCCCTGTCCTTCTTCGGTGAACACGCCCTCGGCTGGCTGGCGATCGGCGCGCTCGGCGCGGCCATCGACCGGCGTCGCCGCAGGGAATGGCTGGTCGCGGCGGGCGGCGTGGCCGCAGCGCACGCGGCGTCCATCGCGGTCAAGCGTGTCGTGCGCAGGCCGCGGCCGGACCACCCGGACGTGCAGGTGCTGGTCGGCACCCCGAGCAAGCTCAGTTTCCCGTCCTCGCACGCCGCGTCCACCACCGCGGCCGCCGTCCTCTACGGCGGCCTTACCGGGCAGCGGGCAGCATCGGCCGTGGTGCCGCCCATGCTGCTGTCCCGAATGGTGCTCGGCGTGCACTACCCGACCGACGTACTCGCCGGCTCCGCGCTCGGCGGCCTGATCGGCGCCGGGGTGCTGCGTTGGCTTCGCCCGAGGAAGGGAGCGTGATGGTGTCCGGAGAAGCAGTCGCGGAGGCTACCGAGAGCGAGGTAGCGCCCTCAGCGGTCAAACGCACGCCGGTCTCGATCGCGCGCGGTCTGGTGCGCACCGCCCGCCCCAAGCAGTGGGCCAAGAACGTCCTGGTGTTCGCCGCGCCGTTCGCCGCGGGCCGCATCACGCATTTACCCGTGCTCGGTGCGGCGGCCGTCGCGTTCGTCGCGTTCTGCCTCGCCGCCTCCGCCATCTACCTGGTCAACGACGCCAAGGACGTCGAGGCGGACCGCGCGCACCCGACCAAGCGCAACCGCCCGATCGCCGCGGGCATCGTGCCGGTGCCGGCCGCGATGGCGCTGTCGGTCGTGCTGATGCTGGCCGCGATCGGCCTGAGCTTCATCGACAACTGGCAGCTCGCGCTCGTCATCGGCGTGTACGAGGCGGTGCAGCTCGGCTACTGCTTCGGCCTCAAGCACGAGCGCGTCATCGACCTGTGCATCGTCGCGTCCGGCTTCCTGCTGCGCGCGATCGCCGGTGGTGTCGCCGCGAACACGCCGCCCTCGCAGTGGTTCCTGCTGGTCGCCGCGTTCGGCTCGCTGTTCATGGTGGCCGGCAAGCGCTACGCGGAGATCCGGCTGTTCGAGAAGACCGGCGCGGAGATCCGCGCGTCGCTGCGCAAGTACTCGGCGAGCTACCTGCGCTTCGTCTGGGCCACCTCGGTGGCGATCGTGATCACCACGTACAGCCTGTGGGCGTTCGACGACCTGCGCGTCGCCTCGCACCACTCGGTGTGGTCGACGATCTCGATCGTGCCGTTCGTGATCGCCCTGCTCCGCTACGCGGGCGACGTGGACTCCGGCGACGGTGGGGCACCGGACGAGATCGTGCTGCGGGACCGCATCCTGCAACTGCTCGGCCTGTGCTGGGCGCTCACCGTCGCCTTCGCCTTCTACCTCTGAAAAAGACGACGCTCAGATAGGGAGTTTGCGGAACACCGGGCGCGGCACGTGCCGCAGCACGGACATGACCCAGCGCATCGGGCCGGGCGCCCAGACCAGCTCGCGCCGGTTGCGCACCGCGTCCACGGTGATCTCCGCGACCTGCTGCGGGGTCTGGCTCAACGGGGCGGCCTTCATGCCCTCGGTCATCTGGCTGTGCACGAACCCGGGCCGTACCACGGTCACATGCACGCCGGAGGGCCGCAGCGCCTCGGTCAGGCCGGTGTAGAAGCCGTCAAGGCCGGCCTTTGTCGAGCCGTACACGAAGTTCGACCGCCGGATCCGCTCACCGGCCACAGAGGACAGTGCGACCAGCGAGCCGTGGCCCTGCGCGCGCAACCTGTTCGCCAGCGCGACGCCGACGGTCACCGGCGCCACGTAGTTCACCTCGGCCATCTCGCGCACCGCGGCCACATCGGTCCACGCGCGCTCGGCCTCGCCCAGGATGCCGAACGCGACCACGCTCACGTCGATGTCGCCGTCGGCGAACGCCTTGTCCACCACCTCGACGTGCGTTTCCGGCCTGCGCGCGTCGAATTCCAGCGTGCTGACCGTGCAGCCCTTGTCGCGCAGGCGTTCCGCGGCCGCGACAAGGCGCGGACCGGGCCTGCCGGCCAGCACCACGCGCAGTGTGCGGGCAGCGGCGAACCGCTCGACAATGGCCAGCCCGATCTCGGACGTGCCACCGAGCAGAAGCAACGATTGCGGATTACCGACCGCGTCGATCACAGGGAAAGCCTCCGGCTCATGTCCGAGGCGAAAACGCCGTTCGGATCAACGGAATTGCGGACCTTGCGCCATTCGTCCAGGCGCGGGTACATGGCGGCGAACGCCTCGGGCGAGGTGCGCGAGTCCTTCGCGGTGTAGAGCCGGCCGCCGAGGTCGAGCACCATCGCGTCCAAATCGGTGCAGAACTCGCCGAGGCCGCGCTTGATCGGGAAGTCCACGCAGATCATCCAACCCGGGTGCGGGAAGGACAGCGGAGCCCGGTTGCCCTCGCCCATCTGCTTGAACACGTTCAGGAACGACACGTGCCCGGAGCGCGCGATCTTGGTCAGGATCGCGCGCAGCTGCTCGTTCGCACCGACCGGCGTGCTGAACTGGTACTGCAGGAAGCCGTGCGAGCCGTAGCCGCGGTTCCACTCGCCGAACAGGTCCAGCGGGTGGTAGAAGGTCGTCAGGTTCTCCACGACGCCGCGCTTCTCGACGGGCGTCTTGCGGTAGTACAGCTCGCCGATCACCGAGAAGCTGAGCTTGTTGGCCAGCCCGTTCGGGAAGACGTCGGGCAGCGTCGCGAGCTGCGGCGCGTCGAACTTCAGCGGGTTCGCACGCAGCTTGTCCGGCAACTGCTCCAGCGTGGCCAGCGAACCGCGCTGGAACGCGGCCCGGCCCAGCTTCGAGCCGGTGGAGATCGAGTCGAACCAGGCCGAGGAGTAGGTGTAGTTGTCGTCCGACCCGTTGCTGACCAGTTCCAGCGTCTCGTCGAGATTCGCGGTGCGTTCCAGGTCCGCGTAGAAGTACGCGGTCTCGGTCTTGGTCATCGCGACCGTCGCGCGCACCACGATGCCGGTCAGGCCGATACCGGCGACCGTCGCCCAGAACAGCTCGGAACTCGGCCCCTCCGGGTACAGCGTGCGCACCTCGCCGTCCGCGGTCACCAGGTCCATGGACACCACGTGGTTGCCGAAGCTGCCCGCGCTGTGGTGGTTCTTGCCGTGGATGTCGTTGGCGATCGCGCCGCCGATGGTCACCTGGCGGGTACCCGGCAGCACCGGAACCCACAGGCCGAAGGGCAGGCCCGCCTTCATCAGCGTGTCCAGGCTGACGCCCGCGTCCAGGTCGACGTGGCCGGTCTCCGGGTCGATGGAGTGGATGCGCGCCAGCCCGGTCATGTCGATGACCGTCCCGCCCGCGTTCTGCGCCGGGTCGCCGTAGGAGCGGCCGAGCCCTCTGGCCAGCACACCGCGCGGACCGGCGGTGGTCACCGCGCGTACCACGTCCTCGACGGTGTTCGCGGTGATCACCCGCGCTACCGTCGGCGAAGTACGGCCCCAACCATGCAGTGTTCGGAATTCGCCTGGTTCACTTCCCACCGGTCCGAGGGTATCTGGTGCGCGCGGTCACCCTCCTGGTGAGGCTCACCGATTACCCACAGTCGCGCAATATGCTGTGTTCGTTCTCGCCGTGATTCGACCCGTAGTTCGACCCGACCGGAAGGATCTGACGTGGTGTCGTCGGTGCAACCGCAGCGACAGCAGTCCAGAGATCCAGAGCGCGCCCAGCGCGGCCTGATCGACCAGGCCGTCCGCTTCGTCGTCTTCGGCGTCATCTCCGCCGGTGTCGATTTCGGCATCTACGAGCTGCTCCTGCACTTCGGCCTGTGGGCGGACCTGGCCAAGGCGATCAGCTTCATCTTCGGCACGATCACCGCCTACGTGCTCAACCGCCGCTGGACGTTCGACTCCCAGGGCGGCGCGGCGCCCGCGTTCCGCTTCGCGGTGCTCTACAGCACCACGTTCTTCGTCAACGTCGGCGTGAACGCGGCCGGTCTCGCGCTGCTGCCGGCGACCGGCTGGCGCGTTCCGGTCGCCTGGGTGATCGCCCAGGCCGTCGCGACGGTCATCAACTTCGTGCTGCTGCGGACCGTGGTGTTCCGGGTTCCCGCGGCAGGCAGATCGTGACCGCACCCGTGGCCGACCTCGAATTCGCCGAACACGCGGCGCCCACCAGGCTCGTCGCCATGCGCGGCCTGTTCGCCCCGCCCTCGCCGCTGGTCTCCGACCTGCTCTACGCCGAGATCGTCGCCGGCAGCGCCTCCCGCGGTCGCGAGCACATCGCGCTCGAACCGAAGACCGTGGTCAGCACCAACACCTACTTCGGCCGGTTCCCGGCCAGCTACTGGCAGCGCTGGACGGTCGCGACCGAGGTCAAGCTGCTCGTCGAGGTGGCCGGCACCGGCCGGGTCGCCCTGCACGCCTCCGACCACGAGGGCGTGCCGCGCGTGGTGGCCGCCAAGGACGTGCGCGGCAGCACGCACACCGAGGTCACGCTGACCGGCCCGATCGACAAGTTCAACGACGGCGGCGCCATGTGGCTGGAGCTGACCACGGACGAGCAGGCGCTCACCGTGCACCAGGTCCGCTGGACCGTCGCCCCGCCGGCAACGCTGCGCCCGACCGCGCTGGTCATCTGCACCCACAACCGGGTCGAGGACTGCCTGAACACGCTGGCCGCGCTGGCCGGCGACCCGGGCGCGCAGCAGCTGATGGACGCCGTCTACGTGGCCGACCAGGGCAGCGACCCGGTCGAGGCCAACCCGCGCTTCGCCGAGATCGCCGCGTCGCTGGGCAGCAAGCTGCGCTACATCCGCCAGCGCAACCTCGGCGGTGCCGGCGGCTTCACCCGCGGCCTCTACGAGGTGGCCGGCCTCGCCCACGGCGAGCACGCGAACGTGCTGTTCATGGACGACGACGTGCTGTGCGAACCGGAGATCGTCACCAGGCTGACCGCGTTCGCCAACCGCACCAGCGCGCCGACCATCGTCGGCGGCCAGATGCTCAACCTGCTGCACCCCAACAACATCCACGTCTCGGCCGAGTCCGCCGACCTGGAGCGGCTGGCCGCGGGCGAGGCGGTCAAGGGCGCGCTGACCAACGCCGACCTCACCGGTTACGACGAGGACGGCAACCGCAACCTGCAGGAACGCCGCGTCGACACCGCGTACAACGGCTGGTGGTCCTGCCTGATCCCGGCCGAGATCGTGAACGCCATCGGCTACCCGCTGCCGTTCTTCTTCCAGTGGGACGACGTCGAGTACGGCTACCGCGCCCACGCGCACGGCTACGCCACGGTCAGCCTTCCCGGAGCGGGCGTCTGGCACGCCGACTTCGGCTGGAAGGACTGGGACGAGTGGCACCGCTACTTCAACCTGCGCAACTCGCTGATCACGGCCGCGCTGCACAGCCGCTTCGACGGAAAGCATGTCGCCCGCTCGCTGGCCAGCCACGTGACCCGCTACCTGCTCAGCATGCAGTACGGGCTGACCGCGACCCTGCTCAAGGCGCTGGATGACTTCATGGCGGGCCCGTCGATCCTCACCGACGGCGGCGCCGCGGCCATGCGCGAGATCCGCGAGCTGCGCGCCGGCTACCCGGAGACCATCGTGCACCCGAACTCCGAGGTGCCCGAGGTCCAACCCGGCTACCTGCCGATGATCGAGGCAGGCCCGACACCGAAGTTCAAGCCCGGCGTGCTGCTGCAACGCCTCGCCTACCAGTTGATGGACAAGAAGGTGCACGACGCCGGCACCGTCCCGGCGGACAGCGCCTACTGGTGGCACGTGTCGCTGTTCGACACCGCCGTGGTCACCGACGCCTCCCAGGGCGGCGTGCGGATCCGCAAGCGCGACCGGGACACCGCGATCCGGCTGGGCCGGCAGGCCGCGAGCCTGCTGCGCAAGTTCGTCCGGATGGCGCCGGAACTCCAGCGCCAGTACCGCGCCGCGCTGCCCACGCTGAGCAGCCGCGAGAACTGGGCCCGCCTCTACAACGATTAGGTCCTCGGCGGGCTGCCGTACAACTGGCCGATGCCCGACACCACGTCCACATGCGCGACCTGCACGGCCGCGAAGTTCACCGCGACCTTCGCACCATTGGCCGCCTCGATCGACTCCACCTTGGCGTGCCGGATCAGCTCGGCCAACCGCCCGGCCAGCTCCTCCGCGCCGTCGGCGGCGACCTCGATCAGCAGCGGCTGCCCCACTCCGGACAGGTGCAGCACCAGGGCCTGTTTCGCGTTGCTCATGAGTCAAGCAGAACAGGGCGACGGGGGCCGCGCAACGCGGTTCACCACTGGCGCAAACGTTTTCGCCCAGAGTGATCAGGCTTGCTGAACAACCCGGTACGCGGAAAGAAGCTCGCGCACTGAACCATCTTTCGGCGGTAGGGTAATCGCCGGCATCCAGGTGGGATTGCGCTGTTTGGCACAGTGCGCCGCGAAAGTTGTTTGGTCGCGGTGAGACGATGGGCGGGTGAGTTCGGTTTCCGCAGGCGCCGATCCACGTCTGGTCGACGCCGCTCTGGAGTGCTTCCTCAGCTTCGGGGTGCGCAAAACCTCGCTGACCGACGTGGCCGATCGAGCTGGTGTGTCGCGAGCGACGGCCTACCGGGTGTTCGGTGACAAATCGGGCCTGGTCCGCGCGGTGGCCGAGGCCGAGATCACCCGGCTCCTCGACCGCCTCGACACGGCCGTGACCTGGGAGGCGCCGCTCGGCGACGCGCTCGAGCAGGCCATCACCTTCACCCTGGACTACCTCCAGCACCACGCGGTGCTGCAACGGCTGATCACCAAGGAACCCGAGCAGCTCACCGACATCGTCGTGGTCCGGCCAGGCGAACCGTCCCTGGTCCAGGTGCTGCTGCCGGCCCTGGTCGAACGGTTCGTACGCACCCACCACGCGGTGCTCAGAGTGCCGATCGACCAGGCCGTCGAATGGCTGCTTCGGATGGCCATCAGCCTGCTGCTCTCGCCGGACACCACGCTGCCGGACCCCAGAGCCGTGGCCGACCTGCTCATCGCCGGCCTGCTCGGCCCCGCCGAGCAGGCCAAGGTCCAGTCCGACGAAGCGTCCTAGCCGCTCACTTGCGGAAGAACTGCTCCCGCCTGCCGAGCCGCAGCAGTCGCAGCCACTCCAGGAACGCCTTCGGGTCGCGCTTGACACCCAGGAAGTACAGACCGAACCGGAGGAGTTCCAGCGCGCCGATCTTGCGCATCCCGGGCTGGGCCAGCAGATAACCGCGGTTCCGGTAGGTGTAGTAGCGCTTGATCGCGTCGCCCGGGTCCTGCGCGTGGAACCGGCCGCCCAGCATCGGCTTGAACTCGTCCGAGCCGTCCGGGTGCAGGTAGGTCGCGCGCAGCGAGGTGCCGAAGCGCAGCCCGGACCGGACCAGCCTGCGGTGGATCTCCACCTCGTCGCCGCGCCAGAACAGCCGGTAGTCCGGCACACCGATCACGTCCAGCGTGGACGCGCGGAACAGCGCGCCGTTGAACAGCGAGGCGATCCCGGGCAGGAAGTTCACGCCCAGCTCGCTGGTCTGCCGCTTCCAGGTCAGGCCGCGACGCAGCGGAAAGGCCAGCGTGTCCGGCGTGTCCATGTTGGCGACCACCGGCGAGACCGCGGCAAGGCCGCGGTGCTGCGCCTCGTCCAGCAGCGTCGCCAGCACCGTCTCGTCGGCAGGCCGCCCGTCGTCGTCGGCCAGCCACACCCACTCCGCGCCCATCGCCAGCGCGTGCAGCATGCCCAGCGCGAAACCGCCCGCGCCGCCGAGGTTGCGGTGCGAGACCAGGTAGGTCGTGGGGATCGGCACGTCCGCGACCACCTGCTCGGCAGGCTGGTCCGGCCCGTTGTCCACCACGATCAGGTGCTCCGGCGGTCGGGTCTGTGCCGCGATCATCTTCAACGAGTCGGCAAGCAGCTCGCGCCGGTGCCGGGTGACCACCACGGTGACCACAGCGCCCTTGCCGAGGCTTGCTCCGATGCTCATGCCACAGTCTCCGTTGATAGCCGTAGGGGGAGGCGGCTCATGCTTCTCCGCCGGACTTGGCCAGTTCCGGCGTCTCGCCGATCCTGTCCAGGGTTTCCTGGCTCATGCCTTCGTACGGGTCTCGCCCTTTGTAGGCGGTCAGCACCTCGCGCAGGCCGCCCTGCATGCGCATCCGGCCCTCGTCCATCCAGATCGCCGAGTTGCACAGCTCGAAGAGCAGCTCGTCGGAGTGCGAGGCGAAGACCAGGATGCCCGACCGGCGCACCAGGTCGACCAGCCGCTCCCGGGCCTTGTCCAGGAACGCCGCGTCCACCGCGCCGATGCCCTCGTCCAGGATCAGGATCTCCGGGTCGATCGAAGTGACCACGCCCAGCGCCAGCCGCACCCGCATACCGGTCGAATAGGTGCGCAGCGGCATCTGCAGGTAGTCGCCGAGTTCGGTGAACTCCGCGATGTCGTCGACCCGCGACTCCATCTGCTTGCGGGTCATGCCCAGGAAC
>DASZJG010000033.1:0-91753 GCA_035948315.1 Pseudonocardiaceae bacterium | reverse complement strand
CGACACCGCCGTCCAAGATCTCATCACCGGCCCCGCGGACGAAACGATCGCGGCGCGGATCGGCCTACTCGCGCAAACCTACGACGCGACGGCGGGCCTGATCGGCAACGCGGCGTTCATCATGCTGCGCGACGGTCTCCGCGACCCGGCCGAGGCGATCCTCGCCGAAACCCTCCGCCACACCCCTCCGGTCCGCGCGACCAAACGCGTCACCCCGACCGGCGACCCGATCGAGATCAACCTCGCCGCGGCCAACCGCGACCCCGCGATCTTTCCGGCACCGGACGAATTCGACCCCACCCGCGCCAACCGCGACGAACACCTCGACTTCGGCCACGGCCCTCACGCGTGCCCCGGCCGGCACATCGCCGTAGCCATCGCGGCAGGCGTCCTCGACGCGATCCGCGACCACCGCCTCATCACCCAAACCCTCACCTACGCCCCACCCACCAACCTCCGCGTCCCCACCCACCTCCTCATCACCGCGAAAACATGAAAATTCCCCAAATATAAAGGGAAAACCCCCACCCATCCACGGGGGGACGACCCCTTTCCAGACTAACCTTGTCAAGCCTGGTTCGCGGAATTCGCGGCGTACCTGTGGATAGCTGAAGCCCTTGTGGACAACCCGGATGCCCAACTTGACAACAGTTCATCCACGCCAACAGCCCACTTTTTGTCAGTGCCTCCGCCTACCGTGCGAGCAACACAAAGAAAGGGTGGAGGCAATGGGATTCTCCGGCATCGTGGTGGTCGCGCGTTCGACTCGACCGCTGTCCGAATTGGACTCGATTCGCGCGTGCGGCGGTTCGCCGGTGTGGGCGGGTGGCATCGGTGGCTGGCAGGCTGTCCAGATCGGTGACGCCGATGCCGAACCGCCGCCGACGCTGGCCGACACGACCGGCGCCGCGGTGCTGGTGGCGCGGGTGGTGAACGGCGCGTTCGCGATCGTGCGCGCGCGGTCCGGCCGGTGCCGGGTGGACCGGCGTGCTCGGGCCCGACCAGGCCGAACGGTATCCGTTGCCCGAGGAGCTGCTGATTCCGCCGGAAGAGGTCGTCGATCCTGCGGTCGACTGGGCGCGCGAAGCCGGGCTGCGGCCGGACGTCGACCGACTGGAGGACGTGTTGCAGGCCGAGCCGGAACCGTCGGCCGAGGATCTGGTGTTCGAGCTGCTCAGCGCCCTCGGACTCGAATTCACTCGATAGCGCACAGGGTGGTGCCGCTCCGCGAGCCCGAGCAGAGCGCAGCGGAGCACGCGCAGAGCGGAGCCCGAGTAGAGCGGAGCGGCACCACCCGAGCGATCAGTCGAGCTGGGGCGCGACCTCGGCGGCGACCAGTTCGACGTGGTCGAGATCGGTCAGGTCGAGGGTCTGCAGGTAGAACCGGTGCACGCCGGCCCGCTCCCGCCACGCCCCGATCCGGTCGACCACCTCGGACACAGTGCCGGCGAGGCCCTTGCGGCGCAGCTCGTCGACCTCGTGGCCGATCGCTTCGGCGCGCTTGGCGAGTTCACCTTCGTCTCGGCCGACGCACAGCACCTGGGCCGACGACCGCGCCATGCTGGCCGGGTCGCGGCCGATGGCAGCGCAGGCCGTGTCGACGCGCTCGAAGATGGTGATCGCGTCGTCGATGCCCGCGAACGGGATGTTGAACTCGTCGGCGAACCGCGCGGCAAGAGCCGGGGTGCGCTTGGCGCCGGCGCCACCCATGATCACCGGCGGGCCCTGCGGCTGGAGCGGCTTTGGCAACGCGGGCGAGTCGATGACCTGGTAGTGCTTGCCGGCGAAGGAGAACTGCTCGCCCTCGGGCGCGCGCCACAGGCCGGTGATGATCTCCAGCTGGTCCTCCAGCCGGTCGAACCGCTCGCCCAGCGGCTGGTACGGGATGCCGTACGCGGTGTGCTCGGTCTCGAACCAGCCCGCGCCGAAGCCGAACTCGATCCGGCCGCCGCTCATCTGGTCGACATTGGCGACCGCGACCGCCAGCGGGCCGGGGTGCCGGAAGGTCGCCGACGTGACCAGGGTGCCGAGCCGGATGGTCTCGGTGTCCCTGGCGAGGCCGGCCAGGGTGATCCAGGCGTCGCTCGGGCCGGGCTGGCCGCTGACGTCGCCCATTTTCAGGAAGTGATCGGAACGGAAGAACGCGTCGTAGCCTGCGTTCTCCGCGCAGCGTGCCACGCGCAGCAGGTCGAGATAGCTGGCGCCTTGCTGGGGTTCGGTGAAGATCCGCAGTGTCGTGGAAGTGGTCACCCGGTCAGGCTATTGGTTGGCGCCACAACGCATCGAGTCGGCGGTCGTGTTCGGCTGGGACGGTGCCGCGAAACCGCTCAGGCGCCGGTCACCGGGTTCCGCAGACGTTCGAGCATGCGAATGATGGTCGCGGTGACTTCGGCGCCGGTCTTTTTCGGGTCGTCGGCGCTGGCGATCATGGTGGCCGCCGCGGACAGCGCGCCGAACAGCAGGCGCGCGGTCACCTCGACCGGCAACTGCTCGAACTCTCCGCTGTCCACACAGGCCTGGATTGTCGACCGGACGAGGCCGAAGCTGTGATGGTCCTCGGCCTCCCGCCACCGTTCCCAGCCCATCACGACCGGCGCCTCGTGGATGACGATCCGCTGGTAGGAGGGGTCGAGGCAGATCTTGATGTAGTGCCGCAGGCCGTTGATGGCGCGCTCCCACGCGGTGCCCTCGCTGCCGGTGAGGATCTCCACCAGCCTGGCCTTCGCGGTTCCCTCGACCACGTCGAACGCGGCCTCGAACAACGCCTGCTTGCCGCTGAAGTGGTGGTACAGCGCACCTTTGGTGACGCGCGCCTTGCGCGCGATCTCGTCCAGCGACGTCGCGGCGTACCCGCGTTTGGTGAACAGCTCGACCGCACTGTCCACCAGGGCATCCCGTGTGGACTCCGAATATTCAAGGCGCCGCGACCGCACTGTCACCACATTCACAACCTTAACCGCCATACCGAGAGTACGTACCGGTGGTATGTTCTCGATAGGTCCGTACCGAGAGTATGCCGCAAACCTGCGGTACGACGTGGTCACTCAAGGGGAGGAAGCCATGAGTTGGACCGACTTCTACCAGCGCAAGGACGCCATCGACCTGGTGTTGGCGCAGGTCAGGAGCAACCCGGGGGCTGGGCTGCCCTTCGATGACCTCACCGAGGTCAAGGCCCAGTTCGGCTCGCGCGAGGAACTGGCGCTCGCGCTGCAGTACAAGTGGTCGCAGCTGCTGTTCGGCAAGCTCGGGGTGGCCCTGCTCGACGCCGAGCACAACGCCGAGGTCGACAACCTGGAGGCGGTCACGTCCGCCTGGCGACGCACCGCGACCGAGGCACCGGAGCTGCGCGGACTGCTGGACGGCTACGTCGAGGACGCCGGACCCGAGTTCCGCGCGGCTCTCGCGAGCGAACGGCGCATGCTCGCCTACGCCTCCGGCCTCGCCGAGTTCGGCGAGGCCGCCGAGGAGACGGCGAGGGTCGGGTCGGCTTTCCTCGCGCTGATCAGGGACACCCCGGACCAGCAGCGGCGGCGCCGGTGCAGCTCGATCGAACAGCTGATCCGCAGGGTCGTGCCGAGCACCTGACCGATCGCCTGCTATTTCTTGCTCTGTCAAGGCGAACTTCTGGTGCGGCGAGGACACGCGTAGTAGGAGTGGAGTCATGTCTGACTGGACCGAGGCCGACATTCCCGACCTGAGCGGCCGAACCATGGTAGTGACCGGCGCGAACTCCGGCCTCGGTCTGCGCTCCGCGACCGTCCTGGCCGAGCACGGCGCCCGCGTGGTGCTCGCCTGCCGGTCGGCCGAGCGCGGCGAGACCGCGTTGGACTCGATCACCGGCACCGGCGGCAAGGCTGACCTGGTCCTGCTCGACCTGGCCGACCTCGCCTCCGTCCGCACCGCCGCGGCGCGGATCAGGGAGCTGACCGGCGACCGGGTCGACGTCCTGATGAACAACGCGGGCGTCATGGCGACGCCGAGGATGACCACCAAGGACGGCTTCGAGCTGCAGTTCGGCGCCAACCACCTCGGGCACGCCGCACTGACCTGGCTGCTCATGCCCGCGTTGCGCGCGACCCCGGCCAGCAGGGTCGTCATCATGTCCAGTCTGGCCGCGAAGGCCGGCAGGCTGAACCTCGCCGACCCGAACTTCAAGAGCCGGATCTACACGCCGGTAACCGCCTACGGGCAGGCGAAACTGGCCAACGCGGTGTTCGCCAGGGAACTGGACCGCCGCCTGCGGGAGGCGGGCGCGGACGTGCGCAGCATCGGGGCGCACCCCGGCTACACCGCCACGCAGCTCAGCGCGAACATGGCGCGCTCCCGCCGCGGCATCGGCCGGGCGATCGTCAACGGCTTCGGCGCGATCGGCAACGCCGTCCTCGGTCAGGACGTGCGGATCGGCGCGCTGCCCCAGTTGTTCGCGGCCGTCGCCGAGCAGGCCGAGGGCGGGAAGTACTACGGCCCGAGCGGGTTCCAGGAGATGCACGGCTCCCCCGAACAGGTGCCCTTCCCGCCCGGCGCCCGGGACGACGCGGCGGGCTCGCGGCTGTGGGAAGTGACCGCCGAGCTGACCGGAGTGACGCCCGACCCAGCCTGATTCGGCCTGATCCGGCCTGATTCGAATGGCGCGACCGCGTGACGAGGCGCACTCCAGGCTGCGGCGTAGTGTTGTATCTGCGTAAAAGCCAATGCTGAGGAGAACCCGTGAGCGTGGCGCCGGATGGGCGGAAGTTGTTGCGGCTGGAAGTCCGCAACGCGCAGACGCCGATCGAGAAGAAGCCCTCGTGGATCAAGACCAAGGCCAGGATGGGTCCCGAGTACACCGAGCTGAAGAAGCTGGTGCACCGGGAGGGCCTGCACACGGTCTGCGAGGAAGCCGGCTGCCCCAACATCTACGAGTGCTGGGAAGACCGCGAGGCCACCTTCCTCATCGGCGGCGACCAGTGCACCCGGCGCTGTGACTTCTGCCAGATCGACACCGGCCGCCCCGCGGACCTCGACCGCGACGAACCGCGCAAGGTCGCCGAGTCCGTGCAGGCCATGGGTTTGCGCTACGCGACCGTCACCGGTGTCGCCCGCGACGACCTCACCGACGGCGGCGCCTGGCTGTACGCGGAGACCGTGCGGCAGATCCACCAGCTCAACCCGGGCACCGGCGTCGAGCTGCTGATTCCCGACTTCAACGCCGACCCTGACCAGCTGGCCGAGGTGTTCGGCTCGCGGCCCGAGGTGTTGGCGCACAACCTGGAGACCGTACCCAGGATCTTCAAGCGGATCCGCCCCGGTTTCCGGTACGAGCGCTCGCTTTCCGTGTTGACCGCGGCCGGCGCGGCCGGCCTGGTCACCAAGTCGAACCTGATCCTCGGCATGGGCGAGACCCCCGAGGAGGTCACCGCGGCCATGCGTGACCTGCACGAGGCGGGCTGCGAGATCCTGACCATCACCCAGTACCTCCGGCCGAGCCCCCGGCATCACCCGGTCGAGCGATGGGTGAAGCCGGAGGAGTTCGTCGAGCACCAGGACGAGGCGCGCCGGATCGGCTTCTCCGGCGTGATGGCCGGCCCGCTGGTGCGGTCGTCCTACCGCGCCGGTCGGCTCTACGCGCAGGCCATGAACCGACGTGGCGAGCAGGTCCCGGCCAACCTCGCGCACCTCACCGAGGCCGGCCCGGCCGCCCAGGAAGCCAGCAGCCTGCTGGCCCGTTGAGAAATCGTCGTCGCTAGGCAGCGAAAGCGGGACCGATGAGTTCCTCGAACCGGTCCCGCTTGACGTACATGTCCCAGTAGGTCTCGGCGAGATCGGCCGGGTCGAGCAACTCTCCCAGGTCGCGGTCCTTGCCGTACTCGCGGATCGCGTCGCTGCCTGCGATACCGCCGCCGACCTGCAGAAGTCCCGCGTAGACACCGGTGTCGGCAAGGGCCGCGTTGAGGTTCAGCTGGTAGTTGCGCGCCGCCGCCATGGCGATGCCGATATTGCCAATCTGCGGATACGCCCTGCTCGCCGATCCGCCCGCGCTCATCAACAAGGCCCCGTCACCGCGCGCGATCATGTCCGGCAGCACCGCGCCGAACATCGCCATCGGCGCGCGCACCAGCAGGTCGAGCGGGTATTCCAGCGATTCGACGGTGGTGTCCGGCAGCGGGCTGATCCGCGACAGCCAGTCCAGGCCGGTCGGCGCGAACTCGACGACATCGATCCGGCCGAACCGCTCGACGATCGCGGCAACGGTCGCGTCGAGCGCGACGCGATCGCTGACATCACAGGGGAAAGCGGCCGCGTCGATCCCTTCGCCGCGCAGCTCGTCGGCCAGCGCGGTCAGTCGCGACTCGGTCCTGGCAACGAGCGCGACGCCGAAGCCTTCCCCGCCGAAGCGGCGTGCCACGGCCTGGCCGAGGCCGGCGCCCGCACCGACCACAACGATCGTTTTCGACATGCGAAAACCCCTCCATCAACTAACTTGAGGACAATCTCAACTTGTTTGAACCTAGCATGAAGATGAGAGGTTCCTCAAGTTCATACAATGGGGCATGCCTTCGTCGACCGAAGCGTCCCGACCGCTGCGCAGCGACGCGCTGCGCAACCGCGCCCTGCTGATCGACGCCGCGCGCGAACTGTTCGCGGAACGCGGCGTGGACGTCGCACTGGAGGAAGTGGCCCGACGGGCCGGGGTGAGCATCGGCACCCTCTACAACCGCTTCCCGACCAGGGCGGCACTGATCGAGGCGGTGTTCGCGGACCGGCTGGAGAAGATCGCCGGCTACGCCCTGGCGGCGCTCGCGGATCCCGATCCGTGGCACGGCTTCGCCGACTACCTGGTCAACGTGTGCGAACTACAGGCCGTCGACCGCGGCTTCAACGAGGTGGCCGCCCGCGGCCTCGCCGACTCACCGGCGAACCAGGGCCTGCGACGGCAGGTCGGCGAAGCCATGAACCAGCTGATCGAGCGCGCCAAGCAGGCCGGCGCGGTACGCGCCGACCTCGCCATGGAAGACCTCGCGTTCGTGGTCTGGGGCATCGCCCAGACCGTCGAGCGCACCGCGAACAGCGCGCCCCGACTCTGGCGCCGACACCTCGCGCTGTTGCTGGACGGCTTCCGGGCAGAGGGCGCCCACCCCCTGCCCGAGCCCCCGCTGCGCCCGGACCAGTCGCACGCAGCCGTCCCCGAGTGCGACCCGCCCACCAAGTAACCCGACCCCAACCCGACAGCCCAGCCGCCGGCAAACTCAGGCCAACGCCCCGGCAAGCCCCGCCGACCAGGCCCCCGCCAGCCCTCACCGGACAGGCCCCGCCAGCCCCGCCGGACAGGCGCCCGTCGGCCCAGCCCGCCCGCCTGCCTTGTCCGCCAGCCCCGCCAGCCCGGCCCGCCAGCGCTGCCCGCCAGCGCTGCCCGCCCTGCCCAGCTCTCCCTCCGCTCCCTGCCCAGCTCTCCCGCCCACTAACGACCAACTAGTTGGTTGTTTATGATCGATGACCGGCCGCGATCGCCGAGTCAAGTTCCCCGAACGACAACGCCGCCGCGGTCGCGTCATAGGTTCCGCTGGTCAGCAGCTCCTTGGTGGCGCGCGCGGCGACCGCGTACGCGGCCTGCGCGATGCCGGAACCGAGACTGATCCGCACGACGCCCGCCTTCGCGAACTCGCTGACGGTCGGCGCGCCCGGCCATGCCATCACCGCGATCGGCGCCGGCCCCTCGGACAGCTTCCCGACCACCGCCGTGTCCACCAGGCCGGGCACGAACACGCTGTCCACACCCGCCGCCGCATACACACTCGCGCGTTCCTCGGTGAGACCGGGCCAGGTCCGCGGCTCGCCGATGCCAGCCAGGTAGATGTCGGTGCGCGCGTTGATCCACACCGGCACGCCCAACCGCTCGGCCGCCTCCCGCGCCGCGATCAGCCGCTCCGCCTGCGCGGCCGGTTCGAGCAGCTTCGGACCGATCCGGTCCTCGATGTTCACGCCGACGGCACCGGCCTGCACCACCGCGGTCACGGTCGCCGCGACCGTCTCCGGCGATTCGCCGTAGCCCGCCTCGATGTCCGCGGACACCGGCACGTCCACCGCCGCGACGATCCGGGCGATCACCTCGGCGTTGCGGTCGGCGCCCAGGTCCGCGCCGTCCGGTACCCCGAGCGACCACGCGACGCCCGCGCTGGTGGTGGCGATCGCCGCGGCGCCGGCACCCGTGATGACGACCGCGGAGGCCGCGTCCCAGGCGTTGGGCAGCAACAGTGGCGAGCCCGCCCTGTGCAGGGTGGCAAACGTTTTCGCATGTTCGAGTTGTTCGGTCATGCGCAGAACCTAAGAAGCCGGTCCGACAATTTCCGTGCCTGTTCAGGGGTGTTGTCGGAAACCTGCCAACGCCCGGTTCAACGCGTGCTGATCCGGCCGACCGTCACGTCGTCGAGGTCGGCCAGGAAATCGCTGCCGAACGCGCTGGACGGGGTGTGCGCGCCGGCGGCGACCTCGCCGCCGAGCAGGCGTCGCACCGCGTGCAGCACCGCGTCCACGGTGAACGGCTGCCCGGCCGGGGTGCTGACCGTGCCGCTCGCGTAGTGCTTGCCCGGCCCGGAAACCCGGCCCCACACCTCGCACCGCTTGCTGTTCGCTTGGCGCTCCTCGCTCGGCCCGGTGATCCACCTGTCGACCAGCGACATGCCGGCCCGCTGCACCGCCGGCATGCGCAGCAGCGGTCCGAGGAACTGCTGACTGCGATTGATCAGGTCGCTGCCGGGCAGCACCGTGTAGGTAGTGATGTTCGGGATTCCGGTTGTCCGGTAAGCGGAACTCAGATCGCCCCATGGGATCGCGGTCACCTGGCGGGGGCCGGTGGCGAACTCGGCGATGGTCTGCCGGTGCGCGAGCGGGACCGGCTGCAGTTCGCCGTCGATCCTGGCCCGCCCGCCAGCACCGACCCCTTCCAGCGCGGTCTTGATGGTGCCCGGACTGAACCCACCGCTGAGGGTGAACGCCAGCTCCAGCTCGGTCGCGTCGGGCAGCTTCTCGGCCAGTGCCGCGGCAAGGCAGTCCGTGGGCACGACGTCGAAACCGGCGCCCGGCAACAACACCACGTCGGCCCGCTCGGCCTCGTCGGCCCGCGCGTAGATCGACTCGAACACGTCGACCTCGCCGGTGATGTCCACGTAGTGCGTCCCGGTGGCCAGACACGCGTCGACCAGCGGCAGGGCGGTCTGCGAGAACGGGCCGGCGCAGTTGGCGACCAGCCCGATATCGGCGAGCGCGTTGTGCAGGCCCGAGGTGTCGGCGAGGTCGACGATCACGTGGTCGAGGCCGAGTTCGTCGGCGAGCGGCAGCACCTTGGCCACCGACCGGCCGGCCAACACCGGTCGTTCCCCGGTCTGTTCCGCCAGTTTCGCCAGTGCGCGCCCGGTATAGCCGTTCGCGCCGTAGATCATCCACCTGGCCGTGGCCGCTCCTCCTGTCATCTGTGCAGTATCGCCTCAATCACCGGTCGCCAGCACACCTTCGGCCAGCGGCAGGTCGTGCGGATAGGTGATCTTGATGTTGCGCTCGTCGCCGTCGACGCAGTGCACGGCGATGTCGGTGTAGGCGGCGACGCAGGACGCGGTGTCCGTGCCGGCGAAGCCGTCCAGCGCGGCCTGCTCGTACGCGGCGAGCAGCGGCGCGGCCAGGAACCCCTGCGGCGTCTGCACCGCGACCACCCGGCTGGGCGCGGGCCCGAGCACGTCGACCCCGTTGGCGGCGACCTCGATCAGGTCCTCGCGCGGCAGCCCGGGAATGGCGCCACCGAAATCGCGGGTGGCCCGCAGCACGTCGGCGACCAGTTCGGCGGACACCAGCGGCCGGGCCGCGTCGTGGATGAGCACCGCGTCGATCTCGCCGGAGGTGATCCGGTCGGCGAGGTGGCGCAAGGCCATCAGCTCGGACTCCTGCCGGCTCGCGCCCCCCGCGACGACCTCGATGTCAATCTCGATGTCGGGTCGGGGCCCGGAGTGTGCACTCAGGACATTCGCGACGTGCTCCTCGTCCTCGGGCCGTGTCACGAGCACGAGGACCCCGATGTCCGGCACGGCCGCGAGAGCCGCCACCGACCAGGACACCAGGCTGCGGCCGGCGAGCGGCAGGTAGACCTTGTTGACCGGGGTGCCGTTGACCTCGGCACCCATCCGGCTGCCGGACCCGCTGGCGAGTACCACCCCGGCGGCTTTCCCCCGCGATCGCACCGCACCGCGCCGGCCCAGCTCACCCGCATCCACGCCCGGATGATAGTTGACTCGTTTCAGCACAGGCATTGCGCGGCGGCGCGGCCCGGTTCGGTGGCGTGCGGCAAAAAGTCGCGAGGAAATTTGGTCCCCCGCCGACACAGAACGCCTACCTTCTGGCACACTGTGCAACAAGGTTGACGAGAGGACTACCTCACCAACAGTAATCCTGTTGTCACCGACCCGGACCCCCGGCTGATCCCCCAACAGCCGGGTCCTTGAGGCTCCCGGCCGACCTCCCCCAGCGGCCGGGAGCCTCCCCCATTTTCGGCCCAGGCGTGGCAAACCGGTTGACCAGCGCGAACAGCGCGGCGACCGCGCCGAGTACGAGGCATTCGAGCACCGCACCATGCGCCTCGACCAGGACCCCACCCAACGTCGACCCGGCCGAGCTGCCGAGATACAGCGCGGAGGAGTTCAACGCGACGGCGACCGTGCCGTGCTTCGTGGTCAGCGCGAGCAACCGGTGCTGCTGCGGCGCAAGACTCGACCAACCGGCGGCTCCCCAGACGAACAAGCCCGCCAACGCGCCGACGAACGATCGCCCGAGAACCGGGAAGGTGAGCAGCACGAGCGCGAGCATGGTCAAGATCACGGTTTGCAGCATGCGAGTGTCCCGCCACACATCGATCACAAACCCGATGCCGAGGCAGCCGACCATGCCGCCGACGCCCCACACCCACAGGTATGCGGCGGTCGAGGTGGCGCCGTCGGTGTTGCGCAGCAACGCACTGATGTAGGTGTACGCGCCGATGCTGGTGAACGAGGCGGCAAAGGTGACCAGCGCGATCCTGGCCACGCCACGCTCACCGAGCACGGCGAACCGAGCCCGCAACGGCGGCGACGCGACGCGGGTGCCCCCGCCGCGCAGGGTGAGGCCCACACCCATGCAGGCGAGCAGGCCGAGCCCGGTCACCAGCCACAAGGTGTAGCGCCAGCCCAGGTCCTGTCCGACCATGACGCCGATCGGCACGCCCAGCGCGGCGCCGCCGCTCATCCCGGCGGTGATCAACGCCAGTGCCCGGCCGCGCCGAGCCGCCGACACCAGTCCCGCCGCCGTCGCCGCGGCCGTCGGCATGAACACCCCCGCGCCGAGCCCGGCGATCGCCCGTGCGCACAACAACAAGGTCAGCGACGGAGCGTACGCACTGAGCGCGTTGCCGACGGTGAAAACGCCGAGCGCACCGAGCAGCACTGTCCTCGCCGGCAGCCCGGCGCCAAGCACGGAGCCGATGGGTGAGAGGAGAGCGTAGGCGAGGGTGAATACCGTCACCAGCAGCCCAACGGCGAAAGTGGACACTCGCAGGTCCACGCCGATCGACGGCATCAGCCCAGCGATCACGTACGCGTCCATGCCCAGCGCGAACGCGCCGAGCACCAACGGAACCAGTCGTCTCATCTGATCCCCCATTACAGACTGATTGGTCTTAAATTAGCGCACGCTTAGATATTCCCAGGCAAAACGCGAATTCAGCGCAACGCGCGCAGGGTCAACTCAGCGGCAGCCAACAGCGGCGCGGGGTCGGTCAACGTCCGTCCCTGCTGCCACATCCCCTCCACAACCGCGAACACGAACCGCGCCCCCACCTCCGACGGCGGCGCTTTCGGCATCCGATCCAGCGCGCCCGCGATCAGATCACGGGTCAGCTGCTGATGCCGGGCCACGATCTCACCGATCTCGTCATCACCAGGCAACAACTCGAGCGCGACATTAGCGCTCAAGCACCCGCGCCCACCGACGGCCTCGGCGGCCTGGCGGCGCAGATAGCTGAGCAACGCCTTGGCAGGCGACCGACTCGACCCGAGGTCGGCCGCCATCAACGCGACCCGCTGGTCGACGTAGCGGCGCAGCACCGTCGCGAACAGACTGTGCTTGTCGCCAAAAGCGCCGTACAGACTCGCCTTGGCAAGACCGGTCGCGGCCATCAGGTCAGCGAGCGACGTGGCGTGATAGCCCTTCGCCCAAAAAACCGCCATGGCCGCGTCCAGCGCCTCGCCCTCATCGAACTCGCGCGGACGCCCGACTTTGACCTGCCCCGTCGTCACACGCCGACAGTATCAGACCAACCGGTCCAGAAGAAGCCTCGTACGCGCGCATAGCACAAAGACGAACTGCGTCACGCGATTCATCCACACCCCCCGAAATTGTCCACAGCAGACAAGACGATCATGGACAATTGATCATCGACGAGTAGGCTGGCAGCGGGGTCGCCCCCCAGGGAGCGGTGGGGGATGCCGTGGGGTGGTTTCAGGGTTGCTGATCTTTGATTTTGTTTGCTGGTAAGGTTTTGGGTTGATGTCGTCGGGTTGCGGTCAGGTTTGCGGGTTGGGGTCTTGCGTGCTGCGGTTCTTGGGGTTGGCGTTTGTTGCGGTGGGGTGGAGGGCGGCGCGGGCGCGGTTCATTTCGGCCAGTTCTTCCGGGGACAGGTTCTCGGTGAACTTGCGGCGGCGTTCGGCCATCTCGGCGAGTTCAGCTTCGCTGAGCGAGGCGGCGAACTTGGAGCGGTCAGCGGCTAGTTGGGCGAACTGTTCCGGGGTCAGCGGGTTCTGCATGGCGGTCATCACCTCAATCAGTTCGATCATGGTCTGACTGGACGGCTCGGATTTCGCGTCGATGGCGGCGAGCACGCGCATCAGCTGGTGTTTGAGCCGGATGCTCGCGGCGATCTGTTCGTTCACCTGGTCGAGTTGACGGTTGAACAGCGTGCGCGGGTCGATGGTGGACTCGTCGAGCAGTTCAGCGATTTCGGCGAGGGCGAAGCCGAACCCGCGCAGCGCGATGACGCGATGCAACCTGCGCACGTCGTCGGCCGTGTAGCGACGGTGGCCCGCACTGTTGTACAGGGACGGGACCAGCAGGCCGATCTCGTCATAGTGATGCAGCGTGCGGACGGTCAGGCCGGTCTGTTCGGCCAGTTCGCCTACTCGCCAGGCGCGTTCTTCGTTCACGAGAGTCGACGCTAGGTCCTCACGCCACGTGAGGCGCAACCGGCGACTAATTCGGTCGAGCGATTCCGTGCGCGTTGTTATGGTCGGGGGCCGCTGCGAAGCGCCTCCCGTCGACAACACCTGAGGATGCCCCACGCGATGAGCGCACAGCAGACCGAGCCGACCCGCCGCCGTCTCATCGCCGACATCCGGCCACTGCGCGAGGTTCCCGTTTTCCGCAGGCTGTGGCTCAGCGGCTCGGTGTCCACCATCGGCGGCCAACTGACCAACTTCGCGATCGCGTTGCAGGTCTATCAGCTGACCCATTCGTCGTTCGCGGTCGGCGCGGTCAGCCTGGTGGGCATGGTGCCGTTGCTGCTGGTCGGACTGTTCGGCGGTTCCATCGCGGACAACGTCGATCGGCGCAGACTGGCCATCGCGATGAGCTTTTGCCTGGCCGGGATATCGGTGCTGCTCGCGTTGCAGGCGTTTCTTTCGTTCAACCAGCTGTGGCTTCTGTACCTACTAGTAGGTATCCAGTCGCTGTTCGTCGCGATCAACGCGCCGACGCGTCAGGCGATCCTGCCGCAGCTGCTGCCGGAGGATCAGCTCGCCGCGGGCATCGCGCTGAACATGGGCACGTTTCAGGCGAGCATGTTGATCGGTCCGGCCGTCGCCGGTGTGCTCACCGCGGTCGGTGGCTTGCGGCTGTGTTACCTGGTCGACGCGATCACGTTCGTCTTCGGCCTCTACGGCCTGTTCGGCCTGCCCGCGATGTCGCCGAAAGAACGCAGCGGGTCGATGGGCCTGCGCAGCGTCCTGGACGGCCTGCGGTTCGTCCGGACTCGGCCGATCCTGATCGGCATGCTCGCGGCCGACCTGAACGCGATGGTGCTCGGCCTGCCGATCTCGCTGTTCCCGGCGATCAACGCGATGCACTTCGGCGGCTCCGCGCAAACGCTTGGCTTGCTGAGTTCGGCGGTGGGTCTCGGTGGCGTGATCGGCTCGGTGCTGTCCGGGCCGCTCGGCCATGTGCGCAGGCCGGGGCGCGGCATGTTGCTGCTCATCGTGTGTTGGGGCGCGGGCATCGCCGTTTTCGGGTTCACCCGGCAGTTCTGGCTGGCACTGTTGGCGTTGGCGTTCTGCGGCGCCCTGGACAACGCCAGCGTCGTGCTGCGCACCCTGGTCATGCAGTTGGTCACGCCGGACCGGTACCGGGGCCGCGTCAACGGGCTGAACTTCGTGGTCGGCGCGGGCGGGCCACAGCTGGGCATGTTCGAGGCGGGCCTGGTTGGTTCGCTGGTGTCGCCAGTGGTCAGCGCGGTCAGCGGCGGTATCGCCACGATCGTGGGCGCGGTGGTGATCTGGTTCGCCGTGCCGTCGTTGGTGCGTTACGACAAGACCCGCGACGACGACAGCGCGGAGCAGGCTACGGAGTAAGTTCGTGGCGGATCGGGATGCCGTTGGCCCGCAACGGGATCGACGGTTTCGGGTCGCGTGCGGCGCGGACCGCGTCGTGGCGCAGTTCGACGAGGTCGAAGCCGGATCGCTGGTAGAAGGCGAGCGCGTCTGTGTTGTCGTTGGCAGCGCTCAGCCACAGCCGGTCGAGGTGAGCGGCTTGCGTCGCGTCGCGTTTCATACCTATGGCGGACCTGAGGTGCTGCGCGTCGAGGAGGTCGCCGAGCCGAAACCGGGTCCGGACGAACTGCTGGTCCGGGTCGGCCTTGCCGGCGTGACACTGCCGGTCGTCCGGCTGGCCAGGGGCGGCGTCGATTTGCCGTACGCGCCGGGCGGCGAGATCGTCGGCACCGTGGTGGGCCTCGGCGCGGACGTGTCCGGGTGGCGGATCGGCCGGCGCGTCACCGGGCTGACGTTCGGCGCGGCCTACGCCGAGTACGCCACGATCGGCACCCGGTTGGCGGTCGCCGTTCCGGACGGCTTCGATGACGCGGCCGCGCTGGTGGTCGCGCGCAGCGGCCAGGTCGCGCTGGGCACGTTGCGTGCCAGCGGTTTCAGCCCGGCGAGGACGTGCTGGTCAACGCGGCGACAGGCGGGGTCGGGCACCTGAGCGTGCAACTGGCGAAGGCGTTCGGGGCGGGCCGGGTCGTGGCCGCGGTCGGGTCGATGGGCAAGGCCGATTTCGTGCGCGACCTCGGCGCGGACGACGTGGTCAGCTACGGCGGGCCGGCCGACTGGGGTGACCGGCAGGTCGACGTTGTGCTGGATGGAGTCGGCGGCGACGTGCTCGGCCGCTGCCTGAACACGTTGCGCCCGTTCGGGCGACTGGTGAGCCACAACGGCATCGGCGGGCCGGTCGACACCAACGAACTGCGGATGCGCGGCACCACCGTGATCGGCTTCAACATGCTGCACTTCTCGACCCTGCGCGCCGACCGCTACCAGGCACAGCAGCGCGAACTGTGGGATCTGCTGGCGGATGGGCGACTCCGGCCCGTCATCCACGCCGAACTGTCCCTTGTGGATGCTCCGGAGGCGCATCGGATCGTCGAGGACCGTGCCAATCTGGGCAAGATCGTGCTGAACCCGGTCAAGGGGAGTTAGCTCCACCCCCGCACCGGGGGCTCACACTCCTGACCGGGACCGGCCGGCCGGTCACCATCGACGCATGACCCTGACACGAGAACCGATCGTCAACGAGACCGCGCCGCGCCCGGCACGGCGACGGCGCCGCCCCTGGGGTGCGCTCGCGCTGAGCGTCACCATGCTGGCGATGGTCGCGTACCTGCTGTCGGCGTACTTACCGCCGAACATCAGCACCAGCCGCATTCCGATCAGCTATGGCGGCATCCAGTACGTGCTGCTGGTGGCGCACATCTTCACCGCGGCCGTGGCCACGGTGGCCGGGCTGGCGCAGTTGTGGCCGTGGCTGCGTCGCAGGTATCCGGTCGCGCATCGGTGGACCGGGCGCGCGTACTTCTTCCTCGGCGTGTTCCCGTCCTCGGTGCTGGCGATCCCGGTGTTGGTGATGGCGCCGTTCGGTGTCAGCAACCAGGCGTCGTTGCTGGTCCTCGACGCGCTGTGGATGATCACCGGTGTCGCCGGCTACCGGGCGGCGCGGCAACGCAGGTTCGCCGACCATCGCAAGTGGATGATCCGCAACTACGCGCTGACCTTCGCGTCGATCGCGTCGCGGTTCTGGACGCCGATCGCCGTCCTGGCGATGTTGCCGGAGTTGAAGGGTCCCGCGTACCAGGGCGACACGAACGGCATCGGCGCGATCCACGACGTGGCGAGCGCGAGCGCCTGGCTGGGATTGGTGGTGACACTGGTTGTCGTCGAGGGGTACATCCAGCGTCGCTACGGCGTCCCCAAGACCAAGCAGGTCTAGCAGTGGCGCGCGCGGTCGAGCAGCAGGTCGCGTTCGCGGTCGTTGCGGGTGAGTTCGGCCGCACGCTCGAATTCGGCCTTGGCCTCGGCGGATCGGCCGAGTTTGACCAGCAGGTCACCGCGGACGCTGGGCAGCAGGTGGTAGCCGTCCAGCACGTCGCGGGCGACGAGGTCGTCGATGCGGTCGAGCCCGGCCTGCGGACCGAACGCCATGGACACCGCGACCGCGTGATTGAGCTCCACGATCGGCGACGGGGTCACCGTGCCGAGCACCGCGTAGAGGCCGGCGATGCGAGCCCAGTCGGTGTCCTCGGCGCGGACGGCGCGGGCGTGGCAGGCGGCGATCGCGGCCTGCAACGCGTACGGGCCCTGCGCGCCGCCGAGCTTCTCCGCCCTGGTCAACGAGGTGAGGCCGCGATTGATGAGCAGCCGGTCCCAGCGGGCGCGGTTCTGGTCGAGCAGCAGGATCGGCTCGCCGTCCGGGCCGACCCGCGCGCCGAAGCGGGACGCCTGGATCTCCATCAGCGAGACCAGGCCGTGCACCTCGGGTTCGTTGGGGGTGAGTTCGGCGAGCACGCGGCCGAGGCGCATGGCGTCGGCGCAGATCTCCGGGCGGAGCCAGTCGGTGCCCGCGGTCGCCGAGTAGCCCTCGTTGAAGATCAGGTAGATGACCTCCAGTACGGAGGCAAGGCGCGCGCTGCGTTCCTCGCCGCGCGGAGTTTCGAAGGGAACGTTGGCCTTGGCCAGGGTTTTCTTGGCGCGCACGATGCGTTGGGCCACGGTCGATTCGGAGACCAGGAAGGCGCGCGCGATCTCGTCGGTGGTGAGACCGCCGAGCATGCGCAGGGTCAGCGCGACCCGGGCCTCGGTGGACAGCACCGGGTGGCAGGCGGTGAACACGAGCCGCAGCATGTCGTCGCGGATGTCCTCGTCGATGGCCTCCAGCACCGCGTCGTACTCGCCATCCGAGTCGAGTTGGCTGGTCTCCAGGTCGCGGCCGATCTCCTCCTGTTTGCGGCCGAGCCGTTCGTTTCGCCTGATCAGGTCGATGGCGCGGTGTTTGGCGGTGGCCATGAGCCAGGCCCCCGGGTTGTCCGGGACACCCGACTCCGGCCACTGCTCCAACGCGGCGACGAGCGCGTCCTGGGCGAGTTCCTCGGCGAGGCCGACGTCGCGCACGATGCGCGAGACGCCTGCGATCAACCTCGCGGACTCGATCCGCCACACGGCGTCGACCGTCCGATGTACGTCACGCGTGTCCAGGGCCACCACGACGTGATGACATCAGCCCTGGCCCGCGAGCGCAAGCCAATCAGCTGCCGGATGCCTGGGTGCGGATGCGCTCCTCCGCGTCCCGCAGTTCCGGGGTGAGCGCGTCGCCAAAATCCTCGGGCATGAAGACCTGCCTGACCTCGATCTCGTTGTCCTGGCCCTCCGGGCACGGGCAGCGCTTGGCCCATTCGACGGCTTCCTCCAGGGAGCCGACCTCGATCAGCCAGAACCCGGCGATCAACTCCTTGGCCTCGGCGAACGGCCCGTCGATCACGGTGCGCCGCTTCCCGTTCAGCTTGACCTTGGCGCCCTTGGCGCTGTCCCGCAGCCCCTCCGCCGCCAGCAGCACGCCCGCCTTGACCAGTTCCTCGTTGTAGCGGCCCATCTCGGTGAGTATTTCGGTGCTGGGCAGCACGCCGGCCTCGGTCTCGTCGGTCGCCTTGATAATCATCATGAATCGCATCGTGACGTCCTCATCGTTGCTGATACCTGGTCGGAGCGGGTGGCGAGGGGAGCCTAGCCAGCCCGTCCCACTCATGCGTCGAACCGGCGGGCGGCGGATCGACATTCGCCGCTGAACTTTTTCGCGGCTGCGCGGACATGCATGCCGAGGCCGGCTGAGCGACTCAGGCCACAGTGGAGTCCGTCGTTGACCGCGATACGGTAGGAAAGTTCCGCCCAGCGGATTTTGTGCGGGTTTTTTCGTACCGAAGGGCAGCGCCTTGACACAGCACAGTGGCCGGCATTTCCTGCAGATCCCCGGTCCGACGAACGTCCCCGACCAGGTCCTGCGAGCGATCGCGGCGCCGACGATCGATCACCGTGGTCCGGAGTTCACCCAACTGACGCACGAGATCCTGGCTCGGCTCAAGCCGGTGTTCGGCACCGAGGAGCCGGTGGTCGTGTACCCGGCGTCCGGCACGGGCGCGTGGGAGGCGGCGCTGGTCAACACGCTCAGCCCGGGTGATCGGGTGCTCGGCTTCGAGACGGGTCACTTCGCGACGCTGTGGCGACGGATGGCCGACAACCTCGGGTTGACGGTGGACTTCGTGCCGGGCGATTGGCGGCACGGCGTCGATCCGGAGGTGGTGGCCGAGCGGTTGGGCGAGGACGGCGAGCACGCCATCAAGGCCGTGTGCGTGGTGCACAACGAGACGTCGACGGGCGTGACCAGCCGAATCGCCGAGATCAGGCAGGCGATCGACGCGGCGAACCACCCGGCGTTGCTGTTGGTGGACGCGATCTCCTCGCTCGGCTCGACCGACTACCAGCACCAGGAGTGGGGTGTCGACGTCACGGTCGCCAGCTCGCAGAAGGGCCTGATGCTGCCGCCGGGGCTGAGCTTCAACGCGGTCAGCGCCAAGGCGCTCGCCGCGGCGGAGCACGCGAAGCTGCCGAGGGCGTTCTGGAACTGGCTGCCGATCATGGAGCAGAACAAGAAGGGTTCGTTCCCGTACACGCCCGCCACCAACCTGCTCTACGGCCTGCGCACCGCCCTGGACCTGCTGGACGAGGAAGGTCTGCCGAACGTGTTCGCGCGGCATGCCCGGCACGGCGCGGCGGCCAGGGCCGCGGTGCGCGGTTGGGGCCTTGAGCTGCTCTGCGCGGACGAGCGGGAACACTCGAACTCGCTGACCGCGGTGTTGCTGCCGGACGGGCACGACGCGGACAAGGTGCGCGAGGTGATCCTGGACCGGTTCGACATGTCGCTGGGCACCGGGTTGGGCCGACTGGCGGGCACCGTGTTCCGGATCGGTCACCTCGGCCACTTCAACGATCTCAGCCTGGCCGGCACGCTGTCCGGCGTGCAGTTGGGCCTCGAACTGTCCGGCGTGCCGATCGACCCGCATGGCATCAACGCCGCCCTCGACGTCCTCCGCGTGCCGTGACCGGCGCCGATCTGGAACGGCGACTGCGCGCCGAACTCGCCGGCGAGGTCGCGTTCGACGACTACACGCGAACGTTGTTCGCGCGCGACGCGAGCATGTACTCGATGATGCCGCGCGGCGTCGTTTTTCCGAAACACGCGAATGATGTCGCGACAACAATCGCGATAGTGCGTGAGTTCGACGTACCGGTGCTCGCGCGCGGCGCGGGCACGAGCCTCGCCGGCCAGACCGTCGGACCCGGCGTCGTGCTGGACTTCTCGCGGCACCTGAACAAGATCCGGCGCATCGACCCGGACGCGCGCACCGCGCTGGTCGAGCCGGGCGTCGTGCAGGACCAGTTGAACCGCGCGGCCGCGCGGCACGGCCTGATGTTCGGGCCGGACACGTCGACCAGCAACCGCGCCACGATCGGCGGGATGATCGGCAACAACTCGGCCGGTAGCGGGTCGATCCGCTACGGCATGACCATCGATCACGTCCGCGAACTGGACGTCGTCCTCTCCGACGCGTCCGTCGCGCACTTCGGCCCCGCTCCCCCGACCGAGGGGCTGGCCGGCCGGATCGCCCGCGAGCTGCCCGAACTGGCGCGGGCCAACGCGGACGCGATCGCGACCGGCTTCCCGACGTTCTGGCGCAGGGCCGGCGGCTACCGCCTCGACCGCGTTCCCGCGGAGGGCACGCTCGACCTGGCCAAGTTCGTGGTCGGGTCGGAGGGCACGCTGGTCGTCGCCACGAGCGCGCTGGTCGACCTGGTGCCGAAGCCGAAGCGCACGGTCATCGCGGTCGGCCACTTCGACTCGGTGCTGGCCGCGATCGCCGCGACCGAGGACGCGCTGTCCTGCGATCCGTCCGGTGTTGAACTGATGGACCGGACGATCCTCGACCTGTCCCGCGCGAAGATCGAGTACGCGTCGCTGGGAACGATCCTAGAAGGCGACCCGGACGCGCTGCTGTTCGTCAGCTTCACCGGCGACGACGAGGCCGAACTCGTCGGGCGACTCGACCGGCTCACCGCGCTGTGGGCGCGGCACCGGCACGGCTATCACACGCTGCGCGCGATCACGCCCGAGCAGCAGGACGCGCTGTTGAAGGTGCGCAAGTCCGGTCTCGGCCTGTTGATGGCGGCCAGCGTCGGCGCGCGCAGGCCGTTGGCGTTCATCGAGGACACCGCGGTCGACCCGGTTCACCTGGCCGAATACACCGCGCGGGTCAAGGCGATCCTGGACCGGCACGACCTGACCGCCGGGTTCTACGGGCACTGTTCCGTCGGATGTCTGCACATCCGGCCGTTCGTCGACCTGACCGACCCGAACGGCGTGGCCACGATGCGAGCGGTCGCCGAGGAGGTCAAGGACCTGGTCGCCGAGTACGGCGGCGCGAACTCCAGTGAGCACGGCGACGGGTTGGCGCGCAGCGAGTTCAACCGGGACATCTTCGGCGAACCGCTGTACGAGGCGATGCGCCAGGTGAAAGCCCTGTTCGACCCGGAGAACCGATTGAACCCGGGCAAGATTGTGGACGCGCCCGCGATGACCGAGCACCTGCGCGACCCCGCGCTGCCGCCCGCGCCCGAGTTCCGCACCCGACTGTCCTTTTCGGTCGTCGGCGGGATGCGCGGCGCGGCCGACCGGTGTATGAACATCGGGTTGTGCCGCAAGAGCGGCAACGGCGCGATGTGCCCCTCCTACATGGCCACGCTGCGCGAGGAGGATTCCACCCGCGGCAGGGCGAACGCGCTGGTGAAGGCGTTGTCCGAGCCCGATCCGCGCGCCGCCCTCGGGGACGAGCGGCTGCACGAGATCCTCGACCTGTGCCTGATGTGCAAGGCATGCAAGAGCGAGTGCCCCCTCGGCGTGGACATGGCCACGTTGAAGTCGGAAACCCTGTCGCACCACCATGATCGGCACGGGGTTCCGTTGCGGTCCCGCGTGTTCGGCGCGATCCGCACGCTGAACCGGCTTGGTTCGGCGACCGCGCCGGTCGCGAACGTTGTCGGCCGGATGGGTGTGCTGCGACGCGGGCTGGAGCGGTTTGTCGGGATCACGGCGGCGCGGCCGCTGCCCGAGTTCGCCGGGCGCAACCTGCTGCGCCGCTTCCGCGAGCGCGCGCCGATCACGACTCCGCGAACGCAGGGGACCGTGACGTTCCTGGCCGACTCGTTCACGACGTTCACCGAGCCGGACATCGGCGGCGCCGCGATCGAGCTGCTGGAGCGCGCCGGTTGGGACGTGCGGTTGGCGGACAACGGCTGCTGCGGTCGGGCCAGCCTGTCCAAGGGCCTCGTCGAGGACGCGAGGAACAAGGCACGTTCGCTGCACGAACGGCTTTCGAACACCGAACCCGGTTCGCCGATCGTCGGCTGCGAACCCTCTTGCCTGTTCACGTTGCGCGACGAGCACCGTGCCCTGTTGCCCGATGACGACGCGGTGCGCGACGTGGCCGGGCGAGTACGCCAGGTGGAGGAGCTGCTCGTCGAGGCGATCGACGACGGCAGGCTCCGGTTGCGCGCGGACTCGTGGCTGGTCGGCCGGAAACTGCTGTTCCACGGCCACTGTCACCAGAAGGCCGAAGTCGGCACGGCCGCGACCATGGCACTGCTGCGTCGGATTCCCGGAGTGACCGTGACCGAACTGGACGCGGGTTGCTGTGGCATGGCGGGTTCGTTCGGGTTCGAGGCCGAGCACTACGCGATGTCCATGACCGTCGGCTCGGATCGCCTGTTTCCCGCGATCGACGCGGAGCAGGAGGACACGGTGATCGTCGCGACCGGGGTGTCCTGCAGGCAGCAGATCCGGCACGGCACGAGCCGCGAATCGTGGCATCCGGTCCGTCTGCTGCGCGAGGCGATCACGCTCGACTGAGTTCAGCGTGCGGCGCGCAGCCAGTCGCCGAGCAGCGATGCCCACCGCACGTTGTCGTTGCGCGCCGGCAGCCAACGTTGGTTGATCAGCAGGTACAACGTTTCGCCGTTGCGATGGACCAGGGCGACCGGCCGCAGTTCGGCCCTCCGCAGCCTGGCGACCGCGGGCGCGATGTCGATCGTGGCGACCTCGGTCGCATGCACGGTGACGGCCGCGTCGTCCGCCCAGTCGTCGAGGACGATCCGGTTGGCGAACAGCGACAGGTTGCCGCGCCGGGGAAACAGCGCACGCGGATCGAGCACGGCGCGCACCCGGTCGGTCCTGGACAGCGCGGCCAGGTGCCGTCCGGTCGTACCGAGGTAACGCGCCGCGGACACCGTGCTCACCACTCGATTGTGCGGTGAGCATCGATGGTGTCGCGTCGGGCGAAGTGCTGCGGGTGCGCGTCGTTGGTCGAGGGGTCGTTACGACTTTGGTCTGACTTTCGCGTCGCTCAGCGGGTTTCCGCGTCGTGCGCGAGCAGTGCGATCTGCACGCGGTTGTTCAGCTCCAGTTTGGCGAGCAGCCTGCTGATGTGCGTTTTCACCGTCGGGACGCTCATGAACAGCTCGGCCGCGATCTCCGCGTTCGTCTTGCCTTCGGCGATCGCGCCGGCCACCTCGCGTTCGCGGGCGGTCAGGCCGGCCAGCGCGGCGCGCGCCTCCGCGCCGGCCGAATGTGGGCCCGGACCGGAGACGTAGTCGATGAGCTGGCGGGTGACCTTGCCGGACAGCATCGGTTCGCCGGACGCGACCCGGCGCACCGCGTCCACGATCTGTGGCGGCGGTGCGTCCTTGAGAAGGAACCCGGCCGCGCCCGCGCGCAGTGCGCGCAGCAGGTGTTCGTCCGACCCGAACGTGGTCAGGATGATGATTTCCGGTGCGCCTTGGCGTTTGCGCAGCACCTCGGTGGCTTCCAGGCCGTTCATGGTGCGCATGGCGATGTCCATCAACACGACGTCCGGCCGGTGTTCCGCGACCGCGGTGATCGCGGCGGCGCCGTCGGTTGCCTCGCCGACGATGTGCAGATCGGCCGTGCCGCCGAGCATGCTGACCAGTCCGGCCCGCACCATGGCGTCGTCGTCCACGATCAACAGGCGAATCGGCCCGCTCGGTTCGGTCACTCGGGCCATGGTAGCCGTACCCAGAGACGGAACTCCGAGGTCAGGGTGCGCCCGTATTCCAGTTGGCCGCCGGCCAGAACCGCGCGTTCGGCGAGCCCGGCAAGGCCGATCCCGGACCCCGGCACGACAGGCCGTTGCGGCGGACCGGCCGGCAGGCCGTTGCGGATCTCCAGGGTGAGGCCGGTGCCCGGCGCGCCGGCGAGCGCGAGCGAGACCGGTTGGCCCGGAGCGTGTTTGCGCGCGTTGGTCAGACCTTCCTGCACGATCCGGTAGCCGTGCCGGCCGACCGCGACCGGCACCGTGTCGGGATCGGTCAGCTCGCCGGTGACCGTGACCGACATGCCGGCCTGGCGCGACTCGGCCACGAGTTCGTCCAGATCGACCAGGCTCGGTGCCGGGCGCTGTTCGCCTTCGGGCAGGTCGACCGAACGCAGTACGACGATGATCTCGCGCAGGTCCACAAGGCACTGATGGGCGGACGCGCGAATGATGCCGGCCGCGCGGCCGAGTTCGTCCGGTGGCATGTCGGTGCGGTATTCCAGTGCGCCCGCGTGCACGCTGAGCAGGGAGAGCCGGTGGCCGAGCGCGTCGTGCATCTCGCGCGCGATGCGTTCGCGTTCGCGGCGCCTCCCCTGGTCGACCCGGAGTTCCTGTTCGGCCTCGGCGCGCAGCGCGCGTTCGGCGAGTGAACGGATCAGCTGGCGGCGCGTGCGCACCACCACGCCCCAGCCGACCGCGACGACCACGAACAGCCCGCTGAAGGCCATGGTGATCCAGAAGTCGCTCGGCGTCGGCGAGTCAGCCGGGTAGAGGAGGTACTGGGCGACCGAGGTGACCATGACGGCGCTCGCGGCCCACAGGGTGGGGCCGAAGCGGCGGTGCACGGCCACGGTGAACAGGGCGATGACGGCCGCGCCCGATGCCGCGGAGAACGCGATCGACACGACCGAGAGCACGATCGCGATCCAGACCGGCCACTGCCGGCGCCACCACATCGTGGCGCAGGCGAGCGCGCCGACCACGAGGTTGAGCCACATCGGCGGGAGCGGCAGATGCCCGTTCGGGCCGTCCTGGGTGAGCAGCGCGGCCAGGGCGCCCGAGCCCATCGCGACCACGAAGATGACCGAGTCGATCACCCAGTCGCGCGCGGAGCGCGGCCCGTCCGGTGCGGAACTCGGGCGGAGGAAGGTGGACAGCGGCCCCAACTCGTCCGCGTCGATCACCACGCCGCCGGCGCGGCTGCTGCGTTTCCCGACCACGACCTCACGCTAATACGCGCAGACCGCCCGAGGCCGCCCAACGCCCCAGATCCCCCCGTAAAACCCGAATCTTCTTCGCAACCCCACCTGACAGCCCCCACCCTTCCCGGGGGCACCCCTCTTCCAACCTATCGGTTGTCAAGTTGGGGGTGGGGGTTTGGCGGGGTGGCTGTGGATGGTTGGCGGGGGTGTGGATGGTTCAGGCGGCGTCGGGCGAAGTGTGGTACATGGGAACGTCCACTGTGGACGTAGTCGGCGCGCCGAGCAGGCTTGCCGATACCGCGGCGAGCAGTGCGCAGGCGGCGATCACCCACCAACCCGCGAGGTAGTCGGCTACGTGCCGGCCCGGTCCCAGCAGGCTGACCAGAATCGCGACGCCGATCGCCGAGCCGACCTGGCGCGCGGTGTTGATGATCCCGGTTCCGGTGGCGTACTGGTGCGCGGGCAGCACGGCCGAACCGGCCGCGATGATCGCGGATCCGGCCAGGCCGACGCCGATGCCACTGAGCAGCAGGCCGGGCAGGTAGTCCGCGACGTAGTTCGGTTGCGTGCCGAGGAACACGGCCCAGTACGTGCCGGAGATCGCGAACAGCAGGCTGCCGACGACGATCAGCGTTCGTCGATCGAACGGCGTTCGCGAACCGATCACCGCGAACACGGTGGCCGCGATCGGGCCGGGCGCGAACGCCAGGCCGGCTTCGATGCTGCCGTAGTGCCAGACCTGGCTCAGGAACAGCGTTCCGCCGAGCAGCAGAATGCCGAACGCGGCGTAGAACGCGCCCATCGCGAACGTCCCGGTGGACAACTGCCGCAGCCGCAACAGGTTCGGGTCGATCACCGGACGTGGGTGTCGAACACACCGGATCGCGAACGCGATCAGCGCGACGATGCCCAGGACGGCCGCGATGAGGGTCTTCGCGCTCAGGCCCCAGTCCGACAGGTTGGCGATGGCCGCGACCACGCCGGCGATGCCGACGGCGAGCAGGGTCGCGCCGAGCAGGTCGGGGAGCTTGCCGTCGCCGGGGTGCCGCTGCTCGGGCAGGCGCCTGCCGAGCACCAGGGCGATCAGCGCGACGGGCAGGTTGACCAGGAAGATCCAGCGCCAGCCGGCGACCAGCAGCACGCCGCCGATGGGCGGACCGCAGGACGCGGCGACCGAGCCGATGGCCGCCCAGATGCCGACCACGCGCCGGTGCTTCTCGGCCGGGAACGAGGCGAGCAGCAGGCCGAGGCTGGTGGGCACCATCAGCGCGGCGCCCATGGCCTGCACGGCGCGAAACGCGATCAGCACGCCGACCGATGGCGCGGCAGCGCAGCCCGCGCTGGCCAGGGTGAAGATCAACATGCCGAGCCGGAACACGCGACGCCTGCCGTAGACGTCGGCGAGTCGGCCCGCGGGCACGAGCAGCGCGGCGAACACGATGCCGTACGCGGTGAGCACCCACGACAGCGTTTGCGTGTCTGTGCCCGGGAAACTGCCTCTGATCTGCGCGAACGCGATGTTGACGATGAACAGGTCGAGCGTGGCGAGGAACTGGCCCGCCCCGGTCATGATCAGCGCGAGCGCGCCGGACGAGCCGGCGCGGCGCTGGATTGCTTGAGAGGAGCTAGCCATGCGGTCGACCATAACCGAGTAGACTTTCGCCAAGCAAGTGAATTGGAGGTGCCCCGTGCCGCTGCGTTCGGACTGGTCGAACCGCCCCTGCGCGATCGCGCGCGCCCTGGACGTGGTCGGCGACCCGTGGGTGTTGCTGGTGCTGCGCGAAGCCCTACTCGGCTCGCGCCGGTTCGAGCAGTTCCGGGAGCGGATGGAGGTCGCGGACAACGTGCTCAGCCGCAGGTTGCAGGCCATGGTCGACGCCGGGCTGTTGCGCAGGTCCGCCTACCGCGGCGAGCAGCGCACCCATCACGAGTACCTGCTCACCGAGGCGGGCGCGGACCTGCTGCCGGTGCTGAACGCATTGGCGATCTGGGGCGAGAAGCACACCGTCGCGCCCCGCCCGGACGCGCACCTCGCGATCGTGCACACCGCCTGCGGGCAGGCCAGTCGGTCCGCGGATGTCTGCGACAGCTGCGGCACCGCGATGACCGCGCAGGACACCGCCTGGCAGCGGGACTGGCAGACGCCGCGGCTGACCGCGCTGCACCCGGCCGCCGGCTGAGTCGGAGCAGGCGCAGCTACTCAGGGGCGGAGCACGAGGCGACCGCGTAGGCCACCTTCGGCGAGCAGTTCGTGCGCCTTGACGGCGTCGGAGAGCGGCAGGGCTTCCGCGACGCGCAGCGTCAGCCGACCGCGAGCGGCCAATGTGGACAGTGCGCGGAGCGTGTTGCCGTCGTCGTGGACCAGGACCGACGCGACCCGGATGCCGCGCGGGCCGAGCGGGGCCTCGCCGGCGAGACTGAGGTACGCGCCGTTGTCGCGCACCGCTGCCAGCGCGGGCGTGCGTAGCAGGGCCGCGTCCAGCACCGCGTCGACGCCGCCGGGGAACAGCCCGCGGACCTCGCCGGCCAGGTCGGACGTCCTCGGGATGAATGCCTCGGCGCCCCAGTCGCGCACGGTCTGCTCGTCGCCGGCCGCCGCGGTGGCGACCACGCGCAGGCCACGGCTCGCGGCGAGTTCGACCAGGTAGCCGCCGACGGCACCGGCCGCGCCGGTGATCAGCACGGTGCTGCCGGCGGGTGCGGCGAGCAGGTCGAGGGTCTGGACGGCGGTGAGGCCGTTGAGCGCGATGGTGGCGGCCGCGGTCAGGTCGACGCCCTGTGGCGCCGGGGCGATGCTCGCGGCGTCGAGCACGATCTGTTCGGCGTAGGAGCCGGTCGGCTGGGTCACGCCGGCGCGCATGCCGATCACGGCGTCGCCGACGGCGAAGCTGGTGACCTCCGGGCCGACCTCGGCGATGACGCCGGCCAGGTCCCAGCCGATGCCGATGTCGTGGCCGAGATCGGCGAGGGCGGGGAAGCCACCGGACCGGGTGAACACGTCGACCGGATTCACAGCCGCCGCGGCGATCGTGATCAGGACCTGGCCCGGCCCCGGTTCCGGTGCGGGCACCTCCACCGTGCGCAACGCCTCGGGGCCCCCGAACTCGCGAACGACCACTGCCTGCATGACTTCCTCCATGGTTGACCTCCCGCGGGCCCGTTCGTCACCCGCTTGACGCCAACCATGGTCGATGTACGCTCTATCGGACAGTACCTACCTAAAAGTTTGTTACTTACCGGAGGGTGTCATGTCGACGTCGACCGCCGCGCAGCGCAGGGAGCAGGCCAAGGTCGCCTACGACGCGTACCTGGCGAACTGCCCGGTCCGCCGGGTACTGGACCGGGTCAGCGACAAGTGGGTGATCCTGCTGCTCAACGCGATCGCCGACGGTCCGCGTCGCTACGCGGAGCTGCGCCGGATCGTCGCCGGAGTGAGCGAGAAGATGCTCACCCAGACCCTCCGCAGCCTGGAGCGGGACGGCCTGGTCACGCGGACCGTCACCGCGTCGGTCCCGGCTCGGGTCGACTACGCGCTCACCGACCTCGGCATGAGTCTGCTGCCGGTCATGCGGGCGTTGAAGGCGTGGGCGGAGGCGCACATCGCCGAGATCGACGCGGCGCGGGCCGACTACGACCGCGCCCAGCCGTAGGTTCGGCTGATGGGCAGGCGGATGACCAGGCGCTCCTCGTTGACCATCGCGGTGCGGAACTCCGCCCAGTTCGGGTGTTCGCCGGCAACCGCGCGGTAGATCGAGATCAACTCGTCGACCGTGGCGTCGTTCGGGTCCTCGGCCACGGTGGACAGCTCGGCGTCACCCTCGGCGACGAGGTAGCCGCTCATGTCGTCGGTGCTGACGTAGAAGCTGGCCCTCGGATCGCGCCGCAGGTTCTTGGTCTTGGCCCGGTTGTTCGTCACCGAGATACGAATCACCTGGGTGGCCTGCTCGAAACTGAAGGCCACATTGGACATCTGCGGCCTGCCGTCGCGCTTGAGCGTGACCAGCACGCCCCGGTTGCGCTGCGTGAACAGGTCGACACGAATGCTCTCGCTCATCTGGGTTCTCCCTGGAATATCACCTGAGCGAAAATGGCGGTGACCCCACGGCGAACGCCCCAGCGTGTCGTCGCTTCCCCCATCAGCCCTCCCCGGTTGATGCGTGGCCGCATCGTATTCACGCCTTATGTGACGTGTCAACCAACGGTAGGGTTGCCCATCGTGGCCGAAAAAATGGGGGAAGCCGTCCGGCTCGACAGCACCGAGACCCGGGTCTGGCTCGGTTACCGGCGAATGCGCGCCCTGCTCGATCTCCGCATCGCCCGCGAAACCATGCGCGACTCCGGACTGTCCGAAGCCGACTACGACGTGTTGGCCAATCTAGCGGCCGGGCCCGACCAGCGCTGCCGGATCAACGAACTGGCCGGCACCATGGTCTGGTCCAAGAGCCGGCTCTCCCATCAGCTGACCCGGATGCAGCAACGCGGGCTGGTCGCCCGGGAGGACTGCGCGGACGACGCGCGCGGCGCCGTGATCGTACTCACGGACGCCGGCAGGGCCGCGATCGAGGAGGCCGCGCCGAGTCACATCGCGTCGGTGCGCCGCAACTTCTTCGACCTGCTCTCCGCCGAACAGCTGGGCAGGCTGGAGGATTTCACCAACACCGTCCTCGCTCACCTGACCAGCACCGAGGACGCGGATCCCGGGCGTGGCAAGCTTTGAGGGGCGTGTCCCACCAGCCCTGACGGAGGTCAGCACCGTGTCCAACACCCTCCCCCACCACGTCGACCCCGGCCCCGGCACCGGCGGACTCCCGCCCCGTACGACGTCCACTTCGGACGCTCCGAGGCTGTCGCTGGACGGGGACTGGCGGTTCCGGTTGGTGCCCACCGTCGCCGAGGGCACCGAGGGTTTCCAGGCGCCGGAGTTCGACGACGCGAACTGGGCCATGCTGCCGGTGCCCGCGCACTGGCAGCTGCACGGCTACGGCAAGCCCGCGTACACCAACGTGCAGTACCCGTTCCCGGTCGACCCGCCGTACGTGCCGGACGACAACCCGACCGGCGAGTACCGCCGCACGTTCGAGATTCCGGAATCGTGGCCGGGCGGCGACGCGGTGGTGCGCTTCGAGGGCGTCGACTCGTGTTTCGCGGTGTGGTGCAACGGCGTCGAGCTGGGCAACAGCAAGGGCAGCAGGCTGCCGGTCGAGTTCGCGGTCGGCGAGCTGCTGAAGCCGGGCGAGAACGTGCTCGCGGTGCGGGTGCACCAGTGGTCGGCCGGCAGTTATCTGGAGGATCAGGACATGTGGTGGCTGTCCGGGATCTTCCGGTCGGTGGCGCTGCTCGCCCGGCCCGCCGACGGCCTGGCCGACTTCTTCGTGCACGCCGACTACGATCACGAGACCGGGGCCGGACGGCTGCGCGTCGAGACGTCGGCTCCCGCCCTGCTCAGCATTCCCGAACTGGGCGTGTCCGACGCACCCGCCGACCGGACGCGCGAGTTCGCGCACGTGCAACCGTGGTCGGCCGAGTCGCCCCGGCTCTACGACGCGGAACTGGCCACCCCGGGCGAAAAGGTGCGGCTGCGCATCGGTTTCCGCACGGTCCGGACGACCGACGGCCAACTGACCGTGAACGGCAGGGCGATCCTGCTGCGCGGCGTCAACCGGCACGAGTGGCATCCGGACCACGGTCGGGCGGTGCCGGCCGAGACCATGCGCGAGGACCTGCTGCTGATGAAGCGGCACAACATCAACGCGGTGCGCACCAGCCACTACCCGCCCCACCCGGATTTCCTGGCGCTGTGCGACGAACTGGGCCTGTGGGTGGTCGACGAGTGCGACCTGGAGACGCACGGGTTCTCCCTGGTCGGCTGGGCCGGCAATCCGCCCGCGGACCCGATGTGGCGGCCGGCGATGCTGGACCGGATGCGGCGCATGGTCGAACGCGACAAGAACCACCCGAGCATCATCATCTGGTCGCTGGGCAACGAATGCGGCACCGGGGACAACCTGGCCGCCATGGCGGACTGGGCGCACGACCGCGACCCGGGCCGGCCGATCCACTACGAGGGCGACTACGACAGCCCGTACGTGGACGTGTACAGCCGGATGTACGCGACGCACGCGGAGGTCGCCGCGATCGGGCTCGGCGAGGAGCCGGTGACCGCGAACCCGAACCACGACGCGCACCGGCGCGGCCTGCCGTTCATCCTGTGCGAGTACGCGCACGCGATGGGCACCGGGCCGGGTGGTCTGCGCGAGTACCAGGAGCTGTTCGAGCGGCATCCGCGCAACCAGGGCGGGTTCGTCTGGGAGTGGATCGACCACGGCATCCGGCAGCAGGCGCAGGACGGCACCGAGTTCTTCGCCTACGGCGGCGATTTCGGCGAGGTCGTGCACGACGGCAACTTCGTCGCGGACGGCCTGCTGTTCCCGGACCGCCAACCCTCCCCCGGCCTGATCGAGTTCGGCAAGATCATCGCCCCGGTACGGATCACGCCCGACCCGCGGGCGGGCACGGTGCGCGTCGAGAACGGCTACGACTTCGTGGACACCGCGCACCTGGCCTTCACCTGGTCGGTGGCGACCGAGGGCATCGAGGTCGAGTCGGGCACGCTCGACCTGCCGGCCGTTGCGGCGGGCGGCAGTGCGACGGTCGCGCTGCCCCGGCTTTCCTCCACCAAGGGCGAAACCTGGCTCACCGTGCGCGCCGCGCTCGCGTCGGACACGCCGTGGGCGCCCGCCGGGCACGAGATCGCCTGGGGCCAGGCCAGGGTCGACGCCGAGACCGTCGAGACCACATCGGCGACTGGGTCCACTGTGGAGGTTCGGGAGGGCCTGATCATGGTCGGGCCGGGCGCGTTCGACGCGCGCAGCGGCGTGTTGCGTGAGTTCGCCGGGATCGGCGTGGAAGGGCCCGTGCTCGACGTGTGGCGGGCGCCGACCGACAACGACATCGCGATCCACGGCGAGTGGTCCGCGGCGACCGAATGGCGGCGGATCGGGCTCGATCGGTTGACCCATCGGGTGATCGCGGTCGAGGCAGGCGAACGCGAACTGGTGGTGCGCACCAGGGTCGCCGCGGCCACCACGAACCTGGGGCTGCTCGCCGACTATCGCTGGTCCGCGCAGGGTGACGCGCTGCGGCTGCGGGTCGACATGACCCCGGACGGGCCTTGGTGGTGCCCGCTGCCCCGGGTCGGCGTGCGGCTGGGCGTGCCGGGCCGGTTCGACAGCGTCGAGTGGTTCGGCCGGGGGCCGGGCGAGGCGTACCCGGACATGCGGGAGGCTGCGCGGGTGGGCCGGTTCACCAGCACGGTCGACGACCTCCAGACGCCCTACGTGTTCCCGCAGGAGAACGGCAACCGCACCGAGGTGCGCTGGGCGCGGCTGACCGCGGCCGACGGCACCTGTATCCGGATCGACGGGCACCCGCATGTCGAGCTGACCGCGCGCCGCTGGACCAGCGCGGATCTCGACGCCGCCCAGCACACCAACGAGCTGCGCGCGGGCGAACTGGTGTGGCTCAATGTGGACATCGCCCAGCAGGGCCTCGGGTCGGCCTCGTGCGGGCCGGGTGTGCTGCCGCGGTACCGGCTGCTGCCGGTGCCGGCGACGGTCGAGCTGACGTTGCGGCCTATTCGGTAGACACGTCGCAGAGTTTCCGCTCCGAGGTGAGGTCGTCGAGGACGTTCGTGAGCGCGGCGATGCGCTCACGAACGTCGGCCTCCAGCTGGGCGCGCAGCCTGCCGAAGTCGGCGACGGTCACGTCACCGCGCTGTCGCGGCAGGTGGGCCATGAGCGCGCGGATCTCGGCGACCGAGAGGCCGGCGCGCTGCGCGACCCGGATGATCTTCACGAGGCAGGCGTCGATCGGGTAGAAGCGGCGCTGGTTGCCGGCCGTGCGCACACTGGCCAGCAGGCCGTTGTCGTCGTAGAACCGCACGGCCGAGGCCGCGATGCCGGCCGCGGCGGCCAGATCGCGCACGGTCAGCGACGCTTGCGTGGCCTGCTCGGGCGAGGACAGCACCCTCATCGCCTCAGCATACGATGCAGCCATGCGCGAGGGCATCGAGTACGTGGCAGCGGACGACCGGTACACGAGCATGGGCGACTACCCACGATGTGGGCGCAGCGGACTGAAACTGCCGCCGATCTCGCTGGGCCTGTGGCACAACTTCGGCAACGACAAGCCGATGGAAACCCAGATCGCCGTGCTGCGCAGGGCGTTCGATCTCGGCATCACCCACTTCGACCTGGCCAACAATTACGGCCCGCCCTACGGCAGCGCCGAGCTGAACTTCGGTCGCGTGCTGGCGAGCGACTTCAAGCCCTACCGCGACGAGCTGGTGATCTCCAGCAAGGCCGGCTATGACATGTGGCCCGGCCCGTACGGCGAATGGGGTTCGCGCAAGTACGTGCTGGCCTCGCTGGACCAATCGCTGAAGCGGCTCGGCCTGGACTATGTGGACATCTTCTACTCGCACCGGTTCGATCCGGACACGCCGCTGGAAGAGACCATGGGCGCGCTGCACACGGCGGTCACCTCGGGTCGCGCGCTCTACGTCGGCGTGTCCAACTACACCGCCGAGCAGACCTGGGCGGCGTCGCAGATCCTCGCCGACCTCGGCACCCCGCTGCTGATCCACCAGCCCTCGTACTCGCTGTTCAACCGCAGGCCGGAGCCGGATCTCATCGAGGCGGTCGGCAAGATCGGCATCGGCTGCATCTGCTTCTCCCCGCTCGCGCAGGGCATGCTCACCGACCGGTACCTGGACGGCATTCCGGCGGGGTCGCGGGCCAGCGTCGGGCATTTCCTCAGGGCCGAGCAGCTCACCGCGTCCCGGATGGACCGGGTGCGCGGGCTGGCCGCGATCGCCGCCGACCGGGGTCAGTCGCTCGCCGCGCTCGCCCTCGCCTGGGTGCTGCGCGACCCGAGGATGACTTCGACGGTGATCGGCGCGAGCAGTGTCGCGCAGCTGGAGACGAACCTGAAGGCGTTGGAGAACCGGGAGTTCAGCGCGGAGGAACTCGCCGAGATCGACCGCTACGCGGTGCCCGCCGGCACCGACATCTGGTCCCTGCCGGAAGCATGATCCCGACCGCCGGGATCCCGGCCGGACAACTCACGATCGTGCTCGGCTGCGCCGCGGCCGCGCTGCTGGTCGTGCTGATTCGCGATGTGTGGCTGGTGGCCAGAAACGTGGTCACCATCGCGCACGAGGGCGGGCACGCGTTCGTCGCGCTGCTGGTCGGGCGCAGGCTCAGCGGCATCCAGCTGCACTCCGACACCTCCGGGGTCACCGTGTCGCGGGGCAGGACGCACGGCCCCGGCATGGTCGCCACCGCGATGGCCGGCTACATCACGCCGTCGCTGATCGGCCTCGGTTTCGCCGCGCTGCTGGTCAACGGCAAGGTCACCGCGCTGCTGTGGACGACGATCGTGCTGCTCGCGGTCATGCTGATCAAGATCCGCAACGCCTACGGCGTGGTGTCCATTGTGGTCACCGGCCTGATCGTGTTCGCGATCTCCCGGTTCACCTCGGTCGCCGTGCAGGCCGGATTCGCCTACTTCTTCACCTGGTTCCTGCTGTTCGCCGGCGTGAAGCCGATCTTCGAACTCCAGTCGAAGCGGCGCCGGCACCGCAGCCCCGACTCGGACGCCGACCAGTTGGCCCGGCTGACCGGCGTGCCCGGCCTGGCGTGGGTGTTCCTGTTCGCGATCGTCGCGTTCGGCGCGCTGGCGCTGTCCGCGAGCTGGCTCGTCCCGTTCGACACGCTGGACCGGGTCTTCTCAGGCCGTTAGCGCCCGTTCCGCGTCGAGCAGTTGGCGGATCTCGTGCACGGCGGCCCGGCCCGCGCGGTTGGCGCCGACCGTTGACGCGGACGGCCCGTATCCGACCAGGTGCAGCCGTGGTTCCGCGACGACCCTGGTGCCGTCCATGACGATCCCGCCGCCAGGCCCGCGCAGGTGCAGCGGCCGGAGGTGATCGAGCGCGGCGCGCCAGCCGGTGTTCCAGAAGATGATGTCGGCCGCGCGGTGCGTGCCATCCGACCAGGTGACCCCGTCCGGGGTGATCCGCTCGAACATCGGCAGCCGGTTCAGCACGCCACTGGCCTGCGCCTCGCGCACCGCGAGGGTGCGGGTGAGCCCGGTGACGCTGACCACGCTCGCCGGCGGCAGGCCGGCGCGCACCGCCTGGTCCACCAGGGCGACCGCGGCCCGGCCCCGCTCCTGGCTGAACATGTCCTCGCTGAAGATCGGCGGCCTTCGCGTCACCCAGGTGGTGCTCGCCGCGACCTTCGCGACCTCGATCAGCAGCTGCACGGCGGACGTGCCGCCACCGACCACGACCACGCGCTTGCCGGCGAACTCGGCAGGCCCCCGGTAGTCGACGGTGTGCAGCTGGCGCCCGGCGAACGTCTCCTGACCGGGATAGTGCGGGAGGAACGGGTGCCCCCAGGTCCCGGTCGCGTTGATGATCGCGCGCGCCGCGAACTGGCCGTCCGTGCTGCTGACCAGCAGTCGCCGATCAGCCCCGTACTCGACCGACGTGACCCGGACCGGGCGACGGACCGGCAGCGCGAACTCCGCCTCGTAGTCGGCGAAGTAGGCCGGGATGACCTCGCTGGCCGGTCGGTCCATGCCGCGCGCGGCCAGTTCCATGCCGGGCAGGTGGTAGATGCCGTGCACGTCGCCGAGGGTCAGCGTGGGCCAGCGGTACTGCCAGGCCCCGCCCGGTCGCGGCGAACCGTCCAGCACCAGATAGCCGGGGCCGGCCGCGAAACCCGCCCTGCGCAGGTGATACGCGCTGGACAGGCCCGCCTGGCCCGCTCCGATCACCAGTACGTCCACGTCGTCCACGCCCCCTACAACGACGGCCGGCGGGCGCCTCTTCCGGCGTGACCTAGCTCTCAGCACAGATCGGAAACGGTTTTCAATAAGACCTGGATCCAACTTGAACTGACAATCAGTTTCATTTAGCCTCCTGATGACACCGAGCAACCGGCTTCCCGGATCGAGACGCCCCATATGGGGCTTTCGTCCTAACTCAGGAGACTGTGCGTGATGAGGATCGTTCGTCCGTTCCGCCCCGTGGCTCTGGCCGCGATCGCGGCCGCCACCGTCGCGTTGACCGTGGCGGGCTGCGCCACCACCCCGCCGGCCAACGCGACCGGCGGCAGTGGCGGGACCAAGATCAGGGTCGTGGCCGCGGAGAACTTCTGGGGCAGCATCGCGAGCCAGCTCGGCGGTGATCACGCCACCGTGACCAGCATCATCACCAACCCGGACACCGATCCGCACTCCTACGAGGCGACCCCGGCCGACGGCCGCACCATGGCGGGCGCGCAGTTCGCCATCGTCAACGGCATCGGCTACGACCCGTGGGCGCCCAAGCTGCTCGACGCCAACCCGAACGCGAACCGCACCGTGCTCACCGTCGGCACACTGGTCGGCGTCCCGGACGGCGGCAACCCGCACCGCTGGTACTCGCCGACCAACGTGCACCAGGTGATCGAGCAGATCGCGAGCGACTACGCCAAGATCGACCCCGCCGACGCCGCGTACTTCCAGCAGCGCAAGCAGGACTTCGAGAACCAGGCACTCGGCCAGTACAACCAGTTGATCTCGACGATCAAGAGCAAGTACGCGGGCACCCCGATCGGCGCGTCCGAGTCGATCGTCACTCCGCTGGCGGAGGGCCTCGGCCTCGACCTGATCACCCCGGAGACGTTCCTCGACGCGATCAGCGAGGGCAGCGACCCGACCGCGGCGGACAAGGCCACCATCGACAACCAGATCCGCACCAAGCAGATCAAGGTCTACGTCTACAACAGCCAGAACTCGACGCCGGACGTGCAGACCCAGGTCACCGAGGCGAAGGCGGCCGGCATCCCGATCACCACGGTCACCGAAACCCTGGCCCCGGCGAACATCACCTTCCAGGACTGGCAGGTCCAGGAATTGCAGGGCATCGAGAAGGCGTTGGCCCAGGCAACAGGCAAGTGAATCGAGACTCTGTCCGATAGAGATGGACCATCATGCTGGGATGGGCACGAACCCACCACGGACCGGACACTCCCCGGAGCACGCGATGACCACGACCGAGCAGACGAACAACGTTCGTACCGCCAACGCGAACACCGTTGGATCGGTGATCACCCTGCGCGACGTCGCGGCCCGGGTCGGCGGCCGAACCCTGTGGAGCGGGGTCGACCTGGACATCGCGCCTGGTGAGTTCGTGGCCATCCTCGGCCCGAATGGCGTCGGCAAGTCCACGCTGATCAAGATCGTGCTCGGCCTGCTTCCCGCCGCGGCCGGCACGGTCACCGTGCTCGGCCACCAGCCCGGCCAACACAACCAACTAGTTGGTTATTTGCCGCAGCGGCGCAGTTTCGACCCCGCGCTGCGCATCCGCGGCATCGACGTGGTCCGGCTCGGCCTCGACGGCGACCGCTGGGGCCTGCCCCTCGGCTTCGGCCGCGCCCGCCGCAGGGCCGAACGCGCACGTGTCGCCGAGGTGATCGACCTGGTGGGCGCGACCGCCTACGCGCACCGGCCGATCGGCCAGCTCTCCGGCGGCGAGCAGCAACGCCTGCTGATCGCCCAAGCCCTGGTCAGGCGCCCCTCGGTGCTGTTGCTCGACGAGCCGCTGGACAGCCTCGACCTGCCGAACCAGAGCGGGGTCGCGGCGCTGGTCAGCCAGATCTGCCGGCAGGAGGGGGTCAGCGTGCTGATGGTCGCGCACGACGTGAACCCCATCCTCAGCTACCTGGACCGGGTCGTGTACTTCGCGCACGGCGCCGCGGCCAGCGGCACTCCCGCCGAGGTGATCACCAGCGAGACCCTCACCGCCCTCTACGGCGCACCGGTCGAGGTACTGACCACTTCGGACGGTCGCCTGGTCGTGGTCGGCACGCCCGAGGCGCCCGCCGTCCACGCCGACCGGCACGGGAGCGCCGATGCCGCCGGCTGATCCCGTCGCCTCCTGGAACCTGCTCACCGACGTCCAGGAACTCTGGTCGTTCCCGTTCATGGTGAACGCCTTCCGCGCCGGCACGATCGTCGCGGTGCTGGCCGGCGCGATCGGCTGGTTCATGGTGCTGCGCAAGCAGTCCTTCGCCGGTCACACCCTCGCCATGGTCAGCTTTCCCGGCGCGGCGGGCGCGACGCTGATCGGCGTCAGCACCGCGTACGGCTACTTCGGCTTCTGCGTCGCCGCGGCCCTGGTCATCGCCGCCCGGCCCAGAACGGGCGGCGCGGACCACGCGGAGGAGTCGGCGGTCACCGGCACCGTGCAGGCGTTCGCGCTCGCCTGCGGGTTCCTGTTCATCGCGCTGTACAAGGGTTTCCTGGACGGCGTGACCGCGCTGCTGTTCGGCAGCCTGCTCGGCGTCACCGACGGCCAGGTGCTGATCCTGCTGATCGTCGCGGTGATCGCGCTCGGCACGCTCGCGGTGATCGGCCGCCCGCTGCTGTTCGCCTCCATCGACCCGGACGTCGCCGCGGCCCGCGGCATCCCGACCCGTGCGCTGGCCGCGGTCTTCCTGGTCCTGCTCGGCGCCGCGGTCGCCGAAGCCAGCCAGCTCACCGGCGCCCTGCTGGTGTTCGCGCTGCTCGTCATGCCGGCCGCGACCGCTCAGGTGCTCACCGCACGGCCCGGGTTCAGCCTGGTGCTGTCGGTGGTGATCGGCGTCCTGGTCACCTGGTTCGGTCTCGGCGTCGCGTTCTACTCGCAGTACCCGATCGGTTTCTTCGTCACCACGTTCGCGTTCGTCCTCTACGTCGTCGCCAACGCGGTCAAACTCGGCCTGCCGAAGCTCCGCACCGCCTGGAGCCCGGCATGATCGGACTGCTCGACACCGACTTCATGCGCAACGCGCTGCTCGCCGGCACCGCGATCGCGGCGGCCTGCGGCCTGGTCGGCTACTTCCTGGTGCTGCGTGCCCAGGTCTTCACCGGCGACGCCCTGAGTCACGTCGCGTTCACCGGCGCGCTCGCCGCCCTCGCCTTCGGCGTGGACGCGCGCGTCGGCCTGTTCGTCGCCACCATCGCGGTCGCCCTGCTGCTCGGCGCGCTCGGCAACCGCGGTCGCGCGGACGACGTGGTGATCGGCAACATCTTCGCGTGGGTGCTCGGTCTCGGCGTGTTCTTCTTGACCATCTACACGACATCGCGCAGCACCGGGAACGGCACGGCGGGCGTGACCATCCTGTTCGGCTCGATCTTCGGCATCAGCCACAGCCAGGCCGTCACCGCGGCGTGGGTGGCCGCCGGCATCTGCGTCGCGCTGCTGCTGATCGCGCGACCGCTGCTGTTCAGCACCATCGACGAAGCCGTCGCCGCCGCGCGCGGCGTCCCGGTCCGCCTGCTCGGCTACGCGTTCCTGGTGCTCGTCGGCGCCTGCGCGGCCGAAGCTACGCAGGCCGTCGGCGCCCTGCTCCTGCTCGGCCTGCTCGCCGCCCCCGCCGGCACCGCGCACCGCCTCACCACCCGCCCGTACGTCGGCCTCGCGCTCGCGGCAATCCTTGCGGTCGGCGAAATGTGGGCCGGTCTGGCGTTGAGCGCCATCGCCCCGCGCATCCCGCCCAGCTTCGCGATCCTCGCCGTCGCCGCGGGCGGCTACGCGATCGTCCTGGCCGCCAGCACCCTGCGCCAACGCCGAACCTCGGCTGCCTGACCCGCGCCCTACGGCCGTTTGACCGGCGTCAACGTGAGATGCCCGGTGCCGGCGGCAGCCGAGTACACCTGCCAGATGTCGTGGCCGGAGGCCGGACCCGAGTAGTAGCCCAGCGTGTACTGGGGCCGCTTCGGCTGACGACTGCGGTCCATCCAGTGGTAGTTGATGTCCAGCAGCAGCCGCCCTATCGTGCCGGCATGCGCGATCCGCTGGTTGACCAGGCCGGTCACCACACCTGGATCGGCGAACTCGTTGACGATGTCGCAGTCGCAGAAGTAGGCGAGGGTGCCAATCTCGGCCGGCGTGTTCACCGTCGCGGTGCCCACGGCCGCGGCCAACGCCGTGCCGACGCGCGCGTAGTCCTTCGCGCTCGCCCAGTTTCCGAAGATCACCGGTGACCGCCAGGGAATCCCCTGCTCAGCCTCGACGCCCAGATTGCCGACCATCAGCAGGCCGACCACGACCAGCGCCGCCGCCGGCACACCGGGACGCAACGCCGACTGACGTCGCGCGGACACCCACCAGGCGCCCAGCGCGATGACGAGGAAGGTACTGAGCGCGGTGGTCGGCGGGACGTAGTACCAGTGGTAGGGCGGCACGCCGAGCAGGCAGTACGCGATGTAGTAGGCGACGCCACCAAGGCCGACGCCCGCGGCGGGTCCGAGCGCCGGCAGCGGCTTCGGCGATTCCCACCGGACGGCGAACCGCACCGCGAGCCAGCAGACCAGCGCGAAGAGGCCGATCAACGCGGGCCCGAAGGCAAAGGTGGCCATGAAGTGTCGGCTTTCGAAAAAGGCCACCGGCCCGGTCGTGAACGTCGTGCCGCCGAACGAATGCTGGATGGTCTTGATCAGTAGCGTGTCGGAGACCGCGGAGCCGAAGAAGAACCAGCTGAAGACATACCAGGGCAGCCCGACCAGCGCGGTGGTCAACGCCGCTGCGCCGATCGACCGCCGGATCGCCCCCGTCGCCAGCGCTATCAGCACCACGAAGATGATCATGTCCAGCCGGGCGACCAGGGCGAGCCCGGCGACCACGCCGAACAGCACGGGGCGCCCGGACATCGCCAGCGCCAGCATGGCCAGCACGCAGGCGGGCAGTAGCAGCACTTCAAGGCCGATCGCGGAGAGCAGGATCGGGTTGAACAGGATGACCGCCATCCCCAGCACCGCGACCATCATCGGCAGTCGCAGGATGGCGATGATCCGGGTCCATGACCACGCCATCACCATGGCCAGCCCGATCGAGAGAATGCCGAGCGCCACGACCGGGTGGACGCTGCCGCTGATCCTGGTAACAAAGGAGATACCACCGAGCAGCAGGACATTCAGCGGCGATGTCTCCGAGTTGGACACCTCGTATGGATTCAGACCCCAATGAAAGTGGAGCGCGAGGTTCTTCGCATAGGCGAGGGTGATGTAGCCGTCGTCGGAGAGACTGCCCTTGACCACCAGGAACACCAGCGCCATGACCAGCCCGCTGAGCCCGATGAACATCGCGTTCGACCTGGGCGATCTGTGCGTTGTGGCAACCGACGCCGTAGTGGGCTCGACGACCGCGACGTTGGCCAGCACCGAACTCAAGGACTGCCTCCGGGGATATGCGAAACGGAAATGTCGCGAGCGTAATGCCCCAAAGTCAGCACCGCGTTAATGGAATGTTTCGCGCCACGTTACGCACGCCCACCCGCCGATCACGTGTACGTCTCAGGCCGGCGGACATCGACGTGTCAACGACCGGACGACGGGGACCGGTCGGGCACAGGCGGGCGGGCGCCCACGCCGCGTTCGCGGGCTTGCTGCTCTCGCGGGCTTGAGGGGAACGCCACTTTCCGAATCTAGCGCGAATATGGGCGGCCGTGGGGGCAGGTTGGCGGGGCTGTGGAGGAATTCGGGTGACTGTGGACAACCGAAATCGGTGTCGGCCGAATTCGCTATGGTTGGGCCCGTAGTTGAGACAGCACAAGGGATCCGGACCGAAGAACAGAGGACGACATGCAACTCGCGGGACAGCAATCGTGGCAGATTCGGGAAGATCGTTGGATTCAGCACTTCGACTGGGCGTTGTGGATCCGCGCGGCCGAGCGAATCGACGCACCGGCCGGCGGGCTCGTGCCGGGGCCGTTGGTGATCGAGTCACCGCCGGCGCCATCGGGCGGGCTGAATCGGGCGACGCTCGCCGAGGAATGGGTGAGTTGGTGGCGGGCACTGTGCTCATTACCCGAGTGGTCACCGAGAAACGGCGGGCCACCACCCGCGTTCGCCTACAGCGGGCCGGAATTCACCGGGTTGAGCGACCAGCCGCTGTTACGCGACGTGCTCCGGCACAGGTGGCTGGAGGCGCACGAGTGGCACAGCGCGCGCAAGGCAGCGGGCATGCGTGAGCTGGTGCGCGGGCGTCGGCCGATGGCATCGACGGTGGTCGCGGAGGTCGAAAGGGCGCTCGGGCGCCGGGCCACACCGTTCGTGCTGTCGATCGACGTCCTCCCCGTCGACGACGCGGAGGTTCGGGCGGTCAGCGAGACCAGATTCCTGGTTCCCGAGGGCGTTCGCGACGGTGCGGACTGGCCGAGCGTGTTACGCGGCCTGGTCGAGCCGTTGGCATAGCGGTCAGTTGCCGAACCGGCGGGTGCGGCCGGCATAGGCGCGCAGGGCACGAAAGAAGTCGATCTTACGAAAGGCGGGCCAGTAGACGTCACAGAAATGCAGTTCGGCGTAAGCCGCCTGCCACAACAGAAAACCGGACATGCGCACTTCACCGCTGGTACGGATGACCAGGTCGGGATCGGGCTGGCCGCTCGTGTACAGGTGGGCGGCGATGTCGTCCGCGGTCAGCCGGTTCGCCAACTCGGCGAGGGTACGACCGGTGTTCGCCTGATGGTCCAGCAGCGAACGCACCGCGTCCACGATCTCCTGGCGACCGTCGTAGCCGACGGCGACGGTCAGGTCGGCGTCGGTGGCGCGGTCGCGGGTGATGTCACGCGCGTTCTTCAGGGCGTGCGCGGTGGTGTCGGGCAACAGGTCGAGCCGGCCGGCGACGTGGATCTGCCACCGGTTGGCGGGTTCGATCATGCGCGCGGCCAGGATGTCCTCGATGACGCGCATGAGGAAGCGCATCTCGGCCGACTCGCGCTTGCGCAGGTTGTCGGTGGACGCGACGAACACCGTGACTCGGCGGATGCCGATCTCGGCACACCAGTCGAGCACCCGTTCCAGGTGCTCTGCGCCGTACTGGTGGCCGAGGCTGGCGTTGTCGAAGCCCATCTGCCGCGCCCAGCGGCGGTTGCCGTCCATCACGATGGCGACGTGCGCCGGCAGCGCCCGGCCGGCGAGGTGGTCGCGCAGGCGACGGGCGTACCAGCCGTAGCACGCGTTGGTGATCATCATGGTGACCCTCACGGTGCCAACGTAGCGCCGATCGGGGCGGATCGGGCGCGTTGGTGGGCGAGTGACGTGCGAGTGGTCGGGCGGATGGCGGTGCGAACGCGCGAAGGATGGCGGCCGGCGTTGCCCAATTGAGCCACGCGTGATCGAGTGAGCCACGCGCGGCCGGGCCGGTTACATGCGATCGGGCGGGTTACATGCGATCGGGCCGGTTACATGCGATCGGGCCGGTTACATGCGTTCGGGCGCGGCGATGCCCAGCAGGTCGAGGCCGTCGCGCAGGGTCGTCGCGGCCAGTTGGCACAGGGCGATGCGGTTGCCACGCAACGGCTCGTCGGCCTTGTCCACCGGGCAGTTCAGGTAGAAGGTGTTGAACGCCTTGGCCAGGTCGTAGAGGTAGCCGCAGAGGCGGTGCGGTTCCAGCAGCTCGCCGACCTCGATGACGACCGCACCAAAACCGTCCAGGGCGACCGCGAGGGCGCGTTCCGCCGGGTGCAGCGGCAGGGTCGGGTCGATGGGGCCTGCCGGCTCGCCGGACCTGCGCAGGATCGACCGGATGCGGACGTGCGCGTACTGCAGGTACACGCCGGTGTTGCCGGTCGAGGAGACCATCTGGTCGATGTCGAACAGGTAGTCCTTGGTGCGGGACGTGGACAGGTCGGCGTACTTGACGGCGGCGATGCCCGCCATCTCGGCGATGTCGTCGAGTTCGGCCTGCGGGAGGTCCGGGTTCTTCTCGGTGACGGTGTCGCGGGCCTTGGCGATCGCGGCGTTCACCAGGTCGAGCAGGCGCGCGGTGTCGCCGGCGCGGGTACGGAACGGGCGGCCGTCGGGGCCGAGCACGGCGCCGTAGGAGACATGCACGGCTTCGACCGACGCGGGGAGCCAACCGGCGCGGCGAGCGGTTTCGAAGACGAGGCGGAAGTGCATGGCCTGGCGGGCGTCGACGACGTAGAGGATCCGGTCGGCCTTGAGGTCGCGCACGCGGTAGCGGACGGCGGCCAGGTCGGTGGTGTCGTAGCCGTAGCCGCCGTCGGACTTGCGCAGCATCAGCACGGCCGGTTCGCCGTCCGGGCCGGTTTCCGAAGTGGACGGCACGACCAGCGCGCCGTCGCTCTCGATCGCGATGCCCTGCTCCGCCAACTCGGCGTTGATCTCGGCGAGCCACGGGTTGTAGAAGGACTCGCCGACCGAGTGCTCGGGGGTCAGTTGGACGTTGAGGCGCTGATAGATGTCCATGAAGGACAGTTCGGACTCGGTGACGATTTCCTGCCAGCTGGCGAGGGTTTCCGGGTCGCCGGACTGGAGGGTGACGACGCGGGCTCGGGCGCGGTCGGCGAAGGCCGGGTCGGCGTCGAAGACCTTGCGGGCGGCGCGGTAGAGGTCGCCGAGGGCGGCGACGGTCGAGGGAGCCACGCCGGTGGCGTCGGCGGGTGGGGTCAGTTGGTTGTGGCGCCAGGGGGCTTCGGGGTGTTCGTCGAGGTACTGGATGAGCATGCCGAACTGGGTGCCCCAGTCGCCAAGGTGGTTCTGGCGCACGACGTCCGCGCCGAGGAACTCGAGCACGCGAGCGAGACAGTCGCCGAGGATGGTGGTGCGGAGGTGGCCGACGTGCATCTCGCGGGCGATGTTGATGCCCGAGTATTCGACGACGGTGCGCACGCCGGACTGCGGCATCGCGATGCCGTGCCGTGGCGCGGACAGGCGCGCGGCTACCTGGCGCCAGATCGCTTCGGCGGTCAGCGCGACGTTGATGAAACCCGGGCCGGAGACTTCCGCTGCCGCGATGGGGGCGTCGGCGGGGAGAGCGTTGATGAGCGCGGCGGCCAGGTCGGGGCGGGGGCGGTTGGCGCGGGGAGCCAGGGCCAGGGCGGCGTTGGCCTGGAAGTCGGCTCGCTCGGAGGGGCGGATCACCGGGTCCGCGCCGGCCAGGTCGGGCACCACCCGGTTGATGGCGCGGGCGAAGGCGGCCTCGACCTGATCGGACAGTGATTCCAAAGACCGTGATTCCAAAGACCGTGATGCCAACGACGGCGACCCCGACGACGGCGACGTCAACGAAGGCGACGCCGGTTCCGACTCCGGCTGGTGCTCGGACAACGCCTGGTCCTCCTTGTCACGGCTGCGGCCCGAAAGGGCTGCCTTGGAAGCAGTGTCGCAGCCGTGACAAGCGGATATCGGCGAGGACGACGCTCAGCGGGTGAGCGGGGCGAAGTCTCGGCTGGCGATGAACGTGGGCCTCGGATTCACCGCGGCGAACGGTTCGACCAGGGCGTTCTCGACGCTGTTGAACACCATGAAGATGTTCGACCTCGGGAAGGGCGTGATGTTGTTGCCGGAGCCGTGCATGATGTTCGAGTCGAACATCAGCGCTGAGCCGGCCGGGCCGGTGAACTGGCCGATGCCTCGGCTCATCGCGAGAGCGGTCAGGTCCTCCTGGCCGGGGACGCCGATTTCCTGTTCCTTCAGCGATTCCTTGTAGTGGTCCTCGGGGGTTTCGCCGACGCACGGGACGAACGTGCGGTGCGAGCCGGGCATGACCATCAGGCCACCGTTGAACGGGTAGTTGTCGGTCAGCGCCAGCGAGATGCTGACCGCGCGCGGGCTGGGCATGCCGTCTTCGGCGTGCCAGGTCTCGAAGTCCGAGTGCCAGTAGAAGCCCTTGCCCTCGAAGCCGGGCATGTAGTTGACGCGGCTCTGGTGCACGTACACGTCCGAGCCGAGGACCTGGCGGGCGCGGTCGAGCAGGCGGGGGTCGCGGACCAGTTCGGCGATCAGTTCGCTGATCAGGTGGACCTCGAAGATCGACCGGACTTCCCTGGACTTCTTCTCCACGATGGTCCGCTCGTCGGCCGCGAGTTCCGGGTCGGACGAGAGCCTGCCGAGTTCCTGCCAGAGCGTCTGCACCTCGGCGGGACTGAGCAGGTCGGGGATGATCGTGTAGCCGTCGGCGTCGTGCGCGGCCAACTCGGCGGAGTCCATCGGGCCGGCGTCGGTGGACCAGACGGTCGGGTCCGCGCGTTCGATGGGTTGGGCGGTGCGGGTCGGGTAGTTGTCGGTGTGGGGCGGGCTGGTGATGGTCATCCGCGGCTGCTTCCGGTCGGGGCCGGGTCGGGTTCGACGATCAGGGGGTAGACGCCGTGTTCGTCGTGGACCTCGCGGCCGGTCACCGGCGGGTTGAACACGCACACGGTGCGCATTTCGGTCTTCGGCCGGAGTTGGTGGTGTTCGTGGCCGTTGAGCAGGTAGAGGCTGCCCGGCGCGAGCTGGTAGGTGATGCCGGTTTCCTTGTCGAGCAACTCGCCTTCACCGTCCACAATGAACACTGCTTCGATGTGGTTGGCGTACCAGAAGTCGTTGACGCTGCCGGCCTTGAGCACGGTCTCGTGGACCGAGAAGCCGACGCCCTCCTTGGCCAGCACGATGCGTTTGCTGCGCCAGTTGGGCGTGGTGATGTCGCGGTCGGTGTCGGTGATCTCGTCTAGGGTGCGGACGATCAAAGCTGCTCCTTGAACTGGATGAACGAAAGTCAGCAGATGGCCAGGACGGCTTCGCGCAGAATGCCGAGGCCCTCGTCCAGTTCCGCGTCGGTGATGGTGAGGGCGGGCATCAGCTTGGCGACCTCGCCGTTCGGACCGGCGGTTTCCATGAGCAGGCCGCGTTCGAACGCGGCGGTGCAGACTTTCCTCGCCAGTTCGCCGTTGTCGAACGCGAGACCTCGCGCCAGGCCGCGGCCCTTGGCGGTGATGCCCTGGCTGGGCACGGCCGCGGCGATCGCGTCCAGGGCCTCGCCGACCCGCGCGCCCTTGGCCAGGGTGCTTTCCTGCAGGTCGGTGCCGCGCCAGTAGGTGTTGAGCGCGGTGGTCGCGGTGACGAACGCGGGGTTGTAGCCGCGGAACGTGCCGTTGTGCTCCCCCGGCTCCCAGATGTCGAGTTCCGGGCGGAACAGCGTCATGGCCATGGGCGTGCCGAAGCCGCCGATCGACTTGGACAGGCAGACGATGTCGGGCACGATGCCGGCTTCCTCGAAGCTGAGGAACGGACCGGTCCGGCCGCAGCCCATCTGGACGTCGTCGACGATGAGCAGCATGCCGTTGCGGCGGCACAGGTCGGCGAGGCCGCGCAGCCATTCGGCGCGGGCGACGTTGATGCCGCCCTCGCCCTGCACGGTTTCCACGATCACCGCGGCGGGTTCGTTGAGGCCGCTGCCGGAATCGGCGAGCAGCTTGTCCAGCCACAGGAAGTCGGGCACCCTGCCGTCGAGGTAGTTGTCGTAGGGCATGGGTGTGGCGTGCACGAGCGGAATGCCGGCGCCGCCGCGCTTCATCGAGTTGCCGGTGACGGACAGGGCGCCGAGCGTCATGCCGTGGAAGGCGTTGGTGAAGTTCACGATCGACTCGCGGCCGGTGACCTTGCGGGCCAGCTTGAGCGCGGCCTCGACGGCGTTGGCGCCGGTCGGGCCGGGGAACATGACCTTGTAGTCCAGGCTGCGCGGTTTCAGCACGACGTCGTCGAAGGTCTGCAGGAACTCGCGTTTGGCCACGGTGTGCATGTCCAGCGCGTGGGTGATGCCGTCGTGGGTGAGGTAGTCGAGCAGGGCCTGCTTGAGGACCGGGTTGTTGTGCCCGTAGTTGAGCGCGCCCGCGCCGGCGAAGAAGTCCAGGTAGGAGTTGCCGTCCTCGTCCCAGACATGGCTGCCGACAGCACGATCGAACACGACCGGCCAGCCGCGGCAGTAGCTGCGAACCTCGGATTCGAGTTCGTCGAAAATGGTCACGTGGTCACAGTCCTCTCAGACCAATGCTTCTGCTTCGTCGCGAATCGGCTGGAGTGGGCCGATTCGGTACAGATACTCCGGATCATGACCGTCCGGGAACTCGTTGGCGCTGAACAGTTCCGACCGGTGGCACTGCGCGTTCCAGCGCTTGGCCAGCGATCGGAACAGGGTGTTCGACGCGGTGTTGTCCTCGGTCACGGTGGTTTCGAGATAGCGGACACCGTGCCCGGTGTGCTTGCGCAGCAGGGCGTCGAGCAGTGCGCTCGCGGTGCCCCTGTTGCGTGCCGCCGGTGCGACGCCGACCTGCCAGACGAGCAGGGTGGCCGGGTCGTCCGGGCGTCGATAGCCGGTGACGAACGCGACGAGGGCCCCGTTCAGCCTTGCCACCATGCTGGTGTCACGAAAATCCCTGCACCACAACAGGTAGGCGTAGGATGAGTTCACATCGAGTCCACCGGATTCGCGCACGAGTTGCCACAGTGCCGCTCCGTCTTGGGATTCCGGGTGCTCGATCAGCAAGTCGCCGTGGGTTCCGGACATACCAAAGCAACGTAACAGAGGTGTTTCACGATTGCTTCCCGCGTGCGACCGCATCCCGTGATTCACCTGGGGATCAGGAGAATCCGGTGTGGGGAAGCCGACAATCTGGTTTGGCGTGTGAAGTTGTGGGTACCTCGGCGTTTTCTCCGGATATACCAGCGAAATCTTGACGGTTCAGAAGATGGTCTTGATACCGGCGATCGCGTCGAGCGCGGCGAGCACCGCGAGGGCGATCAGCACGACGCCGGTGATGCGGCGCACCGGCACGACCGGCAGGCTGCGCAGCAGTCGGCCGGCGACCATGGCGAGCCCGGCGACGGCCCAGAGGGCGAGCACGGCGGCGATGCCGACCTCGATCGGATCGGCGTAGCGGGCGGCGAGGTTCGCGGTGAGGATCTGGGTGAGATCGCCCCATTCGGCGATGAAGATGACGACGAACGCGGTGAGGACGGTGCGGGAGCCGGGTTTCGTGGTGACGCCCTCGGCCTCCTCCTCGTCGCCGGTGTCGCGGAAGGCCATGACCGCGCCGAGCAGGAACATGACGGCGACGACGGCCTCGACGAGTGTGTGCGGCAGGAAGGTGAACAGGACGCTGCCGACGGTCACCGCGATGAGCACGTGCAGCAGGAAGGCGCCCGCGGCGCCGAGCCAGACCAGGCCCGCGCGGCCACGGGAGGCGAGCACGAGCGAGGCGAACATGGTCTTGTCGGGGAGTTCGCCGAGAAAGATGATGCCGAAGACGGTGCCGAGCAGGACGGCGTTCACGATGCTCCGCTTCCCGACCGACGCCGAGAACATCATGGGGATGCTTCCGCACCGGCCATCTCGCAATGGTCAGTTGGCGGAAGGTCTCGCCCACCCACTCGCGCGGGCTCCGGGAACCGGGCGTCCATGGACGCCAGCATGTCGATCCACCGGCAGCGGAGCTACTCCCCTTCAGCGGCACCCATTGTAGCTCACCTGGTCTAAACCGATTCCGTTGGGTCGACCACCGTCCCGGTGCGCCGTTGCATGAGGAACGTGGCGATCGGATCGACCACGTCGGCGGGGCGTTCCAGCGGCATCAGGTGGCCGCCGCCGGGCAGCACGCGTACCTGGGCGGTCGAGATGGTCTCGGCGAGCGCGGTGACGGAGCGGGCCGGGGCGATGCTGTCGGCGTCGCCGGTGAGCAGGAGGGTGTCGGCGGTGATCCGGGCGGCGCGGTCGGCGAAGTCGGTGTCGTAGTAGCTGAGGAAGCTCTCGATCATCGCGGGGACGCTGGCGCGCGCGTAGTTCTCGTAGTCCTCGTCGAGGATCCGGCGCCGGACGGCCTTGTCCCTGGTGACGATGATCATGGCGTCGGCGATGTACACGGCGGCCTTGCTGGCCAGCCAGAACCGGGCGGCGCGGGCGGGCAGCGCGGCGGCGACGCGGTAGTAGAGCTTGCCGAGGTTGGCGGTCATGTTGCTGGCCGTCGACACCGGGTTGATCAGGCACAGGCTGTGCAGCGAGGCCGGGTGGGCACTGGCGTGCAGCAGGGCGATGGACGCGCCGAGCGAGTGGCCGATCAGGTGGATTCGGCCGAGGTCGAGCGCCACTCGCAGGGCTTCGACGGCGTCGGCGTAGTTGGCCAGGGTGTGCGGCTGGGTCAGCGGGGCGGAGGTGCCGTAGCCGGGTACGTCCGGGATGACCACGTCGTACTCGCTCAGGCCGGCCGCGACACCGGCAAGGCCGCGGTGGTCGCCGCCGAGGCCGTGCAGCAGCAGGACGACCTCGCGGGCGCCGGTTCTGTTGTGCCAGTAGCCGATCCGGGCTCCATTGACCACAATGGACTCAGCGCGAAGGTCGTTCACGCGCCTAGCTTTCCACGGTCGGCAGCGAGGCCATGAGCAGGGTGCCCAGGCCGGCGCGCAGGGCGTCGGCGGTGGGCGCCTGGTCGGGGTCGATCAGGCACTGCATGGCGAGGCCGTCGCAGGCGGCGATGACGAAGCTGGCGATGGACGTGCAGCGCGGGTCGTCGGGGCTGATGCCCTCGCCGATGGCCGCCGCGACCAGCTCGCTGACCTGGGCGCGACAGCGCCGGTAAAGGTCGGCGAACTGCTCGCGCAGGCGTGGGCTGCGTTCGGCCTGGGCGAGCGCCTCGGTGAAGGACAGGGCGAGGGTGCGGCGATCGCGGGCGTGTTCGAGCATGGCGGTCCAGGTGGACACGCCGCGTTCGATCGGCGAGGCGGACGGGTCGGCCATGGCGATCTTGGCCAGCTCCTGGGTCCACTCCTCCAGGACCATGCCGATGGCCTCGTTGAGCAGCTCGGCCTTGGAGCCGAAGTGGTAGCCGATGGAGGCCAGGTTGGTGTCGGACGCGGCGACGAGGTCGCGCGTGGTGATGCGGGCGTAGCCCTTTTCCTCGAGCAGGCGCCGCGCCGCGACGAGCAGTTGTTCCCGATGCCCCACCAGGCAAGGGTAGTCGGGCGGTCTGGACAGCGGATATATACAAGCGTATAAAACGGTTGTATTACCGCCGTCACACGGAACGGGGCCGACATGGCGTTTCCGACCAGCACCCTGCCCAAGTCCGTCGACGCCGCGCTGCCGCCGGGTTCGCAGCTGCCGCTCGCGCTCCAGAGCCTGCTGTTCGGCGCGTTCCGGCCGCAGTTCATGACGCACATGCAGCGCCGCCACGGCGACATGTTCACCCTGCGCATCGCGCCGAGGAACCGGCGGCTGGTGGTGCTGGGCGCGCCCGAGGACATCAAGACCGTGTTCAGCGGCGCGCCGGCCGTCTACCACGCCGGCGAGGGCAACGCGATCCTCGGCCCGATCATGGGCGATCACTCGGTGCTGCTGGTCGACGAGGACGCGCACGTGCGGGTGCGGCGGCTGCTCATGCCGGCCTTCCACGGTGCCGCGCTGCGCGGCTACGAGCAGCTGGTGGCGGAGGTGGCGCGGGCGCAGGCGGCGACGTGGCCGGTCGGGCAGGTGTTCGCCAGCCACGACCGGATGCACGACGTGACGCTGGAGGTCATCCTGCGGGTGGTGTTCGGGGTGACCGACGAGGCGCGACTGGCCGCGCTGCGACCGCTGGTGCGCGACGTGGTCGGGATCGGGCCGCTGGTGATGCTCGGCTGGTTCTATCCGAAACTCCAGGGTTTCGGTCCGTGGCGGCGCTACCTGACCGGCCAGCGCGAGCTGGACCGGCTGCTCTACGCCGAGATCGCCGAGCGTCGCAAGGCCACCGACCTGGCCGACCGGGACGACGTGCTGTCCCGGCTGCTGCGCACGAGCGATGGGCCGGACGGGCTGACCGACGCGGAGTTGCGCGACCAGCTGGTCACTTTGTTGCTGGCCGGGCACGAAACCACGGCGACCACGCTGGCCTGGGCCTGGCACGACCTGGCACGCAATCCCGGCTGCCTGGCCAAGGCCAAGGCCGCGGCGGACAGCGGCGAGGACGAGTACCTGGTCGCGGTGGTCAAGGAGGCGCTGCGGCTGCACCCGGTCGTGTACGAGGTGGCGCGGCGGCTCAAGGAACCGGTCGAGGTGGGCGGCTACCGGCTGCCGGCGGGCGTGACCGTGGTGCCCGCGATCGGGCTGGTGCAGGCCGACCAGCGGAACTTCGACGCGCCCGAGGAGTTCCGGCCGGAGCGGTTCCTGACCGGCCAGCCTGCGCCGAACACCTGGATCCCGTTCGGTGGCGGCGCGCGACGCTGCCTCGGCGCCGGATTCGCCCAGTTGGAGGCGACCGTGGTGCTGCGCGAGGTGCTGACCCGATTCGACCTGCGGTTCGACGCGTCCCGGCCGGAGCGGACCAAGCCGCGCAACATCACGCTGATTCCGGCACGAGGGGCGCGGATCGCGGTCACATCGCGCTGACCTCGCGCGCGAACTAGAACACGATCGGGCGAATTGTCAAGTGCGGTCCGCGTTCGATATCGCGGAACGTATCAACCTGGTCACGATCAGTCGGCGAAAGACGGCGAAAGTACGACACGCCGAATGCGTTTCTCCTGAAGTTTTCTCGCTGGTTGCGCCCGCGACCGATCCTCGTTGGACCACGTATTAAGCTATGACCTGGCGTTCACTGGGGGACGCTGGGCAACTCGGTGAAGAAAATGGTCCAAACCTTGGTGAACCGAGCGAGTATCCAGCGCGTCTCATGTGAAGATGACGACACTGATGGCGTCACGCGACCCGCGGGTCGTCGTCACCACTACACCGACGAGAAACTAGAGAACTGGACACCGGACCCGCCCCGGCGGAAGTTGGAGCCGAAGCGAGCCAGGCGCGCCAGCAGGGGAAGCTGGAAGGCCGTGAGGGCAATGTCGCAACCCGGCGAAGCCAGGACCGTCGTAGATCCGACGGGGCCCGCGCCCGAAGTCTGGGCCGGACTGTTGGATCACTACCGCCAGACCGCGGTGCAGATCCTCGGCGTTCACCAATGTTCAGGTACCGAGTGCAGTTCCTGTGGCCAGCACTGGCCATGCCGGGCGGCGTGCGCCGCGGAAATCGCCCTGGAACTGTGAGAGACCCGGTCACCACTTCGTGGTGACCACGAGTACGGGACCGGGCGCGTTCCGTACCGAAACACGTGAGTTGTTCGCGTGTGCTGGGGGCAGCAGACGACCCGCCACGTCGTCGACGTGGCGGGGGCGTATTCGGCCATTGCTGCGATGTGTCAGCGGCCGCATTCATTCCGTCAGGAATTGGCGCCATTGCGCGAAACCATCCGGTGTCATCGACACGCCAGGAACCTTGTCAACGCCACCCGCAGCGGACACACTGCGAATATGCTTCAGGCGCATCGGTTTGGTCCGTTGAACTCGCTCCCAAGGTAGGCGCCGCATGCCGTTGTCCCCGGCCGTCCGGAAACGCGCACGTGCCTTCCTGCCTCCCGGTACCGAGATCCACTACCTGTTCCCCGCGATGTCGGTGTCGAGCAGGCGGAGCGCGTTCGGCATGGCACCCTTCGTGGTCGCGGTGACGGACACCCAGGTGACCGTGCTCGGCTGCGGCTGGTTCAGCCGCAAACCCACCTCGGTGCTGGCCCGCTACCCGCGCGAGATCCAACTCGGCCCGGTGGACACGACCATCGCCCCGACCTTCGCCTTCGGCGGGTTCGTGATGGAGACCGACGAGGAGTACGTGCCGGTGATCCGCGCCGCGGACGCCGAGATCAGCCAGGAGAACTGCCTTCCCCCGGACCCGCTGCCCCATCTGTGAAGCGGCCCGAGGCCACGATCACTTCAGTTCGGCGGATGATTTGCCGAGCAGGCGGCGAGCCACGATGAGCTGCTGGATCTGCTGCGTACCCTCGAAAATGTCGAGGATCTTCGCGTCCCGGGCCCACTTTTCCAGCAGCGAGTTCTCCGAATAGCCGAGACTGCCGGCGAGTTCGACGCAGGCCAGCGCGATGTCGGTCGCGCTTCGGCCCGCTTTCGCTTTGGCCATCGACGCGTGCAGCGAATTCGGCCGCGAGTTGTCGGCCATCCACGCGGCTTCCAGGGTCAGCAGATAGGCCGCCTCGTAGTCGGCTTCGAGTTCGAGGAAGGTCGCCACGGCCGCGGGTTGGCGTGGGCCGGCGCGGTCGTAGTCGATGGTCAGGCCGGCCTCGGTGAGCAGGCGGCGGGTTTCCTCCAGCGCGGCCTTGGCCACGCCGACGGCCATGGCGGCGACCAGCGGACGGGTGTTGTCGAAGGTCTGCATGACGCCGGCGAAGCCGCGTTCGACGTTGATCTCCGGGTCGCCGAGCAGGTTCTCGGCGGGCACCCGGACGTTGTCGAGGCGGAAGTGCGCGGTGTCGGAGGCGCGGATGCCGAGTTTGTGTTCCAGGCGAACGAGTTCGAAGCCGGGCGTGCCCTTCTCCACCACGAAGGACTTGATGGCGGCCCGGCCCTTGGCACGGTCGAGCGTGGCCCAGACGACGACGGCGTCGGCGCGTTCGCCGGAGGTGACGAAGATCTTCTCGCCGTTGAGCACGTACTCGTCGCCGTCCCGCACGGCGGTGGTGCGGATGGCGGCGGAGTCGGAGCCGCAGTCGGGCTCGGTGATGGCCATCGCGGCCCACCTGCCGGCGAACCGCTTGAGCTGCTCGTCGTTGGCGACCGAGGCGATCGCGGCGTTGCCGAGGCCCTGGCGCGGCATGGACAGCAGCAGGCCGACGTCGCCCCAGCACATCTCGATGGTGCCGAGCACGGTGGCCAGGTTGCCGCCGTTGCGGATCTTGTTCTTGTCCTGCCTGGTGTCCGAGTCGCGGCGCACACCGCTCGCGCCCGCGCCGCCCGCACCGGAGGCGTTCAGGCCGTCGATGAGCGCGGCGAGCACATCGAGTTCCTTGGGATAGGTGTGCTCGGCGCGGTCGTAGCGGCGGGAGTTGGGCCGGAAGATCTCGGCCGCGGACTGGTGGGCCTGGCTGACCAGCATGGACAGCTTCTTCGGCACTTCGAGGTTGATCATCTCAGTTCCCTTCGTGCCGGGTCAGACGAGGACGATGCCGCTGGCGACGCCGATCGCGCGCAGGTCGCGATACCAGCGCTCGACCGGGTGTTCCTTGACGTAGCCGTGCCCGCCGAGCAGCTGCACGCCGTCGCTGCCGATCCGCATGCCCTTGTCGACGCAGAGTTGGTGCGCCAGCGCGGTCTCGCGGGCGAAGGACTTGCCGGCATCGGCGCGCGCGGCGGCGCGATAGGTGGTCAGGCGCATGCCTTCGAGTTCGATGGCGATGTCGGCGACCTTGAACGCGACGCCCTGCCGGTGGCTGACCGGTTCGCCGAACGCGACGCGGTCGTTGACGTAGGGGATCACGTAGTCGAGCACGGCCTGCGCGGTGCCGACCGCGAGACCGCACCAGGCCAGCCGCGAGAGCCGCACGCATTCCGCGTAGGTGGCCGGATCGGCGTCGCCGAGCAACGCCGAGTCGGGGACGTGGACCTTGGTGAGGGACAGCCGACCCATGCCGGCGGCACGCACGCCCATACCGGGGTCGGCCGCCACGCTCAGGCCGGCGGCGCCGGACTCGACGATGAACAGCGCGGGGCCGCGGCCCTCCAGTTCGGCCGCGATCACGAACAGTTCGGCCTGCGCGGCGCGCGGGACCAGGGACTTGATGCCGTCGATGATGAAGCCACCCGACGTGCGGCGGGCGATCGTGCGCAGCTCGAACGGGTCGAACAGGGCGCGCGGCTCGACGATCGCTAGCGCGGCGGCCGGCACGTCCTCGCCGACGAACGCGGGCAGGTAGGTGGCCTGCGCGTCGCTGGATCCCCACAGCACCAGCGCGGTGCTGACCGCCGACGAGGCGAGACAGGCGACCGCGAGGCCCATGTCGCCCTTGGCGAGCGCCTCGGCGACCAGGACGGAGGTGAGCGCGGAGCGCGCGGTGCCGACGCCGCCGAGTTCCTCGGGCACGCCGAGCAGGGTGATGCCGAGTTCGGCGGACTTGGCGATCAGGTCGTCCGGGGTCGCGCAGTTCGCGTCGGCCTCGGCGGCGCGTTCGCGGAGCTGTTCGGTGGCGAACTCGGCGACGGTGTCCCGGATCAGCTGCTGGTCCTCGGTCGGCGTGAGGTCGAACAGGTCGGCCGAGGAGTCGGTGACCGGTCGCTTCGGCTTGCCGACGCGCTGGACGGCGGCGAACGAGCGGCCGGCGGCGGCCGCGGTGCGGAACCCCGTCCTGGTGGCCTCGTAGACCGCCTTCTCGACGGGTTTGCGCAGGCCGAGCCGGTCGAGCAGGGGTGCGCCCGCGAGCTTGTTGAGCAGGGCGAGGCCGATGCCCATCGCGTCCCGCCCGCGCCCGGCGGACTCCCCGCTGGTGGCTCCTTGCGCGCTGCTGGCAGCCATGTCGCGCCTCCTGAGGTACTGCCCGAGTCGGACCAGAAAAAACCTACCGGAGAGTATACCTACTCGCGGGTAAAGTTAGAACCCCGATCGGCGGGAATGATCAACTCGCGTTCCGTCCGGCGCCCCGCGCCAGCCGTTCGGCGCCCGGCATCTCGAATTGGTCATTTTTCGCGTTGACCGCCAGGGGTGCACCGTAAACTTGGCGCCTCACGCCGCACACGCAAGGAGCCGCGGTGAGCCACCCCGTGGCGTCGCAGTCGATGCGGGCCCCGAACACCACATCGACAGCACGCCGAAGAACCAGCCGCACGGCGCGACGTGGCGCCATGATCGCCATCCTGTTGGGCATGGTGCTGCCCGTCTGCTCCGCGCTGACCGGCTGCCAGGCCGCGACCGGTGCGGACGCGCCCGCCGCCAGCGGCCACGCCGGCACGACGCCGACCGTCGGCCAGGTTCCGTTGGCCGTCCCGGTCGAACTGCGCGAGGTGCTGGGCACGTCGCCGTGCACGCCGCAAACCCCTGGCCCCACAACAACTTCAGCGACTTCGTCGACCGCGAAGGCCGGCGCGGCCCTCGCGCAGCCGGTCTCCGCCGCACCGACCATCCTGCGCGATGTGGACGGTGTGGACTGCTACCAGGTGTCGCCGCCGATGATGGAGTTGCAGCAGCTCGACTCGATCAACGTGGTCAACCAGCCGCCCGCCACGCAGTGGGTGATCACCATGACGATGACCTCCTCGGACGCGAAAACCTTCGCCGTGCTCACCACGCAGCACGACCGCGAACAACTCGCGTTCGTCGTGCGCGGCACCGTGTTGTCCACCGAGAACCTGCTTTCCCCCGTCACCAACGGCGTCGTGCAACTCGGCGGCGACTTCACCCAGGACGACGCGAATCGGTTGGTCCGGCAGATCACCGGCTGACCCACCACATGAAACGGGCGCCTCCCCTCGATGAGGAAGGCGCCCGTTGTCAGGTGATCCGGCTCAGCCGGCCGGGTCGGAGCGGGCCGATGGCGGCCGGTGCCCCATCGACTCGATGTGGGTGACCTTCTCCACCAGGGACAGTGGCCTCGCCACTTCCTCCAGCGACTTGCCGGCCGCGTCGACGCCGAGGAACACGGCGATCAGCCCACCGATGACCATGATGCCCGCACCGGAGAGATAACCGACGAACAGGCCCGAGGTCGGCGGGTGCTTGCTGCTGCCGATCAGCGCCCCGAAGAACAGGTTCGCCGCGATGCCGGCGCCCTGCGAGATCGAGTAGAACACGCCGATCGCCTTGGCTCGGACCTCCTGCGGGAACACCTCGCTGACCGTCAGGTAGGCCGCACTCGCACCGGCCGACGCGAAGAAGAAGACGATCGCGAAGGCGATGGTCAGCGACAACGCGTTCAGCACGTGCGTGTTGAACAGCACGCCGACGATCGCCAGCAGCACCCCGGAGAGCAGGTAGGTGCCACCGATCATCTGCCGCCGACCGACCGTGTCGAACAGCGGTCCCAGCACCAGCGGACCGATCAGGTTGCCGATCGAGAACGCCAGCAGGTACAGCGGCGCACCGCCCGACACACCGTAGAAGGCCGTCAGCACCGTGGTGAAGCTGAAGAAGATGGCGTTGTAGAGGAACGACTGGGTGATCATCAACCCGGCGCCCAGTACCGATCTGCCCGGATAGACCGTGAACAGCATCTTCAACAAGGTCAGATAACCGCGATGGTCGGTCGGTTTGACCTCGATGGCGAGGCTGTCGTCGACCGGTTCGAGGGTGACGCCGGACTTCGCGACCTCAGCTTCGATGAAGCTGATCGACTCCTCGGCGCCCTCGGCTCGGCCGTGCATGATCTGCCAGCGTGGACTTTCCGGCAGATTGCGGCGGATGTAGATGACGAACGCGCCCAGCAGCGGACCGAGTATGAAGCCCAGCCGCCAGCCGACGCTTTCCGGGATGGCGTTGAGGAACAGCAGCGTCGCGGCCGAGCCGAGCATGGCGCCCGCCCAGTACGTGCCGTTGATCCCGATGTCGACCCGGCCTCGATACTTGGCCGGGATCATCTCGTCGATCGCGGAGTTGATGGCCGCGGTCTCACCGCCGATACCCATGCCGGCGATGACGCGGGTGCCGTACAGGAAGATCACCCAGCCGGTGCCGCTGCCCAGCGTCAACGCGCTCAGGCCGCTGCCGATCAGGTAGACCATCAGCGTGATCATGAACAGGTTCCGCCGCCCCCAGCGGTCGGAGAACATGCCGAATATCAACGCCCCCAGGATCTCGCCTGCCAGGTACGGCGTGCCGAGGTCGTTGGCGATGTTCGGTGTCAGGTTGAGCGTGTCACTGTGGGTCAGGATGCCCGCCACCGAGCTGGCGACGGTGATCTCCAGACCATCGAGAATCCAAGCGACCCCCAGAGCAATGATCAGCTTGGTGTGAAAATTCGACCAGGGCAGGCGGTCGATCCGAGCCGGAATCGTGCTCCGGATCGAACCTCCCGTTGCCGAGGGACCTGCCCCCGCTTCTACTGAAGTCACTAGCGCTCCTTCTGCCGTGTTACTTCACTGGCTGGTGAGCCTAGTCACACGGACCTCGTGGCGAGATATCAATCCGAACACGCGGTTAACACGGCATGGACTGCCACCAACCGCGAATTCGCTGATGGCCGCGCCCGCGACGGCACAGATGCTGGAGATCACCTGTATGTAAGGCGCGGTCACCGCCCGTACCCCGTCGGGTCGTGGCACGATGAACATCAAGCACCCGGAACGGTGCGGACGAGGAGGTCAGGGTGGCCGACACGGACGGGAACTGGCTCCCGGACTCGGCGCGGAACCGGCTCGCCCGCTACGACGCCGCAGGCCTGCGCACCTCCCTTCTTCCGGTCGCGGGCGCGGTCGGCATCGAGTCGGTCGGGCTGCGCCCGGTCGGTGAGGTGATGGGCTGCATCGTGCAGTACGTGGGCTGGGTCGGCGGGTACGGCTACGGCTCGTACGGGCCGTTCATGCAGGCGTCGGTGAGCTTCCAGCCCTACGTCGACGCGCTGTACCACGGTTACAACACCGCGTTGGGGCGGATGTTGACCGAGGCACGGGCGATGGGCGCGGACGGCGTGGTCGGCATCCGGTTGACGCAGACCAGGCTCGGCGAGAACAACCAGGAGTTCGTCGCGCTCGGCACGGCGGTGCGGGCCAACTCGAAGAAGCGGCCGCGCTCGCTGTTCACCACGAACCTGCCCGGCCAGGATGTGGCCAAGCTGATGCACGCCGGCTGGGTGCCCTCCCGGCTGGCGATCGGCATCGCGGTGGAAAGCCGTTACCTGGACTGGCAGAGCGCGTCGCAGCTGTCGATGATGGCCGGCAACACCGAGGTGAACGCGTACACGCTGTTGATCAGCTCGGTGCGCCACCACGCGCGGGAGCGGCTGGCCGCGTATGCCAGGAAGGGCAGCGCCGACGGCGTGATCGTCTCCGACATGACGTTGCGCTCCTGGCACCAGGAGGCGAACAACACCCGGTTGCTGTGCGCGGAGTCAGCGGTCTTCGGCACGGCGATCGCCCGCTTCCACACGGGAAGGACCGCGCCGACCTCGGCGCTCAAGATCATGCCGTTGCGGCGGCGCAACGACACTCGATAGGGGACAACCCATGACCAGTGCGGATATCGACGACCAGAACATCCCCGAGGATGCGATGCGTCGACTCGCCGAGATGAAACCCGGCCAGTCCACGAGCCTGTTCACCTCGGACCTGAGCGTCAACGAGTTCCTGCTCGTCCGCGAGGCCGGGTTCCGCCCACTGGGCCTCGTGCTGGGCACCAGCATCTACCACGTCGGCTTCCAGATGGGCCGGTGGAGCAAGAACCAGGAGCTGGAAACCCTGTCCAACGCCATGTACCACGCGCGCGAGCTGGCCATGTCGCGGATGGAGGCGGAGGCGGACGTGCTCGGCGCGGACGGCATCGTCGGCGTACGCCTGGACATCGAGTTCAAGGAGTTCGGCAACGACCTCGCCGAGTTCATCGCGGTCGGCACCGCGGTGAAGGCCGAGGACGGCGGGAACTGGAAGCCGAACACGGGCAAGCCGTTCACCTCCGACCTCAACGGCCAGGACTTCTGGACGCTGATCCAGAGCGGTTACGCGCCGCAGGGCATGGTGATGGGCTCGTGCGTCTACCACATCGCGCACCAGCGGTTCTGGCAGGCGATCGGCAACATCGGCCAGAACATCGAGGTCCCGCAGTTCACCGAGGCCCTCTACGACGCGCGTGAGCTGGCCATGAGCCGGATGCAGGCGGAGGCCGAAGCGCTGCACGCCGAGGGCATCGTGGGCGTACAGCTGTTGTCGCTGCCGCACCGCTGGGGCGGGCACACCACCGAGTTCTTCGCCATCGGCACCGCGATCCGACCGCTGCGTGCCGATCACACCATCGCCAAGCCGCAGCTCGTTCTCCCGTTGGTGGACTCGTGACCGACAGTGTTGGTGGCGGGGAGATCATGCCCGCGTGGGACATGCACATGATGATCGCCGCGCTCAAGTCGGATCGGTCGGATGTCGAGTCCTACGCGCGGGTGCTGACCGGCACGCTCGGTTCCGCGCTGCCCGAGGACATGGTGGAGATCGAGTACCGCCGGTCCGTGGGCGACCGGGTCAATGGCAGGCCGGGCCAGCCGGTCGCGGTGCGGGTGTTCGGCGGTGACCGACAGCTCGAACTGCGGCAGGGCAAGCGCGGGGTGGACGCGGAGATCCGCAAGGTCGTGCGGGACGTGGTGATCAGCCGCAAACAGGTCAGCCTGGACGAGTGGCTGGTCGGCCTGGCCGAGGTGCTGACCGACGTGGCCCGCCGCAGCGCGGCCGCGCGCGACGCGCTGTCCCGGCTGCTCGGAACCTGAGAGAATTCCGGCCAGAATTTAATTTTGACAATTACCGGAAATGTGAAACGGCACATCGGAATTCTCCGATGTGCCGGCTTCGTCAAGTGCACTGTGTCGTATTCTCTGCTCAGTCCCGGTACATGGTGGGGAGTGCGGCCCGTAGCCGGGTCAACGCCCGGTGCTGCGCCACCCGCACCGCGCCCGGCGTCGACCCCACCGCGTCCGCGGTCTCCTCCGCCGAGAGCCCGACCACCACCCGCAACACCACGATCTCCCGCTGCTTGGGAGGCAGCACCTTCAACAACTCGGCCATCTCACCGGACAACTCGCCGCGCATCGCCCGCTGTTCCGGCCCGGCCTGCTCATCCGGCTCGTCCGGCACGTCCGCCACCGGCTCAGACCGGTTGCGCGCGGCGGCCCGATGCGCGTCGGCGACCTTGTGCGCGGCGATGCCGTACACGAACGCCAGGAACGGCCTGCCCTGGTCCCGGTAGGACGGCAACGCCGTCAACACCGCGAGACACACCTCCTGCGCCACGTCATCGGCGGAGGCGAACGAGCGTTCCTGCCGACCCACCCTGGCCCGGCAGTAGCGCACCACCAACGGCCGGACGTGCGCCAACAGCCGCTCCACCGCACGAGGATCACCATTGACCGCGTCCGAGACCGTCGCCGCGATGTCACCGGGCGGGTTCGGCAGGTGGACCGGGCGCAGCATCGGCACGGTCACGGTGACCGGCACGGTTTCCAGTTCGGGGACCTCGGTCAGCTCGCCGGTCAGGGTCGCCGAGGGGAGTTCGGCGACGAGACCTGGCGGCAGCTCCGAGGGAAAGCCCGGGATATCGGTGTGCAGATCCCGACGAAAGGGCAGGGCGCCGCTGTTACCGACGCCATCCACAATCATTTCGGTCATGCGCACGCCCCCGTCCGGTCCGACTGCGCGAGAACTCCACAGCCATCAAACGACGGTAGCGCGCTCGCGGTACGCGAGACCGGAATGACGCGGCCAACAGCTGGGGGCAAGTTGGCAAAGTACATAGTTGAACCCGCTGACACCTTGAGGGCCTCCCGACTCGATAGCCCGTACGACATCTGCCGGCGGGTTCTCGACCGGCGCTCAACTTCAGGCGATTGGGCACACTCGGTCACCGCTTCGCACTTCGCCGCGGTAACCCGAGCGGCGTAACAGACAGTACCCCTCGCCACGCCGCGATACTAGTTCGGTTTGATGACAAAAACGCTGGCCGGGCGGGCTCTGTACCGGATAAGTTGAATCGCTTTCAGTACCCGGGCGGACACGGTGCGCGATCTCCCCGGGTTCACTCAGCGTGCACTCATGGGCCCGCCAGGAACGTGGCAGGCACTGCCCCCTCGGTACGCAAACGACGTGCGCGATTCACCGGCCGTTTCCCGTCACTCGTTAGCGTTCCCGGCGACCGTCCCCACCGGAGGTGGCCCGTGAGCGTTCCCCTCATTGTCGTCATCGTGGTACTCACCGCGTTGGCATTCGACTTCACCAACGGTTTCCACGACACGGCCAACGCCATGGCCACGTCGATCGCGAGCGGGGCACTGAAGCCCAAGATCGCCGTGGCGATCGCGGGCGTGCTGAACGTGGTCGGCGCCTTCCTGTCCGTCAAGGTCGCCAGCACCATCTCCGGCGGCATCGTCGACGAAGCCAAGTTCAACCACGTGACCGGGCCGTACGTCGTGTTCGGGGCGCTGATCGGGGCGATCATCTGGAACTTGATCACCTGGTACCTCGGTCTGCCGTCCAGTTCCTCGCACGCGCTGTTCGGCGGTCTGATCGGCGCCACCTGGATCGCGTTCGGCACCGGCGCGGTGCACTTCAGCACCCTGGTCGCCAAGGTGATCGTCCCCGCCGTCGCCTCGCCGCTGGTCTGCGGCATCGTGGCGACGCTGTCCACCTACCTGGTCTACACGCTGACCCGCCGCACCCGGCAGGACACCGTCAAGCGCGGCTTCCGCGCAGGCCAGACCGTGTCCGCCTCGCTGGTCGCGCTCGCGCACGGCACCAACGACGCGCAGAAGACCATGGGCATCATCACGCTGACCTTCATCGTGGCCGGCATCCAGCCCAAGGGCGCGAACCCGCTCTGGTGGGTCATCCTCGCCTGCGGCCTGGCCATCGGTCTCGGCACCTACCTGGGCGGCTGGCGGATCATTCGCACGCTGGGCAAGGGCATCACCGACGTGGAGACCCAGCAGGGCTTCGCCGCCGAGGCAGCCTCTGCCGCGACCATCCTGGCCTCCTCGCACCTGGGCTTCGCGCTGTCCACCACGCACGTGGTGTCCGGCGGTGTGATCGGCTCGGGTGTCGGCAAGCGGCTCGCCGAGGTGCGCTGGAGCGTCGCCGGCAAGATGGCGATCGCCTGGATCCTCACCCTGCCGGCCGCGGCCGTGGTCGGCGCGGCCGCCGGCAAGGCGGCCTCCGGCGGCCCGGCCGGCACGATCATCGTCGCGCTGGTCGGCATCATCATCGGCGGCGGCATCTTCGCCGCGTCCCGGCGCAACCCGGTGAACTCCAACAACGTCAACGAGGTCGAGCCGGGCGAGGTCAAGCCCGAACCGGCCGCGGCCGCCGCCTGATTACGGAGAAGACGCCATGAACATCAACTGGGGCGACCTCGTCGAGGTCCTGGCCGCCAGCCTGGTCGCGACGGTCTGTGTGGTCGCGCTGTTCTCGGTCGGCGTGATCGGCCTGTCCCGGCAGGCCACCCTCAAGGAGCAGGGCGGCTCGGGTGCCGCGCCGCTCACCGGCTCGATCATCTGTTTCGCGGCGTGCATCCTGATCGTCGCCTACGGGATCTACCTGATCGTGGTCTGAACCAACCTCTCGACAACGCCCGCTTCCCTTCGCCGGACATGAAGGGAAGCGGGCGTTTGCGCAACATCACCATTCGCAGTCTTGCGTAAGCACCGCTCCAGCCATCAGGCTCTGCTGGGCTCCGCGTTGGCCCCTGATTCGGCGAGGAGGACGGTGCATGACCGAGCGCGTCGCGACCCGGGTGGGCGAGCACCTCACCAGCGGTATCCGCGCGTTCCTCGATCAACACCGGCCCACGACGCCGTGCCTGGTCATCGATCTCGACGTGGTCGCGCGGCGGTTTCGCGAGCTGCGCGCGCAGTGGCCGGACGCGCGGATCTGCTATGCGGTGAAAGCGAATCCGGCGCCTGCGGTCCTCCGGCTGCTCGCCCGTCTCGGCGCCGAGTTCGACGTGGCCGGTCCGGCCGAGATCGCGTCCTGTCTCGCCGAGGGCGCCGACCCGGCGACGCTGTCCTACGGCAACACCATCAAGAAGGCGGCCGACATCGCCTTCGCGCACGCGCGCGGCGTGCGCCGGTTCACCACGGACAGCCACGAGGATCTGCGCGCGATCGCCGCGCACGCACCAGGTGCCGAGGTGTTCTGCCGGATTCTGGTGCTGCCACCGGGTTCGGCGACGCCCTTCGGCCGCAAGTTCGGCTGTGCACCCGAGATGGCACTGGAGATCCTGCGCGAGGCGCCCCGGCTCGGGCTGCGCGCGGCGGGCGTCGCGTTCCACGTCGGCTCGCAGCAGACCGATCCGGCCGCGTGGACGGAGGGCATCGCGGTGGCCGCGCGGATCAGCGCGCGACTGGGCCTGCCCGAGCTGAACCTGGGCGGCGGCTTCCCGGTGCGCTATCGCGACGAGGTACCCGGTCCGGCCGAGTTCGCCGCGACCATCCAGGCTCGGCTGCGCCGACATTTCCCTGCCCTGCCACGGGTTGTGCTGGAGCCGGGCCGGGCGATCGTGGCCGAGGCGGGCGTGCTGCGCAGCGAGGTCGTGCTGGTGTCGCGCAAGTCGACGGCGGACGCGCACCGCTGGGTGTACCTGGACGTCGGCCGGTACGGCGGGCTGGCCGAGACCGAGGGCGAGGCGATCACCTACCGACTGGTGACCGCGCACGACGACGGTCCGCACGGGCCGGTCGTGCTGGCCGGTCCGACCTGCGACGGCGACGACGTGATCTACCAGCACAGCGACTACGAGTTGCCGCTCGCGCTCAGCGCGGGCGATCACGTGGATTTCCTCGCGGCGGGCGCGTACACGGCGAGCTACTCGTCGGTCGCGTTCAACGGTTTTCCGCCGCTGGCAACGATGTGTATCGGTGAGGAGGTTTGTAGATGACCGGTTTTCTCGGACATCATGTGCTCGCGGAGTTCGAGGGCGTCGATCCCGGACCACTGGACGACGTTGGTTTCCTGCTCGGTGCCTTGCAGAGCGCGCTGCGCGCGGCCGGCGCGACCGTGTGCGACGTGGTGTCCAGACAGTTCGTGCCACAGGGTGTCACGGTCATCGCGCTGCTCTCCGAGTCGCATGCGTCCCTGCACACCTATCCCGAACTCGGCTCGGTGTTCCTGGACGTGTTCACCTGTGGCGACCGGGCCGACCCGGAACTGGCGATGAAGCTGCTCGCCGAGGCGCTCGGCGCGCGCTCGACCAGGATCACTACCATCCAGCGCGGCCGCCCGCACCACGAACAGGAGGCAGTTCGTTGACCGCGACCGTGACCCGCCAGGTGCACGAACCGCTGGCCCCCGGCCTGATCCGCACCTGGGACGTCGAGGAGGTGCTCGTCGACACCAGGACGGCCTACCAGCAGGTCCTGATCGGCCGCACCCACCAGGGCATCTCGCTGTTCTGCGACAACGACCGGCAGAGCACCGAGTTCTCCCAGCTGGTCTACCACGAGGCGCTGCTGGTGCCCGCCCTGGTGCTCGCCGATCAGGTCGAGCGGGTGCTGATCGTCGGGTCGAGCGAGGGCGTGGTCTGCCAGATCGCGGTCGCGGCCGGCGCGAGCGTGGTGGACCATGTGGACATCGACGAGCAGACCGTTCGACTGTGCGCCAAGCATCTCCCCTACGGCTACACCGAGTCCGAACTGGACGGTGCGGAGCGCGGCGATGGCCCGATCCGCGTGCACTACGCGGATGGCTGGGAGTGGGTGCGCGCCGCGGCCGGCAGCTACGACATCGTGCTGGTCGACCTGCCCGACGAACGCCCGGATGACCCCGCCGCGCAGCACAATCGCCTGTACGGCACCGAGTTCCTGGCTATGTGCCGGGCCGCGTGCCGACCGGGCGGGGTCGTGGTCGGCCAGGCGGGCTGCCCCACGCTGTGGCGCAACGGCACGCTCATCCAGAGCTACCAGCGCTTCCAGGAGGTGTTCGGCACGGTGGTGTGCTTCTCCTCCGACGAGCACGAGTGGGCGTTCATCACCGGGCGGGCGGACAAGCTCGACAAGCCAACCGGGGTGATGCGCAGGCGGCTGGCCACCTGCGCGTACCAGCCCGCCTCGATCGACGCGGAAGCCCTGCGCAGCCGCTGCGTGCCGCCGTATCACGTCCGGCACGCGGCTCCGCTCGACTAGCCGAATCGCACGATCATCTGCTCGGGGCCGCGCAGGTTCACATGCGTGCGATAGCGCAGCGACTCGACGTCCAGCTCCGGATCGGACAGGCGCTGCGCGAACGCCGTCAGCGCGACCGACGCCTCCAGCCGGGCCAGCGGCGCGCCGAGGCAGAAGTGCGCGCCCGCGGCGAAGGACAGGTGCTTGCGGGCGTCGCGGGTGATGTCGAAGCGGTCCGGGTCGGTGAACGCCGCCGGGTCGCGGTTGGCAGCGGCGAGCAACATCAGCAGCACGCCGCCCGCCGGCACGGTCACCGGGCCGACGGTGGTCTCCTCGGTCACCACCCGTGTGGTCAGCTGCACCGGCGGGTCGTAGCGCAGGATCTCGTCGACCGTGCCGTCGATCAGGCTCGGGTCGGCGCGCAGCGCGGCCAGCTGGTCGGGGTTGCGCAGCAGGGCGAGCACGCCGTTGGCGATCAGGTTCGCGGTGGTCTCGTGGCCCGCGACGAGCAGCAGGATGCAGGTGGCGACCAGTTCGGCCTCGGAGAGCTGGTCGCCCTCCTCCTCGGCGAGCACCAGTTTGGACAGCAGGTCGTCGCCGAGGTCGGCGCGACGCTTGGCGATCAGGTCCACGAAGTACTCGGCGAGGTCCCGGCTGGCCTTGTCGATCTCGGCCAGGATCGCGTCGTCGCCGAAGCTCATCATCGGGTCGAGGCCGCGGACCAGCATCCGCGACCAGTGCTCGAACTTCTCGTGGTCGGCCAGTGGCACGCCGAGCATGTCGGTGATGATCCGCACCGGCAGCGGATAGGCCAGCTTCGGCACGATGTCCACCTGACCGTCCGGTTCGAACGCGGTGAACAGCTCGTCCACCACGGTCTCGATGTTGGGCCGCAGGCCCGCGATGACCTTGGCGGTGAACGCCTTGGACACCAGCCTGCGCAGTCGGGTGTGGTCCGGCGGGTCCATGGACAGGAACGACACGGTGGGCACGCTCTCGCCCGCGCCCCGCTGGATCTGCCGCATCTGGCCGAGCTTGCTGTTCGCGCGGTCGCTGGACATCGCCGGGTCGCGCAGCACCTTCGAGCAGGTGTCGTGGTCGGCGACGACGCCGATCAGGCCGTCCATCCTGGTGAACGGGCCCTGTTCGCGCAGCGCGGCGTACAGGCCGTAGGGATTGGCGCGGTTCGCGGGGTCGAAAAGGGCTTGGAACGCATCCTGCTGGGTGGCTGTCACGGCAATCGCTCCTGGCGCGTTGTGGTCTCTGCCACCACACTGGGACTTGAACCATGGTTCAAGTCAAGGAGACACATGCTCACCATCGGGCAACTCTCGGAGGCCACCGGCATCCCCACCTCGACCCTGCGGTTCTGGGAACGCAAGGGGCTGCTGACGCCGGACGCGCGCGAGAGCGGCCAGCGCCGTTACACCGACGAGGCGCTGACCAAGATCGCGCTGCTGCGGCTGTGCCAGGACGCGGGCTGGACGTTGTCCGAGATCGGCCAGATCGTGCAGGAACGGCTCGCACTCTCGCCGAACTGGCGCGAGCTGGTGCGTACCAAGATGGATCACCTGGAGACGGAGATCCTCCAGCTCAGCCATGCCCACGAGATGCTCGAGCACGTGCTGGAGTGCCCGCACACGGACATCACCCAGTGCCCGAAGTTCCGCAAGGCGCTGGAGCACCGCAAGGGCATCCCGACCACGTTGGACGAGCTGAAATCAGAGCTTGCGGCCGGCGAGTACCCGCTTCGTGACCTGCCGCTCCGCGACGAAGGACAGGAACGGGATCGTGCCTGCCAGCAGCACGAGCACGCTGCCCACGACTGACCAGCGCGCCTTGAGCGCCAGGTCGATGCCCAGGGCGAGGTAGATCATGTACAGGAAGCCGTGCAGCGGGCCGATCACGGCCGCGTACTGCGGAATGCCGAAACCCCAGTCCAGGATGGTCGCCACGGTCAGCGCGAGCAGGCCGACACCCACGATGTAGGCGATGACGCGGTAGCGGGTCAGCGCGGCCCGGATCCGCTGCTCACGCAGTTCGGTCACGCTCGGTTTCGCGGTCTTCGTCTCGGGCTCGGTCTCAGCCGGCATGGTGCTGCTGCTCCTCGCTTGCGCTCAGTTGGGCGAGGCGTTGGTTGTAGGCCAGCAGTTCCTGGTCTTCCTCGGCCGTCCGCGTCGGTATCTGTTTCTGCACGTAGGCGCGGGTGGCGAGCCATTCGTCCGCGGAGACCGCCGGCTCGGCTTCCCTCGGTTCCCTCGGTTCCGGAAGGCCCGTTTCGTCGGCCGTTTCGTAGGCCATGGCCGCTTCGTCGGCCTCCCTGGCGCGCTTGGCGGCCAGGTTGATCCGGTAGAACATGAACGCCGGGAAGACGCCGAACAACGGCCACTGCAACACGTAACCGAGGTTCTGCAGGGTGCCGCTCGCCGACTGGTAGCGAGTCCACTGCCACCAGGCGAGCAGGGCGCCCCCGATCAGGGACACCAGGCTGACCGCGACGATGAGCAGGCCGCGGGAGCTGAACAAGCCACCACGCACGGTCCCGACGCTAGCACCGTGGCCATCGTGACCCGCGTCGCACTGCCTGGTCACGAGCCCGGATTCGCAGCGAACTGCCAGCTAACCGCCGAGTGCCTTGAGCGCCTGGCGCGCGTAGCCGTCGGCGACGCCGAACACCTTCTGCACGTAGTCGACGGAGGCGTTGTAGGACATGATCGCCGACCACCAGCCGACCGGCGTGGACAGGTCGCGGCCGTCCGCGCACAGGTACTTGGCCGCGGTGAGCGCTGCGTCGTTGATGTTCTCCGGGTCGGGCGTGGCGGTCGCGTCCTTGCCGAATGCGCTGACGCCGAACTCGCGCCAGGTCTGCGGAAGGAACTGCATCGGGCCGACCGCGTGGTCGTAGACCGGGTCGCCGTCCAGGGCGCCGTGGTCGGTGTCCGGGATGTCCGCGTTGCCACCGGTCCCGTCCAGGGGCACGCCGATGATCGGCTTGGTCTCCTCGCCGTTGGGTCGCAGGCTCGCGCCGCCGAACTGGCCGTTGTTCGACTCGATCCGGCCGATGCCGGCCAGCGTCGCCCAGGACAGTCGACAGCCTGGATCGCTTGCGCGGGTGGCGAGTTCGGCGTTGCCGTACGCCCAGGCGGCCGGCTCCGGGATGCCCGTTGCCGCGCTCACCGTGCGCGCCCAGTCGGTCAACGTGGTCGGCGCGGTGCTCACCGGGTCGGCCGCCGTCAGCACGGCGGGTACCGAGGTGTCCGGTTGCACCGGAGCGGGTTTGATCTGGAGAGCCGGAATGTCCGCTGCGGACAGTTCGGTGGGCGGCGTGGTCGCTCTGGTCAGCACGAGCACACCGACGGTGCCCAGGCCGAGCACGACGACGACCGCGACGAGCCGACCGACGATGCCGAGCCGACGGCGCGGCGCATCGACACGCTCAACAGGACGCGTTTCCGCCGGGCTCACCACACTCGCTCAACGACAGCTGAGTGCGAAAGTTACGCACTGTTGTCGACTCCGAGAAGAATCGAAGACGACTGCACGGAGCCGGCCAGACCGGCTCCCGCACATGAACAACCGGCGCAGCGCTGAAGAAGACGATCGCTGACGGACTCCCGCAAGCCCGCGAAGCGTTCTCAGCTCACGCCATCGCGCCGTTGCCGGCGCAGCCGTGCCACGCACCAGGCCGGAGAACTGCCCCGACGCAGGTGTTCGAGCACGGTGTACGGCCCGAGGTGCCGGGCGAGGTCGGCGGGCGAGAGCCCGGCGGCCCGGTAGTCGAGAGCGCGCTGGTCAAGCGGGCTGAGCCCGGCGTCCCACCACTTCTCGGCCTCGGAAATGTCCCCGACCAGCTGCCAGCAGTTCGCCGCGGCCGCGAGCAGGTCCTCCGGTACTCCCGGCAACCTCTTGCGCATGGCGGCGACGTAAGCCGGACTCACCGACTCGACGGAGAACAGGCGAGACGCCCCAGACGATCCACGCTGGCCCGGAATGCCCGGTATCGCCGGCGTGGTCGTGAAGGTCGACTCAGCGAGCCATTCCGAGGCGATTTGACTCGCCGCGGTCAGCTCCGCGTCCTGAGAACGATCGGCGGTCCACTGGCGGACCAGCTCGTCGATCCCGTGATCTTCGACCATCCATGCCTCCTCGTGGGCTGATGATCACCCCGATGCGCGCACCGTATTAGCTCGCACCGACAGATCGCTAGACCTCAGTTCGTACAAAAACCCGTTACCAGCACGTTATGCACCACTTTCCACCCGGACGGTCCAATCTCGACCAGAGCTGACCAAATCCGGTAACACTATGTAGTTGTCCGCCGATGCAGGCGCGGTTCGGCCATCCCGGACGCCGTAGCGGACGGGACCGAAGGACCCATGATCATGCGAACAGGCTTCGCACGAAGGTGACGATCGCCGTAGCGCCTTCCTTCAACCACGTGAGGATCGTGGTGACCACGTTCGCCGATCCAGCCGGCTGCGTGATCAGAAAGAACAGCAAGAACGCGACCACAACCAGGACAACTAACTTTTTCAAGTTCACCAGTCCCAAACCGCTCCTGAGCGGACCACCGAGCCCGTCACCAGGCCCGCAGCCCACCGCCCTGCGCCCATATAGTCCACCGAACGGACCTACCGTGACCAGCAAGTCACGCTGATGGCCGCATCGAATCCGAACTGGTGGGATTCGAACCGGCCGCCCCGACTGCCCCCGTCCGTGGCTTTCTGCTGCCACCGTAGTGGACCATGCACCGATTAGGCGAGTTCCCCATCGGCGTGCCGACCTGGGGGAGTCGAGTTTCTGCGAGGAGGTTCCATGGCCGAGCGGGTTCTGCTCGAACGCACCGGGCCGGTGACCACCGTGACCATCAACCGGCCCGAGGTGCGCAACGCGGTCGACGGTCCGACCGCGGCCGCCCTTGCCGAAGCCTTCCGGACATTTGACGCAGATGAGACGTCCAGCGTTGCCGTGCTGACCGGCGCGGGCGACACCTTCTGTGCAGGTGCGGACCTCAAGGCGGTCGGCTCCGAGCGGATGAACCGGCTCGCCCCGGACGGCGACGGCCCGATGGGCCCGAGCCGGCTGCGACTGTCCAAACCGGTGATCGCGGCGGTGTCCGGACATGCCGTCGCGGGCGGCCTTGAGCTGGCGTTGTGGTGCGATCTGCGGGTCGCCGACGAGACCGCGGTGTTCGGCGTGTTCTGCCGCCGCTGGGGCGTGCCGCTGATCGACGGCGGCACGGTGCGGCTGCCCCGGCTGATCGGGCAGAGCCGGGCCATGGACCTGATCCTGACCGGGCGGCCGGTCGACGCGGCCGAGGCGCTGCACATCGGCCTGGCCAACCGGGTCGTCGAAGTCGGACAGGCGAGGGTCGCGGCGGAGGAGCTGGCGGCGTCGCTGGCCGCGTTCCCGCAGCAGTGCCTGCGCGGCGACCGCGCCTCCGCACTGGCCCAGTGGGGCCGCTCCGAAGCGGACGCGCTGGCCGCCGAGTTCGCCGGAGCCCGCGCCGCGCTGACCGAGGAGACCGTTGCCGGTGCTGGCCGCTTCGCCGCCGGAGCGGGCCGGCACGGGTCGTTCGACTAGCTCGGTCGGGTGTCACCCGTGAGGTGTGTGGCGTTCACCACTCCCGCATGGGCCAGACCAGCCGCCAGCCGCTCCGCGATGTCCTGATGGCCGGCCGGGGTGGGATGCAGGCGGTCGTGGCCGCGCGGGAACTGCCACGGCCCGGCCAGGGGGTCGAACACCAGCACCGAGGGGTACGCGTGCCGGGCACTCGCCACAATGGTCGCGTCGGTCCGGCGCATGGCCGCGGTGGGGCCCTGCTGGCCGCTGAACACGCTGAGCACGCCGATCCGCGCGCCCGGCGCCTCGCGGTGGATGGTGTCGATCAGCGCCCCGACGCGCAGGCCGATCAGCGCCAGCGGCTGACCGACGTCGTCGTGGCCGCCCTGCACGATCACCAGGTTCGGCGCAAGCTTGCGCAGGTCGAGCGCGGCGGTCAGCCGGTCGAACGGTCCCCGGTCGTGGTCTCCCCTGCTGACGAAGCCCGCGCCAGGGTCGGCGCTGACCACGACGCGCCAGTGGAGCAGTCGGCCGAGATCGGCGGGCCAGGCGTGGTCCGGGGCGCCCGCGCCGATACCGGCCGCGAACGAGGCGCCGACCACGGCGACCGTGGGCGCGTGCGGCGGCCCGGCGAACTGAACGTCCGCCTCGGTGCCGACCGCGCTGATCCCGCTGACCGCTGGGCGTGCCGGTGACAACACGATGAGTAGCGCACTCGCGACGGCCAGTAGTACGGCCCAGGACCACGGTCGACGCGCTGATCTCACGTTCTTAAGTTTTACACAGCTGTTGTAAGTGCCGCGTTGGCCAGTTCTGGTCAGATCCGGTGAATTCTGTTGACTCCTGTTCGATCTGCCGCGCAATCTTTCTGAAGTCTGTGTAACTACGCAATGACGCGTAGCGACTGAGAGCGAGGGCAGATGCTCAACCGTCGTTTATCCATCGGACTGCTCGCGTTGGCGATGATCGCCGCTCTGTTCACGATCACCGTCCCCGGCAACGCGGCCCCGACTCCGACCTCGACGCACACCCACACGATCTCCTACGACAAGTACTCCCTGCTCATCGACGGCAAACGCCAACTGGTCTACGCGGGCGAGGTGCATCCGTTCCGGCTGCCCAGCCCGGACGAGTGGTTCGACGTGCTGCAGAAGATGAAGGCGGCCGGTTTCAACACGGTCACCGCGTATTTCGACTGGGACTACCACTCGCCAGCACCCGGGGTCTACGACTTCACCGGCGTGCGCAACATGGACGAGTTCCTCGACATGGCCGCCGCGGCCGGCCTGTACGTGATCGCGCGGCCCGGCCCGTACATCAACGCGGAGACCGACGGCGGCGGCATGCCGGGCTGGTGGAACGGCCAGCCGGGCAACGCGCGCAGCAACGACCCGCGCTACGAGCAGTACGCCATGCAGTGGATGCACCAGATCGACACGATCCTGGCGCGCCACCAGCTCACCACCGGCACCGGCACGGTGATCCTGGAGCAGGTCGAGAACGAGTTCACCGACACCTCATCGTCCGCGACCGCGTACATGGCCGATCTGGAGAAGCAGATCCGGGCGGACGGAATCACCGTGCCGCTGAGCGGAAACCACTGGGGCGACTACATCACCGGCCAGGGCGCGACCCAGCTGCCGGGCTACGACCAGTACCCGGACGGCTTCAACTGCGCGAACCAGACGATCTTCAACCCGGCGGGCGACCAGTGGTCGTTGCACGACACGCTGGCCGGTTCGCCGCTCTACATTCCCGAGTACCAGGGCGGTTCCTTCGATCCCTGGGGCGGCGCGGGCTTCGCGGCCTGCGCGTCCATGGTCAGCGGCGCGTTCGAGGCGACCTCCGCGCGCGACCTGTTGGCCAGCGGTGCGGGCCTGATCAGCTACTACATGACCTACGGCGGCACCTCCTGGGGCTACGAGCCCTATCCCGGTGGCTACACCTCTTACGACTACGGCGCGGCCATCAACGAGGCGCGCCAGCTCACGCCGAAGTACTACGACCAGAAGCGGATCGCTGCGGAGGTGAACACGGTTCCGGCACTGGCCCAGCTCGACCGGGTGAGCGCGGGCAACGCGGCCAACGCGGCGCTGCACGAGATCGTCGACCAGAACACGAGCACCGGCACCCACCTCTATCTACTGCAACACAACGACAACGGTGCCAAGACCGATGACGCGACAACGATCAGCGTGCAGACGGCGGATGGCAGCTACTCCGTTCCGCAGCAGCCGAACACCGCCATCCACGTGAACGGCCAGACCGCGAAGATGCTGCTCGCCGACTACGACATCCCCGGCGCGCACGTCGTCTACTCGACGTCGGAGTTCATGACCGACGCCAACCAGGGCAACGCGAACACGGCGGTGTTCTACGGCCCGAAGGGCGAGCCGGGTGAGACCGTCCTGCGCTACGCCGCCCAGCCCACCGTGCAGGTGCTCAGCGGCACGGTGAGCACGAGCTGGGACGCGAGCAAGGGCGACCTGCGCCTGGACTACACCCACAACGGCATCGCGCAGGTGCGGATCACCAGCGGTGGCAGGACGTTCGACCTGCTGCTCGCCGACACCGCGTCGACCGACCGGCTCTGGCTGGACGGGACCGGCAGCGGCCAGCTGATCAGCACCGGCCCATACCTGGTGCGCACCGGCACCGTGCACGGCAGCACGGCGGTACTCACCGGTGACACCGACGGCGCCACCACGCTCACCGTGCACGCGCCGGCCGGCGTCACCCAGGTCAGCTGGAACGGCGCACTCCTCGCCACGCACCGCGACGCGGACGGCTCGCTGACCGGCGGTCTCGGCGGCGCGCCGGGCTACCAACTGCCCACTTTGGACAGTTGGAAGTTCCAGTACGGCACGGCCGAATCCGATCCAAGCTTCAACGACAGCTCATGGGCCGTAGCGAACAACAGCCAGCTCGGCGCCGACTACTACGGCTTCCACCACGGCTTCGTCTGGTATCGCGGGCATTTCACCGCGACCGGCGGCGAAACCGGGATCACCCTGAACGGCCAGGGCGGGAGCCCGGCGGGCGAGTACGAGGTCTGGCTCAACGGCGCCGAACTCGGCACCAGCCCGAGCGGCAGCACCACGTTCACCTTCCCACCGGGGCTGTTGCAGACCGGCAAGGACAACGTGATCTCGGTGCTCAACTTCAACTCCGGCCACGAGGAAGGCGGCGGCCAGACCGTGCGCGGCCTGACCAGCGCCGCGCTGAACGGCAGCACGGCGGCCATGACCTGGCGGATCCAGGGCGCGCAGGGCGGCGAGCAGCTGCTCGATCCGACCCGTGGCCCGCTGAACGTGGGCGGCCTGGACGGCGAACGGGCCGGCTGGTACCTGCCCGGCTATCCCGACCAGAACTGGCGCAACGTCAGCCTGCCGGATTCGTGGGCGCAGCGCGGGCTGCCCAGCGGTGACGGCTGGTACCGCGACACCTTCAACCTCAACCTCCCGGTCGGCACGGACATCCCGCTCGGCTTGAAGATCAACGACAACTCGGGTGCCGCGTACCGGGCGCTGATCTTCGTCAACGGCTGGCAGCTCGGTGAGTACGCCAACGATCTCGGGCCGCAGCACGTGTTCTCGCTGCCGCCGGGCATCCTGCACACCAACGGCCAGAACACGGTCGCGATCGCGGTGTGGGGCCTGAACGGGTCCTCGGGCGGTCTCGGCGCGGTCAGCCTGGTGCCCTACGGCACGTACGCGGGCGGCGTGTCCGTGCACAACGTCGCGGCGCCGAACTGGAACGCGAAGACCTGGGGCCAGCCCACGTCGCCGAGCCGGGTGACGATCGCGCTGACCAACACCACCATCGTCAGCGGTGGCGCCCAGGTCACGGTGACCGGCGCGGTCGACAACGTGGCGAAGCAACCGGCAACGGTCGGCACGCTGAACCTGACCACCCCGACCGGTTGGCAGGCAACGGCGAACGGGTCGACGAACATCGGCACCTTGGCGCCCGGCCAGGTCAAGAAGGTCTCGTGGACGGTGAGCGTGCCAGCGGGCGCGAAACCCGGCCAGTTCGAGGCGACGGCGACCACTGGGTACCAACTCGCCGGCAGTGCCCGGACAGCGGCCGGCACGGCGCAGTTCACCGTGCCCTACGCGAATCTGTCCGACACCTTCGACAACATCGGGATCAGCGACGACACGAACCCGAGCGCGGGCGATTTCGACGGCGCGGGCTACAGCTTCTCCGCGCAAGCGCTTGCCGCGGCCGGTCTCACCCCCGGCAACACCGCCCAGCACGACGGCATCGGCTTCACCTGGCCGAGCGCGGCAGCCGGCACGGCCGACAACGTGGCCGCCGACGGTCAGGCGATCGCGGTGTCCGGCTCGGGCAACACGCTCGCGTTCATCGGCGCGTCCAACTCGGGCTCGCCGGGCGGGCCCGGCACGGTCGTCTACACCGACGGGAGCACGGCCACGTTCAGCCTCACGTTGGACGACTTCTGGTTCGCGCCCGGCGGTAACGAAACCGTGGCGACGATGCCCTATCTGAATAGTCCCACCGGCAAATATCAGCAAACCGTCTATATCGATTACCAGTCCGTGCCGATCGACCCCACCAAGAAGGTCGCGGCCGTTGTCCTGCCCGCGATCAGCACGGGATCGGCCGGACACAACACCGCGATGCATATCTTCGCTATCGGTGTCGGCACGCACTGATTGGCACGTACTGCGGAAACACCGGGTGCGGCGCGAATTCCGCACCCGGTGTTTCGTTTCGGGTCACCTAATCAGCGCAGTTTCATCATCGCCAGAAGTCGCTAGCCTGTGGATTCGAGCCACTTTGTCTTGGCGAATTCATGAACTCGACAGGGAGTTAGTGACACATGTCCAATTCCGTGGTCAATATCTGGCGCTCACTGTCGCCCGGAGTCAGCGCGACTTATCCGCCCGCGCCGACTCCCGGTGACACCTGGAATCTCACCGGTGGCACGGCCTGGGTGTACCACAGCCCGCTGAACCGCAGACAGTTGGTGCGGCCGGTCATCCTCGCCGACGGCTTCTCGGCCGGGGCGAGCAACATCGACGAACTCTGGGACGGCCTTGAGGAGAACGGACGATTCCGTTTCGTCAGCGAATTGCACGCGGCCGGCTACGATCTCATTCTTCTTGGCTACGACAACCGGGCCGCCTCGATCCTGAACAACGGCGACCTGGCGGTGGAGTGCATCCAGCGGGCCATCCAGGAGCGGGCCGGCAGGGCCAAACTGACCGTCGGCGGGTTCAGCATGGGTGGCCTGGTCACCCGGTATGCCCTGGCCAAACTGGAGAGCGCCGACTTCGACCACCAGACGGCCACCTACCTCTCCTACGACACCCCGCACACCGGCGCGTGGCTGCCGATCGGCGTCCAGGCGTTCGCGCACTATGTGAAGGACAACTGGGGCGACATCCCGATCATCGGCCCCATTGTCGGCGCGTTCTCCGACCTGATCAACACTCCCGCCTCGCGACAGGCGATGCGTTGGCATCTCGAGAAGATCGGCAACGATCCGAGCCCGTCCGCCGAGCGCCGCGTCTTCATCGAAGAACTGGCTCGCGTCGGCTGGTGGCCGTCGAACGTCCGCAAACTCGGGGTCGCCAACGGGGTGGGCACCGGAATCGGCAACGGCATCATTCCCGGCCTGACGGCCGTGCGCTCCACCGGACCTGGCCTGGGCGGCACCACGCTCTACACCCAGAACACCGGCCAGCAGATCGTCGCCCGCATCCAGAAAGCCGGAGACGAGCCGGTGCTGGTACCGACCAACGGCCTGCCCGACATCGACGGCGCCCCGGGCGGACTGTTCCCGGCCAGCGAGGACAACCCCGGCAGCTTCGGCGTCGCCGCCCTGCTGATGTTCCTGCTCGACGGCGAACAGGCGGAGTTGACCTACCCCACGTCCTGCTTCGTCCCGAGCGTCAGCGCGGTCGCGGCAGGCGACATCGACGACCGCACCCGGCTCTACCGGGAGATCGATCCGGCCAGCAGCGAACTGGACGATTTCCTGTGCGCCAGCCAGAACGAGGGCCACACCACCATGACCCGCGAACTCGGCGAGTGGATCGTCAACCAGATCCAGAAGGCGTAACGCGGCCGGCCGGGCGGGGCCGGTCGCCCACGCCCCGCCCGGCTCGATCAGGCCACCACACCCGTCGCGCGCAGTACGAACACCGGGCGCGGAGACAGTTCCGCGCCCGGTCTCTCGCTTATCGCGTGACCTGGTCGAAGGTCAGGCCGACGATCGCCCGGAACGGCAGCCGGATCTCGGCACCTGACGTGTCCGTGCCGATCGCCACCCCCTGCTGCCAGATCCGCTTCCACTCCAACACGAATTCGATCACGGTGCGCGGCGGGATGGACAGCTCGATCTCTTCCTCGAAGGTCTGCTCGACCTCCTCGCCGGTGCCGAAATGTCGGTGCACCGCCGTCTCGGCGTCGGCCTTGAACCGGATCAGCGAGGTGAGCGCGAAATCGACGCCCTGGTTCGACGTTCTCGTGTCCTCTGTGCTGAATTCGACCCGCCGCGCCCACCGTCGGGTTGCCTTGATCCGGCGGACCGCGCCGGCAGGGCCGGAGTTGTCGATCCGGCGAACCTCCTGGCCGATCGCCTCATCCACCCGACTGGTCTCCATCACGCGCACTGTTTCGATGGTGGCCGGCGGCGTGGCGGTCCCGAACATCGGCCAGCTGCCCCCGCACTTCGGGCAACTCAAGGTGGTCCGCTTGTCCATGAGCGGGATCAAGTTGAACATGCTGACCTTGGTGCCGTCCGGAAGGGCGAAGCGCAGCATCACCTTCATGCCGCATCCGGGGCACTTTCTGTTGTTCTGCCAGCGCTCATACTCCGGCGACACGCCGAACACTCGCACCTCCCAAGGGCCGCGTCGCTCAGGATAGCGTCGGCGACACGTGGGCGCGGCTGATCAGGCGATCACGCCTGCCGCGCGCAGTTTGGCGATGTCCTCGGCGGTGAGCCCCAGCTCGGCGAGCACGTCGTCGGTGTCCGCGCCGGTTTCCGATGGAGCGGTCGGCGGCGCGGCGGGGGTGCGGTCGAACTTGGGGCCGGGCGCGGGTTGGCGGACGCCGTCCACGTCGACGAACGTGCCCCTGGCGACGTTGTGTGGATGCTCGGGCGCCTCGGTGAGGTCGAGCACCGGGGTGAGGCAGGCGTCGGTGCCCTCGGCGAGCGCCGCCCACTCGTCGCGGGTCCGAGTGGCAATCCGCTCGGCCAGGATTTCCCGCACGCGTGGCCAGTTCGCCGGATCGGCCCGGTTGGGCAGGTTCTGCGGGTCGAGGTCGAGCACGCGCAGCAGGTCGGCCCAGAACCGTTCCTCGATCGCGCCGACCGCGACGTACTTCCCGTCCGCGGCCCGGTACGTGTCGTAGAACGGGGCGCCGCCGTCGAGCATGTTGCGCCCGCGCGGATTGGGCCACAACCCGTTGGCGTGCATGCCGTGCAGCTGCGTGGCCAGCAGCGCCGCACCGTCCACCATGGACGCGTCGACCACCTGGCCACGTCCGGAGGACGCCCGTTCGTAGAGGGCCGCGAGGATGCCCATGGCCAGGAACAAGCCACCGCCGCCGAAGTCGCCGACCAGGTTCAACGGCGGCACCGGCGCCTCGTCCGCCCTGCCGATCGGTTCCAGCGCACCGGCGATGCCGATGTAGTTGATGTCGTGGCCGGCGCGCGGCGCGAGCGGCCCGGTCTGGCCCCAACCGGTGATCCGGCCGTACACCAGCCGAGGGTTGCGGCTCAGGCAGTCCCCCGGCCCGAGGCCCATCCGCTCGGCGACGCCGGGCCGGAAGCCCTCGATGAACACGTCGGCCCGCTCGATCAGCGTGTGCAGCAGGTCGACGCCCTGCGCGGACTTGACGTCGACGCCGATCGAGCGCCTGCTGCGCCGCAGCGGGTCACGCGGGAAGCCGAGCACATCCTTGCCCGGCGTGGCCCGGTCGATCCGGATCACGTCGGCGCCCAGATCGGCCAGCATGGTCGCGGCGAACGGGGCCGGGGCGAGCCCGGCCATCTCGATCACCCGCAACCCGGTCAGCGGTCCGCCCATCACACCCTCCTCATTGTCTACTATGGACTGAATTCAGAGGGTTCTCGAGATGATTTCCTTCATGATCTCGTTGGTACCGCCGAAGATCCGCTGCACCCGGATGTCGGTCCAGGCGCGCGCGATCGGGTACTCGTTCATGTAGCCGTAGCCGCCGTGCAGCTGCACGCACTCGTCGATGACCCGGAACGCGCGGTCACTGCACCACCACTTGGCCTTGGCCGCGGTCGGCACGTCCAGCTCGCCCTTGAGGTGCGCCTCGATGCACTGGTCCAGGAAGGCGCGGCTAACGGTGGCCTCGGTATCGCATTCGGCGAGCGTGAAGCGGCTGTTCTGGAAGTTGAACACCGGCCTGCCGAACGCGGTGCGCTCCTTGGTGTAGCGCAGCGTCTCGGCGACCGCGGACTCCATCGCCGCGACCGAGGTGACCGCGATGATCAGCCGTTCCTGCGGCAGTTGCCGCATCAGCTGGACGAAGCCCTCGCCCTCCTCACCGCCGAGCAGGTTCGCCACCGGTACGCGGACGTCGTCGAAGAACATCTCGGCGGTGTCCTGGCCGTGCATGCCGACCTTGTCCAACAGGCGTCCGCGCCGATAGCCCTCGGTCGCGGTCTCCACGACGATCAGCGACACGCCGTGCGCGCCCTGCGCAGAGTCGGTCTTGGTGGCGACGATGACCAGGTCGGCCTGGCCGCCGTTGGTGATGAAGGTCTTGGCGCCGTTGAGCACGTAGTGATCACCGTCGCGCACCGCTCTGGTGGTGATGTTCTGGAGGTCGGAGCCGGTGCCGGGTTCGGTCATGGCGATCGCGGCGACCATCTCGCCGCTGGCCAGTTTCGGCAGCCAGCGCTGCTTCTGTTCCTCGGTGCCGTAGTTGGCGAGGTAGTGCGCGACGATGCCGCTGTGCACGCTGTTGCCCCAGCAGCCGTCGCCGACGCGGACCTGTTCCTCCAGCAGGACCGCCTCGTGCGCGAACGTGCCGCCCCCGCCGCCGTACTCCTCCGGGACGGACAGGCAGAGCAGGCCGATCTCGCCCGCCTTGTGCCAGAGTTCGCGGTCCACGTGCTGTTGCGCGATCCAGCGGTCCTGGTTCGGCGCCAGTTCCTTCTCGCAGAAGGTGCGGGCCAGGTCGCGGAAGGCGTCCAGGTCCTCGTTCATCCAGGACGAGCGATACGTTGGCCTGCTGGACACGACGCGCCTCCAAGAAACAGTCCGAAATGCAGGTAAGTGCGTGAAGAAAAGTTACATGCCGTCCGGACTGCATGTAAAGTTTCTCGGATGGCAGGCACGGCCGAACCGATCGCGCACACCCGGCGCACGCAGGCCCAACGCAGCGAGCGCACCCGCGAACTGCTGCTCACCGCGACCATCGAATGCCTGCTCGAACTCGGCTACACCGGCACGACCGTGCAGGAGGTCTGTCGGCGGGCCGGGCTGTCCCGGGGCGCGCAGCAGCACCACTTCGCCACCAAGGCCGAGCTGATGACGCACGCGCTGGAGTACCTGGTCACCAAGCTGGCCGACCAGGTCCGCGACTCGGTGCGCGAACTCGCCGACGACCCGGACCGCGTCGCCAAGGCCATCGACCTGCTGTGGGACTCCTTCTCCGGCGACCTGTCGACCGCCGCGCTGGAGCTGTGGGTGGCCGCGCGCACCGATCCCGAGCTACGCGCGACCCTGCTCCCGGTCGACCGCGCGCTCGGCCACGCCACCCGCACCCTCTACCGCGAACTCGGCTGGCGCGCGGGCGCAGACGGGATCACCACCGTGTCCACGGAACGGCTGGACACGCTGTTCTGGCTGACCGTCAACCTGACTCGCGGCCTGGCCCTGGACGCCATGATCGGCGGCGATGCGGCCCGGCGCGCACAGATCCTGGCCGAGTGGAAGCGCATCGCCAGCGAAACGCTCGGCTGACTTCGCGGCAGTGGATGCCGGTCGGCCCGGCCCTCGCACGGGCCGACCGGCATCCCCTTAGAGGGATGAAAACCCCCGTCGGGACGTTCGCAAGCGAAAAGACTTTCCGCGCGGGCGGAACCGGGGCCCGAAATTTCCATCCTGATCTCCTCCCCCGAACGCGGTGCCGACCAGCGCTTCGGGCGATTCTTGCCGCTCACGGCCGGTCAGCCGACCGGATCGTCCCGTTGACTACTAGGGTCAACGACCATGCTGGTCAGGCCGGACAGGCAGGTGTTGATCGCGCAGGCGATCATCTGCGTGTTGATGCTGTGCGGCGCCGCGTTCGGCAACTTCCCGAGCCCGGTGCCCGTGCTGTTGACCGTTGGCGCGATCGGGGTGGCCAACGCGGCCTTCGACCTGATGCGCACCTTCGGTTCGGCCGTTCTCGGCGGAGTCGCCCTCGCCAGCGTCGCGCTCGCCCCTGTGCCCTTCGTCACATGCTCGGTCGGCAAGTACACGAACGTCTTCGACTGCACCGGCGACGCGCCCACCTGGAACCTCACCGGCACGGTCATCACCGCGGGTCTGGCAGGCGCCAGCCTGGTCCTCGCCCGCAGCGTCGCGCGCAGCCACGAGATCGACCGCCTGCTCCGGATGGAACGCCGGATCGTCGAGCTGCAACGCCACCTCGGCCTGGTCGAGCCGGTCCCCGACGAGGAGCCCGACCCCCCGGCCGAGAACGAAGTCGCACCGGCCGAACCCGAGGAACCGACCGAGCCCGAGGAAGCGGCTGAGCAGGCGGAGGACACCTCCGACTCGAAGCGGTAACCCGGCGGCAATACCCAGCCCGCACGCTGGAGACATGGACACCGCACCCTCGGACCTCACGGCCGGCCCGCTCTGGCGCCTGCGCGTCGCGCTGACCGACCGGCCCGGCGCGCTGGCTCGGCTGACCGCGAGCCTTGCCGCCCGGGACTGCAACATCCTCGCGCTGACCGTGCTGCGGATGCCGGACGGCGTCGTCGACGACCTGATCATCAGCACGCCCGACGAGTTGCGCCCGGCGGATCTGGTCACGCTGATCCGCGGCATCGGCGGCCGGTGCGCCGGCATCACCAGGGCCGACCCGCACGACCTCACCGACGGCCCGACCACCGCGCTGCGCGCCGCGACCGCGCTGGCCGCCGAGTCCATGAGCTATCCGGAAGCGGTCCGAGCCCTGCTCGGCGCCGACAGCGTAGAACCGGCAGAACCGGACGATGCGTCAACCGACCACCAGCCGGTCGTCGACGGCACCCTGCGAGTCCGCCGGGGCTGGTCGCCGTTCACCGAGGTCGAACTGGCCCGCGCCGCCGCCCTCGCCGACCTGGTCCACACCCTCGACCTGCCCGCGTCCGGTCCGATCGCCGTGCTCACGTCGGATGGCGCCGGCCTCGTGCTGCGCCCCGGCCTGCCCACCGACGCCGACGCGGTCGCCGCCATGCACGACCGCTGCTCCCCCGCGACCCTGTTCGCCCGCTACCACACCGGCACCCGCGCCGTCCCCCGTCGCCTGCTGCACCGCCTGCTCGCACCGCCGCGTGGCCAGACCGTGGTCGGCGTCCTCGGCCACCAGGTCGTCGCGCTCGGCCAGTTGATCAACACCAACGATCCGAGCGTGGGCGAGGTGTCCCTGTTGGTCGAGGACGACTGGCACGGCAGGGGCGTCGGCACCGCCCTGCTCGCCCACGTGGTCCGCCTGGCCCGCGCCGCGGGCTACGCCGAACTCGTCGGCTGGTGTCTGCCCGGCGAGCGCGGCCTGATCCGCACCGCGGCCCGCGCCGGCCTGCACGCCACCACCAGTTACGAGGACAAGCTGCTGCGCGTGTCACTGAGCGTGAGCAGGGACACGCATTCCGCTGTCGCCGACCACCTGCCGGCTAACGAGGGCGGGTCCCAACCCGAAAATCCCAGTGAGGACCACGCGGAGCTGCCCGAACAGCGCACTGACGCGGTCCGGGTCGGGTCATTGGGCCCGAGGGCGATTCGGGCCCTTCGGCCCAACCCTTGACGGCATTTGTGTCCTGCCGATGGAGTAATGCCCGCGATTAATGTCACATATTGTGACGGACGGGGTAGACAACACCACGGCGACGGCGGCAGCCAACGGAGACCGGCGCGCGGTCGAGGAGCTGCTGTCCACGGTTCGGCCGATCGTGGTCAGGTACTGCCGGGCCAGGGTCGGCGCGCAGGAACGATCGTCGGCGTCGGCGGACGACGTGGCGCAGGACGTGTGCCTCGCGGTGCTGACCGCGTTGCCGGGCTTCCGCGACCAGGGCAGGCCCTTCCTCGCCTTCGTCTACGGCATCGCAGCGCACAAGGTCGCCGACGCGCACCGCGCGGCCGCCCGCAACCGGTCCGAGCCGGTCGCGAACGTGCCCGAGGAGGCGGACCACCACGCCGGACCCGAGCAGTGGGCGCTGCGCGCCGAGCTGACCGGGGAGATGGCCGAACTGCTCAAGGACCTGCCGCCCAAACAGCGCGAGATCCTGGTACTGCGGGTGGTCGTCGGGCTGACGGCGGAGGAGACCGCCGCCGCGGTGGGCTCGACGCCCGGCGCGGTGCGGGTCGCCCAGCACCGCGCCCTGAACAAGCTGCGCGAGCGCATCCCGGCCGGTTCGCTGGTCGGGCTGTAGTCAGCCGCTCGGTTCGAGCAGGCCCCGTTCGTAGGCGGTCGCCACGGCTTCGGCGCGGCGGCTGGCGCCGAGCTTGGCCATGATCCGGGACAGGTGCACGCTCACCGTCTTCTCGCTGATGTAGAGCTCCTCGCCGACCTGCCGATTGGTCCGGCCGGACGCGACCAGGGTCAGCACGGCCCGCTCACGCGGGGTGAACGGGTCGACGTGGTCGCGCGGGGCGATCAGGCCCGGCACGGTCAGCCGGGAGCGGCGGGCCAGGTCGGCGATGGCGGCGGCGAGCGGGGCCGCGCCGAGCCGGGCGGCGACCTGGTTGGCGGCGGCCAGTTCGGATGCTGCCTCGTCGCGGCCGTCGGCGGTGACGACCAGCGCTTCCGCGTGGTGCCACCGGGACAGGGCCTGGAGGTAGACGTCGCCGTAGCTGAACGCGTCGACCGCGGCCTGCCAGGTGTCCGGGTCGCCCGCGCCGGTCATCCGGGTGCGTTCGGCCTTCGCGGTGAGCAGCCAGGCCCTGCCCTCCGGGCCGAGATCGCCGGTCCACGGGACGCCGTGTGCCGCGTTGTCCTCCGCGAGCGTGAGCAGCCGGTCGGCCTCGGCGATCGCGGCCTGTTCGGCGCCGGCGTCGCGGTCCAGCCGGGCGCGGTGCGCGAGCATGACCTGTGCGGTGATGCCCCAGGCCGCCAGCCTGATCACGCCGAGATGCCAGTCCACATCGGACTTGGCGAGCCAGGCGAGGACATCGTTGACCACGGCCGCCGCGCGGTCCGGGTCGTTGCGCCACACGTAGAGCGCGGCGCCGCAGTACCCGCTGTACATCACGATCTCCATGTCGCGATGCCAGTGGCCGCGCAGTTCCTTGAGCGTCTTCTCGGCCTCGTCCAGCCGACCGCGTCCGACCATGACGAACGCGCCGCCCCCGGCGAGGCGCGCCAGCACGGTGTCGGACACCTGTCGACCGGGTGGTTCGGCGGCGGCCTGCGCGCCGTCCCAGTCGCCGGAGGCGTACTTGGTGATCGTCTGCGCGATGCGCAGCTCCAGCCCGTAGCTGCTCCAGGACAGGCCGGTCGAGCGGGCCCGCTCGACGGACTCGTCGTAGTAGCGGACGGCCTCGTCCAGCATGCCCTTGTCCAGGCTGTGCATGCCGAGGAAATAACGGGCGCGCAGTTCGGTGCTGAACGCCTCGGCGGCCGCCGCCCGGCGCACGGCCGCGGTCAGGTGCTGTTTGGCCATGTCGATGTTGCCGGCATAGCCGTCCAGCAGACCGAGGGTGGCCAAGGCATCGGCCTCCGCCCCGCCGGTGCCGGCAAGGCGGCTGTCCTCAATGGCCTGTTCGGCCGACCGGCGCGCCTCGTCCGGGTCGATCCTGCGCAGTGTGGACGCGCGGACGGCCAGCACCCAGGCGCGGGTGCGGGTCGACGGGCGCTCGGCGACCAGGCGCCAGGCGTGCTCGATCGCGTCAACGGACTCCTGATGGCGGTTCTCCACCACCTGCAGGGCCATGGTCAGCCTGCGATAGGTCTCGGCGGCCTGCTCGGGCTCCTGCACCGCGTCGACCTGGCTGACCGCCGAGCGCGCGAACGCGACCGCCCGCTCCGGCTCGCCGGACGCGCCGGCCAGATAGCTGGCCTTGCGCAGCAGTTCGTCCTCGGTGGCCGTGGTCGGCCGGTCGCCGACGCCGACCGCGTCCCACAGCTTCAGCGCCTGCTCGATGTGCCGCAGCGCCTCGGCAGGAGCGCCGACATCCATCGCTTCCAGACCAGCGCGCACCGACGCGTCCAGCGCGGCGACCAGGTCGTTGCTCTCCAGGCTGTGATGGGCGAGCGCGGCGGCGAGACCGCGGCGCGCCCCGGTGGTGGCGATCTGCGCGGCGATCTCCTGCGCGTACGCGGCGTGCAGCCGGACCCGTTCGCCGGGCAGCAGGTCGCCGTAGACGGCCTCGCGCAGCAGCGCGTGCCGGAAGGCGTAGAAGTCGGCGCGGTCGACCTGCAGGACGTTGTGCTGCACGGCCTCAAGCAGCGGCTCGTCGAAGTCGACGCCGACGCGCTTGGCGACCCCCTGCAACCGGGAGTGCTGCACCCGCCTTCCGGCGACCGAGGCGAGCCGGACCAGGGTCTGGGTCGCCGAGCTGAGCCGTTCCACCCGCGCCAGCAGCACGTCGGCCAGCGCCGTCGGCACGCCGTCGGTGTCCAGGCAGGCGTCCATCAGCTCCTCGGCGAAGAACGCGTTGCCCTCGGATTTCTCCGCGACCTGCGCGATCAGGTCCTCGGGGATCGGGCTTTCGGCGAGCGCGGCGACGAAGGCGCGCGCGTCCGCCGTGTTGAACGGGGTGAGGTCGAGCCGTTCGACTGCGGGCACCCGGACCAACTCGGCGAGCAGCCTGCGCAGCGGATGCCGGCGGTGCAGGTCGTCCGAGCGGTAGCTGGCCACGATGAGCAGCCGCTGGTCGCGCAGCCGGGACAGCAGGAAGGACACCAGGTCCCGAGTGGACGGGTCGGCCCAGTGCAGGTCCTCGATGACCAGTAGCACGCACTGCTGCTCGGCCAGCTCGCCGAGCTGCGCGAACAGGGCGTCGAACAGCTGGAGCTGGGCGAGGTCGCGTTCGGGTTGGCCGTGGTGGCGGCCGGGCGGCGGGGTCACGCCCATCGGCTCGCGCGGCTCCCGGCGCTCGCCCGCGTCCAGCGGCGCGGGTCCGGGCAGCAGCCTGGCCAGCGCGGGTCGACTGTAGACGGCGGCCGGGTCGATGCGCTGGAGCTGCGCGATGACCTCGGCGAAGGGCAGGTAGGGCAGGCCGGTCTCACCGACGTCGAGGCAGCGGCCGGACAGTACGAGTGCGCCCTGCTCGGTCGCGTAGTGGGACAGCTCGTCCAGCAGCCTGGACTTGCCGACTCCCGCGTCGCCGGAGACCAGCACCGCGCCGGCCGTGCCGGAATCGGCACGAGCCAGCGCGGAGCGTAGTTGAGCAATCTCGGTAGTCCGGGCTACCAGCGGTATTCCTGATCCGAGTCGCGGCACAAGGTCCATTGTGACTCAGTCTCAGTCCCGCTGACCTCGATGCAGCAGTTTGCGCAACGTGCCGGTGCGGTGCCCGACGCGGGTACGGCCGGCGCGGGTGATCCCGGCCATCCTGCGCAGCTCAGCCCTGCGGTAGTCGACCTCGGCCTTGATCAGGTCTTCACTCCACGGAGTCATTTTCTTCTCTCACTCTCTCGGTCGTTTCGCTGACGAGAGTGAGGTTGCCCGTGAGGGGTGGGGGCCGGCATCGGACGACCACGCAGTCCGAGCCGATCCGACCCCTTACCCCGAGGTGGAAACCACCTCATCCGGGGTAAGGGGTCGGCTGTCCTGGCCTAAGAGGCACAGGCTGGGTGCGGGGATCGGACACCGCAGGACGTCCTCGGCGACCGCGGCGCAGGCGGCTACCGGTGCTGATCGATGAACGCCGCCCACTGGGCCGAATGGAATTCCAGACGGGGGCCGGACGGATTCTTGGAATCACGCACCGCGGTGCGCTTGTTCACGACGGCTATTTCCACGCAGTCGTTTCCTCCGCCGCTGTGGCTGCTTTTCCGCCACACCCCAACATTCAGCTCAGAAACGGTCACATTCAGTCTCCTCTCCGTCTCAGGTTTCCCGGGCGTACCTGGTGGCAGCCTCGGCGATCTTCTCAAGGGTGGCATCGGGGCCCAGCGCCATCGCCCGCAGATGGTCGAATTTCAGCGTGTACCGGAGAATTTCCGGCGGCTCCTCCATGTAAACCCCGGTGCTGGTGTTCTCGACGTAGACGACGTCGGGATCGGCCTGTTCGGGGAAGCCGAGAATGAGGAACGCGCCTTCCATCCCGGCGTGCGCACCCGTCTCGAACGGGATCACCTGGAGGGTGACGTGCGGCAGCGTTGCCAGCTCGGTCAACCGGTTGAGCTGGGTGACCATGGCCGCGGGCCCGCCGACCGGCCGGCACAGCACGGCCTCGTCGACGACCGCCCAGTACTGCGGCGGCTCGGGCTCGCGCAGCAGCTGCTGGCGGGCCTGGCGGCCGGCGACGCGCCGGTCCAGCTCGGCCGCGCTGATGTCGGGACGGGAGGCCCTGGTGACCTCGCGGGTGTACTCGGCGGTCTGCAGCAGGCCGGGGACCAGCAGCGCCTGGTAGGCGCGCAGGGTGGCGGCCTCGGCCTCAAGCCCGACGAACGCGCCGGTGAAGACCTCGCTGTAGTTGTGCCACCAGCCCTTCTTCCTGGCCTCCCTGGACAGCTGCACCAGTTCTTCCAGCTCGTCGGACTCGACGCCGTAGAGCTCCAGCATGTCGCGCACGTCGCGCGGGGTGACGCCGACGTGCCCGGTCTCGATCCGGCTGATCTTGGAGGCGGAGCACTCCAGCTTCTCGCCGACCTCGTCGATGGTCAGCTCGGCGCGGTCGCGCAGCCGCCGCAACTCGCTGGCGAGCCGCCTGCGTCGCACCGTCGGGCTGTAGCTCCTGGCCATTGGCACTCATCTCCACGGACCTGTGGTGACGCGGCTGAAGCGGCGCTGCGCCCACCTGCGTCTGGCGGACAGTGTGTTCGGCATTTCGGCCGAACACCAAGAAACGTCATCCATTCGTGTAATGCAACTTGCAGATTTCACCGTGCAGGCGCAGCCTGCTAACTGCGGCGAGCGAAATCGGTCGACGCCGACAAGCCGAGGACAGAGGTGGGAGATGACTGGGACGGCGCAGCGAAACATGCGACGAACAGTGCACTGCCTACCCCCGATCGGGTTACTGGTACGGCGTCATGGCGGCCTGGCGCGGCGCGCCAGATGGACGCCGGCGAGGGGAGGACAGCGGTGACCGTCCTGGCCACTTCTTCTTTATTCGGCCAACTCGACCGGTCCCTACACGACCATTTGGGGGACTTGGTTAGGCAGGCGGAGCGCGGTGACGACCTCACCGCGCTCGATCTCGCCAGGACCGAACTACCCAAAATGGTCACCGCGCTGCGCGCGCTGCTCAACGAACACAGCCCGGACCAACACGGGCGCTGCCCAACCTGCCGATCACATCGGTTCAGCAGGCGAGCACCCTCGCCCTGCCGTGCCTACCTGACCGCTCACCTGTGCCTGATGATCGCACAGGACGCCAATCCGAGCGCCCGCCGTTTCCGCGCGGCGGGCTGATCACCCAACTGAAATCACCCAACTGAAACCACCCAGACGAGCCCGGGTCTCCACCCCGGGGCTCTGCCGGCCGACGCGCCTTCCCGACGCCTCCCCCACCGCGTCGCCGGCTCGCTCGCGACGGGATCACGACAAAACCCCCGAATGTCGTGATCCCGTCGCGAGCTTTACGCACTTGTAGTAGGCCCTCGCGGGATCGATCAACTTCGGGTCCAATACCCTCGACACCGCCCCGTCGTGTTTGCGCGTAGCCGCGTGTCGAGCGAGAGAGAGCCGATGTCCGTCGCCCTGACATACCCGGAAGCGATCGTGATCGGCTTCCTGCAGGGGGTCAGCGAACTGTTCCCGGTGTCCAGCCTCGGTCACAGCGCGATCATCCCGGCGCTGATCGGCGGTTCCTGGGCCCACGACCTGAGCCTGACCACCCCCGGCTCGCCCTACCTGGCCACCCTCGTGCTGATGCACGTGGCCACCGCGATCGCGATGGTGATCTTCTTCCGGCGCGACTGGGTCCGGATCATCCTCGGTCTGGTCAGCGTGATCCGGCACCGCAGCATCGAGACCGCCGACGAACGACTCGGCGTGCTGCTGGTGGTCGGCACCATCCCGGTCGGCATAGCCGGCCTGCTGCTCGCCAAACCGCTCCAGGACTACCTCGGCAAGCCCCTGCCCGCCGCGATCTTCCTCGCCCTCAACGGCGCTGTGCTCTACGCCGTGGAGAAGATCCAGGCCAACCGCAAGGACGACGAGCAGTTCCGAGTCGCGCTGCGCGGCGGCGACACGTCCATGGACGACACCCTGATGATCCCGCGCGTGTCGCCCACCGAGGAGACCATGCCGCTCACCGCGCTGACCCAGGAACGACTCAGCGACGAACGACTGTCCAAACTGAGCTATCGCGAGGCGATCGCCATTGGCAGCGCGCAGATCTTCGCGCTGCTGCCCGGCATCAGCCGCTCCGGCATCACCATCGTCGGCGGCCTGCTCCGCGGCCTCAAGCACGAGGACGCCGCCCGCTTCGCCTTCCTCCTCGCCACCCCGGTCATCCTCGCCGCGGGCGTGTTCAAGGTCCCCGAACTGCTCACCCCGAGCATGCGCGGCTTCCTCGGCCCGGCCGTCGCCGGCAGCGTCATCGCCGGCGTCGCCGCGTACTTCTCGCTGCGATTCCTGGTGCGCTACTTCGAAACCAAGACCCTCACCCCGTTCGCGATCTACTGCGCGGTCGCGGGTGTCGCCTGCGCGGTCTACTTCGCCATCGCGGGAATCTGAGCCCTACCCGCGGTTGCGCAGCCGCTCCGCGATCATCGCCTTCATCTGCTCGCCCGACATCCCGCCGGTCGGCTCCGCACCGGTGCGGAACCGTTCCTCGGCATCCGCCAACAGATTCCGGTATCCGTCAACACCGAGGTCTGCGGCGAGCAGCGCATGAACGCCCCAGCTCTCGAGAAGCTTCAGAAGGCCGGTCAGGTCGCGGGTTTCGGCCGCCGCAAGGCATGCCGCACGCCAGGCTTCATCGAAATCAGCCTGTTCCTCGGGCACCAGCCCGGCGCGGATCTTCGCGGGCGAGATCTCGCCGAACGGCCGCTGCGCCACGTTGACAAACTCGCGGAGCTCAACACGCCTATCGGCCGATCCAGCTGATATCGACGACGTCGACACGGAGCTGATCCTCCAGGATCAAGTAGGTGACCATGATGCCGTTACCGAAGCACAAAGCCCGCACCGGCCCATCCGGATTCTCTGCGTTGGTCGGTTCCCCTTGCCAGGGAACCAATTCCAGGACAGCCATGATCTCGGCATAGGACACCAGGTCGTCGGCGGGCAGCGCAGCGATCTGAGCCGACGACCTCTCGTCGGTTGTGATCTTGTACACCTAGTGTCGTGCGCCTGAAATTCGTTCGCAATATCGCGCTAGGGAGTCCAGGATCTCCTCCGCGGTCTTGCGCCACACGAACGGCTTCGGGTCCTCGTTCCAGTTCTTGACCCACTCGCGGATGTCCTTCTCCAGCGCTAC
>DASZJG010000032.1:0-2654 GCA_035948315.1 Pseudonocardiaceae bacterium | reverse complement strand
ACCAGTTCGCCTACCGCAGCGTGATCGGCGTGATCGAGTTCTTCAAGGCGATCCCGGTGATCGCGATCCTGCCGATCGGCCTCGTGCTGTGGGGCGCCACGCTGACGATGAAGTTCGCGCTGGTCGCGTTCGCGGTGTTCTGGCCGCTGGTGATCCAGGTCTGCTACGGCGTCAGGTCAATCGACCCGGTGGTGCGCGACACCGCGACCGTGCTGCGGCTGCGCGGCCCGCGCAGGTTCGTTACGGTGACAGTGCCGAGCGCGGCGCCGTACGTCGCGACCGGCCTGCGCGTCGCGGCCGCCGTCGCGCTGGTCGTGGCCATCATCACCGAGCTGATCGGCGGCGGCACCGGCATCGGCGAGCGCATCCTGCTGGCGGAGAACGCGGGCCCGGCCGCCTACCCGGTCATGTACGCGTACATCGTGGTCGCCGGCGTGCTCGGGGTGCTGCTGGCGGGCGCGTTCACGGTCGCGGAACGGTACGCGCTGCACTGGCACGAGTCGCAGCGGGTTGCCGTTGATCTTTATCCCGAACGTACGCTGGTGACTGCCGTTGCCGTCTTATCTCCGGCTGGCCCCTTACGTCAGGCCAATGGGGCGGGCGCTGACCCGGGTCTGGCTGTTCGCCGTCTTGTTCCTCGCCTGGTGGCTATGGTCGACGGGGTCGAAGTCGCTCTACTTCCCGCCGCTGTCGTCGATCCTCAAGGCGGTGTGGGACCAGTGGGTGACCGGGCCCGCCCGCGCCGAGCTCTCCTCGAGCCTCGAGCACCTGCTCGTGGGCTACGGGATCGCCGCGGTCACGGGCATCGGGCTCGGCGCGGCGCTGTGGTCGCTGCGGTACGCCAGGGAGGCGACCGCGCCGTACCTCTACTTCCTGTACGTGCTGCCCGCGCCGGTGCTGGTGCCGGCCGCGCTGACCCTGTTCGGCATCGGGTTCACGATGAAGGTGGTGCTCATCGCGTTCGCGGCGCTGTGGCCGACGCTGCTCAACACGCTGGACGGCATGCGCGGCGTCGACGCCGTCAAGCTCGACACCTCGAAGGTGCTCGGGCTGTCGCGGACGCGGAACGTGTTCCAGGTCGTGATGCCGGCCGCCTCGCCGCAGATCGTCGCGGGGCTGCGCAACAGCCTGCAGGTCGCGATCATCCTGATGGTGGTCAGCGAGTGGGAGGCGTCGAGCGACGGCATCGGCTATTACCTGTCGAATGCCCAGCAGTCCTTCGACTACACGGGCATGTGGTCGGGGATCATCGTGCTCGCGATCATCGGGATCGCGGCGAACCTGCTGTTTGTCGCGGCCGAGAACCGGGTCTTGCACTGGCACTACGGCCAGCGCGCCGTGGAGGGGGTGTCGCGATGACAGAGCCGGGCACGGCGAGCGGCGTGACCGAGGGAACCGGCACGCCGGTCGTGTCGCTGCGGCAGGTGCGCAAGGTGTACGCCAGCGCGGCCGGGCCGCGCACCGCGCTCGCGGACATCACGTTCGACGTGGCGCGGGGCGAGTTCGCGTGCGTGGTCGGGCCGAGCGGCGCGGGCAAGACCACGCTGCTGCGCTGCCTGGCGGGGCTGATGCCGCCGACGTCGGGCGAGACGCTGTTCGAGGGCGCGCCGCTGCGCTCGGTCCCCGACGGGATCGGGGTCGTGTTCCAGGACTACGGCCGGTCGCTGTTCCCGTGGCTGACGGTGGCGCGCAACGTGGACCTGCCGCTGCGGGTGCGCGGCGTGCAGCGCGCCGCGCGGGCCGAGCGGGTGGCCGAGGTGCTCGCCTCGGTCGGGCTCGCCGACGCGGGCGGCCAGTACCCGTGGCAGCTGTCCGGCGGCATGCAGCAGCGGGTGGCGATCGCCAGGGCGCTGGCCTACCGCCCGGACCTGCTGCTGATGGACGAGCCGTTCGCCTCGGTGGACGCGCAGACCAGGTTCGAGCTCGAGGACCTCATCCTGCGGGTCCGTGACGAGTTCGGGGTGACGGTCGTGTTCGTGACCCACGACATCGACGAGGCGATCTACCTCGCGGACCGGATCGTGGTGCTGTCCAGTTCGCCAGGACGGGTCGCCGAGATCGTCGGCGTCGCGCTGCCCCGGCCGCGCGACCAGATCGCGACGAAGGCCGACGAGGCGTTCGCGCGTTACCGCGAGCACCTCCTCGGCCTGGTGATGTCCCGCCGCTAGTGCTTGAACGAGCTAGTGCTTGAACGAGCTAGTGCTTGAACGAGCTAGTGCTTGAACGACTGCCGCATGGCCTGGATCTCCGGCGGCGGCTGGGTTTGCGGGTGGTGCTCTAGCGTCCGCACATGCAGCCGCACGTCGTCGAGGAGCAGGTTCGCCAGGTCCATGCTGAAGCCGTTCCGCACGACGATCCGCATGACGGCCATGTCGGTCAGGTTCTCGGGGAACGTGTAGGCGGGCACCTGCCAGCCGCGCATTCGCAGCCGCTCCGACAGGTCGAACACCGAATACGTAGTCACGTCGTCGCGCAGCTTGAACGCGAACACGGGCAGGTCGCTGCCGTCGGTCAGCAGCTCGAACGGGCCGATCTTGGCGATCTCTGACGACAGGTGCATCGCGATGTCCTGGCAGGTCTGCTGCACGTGCCGGTAGCCGCTGTGACCGAGCCGGACGAAGTTGTAGTACTGGGCGGCGACCTGCGCGCCGGGC
>DASZJG010000031.1:0-261384 GCA_035948315.1 Pseudonocardiaceae bacterium | reverse complement strand
GCCGGCCACCAGGTCGGTGGCCGGCACGGAGTCGGTGTTGCTACTGCTCGTCGAAGTACTCACTTGCTCCCCAGGGCTTCGGTCAGTACCTGCTGGGGTACCAGACCGACCGCGATCCTGCCGTCCGAGGTGATCAGCGCGGTGCCGATGTTGGTGCCGAGGACCCAGCCGGAGCCCCACGAACCGGACACCGGGGTGCCGAACTCGCGGGCCAGCGACAGCGGGCTGCTGCCCTGGCTGCTCTTGCTGGACGAACCGCTGCCCCAGCTGGGCATGCCGCTGTTGTTCTGGGTGCCGGCGGGCGTGCTGGGCAGGTTGGCGGCCGAGCCGGTGGGCAGCGTGATGATCGCGACGGTGTCCCAGCCGGAGCCGACGATCTTCGGCGCCAGCTTCGACGCGTCCTGCTGCGCCTTGCTCGGGTCCGGCTTGGTGTTGGTGTTGTTGTCCTTGGTGATGGTCGCGCCGGCCGGCGGCGTGAACGTGAACAGCGAGGACTGCTGCGGGCCATAGTTGACGCTGTCGAAGCCCACCTGCACGGCCGGGGTCGACGAGTTGTCGCCGAGCACGGTCAGCTGCAGCGGGATGTGCTTGTTCGCGTCGATGGCGATCTTCACCTCGCGCAGCAGCGTGCGCTGGTTCGCCTTGGGCGTGAGCACCAGGTCGTAGGCGGGCTGGCCGGCGACCGTGTCCGTGCCGTCAACGGTGATGTTGCTGCTGTTCTGCAACGCGCTGACCAGCTGCTTCGCGATCGAGGCCGGGTCGGTGGGCATGCTGGCGCCGCCAACTGGCAGGCCGCTGGGCCGGTGGCCCGACTTGCTCCACGCGCCGTCCTTGCCCTTGCCCGCGGGCGACTCGGTGACCGTGCGGCCGCTGGAGTTCCACGAGTACATCGTGGTTCCGTCGTCCACATAGGTCTGCTCCGACGTCGAGGTCGGGATCGAGACGCGGGTGCGACCCGTGCCGTCCGCCCAGACGCGCAGCTGGCTGTTGCCGTTGGCCAACTCGGGAATGCCGGGCACGGCGGGCAGGCCGAGGTTGTTGTCGATGGCGACCGTGCCGGACATGCTGGGCACGGACGAGGTGAGCACCGACTGCACGAGCGCCTGCGGCGTGGTCGCGGGCAGGGTCGGGGCGGGCCCCGCCCCTGCTGGCTGGGCGAGGACGACGAGGCCGACCACACCGGCAACGACACCGACGGCGGCGCCTCCCAGCGTTGCTTTTCTGCGGTCCATTCTGGCTCCTAGGTTGGGCCAGGCCGGTGGATCGGCCTGGTTGGTCCGACGTGATCAGCTTGCCCGAGGCAAGCTGAGATGACGCTGAGAGCGGGTGCGGAGCTGAGAACTCGCTGAGAACAACTGAGAGACCACTGAGAGGGGGAACGGCATTGTCGCTGGCTGGCGGCATGCTGATCACGTGAACGCACGAGTGCTGGTCGCCGACGACGAGTGGGGAGTACGCAAGGCGCTGAAGCGCGGTCTCGCCGCCGAGGGCATGGACGTCGCCCTCACGGTGGACGGCCCCAGCGCGCTGCGCGCTGCCCTGACCGGCGCGTTCGACATCGTCCTGCTGGACATCATGTTGCCCGGGATGTCCGGTTATCGAGTGTTGGAGCGGATGCGCGCGGAGGGCGTCCGCACGCCCGTGCTGCTCATCTCGGCCAAGGACGGCGAATACGACCAGGCCGACGGGTTCGACCTCGGCGCGGACGGCTACCTGGTCAAACCGTTCTCCTACCGGATTCTGGTCGCGCAGGTGAACTCCCTGCTGCGACGCGCGGCCGGCGATGCGCCGCGTCAACAGGTCCGGGTCGGCGACCTGGAGGTCGACCGGGCGCGCCGGCAGGTGCGCTGGGCGGGTTCGGCGCTCGAACTGAGCCCGCGCGAGTACGCCGTGCTCGACGTGCTGGCCGGTTACGTCGGCACCGTGGTCACCAAGGACGACCTGCTCCGCGCGGTCTGGGGCGATGAACAGGCCGCCACCCGCAATGTGGTCGAGGTCTACGTCGGGTACGTGCGGCGCAAGCTCGAAGGTGCCGGCGCGGGCGACCTGCTGCAGACCATCCGTGGCCACGGGTACCTGCTCAGCACCAGCGAACTGGACGCCGCGCTGGAACCACCCGATCCCGGTGACGCCCGATGAGATCGCTGGTCGACTGGTGGCTGCGGCGCACCATCGAGTTTCGTATCAGCGTGGTCGCTACCACGGTGACCGTGCTCTGCCTCGCCCTGCTCGCCAAACTGAGCAGCTTCCTGCTGGGCAACCTGCTGGTCGACGCCGCCGACCGCGAACTCACGGGCAGCCTGGCCGCGGCGACCGCCGCCGTGTCCGCCGGCTACCCGATGCCGACGCCGCCGTTCGACACGTCAGTGCGGGTGTTGGACCGGGCCGGCAATCCGGTCGACCGCCGGCCGCGGCCGCCACTCGACGCCGCGCAGATCGACGGGCTCGACGCGGGGCAGGGCATCATCGACGAGTCCGGCAATCCGCCGCAGCGCTGGCTCGGCACCGTTGTGTCCACTCCGGACGGTAGCCAGCGGCTGGTCGTGGTCGGCGCCAGCCTGGTCGGCTATGACGAAGCCGGCGCCCTCGCCTTCCAATGGCTGCTGTTCGCCGCGGTGGTCGGCGGGGTGGTCGCGGGCGCGGCCACCTGGGTCGCGGTGCGCAGTTCACTGCGGCCGGTTCGCCGGATGCGCACGGCCGCCGCCGCGCTGCCGCCGGGGGAACGGCTGCCGGTGCCGCAGGCCCGCGACGAGCTGCGCGGACTCGCCGAGGCGCTCAACGCGTTGCTGACCAGGCGGGACGAGGCGCGGCAGCGGTTGCAGCGGTTCACCGGCGACGCCGCGCACGAACTGCGTTCGCCGGTCGCCTCGATCCGGGCCCAGGCCGAGGTCGCGGTCGTGCACCCGGACCCGGACCTCGCGCAGGAGGTGCTCAGCGATGTCGTCGCGGAATCCGAACGGCTCTCCACACTGATCGACGACCTGCTGGTGCTGTCCCGTTCGGACGCGGGCGAATGGACGTCGGCAGGACCGGTCGACCTGGCGCTGGCCGCGTCCGCCGCGGTCGACCGGCTCCCGCCGGACGCGCCGAGGGTCCGCCTGCGGGTGCCACCGACGGCGTGCCTGGTGTGGGCCGCGCCGGGCGAGGTGGAACTGGTGCTGGACAACCTGTTGCGCAACGCGGCGCGGCATGCGCGCGGCATGATCGGTGTGCTGGTGCTGCCGACCGTCGACGGTGTGCGGCTGACCGTGGACGACGACGGGCCCGGCGTGCCGGTCGAACACCGTTCGCGGATCTTCGACCGGTTCTACCGCGTGCAGGACGACCGAGGCAGGCGAACCGGTGGGTCCGGGCTCGGGTTGGCGTTGGTCGCCGAGGTGGTGCGGCGGCGCAGCGGATCCGTGCTGGTCGGCGAGTCCTCCGACGGCGGAGCGCGATTCGAGGTGCGCTGGCGCGGTCCGCCGGTCCGCACTGCGTCCACCTGAGCGCTCCGGCAGGATCAGCCGGCGTGGATGTGAGGACGACCGCACCGGCCCGGACCGTGGCTGCGGTGCTCGCCGAAACCTGGCTGCTGGCCGCGCACCTGGCCACGGTCGGCGTTGTGCTGCCGGCGAACCGGCCGGACCAGCTCCTGGCCGGGGCCGAACTGCCACTGCGGGTCCGGCTGGCCGGGCCGGTCGCGGTGCGCGGCACGCTGCGCTGCGAACAGGCCGACGAGCGGGGCATCGCGCTGGTCGCGTCCGCGCCCGGTTGGCAGGCCGCGCTGTCCGCGTGGGTCGACGACGGCGTCCTACGGTGCGAACTGCACGGCGCGGTCGGCCCGCGCGGGCAGCGGTTCGGCGCGGCGTGGCCGGCCGGGGTCGCGGCGCGGGCCGAACAATTGAGTGACGCGCCGAAGGTCGTCGGCGCCGCGATCATCGCCGACGGCGCGGTGCTGGCCGCACAGCGGTCCTACCCGCCCGCGCTCGCCGGACGCTGGGAGTTTCCCGGTGGCCGGGTCGAACCGGGCGAACGCGAGCAGGACGCGGTCGTCCGGGAGTGCCAGGAGGAGCTCGGCGCGACCGTGCGGGTCACCGGGCGGGTCGGGCCGGACCTGATCCTGCCCAGCGGCTGGGTGCTGCGCATCCACGCCGCGCGGCTGGTCGACGGGCAGCGGCCGGACGCGCTGGAGCACCACGCGCTGCGCTGGGTGCGGGCCGCCGGCCTGGCCGAACTGGACTGGTTGGACGCGGACCGCGCGGTGCTGCCGGCCTTGCACGGCCTGTTGTGACGGTGGCCGCCGACGCACGGCTGCTGTGACGGTGGCCACCGACGCACTGCCGTTGTGACAGCGGCCGCCGACGTGCCGCTGCTGTGACGGTGGCCGCCGCTGGGGCACGTCGGCGGCCATCGTGCGCACGGCGTCAACCGAGCCCGGCCATGCGCTGTGCCGCCGCGAGCCGGGGCTGGGCACGCTCCCGAGCCCGCTCGGCGCCCCGTGCCCTGATCCGGTCGAGCTCGCCACGGTCCTCGATCAGTTCCAGCGCGCGTTTGCGGATGCCGCGCAACTCCTCGATGACCGCGTCAGCGACCATCGCCTTGAGGCTCGCGTAGTCGCTGACCCGGTCGGTCAGGTCCTCCGGGCGTTCGCCGGTGCAGCCGGCCAGGATCTCCAGCAGGTTCGCCACGCCCGGCTGGTTCTCCGGGTCGTAGGCGACCTTGGCCAGGTTGTCCGTGACCGCTCTGCTGATCTTGCGCCGGATCAGGTCGGGCGAGTCGAGCACGTACACCACGCCCGCCGATTCCTGCGTCGACTTGGCCATCTTGCGCGTCGGGTCGGCCAGGTCGCGTACCCGCGCCGCGGTGGGCGGCAGTTGCAACTCGGGCACGACGAACACCTCGCCGTACTGGCTGTTGAATCGCCGCGCCAACGCCCTGGCCAGCTCGACGTGCTGCGCCTGGTCCTCGCCGACCGGCACCTGGTCCGCCCCGTACAGCAGGATGTCGGCGACCATCAGCACCGGATAGGTGAGCAGGCTCAGCCGCACGCCCGGCTCACCCTTGGATTTCTCCTTGAACTGGATCATCCGGCGGGCTTCGCCGTACGTGCACACGCATTCCAGAATCCAGGTCAGCGACGAGTGCTCGGCGAGCAGATCCGACTGCACGAACACCAGTTCGTCCGGAATGCCGGCGCCGAGCAGGATCGCCAGCGTCTCCCTGGTCAGGGCGCGGAGTCTGGCTGCGTTGTGCGCGCTGGTCATGGCATGCAGATCGCTGACGAAGTAGAGGTCCTGCTCGGTCGTCTCCCGAGCCCACCGCTGCACGGCGCCCAGGTAGTTGCCGAGCTGGACGTGGCCGGAGGGGGTGATGCCGGACAGGCGGGTCATGACTGGCTCCTTCGATCGGTTTGGGGTGCTGCCCGATCGAGTCCGGCCCCGGACATGACGAAGGCCACCCAATCGGGCGGCCTGGAGTTGGCTCGGCTGCGCGGCGCGCAGCGGATCAGGGCCGCCGGTAAGCGGCCCACCACTGGCTTCGTTGCGGACGTTGGCCAAGCACAGGCGTACTGTAGCGCGTCGGATCGGCATACGGCCAGCGAACAATGCGCGACACTTTCCCGTCACCTTTCGCATTGTTCGAGGTGAGGCGACCCTCGGGTGAGGCGACTCTCACCGGCACCGCTGTCCGGAATGTGCAACCGGCTAGTAGAATCAAGTTGGCCGCAGGTGGGCGAACAGTGCTGGCGGTCGGCTGTTTGCGCGGATTGCGAGTTCCGCACGATCGGCGTGCATCCGCACAGCGCCCCGTCACCGTCCTATCGCCCCTGCCAGTCCGCCCCAAACAGTCTTGAGGAGTTTCGCGTGCCCACGGCCACGATGTCCGCCCCGGTACCGACCTCGCACCTGCGCACTGACCTGCGCAATGTTGCGATCGTGGCCCATGTCGACCATGGCAAGACCACGCTGGTCGATGCCATGCTGCGCCAGTCCGGCGCATTCTCCGCCCGTGCCGAGATGGTCGACCGGGTGATGGACTCCGGCGAGTTGGAGCGCGAAAAAGGCATCACGATCCTCGCCAAGAACACCGCGGTGAACCGCAAGACCCCGGGCGGCCCGCACGAGGCGGTCACCATCAACGTGGTCGACACCCCCGGCCACGCCGACTTCGGTGGCGAGGTCGAACGCGGCCTGGCCATGGTCGACGGCGTGCTGCTGCTGGTCGACGCGAGCGAGGGCCCGCTGCCGCAGACCCGGTTCGTGCTGCGCAAGACGCTCGCCGCGGGCCTGCCCGTCGTGCTCGTGGTCAACAAGGTCGACCGGCCGGACGCGCGCATCGCCGAGGTCGTCGACGAGACCCACGACCTGCTGCTCGAACTGGCCACCGAACTCGCCTCCGAGTCCGCCGACATCGACGACTCGGTCCTGGACATCCCGGTCGTCTACGCGTCCGCGCGAGCGGGCCGGGCCAGCCTCAACGCGCCCGCCGACGGTGAACTGCCGGACAGCGAGAACCTCGACCCCCTGTTCGACGTGCTGCTCGAGCACATCCCCGCGCCGACCGGCAACCCGAACGCACCGCTGAGTGCCCTGGTCACCAACCTCGACGCGTCCAGCTTCCTCGGCCGGATCGCGCTGTGTCGCATCCACGCCGGCCGGCTGCTCAAGGGCCAGGTCGTCGGCTGGTGCCGCGCGGACGGCACGGTCGAGCGGGTCAAGGTCACCGAACTGCTGATCACCGAGGCTCTCGACCGGGTTCCCGCGCAGGAGGCCCATGCCGGCGACCTGGTCGCCATCGCCGGGATTCCGGAGATCACCATCGGCGACACCCTCGCCGACCCGGACGACCCGCACCCGCTGCCCAGGATCACCGTCGACGAGCCCGCGATCTCCATGACCATCGGCGTGAACACCTCGCCGTTGCAGGGCAAGGGCGGCGGCACCAAGCTGACCGCGCGGCTGGTCAAGTCCCGGTTGGACAGCGAACTGGTCGGCAACGTGAGCGTGCGCGTGCTGCCGACCGAACGGCCGGACACCTGGGAGGTGCAGGGCCGTGGCGAGCTGGCGCTGGCGATTCTCGTCGAGACCATGCGCCGCGAAGGCTTCGAGCTGACCGTCGGCAAGCCGCAGGTGGTCACCAAGGAGATCGACGGCAAGCTGTGCGAGCCGTTCGAGCGGCTGACCGTCGATGCGCCCGAGGAGCACCTCGGCGCCATCACCCAGCTGCTCGCCGGTCGCAAGGGCCAGCTCGAGCACATGGGCGGGCACGGCAGCGGCCGGATCAAGCTGGACTACGTGGTGCCCTCGCGCGGCCTAATCGGGTTCCGCACCGAGTTCCTCACCGAGACCAGGGGCACCGGCATCGCCAACCACGTCTTCGAGGGCTACTTCCCGTGGGTCGGCGAGATCCGCACCCGGCACAACGGCTCGCTGGTGGCCGACCGGACCGGCATGATCACCGCGTACGCGATGATCCAGTTGCAGGATCGCGGCACGTTCTTCGTCGAACCGGGTTCGAACGCGTACGAGGGCATGGTCGTCGGGGAGAACCCGCGCGCCGAGGACCTCGACGTGAACGTGTGCCGGGAGAAGAAGCTCACCAACATGCGTTCCTCCACCGGTGACGAACTGGAGCGGCTGGCCCGTCCGCGCAAGCTCGGCCTTGAGGAGGCGCTGGAGTTCTGCGCCTCGGACGAATGCGTCGAGGTCGCCCCGCAGGTCGTCCGGGTCCGCAAGCTGGTACTGGACAGCACCGAGCGGGGTCGGGCCAGGGCCCGAGCCAAGGCCCGCGATCGGGTCTGAGATCGAAAACGAACGCACCGGGCAACCTCCCGGTGCGTTCGTGCGTCAACCGGTTGGCGGTACCGCGCGTCGCGCGGCGACCCCTGCTTTCACCCTCGCGCAACCGCGAAATGTGCTGCGCCGAACAGGTGACAGGTGGCAGCATGACCTGCGGTTGATGGGAGGTTGTTCGTGGCCTGGTGGCGCCGCCGTGGCACACCGATGGTGTTCCCGATGCTGGCGCTCGGGCTCGCCCTGCTGGTCGGCTGCACCGCTGCACCGCCGCCACCGCTCGTGCCGGTGACCTCCTCGTCCCGCGCGCTGCCGACCGGTCCGACGGACACCTCCAAGGTCGTCATCGGGGTCGACGGCATCACCGGCGGCTACAACCCGCACGCCATCGCCGACCGGTCGCAGATCACCACCGCCCTGGCCAGCATGCTGCTGCCCTCCGTGTTCCAGATCTCCCCGGACGGCACCCCGCAGCTCGACCAGAACGTGATGAACTCCGCCCAGGTGACCTCTGCGTCGCCGTTCACGGTCACCTACTCGGTGCGCACCGACGCGTCCTGGTCGGACGGCACTCCCGTGGACGCGGCCGACTTCGCCTACCTGCGCGACCAGATGAGCAGCCAGCCCGGCGTCGTCGACTCGGCCGGCTACCGGCTCATCTCCTCCGTTGTCGCGCGCGACAACGGAAAGACCATCCAGGTGGCGTTCAGCAAGCCGTATCCGGGCTGGCGATCGCTGTTCGGCGACCTGCTGCCCGCGCACCTGCTCAAGGACGCGCCCGGCGGCTGGAACAGCGCGCTCACCGACAGCTTCCCGGCCACAGCCGGACCTTTCCAGGTCCAGACCCTGGACCAGGGTGCCGGGCAGATCGTGTTGCAACGCAGCGACCGGTACTGGGGCAAGCCGACCGTGCTGGACCAGGTCGTGCTGAGCAAGGCCGACAGCAAGGGCATCGCCGACACCCTGCGCAGCGGCGCCGACCAGCTCGCCTACGCCAACACGACGTCAGCCGGGCTGACGGTGCTCCAGCAGTTGGGTGGCGCGGTCGCGCTCACCTCGGTGCCGCAGCCGGAGCTGGCGACCGTCATGCTCCGGCCCAGCTCGGCTGAGCTGGGCAATCCAGTCGTGCGAGCGGCAGTGCTCGACGCACTGAATCGCAACACGCTCATCTCGGCCGGCACGGGCGACGGGCCGGCCGCGCTGACACCCGCCAACGACCTGGTGCTCGCCCCATCGATGCCCGGCTACGCGGCGACCATGCCCGCGACCGGCCAGGCCGGCACCCCCAACCCGACCGCGGTGTCCCAGCTGCTCACCCAGGCCGGCTACGTCAAACCCACGGTCACCCCGACCAGCACCCCGCCGCCGACGAACTTGCCGCCGGGCGCGACGACCACCTCCTCCGCGCCTCCGCCGCTGCTCCCGTCGACCAGCGTGTGGACGCTCAACTCGCATCCGCTGACCCTGGTCGTCGCGGCGCCGGCCGGGTCGGCGGTGTACCTGAACATCGCGCGGCAGATCGTCGCCGAGCTGACCTCGGTCGGCATCCAGGCCACGCTCAGCACGCCGCCCGGCAATGTCCTCTATGGACAGGAGCTGGCCGCGACGAGTGGCCAGACCGCTGGTACCCAGCCCAACCAGCTCACTCCGGACATCGTGGTCGGCCCGCAGGCCGTCGGCGGCGACACCGCGACCGACCTCGCCTCCCAGTTCGGCTGTCCGCCCACGCCCGCCAACTCCACGACCCCGCTGCCGCCGAACGTCTTCGGCTGGTGCGACAGCACGCTCCAGGCCACCATCGACGCCGCGCTGACCGGCGAGATGCCGGTGACCGAGGCGCTGGCCAGGGTCGAACCGACGCTGTGGGCCGATGACATCGAGATCCCGCTGTTCCAGTTCTCGGCCGAACTCGTGACCACGCCTAAGGTGACCGGAGTCAGCGTCGGCGCTCCGCTGGCCGGGCCGTTCGTCGGCGCGCCCATCTGGAACCTCGCGCCCAACTGAGGTTTTCTCCCGAGCCGTTTAGGCTGCCGCACGTGACCGCACCGCGCAGGCTCGCCCTCGTACACGCCCACCCGGACGACGAAAGCCTGTGGACCGGCGGGACCATCGCCCGCTACGCGGCGACCGGCGCGGACGTGATGGTGATCACCTGCACGCTCGGCGAAGAGGGCGAGATCATCCCGGACGACCTCCGCCAACTGCGGGCGCAGGAGGCCGATCAACTCGGCGGCTACCGGATCGCGGAACTGGGCGCCGCCCTCGCCGAACTCGGCGTCACTCGGCACGCATTCCTCGGCGGGCCCGGTCGGTGGCGAGACTCGGGCATGGTCGGCGACCCGGCCAACGATCATCCGCGCGCGTTCGTCCGTGGCCCGGTGGGCGACCAGGCGGACATGCTCGCCGCGCAGCTCGCGGAGCTTCGGCCGCAGGTGCTGGTCAGCTACGACGCCTATGGCGGCTACGGTCATCCCGATCACATCCGGGCGCACGAGATCACCGTCGCGGCCGCGAAGCGACTCCCGGACGTGGCGCGCGTGTTCTACGCGGTCCAGTCCGGTGGCGCTGTCCGGGGCGGCCTCGACGTGCTGGCCGGCTGGACGGACCAGCCCTACCGGCTGCCAGGTCCCGACGAACTCTCGGTCGTCGACGACGAGTTGATCGGCACGATCGTCGACGTCACCGACCAGCTGCCGGCCAAACTGCGGGCGCTGCGCGCGCACGCCACCCAGATCAGCGTCTGGGAGTCGGGAGAGCGCGCCGTGTACGCCCTGTCCAACGGCGTCGCCGCCCCGGTCCTGCCGAACGAGTACTTCGTGCTCGCCTCCGGCGATCCGACCGGCGCGGCGGACGACCTGTTCGGCGATCTGGACAGCGTCACCGAGCGGAGCGCCAGTGAGCGGAGGAACTGAGGCGATGCGCAGGCCTGCGGACTGGCTGACGCTGCTGGTGCTCGTGGTGGACGCGATCATCTTGGCGCTGCTGGAGATGTTCTTCCTGCCGTTGCGGTTCGACGGGTTCGTGCTGCCCGACCTGGGCGGCTGGCCGTTCCCGATCACGGTCGTGCTGGCCGCGCTGACCATGCCCTGGCTGGTCGCCAGGGCAGGCGACGCGTCCGACCGGATCCTCGTGGTCGGCGCGCCGCTGTGGGCGTGGCTGGCCACGCTCGGCGTGGTCGGGCTGGTCGGCACCGAGAACCTGGTGCTGCTCGAGGACTGGCGCACCCTGCTGCTGCTCGCCGCGGGCGCCCTGCCCGCCGCCGTCGCGCTCGGCAACGCGGTCGGCAGGCGGCGCGCCCAGCCCCGCTGACCCCGGCTCGTCCGATGTCGTCTGGTGACATCCGACACGTCGTGCCATCCGGCGAGCCAGACTCTTCCGGTCGAAGGGCGCCTATCAGTAGCTTCGTGGCCGGTAGCTTGAGGCCGAAGTGTGCACCGGTGGGAAGTTCATCGGGTCGGCACGAGATACTGAACGCCGCCACGTAGCCTGGCGCTTGCGTGGCAGAAAACGGCATGAGGAAGCAGGAGAACGCAGTGACCTACGTGATCGCCGAGCCCTGCGTCGACGTTCTCGACAAAGCGTGCATCGAGGAGTGCCCCGTCGACTGCATCTACGAGGGCGACCGGATGTTGTACATCCACCCCGACGAGTGCGTCGACTGCGGTGCCTGTGAGCCGGTGTGCCCGGTGGAAGCCATCTACTACGAGGACGACGTCCCCGACCAGTGGAAGGAATACACCAAGGCGAACGTCGACTTCTTCGACGAACTGGGTTCGCCCGGTGGCGCCTCCAAGGTCGGCAAGGTGTCGGCCGACCCCGAGCTGATCAAGAACCTGCCGCCGCAGGGCGAATGATCTTGCCGTTTTCGTCGACCCGGCTCGACCGGCCCGCACGTGATGGAGGCCGGCGATGAGCAAGGTTGACCTGCCGGACTTTCCCTGGGACTCGTTGGCCGAGTACGGCCGGCGAGCCAGGGCCTATCCGGACGGCATCGTCGACCTGTCCGTCGGCACCCCGGTCGACCCGGTTCCCGAGCTGATCCAGCAGGCCCTCAGCTCGGTCGCGGACGTGCCCGGCTACCCGACCACGCACGGCACGCCCGAGCTGCGCGAAGCCGCGGTCAAGGCGATGGAACGCCGCTACGGCGTGGCCGGCATCGACGAGGCGGCCGTGCTGCCGACGATCGGGTCCAAGGAACTCGTCGCCTGGCTGCCGACGCTGCTCGGCATCGGCGCCCGCGATCTCGTGGTCATTCCCGAGCTGGCCTACCCGACCTACGAGGTCGGGGCGCGGCTGGCCGGCGCCGAGTACCTGCGCGCCGACGGCCTCACCGCGCTCGGCCCCCGCAGCCCCAAGCTCATCTGGATCAACTCGCCCGCGAACCCGACCGGCAAGGTGCTCCCCGTCGAGCACCTGCGCAAGGTCGTCGAGTTCGCCCGCGAGCGCGGCGCCGTGGTCGCCTCCGACGAGTGCTACATCGCGCTCGGCTGGGAAGCCGAACCAGTGTCCGTGCTGCACCCGTCGGTCAGCCGGGGTTCGTTCGACGGCCTGCTCGCGGTGCACTCGCTGTCCAAGTCGTCCAACCTCGCCGGCTACCGGGCCGGTTTCGTGACCGGTGATCCGGCGCTCGTCGCCCAGTTGCTCGAAGTGCGCAAGCACGCCGGCCTGATGGTCCCGCGCCCCGTGCAGGCCGCGGTCACCACCGCGCTCGGCGACGACGCGCACATCGCGGTCCAGCGTGAGCGCTATGCCCGCCGCCGCACCGTGCTGCGCGAAGCCCTGCTGGCCAGCGGTTTCCGCGTCGAACACTCCGAGGCCGGCCTGTACCTGTGGGCCAGCCGTGACGAGCCCGCGCTGACCACCGTCTCCTGGCTCGCCGACCGGGGCATCCTGGTCGCCCCCGGCACGTTCTATGGCCCGACCGGCGCGGAGCACGTCCGAGTCGCGCTCACCGCTTCCGACGAACGCATCGCCGCTGCCGCCGCCCGCCTCGCATCCTGAACGCAGCAGTCCTGAACGCGGCAGTCCTGAACGCGGCAGTCTTGGGCGCGGCCGTCGCGTGCCTCGGCATCTTGGGCGCGGCTCGTCGCCCGCCTCGGGCCCAGAACGCGGCCGTCGCCCACCTCGCATCTTGGGCGGCCGTCGCCCGCCTCGGGCCCTGAGCGCGGCCGTCGCCCACGTCGCGTCCTGAGTGAAGGTCGCCGGGCGGGTCGGCCACTGGGCGGGTCTCAGTCCAGGGCGCGGGCCCGCTCGTTGAGTTCGTGCCAGGCCCGCGGCCACTCGTTCTCGTAGCCGGCCCGCTGAACCAACTCGCGCTCAAGCAGCCGCCCGGCGACCAGCGCGGCCGAGCCGGACAGCGCGGGCTGCTTGCCGTTGCGCGCGGCGAAGGCTTCGCGCAGCCAGCTCTCGGCGGTCACCGTGTCGTGGTGGTCGCCGAGCACTTCCTGCAGGTCCTTCGCGGTGCTGATCAGCCTGCGCAGTGGTTTGCGCTGGCGCCGTTCGCACAGGCCGAGGGCCAGTTCGGCCGCGTAGCGCAAACGCTTGCCTTTGATGCGGAGGATGTGTAGCTGCTCGTTGGTCGGGGTGCTCCCCGCCGCCGCGACCTCCCTGCGCAACTTGCGCAGTGGTCGGTCGAGCAGCGCCAGCGGATCGCTCGGTCGCTCGGCCACCGCCTCGACCGCGCCCGCTGTGTCCATTGTGGTGGCGCAGCCGCGCACAAGCTTGGCCAGCGCGCGCAGCAGCGTCCGGTACCGGTCGCCGTCCAGCACCGTCTGCAATGCCTCGCGCGCCCGGACCCGGCCGTCGTGCAGCGCGCCCAACAGTTCGCTCAGCCCGTCCACGTCGGCAGGCCCCAGCGAGCCACCCGAAGCCGCCAACCGTCCGGCGAGAACGTCCAGGTCGCGCACCACACCCAGCTCGCCACCGAGCCAACCCAGTTCGGCGCGCAGCTCGTCGCCTGCCGTGCCGACCGCGTCCTGGTTGACCCGCAGCGCCACCCGCATCCGCCGGATGGCCACCCGTATCTGGTGCACGGCCTCCGGATCGTCGAGGTCGCGAACCTGCCGCTGCTGTTCGAGCACGACCCGCAGCTGAGTGTCCATTGTGGCGGCGAACCGGCCGGAGAGATCCCCATCGCGCTCGGCGGCGAGGGGTACCGCGGCCAGCCGCAGCGCCGCCGCGGTGAGCGGGCGGGTGCCTCGACCAGCCTGCCGAGCCGAGCGAGTCGTGGCAGCTGTCATCACGACATGATAAAGCCGATCGAGACGTCATCCCGGCTGGCGGATCTCCGATGGCCTCGCTGAGCAGGTTTTACCTGATTGCATTGATCGAACCGTTGCGAGAATCGCCCGCACCACGCATGGTGTGGCGGTGCCCGCCGTTGATCCGCCAGCAACCCCACGTTCAGATGGGCCCTTCTCCGCAGCTGCCCTGACCGCCATGCTCGACGTCGCGGTCGCCGAGGCAAACGCGGGCGCGGCCGAGGGCGGCGTGCCGATCGGCGCCGCCCTGTTCGACCGTGCCGGCACGTTGCTCGGGCGCGGTCACAATCGGCGCGTCCAGGACGGTGACCCGTCCATGCACGCCGAGACCGCCGCCTTCCGCAACGCGGGCCGCCGACCGGGCTATGCCGATGCGGTGATGGTCACCACGCTGTCGCCGTGCTGGTACTGCAGCGGCCTGGTACGCCAGTTCGGCATCGGCGCGGTTGTCATCGGCGAGGCGACCACGTTCGTCGGCGGCCACGACTGGCTCGCCGAGAACGGCGTTGCCATCACGCTGCTCGACGACACCCGGTGCATCGAGTTGATGCGCGAGTTCATCGTCCGCCGCCCGGACATCTGGTACGAGGACATCGGCGTGCCAGTGCCCGGACCCGCTTAGTCGTGCCCACGGTCGGCGCCGCTCATCACGACAAGGACGACAAGGAGGGAGCCATGGCCAACCCGGTTCCGAACATCGACCTGACGCCCTGGTTCGCGGGCGGTCCGGGCGGCGCCGGGCGCGCCGACGTCGCCGCGCAGGTCGACGAGGCCCTCCGCACCGCCGGGTTCCTCCTGATCAGCGGGCATGGCATCAGCGACGAACTCCGCGCGGACGTTCGCCAGCTTGCCAAGGAGTTCTTCGCGCTCCCGCCCGAGGTCAAGGCCAAGTACGCGGTCGACGTCGGCGGGCGCGGCTGGATCCCGCCGGGCGCCGAGGCGAACGGCTACGCCGAGGGCACCCCGACCCCGCCTGACCTCAAGGAGTCCTACTCGCTCGCCGCGGACCACCCCACGGGTGACCCGGACATCGACCGCGAGTGGTTCCCGCCCAACGTCTGGCCGACCGAGATCACGCGGATGCGCACCGTCGTCGGCGAGTACCTCCGGCAGATGCACGCGCTGTCCGACGAGCTGATGACCATCTGCGCGGTCGCGCTCGGCCTACCCGACGACCACTTCGCCGCATACCTGCGGCACCCGACCTACGGCTTCAACCTCAACTGGTACCCGGCCCTGCACCGACTCGGCCCACCGGAACCCGGCCAGTACCGGATCGGACCGCACACCGACTTCGGCACCGTGACCGTGCTGGATCGCGAGTCCGGCCTGGGCGGCCTGCAGATCTACACGCTCGACGGCGAGTGGGTGGACGCGCCGTTCGACCCGAGCGCCTTCACGGTCAACATCGGCGACCTGATGGCGCGCTGGACCGGCGACCGATGGCGCTCCACCCGGCACCGGGTGCTGCCGCCACCGGCCGATGCGCCGGAGGAGGAGTTGCTCTCCCTGGTGTTCTTTTATGAGGCCGATCATGATGCTGTCATTGAGTCCTTTCCGCCACCGATCGGCGTGACGAGCTATCCGCCGGTGGTCTGGGGCGATTACCTACGAGAGAAATTGGCGGCGATCTCCGTTGGCTGACGGCACTCACGACACTGCTGGCGACCTGTCCGCAGCCGACGGCGCGACCGGAGCGGTGGCCACCGAGCCGGTCCGGCCCGGTGATTACGGCACCAAGGTGGTCGCGGTCGAGCCGGGCGGCGTCGAGTACATCTCGAGCACCGAACGGCACGGCCGACCATCGCAGCTGCTCTGGACCTGGTCCTCGCCCAATCTGGAGTTCGCCACGATCTTCGTGGGCGTCATCGCGATCTCCGTGTTCGGGTTGAGCTTCTGGCAGGCCGTGCTCGCCATCGTCATCGGCAATGTGCTCGGTGCGGCGGCGCACGGCGTGTTGTCGGCTCGCGGACCTGGTTACGGCGTGCCGCAGATGGTGCTCAGTCGGGCCGCCTTCGGTTACTGGGGCAACGTGCTGCCGGCCGGACTGATGTCGATCACCGCTGGCATCGGCTGGTTCGCGGTGAACAGTGTCAGTGGCGCGTTCGCGCTCAACGCCCTGACCGGCCTGCCGAAGCTGCTGTGCCTGGCGATCATCGTGGTGGTGCAGATCGCCGTGGCGTTCTTCGGCCACAACCTGGTTCAGGCGTTCGAACGGTACGCGTTCATCTTCCTCGGGGTGATCTTCGTGATTGCCTCCGTGCTGATCCTGATCAAGACACATCCGGGCGCGCCGGTGAAACCCGTGCCGGGCGGCTTCCTGCTGACCGCTGGCGCGGCGTTCGGCTACGCGGCCGGTTGGAACCCGTACGCCACCGACTACACGCGCTACCTGCCCGCCAACGCGAGTCGTCGCGCGGTTGGTGGTTGGGCAGCGATCGGGCTGTTCCTCTCGTGTGTGTTGTTGGAGATCGTCGGCGCGGCGTCCGTCACCGCGGGTGGGACGTCGGCCGACAACCCGACCGGCGCGTTCACCGGCCAGTTGCCGTCGGTGCTCGGCGACCTGACGCTGCTCGCCATCGCGGTCGGCGCGGTCGCGGCGAACGTGTTGAACATCTATTCAGGGGCAATGTCCTTCCTGACGTTGGGTTTGCGGCTGCGGGCGGCGTTCCGGCGCGCGCTCGTGGCGCTCGTCTTCGGCGCGCTCGGTTTCCTTCTCGCCTGGTCGGGATTGTCCGACGCGGCAGGGAAATACGAGTCGTTCCTGTTGGTGATCGCTTATTGGATCGGTCCGTGGCTGGGCGTGTTCTTCACCGACCAGTTCCTGCGACGCGGCAAGCGGGTCGACGACCTGCTGTACGCGAAGTGGTACCAGAACTGGGCAGGACCGATCGCGATGCTGGTCGGCATCGTGGTGTCGGTGCTGCTGTTCTCGAACCAGAGTGAATTCGTCGGCGTGGTGGCTGATCATGTGCCAGCGGTCGGCGACATCACTTTCGCGGTCGGGTTCGTGTTGTCCGCACTGTTGTACGCCGTGTTGCGGCCGTGGCTCGGCGCGCTGCGGACGACGCCGCCCGCAACGGACTGAGTGTTGAGCCGCGCCGGCCATACGCCGGTGCGGTGTGGAGTGGAGCCGACAGATTCGGCGTCGGCTCTACTCGGGTGGTCGCTCAGATGCTAAGCAACGTATGCCGTTCGGCGCGGTGGCATGGGCCGTGTGCTCGTTCGACCTGAGTGCTGAGTGGATCTGCATGGCTGCTCCTGGGGTGAGAAGTGTTTGCGGAGTGGGCGAAGCGTTCGAGCGGTTGACTGCAGTACTTGCGGCGGGTGGACTTCTGGGCTGTCTGGTGGATCGGCTTTGGTTCATGCGGATCAAGTTAGTCGCACGGGCTGACAGAAAGCCAATCGCCTTCAGCGATTTCTCAGCAAATCGGCGGCAGAAGTCCAATTTTGCTACGGGAAGGGACGACACTCCGAAAGGCCGTTGAGTCGTCGATTCTTTATGTCGGTGGCGCGGACTACTGTGAAAATAAGGGGTTCCCCTTTACCGGGGGACCCCTTTGTGCGTTGGGATTGTGGGTTGGGGTGTGGTGGGGATTGTGCGGGGATGTTCGGGTATGGGCGGGGATGTGGGAACTGGCGCCTCGCGGGGTGCGGGGCGCCAGTTCGGGAGTTGCTGGGTTTGGGGGTTGTTGAGGTGAGAGTTGCTGGGTCGGGGAGTTGCTGGGGGTGGACTTGCCGGGGGGCGTTGCTGGGGTGGGTCAGTTGGCGTGCAGCATGCTGTTGAGCGCGATGCCGATTCCGTTGCGCTGGCGTACTTCCACGCCGCCGCTGACCGAATTGCGGATGAACAGCAGGCCGGACGAGCCGGACAGGTCGCGGGCCTTGACGATGCGGCCATCGGGGAGGGTGACCTTGGTGCCTTCGGTGACATAAAGGCCGGCTTCGACGACGCAGTCGTCGCCGAGGGAGATGCCGATGCCGGCGTTGGCGCCGAGCAGGCAGCGTTCGCCGATGGTGATGACCTGCTTGCCGCCGCCGGACAGCGTGCCCATGATCGACGAGCCGCCGCCGATGTCGGAGCCGTCGCCGACGACGACGCCCGCGGTGATGCGGCCTTCGACCATGGATGTGCCGAGCGTGCCGGCGTTGAAGTTGACGAAGCCCTCGTGCATCACGGTGGTGCCGCTGGCCAGGTGGGCGCCGAGGCGGACGCGGTCGGCGTCGGCGATGCGTACGCCGGTCGGGACGACGTAGTCGACCATCCTCGGGAACTTGTCGACGCCGTACACGGTGACCGGGCCCCTGCCGCGCAGGCGCAGTCGGGTGGCCTCGAAGCCATCGATCGGGCAGGGGCCGTGGTTGGTCCACACGACGTTGGACAGCAGGCCGAACTGGCCGTCGAGGTTCGCGCCGTGCGGCCTGATCAGGCGGCTGGAGAGCAGGTGCAGGCGCAGGTAGACGTCGTGCGCGTCGATGGGCGCCTCGGCGAGCGATGCGATGTGCGTGCGGACGGCGACGACCTCGACGCCCCTGGCCAGGTCTTCGCCCAGGTGGGCGACGGCGTCCGGGCCGAGTGCCTCGGTGGCTTCGGCCATGGACAGGCGCTCGGTTCCGGTCGCGCCGCCCGCGGCGCCGAGCTTGGGGGCCGGGTACCAGGTGTCCAGGACGACGTCGCCGGCCAGGGTAGCGATGCCGATGGCCTGGGCGGAGGTGGTCGCTGGATCGGTGGTCGTGGGGGTGCTGTCCTGCTCGCTCACGACGAACACGGTAGTCCAGGGATCACGCTGCGGAGAATTGAGACTTATCGGGCGAGTGGCCGACGGCGGATTTGGTGGTATGGGGTCAGGAGGTGCCTGACGGGAGGGTGCTGAGGGTTTTGTCCACACTGTCCAGTTCGGTGCCGATGGTGCGCAGAGCGGCGGGACAGTTGGTGGCCTGGCTGGGACTTGCGTCGCCGTTGACCAGCTCGCAGCGCAGCTGCTGGTAGCTGTTGACCGCGTTCCGCAGGTTCTTGGTCAGGTCGGGCCGGTTCGGCAGTTCGGCGCGCACCGCGTCCACGACATTCGAGACCTCGGTCACGTAGCGGCCGCAGTTGGGGTAGATCTGCGGGGCTTTGGTGCTGCGGCACGGGTCGTTCTGCAGGGCGGGGATCTTGACCAGCAGGTCGCCGATGGAGTCCGTGTAGCCGGGGCCGTTGTTGACGTCGCCCGGTTGGGCGTCGGCGCACCCGGCAAGGGTCAGGACGGCGGCGAGGGCGGTGCCGGCGATCATGGCGCGGCGGCGCATGGGTCGACCTTTCTGCGAAGCGGGGTGCTTCTTGACGGTAGTCCGGGGCGGCGTGGGCCTTGCCGGGAGGGCTGTATGCCGGTGGGGGCATATTCGCGGGAGGGCGCGCGGGCGGAGCCACGGTGGAGAGGGGGTGCGGGCGGGAGCCGCTGCGGGGAGGGGGGTGTTGGGCGGAGCCACGGTGGGGCGGGCGCAGCCGCTGTGGGGCCGGAGGTGGGGGGAGCGACTGCGGAGCTGGGGTGTGGGAGGCGTGGGTACGGTTGCCTTCGTGAATGATTCGCTGGATCTGACCGTGGACCCGATCGAACTGACCGCGACGCTCGTCGACTTTCCGAGTGTGTCGGGGGACGAGCGGGGGTTGGCCGATGCGGTGCAGGAGGCGCTTGCTCGGCAGGCTCCGCATCTGGAGTTGGTGCGGTCGGGGAACACCGTGTTGGCCAGGACGAATCTGGGGCGGCGGCATCGGGTGATCTTCGCGGGACACCTGGACACGGTGCCGATCAACGACAATGTGCCGCATCGGCGGACGGGCGTTGGCGACGAGCTGGTGTTGCACGGGTGCGGGACCGTGGACATGAAGAGTGGGGACGCCGTTGCTCTGCATCTGGCGGCCACGGTTGCCGAACCTGTGCACGACATCACCTTCATCTTCTATGACTGTGAGGAGATCGAGGCCGCTCGCAACGGGTTGGGACGGATCGAGCGGGAGTTGCCGGAGTGGTTGGCGGGGGATCTCGCGATCGTCGGCGAACCGTCCAATGTGATCGTTGAGGCCGGCTGCCAGGGGACGATGCGGATCGAGGTGCGGACCGACGGGCAGCGGGCGCATACGGCGCGCGCCTGGATGGGGGTGAACGCGATCCACGCCATGGGCGAGGCGTTGCGCCGGTTGGCCGACTACCAACCCCGCATTGTGGACATTGACGGGTGCACGTATCGCGAGGGGTTGCAGGCGGTGCGGATCGGCGGTGGGGTCGCGGGCAATGTGGTGCCGGACGAGTGTGTGCTGACCGTCAACCATCGGTTCGCGCCGGATCGGACGCCTGGCGATGCGGAGGCGCATCTGCGGGAGGTGTTCGACGGGTTCGCGGTGACCGTGCGTGATATGGCGCCTGCCGCGGCTCCGGGATTGTCGGCTCCGCTGGCGCAGGAGTTGCTGGCGGCGACGGGTGGCACGCCCGCGGCCAAGTTGGGGTGGACGGATGTGGCGCGGTTCGCGGCGCTCGGGCTGCCGGCGGTGAACTTCGGGCCGGGCGATCCGACCTTGGCGCATACCAAGCAGGAGCACGTGCCGGCAGCACAGATCAGCCAATATGCCCGATTGTTGCGGGCGTTTCTTCTCGGCTGAAGGTTCTCGCCACATCCGCGCTCGGTAATGGCTACCCCACGTTAACAGTCAAGCGTGGCGCCATTCTTCTTCTGCTGTTTGGCTGCCAACGGCGTTTGTCCAACGGAAGGGGCCAGTCGGAAATGGTCGAGTCGGGTTTCAACCGTCGCCGGTTCATCGGCGGTGCCGCGGCTGCGGCGGCCGCGGGCGGTGTGCTCAGCGGTCTGCCGTCGGGGATGGCGGAGGCGCTCACCGCGCCGCGTCAGCGCGGCAAGTTGGACGACGTCGAGCACGTCGTCATTCTCATGCAGGAGAACCGGTCGTTCGACCACTACTTCGGGTCCATGCGCGGGGTGCGCGGGTTCGGGGACCAGACCGCGATCAACCTGCCGGGTGGACGCAGCGTCTTTCACCAGCCGGACGCGAAGCGGACCGACGGGGGCTACCTGCTGCCGTTCCACGTTGACACGTCCAAGGTGGACGGTCAGGATCTCGGTGACCTGGACCACAGCTGGCAGCCGACGCACAACGCGTGGGACAACGGCGCGTACGACGCGTGGATTCCCAACAAGTCTGAGCTGACCATGGGTTACTTCACCGACGCGGACATCCCGTTCCAGCGTGCGCTCGCGGACGCGTTCACCATCTGCGACCACTACCACTGCTCGATCCAGGGCCCGACCACGCCGAACCGGCTCTACCACTGGACCGGCACGATCGACGCGGCCGGCAAGTTCGGCGGGCCGATCAACTACAACCCGGACGACTACCTGCCGGTGCTGTCCTGGCCGACCTACCCGGAGCGGTTGCAGGACGCGGGCGTCTCGTGGCAGATCTTCGCCAACAAGGAGGTCGGCGACGGCGGCGGTATCGACGGGTGGGTCGGTGACTACGGCGACAACCCGCTGTGGCTGTTCCACGCCTACCACGATGCGCTGAACAGCTCCGATCCGGCGAAGCAGCAGCTGGCGGCGCGGGCGAACGTGATCAAGCAGTGGCTGCCCGACTCGGGGCAGGGCATGAACCCGCAGCACGTGCTGGCCGACTTCATCGCGGCGTGCAAGACCGGGAACCTGCCGAAGGTGTCCTGGATCGTGGCGCCCTACCGCTGGTGCGAGCACCCGGCCGCCCGTCCGGTCGACGGTGCGGTGTACGTGAGCACGGTGCTGAAGGCGTTGTGGGGCAACCAGAAGCTGTGGGACAGCACCGCGATGTTCGTGAACTTCGACGAGAACGACGGCTTCTTCGACCACGTCGTGCCGCCGACCGCGCCGGCCGGCACCGAGGACGAGTACATCGGCGGGCTGCCGATCGGGCTCGGGCCGCGGGTGCCGATGATGGTGATCTCGCCGTGGAGCCGGGGCGGCTGGGTGAACTCGCAGGTGTTCGACCACACCTCGGTGCTGCGCTTCCTTGAGCAGTGGACGGGCGTCAAGGAGCCGAACATCTCGGCCTGGCGACGTTCCATCTGTGGCGATCTGACCAGCGCGTTCGACTTCTCGGCGTGGAACCCGGGCGTCCCGATGCTGCCGGACACGGCCAAGCTGCAGGCGATCGCGGACCAGACGCAGTCGACGCTGCCGACGCCGACGCCGCCCGCGGAGGGGCAGCAGACCGACCCGAAGCAGGAGCCGGGTGTCCGGCCCGCGCGGGCCATCCCGTACCAGGCGGTCGCGAACGCGCAGCTGGCCGCTGACGGCTCGGCCCTGACCGTGCACATGGCGAACTCGGGCTCGACCGCGGTGCAGTTGCAGGTCTACCCGACCGGGTCGGCGATCGTCCGGCAGGACGTGGCGCCGCACGGGACCGTGCAGGTCAGCGTGCCGGTGAGCGGTGCTTACAACGTGGCCGTGCACGGGCCGAACCGGTTCCTGCGCACCTTCGCCGGCAACGGGAAGGGCGCGGGAGTCGAGGTTGCGGTGACGGTCAGCGGGCGGTGTCTGAAGGTCGCGATCAGCAATGGTGGGTCGGCCTCGGCGACGGTCAAGTTGGCTGGTCGCCATGGGCAGTCGGGCACGTTCCGGGTGGGTCCTGGGCAGACGGTGACCGAGGAGATCGACGTCGTGGACCTCGCGCAGGGGTGGTACGACCTGACCGCGACGGTGAGTGGGGACGCCGGCTTCCAGCGGCGGTTCGTGGGGCACGTCGAGTATGGGAACAGCATCACGGCCTGATCGTTCGTGACGCGTTGAGACTGCCGTCACGGTGCGGGGCTAGGCTCGCGCCGTGACGGCACAGAACAACGGTCAGCAAGATTGGCAGCATCCGCCGGAGCGACAGCGCGGCCCGGTGACCCTGCGCGGCGCGCGGATGGCCGCCGAGGCCACCACGACCGACCAGCGACTGCTCGACTCGCGCGGGCCGACCGACTGGGTGCACACCGACCCGTGGCGGGTGCTGCGCATCCAGGCCGAGTTCGTGGAGGGTTTCGGCGCGCTCGCCGAGGTGCCCAAGGCGGTGACCGTGTTCGGCTCAGCGCGCACCGGGCGGGACCATCCCGAGTACGAACAGGGCCGTGAGCTGGGCGCTGCCCTGGCCGCCGCCGGCTACGCGGTGATCACCGGTGGCGGGCCGGGCACGATGGAGGCCGTGAACCGGGGCTGCGCCGAGGCCGGTGGGCTCTCCGTCGGGTTGGGCATCGAGCTGCCGTTCGAGCAGGGTCTGAACCCGTGGGTCGATCTCGGCGTGAACTTCCGCTACTTCTTCGTGCGCAAGACCATGTTCATGAAGTACGCGCAGGCGATCATCTGCCTGCCGGGCGGGTTCGGCACGCTGGACGAGCTGTTCGAGTCGCTGACCCTGGTGCAGACGAAGAAGGTCACCAAGTTCCCGGTCGTGCTGTTCGGCAAGGACTACTGGCAGGGGCTCTACGACTGGGTGCGCCAGGCGGCGATGGGCGGCGGGAAGGTGTCCGAGAAGGACCTGGACCTGCTGCACCTGACCGACGACATCGACGACGCGGTGCGGGTGGTCGAGAACTCGTACGAGGCGTGGACCAAGGCGCACTGAGAGCCGAGCACGAGGCGGGGCGGCGCGGGAGATGCGCGCCGCCCCGTTTCGATCGCGTCCGAATGTGGCTAGTTGCCGCTGGTCTTGTTGAAGTCGGCGGTGAACGCCTGCTCGACGCCGCTGAGCACAGTGGGGTCGCTGATGATCAGGCCCAGCTCACGGTTGTTGGTGAGCGAGTTGGTGGAGAAGTTCTCGGACCCCAGGAAGATCTTGCTGCCGTCGACGATGATCGCCTTGGCGTGGATGTAGTAGCCCGTGCTGGAGGTGTAGGTGGTCACCGTGCCTCCGGCCGAGGTGACCTGGTTCAGCTCGCTGTCGTAGGAGCCGTTCTCGTCCTCGGCGACCACCCGGACGGTGACCCCGCGCTGGGCGGCCGCGACGACGTCGCCCACCAGGGTCGGGTCACTGAATTCTTCCTGCTCGACGTCCAGCGTCTTGGTCGCGCTGTTGATCAGGCTGTCCAGCTGGCTCTGCGAGTCGGTGGGGCTCCAGACCAGGTCGTCACCGTCGCCCGGGGTGATCGAGGTCTTCGCGAAGTCCGCGGTGAACACCGCCTCGATCGCGCTGACGTCGTTGGCGTCGGTGTCGAACACGCCGTAGTCGCGTGACGTGGCGTAGTACTTGCTGTCCAGGTTCCCGGTGCTGATGAAGGACTCGGCGCCGTCGACCGTGATGGTCTTCTGGTGCGTGTACGTGAACGCGGACGAGGAGTAGGTCACCGCGACACCGCCGGCCTGCAGCGCGCTGTAGGCCGCGCCGTTCACCGACGTGTGTTGCGCGTCCAGGATCACGCGGACCTGGACCCCGGCCTGCTGCTTGGCGACCAGGTCACTGGTGACGGTGGTGTCGCGCAGTTCGTACATCGTCACGTCGATGCTGGTCTTCGCCGTTTCGATGAAGTTGTAGATCGCGCTCTCGCCCTGGTCGGGCAGCACGTTGAGCGAGTAGGTGCTGGCAGCAGCCTGGTGGGCGGTGGGAGCGGCACCGGCTGTGGTGGCGACCGCGCCCGCTGCGATCATGCCCGCGGCAGCGGACAGGACAAGGAAGTGGTGCATTTTCATTTGCAGGGTCCCATTCCCCTAGATGACAGTGTCCCTAGATGACAGGGCCAATTCTTTGTACCCAGCAAATGGAGGGTCATCAATGGATCTGACGTGAATATCAGTAAATGAGAAGTTAACAGAAAATACCTATTGTTGAATATTCACAATTGACGCTTTAAGATCGTCTCGTGCGCGTATGTGTTTACTGTGGCTCGTCAGCGGGTAAGGGTCAGGTCTACGTCGAGGCCGCGACGGCGCTGGGCAGATTGCTTGCCGAGCGCGGAATCGGCCTGGTCTACGGCGGGGCGAGGGTCGGCACCATGGGTGCGGTCGCGGACGCGGTGATCGCGGGGGGCGGCGAAGTCATCGGTGTGATACCGACTCATTTGGCCGGCCACGAGATCGCCCACCCCGGACTGTCCGAACTGCACGTCGTGGCGGACATGCACGAGCGCAAGGCGCGGATGGCTCAGTTGGCGGACGGATTCCTCGCGCTGCCCGGCGGTGCGGGCACGCTGGAGGAGCTGTTCGAGATCTGGACCTGGGCGCAGCTGGGGCTGCACGACAAGCCGATCGGCCTTGTCGACGTGCTGGGTTACTACCAACCGCTGCTCACCATGGTGGATCACATGGTGGACGCGGGATTCGTGCGCCCCGCCTATCGGGACATGCTCGCGGTGGACGCGGATCCGACGAGGTTGTTGGACGGTTTCGCGGATTACCGAGTGCCCGCCGGGAAAGGGGAGTCGGCGCCCGAGCGCGAGCATCCCTCGGACGAGCCGATCGACGTGCTGGCCTGGATTCTGGTGCGCGACGGCAAGCTGCTCAACGTGCGCACCAGCGGCAAGGCGCACTTCTACCTGCCGGGCGGCAAGCGCGAGCCGGGCGAGAGCGACCCGGTCGGGCTGGTGCGGGAGATCGCCGAGGAACTGGGCGTGCGGATCGACCCGGCCAGCATGCGCCTGTTCGACCTGGTGCGGGACAAGGCGGACGGCTGGGCGGACGGGCGGCTGGTGCGGATGGCCTGCTACTGGGCCGAGCACGAGGGCGAACCGGCGCCGGGCGCCGAGATCGCCGAGCTGGCCTGGATCGGACCCGCGGAGGCGCACAAGCTCGCCCCGGCCGGCCAGCAGGTGCTGCGCACGCTGGCCGACCAGGGGTTGGTGTGGTGAGTCAGGCCGCGTTCGGACGCTTGTGGTACGCGTCCACGTAGACCTGGTCGGAGAGTTCGAGGATGGCGTACATGATCTCGTCGGTCACCGAGCGACGGATGGCGGGCGAGTCGGCGAGGCCGTCGTAGCGGGCGAAGTCCAGCGGCTTGCCGAAGCGCATGGTGAACCGGCCGCCGAGCTTGAGCATCTTCGCCCCGACCGGCAGGACGGTCTCGGTGCCGATCAGGCCGAGCGGCACGACCGGGGCGCCGGTGCTCAGCGCGAGTTGGGCGACGCCGGTGTGGCCGCGGTGCAGCCTGCCGTCCAGCGAGCGGGTGCCCTCCGGGTGGATGCCGATGGCCTGACCCGACTGGAGGAGGTCGGTCAGGGTGTCGAGGGCGGCGATCGCGGAACGGCCCGCACCGCGCCTGACCGGCACCGCGCCGAACGCGCCGATGAACTTGCCGACCGCGCGCTGGCGCAGCTTGCGCGCCTCGAAGTACTCGGCCTTGGCCAGGAAGGCCACCGGCCGGCGCGCGTAGAGCGGGATCAGGAAGCTGTCGATCACGGAGATGTGGTTGCTCGCCAGGATCACCGGGCCCTTGCGGGGCACGTTCTCCAGACCTTCGATGGTAGGTCGATAGAGCGCCTTGCCCGCCGGGGCCAGCAAGCCCCGGCTCACCGTGTACAGCACCGCAGCATCCTCCTTCTGGGGTTCATCCGAGCGTACCCGGACTGGCCCCTGACCAGGGAGTCGAAGACGGCCGATCAGTCCGTTGACTTGCTAACACCCGTTCGGCGTATGACCCCGGTCGCATGGCACCATCGGTGATCGTGACGGATGACCTGCGCTTCCGCGGCCGCCCGGTGGCTACCGACCGCGCCCTGGTGATGGCGATCGTCAACCGCACGCGGGACTCCTTCTACGACCGTGGCGCGACCTTCGCCGATCCGGCCGCGCTGGCGCGGGTGGATGCGGTGATCGCGGACGGAGCGGACATTGTGGACATCGGCGGCGTCCGGGCCGGGTCGCACGGCGAGAGCGTGGACGCGCAGGAGGAGCTGCGCCGGGTGGTGCCGTTCGTGGCGACCATCCGCGAGCGCCATCCGGACGTGGTCATCTCGGTCGACACCTGGCGGCACGAGGTCGGCGCGGCGGCGTGCGAGGCGGGCGCGGACCTGATCAACGACACCTGGGCGGGGGCCGATCCCCGGCTGGCCGAGGTCGCCGCCGAGTACGGGGCGGGCCTGGTCTGCTCGCACACGGGCAGGCTGGCGCCGCGCACCGATCCGTACCGGGTGCGCTACGCGGATGTGGTCGCGGACGTGGTCGCGGAGCTGGTCACGTCGGCGGAGCGGGTGGTCGCGCTGGGCGTGCCGAGGGAAGGCGTGCTGATCGACCCGACGCACGACTTCGGCAAGAACACCTGGCACGGGCTGGAACTGCTGCGCAGGCTGGACGAACTGGTCGCGACCGGCTGGCCGGTGCTGATGGCGTTGTCCAACAAGGACTTCATCGGCGAGACGCTCGGCGTCGAGCTGGCCGACCGGGTGGACGGCACGCTGGCCGCGACCTCGGTGGCGGCCTGGCGCGGGGCGCGGGTGTTCCGCGCGCACGAGGCGCGGCGCACCCGGCAGGTGGTGGACATGGTGGCCAGCATCGCGGGCACCCGGCCGCCCGCCCGGGTGTTGCGGGCACTGGCCTGATGCGCGCGTCGAGTCGCGACTGGTTCGCCGACCGGACCTGGCAGAGTCCGGAGTGGACTGTCGAGGAACTGTTGGCGGCCAAGGGTGATCGCCGGGTCAGCGTGGTGTTGCCGGCACTGAACGAGCAGGACACGGTCGCCGGGGTGGTCGCGTCGGTGCTGCCGCTGGTCGGTTCGGTGCTCGACGAGTGCGTGGTGGTCGACTCGGGTTCCACCGATCGCACGGTCGCGATCGCGCGGGCGGCGGGGGCGCGGGTGGTGGCGCGCGAGGAGGTGCTGCCGGATCTCGCGCCACTGCCCGGCAAGGGCGAGGTGCTGTGGCGCTCGCTCGCCGCGACCGACGCCGACGTGCTGGTCTTCCTCGACTCGGACCTGATCGACCCCGATCCCGGATTCGTCACCGCGCTGCTCGGGCCGATGCTCTGCGTGCCCGGCGTGCACCTGGTGAAGGGGTTCTACCGGCGACCGCTGCGGCTGGAGAGCGCCGAGGTCGGCACCGGCGGCGGCCGGGTGACCGAACTGCTGGCCCGTCCACTGCTCGCGGCGCTGCGCCCGGACCTGGCCGGCGTCATCCAGCCGCTGGGCGGCGAGTACGCGGTGAGCAGGCAGTTCGCCGAGTCGGTTCCGTTCGCGGCCGGGTACGGGGTGGAGATCGGGCTGCTGCTCGACGCGCACTCCCGGTACGGGCTGGCCGGGTTGGCGCAGGTCAACCTGGGGGTGCGCAAGCACAGGAACCGGTCGCTGCTGCAACTGGGCGTGATGAGCAGGCAGATCCTGGGCACAGCCCTGGCCCGCTGCGGCGTCGACGCGGACGATGCTGCCGCGTTCACGCAGTTCGTCCAGGTCGACGGGGAGTGGCTGCCGGACGCGACCGACGTGCTGATCGCGGACCGGCCGCCGATGCGCGAGGTGCTCGCCGCCCGGTCCTGAATTCGGGCCCTTACGTGCCCTGTGACATCCGGCGTGCCACCATCGCCATTGTGGGCACCGCGCTGATCTACCTCGTCGTGATGATTCTCGTCGCCACCGTGATCTACCTGCTCGCCTCCGCCGTGTTCGGCCGGGGGGAGGAGCTGCCGCCGCTGCCACCCGGGGCGTCCCCGACCCGGCTGCCCGCCGGTGAGCTGGCCGGCGACGACGTGCGGGCCGTGCGCTTCCAGCAGGTGTTCCGTGGCTACAAGATGTCCGAAGTGGACTGGGTGCTGGCCAGGATGGGCACCGAGATCGACGCGCTGCGCGCGCGACTGGCCGAGGTGGAGGGCGAGCGGGAGCACGTCGCCGAGCCGATCGAGCAGGCGAGCAGCGGTGAGTGACGCGATTGTCGGCCCGGACGGTCGGGCGCGGTGCGGCTGGGCCGGTTCGACACCGGACTACCTGGCCTATCACGACGAGGAATGGGGCGTGCGACTGCACGGCGAGCAGGCCCTTTTCGAGCGGTTGAGCCTGGAGGGCTTCCAGTCCGGACTGTCCTGGATCACGATCCTGCGCAAGCGGCCCGCGTTCCGGCAAGCGTTTGCGGACTTCGATCCGCACATGGTCGCCGATTTCACCGACGCGGACGTCGAGCGGCTGATGGGCGACGCCGGCATTGTGCGCAATCGCGCCAAGATCCTGGCCGCGGTCAAGAACGCGAAGGCCGTGCTCGCCCTCGACGGCGGCCTGGACGCGCTGCTCTGGTCCTACGCGCCGACCGGCCACAAGCCGCCCAGGAACAACGGCGAGGTGCCGCCGACCAGCCCGGAGTCGGTGGCGATGTCCAAGCAGCTCAAGAAGCTCGGCTTCGGCTTCGTCGGACCAACCACCTGCTACGCGATGATGCAGGCCACCGGGATGGTCGACGATCACCTCGTCGACTGCTGGCGATCAGGCTCCTGACCTGCGAGTTCAGCGGCCGGTGAAGGCCGGCGGGCGCTTGGTCACGAACGCCTCGACCGCCTCGCGGTGATCGGCCGTGCCGCCCGCGAACTCCTGGCCGGTGCCCTCGTTGGCCAGCGCGGTTGGCAGGTCGGCGCCCGCCGCGACGCGCAGCGCGGCCTTGATCGTGCCGTAGGCGGTGGTCGGGCCCGCGGCCATGCGTTCGGCCAGCTCCTGCGCGGTGGACTGGACCGCGTCGTCCGCGACGACCTCGGTGACCATGCCGATCTCCTGCGCGCGCCGCGCGGTCACCGGCTTGGCCAGCAGCATCATCTCCATGGCGCGGCCGTAGCCGATCAGCCTGGGCAGCGTCCAGGAGGCGCCCGAGTCGGCGGTCAGGCCGACGTTGGCGAAGGCCATCAGGAACTTGGCCGATTCGGCGGCGATCCGCAGGTCAGCGGCGTAGGCGAAGGACGCGCCCGCGCCCGCCGCCATGCCGTTGACGGCGGCGATGACCGGTTTGGGCATTTCGGTCAGCGCTCGCACGATCGGGTTGTAGTGCTTGTCGACCGTCTCCCACAGCCGCGCCTCGCCCGCCTGGAGTGCCGCGACGTGCTCCTTGAGGTCCTGGCCCGCGCAGAACGCCTTGCCGGCGCCGGTCAGCACGACCGCCCGGACGGTGTCGTCGGCCGACGCGCCCTGTAGGGCGGCGACCAGTGCGTCCTTCAGTTCGTTGGTCAGCGAGTTGAAGGCGTCCGGCCGATTGAGGGTCAGCGTGCGCACGCCGTTGACGTCACCGGTCAGCAGAACAGGCTCAGACATTCACCCATTCGACCACGGAAATCCAACGGGTCGGTAACCATCGTGACCAAGCGGATGCCGGCAGTGATCAAGCACGCGATCATGGGCCGTGCGTGTCGTCGTCCGATGTGGATGCGCGCCGTCCGGCGCCGCACCCGCGAAGTCCCTATCGGACACGGGAAGTACGCCGTCGACCGAACGTCGGTGCACGTCACGCGACACGAAAAGATCGGCTCGTTTTCCGTCCGAGGTGTCGATGGGGGAGAATGACCGCGCAAACCGGCGGCTTACGTGGGTGTGTCGACGGGGAAGAACATACGGAGGGAGCACGCTATGGCGGCCATGAAGCCCCGGACCGGCGACGGTCCCCTCGAGGTCACCAAAGAGGGGCGCGGCATTGTGATGCGCGTCCCACTCGAGGGTGGGGGTCGGCTCGTCGTTGAGATGTCCGCCGAAGAAGCCAGCGCCCTTGGCGACGCGTTGAAAGGCGCCGCTGGCTGACCGTTCAACCGGTCGAGGGAGTTGTGACACCCCACGTCCGCGCCCCGGTTTCCCGGCCTTAGCGCCAGCGGAACCGGGGCTGTCCGTTTCCTGGCGCCCGTTGTGCCCACGCACTCGGTGACCAGGACTTTTCCGTCGTGTTCAGGAGGCTCCCCGTGCCCGCCCGTACGTCCACCGTTCCGGTGGTGCCCACCCCGCTGGCCCAGGTCGAGCTCTCCGACCTCAACCGACGAGGTGCCCTGCGCGCCGCGATCACGCGTCCCGCGCCCGAGGACGGGGAGCAGCAGGGGGTCTGCTTAGGTCCGGGCGCGGCGGAGCTGCTCGGCGACGCCGAGACGCCGGAGCTGACCGGAAAGGCCGGCGAACTGCACCCGGTGTCGACCACCGGCGCCCGGGCCTGGCTGGTCGGGGTGGGTGCGGGTCGGCCGGTCGACTGGCGGACCGCGGGTGCCGCGCTGGCCCGGGCCGCGGACGAGGCGCTGGGGGCGTCGGGTGCCACAGCCGCGCAGCGCGCCGTCGAGCTGAACCTGCCCGAGGACATCGACGTCGCCGAACTGGAGTCGGTGGTGCTCGGCCTGCTGCTCGGCGGCTACCGGTTCCGGGTGACCGGGCAGGCGGACAAGCCCAGGGTGCGCACCATCCGGCTGCGCGTGCCGGGCGCGAGCGCCGGCCTGCGCGCGGCCGTGCAGCGTGCCTGCGTGCTCGCCGCGGCCAGCGCGCTCACCCGCGACCTGGCCAACATGCCCTCCGACGTGAAGACCCCGGCCTGGCTGGCGGACACCGCGGTCAAGGCCGGTTCGGCCGTGCCGGGACTGGCCGTGACCGTGCGGGACGAGCAGTGGCTGGCCGAGCACGCCTTCGGCGGGGTGCTCGCGGTCGGCGGCGGATCGAGCAGGCCGCCCCGGCTGATCGAACTGGCCTGGCGGCCGCGCGGGGCCAAGGGCCCGCACCTCGTGCTGGTCGGCAAGGGCATCACCTTCGACACCGGCGGCATCTCGCTCAAGCGCGCGCCCGGCATGCACCTGATGCGCACCGACATGGCGGGCGGCGGCGCGGTCATCGCGGCCCTGCGCGCCATCGCCGAACTGCGCCTGCCGATCCGGGTGACCGGCCTGGTGCCGGCCGCGGAGAACCACCTGTCCGGGTCGGCCTACCGGCCCGGCGACGTGATCAGGCACTACGGCGGCCGGACCACCGAGGCGACCAACACCGACGCCGAGGGGCGCATCGTGCTGGCGGACGGCCTCGCCTACGCCGTCCGCCAGCACAAGGCGGACCTGCTGGTGGACGTGGCCACGCTGACCGGCGCGATGAAGGTGTCGCTGGGCCTGCGTACCGGCGGCCTGTTCGCCAGCACCGACGACCTGGCCGAACGCGTGCTCAACGCGGGCGTCGAGGTCGGCGAGGCGTGGTGGCGGATGCCGCTGCTGGAGTCCGCGGAAGCCGAGATCGAGAGCGACCTCGCCGACGTCCGGCAGATCGGCAGCACCTCCCACCCCGGCGCGGTGCACGCGGCGCTGTTCTTGCGCGGGTTCACCGCCGGCCTGCCCTGGGCGCACCTGGACATCGCCGGCCCGGCCCGCGCCGAATCGGCGTATGCCGAGGTCACGCAGGGGGCCAGCGGGTTCGCCGCGCGAACCCTGGTCGCCCTCGCCGAATCGCTCGTCGAGCAGGCCAGGTAGGTTCGCGACCGTGAGTGAAACTGAAGTGGTTGAGCCCTGCGCAGGCCAGCGAGTGCTGGTCACCGGCGGCTGCGGCTTCGTCGGCCGGTCCGTCGTCGCCGCCTTCCGTCGCCTCGGCGCCGAGGTCACCGTGATCGACCAGCAGCCCTTCCCGGACGACGCGGTGCGGACCGTCGTCGGCGACCTGCGCGACCAGGAGATCCGCTCGGCCGCGATGACCCCGGAGGTGACCGGCGTCGTGCATCTGGCCGCGATCACCTCGGTGCTGCGCTCGGCCGAAGCGCCCGCCGAGACGTTCACCATGAACGTCGAGGTCACCCAGGGCCTGCTCGAACTGGCCCGGCAGCGCGGCATCAACCGGTTCGTGCTCGGCTCGACCAACGCGGTCGTCGGCAACGTCGGCAGCGCCACGATCACCGAGGACATCCCGCTGCGCCCGCTCACCCCGTACGGGGCCACCAAGGCCGCCGGCGAGATGCTGCTCTCCGGCTATGCCGGCGCCTACGGGCTGACCACGGCGTCGCTGCGGTTCACCAACATCTACGGCCCCGGCATGGAGGCCAAGGACAGCTTCGTGCCGCGGCTGATGCGCGCCGCGCTGTCCGGGTCGGGCGTGCAGATCTACGGCGACGGCAAGCAGGTCCGCGACCTGGTGCACGTGCAGGACATCGTCGCCGGCATCACCGCAGCGTGGCAGCGCGAGTTCACCGGCACCGCGATCATCGGCAGCGGCCGCTCGGTCAGCGTGCTCGACCTGATCGACGCCGCGCGCGAGGCGACCGGCGCACCGATCCCGGTCGAGCACATCCCGGCCAAGACCGGCGAGATGCCCGCGGTGATCGTGGACATCAGCAAGGCCCGCCGCGAACTCGGCTACGAGCCGACGATGTCGCTCACGGACGGGCTGCGCACGGTGTGGGCGGACTTCACGGCCGCGGCCCAGTTGGCCACGTCCGGCTCGGCAAGGTGACCGCCGACCGGGCGAAGGGGCCTGCCCTCGCCCGGTCGCACTTGCTTTTCCTCGTGGTGCTGCTGCTCGGCACCGCGTTGCGGATCTGCGCGTTCATCGCCTATCAGCCGGCGATCCTGTACGTGGACTCCTATCGCTACCTGGACAACCTCGCCGCGCTCGATCCGACCCAACTGGACCCGATCGGCTACGACCTGATCCTGCGCGTGCTGCTGCACGTCGGCGGACTGCGCGGGGTCACCGGCATCCAGCACCTCGCCGGGCTCGGCATCGGTGTCGCCGTGTACGTGTTGGCGCTGCGGCACGGCGCGCGACACTGGCTCGCCGCGATCGCGGCGGCACCGGTCCTCCTCGACGCGTACCAGGTGCAGATCGAGCAGAACGTGATGTCCGATGTGTGGCTGGAAGTCCTGCTGATCGCGGTGCTGTGGGTCGTCGCGGCGCGCGGCGCGCCGACGCCGGGCCGGGCCGCGATCGGCGGTCTGCTGCTGGGTTGTGCGGTGATCGTGCGGACCATCGCGGTGCCGTTGGCCCTGCCGCTGCTGGGATATCTGGTGATCGCGGGCGGTGCGTGGCGCTCGCGTTCCGGTTGGCGGGTGATCGGCAGGCGGGGCGCGGCGATGCTGGCCTGCTTCGGGTTGGTGTTGTTCTGCTACGCGGGCTACTTCCACCGCGAGACCGGACGGTGGGGGCTGGACGGGTCCTCGGGTGACGTCCTCTATGGGCGCACGGCGAACGTCGCCGACTGCGCGGCGCTGAACCTGTCCGCGGACCTGTTGCAGCTGTGCCCGCCGGAACCGCTGGATCAGCGCAGGGGCGTGGACTTCTACGCGCATCTGGTCGGTGCGCCGGGTTGGCCCGCGTTCCTGCCGACGGGCATGACGCTGGAGGATCTGCAGCGCCGCTTCGCCATCACCGTGCTGGAGCGGCAACCGGGGGCGGTGGCCGGCGCGATCCTGGGCGACTTCGTCAAGGGCTTCGAACCCGGCCGGACCGACCGCGTCGGCGACGTGCCGGTCGAACGCTGGCAGTTCCAGACGTTTTACCCGCTTTGGTCGATTGACGAGGCGCAGGTCTGGGACTACGCCATGCGATACGGCGGGCAAGATCCCCAGGTCAACAACGGGGTCGCGGTATTCTTACGTGATTATCAGTTGGGTGGCGGCTACACGTCGGGCCCGGTACAGGCGCTCTTCGCCGCATTCGGTCTGATCGCCGGGTTCGGTTTCGGCCGGGTACGACGGTCCGGAATCCGGGCGATCACCCTGCTGGCCACGGGTTTTGGCCTCGTGCTGGTCTTCGCGTCGGCCATGTTCGAGTTCTCATACAGATATCAGCTTCCTGGCCTAGTCTTGCTGCCGCTAGGAGGTGTGCTCGGGATGACTGTCCTGATGGGACCATTGAAGCGGCCGGCTGCGAAGTCCCGCCGTTCGACGTTGTCGGCATTCCCCGACCAGGTGGACTGGTCGGCGATGAACGACTTCTTTGATCGCTACGGCACTGATCGCTACGGTGCGCCGGACTTCAAGCCGGTACTGGTGGTGATCGCCGCCTACAACGAGGAGGGCGGCATCGGCGGTGTGCTGGACAACCTGCCCAAGCAGTGTTGCGGGCTGCCCGTCGACGTTCTGGTGGTGATCGACGGTTGCACCGACGACACCGCCCGCGTCGCGGCCGAGCACGGTGCCTACACCTGCGTCGCGCCCACCAACCGGGGCCAGGGAGCCGCGCTTCGGCTCGGGTATCACCTGGCCGCCATGGGCGGTGCCGACTACGTGATCACCACCGACGCGGACGGCCAGTACGACAACGACGAGATGCCCATGCTGCTGCGGCCGTTGCTGGACAACGAGGCCGACTTCACCACGGGTTCGCGTCGGCTCGGCGTCGCGCCGGGGGATGACCGGGTGCGCTGGCTCGGGGTCCGGGTCTACGCGACCCTGGCGAGCATCCTCACCGCGCGCCGGATCACCGACACCTCGTTCGGCTTCCGCGGCATGCGCACCTCGCTGGCCTGCTCGGTCGAGCTGCGCCAGCCGCAGTACCAGGCGTCCGAGCTGCTGGTGAGCGTGTTGGCCAGCGGCGCGCGGCTGCTGGAGCAGCCGATGACCATGCGGGTGCGCTCGGCCGGCACGACGAAGAAGGGCAACAACTTCGTCTACGGCATGCGCTACGGCAAGGTGATGACCAGGACGTGGTTCCGCGAGTTCGTGGTGCGGCGCCTCACGCGGCGGCCGCTGCCAGTCGCTTCTTCCGCGTCATCAGTCGATCAAGCAGCGTGAACTTGACCAGCACGAAAACGCCGTAGCTGCCGAGGTAGGCGCAGTCGAGAACCAGACTGCGCCCGCCCCGGCCCTCGATCATCGGGTTGATCAGCTTGTCGGCCAGGGTGGTGAGCCCGGTCGCGGCCAGACCGCCGGTGAACGTGATCAGGAAGTACGGCAGCAGTTCGGAGAGCACGGCTGGGCGGCCGCTGCGCGACCAGGTCCAGTGCCAGTTGATGAGGAATGCCGGGATCGCGCCCGCGACGAACGCGGCGGCCGATGCCTCCAGCGCGGTGGTGTGGCCCCACCAGTACAGGCCGGTCAGAGTGGCCTGACTGACAATCGTTGACACTACCGAGCCGACCGCGAACTGTCCTAGCCTGGCAATGAGCCGGCGGCTGGGTAGCCACCGGCGGCGACGGGACGCCTCGGCTGCCGCGTCGTCGCTGCCGATCGGCTCAGCGGTACGGGTCGTCCCGCGGGCGGTACTCGGGTAGGTCTCGGTGCTCACCACACTGCCATCCTCCCCGATCACTCGGCGAGAGCGAGCCCCGGACCAGGTCTTTAAGCAACTCACAGGTTCGTCCATAAGGTAGACACGGAACCCGAGCGGTACGTTCCGGCGTGAAGTACGAAATCTTGGAAGGGGTTTCCCGTGCGCGTCCTCGTTCTCGGTGGCGACGGCTATCTCGGATGGCCGACGGCACTGCACTTGTCCGATGCCGGTCACGAGGTGGCGGTTCTGGACAATTTCGCGCGTCGTTCATACGACCACGAAATGGGCGTGCAGAGCCTGGTTCCGATCGAACCTATGCAGGTCCGGGTCGATGCCTGGGCCGAGGTCTCCGGTAAGCGACTTACCTCTTATGTCGGCGACCTGTGCGACGCCGAATTCGTCAACGCAACACTGCGTGAATTCGAGCCGGACTCGATCGTGCATTTCGCTGAACAGCGTTCCGCGCCGTATTCCATGATCGACCGCAAGCACGCGGTCTACACCCAGCAGAACAATGTCGTCGGCAACCTGAACCTGCTGTTCGCGATCGCCGAGGTCAATCCGGACATTCACCTCGTGAAGCTGGGCACCATGGGCGAGTACGGCACGCCCAACATCGACATCGAGGAAGGCTGGCTGGAGGTCGAGCACAACGGCCGCAAGGACCGGATGCTCTACCCGAAGAAGCCGGGCTCGTTCTACCACCTGTCCAAGGTCCACGACTCGCACAACATCGAGTTCACCTGCCGGATCTGGGGCCTGCGCGCGACCGACCTGAACCAGGGCGTCGTGTACGGCCAGGAAACCCCGCAGACCGCGCGTGACCCGAGGCTGGCCACCCGGTTCGACTACGACGCCATCTTCGGCACCGTGCTCAACCGGTTCGTTATCCAGTCCGTGCTCGGTCACCCGCTGACCGTGTACGGCGCGGGCGGCCAGACCCGCGGCATGATCGACATCCGGGACACCGCGGAGTGCATCCGCCTCGCCGTGGAGAACCCGGCCGAGCGCGGCGAGTTCCGCGTGTTCAACCAGATCACCGAGTGGATGTCGGTGGCCGAGATCGCCAAGACCGTCGCGAACCTGTCGCCGCGTCCGGTCGAGGTGGAGAACGTGACGAACCCGCGCGTCGAGGAGGGCTCGCACTACTACAACGTGGTGCACACCGGCCTTCCCTCGCTCGGCCTTGAGCCGCACCTGTTGTCCGACACGCTGATCACGTCGCTGTTCCGCATCGCAGAGCAGTACGCGGACCGCGTCGACCTCGCCGCCATGCGCCCGACCGTGCAGTGGCGTTCGACGTCGAGCAAGCTGCGCAACGACTGATTTCGTTCCTCACGCTCGTCCCGGCGCCCCGGCCGCGAAATCGCGGAATGCGATCACGGCCGGGGTGAGCGGGCGGTCGGTGATCCAGGCCAGGCCGATGCCGCGCGATGCCTTGGGGCGCAACGACAGTTCGACGACGTTCGGCGGCAGCGCCCAGTCCGGCCTCGGCAGGATCGCCACCCCGAGACCGGCCGCGACCAGTCCGCGCAACGTGTCCACCTCGTCGCCCTCGAACGCGTAGCTCGGCGTGAACCCGGCCGCCGCGCACAGTTCGTCGGTGAGCTGGCGCAGCCCGAAGCCGAGCTTGGTGCCGACGAACTGCTCGTCGGCCAGTTCGCCGGCCCGCACCCAACTCCGCCTGGCCAACCGGTGTCCGGCCGGCACGGTCACCACCAACTCCTGCTGATCGAGTTCGACCGAGGAGAACTCCGGCGCGGGCGGCAGCGGCGAGGTGAGCGCCAGGTCGACGCTGCCCGCGCGCAGATGCCCGAGCATCTCCTCCATGGCGCCCTGCACCAGGCTGAACCGGACCCGGGGATGGCCGGCGCGGAACGCGCGCAGCAGCGCCGGGATGCGGAACTCGCCCATGGTGTGCAGGAAGGCCAGCACCACCTCGCCCTGTTCCGGATCGGCCTCGGCCAGCGCGCGCCGATAACCGCGGGACAGCACGGCCAACGCCTCGTCGGCGGCTTCGGCCAGGTAGTCGCCCGCTCTGGTCAGCTGGATGCCGCGACCGTCGCGCACCACGATCGGCGTGCCCAACTCCTCCCCGAGCGCGGCCAGCCAACGGCTTACCGTCGGCTGGGGAATGCCCAGCCGCGCGGCCGCCCTGGTCACGTTGCGCTCCTGCGCAAGCGCCACCAACAGGGCCAGTCTCGGCGCCAGCGCCGCCGTCTCCTTCGTCACGTCGCACCATCTTTCGTCGAGCCACCGCAGGTCAACGCCGATTGATTCACCAGTGCATGAATCTTGGTGTTTCATCGTATTGGACGGATCAAACGCTGCTACCTACCGTGATTCGAGTGACCGCTTCGACCTCCGCCGATCTCTCCCGCACCGTCGAGCACGCCGACCGGCACGAGCGGTCCTCACCCGGTTTCCGCCGGATCACCCTCGCGCTGTTCGCCGCCGGCCTCGCCACCTTCACCGCGCTGTACTGCGTGCAGGCGCTGCTGCCCGCGCTGGCCACCGACTTCCGGCTCGCGCCCGCCACCGCGAGCCTGGTCGTGTCGGTGTCCACCGCGGCCCTGGCCATCGGCGTGATCCCGCTGACCATGCTGTCCGAAGCGCTCGGCCGCACCCCGGTCATGGCCACCTCGCTGTTCGTCGCGGCAGCCCTGGGCATCCTCGCCGCGTTCAGCCCGAACTTCACCGTGCTGCTGGTGATCCGCGGCCTGCAAGGGTTGGCACTGGCCGGTTTGCAGGCGGTCGCCATGTCCTATCTGGCCGAGGAACTGCACCGCGGCTCGCTCGGTTTCGGCATGGGCCTCTACGTCGCCGGCAACGGGGTCGGCGGCATGATCGGCCGACTTCTTGCCGGCCTCGTCGACGATGTCGCCAACTGGCGGTGGGCGCTGGGCGTCATCGGCGGGATCGCGTTGCTGTGCGCGGTGATCTTCCGCCTGTCCATCCTGCCCTCGAAACATTTCGCCGCGCGACCGTTGCGGTTCAAGCCATTGGCCGCGTCCGTGCTGCGCGCGTTCACCGACACCGGGCTGTTGCGGCTCTACGCCGCCGGTTTCCTGCTGATGGGTTGCTTCGTCACCGTCTACAACTACCTCGGATTCCGTTTGCTGGGGCCGGGATTCCGGCTGCCCGAGGTCGTCGTCGGCTTCATCTTCGTGGTGTACCTGGCCGGCTGTCTCGCCTCCGCGTTCGCCGGACGTCTCGTCGACCGGTTCGGCAGGCCGAAACTGCTCTGGGTGATGGCCGTGATCACCATCGCCGGCCTTGCGTTGATGGTGCCGGACAACGTGCTGCTCGTGGTCGTCGGTCTGGTGGTCACCACGGCCGGCTTCTTCGCCGCGCACTCGGTCGCCAGCGGGTGGGTCGGCGCGCGGTCCGCGCGGCTGCGTGTGCAGGGCTCGGCCGTGTACCTGTTCTGCTACTACCTCGGCTCCAGCATCGGCGGAACCGTCGGCGGTCTCGCGTTCACCGGCAGCGGCTGGTCCGGCCTGACGGTCTACACCGGCGCGTTCATCGTCGTGGTCATCGGCATCGCGCTCACCCTGCGCAAGCTCGCGCCGGTCAGCCCGTCAGCCCTTGCTCAGTAACGACTCGTAGACCGCGATCGTCTGCTCGGCGATGGTGCGCCAGGAGAACTCGTCGATCGCGCGCTGCCGGCCCGCCGCGCCCATCGCCCTCGCCCGGTCCGGGTCGCCGATCAGCTCGTTGATCGCGGCGGCGAGGCCGGCGCGGTAGGTGAACACGTCCTTCTCGTCGTAGTGCACCAGAAGCCCGGTCCGGCCGGCGTCCACCACCTCGGGAATGCCGCCCACATCCGATGCGACGACCGCCGTGCCGCAGGCCATCGCCTCCAGGTTCACGATGCCCAGCGGCTCGTACACCGACGGACACACGAACACCGCCGCGTTGCTGAGCAGTTGGCGCACCTCGGCCGGTTGCAGCATCTTCTGGATCCAGAACACGCCCGGCCGCTGCGCGGTCAGCTCCGCCACCGCGGCCTTGGTCTCCTCCGCGATCTCCGGGGTGTCCGGCGCGCCTGCGCACAGCACCAGCTGCGCGTCCTTGTCGATGTCGCGGCCTGCCGCGATCAGGTGGCCGACGCCCTTCTGCCGGGTGATCCGGCCGACGAACACGACCGTCGGCTTCGTCGGGTCGATCCCGTACTTCTCCAGCACGTCCGTGCCGGTCACCGGGTGGTACGCGCTGGTGTCGATGCCGTTGCGGACCACGTGCACGCGTTGGGGATCGAGATCCGGGTAGACCTCCAGCACGTCCTTGCGCATGCCCTCGCTGACCGCGATGACCCCGTCCGCCGCGTGATACGCGGTGCGCTCCACCCACGAGGAGAGCTGGTAGCCGCCGCCGAGCTGCTCGGCCTTCCACGGCCTGCGCGGCTCCAGCGAATGCGCGGTCACCACATGCGGGATGCCGTAGAGCAGCTTCGCAAGATGACCGGCCATGTTCGCGTACCAGGTGTGCGAGTGGACCAGGTCCGGCGGCGTGCCGTGGCCGTCCGCGAGCGCGGCGGTGATCGCCAGGTCCACGGAAAGCGTTGACAGCGCGGGATTGGCGCGCTCGAAGCCGGGCGCGGGCTGGTGCGCGTAGGCGTGCGCGTCCAGCTCGGTGCGTGGCGCACCGAAACAGTGCACGTCCACGTCCACCAGTTCACGCAGCTGCGGCACCAGTGCGCCGACATGGACGCCGGCACCCCCGTACACCTCGGGCGGATATTCACGGGTCAACAGGCCGATGCGCACGAGTGATCAGGCTAGTCGCCGCGGGGGCCGCTGTGTGGCAACAATATGGCAGCGGGGTGAACGTCATCCCGCCGATCGGATTCGGTGGCTCGTCACTGCTGGTCGTCAGGCGTCGACGTGGATAAGGTCACACGTGTGAAGGCACAGCAGCCTCACGTGCTGGGCATCGTGTTGGCCGGTGGTGAGGGAAAAAGGCTCTGGCCGTTGACCGCCGACCGTGCGAAGCCGGCCGTGCCGTTCGGGGGCAACTACCGCCTCGTCGACTTCGTGCTGTCCAACCTGGTCAACGCCGGCTTCCATCAGTTGTGCGTACTGACCCAGTACAAGTCGCATTCACTGGACCGCCACATCTCCACCACCTGGCGCCTGTCCAGCGTGCTCGGGCAGTACATCACCCCGGTGCCGGCGCAGCAGCGACTCGGCCCGCGCTGGTACACCGGCAGCGGTGACGCGATCTACCAGTCGCTGAACCTCGTGCGCGACGAGGACCCGGACTACATCGTCGTGTTCGGCGCCGACCACGTGTATCGGATGGATCCCGCGCAGATGGTCGCCCGGCACATCGAGTCCGGGGCGGGGGTCACCGTCGCCGGCATCCGCGTGCCGCGCGCGGAGGCGAGCGGCTTCGGCTGCATCGACTCCGACGCCGACGGCAAGATCACCCGCTTCCTGGAGAAACCCGCCAACCCGCCGCACGTGCCCGACGACCCGGACGTCACCTTCGCGTCCATGGGCAACTACGTGTTCACCACCGACGTGCTGGTCGCGGCGCTGCGCGAGGACGCGGGCGTCTCCGACTCCGCGCACGACATGGGCGGCGACATCATTCCCATGCTGGTCGAACGGGGCATCGCCAACGTCTACGACTTCGACGAGAACGAGGTCCCCGGCGCGACCGAACGCGACCGCGGCTACTGGCGCGACGTCGGCACCCTGGACGCCTACTACGACGCGCACATGGACCTGGTGTCCGTGCAGCCCGTGTTCAACCTCTACAACAAGGCGTGGCCCATCCGAACCGCCGTGCCGCCCCTCCCGCCCGCCAAGTTCGTGGCAGGCGGCACCGCCGACGGCTCGATGGTCGGCGCGGGCTCGATCATCTCCGGCTCGTCCGTGCGCGACTCGGTGGTCAGCGCCGACGTGGTCGTGGAAACCGGCTCGATCGTCGAGGGCAGCGTCTTGCTGCCCGGCGTCCGCATCGGCAAGGGCGCCGTGGTGCGCCGCGCCATCCTGGACAAGAACGTGGTCGTCCCCGACGGCGCCAGCATCGGCGCCGACCCGGAACTGGACGCCGAGCGCTACACGATCAGCAAGGGCGGCGTGATCGTGCTCGGCAAGGGCACCCTCGCCGGCCCCTGACGGGTGATCGCGTCACCCGATCGGTTTGCTTCCGACATGATTCGATCTTGCGGGTTTGGCAACCCGCACCATTGATGCCATGGGCACACCATGGCATCTGTTGCGCGCTGAACTCGGTGTCGACCCGGCGCACCCGGCATACGAGAGCGCCCGCATCGCCTTCGACCTGGGCGCCGAGGCACGGACGCTGCGCGAGCAGCGCGGCTGGTCGCAGGTTGAATTGGCCAAGCGGGCGGGAGTGACAGATTCGGCGATCGCACGGTTCGAGGCCGGCGGCATGACGGCGGCACTGACCGTGCTGGCGCGGATCGCCGATGCGTTGCAGATGCGGCTGTCGATCGTTTTCGTCCCAGCTTGAGGTGCGCTGCCCAGGCGTTCGATGGCTGGATGCCCGCCCACTGATCGAGTTCGTCAGGGTCGCCGGTGTTCAAGGTCGGGACATTCTGGTCCCGACCCGGCTCCCGCAGATCCCCCCTCGGCAAGCGCTCGCCACGATTGAGCTGCCATTGGCGGTGAACTGGTCGCAGCCAGGACGTCTGTATCGGCTTTCCGAACGCGGCGATCGAGCTCGGGTCTACGAGATGGTGCTCCGTGAAGGGCGCGAGGAAGACATCCTGCGCTACATCGACGGCACGCTACTGGTGGACCTGTGGGATGAACTCGTGCTGCCTCAAGCCGTCCGCGCCGCGTGGGCGCCGTTGATCCAGCTTGCCCGCGAGTGAGGGATTTCTGCTCAGGCGTCCGCGTAGCGGGCAACCGTCGCCGCGGCTCTTTCGGCCAGGGTTCGGCGGATTTCGTCCGGGGCGAGGACTTCGACGTCCGGGCCGAAGGCGAGTAGTGGCTGGGCGGCGAGATGTGAGCGGAACCGCAGTTCGACCAGCGACCAGCCCGGCTCGTTCGCGGGCTGGGCCGGCCCGGCGAGGTCGGTGGCGTGGACGCGCAGGAACAGGGCGAGCATCTCGTCGCGAACGCGCGCCGTGACGGCGAGGGGCGCGGGGATGTCGTCGATGCCGCGACGCAGGGTGTCCCACACGTCGGCCAGTTCCTGGCCGGCGCGGTGCCGGGCGGGCTCGGGGAGGACGACGGCGGACTGGGCGCGGTCGGTGCGGAACAGCCGCGGCTCGCCGTCGTGATCGGCGACGAGATACCAGACGCCTGCCTTGTTGACCAGGCCGTACGGATCGAGCGTGTAGGTGCGCACGCGGTTGTCGCGGCCGTGCCGGTAGCGCAGCCGCAGCCGTCGGTCGGCGAAGACGGCCTGCTGGAAGGCGGTCAGATCGACGGTCGGCTGCTCGGGGCCCGGCGCGCCGCGCCAGCGCATCGGGTCGATCAGGATGCGTCGGCTGGTCAGGTCGGCGTCGGGACGGTGCGCGGCGGGCAGCGCGGCCATGACCTTGCGCATCGCCGAGCCGAGCGCCTGGCCGAGGCCGAGGTCGGCGTGCGCGGTGCCGGACAGCAGGACGAACAGCGCCCGGGACTCGTCGGCGGTCAGCCCGGTGACGTCGGTGCGGTAGCCGGGCAGCAGCGCGATGCCGCCCTGTGGGCCGCGCACCGTGTAGACCGGCACGCCCGCCGAGGACAGGGCCTCGACGTCGCGCATGATCGTCCGGACCGAGACCTCCAGCCGCTGCGCCAGGTCGGCCGCGGGCAGCTGTGCGTGCGCCTGGAGCAGCAACAGGATCGAGAGCAGCCGGTCCGATCTCATAGCGTCAGATTCTCCTCGCTTATATGACAGAAGATGTCTTATAGGCGCGGAAAGGTGGTCGTCATCGGGCCAACCGGGCCCGCTCAGCAAAGGAATCAGCTATGACCGCCAGCACCGGATCCGCCCAGAAGATCGCCGAGGAGTACGTCCGCGCCTGGCTGCGCGGTGACGCCGAGACCGCGATGGGCTTCATCGCCGACGACGTCGTGTGCGAGGCCCCGATCGGCCAGATCAAGGGCGCCGAGAGCTACCGCCAGTTCCTCACGCCGTTCGCGACCGCCCTGATCAGCGGCGAGCTGATCGACGTGCTGGGCGACGACGAGCACGCGGCCACCGTCTACGTCGTCGAGACGCCGTTCGCCAAGGACTACCGCGGCATGGAGTACCTCACCGTCACCGACGGCAAGATCACCGACATCGTCAGCGTGTTCGACCTCTCACCGAGCCTCACGGCCAAGGCTGCCGCCAAGGCCGCCCAGGGCTGACCGGCCGTGGCCGCTCAGGCGAGGCGCTTGGCGGCGACGAGTAGGCCGTCGCCGAGCGGGAGGAGGACGGAGACCAGGCGGTCGTCGTCGCGGACGGTCCTGGCCAGTTCGCGCAGGGCGGTGGTCTCCTGGTCGCGGCGGGTGGCGTCGGCCACACCGCCGCCGGCGAGGACGCTGTCGAAGGCGATCACGCCGCCGGGGCGGAGCAGGCGGACGCCCTGTTCGTAGTAGCGGGGGTACTCGGTCTTGGTCGCGTCGAAGAAGACCAGGTCGTAGCCGCCGTCGGTGAGCCGGGGCAGCACTTCCAGGGCCTGGCCCATGATCAACCGGACTCGGCCGGGCGGGATCTTCGCGTCGATGAACGTGCGCTTGGCCGAGCGCTGGTACTCGGGCTCGATGTCGATCGAGGTGAGCACGCCGTCCGGGGCCATGCCGGCGATCAGGCACAGGCCGCTGACGCCTGCCCCGGTTCCGACCTCGACCACGGCCTTGGCCTGCAGGGTTGCCGCGAGGAAACGCAGGGCCGCGCCTGCTCCGGTGCTGACCGGAGGGCAGCCGAGGTCGTGACCGCGGGCGCGGGCGGCCGAGAGGGTCTCGCTCTCGGGGTGGTACCCGTCGACGTAGTCCGCCACCGCGGGTGCGGTGGCGGCTGTCCCCTCCGGGTTCCGCGTTTCCGGCGTCACAGGTACGCAGATTAGCGGTGCGAGCCGCGAAATAGGCCGAAGCAGGCCCGCACACGCGCAACGGTGCTATCACAACGTGCCGTTTCGACCCGGAGGTATGGATTCTCAGGCTGGTCTCAGGCGACTCTCACCATGGCCACACCAGGCCGGGACATGATCGTGGCATGGCGTAAGGCAACACCGTCTGTTGCGTCTCAATCGTGACGGGAACACCGAGCGTCAGGGTTACGTTGGTCAGGCAAAGGGCGGGACAAGCCCAGTGGAGGTGCGGACGCGCCGATGGTTACATCAGCGAGCATGAGCGAGGCCGACCAGGTCGAGGCCGGTTCGGCAGCGCTGCCCGCGCCCGCCACTCCGGGGGACGACGCGGCGGCCTGGACACCACCTTCGTGGGACGAGATCGTGCGCGAGCACGCCGACCGGGTGTACCGGCTGGCCTACCGGCTCGCCGGCAACCAGCACGACGCCGAGGACCTGACCCAGGAGACCTTCATCCGGGTCTTCCGGTCGCTGTCCTCCTACACGCCCGGCACCTTCGAGGGCTGGCTGCACCGGATCACCACCAACCTCTTCCTCGACATGGCCCGCAGGCGCTCCCGCCTGCGCATGGAGGGCCTGCCCGAGGACACCGACCGGCTGGCCGGCGACGGCCCCAGCCCCGAGCAGGTCTATTCCCAGACCCACCTCGACCCCGACCTGCAGGATGCCCTGGACGAGTTGGCGCCGGAGTTCCGCGCCGCCGTCGTATTGTGTGACGTGGAAGGGCTGTCCTACGAGGAGATCGGCGCCACCCTGGGCGTGAAGCTCGGGACCGTGCGCAGCCGGATCCACCGTGGTCGGCAGGCACTGCGTGCGTCGCTGGAGCGGCGGCGTTCGTCCGTCGGCCAGGGGCGAATGTTGGCCACGGAGGGCTCGGTATGACGGTTTCGCTGCATCAGCGGCGCGGCGCGCTCCGCCTCAGGAGGCGTTGATGAGCGAGCCACGGTCCTGGAACCTGCCCGAGCAGCATCTGATGCCCGACGCGGTGGTCGCGTTCGTGGACGGTGAGCTGTCCGCGCTGGCGCGGCAGCGCGCGTCCGAGCACATCGCGAAGTGCCCGTTCTGCGCGAGTGAGACCAAGACCCAGCGGCAGGCCCGGTCCGCGGTGCAGGCCGCCGGCGACCCGGGCGCACCAGCGGGTTTGCTGGCCGCGCTGCGGGCGATCCCGATCGACACCGAACTCCCCGGGGGGCCGGAGAACCTGGCGATCGGCCCTGACGGGCAGCTTGTCGCCATCCAGCGGCCGGACCGGGTGCCCGGCCTCGCCGGCCGGTCGAACGGCTTCGGCGAGCAGCCGATGATGGGCGCGTCCAGTCCGCTCGGCCACGGCAGCGCGGTGCTGCGGCACCGGCCGCCTGCCGGCCGTCGCGCGGTGCAGGGCGCAGGCGTGGTGATCGGCGGGCTGGTGCTGGGCGCGCTGGTCGTGGTCGGCCCGCACATGCTCAGCGGTGCGCAGAACGCGCCGACCGAATCCCCGATCAACGGCGCGGGACTTGACGTGAACGCGCCGATCGGCGCCGGTGGCGTGCGAGCGCCTACCGCCGTGCCGGTGAACAACGCGGCGGACAGCCGCCTCGCCGGTCAGCCCGCGATGGTGAGCACCCCGGCGACCTCGACACCCGCGACCGCGGTTCCGGTCGTCAACGGTCACCGCTACGCCCACTGACTGACGCCTACGCCGACTTCACCCTGTTTGGGGCAGTCTTGGTGACTGGCTCACAATGATCCGACAGGTGAGCGGCATCGACGCGGGGATATGTGTGACTGAGCAGCCAGGTTCTCCTCCGGAGCGGATCGACGGACCCACCGACGGTCGTCCCCGGCTCGGCCCCCGTCCGATCGACGTGCCCTCGGTCGACCCCAATCTGGCCGTCGCTTTCGGCAGGCCCACCGGGGTGCCCAGCGCGTTCGCGCCGCGCTCCGGCCCTGGCCAGCACAACGGCCTGTCCGCGCCCGCCGCGCCGCCCGCTTCCGCTGTCATCCCCTCGCCCGCGCTGGCCACCGCGTTCCGCAGGCCGCCGGGCAGCGACATGGTCATTCTCCAGCGCCCGCCCGGCAGCCACGAGCCGACGCAGGAGTCCGCGCCCGAACCGACCTACTGGACCGACGGCGCCCGCGATCCGTGGCGCGACCCCGGTTCCGCGGTGATGGTCGGCCCGCCTGCCGATACCGGCGGCGAGCGGGGCGACGATGAGCAGGGCGCGCCGAAGCCGACGGGTCCGCTGCTCAGCGTGCCGGAACTGCTGTTCGGGCGACGGGTCAAGCCGAGCGCGCTGGTGGTGCTGCTGGTGGCCGCGCTGCTGGTCGGCGCGATCGGCGGCGTCACGGGCTGGGCGCTGGCCAGCGGCGGCAGTTCGCTGACCGATGTCGGCGACAACCTCGCCCAGACCAACGCGGCCAACGAGCGCGCACCGGGTTCGATCGCCGGGATCACCGCGCGCGTCGCGCCCGCAGTCGTCTCGCTGGAGGTGCAGGCCGGGGCGAGCGGCGGCGATGTCGGTTCCGGGGTGGTGATCGACCCGAAGGGCTACATCATCACCAACAACCACGTGATCGCCGCAGCGGCCGGTGGCGCCGGCACGATCACCGCGGTGTTCAACAGCGGTGCGCGGGTACCGGCCACGATCGTCGGCCGCGACCCGGTCACCGACCTGGCCGTGGTCAAGGTCAGTGCGACCAACCTGACCGTGATCAAGCTGGGCACGTCGAGCGCGCTGCGACCGGGCGACCCGGTGATCGCGATCGGCTCGCCGCTCGGCCTGGCCGGCACGGTCACCTCGGGCATCGTCAGCGCGCTGAACCGGCCGGTGCTGGTGCCGGGCGAGAACGGCGGCCCGTCCGTGGTCTATGACGCGATCCAGACCGACGCGGCCATCAACCCCGGCAACTCGGGCGGTGCACTTGTCGACGCGACCGGCGCGCTGATCGGGATCAACTCGGCGAACCAGACGTTCGGCGGCTCGGATTCGGGCAGTGGCGGCGGCAGCATCGGTCTCGGCTTCGCCATCCCGATCGACCAGGCCACCAAGATCGCGCAGTCGCTGATCCGCACCGGCGCCGTCAAGCACGCCAATCTCGGCGTGAGCACCCGCGACGTGTCCGCGACCGCGTCGCTGGGCGCGCAGGTGGACAACGTCATCCAGGGCGGCGCGGCGGCGGCGGCCGGCATCGCGGAGGGAGACGTGATCACCAAGTTCGGCAACCGGAGCATCAGCAGCTCGGTCGAACTCCAGGTGGCCGTGCTGGACGACGCGCCTGGCCAGACCGTTACCGTGCAGTTCGCGCGGCAGGGCCAACAGCACACCGTTCAGGTCACCCTGCAGTCGGATTGACCGGCTACCCTGGTGGGTACCGTGGTGAGCCGGAGGGACCTGACCCAATGCTGGACATCTCCTGGGCGGAATTTCTCGTCCTGATCGTGGCTGGTCTCTTCATTCTCGGACCGGAGCGCCTGCCCGGCGCGGCCCGCTGGCTCGGCAAGGCGGTGCGCCAGGTCCGCGAGTACGCGACCGGCGCGCGCGACCAGCTCCAGTCCGAATTAGGGCCGGAGTTCGAGGAGTTCCGCAAGCCGTTGCAGGACTTGAGCAAGCTGCGCAACTTCGACCCGAGGAAGGTCGTCACCCAGCACCTGCTCGACGCTACCGGCGGCTACGACCCGCGCGAGGATCTGCGGATCGACGGCCTGACCGGGACCAACGGCTCCAACGGTGCGAACGGCGTCAAGCCGAACGGTTTCTCCGGCGTGACCAACCAGCCCTCGGTGCAGCAGCCGCAGCAGCGCCCGCTCTCGCCGGGAGAGCGTCCGCCGTTCGACCCGGACGCGACCTGAGCACAGCGACCTGATCAGACTGGCGGGACGAATCCCGGCAGCCAGCCCGGATCGTCGCCGTCCCCGCACTCCGGGCACGGCGAGCTGACCATGATCCCGGGCATGATCTCCCGGCTCACCGTTCCGTCGCCGGGCAGCACCACGGGCCGATACCGCTGCGAGCCGTCGTGGTCGACGAGTTCGTGCGTCTGCACGCGGCAGCCATGGCACACCGTGCGCCCCGGTGGGGCCGCCTTCTCCATCGCCACGCGGCGCGACGTTACCTGCCCGCTGGGCTGACCGACAGCAGCCGACCGGCCAGGCCCCGCGAGCGGGTGGACAGCCGGGACGCGATGTCACGCAGCACGACCGAGGCGGGCGCCGCCGGATCGGCGGCCACGATCGGGTCGCCCGCGTCGCCGAGTTCGCGCAGCCGGGGGTCGAGCGGGACCTGGCCGAGCAGCGGGACCTCGGTGCCGACGATCCGGCTGAGCGATTCGGCGACCTGCTGGCCGCCGCCCGAGCCGAAGACCTCCATCCGGGAGCCGTCGGGCATCTCCAGCCAGGACATGTTCTCCACGACGCCGGCCAGTCGCTGCCGGGTCTGCACGGCGATCGCGCCGGCCCGCTCGGCGACCTCGGCGGCCGCGACCTGCGGGGTGGTCACCACGAGCAGTTCGGCGTTGGGCACCAGCTGCGCGACCGAGATGGCGATGTCGCCGGTGCCCGGCGGCAGGTCGAGCAGCAGCACGTCGAGGTCGCCCCAGAACACGTCGGCCAGGAACTGCTGGAGGGCGCGGTGCAGCATCGGCCCGCGCCAGACGATCGGCTCGTTGCCGGGCGTGAACATGCCGATGGAGATCAGCTTCACGCCGTGCGCCTGCGGCGGCATCATCATCGTGTCGACCTTGGTCGGCCGGGCCTCGGTGCCGAGCATCCTGGGCACGGAGTGGCCGTAGATGTCCGCGTCGATCACGCCGACCGACAGGCCGCGCGCGGCCATGGCGACCGCGAGGTTGACCGTGACGCTGGACTTGCCGACCCCGCCCTTGCCGGACGCGACGCAGTAGACCCTGGTCAGCGAGCCCGGCTGGGCGAACGGGATGACGGGTTCCTGGGTGTCGCCGCGCAGCGAGCGGCGCAGTTCGGTGCGCTGGTCGTCGGTCATCACGTCGAGTTCGACCTTGACCTCGCGCACCCCGGCCAGGGCGCCGACGGCGGCGGTGACGTCCGCGGTGATCTTGTCGCGCAGCGGGCAGCCCGCCACGGTGAGGTAGATCGCGACCGTGACCACGCCGTCCGTGCCGATCGTCACGTCCTTGACCATGCCCAGATCGGTGATGGGCCGCCGGATCTCCGGGTCCTGCACGCCGGCAAGGGCCTTGCGCACGTCATCGGCACTGGGTGCCTGGTTGCTCGTCACTGCTGCTCACACCGGCCTTCTGGTCCGCGGGGCCACGGGTGGTGGGGTGCGTCGGGGGACGCGGGCGGCTCCGTGTACTTCATGTTACGGGCGGTGGAGAAACGGCCAGGTTACCGGCCGGTCAGGTCACTCCTCAGAATCGATTTTGGGGTCGGAGCGCATAAGATCGACCGCGTTCCGTAGCATGCAGGATTGTGCAACATCCGGGAACTACTCGCCGGCTCAGCCGAACCGAACTGGATGTCTGGCGGTCTTTTCTGCGCGCCCACGCGCGCATTGTTCGCGCGCTGGAAAGCGAATTGCTCGCTGACCAGCAGCTATCGCTGGCTTCCTATGACGTCCTCGTGCAACTCGCCGAAGCGCCGCAGCGCCGACTGCGGATGACCGAACTCGCGGACGCGGTGCTGTTGTCGCGTTCCGGGGTCACCCGGTTGGTCGATCGACTGGAAAAAGCGGGCTTTGTCACGCGGGCCCGGGTCGATTCCGATGGGCGCGGCGTCGAGGCGGTGCTCACCGATGCCGGCCTGGACCGGCTGCGCTCGGCGTCGGGCACGCATTTGTCGGGGGTCGTCGAACATTTCGCCGACGTACTCGAACCCGACGAACTGGCGGCCTTCGGACAGACCTGCGAGCGGCTCGGCGGGGCGACCGAATCCACCGGTGACGCGCTCGGCGAGCCGGTCGAGTCCGGAATGGACGGTGAAGGCGACGGTCGGCCGGACGAGTGGGGCCTGACGGATTAGCCGGTAATTCCGCACTCGGGGTTTCGGTGATCTGTCGGAGCTTTTTTCACGGCCCGAACCTCGGCCGCACCGCGCGCGCCGGCTAGCTGGTTTCGCTGGGTTGAGGTTCGGGTTCGTCTTCCCAGCGGACCGAATTCCGCACCTGCTCGGCGTCCGGGTGGCTGCCCTTTCGCTTTTTCGGTTTGGCGTCGGCGGCCAATTCCTGACGCAGCCGGTCGAGTTCGCTGCGCAGGTAGTCCCGGGTGGCGATCTCGCCGACCGCCAACCGCAGCGCGGCGAGTTCCCGGGCGAGGAACTCGGTGTCGGCCTTGGTCTGCGCGGCGCGCGTCCGGTCCTCCTCCAGCGCGATCCGGTCCCGGTCGTCCTGCCGGTTCTGGGCGAGCAGGATCAGCGGCGCGGCATACGCGGCCTGGGTGGAGAAGGCCAGGTTGAGCAGGATGAACGGGTACGGGTCCCAGCGCAGCGACGCGGCCGCCAGGTTGAGGATGATCCAGACGACCACGAACAGGGTCTGCCAGAACAGGAACGTCCCGGTGCCCATGAACCGGGCCAGGCGTTCGGAGAACCGGCCGAACGCCTCCCGATCGACGTCCAGGGTCAGCCGGCGTGGTCTGCGCGGCTGGTCCAGCCGCCGCCGGGAGGTCAGTTCAGGCATGGCTCGACTCCTGCCGCTCGGCCGGGTCCACCCCGTTCGCCCCGTTGGTCTTCTTCGCCGGGTGCCCCGCGACCGGTCCCTGGCTGTGTGTCTCGTGCAGGCCGGTCTCCCGCCAGTTGACCGGCAGCAGGTGGTCCAGCACGTCGTCGACGGTGACCGCGCCGAGCAGGTGCTCCGACTCGTCCACGACCGGCGCGCAGACCAGGTTGTACGCCGCGAAGTAGCGGGTCACGTCGCTCAGCGGATCGGTCGGCGCCAGCCGGGCCAGGTCCGCGTCCAGTGCGCCGGCCACCAGCTCGGACGGGGGTTCGCGGAGCAGCCGCTGGGTGTGCACGCAGCCCAGGTAGCGGCCGGTCGGCGTGGACGAGGGCGGCCGGCAGACGAACACCATGCTGGCCAGCGCGGGCGTCAGGTCGCCGTTGCGGACCCTGGCCAGCGCCTCGGCGACGGTGGCGTCCGGGCTGAGCACGACCGCCTCCGGGTTCATCAGACCACCGGCGGTGTCGAAGGAGTACTGCAGCAGCCGCTTGACCGGCGCGGACTCCGCCGGCTCCATCAGCGCGAGCAGCCGGTCCTTCTCCAGTTCGGGCAGCTCGGCGAGCAGGTCGGCGGCGTCGTCCGGGCTCATCGCCTCCAGGATGTCCGCGGCCCGGTCCTCGTCGAGGTGGGCCAGGATGTCCTTCTGGTCGTCGTCCGGCAACTCTTCGATGACGTCGGCGAGGCGTTCGTCGTCGAGGGCGTCCGCGACCTCGTAGCGGCGCTTGACCGGCAGGTCGAGCATGGCGGCGGCGACATCGGCGGCGCGCATCGTGTCGTAGACCGCGATCAGCTGCTGAGCGCCCTGCGGTTGGGTGTCGAGTTCGGTGAGACCGAGGCCGCTCACGTCCTCCCAGGGCAGCACCTGCACGGAGCCGCGCCGGGCCAGCCTGCCGGTGCGCTCCTGCACCGCGACCTTGGTGAACAGCCAGTCACGGGTCCGGCCGCGCTCCATCGCCGAGTCGATCACGGTGGCGCTCGCGCCGGTGGTGACCAGGGTGACCCGGGCGTCGAGGAGCTGGCCGACGACCAGGACCTCGTTGGTCCGTTGGATGAATCGGCGCAGGCTGACCGAGCCGGTGGCGAGCGTGACCGCGTTGGGCTCGATGCTGTTGACCCGCAGCATCGGCACGAAGATGCGACGCCGGGTGACGAGTTCGACGACGAGACCGAGCACCCTCGGTGGCTGCCGGGCGATACGCAGCATGACCACGATGTCCCGGACCTTGCCGATCGATTCGCCGTCTGGCCCGAACACCGGCAGTCCGCTCAGTTGGGCAGCGAATACCCTGTTCACGGCGGCCATGCCGCTCAGGCTAGTGGCCATGTCCGTGAGGTGGAAATCGGCCCGACGCTGGTACCGCTTGGTGGGCGGATGTTCAGCTGAGCATCATCCGGCGGAAAGTCGGGGGGCGATCGCGGCCACGATCGCGGCGCAGACGTCTGGCCCGCCCGATGGGTCGACGTCGAGCGTCCAGAGCCACTCGCTGACTGTGCGGACCAGGGTCCAGCGGCGCGCGAGGTCCGGGTCGAGGTCGGCGGCGGCGATGATCGCGGCGAGCCGCTCGCGCACGCCGTGGCCGTCGGTGATCTCGTCGAATCGGTTCCACAACAACGCGAGCGCGCCGTACTCCAGGTCGCCTTCGAGCACGGTCGGGTCGATCGCCAACCAGGGTTCGCGCCGCGCGGCGAGCACGTTCTCAAAGTGCAGATCGGCGTTGACCAGCAGGGTGTCCGCTCGCGGACCGAGGTCGGCGCACTCGGCGAGGACGTGGTCGAGCAGTTCGCGGGGGAACGGCCTGCCGAGCCGCTGCCAGCGTCGCGGCAGCACGTCGAGCATGGCCCGCGCGACCTGGCCGAGCCGAACGCGCAGCCCGGCCGGGGCGGGCACGGCTAGCCTGCGCAGCAGGCCGCCCGCGAAGGACAGCGCCGCGTCGATCGGCTCGGTGCGCAGGCTGCGGTGCGGGTCGAGTTTTTCCAGCAGCAGCACGTCGTGCCCGGCCGACTCGGTGAGCAGCGAGACCGCACCGTCGCCCGCCCAGACGCGCAGCGCGAGCGACTCGTCAAGCTTCTCATCGTCCACTTGGGACAGTTTGAGCATGGCGGGCATGCCGTCGGCCCGGCGCACCGGGACGACGAGTGCGACGTAGCCGTGCAGCGCGGCGCCGTCGATCTCCAGCGACCACTCGGTGCGGTAGCGCTCGACGAGTTCCGGGAGCGCGGCGATCCAGTCGCGGCCCGCGTCGCCGCAGCGTGCGCCGATCATGGCGGCGAACGTGGCGGGCACAGTGATCATGGACACCGACCTTAACCGTGCCAGAAGCATGTGAAAGAGACCTCAGCGAATGGCGGCGGCGCCGGGTACGTGTCACGATCGCGAAACTCGGTTACCCGTCGGTAAGCCCCAATCCGGGAGGCCCTCATGGTCGATCGCCTTCGTCCGCGCCGTTCCTGTCTCGCCGTGCCCGGCAGCAATCCCCGGTTCCTGGAGAAGGCCAAGACCCAGCCGGTCGACCAGGTGTTCCTCGATCTTGAGGACGCCTGCGCGCCGTTGGCCAAGCCGGGCGCGCGCAAGAACATCGTGGCCGCGCTGAACGAGGGCGGGTGGGGCAACCGGATCAGGGTGGTCCGGGTCAACGACTGGACGACCGAGTGGACCTACCGCGACGTCACCGAGGTCGTCGAGGGCGCGGGCGCGAACCTGGACTGCATCATGCTGCCGAAGGTGCAGACCGCGGAGCAGGTGCACGCGCTGGACCTGCTGCTCACCCAGATCGAGAAGACCATGGGTTACGAGGTCGGCCGGATCGGCATCGAGGCGCAGATCGAGAACGCGATCGGCCTGATCAACGTGGACGCGATCGCGCAGGCCTCGCCGCGCGTCGAGACGATCATCTTCGGCCCGGCCGACTTCATGGCCAGCATCAACATGCGGTCGCTGGTGGTCGGCGAGCAGCCGCCCGGCTACGACGTGGGCGATGCCTACCACTACATCCTGATGCGCATCCTGATGGCCGCGCGCGCCTACGACAAGCAGGCCATCGACGGCCCCTATCTCCAGATCCGCGACGTCGACGGCTTCCGCCGGGTGGCAGGCCGGGCGGCGGCGCTGGGCTACGACGGCAAGTGGGTGCTCAACCCCGGCCAGGTCGACGCGTGCAACGAGGTGTTCAGCCCGCGCCAGGAGGACTACGACCACGCCGAGAACATCCTGGACGCCTACGGCTACTTCACCTCCGAGGCGGGCGGCAAGAAGGGCTCGGCCATGCTCGGCGACGAGATGATCGACGAGGCGTCCCGCAAGATGGCGCTGGTCATCGCCGGCAAGGGCCGCGCGGCCGGGATGAGCCGCTCGGACCGCTGGACTCCGCCGGAACAGTGAACAGAAGGCGTTGCCGCTCAACGGCATCTGGACCGATTCCGGGCGTAGCATCAAAGCTTCAGGGGACCGGGCTCGGGGTAGTGGAGCTGGCTATGTCGGCGATCATCGATGCGCTGATCGGACTGGCGTCCTTCGGCGCGGTGTATTTCATGTCCAGCATTCGCGTTGTCCAACAGTACGAACGCGGCCTGGTTTTCCGGCTGGGCAGGGTGGTCAGTGCGCCTCGCGAGCCGGGACTGGTGTCGATCATTCCGATCGTGGAACGCATGCGCAAGGTCAACATGCAGATCATCACGCTGCCGGTACCCGCGCAGGAGGGCATCACCAGGGACAACGTGACCGTGAAGGTGGACGCGGTCGTGTACTTCAACGTGATCGACCCGGTGCAGGCCATCGTGCGTGTGCAGGACTACCGGTTCGCGGTCGCGCAGGTGGCGCAGACCTCGTTGCGTTCGATCATCGGCAAGAGCGAACTCGACGACCTGCTGTCCAACCGGGAACGGCTCAACGAGGGCCTGGAACTGATGATCGACTCGCCTGCCATCGGCTGGGGCGTGCACATCGACCGGGTGGAGATCAAGGATGTCGCGCTGCCGGAGGCGATGAAGCGGTCGATGTCGCGGCAGGCCGAGGCGGAGCGCGAGCGCCGCGCCAGGGTCATCTCGGCGGACGGTGAACTCCAGGCTTCACACAAACTTGCCCAGGCGGCCGCGCGGATGGCGGACACGCCATCGGCGTTGCAGCTGCGGTTGCTGGAAACCGTGGTGCAGGTGGCCGCGGAGAAGAACTCCACGCTGGTGCTGCCGTTCCCGGTCGAGCTGCTGCGGTTCCTGGAACGCGCTGGAAACGGCAACGGCAGCGGGCCCTCAGACGAGGGCGCCAAGCAGGTTGAGCATCGAGGTGAACAGCAGCCACATGGTGAGGCCGGTGGCGATCATGCCAAGGAAGACGGCGATCAGTACGGTATGTCGTGAATGTGGGTTGATTTCGCGGACCCCGTCGTCCCATGAGTTGCGCTGCTTGGCCGCGAACAGAGCCGCTTCCCTGCGCCGAACGCTCATGCTCACCCCTGTTGTCGAGCGGACACGGACAGACAAGGTGCACAGCCCTTCGAATGTAGGTGGCTACCCACTGTCGATGGTTGCTATGAGATAACGCACAGATAACGGCTTGAACTTGCTTGATCTCGCCCCGGTCGGGTGATGCTGGGCCAATGAGCGAACAACGACGACAGCGTAGGGAGGATCGGCGACCCCGGTCCTTCCTCGGTAGGCGGCGGGAGCGCGACAACCTCTACGAACGCAGCTTCCGTGCCTGTGTGCGATGTGGTGAAGACGTTTACATCCTGGCCATCGACTGCCGCGAGTGCGGCCAGGCCGTGGAGCTACAGGCCAGTTGACCGGGTAATTCCCCAGGTCCGGCTCTTGATCGCGGAATGAATCCATTCGGGTGAGCACGCTCATAGGGCGAACGGTCGTTAACAGCGCGTCGCGCTGTCATACTGACCGGTAACTTCGCGCCGAACCGTCTGGATCGACCCCAGTGCCGGGGTCGGAAAGGATTCCGTGATGGCCCGCCTCGCCCAGACCGCCGGACTGACCGACATCCAGCGGGAAATCCTCTCCACCGTCCGCGATTTCGTGGACAAGGAGATCATTCCGAACGCCCAGTCCCTCGAACACGCCGACGAGTACCCGGCGGAGATCGTCGAGGGCATGAAGGAGATGGGCCTGTTCGGCCTGACGATTCCCGAGGAGTACGGCGGTCTTGGCGAGTCGCTGCTGACCTACGCCCTTGTGGTGGAACAGATCGCGCGCGGCTGGATGAGCGTGTCCGGCGTGATCAACACGCACTTCATCGTGGCGCACATGATCTCGCGGCACGGCACGAAGGAGCAGAAGGAGTACTTCCTGCCGAAGATGGCGACCGGCGAGATCCGGGGCGCCTTCTCCATGTCGGAACCGGATCTCGGCTCGGACGTGGCCGCGATCAAGACCAGGGCCGTGCGCGACGGCGACGACTACGTCATCGACGGCTCGAAGATGTGGCTGACCAACGGCGGCAGCTCCACCCTGATCGCGCTGCTGGCCAAGACCGACGAGGGCGCCGAGAAGCCCTACCAGAACCTGACCGCGTTCCTGGTGGAGAAGCCCGCCGGGTTCGGCGAGGTGGCCAAGGGCCTGACCATCCCCGGCAAGATCGACAAGATGGGCTACAAGGGCGTCGACACCACCGAGGCCGTTTTCGACGGCTACCGGATCGCCGCGGACCGGGTGCTGGGCGGCGCGCCCGGCAAGGGTTTCGCGTTCATGATGGACGGTGTCGAGGTCGGCCGGGTCAACGTCGCGGCGCGCGCCTGCGGCATCTCCATCCGCGCGTTCGAACTGGCCGTTGAATACGCCCAGCAGCGCAGGACGTTCGGCAAGCCGATCGCCGAACACCAGGCGATCGCGTTCAAACTGGCCGAGATGGCGACCAAGGTCGAGGCCGCGCACCTGATGATGGTCAATGCCGCGCGACTCAAGGACTCCGGCGAGCGCAACGACGTCGAGGCCGGCATGGCCAAGCTGATCGCCAGCGAGTACTGCGCCGAGGTGACGCAGGACTCCTTCCGGATCCACGGCGGCTACGGCTACTCCAAGGAGTACGAGATCGAGCGGCTGATGCGCGAGGCGCCGTTCCTGCTGATCGGCGAGGGCACCAGCGAGATCCAGAAGACCATCATCAGCCGCGGCTTGCTGCGGGAGTACCGCTCGCGCGGCTGAGTTCCGGAATGTCCACAGCGGACGGACGGGCACCGTGGAGTCGCATCGCGAGCACGGCGAAAACGGCGAGCGTGCCGAGCACGTAGGCGTTGCCGAGCAGTAGCTGGACGATGTTCCAGTGCTGCTCGGCATCGTTGCCGACCGGCATCATCGAGCAGATTCCGGTGCCCAGCGCGGCAAGTCCGGCGATCGGCAGGATCGTTGCCATGCTCGGTCGGTGGGCCGCGCGGGAGACCAGCAGACCGGCCAGCGGCACCAGCCACACCCAGTGGTGCGTCCAGGAGATCGGGCTGACCAACAGTCCGCAGAACGCGGTGACCAGCAGCGCGCCGAGCGCGTCGCCGCGCCGGTGCAGCGTGCGCGCCATGGGCAGCGCGATCGCCAGGCAGGCGAGGCCGGCCAGCACGGCCAGCGGGAACGCGAGGCCGGAGTGGCCGACGATGCGCTGGATCAGGCCGTTGAGCGACTGGTTGCGGCCGAAGGACGCGCCGGTCGCGTTGTCGCCGCCGAGCAACTGCGTGCGCCAGTAGGTGAGGGTGTCGCGCGGCAGCACCAGCAGACAGACCGCGTTGAGACCGAACAACGTGCCCAGCGCGCGGGCCGCGTCCGCGCGACGACCGGTGACCAGCAGGTGCAGCACGAAGATCAGCGGGGTGAGCTTGATCGCGGCGGCCAGCCCGACCAGCACGCCTCGGTAGCGGTTGCGCGGCAGCACCAGCACGTCCAGCACGACCAGCGCCATCAGCACCACGTTGAGCTGGCCGAGCCCGAGGCCGCGCCACACCGGCTCCAGCGCGAACACGCCAAGACCGAGCGCGGGCACCAGCCAGCGCGGGCCTGCGACGGTGACGCTGGTGCGCAGCACGAGCACCAGGCCGAGCGCGGTCAGCACCGCGAACAAGCCCCAGACCAGCTGCGGCGGCAGCGCGCCCAGCGGCAGGAACAGCACTGCGGCCACGGGCGGATAGGTGAACGGCAGGCCGTGCGAGATGCTCGGCAGGAACCGCAGGGAGCCGTAGAGCGGATCGCCGTGCAGCAGCGCGAGCCCGCCCGCCCGGTACACGCCACTGTCCACGCCGACCCCCGCACCGAGCCACCAGCACAGCAGCGCGATTCCGACGGACGACACGACCAGGCCGAGGCCCAGCCGCCGCCAAGCTCCACTGTGGATAGTGACCACGGCACGCCCCCGACCGACGGGACCGAACCGATTCCGGCCCACTGCCAGGACGCTAGGGATTTTTCGGACTCGGATCGTCAGGCTGGGGAGCTGTCTTTGCCCGCGACCGGCGTAGCAGAAGCGCGGCTTGTGCTACCGGGGTACTACTCGCCGGCGACGACCAGCCCGGCCTCGTAGGCCAGCACCACCGCCTGTGCGCGATCGCGTAGTCCCAGCTTGCCGAACACCCGGCTGACATGCGTTTTCGCGGTCTGTTCCACGATGTTCAAGGTTTGCGCGATCTCCGCGTTGGACAGGCCCTTCGCGACCAGCCGCAGCACCTCGCGCTCCCGCGCGGTCAGGCCGAGCAGGTCCGGCGGGGCCGGCCGGTCCGGGTTGTACCGGCTGAATTCGGCGACCAGCCGCCGCGTCACCGACGGCGCGAACAGCGCGTTGCCCGAGGCCACCACCCGCACCGCGTTCACCAGATCGGCCAGCGGCGCGTCCTTGAGCAGGAATCCGCTTGCCCCGCAACGAAGCGCGCGATACACGTAGTCGTCGATGTCGAAAGTGGTCAGCATCAACACCTTCGGCCCGTCCGGACCCGGGGTCTCGGCCAGGATCTTCTCGGTCGCGGCCAACCCGTCTAGCACCGGCATGCGCACGTCCATCAGCACCACGTCCGGCCGCAGTTCGCGCACGGCCAGCACGGCCCGCGCGCCGTCGCCCGCCTCGCCGATCACGCTCAGGTCCGGTTGCGCGGCCAGCACGGCGCGGAAACTCTCCCGCACCATGGTCTGGTCGTCCACGATTAGCACGCTGGTCGTCATGCCTGGTCCAGTTCCTCGTGCAGCGGCAGTTCGGCGAGCACCCGGAAGCCGCCGTCCTCGGCAGGTCCGGTCTCCAGCCGGCCGCCCAGCATGTTCACCCGCTCCAGCATGCCCAGCAACCCGTGTCTGGCGCGCACCTCGTCGGTCTGTTGCGGCGCGGCAGGTTCGGTGCCCTCGGTGTTGCGGATGTCCAGGTGCAGCGCGGAATCCGTGGTCCACACCTCGACCCGGATCGCGCTGCCGGGCGCGTGCCGGATCGCGTTGCTCAACGCCTCCTGGGCGATCCGGTAGGCGGAAAGGCCGAGCGCGGTTGGCAGTTCGTCCGCGATCACGTACAACGAGAGGCCGATGTCCGTGCCGGCCGCGCGCAGTCCGTCCACCAGGTCCTTGATCTCGCGCAATGCCGGCTGCGGCGCGGTTTCCGCCGCCTCGCCGTCCGCGCGCAGCACACCGAGCAGCCTGCGCATCTCGGTCAGCCCCTCCCGTGCGGTCGAGCACAGCGCGGCGAACTCCGCGCGCACGTCGTCGCTGAGGTCGGGGAAGCGGTAGGGCGCGGAATCGGCGCGCAGCGCCAGCATGGACATGTGGTGCGCGACCACGTCGTGCAGTTCGCGGGCGATGTGCGCGCGCTCGGCCAGGATCGCGGTGTCGGCCAGCGCGGTCGCGCGGTGCAGGCGCTGTTCGTTGCCGGTCCGCGCCAGCTGCACCACGTACCCGACCAGCGTCACCGCGCCGACCAGACCGGCCGTCGAGCCGACCCAGGCCGAGCCCCAGAACGTGCTGTCCGCGAAGTACCAGCGCGACCAGGTGATCGCGAAGATCACCAGCACGTCCGCGGCGATGGTGACCGGCAGCGGAGCGGACTCGGCGACCGCGAACACGGTGACCAGCGCGGCGAGCAGCAGCCAGAACGGGACCAGACCCAGCCACCCGCTCTCGCCGAAGTACTCCGGCTGGTTCCAACTGTGCACGACCGTGTAGGTGTAGCCGAACAGCAGCACCACCATCAGGCGCAGGCCGTAGAGCGGCCAGCGGTGGCAGGCGAGCACCGCGATCATGCTCACCGCGATCACCGCCATCGTCAGGATCCCGCCCGTGCTGGCCAGTGGATGGTCGGCGATCGAGGTGAACAGGGACCACACCGCGAGCACCACCGCGGCCGCACCGACCAGCACCGCCCGCCGCGTCCACCTGGCCTCGCCGCGTCGTACGGCAATCGGGGTCGGCTTGGCGACGGCCGCGTCGCGCAGCGCGTGCCCGGCGGTCACCAGGAACCGGCGGATCATGGTCAGCCCGATCACCAACCCCGCCGGGAACCGGTGCGCCTGGCCGGGGCCGACCGCCGCGCGGTTGCTGCCCATATGGCGGACGATACCGATTCCCGCCAGGTTGGCGCTGGTTGGCGCTGGTTGGCAGGATAGGGTGAAATATTCAATGCCGGACTCCATTGCGGCCGGCTCGACATCGGGGTGATGACGGTGACCAGCTCATTTTCCGGCCGGGCTCAGCGCTCCGGGGTGCCCCGGTTGCCGACTCGCCCGACGGGGTGGCCGGTCGGGTCCTACGACAACTACGAACAGGCGCAGCGCGCCGTCGACTTCCTGGCCGAGAACAACTTCCCGCTGCTGGACGTGACCATCGTCGGCGTCGACCTGATGCTGGTCGAGCGGGTCACCGGCCGGTTGAGCTGGGGTCGGGTGGTCAGCACCGGCATCGCCTCCGGCGCGTGGTTCGGCTTCTTCGTCGGTCTGCTGCTGGCCTTCTTCGACACCCAGACCGCGGCCATCGGACCGATCCTGGTCGGCATCGGCGCGGGCATCGTGTTCGGGTTGATCTTCGCGTCGGTCGGCTATGCGTCCACTCGGGGCCGTCGCGATTTCCAGTCCACCAGCCAGCTGGTGGCCGGCCGCTACGACGTGCTGTGCCAGCCGCCGACCGCCGAGCGCGCCCGCGACCTGATCGCCAAGCTCTCGATGCGGCCGCAGGCCAATCCCAGTTGACCCTCGGTGATCGTCGCCACGCCCCGTTCTGCCTGATCGGACGCTGATTTCTGTCGGTGCCCGGTGCGATCATGGTGACGCGGGGTGGTCATCATGGCTGAATCCAGGGCGGTCGGCGGCTGGGAGACCGCTGTCGACGTCACCGACTGGCGACTGATCGTCGAGTCGCGAACTCGCCGTGCCCGCACGGATCTGGCCCTCTTGGACGCCGATCCGCTCAGCACCCCGGACACCGAGGTGGCGCGGGCGGCCGCGCTGGAGTCCCTGGCGATCGTGGACACGGTGCTGCGCACCCGCGCGACCTGGTGGCAGGCGCCGTCGGTGTGGTGGTCGGGCTGGCGGATCGAACGTGCCTGGCGCGCACTGCACGAGGCCGAGGTCTACCTGATCGCGGCGGATCCGCGGCTCTCCGCCCGGCTGCCGGCGCTGACCGAGCGGATCAACCCGTGCCTGCCCGACACCGATCTGCGCCGCATCGCGCTGTCCCGACTGCGCCCGGACGATCCGCCCAGCCAGGCCGACCGGATCGTGGTCACCGACGCGGTGCGCGCCGCGTTCGACGCATCCGACGAGGCGCATGCGAGCGCGCGGGCGCTGCGCAACAAGCTGTTCGTGGCCGCGCTGAGTCTGTTGCTGGTCAACGTGTTGCTCGGCCTCGTCTCGTCGGTGTGGCCCGCGCTGCTGCCGATGTGCGTTGCCGGCAGCGAGAACCAGCTCGTCGCCCAACTGATCTGCGCGGGTGGCGGCGCGCATCCGGGCGCGGGCGAGGTGTGGCTGGTCGCGCTGATGGGCGGGGTCGGCGCGAGCATCGCGGCCGTGGTTCTGTTGGTGCGCAGGCGACCCAGCCTCTCGCCGTACGTGCTCGCCGGCTACCAGGCCCTGATCAAGGTGCTGCTCGGCGCGCTGCTCGCGGTGGTCGGCGTGCTCGCGCTCGGCGCCGGTCTGGTCGAGGGCCTGGTTTTCCTGCACAGCCAGGACGCCCTGCTGTTCTGGGCCGTGCTGCTCGGCTACTCCCAACAGATCGGCACCCGACTGCTGGACAACTACGCCGACCGGCTGCTGGACCGCGTCCGTCCACTGGAGGGACCGGGCAACGACTGAACCCGTTGCCCCGCAACCGGGCCGGCGATGCCGCGCGCCACGCGCTCGGCGCGGCCGGCGGCCGCTCGCGAAGTCACGACCGTGTACTCACTCACACAACGTTGCACACGGGACGGTCGATCAGGCAACACTGTCCCCACCAACGGCGAACAACGTCGGTTCGCCGAGTCCGAGGAGGCAGCGTGCAGTTCGGTCGGTACTACGAGGAGTTCGAGGTCGGCGCGGTGTACAAGCACTGGCCGGGCAAGACGGTGACCGAATACGACGACCACCTGTTCTGCCTCATCACCATGAACCACCATCCGCTGCACCTGGACGCGCACTACGCGCAGGAGTCCACCGACTTCGGCAAGAATGTCGTGGTCGGCAACTACATCTACTCGCTGCTGCTCGGCATGTCCGTGGCCGACGTCTCCGGCAAGGCCATCGCCAACCTGGAGGTCGAGTCGCTGCGGCACGTCAAGCCCACCTTCCACGGCGACACGATCTACGGCGAGACCACCGTGCTGGACAAGACCCCGTCGAAGTCCAAGGACGATCGAGGGGTCGTCTACGTGGAGACCACGGGCTACAAGCAGGATGGCACCGTGGTGTGCGTGTTCCGGCGCAAGGTGATGGTGCCCAAGCGCTCCTACGGCGACAGCCGGGGTGGCGAGCAGCCGGGCAGGCCCGAGCCCAAGGAGTGAAAGTTGACGGGTGTCGAACTGACCCGTGACCGGTTGGCCGTCTTCGCGAAACAGGAGGCGGCCGGCGAGTCGCCGCTCTACGAGCACCTCGCCGCGGCGGCCTGCGCCGACGACGACGTGGCCGCCCTGCTCACCGCGGCCGAGCCGGACCAGGCGCGGGCGACGCTGTTCTTCGCGGCCGCGCACCGGCTGGTCATCGCCGAGCCGACCAGCCAGCTCGCGTACTACTACCCGTCCGTCGGCGGCGACCGCGGCGTGGACGAACGGACCTGGCCCACGTTCCGCGAGTTCGTGCTGGCCCGTGCCGAGAAGATGCGCCAACTGATCGCCACCCGGGTCACCCAGACCAACGAGGTGCGCCGCGCGGCCCTGCTCTACCCGGCGCTGGTCGCCATCGGCAAGCAGGCGGGCGCGCCGCTCGGTCTGCTGGAGGTCGGCACCAGCGCGGGCCTGCTGCTCGGCGTCGACCGCTACGGCTACCGGTACTCGCTGCCCGGCGGCGAGCAGGTCAACGCGGGCCAGGCCAAGGCGGCCCTGGTGCTCACCAGCCAGCTCGGCCTCGCCGAGGGCATGCGCAAGCCCGCGCTGCCGCGCAAGCTCGCCGTCGGCGCCCGGGTCGGCCTGGACATCCACCCGGTCGACCTGGCCGACGAGGAGGAGCTGGCCTGGCTGGAGGCGTGCGTCTGGGCCGACCAGGTGGACCGCATCCGGCTGCTGAACACCGCGGCGGGCGTGCAGGCCGGCGGACGGCCCGACCTGGTCACCGGCGACGCCGTGGACGACCTCGCCTCGGCCGCCGCGCGCGTCCCGGCCGATCAGCCGCTGGTCGTGTTCGACTCGCACACGCTGCCCTACCTGGAGGCGCCCCGCCGGAAGGCGTTCGTCGAGGCGGTGGCCGCGCTGGCCGCTACCCGCCCGCTGTGGTGGCTGAGCCTGGAGACCTACGAGACCGTCCTGGCTACGTTGCTGCCCGACCGCGCCGACCTCGCCTCCGGCGAGCGGATCATCGGCACCCTCGCCGTCACCCGGTGGGAGGACGGGAAGCCGCTGGTCACGGTGCTGGCCAGGACCGAACCGCATGGCCAGCGCATCGACTGGCTGGCGGGCTGAGCCGCCCGGTCATGATCGCTGGCCGGGCCAGGCGTGCCAGTCACGCAGCGTGTCCGCTAGCAGCTCGCTGAGCGCGCCGGCCCCGTCCAGCGCGGCGAACTCGGCGTCGTCCACCCAGCGCAGACCGGACGCGTCGCTGCCGGCCGCCGGATCACCGCCGAGGACCGCGCACCGGTAGTCGTGGATGTCGAAGATCACCCCGGGCCCGGCTCGCTCGACCGATCCGACGCGCTCGTGCGCGGTGACGATCAGGCCCGTTTCCTCGGCGACCTCCCGGACTACCGCGGTTGCGTCGGACTCGCCCGGTTCGACCCGTCCGCCCGGTAGCGACCACCGTCCGCGCCCCGGCGCGTTGGCCCGCCGGATCAACAACAGCCGGCCGCCGGGCCGGTAGATCAACGCGCCGACACAGCGCACGACGCGCCGCGCGGCGGGGTCGATGGGGCCGTTCGGGTTGCCGGTCATGATCACCCAGCGTAGCGAATGGACGCTCGACACGCTGCCCTTCCCCCAGTACGGTACAAATCTCCCGTTCCGCCGTCAGGTGCGGTACAAACCTTGGTGAAGCAGCCGATGGCCGGCTGTCGCTGACGTCACCACTAGCGGACGGGGTCTGTTGTCGTGAACCTCAAGAAGCTCCTGGTTTGGGGCGGCATTGCGCTGGCTCTCTTCTTTCTGATCAGCGCGCCGACGCAAGCGTCGGGCCTCGTAACCAACATCCTCGACCTGCTCAAGAACGCCGCGGAAGCTTTGGTCACGTTTGTCCGCTCGCTTGTCTGAGCCGGCTGCGGGACAATAAGGGCATGTTCACGCCGCGGGATCCGGACGAGTACCTGTTGCCCAGCGAGCGGCGGGTGATCAGGGTCCGTCGACACTGGGCGTTCGTCGCCTGGGACGTGTTCGAGGCGACGGCGCTGCTGGCTGTCGCCTTCATGATCTCCTACCTGCTGCCCAGCGGTTTCTGGCTGGTGCAGAACATTCTCTGGTACGCGGCTCTGTTGGTGGTGCTCCGCTTCGCCTACGTGGTCGTGGACTGGTGGGTGGAGCGGATCGTGGTCACGGACAAGCGGTTCATGCTGACCACCGGTGTGTTCGTCACCAAGGTGGCGATGATGCCGATCACCAAGGTCACCGACCTCACCTACGAGCGCAGCTCGATGGGGCGCGCGTTGGGGTACGGCACGCTGATCGTCGAGTCGGCCGGGCAGATCCAGGCCCTCAATCGGGTCGAGTACCTGCCCAAGCCGGAAGAGGTCTACGACGCCATCTCCGAACTCGTGTTCGGCGACAAGCAGTCGCAGTCCGAGCGGTTCTCGATGATCAAGGCGCAGCGCGCGGCGCGCGGGAAGAAGCTGGTCCCGTAGCCGCGACGCCGGTAGGCCACACTGGACCTTGTGCGTATTGACCTGCATACCCATTCCAAGGCATCGGACGGCACCGACTCACCAGCGGAACTGCTCGGCGCCGCGAGCGCGGCCGGCCTCGACGTGATCGGCCTCACCGACCACGACACGGCCGCCGGCTGGGCGGAGGCAGCGGCGGCGTTGCCCAGCGGCCTCACGCTGGTCCGCGGCGCCGAACTGTCCTGTGCCTGCCCGGATGGCAACGGCAGGACCATCACCGTGCACCTGCTCGCCTACCTGCACGACCCCGAGTCACCGCCGGTCGCCCAGGAACAGGCTCGGCTGCGCGCGGAACGACGCGAACGGCTGCGCGCCATGGCCACCCGGATGGCCGCCGACGGCTTCCCGGTCGACCCCGACGAGCTGATGGCCAGCATTCCGCCCGGCGCGTCCGCGGGTCGCCCGCACCTGGCCCAGATGCTGGTCCGGGCCGGCGTGGTCGGCAGCGTCACCGAGGCGTTCACCCGCTACCTCGCCGGTCGCGGCGCCTACTACGTGCCCAAACACGACACCCCGGTCACCAGGGCGATCCAGATGATCGACGACGCGGGCGGCGTCACCGTGCTGGCCCATCCCTTCGCCCGCTCGCGCGGCCCGATCGTCACCGCCGAGGTCATCGCCGAGCTGACCGACGCGGGACTGGCCGGCGTCGAGATCGACCACCCCGACCATGACGAGCCGACCCGCGCGGAGCTGCGCGGCCTCGCCAAGGACCTGAACCTGCTGGTCACCGGTTCGAGTGACTACCACGGCAGCAACAAGACGGTCCGGCTCGGCCAGGAGACCACCGCCCCGGACATGCTCGACGCGCTGGTCCAACGCGCGACCGGCGTGCCCGTCATGGTGGGATGACCGCGCAGGAAACCGCAGGCTGACCAGGAGCGACGGGCTATGAACGGACTTTTCGACGCGCAGCTGTTCATCGCGTCGACCATCACCCTGGTCGTGATCATGGACCCGCCCGGCACCATCCCGGTGTTCCTCGGCCTGGTCGGCCGCAAGTCCCAGGCCGCCCGCGCCCGCGCCGCCCGTCAGGGCGTGCTCGTCTCGCTCGGCGTGATCACCCTGTTCGCGGTCGCGGGCAACGCGATCCTGTCCTACCTCGGCATCGGCATCCCCGCGCTACAGGGCGCGGGCGGCCTGTTGTTGCTGCTCATCGCGCTGGACCTGTTGACAGGCAAGGGCAACACCGAGCCAGAGGCCGTCGAGGACGTCAACATCGCCCTCGTCCCGCTCGGCACTCCGCTGCTCGCCGGTCCAGGCGCGATCGCCGCCACGATCGTGTACGTCCGCCAGGCGAACGGCCACCTCGGCTCGTACCTCGCGCTGGCGCTGGCCATCCTGGTCGTGCACCTGATCCTGTTCCTGTGCCTGCGCTATTCGGGCCTGGTCATCAGGCTGGTCAGGGAGAGCGGCATCGAGCTGATGGCCAAGATCGCCGGTCTGCTGCTCGCCGCGATCGCCGTCCAACTCGTCGCCAACGCCATTCGAGGCTTCATCGCAGGTGGCACCTGAGTTGAAAGCCTGCGGTTCGCCGCGCCGCGAGGCCGCGCGTGGAACTGACGGTGTGGCTGCGTAACGTGGAGCGGGTGCAAGGGCAGCTCGGTTTTGACAGTATGCCGCGGAAATTGGTCAAGGTGACGCCTGCGAGGCTCGCCACCTGGAACGATTGCCCGCGCCGGTACCGGATGACCTACCTCGACCGGCCGACCCCGCAACGCGGCGGCCCGTGGGCGCACAACACGATGGGCGCGGCCGTGCACAACGCGCTGCGTGCGTTCTTCGATCTGCCGGTGGCCAAACGGAATCCGACCTCCGCGGCGAACCTGGTCGTCTCGAACTGGCGCAACGAGGGCTTTGCCGATGCCGAGCAGTCCGCGACGTTTCGCCAGCGGGCCAAGGACTGGGTGGCCGACTACGTCGCCGAGATCGATGTGACGACCGACCCGATCGGCATCGAGCGCTGGGTTTCCGCGCCGGCGGGCACCATTGTCGCCGAGGGCCGGGTCGACCGGATCGACCTGCGCGACGGCGAACTGGTGATCGTCGACTACAAGACCGGCCGGCACGCGCTGACCACCGACGACGCGCGCGGCTCGCAGGCGTTGGCGCTGTACGCGATCGCCGCTCGGCGAACCTTGCGCCGTCCGTGTCATCAAGTGGAATTGCACCACCTGCCAACCGGATCCGTGCTTGCCTGGACGCACACCGATGAATCCCTGCGTCGGCACCTGACCCGTGCCGAGGAGACCGCGGAGGAGCTGGACGTGGCGCGCGAGACCTTGGCGGCAGGCGGCGACCAGGACGAGATCTTTCCGCCGAACATCGGGCGGCAGTGCTCATGGTGCGACTTCCGGCCGAGTTGCCCGGAAGGCCGGGCGGCCGCCCCCGACCTCGATCCATGGGTGGCGCTGTCGCCATGACCGACGACCGCCTGACCCAGTCCGAAGCGACAGAACGGATTCCGGCGAGACGTTCGCGGGCCCAGGGTTCGCAAGTGCAGCGTCCGCCGGTGCAGGGTCCGCCGGTGCCGGACCGGCCGGCCGCGATCCCGGTGCGGCGCGGCCAGGCCAACCCGGCCCGCGGGGCAGGCGACCCGGCCGACGCGCGCACCGAGGAACTTCCGGTGATGAGCGACGAGGAGTTCGAGGCGATCCAGGCGGCCGCGGTTCGCCGCGCACGAGGCGAACCCGAACCGGATGAAGCGGAAGACCTTGCCGGGCAAGCGGAATCGGAACGGGCCGAGCAGCAGAAACCGGGGCGCTCGCTGCTGGGCGGCCTGACCGGCGTGCTCACCGCGGCCACCGTGATCGTCGCGCTGCTGGCCATCGCCGCGCAGGTGTTCAGCAGCGCGTTCGCCAAGCCGGGGCCCGGCCTCGTCGACGTGGTCGGTCAGGCCGCGCTCGGGTTGGCCGCGATCCTGGCGCAGCGCGGGGTCGACCGGCGACGGGGCGCGCGGCGCGGCTGGTCGGCGGTGCTGGTGCTGGTCTTCGCGGGTACGTCGTTCGGCGTGTTCTGGTTGGCGTGGCTCTGGTTGTTCTGGTCGGTCTAGTCGATCAGCCAGGCGCGCCAGGTCGGCAGCAGGGCGCCGAGCAGCGCGGTCGGGTTCTCCACGTTGGGGGAGTGCTTCGCGCCCGGGATGACCGCGAAGTCCGCGTCCAGCCGGTCGGCCATGTCCCGCTGGCTCGGCACCGACCAGGCGTCGTCGTCCGCGCCGCACAGCACCAGGCAGGGCGCGTCCAGGGCGCGCAGCGCGTGCGACAGCTTCGTCACCCGGTCGGGTTCGTGGCGCAGGCCGTCGGCCATGCCGAGGATCGCCGGGGCGGCGGAGCGGACGAACCGGGTGTGCAGGAAGTCCCTGAGTTCCTGGGGCGCGTCGGCCCAACCGGGCGCGGCCGCGTCCAGCTGCGCGCGCAGTTGCGCGGCCGCCGCCATGCCGCCGCTGCGCAGCACGGGCTCCTGCGCGTCGAGCACGGCGCGCCGGAACCCGGGTGGCAGTTCGCCCGGTCCCGAGTCGAGCAGGGTCAGACCGGCGACCCGCGCGCCGGCCAGCACCGTGCCGCGGGCGACCAGCCCGCCGTAGGAGTGGCCGAGCAGCAGAATCCGCTCGCCGTCGGCGACCAGCGACTCGACCAGCTCCGCGACCGGCTCGCCGAGCGCGTCCGGCAGGTAGGCGGCCTCGTCGTCCGGGCCGACCGACTCGTACTGGCCGGGCAGGTCGATGGCCAGCACGCCGATGCCGGCGGCCGCGATCGGGTCCAGCAGCGGGACGAAGTCCTCTTTGGACCCGGTGAAACCGGGCAGCAGCAACGCGGTCGCGCCCAGCGCCGGTTCGGCCGGGGTGACGCGTAGCGCGGCGATGGGGCCGTAGCGGCCGGGCAGGTCGATCCGCGCACCACCGTGCGGGCTGATCGGGGACGGCTGTACCGAAACCACCTGGCACCCTCCTCATGAGCGGCAACCCGCCCAGCAGACCCGATCGAACCACATGGCGCCAGTTGAAGCGGCTGCTCAACGGGCAGGGCTTGGGTGCGATCGGTTCAGCGAAGGGCGGCCAGCACGGAACCGCGCTGCTCAAGGACCATCGGTCCGAGGCTCGCCATCGCTACCGGACCGGAGTACCCGTTTCGATTCACCCCGATGGTGCCGACCTTGGCCCCGGTGGCCACATCGACCACCTCGATGCCGTTGGGCACCGGCAGCAGGTACTTGCCGGCGAAGGGCGTGCCGGCGCCGAGCGTGCCCTGCACAGTCCACAGTGGATGGAAGTCGGTGCTGGACAGCGCCATGGTGGACGACCCGGTGTACCAGTAGACGCCGTCCGCGTCGGTCCAGCTCGGCACGACAAGGCCGCTCGGATCGCCGGCCAGATCGGATTCGGGCAGGTCCAGCGGGTAGCTGGCGACGATCGCGCCGGTCTGGTCGTTGTACACCGACAGCCGCATCGGCGAGTCCTGCACGACCGCCGCGTACTGGGCGGTCATCGCGATCAGCCGACCGTTGTGCCCGCCGATCACGTTGCTGGTCACCACCGAGGGCTGGTCCGCGTTGGTCGCGGTGGCCCGGTAGAACGACAACCGGTCGCCGTTGTCACCAGGGCAGCGTTCGAGCACGCCGATCAGGCCGAACGCGACGGACACCGTGCCGTATCGGCAGTCCTTGCGGGGCTGCACGTTCGGGTTGTAGAAGTCGGGCACGGTGCCGTACTCCATGGTCTGCACCATGTCGTAGCGCCAGGTGTCCAGCAGCGTCGGTCCGGTCGTGGTCACGTAGGTGCCGTCGGAGAGCAGCTGGGTGCCCATCTGCGCGTCGCCGTTGCGCTGCGAACCTCGCTTGCCCGAGGTCTCGTCCAGTTCGGTGACCTCGCTGCAGTTGGTCGCCTTGTGGTAGACCGCGATGACCTTGCCCCAGGTCTCGGACACCGTGCACAGGCCGAGGTCGCGGGTGTAGCGCCAGCGCTGGTCGCCGGTCAGCGGGTCGCGGCCGACCACCGAGCCGTCCGCGGCGGTCGCGATGGTCGGGCCCGCGATCACCGGGACCGGTGTTGCCGTGCTCGGCGCCTGCCAGACCTGGGCCAGCGAGGGCGGGAACACCGTCGGACCGGCCGGAATCGGCTGGTAGGACGGGCCGGTGACCAGCGTCGTGTTGCGGATGTCGCTGCGGTCCCACAGCACGAAGCTGACCACGAGCACGGCGACCACGATGAACACCGCCGCCACGTAGTCGGCGGGCCTACGGAAGGACCGCCGACCCGGGGCGGGCCGCTCCGCTTGCTCGGCCTGCGCCGATGTCGCGGCGGGCGGGCTGTCCAATCGCTGCACGTGCCGACCCTAGTACGGCGTCCGTAAGGAAATCGTGTCAGCCGTTGGCCTCGGTGCCCGGCTCGCCGGGAACCTCGGCGCCGGAGCGACGGCGGGTGCGCTTGCGCGGCGCCCGCTTGGCCTGCTCGCCACCGGCCGCTGCCGTGGCCGGCTCCTTCTGCGTCTCCTGCTGGCCCTCGCCCTGCGCGTTCGGGCCCGCCGACGACCCGCGCCGGGTGCGGCGCCTGCGCGGCCGCTGGGTGCCGTCCTCGCCGCCGCTCTCGGCGGGCGAGCCGCCCTCGCGCGGCTGCTTGGTCGCGGGCCGCTCGGCGCCGTTCTTGGTGCCGCGCCGCCGGTTGCGATTGTTGCGCTTGTCCCGACCGCCGGAGAGGTCCTCCTCCACCTCGGCGGCCAGACCGGCCCTGGTGCGCTGGCTCAGCGGCAGCCTGCCGGTAGCGTCGCGCCCGATGTTCAGGTCGGCGAAGAGGTGCTCGGAGGTGGAGTAGGTCTCCACCGGCTCCGGCTTGTCCAGGCCGAGGGCCTCGCTGATCATCTTCCAGCGCGCCTCCTCGTCCCAGTCGACCAGCGTGACCGCGACACCCTCGCGCCCGGCCCGGCCGGTCCGGCCGATCCGGTGCACGTAGGCGTTCTCGTCCTCGGGGCACTGGTAGTTGATGACGTGCGTGATGCCCTCGATGTCGATGCCGCGGGCCGCGACGTCGGTGGCCACCAGCGTGTCGACCTTGCCGGAGCGGAACGCGCGCAGCGCCTGCTCGCGGCCGCCCTGGCCGAGGTCGCCGTGCACGGCCGCGGCGGCGAAACCGCGCTCGGTCAGGTCGTCGCTCAGCTTCTGCGCGGTCCGCTTGGTGCGGGTGAAGATCAGCGTGAGGCCGCGGTCCTTGGCCTGGAGCGCGCGGGCGATGATCTCGACCTTGTCCATCGCGTGCGCCCGGTAGACGAACTGGGCGGTGCGCTCGTGGATGGCGCCCACGTCGTTGTTCTCCGCCCGGATGTGCGTCGGCTGGTTCAGGAACGTCCTGGCCAGCGTGATGATCGGGCCGGGCATGGTGGCCGAGAACAGCATGGTCTGCCGCGCGTCGGGCATCATCCGCAGGATCCGCTCGACATCGGGCAGGAAGCCCAGGTCGAGCATTTCGTCAGCCTCGTCCAGGACCAGGCCGCTCACTTTGCCGAGCACCAGGTGGCGCTGTTCGGCCAGGTCCAACAGTCGGCCGGGGGTGCCGATGACCAGGTCGACGCCCTTGCGCAGGGCCGCCACCTGCGGCTCGTACGGGCGGCCGCCATAGATCGCGACGGTCCGCACGCCCAGGTACTTGCCGGCGTCGGTGATGTCGTGGGCGACCTGTAGGGCCAGCTCACGGGTGGGCACGACGATCAGGGCCTGCGGCGTGCCGTCACCGGGCAGCGTCAGGCGTTGGAGCATCGGGACGCCGAAGCCCAGCGTCTTGCCGGTGCCGGTGCGCGCCTGGCCGATGAGGTCCTCGCCGGCCAGCGCCAGCGGCAGGGTCAGTTCCTGGATGGCGAAGGTTCGTTCGATGCCGGCCCCGGCGAGCGCCTTCACGATCTCGTCGCGAACGCCCAGCTCGGCGAAGGTCGGGGAGTCCTGGCGCACCGGGGCGCCTGCCTGCAACGGGTGCGAAGTGTCCGCTTCGGACGCTCCGGCCTCACTGTGCTGCAAGGAGACCGGGCCGAGCTGGTTGCTCTCTTCCGGCTCGGTTGTGTTGTTGGTCACGTTTTGGTGATCGCCTCTCTAGTTCCAGCACGCACTGGCCTGGACGGGCCGCTCGACCGCGCCGCGAGCCGGTTCGCATTACCGGCGACGCGCGGGAGGGACCAACGAGGTGTGCGCGCACCTTCCACGTGGCAGGCACACTGGTTTGTTCAGCTGCCGTAGTGGTCATCCACTCGAACCCGTCTTCAGCGACCCAGCCTTGCGGGCCGATTGCGAGCCGCGGCAAGCCGCTGACCCGCGTCGACGAGCGTCGAGTTCCTGCGCAGTCTACCTGCTCGATGCCGATCAGCTCCCCTGATTGGTCTGTTCGTCGGCGTGCCGGCTGCGCTCGGGCCGTGGCCGATACGCTCACCGGCATGAGTGACGCCGAGTCGAGTTCGCCGCTGACGGCCGGGGTCGTCGATCTGCTCGGTGTGCTCGCCTATGGCGAGTTGTCCGCTTTCGACCGGATGGCCGAGGATGCCCGGGAATCGCCGACGCTGGCCGGCCGCGCGGCCCTGTCCGAGATGGCCTCCGCCGAGATGGCGCACTACGCCATGCTCGAGCGCTACCTCGCCGAGCACGGCGTCGTCGTCGAGGAGGCGATGGCGCCCTTCGTCGGCTTCTTCGACGACTTCCACCGGCTGACCGCGCCCCGGTCGTGGCTGGAGTCGCTGGTGAAGGCGTACGTCGGCGACGGCCTTGCTGCTGAGCTGTACCGCGAGATGGCCGACTGGCTGGACGAGCCGACCGGTGACCTGGTGCGCACGGTGCTGGCCGACACCGGCCACTCCGCGTTCGCGGAGCGGGAGATCAAGGCGGCCTGCGCGACCGACCGCACCGTCCGGGACCGGCTGACCCTCTGGGGTCGCAGGCTGCTCGGCGAGGCGCTGACCCAGAGCCAGCATGTGGTGGCCGACCGGGACGGCCTGGCCGAGCTGATCGTGTCCGGCTCCGGCGACCTGGCCGGGATCGCCGCGCTGTTCCGGCGTATGCAGCAGAGCCACGCCAAGCGGATGGCCGCGCTGGGTCTCGGCTGAGAGCGAACACGGTGTGACGCACCCGCCATGGCGCGGCTGGTGCTTCGGCGCATCGACTACTCTGCGAACAAGTAAAGACAGTTCGAACCGGAGGTCAGCGTGGAGATCAAGATCGGCGTCGCGGATAGCCCCCGGGAGCTCGTGCTGTCGAGCTCGCAGACGCCGGAGGAGATCGAGAAGCTGGTGGGCGACGCGCTGAAGGACGACAAGAGCCTGCTCAGCCTCACCGACGAGAAGGGCCGCCGTGTCGTGGTCCCGGTTTCCCGCATCGCGTACGTGGACATCGCACCCGCCGACGTGCGCAAGGTCGGCTTCGTCGGCGGCAGCTGAGCCGGCAGACACAGCCAAGACGAAGCCGGACGGGTTCGCCCGTCCGGCTTTGTCGTCGTGCGGGTGTCCGTGCGGGTGTCGTTGTGCGGGTTCAGTTGCCGACCGGCAGTTCGCCCTCGAGTTCGGCCAGCGTGGTCGGCACGGTGAACGGCGGCGTGCTCGCGCCCATGATCCGGTAGCGGTCCCACGGATCCGGGTCGGACAGCTCGCCGTCGGCCTCGCCGAGCGGAGTGCGCAGCACCGCGGCCCGCTTGCGCGCGCCGAGCAGCGCGCTCAGCTCCACGTTCGGCCGGACCCGGCCGTACCAGCGGTACCGGCCGTCGATCGGCTGGAAGTGGCCGCGCAGCTCGACCTCTACCGGCAGCTCCCGCCCGTCGATGATCAGCGTGGCGCCGCCCTGGTAGCCGTCCTCGTCGTCCATCCGTGGCGTCCCTTCTTCCTGGCGTCAACCGCCGACGATCAGCCGTAGCTGCGAGGTCAGTGACAGCGGCTTGTGCGGGTCGAGCACGACGCCGCTCGAGCGCAGCACGCCGTCGATGCCGTGCCAGATCAGCATGGTCAGGTGCTCGGTGACCTGGTCGCGGGTCATCGCGTCCGGATGTTCCAGCCACCAGTCGCCCGCGCCCTGGACCAGGCCGACGATGCCGTAGGCCGAGGGGCCCGCCACCGTGGTGTCCATCCTGAACAGCCTCAGGTAGGCCTCAAGCAGGTCGGAGAGCACCGCCGCGATCTTGTTCTTGTCCTGCTGCACCAGTTCCTGCTTGGCCGGGTGCGGGCGCAGCACGACGAACCGGTACAGCTCGCGGTAGTCGTCGACGAAGCGGATGTAGCAGCCGACCGCGCGCCGAATCCGGTCATAGATGGGGCCGTCGTCGGCGAGCGCCGGCACGATCTCGGCCATCAACAGCTCGGTCGCGCGGTTGCCGACCGCGAGATACAGGTCGGCCTTGTCGTTGAAGTGCCGGTAGAGCACGGGTTTGGTCACGCCCGCCTCGGCCGCGATCTCGTCCATGCCCACGTCCGGCCCGTGCCGGCCGATCGCGCGAATGGTCGCGTCGACGAACGCTTCGCGGCGCGATTCCCGGTGCGCCCGCCAGCGCTCACTGCGTGCGTCTGCCACGCGTTCTCCTCTCCCGAGGGCCCTCTTGACAGATCGCACCATGCGTTGCACGCTACCACAAGTAACAGTTACCGGAAGTCACAGTTACCTGGAGTCCGGCTAAGTCGTCTTCAAGGGAGTGGACATGAGCCGTGCGGTTGAGGTCGCCAAGGTCGCCGACCGGGAGAAGACGGCCGAGCGGCTGCTCAGGTCGTCGGCCGAGAAGTTCTACGACCCGGACGTGGACGTCGACTGGTCCGCGCCGTTCGTCGAGGGCAAGTACTTCCAACCGGAACACCGGATCTCGCTCTACAACACCCACCTCTGGGACCGGCTCTCGCCCGAGCAGCGCCTCGAACTCGGCCGCCACGAGATCGCCAGCGTCGCCAGCAACGGCATCTGGTTCGAGCTGCTGCTGATGCAGATGCTGGTCAACGAGGTGTACAGCAAGGATCCGACCACCAACCACGTGCGCTACGCGCTCACCGAGATCGCCGACGAGTGTCGGCACTCGACCATGTTCAGCAAGGCGATCGAGCGCGTCGGCGCGCCCGCGTACGGCCCCCGCCGGATCACCCACGCGCTGGGCAGGCTGCTGCCGATCATCGGCTACGGCCCGGCCCTGTTCGGCTCGGTGCTGATCGTCGAGGAACTGCTGGACCGGTTGCAGCGCGAGGCCATGGCCGACGAGAACGTGCAGCCGATGATCCGCATGGTCAACCGGATCCACGTGCTTGAGGAGGCCCGGCACGTCACCTTCGCCCGCCAGGAGGTCGTGGCGGGCATGCCCGGCCTGAGCAGGGCCGAGCTGTACTACCAGCGCTGGCTGATCGCGCAGGTCGCGTACCACGTGACGCACACGCTGATCAATCCGAAGGTCTACACCGCGGTCGGGCTCGACCCGCAGGAGGCGCACTCGGTCGCCATGAAAAGCCCGCACTACCAGGAGACCATCCGCTGGGCGGGCGAGCGGATCATGTCGTTCCTGGACGAGGCCGGCCTGGTCGGAGCGCCCGGCATGGGTACGTGGCGCAAGTCCTTCCTGGTCACCCGGTGACCACGACCCGCCCCCGGCCGCTCGCGCCCTGGGATCCGACCGCGGCGCACCGGTTCGTCACCTCGGACGGCACCGCGCTGCACGTCGAGGACGTCGCGCCGGCGGGCGGGGCCGAGCTGACCGTGATCCTCTTGCACGGCTGGACCCTCGACCACACCGAGTGGCAACCCGTGGTTCACACCCTGACCGCAGACGGCGCTGTAAACCGCGGGTTGCGGGTGATCCGCTACGACCACCGCGGTCACGGTGGCTCCGCACCGGCCGAACCGGGCACCGCGACGATCGCGCAGCTCGCCGACGACCTGGCCGAACTCATCGCCGACCGGGTCGCCGAGGGGCCGATCGTGCTGGTCGGACACTCGATGGGCGGAGCGACGATCATGGCGTTCGCCGAGCGGCATCCCGAACTGCTGCCCAGGATCGCCGGCGCGGTGTTCATGGCCACCACCTCGGGTGGTCTGGACAAGATCACCCTCGGCCTGCCGCGCTGGCTGTCAACCGGGGTCACCAAGGCCGAGCGACGTGTGAACCGCAGGTTGTCGAAGATCCGGCGCACGTCGCTGTCGCGGCGCACCGCGCTGATGCGGCCCGCCCTGCGCTGGCTGGTGTTCGGCAAGAAGCCGAACCGGCGCGACGTGGCCGACACCGCCGACCAACTCGGTCGCGGCAACCCGGCCAGCATCGCCGGTTTCCGGATCTCGCTCGGTGTGCACGAACGTCGGGAGGCGCTTGCCGCGTTGCGCGACAAGCCGACGATCGTGCTGGCCGGCGGCGCGGATCGGCTGCTGCCGCTGCCGCATGCGCGGATCATCGCCGACGCGCTGGGCGCGGAACTGGTGATCTACCCCGACGCGGGGCACATGCTCAACGTGGAACGCACCGTCGGCGTCGCCGAGCGCATCGCGCACGTCATCGACCTGGCCGGCTCCCGCGAAGGCTGAGCCGCGGCGGGCTTGAAGCGCAGCGGGATTGAAGCGCAGCGGCGCCTGCCGAGGGGTCAGGCGCGGTCGATGTGCTGTAGCGGGTAACCGCCGCCGATGCCGCGCCAGGCCAGCGTGGAGATCAGCGCGATCGCTTCCTCCTTGTCGAAGGTGCGGTTCGCGTCCAGCCAGGACCGCGCGCTGACCTGGCTCATCCCGACCAGGCCGACCGCGAGCAGCCGCGCCCGGTCCTCGTCGAGGCCGGCGTCTGCGGTGATGGTCTCGGTGATCGCCTCGACGCTCGCGGAGGTGGCCCGCTCGATCGCGTCCTGCACCGCGGGCTCGCCGCGCAGGTCGGACTCGAACACCATGCGGAACGCCTGGCCCTCGCTGTCCACGAAGTCGAAGTAGGCGCCGACCGCGCCGCGCACCCGCGCCTTGTTGTCCGTTGTGGAGTCCAGCGCGGCGCGAACCCGGTTGATCAGCTCGTTGACGTGCGTCTCGACCAGGGCCAGGTACAGCTCGAGTTTGCCGGGGAAGTGCTGGTAGAGCACCGGCTTGCTGACGCCCGCCCGTTCGGCGATCTCGTCCATGGCGGCCGCGTGGTAGCCGTTGGCCACGAACACGTCCTGCGCGGCCGCGAGCAACTGGGCGCGACGGGCCGTGCGGGGCAACCGCACTCCTCGGCTGACCGGCGCGCCGCCCTGCTGCCGCACTGTGTCAGTCAACGGACCCCTCCTCGCGGTGCTGCTCCTCGGGCCGGCGTGGGTGGTACCGACCAAAGTCCGACCTTACCCGCTGGTAATAGGGCTGGGCGAGCAATCGAGCGTACCCGGTACGTGAGATGCGACGAGTCGACGGGCGAAAATCGATAATTTCGAGGCATCCTGTTCTGATGCCCTTTCTGCACACCGCCGCGTTGCCCGCCCGGCCGCAGCTCACCCGGGTCCCGTTCTCGACCGTGTCGCTGCCCCCGATCCCGGCCGCGATGACGCCCTGGCCCGGCCGTGAACTTGAGGTTGACGGCGTCCGGCTGCACGTTCGAGAGACGCCCGGACCGGCAGGCGCGCCCACCGCGGTCTACGTGCACGGGCTCGGCGGTTCCTCGACCAACTGGACCGAGCTGGCCGGGCAGCTGGCCGGCCAGGTCAACGGCATCGCGATGGACCTGCCCGGGTTCGGCCGGTCGAAGCCGGCGCCCGGTACGGATTTCGGCCTGCCGGCACAGACCGAGCTGGTGCGCAAGCTGATCGTGTCGCTGGACAGCGGGCCGGTGCACCTGTTCGGCAACTCGATGGGTGGCGTCGTCTCGATGATGCTCGCCGCGGCCAACCCGGAACTCGTCCGCACGCTCACCCTGGTCTCGCCGGCCATGCCGGACCTGCGGCCGGACGTGCGCAGGCTGGCCGATCCGCGCTTCGCGCTGGCGCTGGTACCGGTGGTCGGCAGGCCGATCCGTGACGCGCTGGCCAGGATGACCGCGCAGCAGCGCGCCCAGCAGCTGCTCGGCCTGTGCTTCGCCGAGCCGACCAAGGTCCCCGAAGCGCGCATCGAGCTGGCCATCTCCGAATACGCGGAACGCTCCCGGATGCCCTGGGCCGTCCCCGCGCTCAGCGCCGCCACGCTCGCGCTGTTCCGGGCCTGGATGGCGGCCGGCGCGCAGTCGCTGTGGTCGGTCGCGCGCCGGGTGCGGACGCCCTCGCTGGTGGTGTGGGGCAACCAGGACCGGCTGGTGACCGTGCGCAAGGCGCCGCGCACCGCGGAGCTGCTGGCCAGGGGCAGGCTCCTGGTGCTGCCCAGGACCGGGCACGTGGCGCAGATGGAGCGGCCGGCCACGGTCGCGCGGGCCACGCTGGGCATGTGGGACTCGGTCACCGCCGGAACCTGGTGACCGGTTCAACGCATCTATGATTCAGATCACATGAGTGATTCCTGATCCATTGCCGAAGCTCACCCGATCGAGTGACTACTTTGGCCAGACTTTGATAACGGTCCCGCATCGTCCGCGCGGGTGATCGTCGCTACTCTGTTGGCCGTGCGGAACGCGGCAACCAGGAAACCCCGAGTTGCGGAGGTCCGTGCCGCCGAACAGTCCGCCGTCCGCCGGTTAACCCACACGGCCCAGTCGCTGCGTGACGAGCAGCGTCATCGCGCTGGACAGCGCAGGACCACCGCCGAGCCGCTGACCGCATCGTGGCAGCCCGAGGTCGAGGACGTACCCGAGCGGCGGCGCAAACGAGGCGTCGACCGGGTGCTGTCAACCTACGGTTGGCGGGTGTACGCGGTGCCGGTGCTCGTGGTGCTCAGCGTGCTGGTCCTGCTCAACACCACGCACAAGGGAGCGGGCGGACAAGCCAGTGCGGGCGGGATGAACACCGCGCAACCCGGCGCACCGGTCGTCACCGAGCAGCCCGCCGTCCCGGTCAACGCCGGCACCGGAACCGCCGTGCTACCCCCGGGCGGGGCGTTCCCGCAGTCCGGCGCGGGCACGTGGCGGGTCCTGCCGGGCACCGGTCCGGTGGTGGGCAAGACCGGCGCGGCCCGGACGTACCACTACCAGATCCGCATCGAGGACGGCATCGATCCGTCCTACTACCAGGGCGACGACGCGTTCCTCAGCGACGTGCAGAGCACGCTGGCCGATCCGCGCAGCTGGATCGCGGCCGGCACCATCGGCCTCCAGCGGGTCGATGCCGGATTCGCCCACCCCGACTTCACCATCGACCTGACCACCCCGAACACCGACCACCGGCCCGACCTGTGCGGCTTCCAGATCGGCTTCGAGGGCTCGTGCTGGGTACTGCGCACGCACCAGGTGATCCTCAACATCGCCCGCTGGGTGCGCGGCGCGCTGGCCTTCGACGGCGACCTCGGCCTGTACCGGCAGTACGCCATCAACCACGAGGTCGGGCACGCGTTCGGCAACCACCACGTGGGCTGCGCCACCAACGGCGGCCTCGCCCCGGTGATGATGGAGCAGAGCTTCGGCGTTTCCGACAACTACGTCTACGACGTGAACAACGCGGAGCCGGCCAACCGCGGCGCGGTCCAGCGCGACGGCAAGGTCTGCCAGGTCAACGCGTGGCCCTATCCGCAGGGCCCGAACTATCCCGCGACCGCGCCACCGCCGGCCGCCGGCTGAGCCCGCCACCGCGGCTCGTCCACATGCTGGGAGCTGCGCGGACGGGAAGACCAGCGGCCCGCCGAGTGTTGTTCGATAGCAGAGACAAATCCGGAAACCGGTCAGCCGCGTCTTGTATTCAGCGGTCCGACCTGAGGAAGTCAAGCCGATTCGGAGGAACCGATGCCGCTCCCGCCGCTCGTGGAGCCAGCCGCGGAGCTGACCAAGGAGGAGGTCGCGCGATACAGCCGGCACCTGATCATCCCGGACGTCGGGATGGACGGGCAGAAGCGGCTGAAGAACGCGAAGGTACTCGTGGTCGGCGCAGGCGGACTCGGCAGCCCAGCGCTGCTGTATTTGGCCGCCGCCGGGGTTGGCACGCTGGGCATCGTCGAGTTCGACGAGGTCGACGAGTCCAACCTGCAACGCCAGATCATTCACGGCCAGTCCGATGTGGGCAGGCCCAAGGCCGAGTCCGCGCGCGACTCGATCGCCGAGATCAACCCGTTCGTCAAGGTCAACCTGCACCAGGTGCACCTGACCAGCGACAACGCCCTGGACATCTTCGCCGGTTACGACCTGATCCTGGACGGGACCGACAACTTCGCCACGCGCTACCTGGTCAACGACGCCGCGGTGCTGGCCGGCAAGCCGTACGTGTGGGGTTCGATCTTCCGGTTCGAGGGCCAGGTCAGCGTGTTCTGGGAGGAGCACGGGCCGCAGTACCGCGACCTCTACCCGGAACCGCCACCGCCCGGCATGGTGCCCTCCTGCGCGGAGGGCGGCGTGCTCGGTGTGCTGTGCGCCTCCATCGGGTCGATCATGGTCACCGAGGCGATCAAGCTGATCACCGGCATCGGTGAGACGCTGCTCGGCCGGCTGATGGTCTACGACGCGCTGGAGATGACCTACCGGACCATCAAGATCCGGAAGGACCCGAACGGCGAGAAGATCACCGAGCTGATCGACTACGACGCGTTCTGCGGCGTGGTGTCCAACGAGGCGCAGAACGCCGCCGCCGGGCACACCATCACCCCGCTGGAGCTCAAGCAGAAGATCGACGCGCACGAGAACTTCCTGCTCGTCGACGTGCGTGAGCCGCACGAGTACGAAATCGTGCGCATCCCGGGCTCGGTGCTGATCCCCAAGGACCGCATCCTCTCCGGCGAGGCACTGGCCGAACTGCCGCAGGACAAGCCGCTGGTGCTGCACTGCAAGTCCGGTGCCCGCTCGGCCGAGGCGTTGGCCGCGCTGCACAAGGCGGGCTTCGCGGACGCGGTGCACGTCGGCGGCGGTGTGCTCGCATGGGCCAAGCAGGTCGACCCGAGCCTGCCGACCTACTGATCCACACGTGTTTTCCAGCCGTACTGATCCACACGTATTTCTCCAGCCCGAGGGGGCCGGCCGTCGCGGCCGGTCCCCTCGGCGTTTCGCCCGGTCCACATTGGGCTGTCGGGGTGTTTTCCCGCCAGTTCGTCGGGGCGTCGTACCCGTAGGGCATCGGGTGGCGGTAGCGTCCGGCGCGTGAACGGAGCCTGCGGAGCGAACCGACCAGCACAGGGTGCGTTCACGGAGTGGCCTGGTACCAGCGAGGTCACGCCGTGACGCCGACACCGGAACCGCCCCCCGTGCACGTCCGGGCCGCGTTCGGGGCGCGCGACAGCGAACCGGAGTTGATCGACGGTGGTCCGGTGTGGCGCTGCGGCGAGGCCGCGCTGCGCCCGGCGACCAATCCCGCGCAGGCCGCCTGGGTCGGCCAGACCCTGGACGCGCTGCACGTGGAGAACCTGCGGGTGGCCCGGCCGCTGCGCTCGACCGACGGCCGCTGGGTGGTCGGCGGCTGGGCCGCGACCAGGGTGATCGCCGGTCGCGCCGAACCACGCCACGACGAGGTCGTGTCCGTCGCGGTCCGGCTGCACGAGGCGACCGCGGATCTGAACCGGCCGCGGTTCATCGACGCGCGCGCCGACGTGTTCTCCGTTGCCGACCGGGTCGCGTTCGGCGAGGACGAGACCGTGCTCGACGCCGATCTCGGCGGTCGCCTGTTCGACATGTTGACCGGCGCGCGCAAGCCGATGACGAGTAAACCCCAGGTTGTCCATGGCGACCTGTTCGGCAACGTGTTGTTCGCGGGTTCAGCCTCGCCGGCGATCATGGACTTCGACCCGTACTGGCGCCCGGCCGAATGGGCCGCCGCGGTGATCGTGGTGGACGCGCTGGCGTGGGGCGGGGCGGACGAGGCGATCCTGCACCGGTGGTCGCATCTGCCGGAGTGGCCGCAGGCGTTGTTGCACGCCTTACTCTTCCGGCTCGCCGTGCACGCGTTGCACCCGTACTCGACGACGCGTTCGCTGCGCGGTCTCGAGCGAGCCGCGCACCAGATCACTGAACTGCACTGATGCGAAAACCCGGGGGAAGAAGACGATGTCGCTGATCGTGCCCACCGCGGACGGTACCGTGCTGGTTCGCGCCGACGACGCGGAAGTCCTGGCACAGGGCCCGAGCACCATCCGCCTGCTCGCCGACTCCGACGACACCGGGGGCGCGCTGAGCACCCAGATCGTCCAGTTGGGACGGAACGTGCCCGGCGCGGTGCCGCACCGGCACGACAGCTCGGCCGAGATGTTCTACATCCTGGACGGCATCGTCGACGTGCTCTCCGGCACCGACGTGGTGCGCGCCAACAAGGGCGACCTGCTGGTCGTGCCGGCCGGTGTGCCGCACGCGTTCGGCGCGGCCTGCGGTCACGGCGCCGAGCTGCTGATCGTGATCACCCCGGGCGTGCAGCGCTTCGAGTACTTCCGCCACCTGGGCCGGATCGTGCGCGGCGAGCTGCCCAGGGAGAGCCTGCTGGCCGAGCAGCAGCGCTACGACACCTACTTCCTCGCCTCGCCGACCTGGGACGCCAACCGCGCGGCCACGCCCGTCGAGCCGGCGTCGGCGGAATAATTGCACTCTCAACTACATTGACGGGTACATGGGTCGCCGCACCGGCGGCCACCGGCCAAGGAGGTCGACATGCCAGCCGTCACCGCGGACACCCTGACCCTGCCCCGCCTGCCCGAGCTGCCCGTCGCGGACACCGACTGGCGCCCGGTCGGCAAGCTCGTGCACGCCCAGACCTTCTACGAGGGCGAAGGCTTCAAGGTGCGGCGCCCGTTCCCCGGCGCCGACCTGGCGCTGGCCGACCCGTTCCTGCTGCTCGACCACATGGGCGCGGTCGAATACGGCCCCGGTGAGGCCAAGGGAGCGCCGTGGCACCCGCACCGCGGCTTCGAAACCGTCACCTACATGATCGACGGCGCCATGGAGCACACCGACTCCATCGGCGGCGGTGGCCTGATCACCGACGGCGCGACGCAATGGATGACCGCGGGCGCCGGAATCCTTCACAACGAACTTCCGCCGCAGGAGATGATCGCCAAGGGCGGCCTGTTCCACGGCGTGCAGCTGTGGGTGAACCTGCCGACATCGTTGAAGTGGACCAACCCGCGCTACCAGGACATCGAGGCGACCGACGCCGTGCTACTGGCCAGCGACGACGGCGGCGCACTGGTCCGGATCATCGCGGGCGACCTCGCCGGCCACACCGGACCCGGCTCGACCTGGACGCCGATCACCTACCTGCATGCCACGGTCAGCCCCGGCGCGCGACTCGCGATGCCGTGGCGGCCGGACTTCAACGCGCTCGTCTACGTCCTGTCCGGACGCGGCACGGTCGGTGTCGAGAACCGGCCGCTGGACGAGGGCGAACTGGCCGTGTTCGGCCCCGGCGACGCGCTCACCATGCGTGCCGCGGAGAGCCAGCCGACCGCGAGCCGCACCGGCTGGGAGATCCTCGTGCTCGGCGGCCGACCGCTCAACGAGCCGGTCGCGCGCTACGGCCCGTTCGTGATGAACACCCGCGCCGAGATCATCCAGGCCGTGGAGGACTTCAACGCGGGCCGGATGGGCACCATCCCCGCCGAGCACGTCGCGCACCGGTCCTCCGCGGACCAGCAGCTTGACTAGAACAAGCCGCCGGGCGCGTCCTTGAGGCGCGCCTGCGCGACCGCCTCCCAGCGGTACTGCTTGAGATCGACCCGTTCCCCGTCGGCGAGCACGCCCTCCGCGCGCAGCAGTTCCAGTTGCTGTCTGGCCAGATGCGGAGCGGGCGTGCCGTCCGCGCGGATCACCCGCTGCCACGGCAGGTCGTGCCCGTCCTCGGACAGCACCCGGCCGACCAGCCGGGGCGAGGGCGCCTTGGCCAGTTCGGCGATGTCGCCGTAGGTCGCGACCCGTCCCCGCGGGATCGATGTGATGATCTCGCGAATGTGTTCATGAATCTGTTCGTCCACGCTCACCCCTTGGCGACAAACCCGGTCACGAATTCTCCCGTGTCCTCAGGACGTTCCAGATACACCATGTGCCCGACATCCAGGTCGACCAGATCGAAATCTGAGCCGAGCACCAGTTGGCAGCCGCTGATGAACGCCGAGCTGACGTACTGCTCCCGCAGCGCGCGGATGATCATGGTCGGCGTGCCCGGATGCGGCAGCATCGGTGCCCGCGTCATTTCGCTCCACGCTGTCGCGACCGCGGGCGGGCAGTAGCGGAAGCGCCATTCGCCGTCGGACTGTTCCAGGTGCTCGGCGAGTTCGGCGTAGACGGTCTCGTCCGAGGCGGTCGGCCAGTCGTAGCGCTGCGCCTCCCAGGCTTCCCGCTGGTTGGCGAAGCGGCGCTGCGGCAGTTCGGCGCGCTCCAGCGCGAACGCCGGGCTCAGACCGACGGCGGGATCGAGCAGCACGAGCTTGCTGATCCGGCCGGGCGCGAGTCTGTGCAGGTGCAGCGCGACCGCGCCGCCGAAGGAATGGGCCAACACCGGCACCGCGTCCAGGCCGTAGCCGTCGATGACCGCGAGCAGATCGGCTGCGTGCTGTTCGAGTGTCCACGGTGGCAGCGGCGTGGAACGGCCGTGGCCGCGCAGGTCCGGCGCGAGGACCTGATAGTCCGCCAACTGCTGTTGTGCGAACGCGGCCCAGCGCGCGCCGTGACCGGTCACTCCGTGGATGGCGAGCAGCGGTGAGCCGCCTGCGGGTCCGTACTCGTGGACATGCAGCGGGATCGCCATGATGGGCATGGTCGCATCCGCGCTAATCCGGGATTCACAACGTCCCCTCGCGTGTCCGCCGCAGCAGCCACGCGGCTCAGCCGAGCAGCGCGACCGCGAAAGGCTTGATCGGCTACAAAAGGGTCTGATCGGCCACACCGGCGCGCGGCCCCTCTATGAGGCTTGGCGGGACCCCCCATTTTTAACGTTACGCGTAAATGATCACGGGATGCAAAGTGAGCTGCGGTTTTCGGGAGTGTCGTCGGTTCACGTAGATCGATCTGGCGACACGGGCGCGGGGCCTGCGCGGGGTGGTGGGTGTGGCGTGGTTCCATCATTCGGTGGCAGCCCCGTCCTTCCCACTGGGCCGCAGCGGTGGATCCCACGACGCGGCACCTGACGACGTTGCGCTCGGCAGCGTCGGTGGGCGGTACGCGATCACCGGGCGGCAGGCTCCGTTGCTGGTCAGGCCGGCGGTGGCCGATGATGTCGAGCTTGAGTGGGACGGGGCCGGGCGGCGGGTGCTAGGGCATCGGCGCGGGTTTCTGCGCGTGTTGGGCGGGCCGGGCACGGGCAAGACCACGCTGATCGCGGAGCTGGTGGCGGACCGGATCCGGCGCGGCGTCGATCCTGAGCAGATCGTGGTGCTGACCGCGAGCAGGCGCGCGGCGATCGCGTTGCGCACGCGGGTCACCCGGCTGCTCGCGGGTCGCGAGACGGGCGGGTTGCCAGCGGATGGCCGAGCCAGCGGGTTGCCGGCGGACGGCGAGACCGGTGGGTTGCGGGCGGCGCGGGAGCCGCTGGTGCGCAGCGTGCACTCCTACGCGTTCGGTGTGTTGCGGTTGCAGTCCGCCATGAGCGAACTGCCGCCGCCGCGGCTGTTGTCCGGACCGGACCAGGACGCGGTGGTGCGCGAGCTGCTCGCCGGCGATGTTGAGGACGGCGCGCCGAACTGGCCCGAGCGGCTGCGGCCCGCGTTGACGATCCCCGCGTTCGCGGCCGAACTGCGCGACTTGCTGCTGCGCGCGGCCGAGCGCGGGCTGGGGCCGGAGGATCTGATCGACCTCGGGCGCGCGCGCGGGCACGAGGAATGGGTCGCGGCCGGTATTTTCGGCCGGCAGTACGAAGAGGTCACGCTGTTGCGCGGCGTCGTCGGCTCGCCCGCGCTGGACGCGGCCGAGTTGGTGTCGGCGGCGCTGCTCGCCTTCCAGACCGACGACGAACTGCGCGAACGCGAGCAGGACCGGGTCCGCCACCTGTTCGTCGACGACGCGCAACACCTTGACCCGCAACAGTTCGAGTTGGTCACCGGACTCGCCGCGACCGCGACCGAACACGTGTTGTTCGGCGATCCGGACCAGGCGGTGTTCTCCTTCCGCGGCGCGGATCCCCGGCTGCTCGCGGACACCGATCCGGATCGCACGGTGGTGCTGCGGCTGGATCACCGGATGGCGCCGCGCGTGCGGTCCGCAGTGCAACGGTTGGCCGGGCGGCTGCCCGGCGCGGGTTCCGGGCGCGAGTCGTACGGGCCGGGTACCGAGGATCCGGAGGCCGGCCGAGTGACGGTGCGGTTGTTCGCCTCGGCCGCGCAGGAGGCGGCCTGGGTGGCCGATCAACTTCGCCGGGCGCACCTGGTCGATGGGGTGCCGTGGGCGGAGATGGCGGTGCTGGTCCGGTCGACGATTCGGTCGCTGCCGGTGTTGCGGCGCGCGCTGCTGGCCGCCGGGGTGCCCCTGGCCACGCCTGCCGATGAACAGCCGTTGATGCGGCATCCGGTCGTCCGCCCGTTGCTGGAGTTGGCGCGCTGCGCGGATTCCGGTGCGGCGCTGGACGAGGAGATCGCGGTGTTCCTGCTGTCCGGGCCGCTCGGCGGCGCGGATCCGTTGGCGTTGCGCCGGTTGCGGCGCGGCCTGCGCCGGCTGGAACTGGCGAGCGGCGGCGAACGCGGCAGTGGCGCGCTGCTGGTGGAGGCGTTGGAGTCGGCGGACGCACTGGCCGCGTTGGAGGAGCGGGCGGCACGTCCGGTGCGGCACGTCGGCGAGCTGTTGCGACTGGCCCGGGAATCGATCGCGGCGGGCGACGGCATCGAGACGGTGCTGTGGAAACTGTGGCAGGCCAGCGGACTGGAGAAGCAACTCGTCGCTCGATCGACGCGCAGCGGGCCGATCGGCGTGCAGGCCGACCGGGATCTGGACGCGGTGCTGGTGCTGTTCGACGCGGCCGCCAACTATCACGACCGGTTGCCGGGCGCCGAGGTCGGCGCGTTCGTGGATTACCTTGCCGCGCAACAGATCGTGGGTGACACGCTCGCGCCGAGCGCGCCGAGGCGCGAGGCCGTCTCGGTGCTGACCGCGCACGCGTCGGCCGGTCGCGAGTGGACGGTGGTCGCGGTGCCGAGCGTGCAGGAGGGCAGCTGGCCGGATCTGCGGCTGCGCGGCTCCCTGCTCGGTGTGGAGAAGCTCGTCGATCTCTGCGCGGGCATCGACCCGGACACGCAGCTCTCCGCGACCGCGCCGATCCTGGCCGAGGAACGTCGATTGCTCCTGGTCGCGGCGAGTCGGGCGAAGGACACGTTGCTGGTGACCGCGGTGCGCGGGGAGGACGAGCAGCCCTCGCGGTTCCTGGACGAACTGGACGGCACGTCGAGCGACCCGGAGTCGATCGCGCGGCCGGTGCGGTCGACCGAGCGGGCGCTGTCGCTGGCCGATGTGGTCGGCGAGCTGCGCCGCGTGGTGTGCGGCGAGGTGGAGAGCGCGGACCGGCGTGAACGCGCGGCGGCGCAGTTGGCGCGGTTGGCCAAGGCCGGTGTGCCGGGCGCGGATCCGCGCACCTGGTACGGGTTGGCCGACGTGTCCACCGGAGATCCATTGTGGACTGACGAGGACGAGGTCCGGGTGTCGCCGTCCACCGTCGAGGTGCTGACCAAGTGTCCGCTGCGGTGGTTGGTGGAGCGGCACGGCGGCACGGACACCGCGGAACTGCCCTCGATCACCGGCAGCCTGGTGCACGCGCTCGCGCAGGCGGCGGCCGAGGGGGCCGATCCGGAGAAGCTGCGGGTCGCGCTCGACCAGGCGTGGGCCACGGTGGACGCGGGCGCGCCCTGGTTTTCGCGCCGGGAGCGGCAGCGGATCGAACGCATGGTGGACGCGTTCCGCGGCTGGATGTCCTCATCGCGCACGGACCTGAGCCAGGTCGCGGTGGAGTGGGGGCTGGACATCAAGGTCGGGCCCGAAAAAGAGCAGCCGGGTCCGTGGTTGCGGGTGCGCGGGCGGGTGGACCGGCTGGAGGTCGACAAGCAGGGGCGGCCGGTCGTGATCGACATCAAGACCGGCAAGAACCCGCCGACCAGAGCCGCGGCCGAGGCGCATCCGCAGCTGGCGGTCTACCAGCTGGCCGCCGCGCTCGGCGCGTTCGACGATCTCGGCCTGTCGACCGAACCGGGTGGCGCGCGCCTGCTCTACCTGGCCAGGCAGACGAAGAAGGGGCCGACCGAACTCACCCAGCAGCCGTTGGACGAGCCCGCCGTGCGCGACTGGCTCAACGTGGTGCGCGACGCGGCGTCCTCGTGCACCGGGCCGGAGTACACGGCGACGGCCAACTCCGACTGTGACCGCTGCCCGGCGCGCACGACCTGTCCGATCCACTCGTCCGGTCGCCAGGTGGGCGAGTGACCGTTCTCGAACCGCTGGAACTGGCGGCGGCGCTGGGCCTGCCGCAGCCGACCCCGGAACAGGTCGCGGTGATCGCGGCGCCGATCGAGCCGACGCTGGTGGTGGCCGGCGCGGGCGCGGGCAAGACCGAGACCATGGCCGCGCGGGTGGTCTGGCTGGTGGCCAACGGTCTGGTCACCCCGGATCGGGTGCTGGGCCTGACGTTCACCCGCAAGGCCGCGCGCCAGCTGTCCGACCGGGTCCGCGCGCGGCTGCGCCGGTTGGCCGGCTCGGACCTGCTGGACGAGGTGGATCCGAGCGGGCAGCGGCGGTTGAGCGTGCTCGCCGGCGAGCCGACGGTGCTCACCTATCACGCCTACGCGGGTCGGATCGTGGCCGAACACGGGCTGCGGCTGCCGGTCGAGCCGGGGTCGCGGCTGCTCACCGAGACCGCGTCCTGGCAGCTGGCGCACCGGGTGGTGAGCACCTGGACGCAGGACCTGGATACCGACAAGGTGCCGCCGACGATCACCGGCTACCTGTTGAAGCTGGCCGGTGAGCTGGCCGAACACCTGCTCGAACCGGACGCGCTGCGCGCGCACGCGCAGCGGCTGGTCGACATCATCGAGAACGCGCCGAGGACGACCAAGCGGCAGGGCGTCGAGCTGCCGCAGGACCTGCAGAAGGTCATTGCCGCACAACAGTTGCGGGTCGCGCTGCTGCCGCTGGTGGAGGAGTACGGCGCGGTCAAGCGGCGGATCGGCGCGCTGGACTTCGCCGACCAGATGGCCGCCGCGGCCATGGTCGCCTCGACGCATCCGCAGGTGCCGGTGGGCGAGCGGGAGCGCTACGGCGCGGTGCTGCTCGACGAGTACCAGGACACCGGCCATTCGCAGCGGGTGCTGTTGCGGTCGCTGTTCGGCGATCCGGACCTGAAGATCGTGCCGGTGACCGCGGTGGGCGACCCGGCGCAGGCGATCTACGGCTGGCGTGGCGCGAGCGCGGCCAACCTGCCCCGGTTCACCGGCGACTTTCCCCGACTGGTCGGGGAGCGGCGCGAGCCCGCCCGGCGGTTCGGGCTGATGACCAGCTTCCGGAATCCACCGGAGGTGTTGGCGCTGGCCAACGTGGCCGCCGGTCCGCTGCGGGCGGCCGGGCTGGACGTGGACGACCTGCGACCGATGCCGGGCGCGGCACCGGGCGACGTGCGCTGCGCGCTGTGGGAGGACGTGCAGCAGGAGCGCGAGTGGATGGCCGAGCAGATCGCGCGCCGCTGGTTCGCCTACACCGAGGCCACCGGGGCGCCGCCGACGGCCGCGGTGTTGGTGCGGCGGCGCGCGGACATGGCCGAGTTGGCCGCCGCGCTGCGCGCGCGGGAGCTGCCGGTCGAGGTGGTCGGCATCGGCGGTCTGCTGGCCGAACCCGAGGTGCGTGACCTGGTCAGCGCGTTGCGGCTGCTGGTGGATCCGCTCGCCGGCACGGCCGCGGCGCGGCTGCTCACCGGGTCGCGCTGGCGGCTCGGCGCGGCCGACCTGGCCGCGCTGTGGGCGCGGGCGGGCGAACTCGGCGGCGGCCGCGCCGGCAAGGCACCGTCCGATGCGGACGGTCAGCTGGGCGCGCTGGCCGACGCTCTGCCGCCGGAACAGGCCGAGCAGGCCGGACTGGCCGACGCGCTGGACGACCCGGGCGACCCGGCGAACTACTCGATGGACGGTTTCCGCAGGCTGCGGCTGCTCGGCGGCGAGCTGGCCGCGCTGCGCCGCAGGCTGGACGCGCCGCTGCCGGAACTGGTCGCGGACGTGGAACGCACGCTGCTGCTGGACATCGAGGCGATGGCGCGGCCGACCCGGATCGGCCGGGTGCACCTGGACGCGTTCGCCGACGTGGTCGGCGACTACGCCATGGCCAGTTCGTCGGCCACCCTGCCCGCGCTGCTGGACTACCTGGCCATCGCGGAGAAGGAGGAGGACGGCCTGGAGCCGGGCGAGGTGGACGTGGCGCAGGATCGGGTGCAGGTGTTGACCGTGCACGCGGCCAAGGGGCTGGAATGGCAGCTGGTCGCGCTCCCGCACCTGGTGGCGGGCGTGTTCCCCGGTCAGAAGCGCTCGGGCGACTGGCTCACCTCGGTCACCGAGCTGCCCGCCGACCTGCGCGGCGACGCCGTCGACCTGCCGCCGCTGCGCCTTGCCGAGGGTGACGACCGCAAGACCGTCGTGGACGCGCTGGAGAAGCACAGTTCGGCGTTCGAGGATCGGCGCCTTGTCGAGGATCGGCGGCTGTTCTACGTCGGCCTGACCAGGGCGCAACACGGCCTGTTCGTGTCCGGCCACTGGTGGGGCGAGGGTGGCCTGAAGCCGAAGGGGCCATCGCCCTTCCTGGACGAGGTGCACGCCGCGATCGCCGCCAGCGATACGCCGATCGGCAGCATCGACCACTGGGCGAAGCCTCCTGAAGAGGATGAGCCGAATCCGTTGTCCGAGAACGTAGCCAGCGCCGTGTGGCCTAGCGATCCGCTGGGCAACCGGCGACTCGCGGTGATCCGCGGCGCGGAACTGGTGCACGCGGCCATGTCCGGTCCGCAGGCCGAACCGGTCGCGGAGAAGGACGACCCGGAGGGGTGGGCGCGCGACGTCGATGTGCTGCTCGCGGAACGGGCCGCGGCGAGCGGACGGCGGGAGCAGGTGCGTCTGCCGGAGCAGCTGACGGTGAGCCAGTTGGTGCAGCTGGCGCACGACCCGGTCGCGTTGGCGCGCAGGCTGCGCAGGCCGCTGCCGTACCAGCCGAACCCGGCCGCGCGGCGCGGCACCGCGTTCCACGCCTGGTTGGAGCAGCGCTTCGGCGCACACCGACTGCTGGACATGGACGAACTGCCCGGCGCGGCCGACGAGGACGCCGCCCCGGACGAGCGGATCGAGGAGTTGCGCACCGCGTTCCTGGCCAGCGAATGGGGCGAGCGCACCCCGTTCGACGTGGAGGTCGCGTTCGAGACCGAGATCGCGGCGGTGACCCTGCGCGGCCGGATGGACGCGGTCTACGCCGACGCCGACGGCGGCTGGACGGTGGTGGACTGGAAGACCGGCGCGCTGCCGGACGACTCAGCGGCTGCCGCACGGGCCGTGCAACTGGCTGCTTACCGGCTGGCCTGGTCGGCGCTGCGTGGCGCCCCACTGGCCTCGGTACGCGCCGCTTTCCATTACGTGGCCGCGAACGCGACGGTCCGGCCGGTGGACCTGCTCGACGCGGAGGGGCTGCGCGCGCTGCTCGGCGCGGTGCCCGTCGAACCCGACTAGCTCAGGGACGCGGAGACGTGCAGGCCGCGCACGACCCGGTCGTAGAGGACTTCCTGCAGCCAGCGGCCGTAGAGCGACGGTCCGAACTCGACCGCCCGATCCTCGGGCGGCACGACCACCTGGGGACTGTCGTCGTCGCCGGAGACCACGCCGACGCCGTAGTAGTCGAACTCGTTGAGCGGCCACGGGTCTTCCGCTGCCGGGGTCGGCAGGATCACCGCGACCTTGGCCAGCGTGATCAGGGTGCCGCAGGAGTTCAGCGCGCGGTCCGCTTCGGACTCGGTGACCAGCACGCCGACCAGGCTCACCGCGGGCAGTGGGGTCCGGTCGATGGGGCCGGGGTCGAACCAGGTCCGGAACCAGGACGGGTCCGGCTGCGGCGGCCAGCCGTTCGACCGGCGCCAGCGATCCACCTCGGGGTGCAGTCGGACAACCGCGGACACCCGGTGCCCGAGGATGCCAACGTCCGACACGACCGGCCCGAACCAGCCGAGCGCGGACGCCGCGTGTTGGGGTGATAACGGCACGTGTGCATCCTACAGGTGTGATCAGAGCGTGGACGGAGCTTGTACTAGCCGACAGTATTCCAAAACAATCGCCGATTAATCGCAAACTTCATACAGAACGTATCTAACGATTACTCTCCGGATTCGTGCTTGGGTCGCGAGATACCTGCACCATGCCATGGATCGGCCGGTGCGGAACACCATCACTCATTAACGCCCGGCCAGGCAGGCCGGGTCGCGTCGGCATCCGGGCCAACCGGTCGGAAACCGATCCGGGTACCCGGATTGAACCGTTCGGTGGGCGTCACCGAGATGTCGCCGAGCGGCAGCAACAGCCGGAAGACCGCGCCCTGCGCGCCGGGCACGGGCGGTTCACAGGTGAGTTCGCCGCCGTGCGCGCGGGCGAAGCCGCGGGCGATCGCCAGGCCAAGGCCGGAACCGCCGGAACGCCGGTCGCGCGCGCGGTCCAGCCGGACCAGCCGGTCGAAGATCCGCTCCCGGTCGGCCGGCGGCACGCCGTGTCCGCTGTCGATCACCACCAGTTCGGCGAAGTTGCCGCTGCGCCCCAGCGCAACCGTGATTCGTCCGTCCGGGGGAGTCGCCTGCTTGGCGTTGTCCAGCAGGTTCGCCACGATCTGGGTGACCCGCGCCGGGTCCGCGTACACCGGCAGCGGCGGGCCCTCCACGGTCAGCGTCAGCTCGGGGGCGAGCAGCCGGATCCGGTCGATCTGCGCGTCGGCCAGCGTGTGCAGGTCGAGGTTCTCCTTGTGCAGTTCGACGCCGGAGTCGATCCGGGCCAGGTCGAGCAGGTCGTCGACGAGCTGGCTGGCCCTGCGCGACTCGCGCACCAGCAGCAGTTGCAGCCGCTGCACCTCCTCGGGGTCCGCGTCCGGCGGCTGTTGCAGCACCGCTTCGGCGACCGCCTGCACGCCCGCGATCGGAGTGCGTAGCTCGTGTGCGGCGTCCGCGACGAACCGCCTGGTCCGCTCGGCCGCCTCGGTCGCCGCCTGTTCGGCCCGATTGGCCGTCGCCTCCGCGCCCTCCAGCGCGTCCAGCATGTCGTCGAACGCGGCGGCGGTCCGGCCCAACTCGGTGTCCGCCTTGGTCGGCCACAGCCGTCTGCCCCGGCCACCGCGCGCGATCGACCGCGCCAGGTTCGTCATCGCGTCCAAAGGCGACAGTGCGAGCCGCACGGTGAACAGCAGGGCGATCCCGGTGACGCCCAGCGCGCCGAGCCCGGTGAGCACCAGCAGCGTGCGCAGCCTGGCCTGCGAGGAGGTCACCGCGGCCTCGTCCACCGCGAGGGTCAGCTTCGCGGCCCGGAAATTGACGCTGTTGAGCGTGACCTTCTTCTCGTAGACGCCGGGCGGCGGGGTCGAGCCGAGTGTGCCGTAGGTCCGGCCGTCCGGCAGCACGAGCGACACCCGCACCCCGCCGGTGTCCAGCTTGTGGGCGAGCACCTGCGCGTTCTTGGTCTTCGCCGCGAGTTGCTCCGCGGCCACCAGCCGCGCGTTCAGCACCGTGTTGATGTCCTTGGCGGAGAACACGTTGAACAGCGCCTGGACCAGGATGACCATGGCCAGCAGCACCACGAACAGGACGCCGAGCACGAGCACGATGACCCGGGTGCGCAGCGACCCGGTGCGCAGCGCGCCCCTGGCCGCACCCAGCCGCACGGTCGCATCGCCAGTCGTCACCGACACCTCATCCCTCGCCGGAGCGCAGCACGTAGCCCAGGCCGCGCACGGTGTGCAGCAAGCGCGGCCCGTGCGCCTCCAGTTTCCTGCGCAACGCGCTGACGTGCACTTCCACCAGGTTCGGGTCGTAGTCCTCGTAGCCCCACACCGCGGTGAGGATCTGCATCTTGGACACCACCCGACCACGCTGCGCGGCAAGGTAGTCCAGCAGCCGCAGCTCGGTCGCGGTCAGGTCGACCGCGGTCCCGTCGTACATGACGATGCCGGCGTCCGCGTCCACCAGCAGCGGCCCGATCTGCACGGTCGACGGGGTACGGCCGAGCCTGCGCAGCACGGCGGACACCCTGGCCACCAGCTCGGCCAGCACGAACGGCTTGATCACGTAGTCGTCGGCCCCGTTGGACAGGCCGCGCAGCCGGTCGGACACGCCGTCCCGCGCGGTCACCACCACCACGCCCGCCGTCGAGGTGCGGCGGACGACGTCGAGCAGGGCGAAGCCGTCCCGGCCGGGCAGCATCAGGTCCAGCACGACCAGGTCGGGCCGGAACCGGGTGAGGTCGGACTCCAACTCGCGGCCGTCCGCTCTGGCCAGCACGTCGTGCCCACGTTCACCGAGCGCTGAGCACATCGCCGCGCGGATCGCCTCGGCATCCTCGATGACCAGGATGCGCGCACCGGTCGGAGCCGGCCCTCGGGTCGCGGTGCCCTGGGCTCGGTCGGGTTGGGGGTAAGCCGCCACCACTGCATTGTCGTGCCCTTTCACCCGGATGCCCGGTCCGCGCCACGGGCCTTCAGCGTCCGTTCAGGTTTACGGGTGAATACACAGCGTCTTCGTCGCTGTGAGGAGGGTCTCGTTTGTCCGTCTGGTTGGGCTGTTCGGGGGTGTTGGCACTCCCGCAGCGGGGTGATTCGCGCCAATCCGTGCCCCCGCGAGCGGGTGTCTTACGGGTTCGTCTGCAATCCTCGACCGGTGACGGTTGCCAAGCCAGCGATCCGACAGGTGCTGCCATATGCGGCTGTCGGCCTCGTGGTGATCGCTGTCGCCGTGTTCGGGCTGTGGGTGCTCTCCGGCCTCACCGCGACCCGGCCGTCGACGGACACCGGCACGTCCGCCCAGGCCACCGTGACCAAGACGGCCCTCTGCGCCTCGGCGACGCCCAACGACGCGCTCACCGCGCGGGTCGACGGCAAGTCGATGAGCCTGCTGCTCAACGGCTGCGGCAACTCGGTCGGCACCAAGGTGACCGTGCTGGTCCCCACGGACGCGACCGCGAACACGGTGGTCAGCTCCTCCTCGGCCGCGCCGGGCACGGCGAGCGGGCTCTCGCACCGGGTCGCGTTCCTGCTGTTGGTCGTCTCGGCCGCGGCGGGCGGCGGGTTCGCCTACCTGCTGTACCGGCAGCGCCCAGAACCGAGGGCGGACGCGGCGCGCCCACCGGCCAGGTTCGACCCGCCGGACCGGTTCGAACCGCTCTCGGCCGAGCAGCCGAGTTCGCCCGTCGCGAACAGTGAGACGACCGGGACGAACTGGTTCGAGGACTCGGCCATACGCGAGCCGCTGAACACCCAGGCTCAGCAGGAGAACGCCGACCGATCGTGACCCGCGTCGCGGGCCGGATACCGACGCACGTGATCTGGCGAACCACGTAGGCTGCCGGGTATGGCCCCACCCGACCTGCACAGGTTCACTCTTGACAACGGCTTGCGTGTGGTGTTCGCCCCGGACCGGAACATCCCGGTCGTCGGCGTGAGTGTGCACTACGACGTGGGCTTCCGGTCCGAACCGGAAGGGCGCACCGGCTTCGCGCACCTGTTCGAGCATCTGATGTTCCAGGGCAGCGAAAGCCTGGAGAAGCTCGCGCACTTCCGACATGTGCAGTCCTCGGGCGGCACGTTCAACGGTTCGACCGCGCCGGACTTCACCGACTACTACGAGGTGCTGCCCTCGGCCGCCCTGGAACGCGCGCTGTTCCTGGAGGCCGACCGGATGCGCGCGCCCCGGATCACCGAGGAGAACCTGCGCAACCAGGTCGACGTGGTCAAGGAAGAGATCCGGCTCAATGTGCTGAACCGGCCCTACGGCGGGTTCCCGTGGATCCCGCTGCCCGCGGTGCTCTACCAGACCTTCCCGAACGCGCACAACGGCTACGGCGACTTCACCGAGCTGGAGTCGGCGACGCTGGAGGACTGCGCGTCGTTCTTCGACAGCTACTACTCGCCGTCCAACGCCATCCTCACCGTCACCGGCGACTTCGAGGTCAGCGCGGCCAAGGACCTGGTGGCCAAGCACTTCGGCGACGTGCCGACCAGGCCGCTGCCGCCCCGCCCGTCCTTCGCCGAGCCGCCGCCCTCCGGTGAGCTGCGGCACGAGATCGAGGACCGGCTCGCCCCGGTGCCCGCGCTCGCGGTCGGCTACCGGCTGCCCAACCCGCAGACCGAACTCGACGCGTACCTGGCCAACGTGGTCCTCTCCGGCATCCTGTCCGACGGTGACGCATCCCGGCTACAGCAGCGGATGGTGCAGCACGACGCGCTGGTCACCGACGTGAGCACCAGCTGCGGCCTGTTCTCGCCGTTCGAGGCGCGCGACCCGGACACCTTCACCGTCACCGCGTTCCACCCGGGCGAGGTCGCCCCGGACGCGGTGCTCTCCACGCTCGACCAGGAGCTGGACAAGCTCGCCGGCACCGGCCCGGACCCGACCGAACTGGCCAGGGTGACCGCGCGCTGGACCGCCGAGCTGCACGCCGACCACGACCGGATCATCTCCCGCACGTTGGCCCTTGGCGCGGCCGAACTGCTGCACGGGCGGGCCGAACTCATCAGCGAGCTGCCGGCCAGGATCGCCGCGGTGACCGCGGAGGACGTGGCGACGGCGGCGAAGGCGCTGCGCCCGGACTCCCGCGCCGTACTGCTGATCAAGCCGGCCGGAGGTGCCGAGTGACCACGACAGCCCATCGCAGCGCAGCCGAGATCGGCCGGACCGCGCAGGGACCGCGCCCGCTGCCCGAACTCGCCGCGCAGGCGGTCGCCGAGTACCCGGCCGTCGTCGACACCGTGCTGGACAATGGGCTGCGCGTGCTCGCCGTGCGCAGGCCGTCGGTGCCGATGGTGGAGTTGCGACTGCGGATTCCCTTCGGCGGCAACGAACCCACCCGCCCGGCGACCGCCGAGCTGCTCTCCACCGCGCTGCTCACCGGCACCGAAGGTCGCGACCGGGTCCAGTTGGACACGGACCTCGCCCTGCTCGGCGCCGACTTCAGCGCGTCGGTCGACCCGGAACGCCTGGTCATCGCCGGCAGCGGGCTGTCGAGCAGCCTGCCCAAGCTGCTCGACATCCTCGCCGATCTGCTGACCGCGCCCGCCTACGACGCGGACGAGGTGGCCAGGGAGCGCGACCGGCTGGTCGAGCGGATCACCGTGGCCATGGCGCAGCCGGGCACGATCGCCAGGAAGGCGTTGCAGCGCAGGCGCTACGGCGACCACCCGTTCGTCAACGAGATGCCCGACGCGCAGGACGTCGCCGAGGTCGAGGTCGAGGCGGTGCGCGAACTGCACACCGGTTTCGTCGTGCCACGCGGCGCCGCGCTGGTCATCGTCGGCGACATCGACCCGGACGCGACCATCGCCGATGTGCAACGCGGACTCGGCGGCTGGCGCAGCGAGACCCGCGCGGTCGAGATGGCGCCGCTGCCCATGGTCACCGGCAACGACCTTCTGTTGGTGCACCGGGCCGGGGCCGTGCAGTCGCAGTTCCGGTTCTCCGCGCAGGCGGTCCCCCGCACCGATCCGCGATACCCCGCGCTGCAACTGGCCAACCTGGCCTTCGGCGGCTACTTCTCCTCGCGCCTGGTGGAGAACATCCGCGAGGACAAGGGCTACACGTACCACGCGCGGTCCTCGATCGAGTTCACCGGCAGCGGTGCGACCCTGCTGGTCGACACCGACACGGCCAGCGAGGTGACCGCGGGCGCGCTGCTCGAACTGCGTTACGAGCTGGCCCGCCTGGTCGCCAATCCGCCAAGCAAGGACGAGGTCGACTCGGTCCGCCAGTACGCCATCGGCACGCTGCTCACCTCGACCGCGTCGCAGGCCGGGTTCGCCTCGCAGATGGCCGCGCTGGTCGGCGTCGGCCTCGACGCGGACTGGTTCCGGGGCCACCCCGGCCGGCTCGCCGAGGTCACCGTCGAGCAGGTGGCCGAGGCGGCGATGGAGTTCTTCACGCCGACCGCGTTCACCGGCGTCATCGTCGGCGACGCCGACCTGCTGGGCAAACGACTGTCCGCGATGGGTGGAGTAGAACTGCCGTGAGCGCAGAGGCATCCTCCCTGACGTCCACAGCCGGCTTCACGCTGATCGACCTGCCGCTGCTCTCACGGTCCACTGTGGACCGCCAGGAGCTGTTGGTGAACGACACGGCGAAGCAGGCGCAGCTGTGGCCGTCGGGGCGGGTGCTGGTGCTCGACGACGCGGGCCGGGTCACCGTGCGTGCCAGGGGAACCGAGCTGGTGTTCGCGCCGGCCACGACCTTCGGCGACACGCCGCCCGCGCACGCGGTACTGCTCGGCGAGCAGGACGGCATCGGCTACTGGGGCCTGCGCGTGTCCTCTTCGGACGACGAGCGGGAGCGCGTTTTCCGTTGGGAGCCGCCGGAACTCGTCGACGGCGAGCAGAAGCTCGATCTGCGGCTGGCCGCTCCGGTGCTCAGCGCCCGCGACGCCGGCCTGTTCACCACGGCCTCCGCGGTCCTGAACTGGTACCGGGTCGGCAAGTTCTGCGCCAAGTGCGGCACCGAGGTCAACGTGATCAAGGCAGGCTGGGCGAGCCTGTGTCCCGGTTGCGGCCGCGAGGAATATCCGCGTACCGACCCCGCCGTGATCTGTCTGGTGCACGACGATCGTGGCGTCAACGGTGAGAACGTGTTGCTGGCCAGGGGAACGCCGTGGCCGCCCGGCCGGCTTTCCGTGCTGGCCGGCTTCGTCGAGGCCGGCGAGTCCCTTGAGGACTGTGTGAAGCGCGAGATCGCCGAGGAGGTCGGCGTTGCCGTGCGCGACGTCCGCTACCTGGGCAACCAGCCGTGGCCGTTCCCGAGGTCGCTGATGATCGGCTTCGCCGCCGTCGCCGACCACGACGCGCCGCTGCGGCCCGCCGACGGCGAGATTGCCGAGGCCCACTGGATTTCCCGCACTCAGGTGCGTGCCATTCTGGCCGGCGAGGACGACAGTTTCCGGCTCCCCGGCCTGCCCTCGATCGCGAATGTGATGGTCCGTTCCTGGGCCGCGGTCGAGTAATCCTACTTGGACACGATCACACCCGCAGACCCAATCTGGCCGATTCCCCCGTTGTAGTGGACCTTCCGTCGTTTTCACCCGGGGAATCAGGCTATCGGTGGTTGACGCAGGGACGGGTGTGACTGATGGTGTGCCCGATGTCCTAGAGGGGGGCATCATCGCCGTGGACAGAGGTACGAATGAATTTCAGAACAGTGCGGATGCGGACGGTCGCCGCTGCCGCGGTCGCCGTGGGGACCGCGATCGCCGTCACCAGTTGGGTGCCGCAGGCGAGCGCGGTGCCCAGCGCGCAGCCGCTTTCGCCGCAACTGATCGCCCAGTTGTCCCAGGGACCTTCGCAGCCGGTCATCGTCCTGCTGCGCGACCAACACCCCGGCACGCCGCCGAACCGGCTCGATGACGCCGCCCGCACCAACGCCACCAGGGCCGAGCAGGGCGCCCTGGTGACCGAGGCCAAGGCCACCGGCGCCAAGAACGTCACCCAGTTCAGCGTGATCAACGGCTTCGCCGCGACCGTCACCCCCGCCGAGAGCGCGCACCTGGCCACCGACCCGCAGGTGCAGGCCGTCCTGCCCGACCTGCCCGTGCGCGAGGCGCCGATGCAGCCGGCAGCCCAGGTCGCGCCCGCCGCCGCGCCCAAGGCGCCGGCAGGCGCCTGCCCGGCCGATCCGAAGCAACCCCTCCTCGAACCCGAGGCCCTCCAGGCCACCAACGACGCGTTCAGCGACCCGAAGACGCCGCAGGCGCAGAGCCTGGCCACCGGCGCGGGCGTCAAGGTCGCCTTCCTCGCGGACAACGTGGACATCAACAATCCCGACTTCGTCCGGCCGGACGGCAGCAAGGTCTTCACCGACTACAAGGACTTCTCCGGCGAGGGCACCTCGCCGCCGGGTGATGGCCGCGAGGCGTTCGGCGATGCCAGTTCCATTGCCGCGCAGGGAAAGCAGAACTACGACCTGTCGAGCTTCGTCAGCGCCGCCGCCGCGCTGCCCAAGGGCTGCGAGGTCCAGATCAGGGGAATGGCGCCCGGTGCGTCGCTGGTCGGCCTGAAAGTCATCGCCTCCAACGGTTTCGGCTCGACGTCCGCGGTCGTGCAGGCCATCGACTACGCGGTCAACGTGGACCACGTCGACGTGATCAACGAGTCGCTCGGCGCCAACCCGTACCCGGACACCAACACCGATCCGTTCAGCCTGGCCAACGACGCGGCCGTGGCAGCGGGCGTGACCATCGTCAACTCCTCGGGCGACGCGGGCTACGGCAACACCAACGACAACCCGGGCAGCGACCCGAACATCATCACCGCGGGTGCCTCCACGACGTACCGGATCATGGCGCAGACCCGGGGCGACCTGCCCGGGTTCAACGGCAGCTGGGAGAGCGACAACGTCTCCGCGATCAGCTCCAGCGGCATCAACGAACACGGCCGCGTCTATGACCTGGTCGCGCCCGGCGACGAGGGCTGGGCGCTGTGCTCGGCCGACACCAAGACCTACCTCGGCTGCACCAACTACCAGGGCCAACCCTCGAACTTCCAGGCCTTCGGCGGTACCAGCCAGGCCGCGCCGCTGACCGCGGGCGCCGCCGCGCTGGTCATCGAGGCGTACGGCAGGACGCACGGCGGCGCGAAGCCGACGCCCGCGCTGGTCAAGGAAATCCTGACCAGCACCGCGACCGACGAGTACGACCCGGGCGACCGGCAGGGCAACGGCCTGCTCAACGCGCTCGCCGCGGTGCAGGCGGCCGAATCCGTCAAGGACGCCAACGGTTCCGGCACCACGGTCGGCAACGGCCTGCTGTTCGGCACCTCGCAGCTGGCCGCGTCCGGCGCACCCGGCAGTGCGCAGGACTTCACCGAGACCGTGACCAACGTCGGCTCCACGGCGCAGACCCTCACCGCGCACGGCCGGTCACTGTCCACTGTGGTCTCCGACCAGTCCGGCAGCATGGCGCTGAACACGACCGCGAGCGGCCCGACCTTCATCGGCGCGAGCGGAGCCGTGGACAACTACGTGACCCACACGTTCACGGTCGCGCCCGGCGTCGACCATCTCGACGCCTCGATCGCCTGGCACGCCGTGCCCAACACCGGGCCGTTCACGCTGGTCCTGCTCGACCCGAACGGCGGCTTCGCCGGCTACACCCTCCCGCAGAGCGGGTCGGCCGCGCCGCCGAACTTCGGCCACATCGACGTGCACACGCCGATGGCGGGCACCTGGACCGCGCTCGTGTACGGCACGCACACCCTCAGCGGCTTCAACGGCCCGGTGAACTACCAGTTCACCGCCAGCAAGTACGCCGAGTTCGGCACGGTCACCCCGAGCACGTTGAAGCTGGCGCCCGGCCAGTCCGGCACCCTGCACGTCTCGGCGGACGCACCGGCCAAGCCCGGCGACGTCTCCGCCGCGGTCGAGGTGGACAACGGCGCGACCAACACCCGGTCGGCGATCCCGCTCACCCTGCGCGCCCTGGTGGAGACCGGCGGCGGCAAGGGCACGTTCAGCGGCGTGATCACCGGCGGCAACGGCAGGCCCGGCGCGCCCGCCCAGCAGGACACCTACTGGTTCGACGTGCCCGGCGGCGAGCACGACCTCGACGTCGACCTCACCCTGGCCGGCGACGTCAACCAGAACGTGGTCGGCTACCTGGTCAGCCCGGAGGGCGAGATCCTCAGCCAGGCCAGCAACGTGCAGACGATGGACGCGAACGGCAATCCCACCGCGTTCGCCAAGTCGTTGCAGGGCTACGTGCGCGCACCGGAGTCCGGCCGCTGGTCGCTGGTGGTCGCGGTGGCCAACTCGGTCAGCGGGTCGGCGACCCAGGAGCACTACTCGGGCTCGATCACCTTCAACAAGGTCAACGTGACCTCGGCGAACGTGCCGAACAGCACGATCACCACGTTGGCGGCGGGCAAGCCGAGCACGGCCACCATCACCGTGCACAACACCGGCGCCGCGCCAGGCTCGTTCTTCGTCGACCCGAGGACCAACGCGGTGTCCGACGTGCAACTGACCCCGGGCAACTCCGCGGCCAACGTCGCGCTGGCCCCGTACGCGCAGGGGCCGTTCGTGGTGCCGACCGAGACGGACTCGCTGATCGGCGTGACCTCCGGCTCGATCCCGGTGTCCTGCGACCTCGCCGCCAACTCCGGCGAGCCCGAGGTGCTCGGCAGCCCCGGCCCCGGCAACATCGCGGTCGCCACGGTGTCCGCGCCCGCGATCAGCCAGGGCAAGTGGCTGCTGGAAGCGGACCGCGTCGGTCCGTTCGGCGCGGCACCGGCCCCCGGCACCGCCAACCTCGCCGTCGTCGCCCACGCCAAGGGCTTCGACGCCGCGGTCACCTCGACCACCGGCGACCAGTGGCTGGCCACGGTCAGGGCGACCGCGCCGTCGTTCACTCCGGTCGAGGTCGACGCGGGCACGACCGGCACGATCACCGTGACGTTCACCCCGACCGCGCCCAAGGGCACCCTGGTCACCGGCGTCCTCTACGTCGACTCCACCTCGGTGTCCAACCAGGCGGGCGACGAGCTGGCCGCGATCCCGTACACCTACACGGTCGGCTGACCAGCTGAGACGTGCGGGGGAGTCCGCGGTGACTCCCCGCGCGTCTTTACTCGGCGAGCTGAGTTTCTTGGCAGATCCTTGGGCCGGGCCTGTGGCCTCGCTGTGATTCCCGGTGCGAACGAGCATTCCGCGGTGTGGTTGTGGTGTAGTCGAATCAGCGCTAGTTGAGCTTTCAACCGACGATTCGACTCCGGGAGAACCACGTGATACGCAGCATCAGGAAACCCGGAGGGGGTGGGCCCCGATCAGGGGGTCGGCTACGACGCAGCGTCGCCTGGCTGGTCGGGGTTGTGGTGGTCGCGGTCGCCGGCCTGCTCGGCGGGCCGTACCTCTACATCCACGTGTTCGACAACAACGAGGCCGCGCCGCTGGCCATCAGCGACACCGGCAGCACCGCCTCGTCGTCGGCGGTTCCGGTGGACGGCACCTGGAAGGTCGGCAGCGGATCGCAGGCGGGCTATCGCGTGCACGAGACGCTGGTCGGCCAGAGCACCACGGCCGTCGGCCGGACCAGCAAGGTCACCGGCACGGCGACGATCAGCGGCACCCAGCTCAGCTCGGCCACGTTCACCGTGGACATGGCGTCGGTCACCAGCGACAAGTCCCAGCGCGACGGGCGGTTCCGTACCTCGGTGATGGACACCTCGCAGTATCCGAACGGGACGTTCACGCTCACCCAGCCCGTCTCGCTCGGCGCGATTCCGGCTGCGGGCAAGACGGTCACCGTGCGCGCCACCGGAAACCTCACCCTGCACGGCGTCACCAAGTCGGTCAGCTTCGACGTGACCGCGGTGCGCACCGGAAACACCCTCCAGGTGCAGGGGTCGATCCCGGTCACCTTCAGCGACTTCGGCGTGACCGCACCGGACCTCGCCGGTTTCGTGGTCGTCGATTCCAGTGGCCAGGTCGAGTTCCTGCTCGATCTGGCCCACTCCTGAAGACGCCCCGGCGCCGGACCCGAGCAGGGTCCGGCGCCGGTGGCCCGTGGTCAGGGGGCCGACTCAGGAGGCAAGATTCGCGTAGACGATGAGATTGTCGAGATAGTGGCCGGTCGACGAGTCGAACGCGCCACCGCAGGTGATCAGCCGCAGTTCGGGATCGGGCGTGTTGCCGTAGACCGCGTCGGTGGGGAAGGAATCCTTCGCCACACTGTCCACTGTGGTCACCGTGAAGGTGAGCGTGTGCCCGTCCTGTTGGCCGACCATGACCTTGTCGCCCGGCTTCACCTCGTGCAACCGCCAGAAGATGCCCTGCTGGTGGTCACCGTCGATGTGGCCGAGGATCACCGCGGGCCCGACCCCGCCGGGCGGCGGGCCGAACTTGTACCAGCCCGCCTGTCGCGGCTGGGCGACCGGCGGCACCTGCACGGACTTGTCCGCGTTGAGCCCGAGTTGGATCAGCGACGAGCGCGCGGCGATGCTCGGGATGTCCACCCAGCTCGGCGGCGAAACGGTCTTCGCCGCCGAGCCGGTCGCCGCCGGGGCACCGCTGGTCACCGCGGGCCCGGCCGAGCCGTTGCCGCCGCAGGCCACCAGGCCCAGGCAGCACGCCAGCACGGCGCATCCGGTCGCCAGCCAACGAAACACGGCCATGCTCAGTGCACAATCACGGTGGCCAGCGAACCGTCACCGGTCTCCGGCGCGCCTGCCGGGACGACGCTCACTTCCGGCTGGGTCGGCGGCTGGGCCGAGGTCGGGGGAGTGCTGATCGTGGTCGCCGCGCCGCAGGTGGACGACGCGAGCACGATGTCGCCGCTGCCCAGTGCGGCGGCCAGGCCGGCCCCGAGCAGCCTGATGTGCAGGGCGTTCACGGTCAGGCTGCCGTCGGCGTGCTGGATCTGCTCGTTGGCCACGATGCTGAGCACACCGGGCACGCCGATGGTCAGGTTCGGCGTGGATGCCGAGACGTGGCCGATCTGGCCGAGGTCCAGGTCGGCCAGGTCGGAACTGCCGGTGATGCCGCTAGCGTCGGCGTGGCACTGGGAGCTGATCACCGACGCCTTCGGCGTGCTGCCGGCCAGCGGCGCGAGCACGGGCAGGGCCGCGTCGACGATGGCCGCGTTCGAGGTGACCGAGCCGTCGGTGGTGCTGTGGTGCGACGAGCTGGTGATCACCTTGGCGGTGACCAGGCCGCGCAGCGCGGCGTCGAGCGCGGAGGCCGAGATCGGCCCGGATGTGCTGCTGGCGGCCAGTTTTCCGGTGCTCACGGTGAGCCCACCGGGCCCGAGCACGCTGGGCAGCAGGTGCACGTCGACGTCGGCGCCGTAGGCCGATCCGCTGCCCGGTTCGGTCGCGTTGGCCGGTGCCGCGACGGCGACGGCCGCGGCCAGCGCCAAGCCGAGGACGGCAGCACTTCGCCATGGATATTTGCGCATGTATATCCCTTCATGTGTCCGAAAAGGGTGGCAAGCAATCAGGGGCTCGGCGAAGCTAGCAAGCGCGATTTCGAAGTTTTTCACGGGGGTGGCTGGTTTTTCGGCCAATAAATGCATTTCTGTGTTTGTGTTACACGTAATTGGCCACTAAAGTGCGTATCAAGTGGACGACGTTCGTGACGTACCGCGACCAAGGTTCGCGGGATCGTCGGGATGGCGGCGTTTTGCCACTCGAACGGGTGATCGCTGGGCTGGCGGGTGAGGTGAGGACGGGCGGTCACCTGTAACGACCGGTACCGCAATTGTGGACAGTCGATAACGCCATTTCCCTTGACCTCCAGCTTCCTTGAGGTTCGAGACTGGGCGCCATGACGATCTGGATCTGCGGCACCTGCGGTGTCGAGCACCCCGACAGTGAGCGTCCGCCGGCACGGGTATGCCGGATCTGCGCGGACGAACGCCAGTGGGTGCCCGCCTCCGGCCAGGTGTGGACCACGCTGCTCGACCTGGCGCAGGACGAGCACGAAACCGTGGTCGAGGAACTCGAGCCCGGCCTGCACCGGCTCAACCGGGAACCCGGCTTCGGCATCGGCCAGTGGACCTTCCTGGTCCGGACCGAGCGCGGCAACCTGCTCTGGGACCCGCCCAACCACGTGGACCAGCCGCTGGTCGACGCGATCACCGAACTCGGTGGGGCGGCGGCGATCGTGGCCAGCCATCCGCACATGTACGGCGCCCAGGTCGCGCTGAGCCACTGGCTCGGCAACGTCCCCGTGCTGGTGCACGCTGCCGACCGGGAGTGGGTGCAACGGGAGGATCCGGTCATCCGGGAGTGGTCGGGCGCCGAGCAGGTTCTGCCCGGGATTACCCTGGTCGAGGCGGGCGGGCACTTCCCCGGCTCGGCGGTCGCGCACGTCGCCACGGGTGCCGAGGGCAAAGGCGTGCTGCTGGTCGGCGACACGATCGTGCCGGTGCTCGCGGAAGGCTGGGTGACGTTCATGCGCAGCTACCCGAACCGCATCCCGCTCTCCGCCGGGCTGGTGCGCAAGATCGTGGCCAGGATCGAGCCGTACGAGTTCGACCGGCTCTACGGCCTGGCGGGCGGCATCGTGGCGACCGACGCGCACAACGCGGTGCGTCGCTCGGCCCAGCGCTACGTGAGCTGGGTCAGCGGAGCCAACGATCACCTCGGCTGACGTGCACAATAGGGGCATGGCGGTCGACCTCGACGAGTTGCGGCGGCTGCGCAGGGCGCGTGACCGGATGGATCGCGAGTACGCGCAGCCGCTGGACGTGCCGGCCCTGGCGCGCACCGCGCTGATGTCCACCGCGCACTTCAGCCGCCGCTTCCGCGAGGTGTACTCGGAGACCCCGTACTCCTACCTGATGACCAGGCGGATCGAGCGGGCCAAGGAACTGCTGCGGCGCGGCGAGCTGAGCGTGACCGACATCTGCTTCGCGGTCGGCGCCACCAGCCTCGGCTCCTTCTCCACCCGGTTCACCGAGCTGGTCGGCGAGTCGCCATCGGCCTACCGCACCCGCGACCACGACGAGCTGCGCGGCATGCCGACCTGCTCCACCATGGCCCTCACCCGACCCCGCCGGGAGCGCGGTCAGGGGAGCCCGACAGACAAATAGTTTTCGAGAAGCACCCCGCTCGCGGGCCGCATACTGTCGCTGACATGAGCGTTTCCATCAGTGGCGTACACATCGCCGTCGACGACGTCGACGCGGCAGTCAAGTTCTATCGCGACACCCTCGGCATGACGGTGACCAGGGAGGTCGCCAACGAGGGCTTCCGCTGGATCACCCTGGTCACCGACAGCCAGCCCGAGATCGAGATCGTGCTGTCCGACCCGCGTGCCGGCCGGTCCAAGGAGGACGGCGACGCCATCGCCGCCCTGCTCGCCAAGGGCTCGCTGGGCATGGTCCAGTTCCGTTCGGACGACCTCAACGACACCTTCGACAAGGTCACCGCCAACACCGACGCCGAAGTGCTCCAGGAGCCGGCCGACCAGTTCTGGGGCGTGCGCGACGCCGCCTTCCGCGACCCGGCCGGCAACACCGTCCGCATCGCCCAGCGCTGAGCTTTCCAGCGGCCCTCGCTCAGTCGTCGGACTGGGCGAGGGCGGCACCGTCCCAGGTGGTGTGCGTGCACGCGACGCCGCGACCGGACTTCGGCCGCAGCACGTCGTAGATGTGCATGCGCGGGATCTTCTCGGACACGCCCCAGCCCGAGGGCCAGGTGATGATCCAGTCCATGTCCAGGTCAACCAACAGGCCGAGCATGCGGGCGATGGTCGGATCGTCGAGCCGCTCGAACGCCTCGTCCAGCAGCACCAGCCGCAGCGGACCGGCCTCGGGCGTGGCGCCGCTGACCGCGCCGTAGAACGCGGCAGCCGCCGCGAACAGGGTCACGTAGGACACCAGGCGCGTCTCGCCGGAGGACAGTTGGCGCATCCGCCGGGTGCGCGGCTTGCCGTCCGGCCCGTTGTCGCGAACCCGCACCGTGAACGTGTACCAGGACCGGTAGTCCAGCGCCCTGGTCAGGATCTCCGGATAGCCGCCGGAATGGCTGTCCCGTTCCGCGTCGATCCGTTCGGTGAACGCGCGGCGGAGCATCTCGTCCTGCTCCTCGGTGCGCTTGGCGAACGGCATGCGCAGCAGCTTCAACGCTTCCAGGATGGTCTCGTCCAGCGCGGCCGACGGCTGCCATTCCAGCTGGACGTGCACGCCCTGGCTGGATCTGGCGACGTCGAGCACCTCGTTCATCCGCCGCGCCAGGTCCTCGGCCACGCTGATCTGGCCGTGCAGCCGTTCGGCGAGGTCGCGGAGCATGAACGCGGCGAAGATGTCCTGGTAGCGCTCGCCAAGGTAACCGCGCTGCTCGGCGAGCTGCGTGCTCACCTCGCGGGCCGCCTCCGCGACCGGACGCGGGCCCTGCTCGCCCGCGACCACAATGGTGAGCACGCCGCCGTGCCGCTGCGGGGTGATCTCGTTCGTGCCGGCCAGCGCGGTCTGCAACGCCTGGAGCTTGGTGATCACCACCTCCTCGCTGACGGCCCGCTTCTCGATCGAGCCGAGCAGCGCGATCGCCTCGGACACGTCGTCCGGGACCGGCGTGGGCTCGGCGAAGGCAGCTGCCCAGACGCCCGGTGCGGCCAGGGCGGCGCGGAACGCGGACTCGGCGTTGTTCGTGGCCTCGATCTTCGTCTCGATCGTGGTTTCCTTGCCCTCCAACAGGGTTTCCGTCTTCACCACCTGGTTGGACAGCTCGGTGGCCGTGGTGCGCGCGGCCGGCAGTTCGGTGCGCAGCGCGCGCCGCTGCTCCTCCAACTCGCCGAGCTGGCCCGCGACCTCCTCGGCGTCGCCGCCGATGGCCGAGGTCAGGTCGGACAGCGCGCTCGCCTCCCTGGCGAACTCGGCGCAGCGTTCCTCCGCCGCCCGTCCGGCGTCGTCCAGGTCGTCCACGGCGGCCTGGTGGTCGTGCAGCGCGTCGGCCAGGTCGGCGACGGTGCGCACGCACCGGCCGATCAACGTGTCGCGCAGCGCTTCCGCGCTGCCGCGCGCGGCCACCGCCGCCTGGTTGGCCTGGTGCAGGGTGTCGGTATCGGCCGGCAGCCCGGCCTCGGCCGCGGTCTGCATGAGTTCGGCCTGGCCAGCCTGGTGCCGGTCGTCGGCCGCGCTCTGCTCGGATCGCAGCCGCCCGGCCTTCTCGGTCGCCTCGGACGCGGTCCGGACCGCCGTCGCGAGCGTCGCGTGCGCGGCGATCAGGCCGCGGTCGTCCGGGAACGACTCAAGGTGACGTTCCAATGTGGACACCCGGTCCGCGTGCGCGGCCAGTTCCGCGTCGGCCGACGTCCGTTGCGCGTCCAGCGTTTCGATGTGCGCGCCCAGTTCGGCGATGCGCCGCTGCCGCGCGGCCTGCCGCGCGCCCGCACCGACGTACTCGGCGGCCTGCTTGGTCAGGGCGCCACTGAGCACCCCCGCCTGCCACTGCCCGCTCGTCGACACCGCGAGTCCACCGGACAAAGCGTCGTCGAGGATGCCGACCGCGCGCAACACCCGCTCGACCACCGCGGTCGGCACCGGGCAGCCCGGCTCGACCGACGCGACCAGCACGTCCGCCAGCGTCCGCCCGGCGAACGGATCGGCAGGCGCGGCGAGCAGTTCCGCGACCTCCGGATCGGCCACCGCGCCGTCCCGCCCGTCGGCGAGCACCCACGCGGCCAGCAGGCCGCTGGCCTGCAACGCGGCCTCCAGGCCGGCGCGCTCGGTGTCGTCGAGGCCGGGCGCGAAGTCGACCAACCGGTAGAACGGCGCGCCCTGCGAGGCGTCCCGGTCCAGCCGCGCGTGCGCCGGCCGGGCCGGTACCGAGTCGACGCCGCCGCGCAACGCGATCAGCTCGGCCTCCGCGTCCGCGATCCGCGCCGCGATCTCCTCGGTGCGGTGCGTCGCGCCCAGCACGGCCTGGCGCAGTTCCTGCAGCCTCGGCGCGGCCCAGGCGCGCGCCGCCTCCTGCGCCGCGCGCGCCACGTCCGCGTCGCCGCGCAACTCGGCCAGGCTCGGCGGGGCGGGCGGCCTGGTGTTGGTCTGCGCGAACGGGCCGGAACCGACCCAGTGGCTCGCCTTCTCCCACCACGTAGCGGCCGCGTCCTCCAGCCGCTGACCGGCCTCGTTGCGCCGGCCCGCCGACTCGGTCGCCTCCAGCTGCGCGGTGCGCGCGGCCTGGCGCAGGCCCTCCAGCGACTGCTTCTGCTTGTCCGCGTCGAGGGCCCGCGCGTGCAGCGCGAGGGTCAGCGCCGCGCGCTGGCTCGCGATCTGGGTCGCCTGCTCCGCCCGTTTCGCCGCCGCCCGCAGGTCCGTCTCGTACGCCTCGGGATGCACCTGCGGAGGCACCCGGCGCTGCACCTCGACCGGCGCGGCCTCCGGATCCGGCTTGGCCCGCACCAGTTCGCTGAGCACACCCGCCTCGGCGGGCGGCGCGGCCGGCACCTGCGGGCACAGCGCCGGATCCAGTCCGGCGGCCGAAAGTCGTTGGCGGGTCGTCGAAATCAGTTCGCTGGCCGCCTCGGTGTCCTGGTCGAGCCTGCGCAGCACAGTCAGCACGGTGTCCACCGCGCGATCCGCGTGCATGCGGTGCTTGCTTGCCGCGTCGACCGCGTTACCGGCCGCCGTGCGGGCCGCCGCGACCAGGCGCTCCCGGTCGGACAGGTCGCGAAGGCCCTGGTAGGCGGGGAGTTCCTTGAGCGAGTCGATGGCCCGCTCCAGCTCGTCGCCGCGCGACTCCAACACCTCGACGGTCGACACCGCTGCCGCGTGCGCGAGCGCCTGCTCCTCGCGCCGCCTGCCGAGTTTGCTGGTCTCGTTGCGTTCCGCGCGCAGCGCGTTCGCCGCCGCCGACGCGCGCTCACCCGCGCCGCGCAGCGAGCTGAGCGCGTAGCCGTTGTAGCTGCTCAGGAACGCGGACAGTGCTGTGTCCGCAGTGGACAGTCGGCCGATGTTCTCGCGGATCGACTCCAGGTCCTCGAAGGAGGTGGCCAACTGCTCGATCATCGACGAGTCCAGCGGCGGCAGCGCGTCGGACAGGATCTGTTCCAGCTGCCCTTCCAACACCTTCAGGCCGACGTCCGGGTTGCGCAGCGTGCGTTGCAGGTGCAGCAGGTCGCCATAGCGGCCGGCCGGCATGCCGTAGACGACCTCGGCGATCCGGGCGCGGAACGCGGCGTCCTCCAACACGCAGTCCGCGCCGATCTCCTCGCGCAACTGCGCCTGGCCCAACGGCACCCGGTCCGCGCCGGCCAACCGCAGGTCCACGCCGACCCGCGCCTCGGTGACGAACCGCCACGAGTCGCTGACCTGTTGCGAAGCGGCCGAAGCCTTCAAGCCGAGGCCACAGGTCAGATAGCGTTCTCGGCCGTCCGCGTCGAGCTTGCGCAGCTCGACCCAGGCATAGCCGATCCGGTTCGGGCCGCCGTCGTAGTCGTCGAGCATGAGCCGCCGGATGCTGACCGTGTCGAAACCCTTGGAGCCCAACTGGCGCAGGTCGCCGTCCAGACACAGCGGCAGCAGCAGTTCCAGCGTGCGCGACTTGCCGGAACCGTTGGTGCCCTGGAAGACCGCGCGACCGCCGGAGAAGTCGAACTCCTGCTCGTCGTACTGCCAGATGTTGACGATCCCGCCGCGATGCAGCCGCCACCGGTCCGCGCCTGCCGCCGTCATGCTCCGGCCTCCCGTGCTTCGTTCGTCTCGTCGTGGCTGCCGTGGTCGAACAGGGACCAACCCGGCTCCGGTTCCGGCGCTGGTGGTTCGGGCGCGGGCTGCTCCCGTGTCGGCCGCTCGTCCGGTTCGGGCAGCCAACGGTGCGCGGTCGGGTTGAGCAGCCAGCCGTCCTCCTCGGTGAACACGGCGAGCCCCATGGCGTCGAGCAGATCGAGCACATCCTCGGCAAGGCGGCCGATGTCCTCGGTGGCCTGCTTCGACCACGCCGCAGGATAGTCCTCGACCAGCCGGGCACACACCGCGCGCAACGCCGCCACGTCCACCGGCACCCGCCCGTCGGCCCGCGCGGCCGCGTCGGCGTTGGCCAGCAACTCCGGCAGGGCGAGCAGCGCGACCCGGCTGACCGTGCTCGCGCCCGGGAAGACCAGGTCGGTCAGGTAGTCCTCGGGGTCGGTGATGGCGATGCCCTCGGCCCGCGTCTCGGTGATCAACCCGAAGCACGACTCCAGCAGCCCGGACTCGCGCCGCGCCCGGCGCCGCAGCCAGTCCGCCTGCTCGGTCGGGAGATCCGCGTAGAGCACCACCGGGTCCTCGACCAGCCGCCGCCGCACCGCGTGCTCGATCCCGCGCGGACCCGGCCGCGCCGCCAGTTCGAGCAGCTGCTCCCCGTCCCGCGCTTCGGCGAGCGGGCCGACCAGCAGTTGGCCGAGCAGGTCGGTGTCGATGGTGATCAGCGCCTCGCTGGTGGTCTCGCCGAGCAGCCCGGCGACCGAACCCTCGGTCTCGTGCAGCACGCCCAACGTGAGCAGGTGGCGCAGCGCGGCCGCGATCGCGCGCCGGTCACCGAGATCATCGCTGATCACGATCCCGGCCTCCACGCCCGCCGCGCGCACGTCCGCGACCAGCCGGGACAGCAGCACCTGCCGGCCGACGCCGGTCAGCGCGGCGATGGTCAGCGCGAGGTAGGTGTAGGCGCGCGGCGACAACGCGGACTCGCCGCGCCGCAGGTCGCCCTCGGGCAGCGACTTGTACAGCCGGGCGAACTGCCGCTGCACGACCAACCGGTAGCCAAGCGTTTGCGCGAACAGGTCGGCCAGCGCCACCCGATGCCGGTAGACCAGCGGCAACAGGTCGCCATCCGGCCCCGCCGAGCGCAACAGCGGCCGCCGCAACAGCACCCGCGCGCAGCGCACCACGTTCGCCGCGTCGATCTCGGACAGACCGTCCAGTACCTCCGACCGAGGGCTCATCCGTGATCCCCGTCCGTCGGCACGACGGCCAGCCGCGTGTTCTGGAGGGTGAGCGTGCCGGCCGCGCTGCGCACCCGGGTGGTGTGCCCGGTCTGCGGGGTCAGCGTGAGCCGCAGGCCGCGCACCGGATCGGCCGCCTCGCCCGCGTCGGTCGGGTGACTGCGCTGCGCCATGGCCAACGTCAACAGCTCGCAGAGCTGGCCCAACGCGCCCGCCGACAACGTCACCTGATCCAGCCTCGGCGCCGCCTTGATCAGCTCGTCCGCCGCGGCCCGTCGCTTCGCCTCTGCGACCCTGGCCTGCGCCAGCAGCGACTCGCGCCCGATCGGGTCGTCCAGGATCCGCGAGGTCCGGCCGCGCGCGCCGCGGTCGCCCCTGCTGCGCACGCTCACCTGCACGTCGACAACGGGCCCGTCGCGCCACGGCGTGTGCTCGTCGTCGCCGTCGTGCTCGGGCGATGGCAGCAGGTTGCGCGCGGAGTGCAGGCCGAACGCGGCCGTGTACAGCGCGTCCGCCTGCTTCTGGTCGGCAGCGTCGAACCAGCGGGCCAGGCTCAGCAGCTCGCCGCGCCGACTCGGCAACAGCCCGCCGCCCGAGGTCGCTCGCTTCACCGTCGCCAGCAGCGCGCCGATGGCCCGCGCGGTCGCGTCCCGCAGCGCGGTCACCTGGCTCGGACTCCCCGGGCTGTCCACGAACCAGCCGGTCAACTGCACCCAGTCGGCGACGGTCCGCCCGCGCGCCCGCTCGACGGCCAGCTCGGGCTCGCCCGGTCGCGGCGGCGCGAACGACACGCTCGCGGTGAGCAGCCGCAACATCTCCGCCCGCCCGCCTGCCAGCCGGGCCAGACCCTCCGCGATCGCGGGCGTGTGCCGCAGCACGTCCTCCACGACCAGCTGGATGTACTCGACGAGCAGGTCGCGGAAGCCGGTGATCTCCTCGGCGCCGAGGTGGTTGCGGGTCAGGATCTGGCCCAGGTAGGCGTAGAAGTCGCGGACGGTGACAGCCAATTCGGCGTGTTGCAGGAACAGGGTGGTGACCTGCTCGGCCAGCATCTCCCTGGCCCGCCGCGCGCCGCGCGAACCCGGGTCGCTCTGCTCGGTCGCGACCGCGTTCGCCAGCGTCTGCCCGAGCTGCGTCACCCCGCGTTCGATGGCAGGCAACAACTCGCGCGACACCTCGCGGGCGCCCTCCGGCACCCGCAGCAGCTCGTCCGCGTCCCGCTGCACCCGCACCGCGAGCTTGCTGACCTGGTAGCGGACGCTGCCCTGCTGGAACTCGGCGATGCTGGTGGCAACGGCCTCGCGCCTGCCGAGAACCAGGTTCCCCCAGTCGAGTAGCTGGCGCAGTCGGGGGAGTACCACCTCGATCTGCGACTCACCCGGGTCGATCTGCCCCTCGCGTTCGGCCTTCGCCAGTGCCGAGGCGACCTCGCCGGCAGACAGGTCGGCCAGCAGGGTCGAGGTGAACAGCCGCATGATCGCCAGGTAGGTGCGGTGGTTGCGGCCCGGTTGCAGGTACGCGAACAGCTGCAACCGACGTTCGATGCCCTGGTCCTGGTGCCCCTCCGGCGGCGCGGAGTCGCCGGCCCCAACGGCTGCTTCTTGCTCCGGGTCCACGGCCGGCCAGCTTACGTGTCCCGGCCGACGCACGCTGACCACACCCGGGTACGGTCCGAACAACCTGGGGTTCGTGGTCATCAAGGGGAGAATCGTGAGCGCTGCGCGGGCCATCGGACTGCTGCTGGGCATCGCCGCGGACGGCATGTTCGGCGACCCGCGGCGCGGCCACCCGGTCGCCGTGTTCGGTCGCGCGGCCGGCAAGGCCGAGGACTGGCTCTACCGCGACAACAAGGTCCCCGGCGCGCTGCACTCCGCGCTGCTCAGCGGCGGCGCGCTCGCGCTCGGCCTGGCCGTCGAGCAGGTCGGCAGGCGCCGCCCGGTCGTGCAGATGCTCTCCACCGCGGCCGCCACCTGGGCCGTGCTCGGCGGCGCGTCCCTGGCCGAACAGGGCACCGCGATCGGTGCCGAACTCGACGCGGGCGACATCGCCGCCGCGCGCGACCGGCTGCCCAGCCTGTGCGGCCGCGACCCGCAGGCCCTCGACCAGACCGGCCTTGCCCGCGCGGCCGTCGAATCCGTCGCCGAGAACACCTCCGACGCGGTCGTCGCCCCGCTGTTCTGGGGTGCCGTCGCCGGCGTGCCCGGCCTGCTCGGCTACCGCGCGGTCAACACGCTGGACGCCATGGTCGGCCACCGTTCCCCGCGCTACCACCAGTTCGGCTGGGCGGCCGCGCGCATCGACGACGTGATGAACCTCGCCCCGGCCCGGCTCGCCGCGCTGCTCGCCACCGTCGGCGCCCCGGTCGTCGGCGGTTCCTCGGCTGCCGCGTGGCGCACCTGGCGACGCGACGCGTCCGCCCACCCCAGCCCCAACGCGGGCCAGATCGAGGCCGCGTTCGCGGGCGCGCTGGAGATCCGGCTCGGCGGTCGCACCGCCTACCCGCACGGCTTCGAGGACCGCCCCGTCCTCGGCGACGGCCGCACCCCCGACGCAGGCCACGTCACCCGCGCGGTCGAACTGTCCAGAGTGGTCGGTGCACTGGCCGGCGCGGTCGCCGTCGTGCTCGCCTGGCTGGTCGGTCGGCGGCGCGCCCGGCTCAGCCGCGCGTGAGGTCGGCCTCGCGCTGATCCCGCGCTTGCGCGCGCTCGCGTTCCTCGTCCTCGGCGATCAGCAGCGCGATCTTGTGCCGGCCGCGCAGCTTCTTCTTGCGCGTCGTCGGCACCCGGCTGGTCTCCTGCTCGGCCTCCTCCTCGGCGCGCAACGCCTCCTTCTCGGCCCGGCGCCGCGCCCGGCCCTCCGGCGTCAGCGCGCCACCCGGCTTGAGTTCGCGCCAGGTGAAGTAGCCAAGGCCGCCGATGGCCATCACGCCGAAGGTGATCCACTGCCACGCGTAGGACAGGAACGGCCCCGAGTCCAGCTGCGGCAGCGCCGCGATGCCCAACGCGCCCGGCTGACCCGCGGCCAGCGCGAACGATCCGGGCCGCAGCACCACCCCGACCGAGCGGCCGACGACCTTCGCGTTGATGTCGTAGACCTCGTGGTGCCCGGCCTGGATGAGCGAGCGGCGGGCGCTGATCGGTTCATCCGGGTGCACCCGCGCGGTCAACGTCACGTGCCCGCGCGGCGCCGCCGCGTACGCCGGCACCTGGTCGAAGCTGCCCGGCGGCACGTAACCCCGGTCGACCAGCACGTTCGTGCCGTTGTCCTGGTGGAACGGGGTGAGGATCTCGAACGCGGGACTCGGATCACAGTCGGAGCAGGAGTCGATCTCGCGCAGCAGCACCACCACGTCGTCGGTGGGCAGGTAGTGGCCGGTCATGGTGACCTGGAACCACTCCTGCCGCGCGGTCGGCTCGGCATTGCCCGGCAGGAACTCGTCCAGTGGCTGCGGCGCCCGGCCCTGCGCGTCGGTCAGCGCGCTGATCTGCGTCTGCCGCTCGCTGTTGCGGCCGAACTGCCACGGCGACAGGATCCAGAAACAGGCGCCAGCGAAGATGAGCACCCCGGCGACCAGGGCCAACCAGCCCGGTCGGAGCAGAAAGCTGAGTCGCCGCACGTCTCCACGGTAAGCCTGTGACGCCCGCGTGAACTCATGGGGTCAGTCGGTCACGTGCTCCCGGACGAACTCCACCAGTCCCGGCATGGCGGCTTCGATCATCGCCAACAACTCGTCGAAACCGTCGGTCGGGCCGTAGTACGGGTCGGGCACGTCCAGGTCGTCCGGGTCGGCGGCCGGGTCGAACGAGCGGAACATCCGCACCCGGTCCTGGTCGTCGACCAACCGCAGCAGCGCCTCGTAGTGCCCGCCGTCCATGGCCAGGATCAGGTCCGCGTCCAGGTGCTCCGGCCCGGCCTTCGCCGCTGCGTGCTCGGTCGGGTAGCCCGCCGCCGCGAGCGTCTCGGCGGCGCGCTCGTCCATGGGCTCGCCGACGTGCCAGCCACCGACGCCGGCGCTGCTCACCTCGACCAGGTCCGCGAGCCCGGCCTTCTCCACCTGGCGCCGGAACACCGATTCGGCCATCGGCGACCGGCAGATGTTGCCCGAACACACGAAGGTCACCGCATACCGCTCGCCCGTCACGGTCCGAGCCTAACGAACCAGGTCACATCTACACTCGCGCCTGATGACCATCATCGACCCCGCTCTCCGCCATCACGGCGACGTGGACGCCGCGCCGGGCCTGATCGACTACGCGGTGAACGTGCGGCTGCCCGGCCCGCCCGCCTGGTTGCGCGCCCGCCTGGTCGAGGCCATGGACGAGATCGGCCGCTACCCGTCGGCCGCCCAGGACGCGCGGGCGCGCCAGGGCGTCGCCCGCCGGCACGGCCGTCATCCCGACGAGGTGCTGATCCTTGCCGGCGCCGCCGAGGGCTTCGCCCTGCTCCCGGCGCTGCGCCCGCGCCTTGCCGCCGTCGTGCACCCGTCCTTCACCGAGCCGGAAGTCGCCCTGGCCACGGCGAACGTCCCGATCCACCGCGTCCTGCTCGCCGAGTCCGATGGCTACCGCCTGCGCTCGGACCAGGTCCCCGACGAGGCCGACCTGGTCGTCATCGGCAACCCCACCAACCCCACCTCGGTCCAACATCCGGCCGACACCCTCCGCGCCCTGGCCCGCCCCGGCCGCGTGCTCGTCGTCGACGAGGCGTTCGCCGACGCGATCCCCGGCGAACCCGAATCCCTCGCCTGCGATGCCGCCGTGCCCGGCCTGCTGGTGCTGCGCAGCCTCACCAAGACCTGGGCGCTGCCCGGCCTGCGCGCCGGCTACGCCATCGGCGCCCCCGAACTGCTCGCCCGCCTCGCCGCCAACCGTCCACAATGGCCGGTCAGCAACCTGGTGCTCACCGCGGTCACCGCCTGCACCGAACCGCACGCAGTCGCCGAAGCCGACGCCGCGGCCGTCGAGATCGCCGAACACCGCGCGCACCTCCTCGCCGAACTGACCCGCCTGCCCGGCCTCCAGGTGGCGCAGCCGGCGCACGCCCCGTTCCTGCTGCTCCGCGTCCCGAACGGCCCCGCCGTCCGCGCGGCCCTGCGCGAGCGTGGCATCGCGGTCCGCCGCGCCGACACCTTCCCCGGCCTCACCCCCGACCACCTCCGCGTCGCCGTCCGCTCGCCGGAGGCGGCGATCCCGCTGATCACCGCCCTCGCCGATATCCTCGCCAGCAAGGAACTCGCTGCCCCATGACCACCCTCGCCGAACTCGTCGCCGTGCTCGACACGGCCTATCCGCCCGCCCTCGCCGAGTCCTGGGACGCGGTCGGCCTGGTCTGCGGCGACCCGGCCGAGTCGGTCGAACGAGTGCTGATCTGCGTCGATCCCGTCGAGGACACGGTCGCCGAGGCCATCGAGCGCGGCGCCCAACTGATCGTCGCGCACCACCCGCTCCTGCTGCGCGGCGTACACGGCGTCCCGGCCAGCACGCCCACGGGCGGCCTCGTGCACACCATGATCCGCAACGGGATCGCGCTGCTCTGCGCGCACACCAACGCCGACTCGGCCTCGCCCGGCGTGTCCGACGCCCTCGCCGACGCGCTCGGCCTGCGCGTGCTGCGCCCGCTGCGGGCCAACCCGGACGGTGTCACCGGCATCGGCCGGGTCGGTGAACTGCCCGAACCCGAACCGCTGCGCGTGTTCACCCAACGCGTCGCCGACCGCCTCCCGGCCACCGCGCCCGGCGTCCGCGCGGCAGGCGACCCGGACCGTCTGATTAGGATGGTCGCGGTCAGCGGGGGAGCCGGTGACGGTTACCTCGGCGACGCCACCGAGGCCGGCGTGGACGCGTTCGTCACCGCTGATCTGCGCCACCATCCGGCCAGCGAACACCTCGCGGCGGGCGCCGTGCCCGCCCTGGTCGACGTCGCGCACTGGGCCAGTGAGTGGCCATGGTGCGAGCAGGCAGCCGACATCCTGCGCACCGCGACGCGCGGTACGGTCGAAGTCTTCGTTTCCACCCGTCGCACCGACCCCTGGACGGTCGCCGCGACGAGTCGAACGCCACAGTCCACCGGGAGGTCCTGACCGTGAAAGCCGAACCAGCCGTGCAACGTCGGCTGCTCGACCTCGCCGACGCCGATGCGGAGCTGGCCAGGATCGACCACCGCCGCCGCACCCTGCCCGAGCTGGCCGCGATCGAGGAGGCCGAGACCGCGCTGCGGATCCGCAAGGACGCGCTGGTCGCCGCGAAGACCACGCACAAGGACCTCAACCGCGAGATCACCAAGCAGGAGGACGAGATCGAGGCGGTGCGGGCCCGGGAGGACCGCGACCGCAAACTGCTCAACGACGGCAACGTCGGCGCCCGGCAGGTCACCGATCTCGAACACGAACTGGAAACCCTCGGCAGGCGCCAGTCCGCGCTCGAGGACGACCAGCTCGAACTGATGGAGCGGCGGGAAGCCGTCGAACTGGACATCAAGCACGCACAGGAAGAGCTGGGCAAGGCCGAGGAGACCCTGGCCGACGTGCAACAGCGCCGCGACGCGGCCATCGCCGACCTGGACACGGCACAAGCCCGCAGGGCCGCCGACCGGGCGGGGCTGATCGGCGGCTTCCCGGCCGACCTGCTCGCCCTCTACGACCGGGTCCGCATCCAGCGCGGCATCGGCGCCGCCCTGCTGCGCTCCCGCCGCTGCGGTGCCTGCCGGATCGAGATCGACCGGCACGCCATCGCCGAGATCAAGGAAGCCGCCGCCGACGAGGTCCTCCGCTGCGAGGAATGCGGCGCGATCATGGTCCGCACGGCGGAGTCGGGGCTGTAAGCATGTCCGGTGACGTGATCGTCGAAGCCGACGGCGGCTCGCGAGGCAACCCCGGCCCGGCCGGCTTCGGCGCCGTCGTGCTCGACAAGGCGACCGGCGACGTGCTCGCCGAGCGACGCGCCGGCCTCGGCATCGCAACCAACAACGTGGCCGAGTACAGCGGCCTGATCGCCGGCCTCGCGGCCGCCCGCGACCTCGGCGCGGACTCGGTGGCCGTGCGAATGGACTCCAAGCTGGTGATCGAGCAGATGTCCGGCCGCTGGAAGATCAACAACGTGCCGCTGCGTGCGCTCGCCGCGCAGGCCCGCGACCTGGTCGCCGACTTCCACCGGGTCACCTTCGAGTGGATCCCGCGCGCCCGCAACGCCCACGCCGACCGGCTCGCCAACGAGGCAATGGACGAACAGGCAGAGCTGAGGACCTCATGACCAGCGACCTTCGCGGCACCGCGCAAACCGCCCCGCCCGCCGCCTGGTCCGGCGCGAAGGGCGCGCCGACCAGGCTGATCCTGCTCCGCCACGGCCAGACCGAGCTGTCCGGCCAGCGCCGCTACTCGGGTCGCGGCGAACCCCCGCTCACCGCGACCGGTTTGGCCCAGGCCAAGGCCGCCGCCCACCGTCTGTCCACAATGGAACAGGTCACCACGGTGGTCTGCTCACCGCTCGCGCGCGCCCGCCAGACCGCCGACGCGGTCGTCGAACAGCTCGGTCTGCCCGTCGCGTACTGGGACACGCTGACCGAGACCGACTTCGGCGCCTGGGAGGGCCTGACCTTCGCCGAGGCCGCCGAGCGCGACCCCGAACTGCACAGCGCGTGGCTGTCCGACCCGTCCGTGCCGCCGCCCGGCGGAGAAAGCTTCGACGAGGTCCACCAGCGCGTCTCCCGCGCCCGCGACGAACTGGTCGCCGCCTATCTGGGCTGCACGGTGCTGGTGGTCAGCCACGTGACCCCGATCAAGACCCTGCTCCGCATCGGCCTCGACGCCGGCCCCAGCATCCTGTTCCGCCTGCACCTCGACCTGGCGTCGCTGTCGATCGTCGAGTTCTACCCCGACGGCAACGCGTCCGTCCGCCTGGTCAACGACACCGCGCATCTCTCCTAGGGCTTTGGCGGGATCGACTCAATCCCCGGCACCTCGTCCGGCCACACCAGCAACACCGCGCACGGCGCGTGATCGACGACGAACCGCGTCCAGTGCCCCAGACTGCGCGGCCCGAGCCGGTCGTGCGCCCCGTCCCGCGCACACACCAACACATCCGCCCCAGCACAAGCGGCGACAACCTCGCGCTCCACGTCGCCCGCCCGCAGCAGATGCTCGGCCCGCCGCCCCAACCGGCCCTCCGCGGCCTCGACCAACTCCCGAGCGGCCGGCCCGCTCAACCCCTCGACGGCGGACCCCGGATCATGCCCACCACCACGCCCCAGCAACCCGCCGAACGCGCCATGCAGCGCCTCGGCCGGTCCGCCATCGCTGACGTGCAGCAAGGTGAACTCGGCGGCCTCGGGGGCGAGCCGAGCGGCCGCGTCCACGCAGCCCTGCCAGGTGCCTTCGGTGATCCACACCACAACCCGGGTCATCCGGTTGATCCTGCCACGAGCAGCCCGATCCACAGCGCCAGCACGCTCGCGACCAGCGAAACCGGCACCGTCAGCACGCCGAGCCGCACGAACTCCCGCAACGTCGGCACCATCCCCCGACCAGCCAGAATCCGGCGCCACAACAGCGTCGCCAGCGAGCCGACGTAGCTCAGGTTCGGCCCCAGGTTCACCCCGAGCAGCACCGCCAACACGATCCCCGGCGCCGGATGCGCCCCCAACGCGGGTAGCAGCACCAGCACCGCCGGCAGATTGTTGACCACATTCGCCAGCACCGCCGCGATCCCCGCCGCCCCCAACAACCCGACCAACCCCGCCGAACCAGGAACTATCGCGGCCAACGCCCGCCCCAACCCGCCAGCCGCAACCGCCTGCACGACAACGGCAAGCCCGAGCACGAAAAGCAGAAACAGCGGCGCCGCCTCCACCACGATCGCCCGCACCCGAACCCGCTTCGCGCCGATCCCGCGTACCGCCAACACCAGCGCCCCCGCCGCCGCCATCCACACCGGCGCCAACCCCACCAACGACGTCACTCCGAACCCCACCAGCACCGCCCCCAGAACCACCAAGGCAAAAACCGGCGCCTTTGTCTCCTGATGGTCCGCTTCCGCAACCCCCATCCCAGCCAAATCAGCGGAAAAGAACCACCAGAACACCACCAACTCGACACCGATCGACACCAGCCAGGGCAACGCCATCAACCCGGTGAACGAGAGGAACGAGAGCCCGGTGGCGCCAAACGCCAACAGATTCGTCAGATTCGACACCGGCAACAACGTCGACGCCGAATTCGCCAGATGTGTGCACGCATACACATGCGGCTTCGCGCGCACCCGGAGTGTGCTCGCGGTCGCGAACACCACCGGCGTCAACAGCACGACCGTCGCATCCAGACTCAACACCGCCGTCGTCCCGGCCGCCGCCGCGAACGTGAACACCAGCAGTCGCCGAGGATTCCCGTTGGCCGCCGTCGCCAACCGCGACCCCAGCCAGTCGAACACGCCCTCGCTGTCCGCCAGATGCGCCAATACCAGAATCGCCGCCAGAAACGCGATCGTCGGCAACAGTTGCGACACCCGAGCCCACACCGAAGCAGGCGAAGCCAACCCCAGCAACAGCACCAGCCCGGCCGCCGGCACCGCGGCGACCGCCTCCGGCAGCCGCCTGGGGCGGATCACCGCGAAGGCGAGCACCGCCAACAGCAGCACGACGCTGATCACTTCGCCGCCAGGCCCGTTGTGCACGCGCCCACGATAACCAGCTAATCTGAGCGGCGGACGAGTCGGCAGGGCGGCCGCGTCCGGTGCGAACCGGTCGAGGAAAGTCCGGACTCCACAGGGCAAGGTGGTTGTCAACGGCAACCCGGGGTGACCCGCGGGACAGTGCCACAGAAAACAGACCGCCCGGTCGCGCGAGCGGCCGGGTAAGGGTGAAACGGCGGTGTAAGAGACCACCAGCGCCCCGAGTGATCGGGGCGGCTAGGTAAACCCCACCCGGAGCAAGGTCAAGAGGTGCCCGAGCTTCGGCCCGAGCACTGCGCAGGCGTTCGAGGGCGGCCCGCCCGATGCCTGCGGGTAGACCGCTGGAGCCTGTCGGCAACGACAGGCCGAGATGGATGGTCGCCGCCCTGGTAGCCGCAAGGCGCCCAGGGAACAGAATCCGGCTTACATGCCGACTCGTCCGCCTGACCTTTCGACCTTGAGGCACTCGACGCGGTTGTGCAGAAGGGCGGCCGGACATGAGCGAGCCAGAGGCGATCTTCGCGTGCCGGCCCAACCTGTTGGTGCGGGATCTCGCCGCGAGCGCCGCTTTCTATGTGGACAAGCTGGGGTTCGCCGTCGGGTGGTGGTGGTCGGATCCGCAGGGGCGGTTCGTCGAGATCGGCGGGACCGAGCCGGGGACGGCGCTGGTGGGGCGGGACCAGGTGCAGATCCTGTTGACGCAGAAAACCGGGGATTACGGCACGTGGCTGCACTTCGACGTGCACACGGCTGAGCAGGTGGACGCGTTGTTCGCGGAATGGGCCGGGCGCGGTGTCGTGGTGGCCGAGCAGCCGGTGACGCGGGCCTGGGGGAACTACGAGATGCGGCTGTCCGATGTGGACGGCAATGTGCTGCGGGTGAGTTCGCCGCCGCGCGGGGTCAACGGGTGAGGTCGGTGGCGGCCCAGTCGGCGACCTGGCGGAGGTGTTGGGGGAGCAGGCCCTTTCGCGGGTCGACGTGGCAGAGCAGGGTGGGGACGCCCCGGCGTGCTCGGTCGAACTCGGCGCGGGCCTCGGGGAAGCCGGACTCGTCGTGTTCGTCGTCGAGCCAGGCGAGTGGGCGACCTGCCGCGTAGGCGGTGACGGCCGGCCATTTCCAGCCGCCGGTCGGGGTCCAGCTCGACCAGCCGGAGTCGTCGGGCGCGAGATCGGCCGGCGGGAATTCGATCACCGGGATGGCCGGCAGGCCGATCGCGGGGCCGACGTAGGCGTTCGCGTCGTGCAGCCAGGTGGTGGCCCAGGCGAGCGCCAGGTCGGCCTCGGCGGCGAGCCTGCGCAGCTGGGCGCCGTGCGCGGGGTGCAGCCAGATCCGCAGGCCCGGGTGGCGCCGGGCGTTCGGGCCCGCGAACCACTGCCGGTCGGCGGTGTAGCGGTAGGTCCGGTAGCCGCGCGGGCGGGCTGTCGGTTTGGCCGCGTAGGGGTTCAGCACGCCGTCGACGTCGAGGAGGAGTAGTCCCTTCTCCGCCATTCGGGTCCTTGTCCGCCGGGCTCTCGCTGGCAACCTGGATGGATCCAGTGTTGTCACACGGGTTCCACGATAAGCCGGTCGGGTGGTGCACATGGCTGATACTGCTGAGCCTGCGCCGCAGGAGACGCTGCGACTGGGCCTGGCGCTGCTGGGCTCGGTGGTCCGGGTGATCGTGGATCGGCCGATGGGCTCGCGTCATCCCTCGGCCCGGTTCCGGTACTCGGTCAACTACGGCTATGTCCCGCACACGGTCGCGCCGGACGGCGCGGAACTCGACGCCTACCTGCTCGGGCCGGCCGGGCCGGTGGAGACGGGCGTCGGGCGCTGTGTCGCGGTCGTGCACCGGGAGTACCAGGACCACGACAAGCTGGTCGTGGTCACCGATGATCAGGACTACACCGACGCCGAGATCCTGCGGATGGTGGCGTTCCAGGAGGGCCACGGCCGACATCGGCTGGTTCGCGGGTGACGCGGCGGACACCGGACGGGCGTTTCGCTAAGGTCGAACCATCGACGCCGACCGGAGGTGCCCGTGCCCTCGCCATCATCGAACAAGGCTCCAGCGGCCGCCCCTGCGGCGCCGGGCGGCGCGAATGTGGCACCGCGCTGGTTGGTGCTCACCTCGTTCCTGCTCACACTGGTCGGCCTCGCGCTCTCCATCTACCTGACCATCACGCACTACACCGATCAGGCGGCGCTGCTCTGCCAGCAGAACTCGGTGGTCAACTGCCTCAAGGTGACCACGAGCCCGGAGTCGGAGATCTTCGGCATCCCGGTCGCCGTGCTCGGCCTGGTCTTCTTCGTGCCGATGACGCTGCTGAACTCGCCCTGGGGCTGGCGGTCGACGCTGCCGGTCCTGCGCTGGCTGCGCCTGGCAGGCGTCTCGGTCGGGCTGATCTTCGTGGTCTACCTGGTGTCGGCCGAACTGGTGCTGATCGGCTCGATCTGCGAGTACTGCACGGGCGTGCACATCGTGACCATCGCGCTGTTCGCGGTCGTGGTGATCGGGCAGTACCGGATGTCGCATCGCGAGGACTGAGCCCGGACGCACCGGCCTCGGACTCAGAGCGCGCGGGTCACGCAGAACTCGTTGCCTTCCGGGTCGGTCATGGTGGTCCAGCTGAACGGCCCGCGTTCGCGCCGGTAGGACTCGGTCGCGCCGCGCTCAGCGAGCCGGGCGACGGTCGTCTCGAACTGATCGGCCGGCACGCGCAGGTCGAGGTGCAACCGGTTCTTGGCCGTCCTCGGCTCGGGCACCGACTGGAACAGGATCCGGTAGCCGATGCCGGCATCCGCGCCGTCCGGGTGCACGATGGCCGCGCCCTCCCGCCACCAGAGCTGATCGCGGAACACGATCGTGTCACTCTCGGTGGCCTGTCCCTCGGCGATCATGCGCCGGATGAAATCCTCCTGGGTCGGTTCGACCCGCCAGTCCATCGTTTCCGCCCACCAAATGGCCTGGGTATGTGGGTCGGTGCTGTCGACGGTGACCTGGTACGCGAAGGGCATGGGCGCACCTTAGGCTCGAACACCGACAGTTCTTGTTGCAGCGGGGAGAACTCGAATGACCGGGAGCGTCGAACGACCGACCACGGCGGGGAGGCGAGCGGCGGCCAGGATCGTGTCCGGAACGGCGCGCCGGCGCACGCCGAGCATCGGCACCTGGCGCCGGGCGATGATGGCCCGTGATCGCGAGCAGGAGTTCCGCTCGTCGACCCCGCTCGAACTGTTCTTCGACCTCAGTTTCGTGGTCGCGGTCGCGCAGGCCGGCAACCAGCTGCACCACGGCCTCGCGCAGGGCCGCGGCTGGGCGGAGCTGCCCGGCTACCTGATGGTGTTCTTCGCGATCTGGTGGGCCTGGGTCAACTTCACCTGGTTCGCCAGCGCCTACGACACCGACGACGTGTTCTACCGGCTGCTGACGCTGTTGCAGATCGCCGGCGTGCTGGTGCTCGCCGCGGGCGTCCCGACCGGGGTCCAGACGTACAACTTCTCGATCATGACCTACGGCTACGTGATCATGCGGATCGCCATGATCGCGCAGTGGATCCGGGTCGCCGTCGAGTTCCCGCCGGGCCGTCCGGCCGCGATCCGCTACGCGGTCGGCATCGGCGTCTGCCAGCTCGGCTGGCTGATTCGGCTGGCTCTCCCGCACCCGTGGGACCTGGTCTTCTTCGGCGTGTTCCTGGTCCTGGAGATACTCGTCCCGATCTGGGCGGAGATCCGGGGCGGGCTGACTTCCTGGCATCCGGGTCACATCTACGACCGCTACAGCTGCTTCACGCTGATCGTGCTCGGCGAGTGCGGGTCCGCGCTGACCATCGCCGTGCAGGGCGTGGTGTCGGGCAAGGGCATTTCCGTGTCGGTGGTCGTGCTGGCCGTCGCCGCGCTGCTGCTGGTGTTCGGGCTGTGGTGGGCCTACTTCAAGAACGACACGACCGAGGCGCTGCGCACGTCGCTGCGCACCACGATGCTCTGGGCGTACTCGCACTTCCTGATCTTCACCTCGGTGGCCGCGCTCGGCGCGACGCTCAGCGTGGCCGCCGAGGTGGCCCGGGGCACCGACGAGGTGTCGCCGAACGCCGCCGCGCTGATGGTGGCGCTGCCCGTCGCGGTCTTCCTGATCACCGGCAACGGCCTGCACGGCAAGCTGAGCCGGACATTTCGGATTCGTCAGCGCTACATCGTCGTGATCGCCGCCGGGATCGTCGCGCTGTCCTGGTCGGCCGCCGTGGTCGGGCTCGCCGCCTCGATCGCCGCCATGGCGGTCGTGGTGGCCGCGGTGCTCACCGTGTACCTGGTCGGGCAGCATCGGGCCGCCACGCGGGCGATCCGGGACAGTGCCGACGTCGACTGAGCGTGGGGCCGCGGTCGGCCGGGGACAGCTCGCTGATGATCAACCGGTATTCTTGGTCCGGCTCGGCAGGGCGGTTCGTTGGTCATCTCCACCGAGGTGCCAGTCTGCCGGGTGCCGCTTTACCCGGTCTGCCCGCTTCTCAACCTCGATTGTGATGCAGAACACCTCTCATCAGCGATTTCCGCCTGTTGGGACAGATCCGTGCGCGCCGCGCGCGACAACTTTTGTCCAAGTATCGGATCGTTCGGATGTATTGTCCCAAAAATCATTCCGGCGTTTGGTGCACGGTCAGTTACCGATTGTTGCGAGGACGAGTGAAGTTCGCTGGCGACTGGGGCGAACGGGTGGTTTCTGTGTCGGCTGGGCTGGTTCCGTCTGATGATGGATGTGGTCAGATGGACCCACCACCAGCCGAGCAGGGACCGGATTGGACCTACGCTGCGCACAGCGACCACTACAAGACGTCAAACCGACATGGTGTACTCGTCAGCAGTGACATCCGACGCTGACGGCGAATCGGTGCGCCGGGTGGCCTCACTCGTCGCACCAAGGAGGACGAGATGCAGTTCCACGCGCTCGCTGCGAGCACTTTCGGCACGAGTGGCTTCAGTCAGTGGATTCTCAACAACATCGTTCCCCTGCTGTTGCTGGTAGTGGCCCTGCTGCTGCTGTACCTGGGCGGCGGCAAGGGTGACAACGCGGGCGTCATGCGGCGGATCGGTGGCGTGTTCGTGGCGCTGGCGCTCATCGGCATCGCCGTCACCGGAGCGGGCGTACACATCGGCACCTGGCTCGCCAACCTGTTCAACAGCTGAACGGGTGCGGTGATCGGGAGTGCAGGTACGCACTGACGACGAGGTGTACCGCGTCGACGCCGTCTGGCTCGGTCCGCCGAAGGCCACGTTTCCCTGGCGGGCGCGGTACGTGGCATGGGGCGTCGGGATTCTGGTGTTCTTCCTGGTGCTCACCGCGCAGCGCGTGATCGGCTTCGGATTCGGCTTCTTCACGGTCGCCTGGGGCCTGGTGATCACGGTCGCGCTGACCAGGCTCATCTGCTCGCGGATCAGCCACGAACGCCCGCTGACCGCGGTGCTGACCATGTGGGGCCGGGAGTTGATCGCGCCGAGGGAGGCTTCCGGCGGCAAGGGCGGCGCCGCGAGCGCTACTAGGGTCAGAGTGCGCTCGAGCAGGCCCCGACCGCGCCGGGCCGGCGGCCGACGCGCCACCGCCGGAGCGCCCATCGGGCAGCGAAGCAACGGCCGTTCTGGTACGGCTGAACAACGTGGCAACACGGGACGAGCGGGCACGGTGCACCATCGACGGTCGAGTCGCACGGTCAAGGCGGCGAAGACCGGTGGCGCATCGAGGACAGCACGCACGCGCAGCAAGGAGGTAGGCGGTGTTCGGACGCCGGGCAGGAGGTGACGGTAGGGCGAATCACCGGATCGCCCAACATCCCGCCGCACCGGCCGAACGGCCCGCGTACAGCCAGCGTGGCCGACGTCTACCCGGTGAACAGGCTATTCCCACCTACACCCCCTCGATTTCCGCGCGCAGCATCGACGGGCACCTGCTGCGCACCGGCCAGGACGTCTACGCCTGGTACCGGCTTTCCCCGCAGCGCTGGTCGTTCCGGTCCGACTCGCAGCGCCAGGACCTCATCGCGGCCATCGCCGGCCAGTACGCCGAGCTGCAGGGCCGCTGGCTGCACCTGCGCGTGACCACCCGCCCGTATCCGATCCGGATGTGGGCCGAGGCGCACGTGCACAACGCCGTCAACCGTCTCCCGGACACCCAGGGCGCGCCCTCCTTCGACGACTACATGGTCGGCGAGCAGCAGCAGCTGTTCGGCCGGTCGATGGCGGAGAAGGAGGTCTACCTGGGCGTACAGGTGCAGACGAGGAACATGGTCGACCGGGCGGTCGAACGCGCGGCGCCGCTGCTGCGCCGGATCTTCCCGGACGCCGTCGACGCCGAACTCGTCGCGCTGGACAGCGAGGTCGAACACCTCGACCAGGTACTCGGCTCGGCCGGCCTGGAGGGCCGCCCGGTCACCGCCGAGGAGATGTCCTGGCTGATGCACCGCTCCTGCTCGCTGGGCCTGCCCGCGCCGCGCAACATGCCGGCCGTGCCGGGCTCGCTGTGGGAGCCGGAGGACCTGGCCAGCTTCACCGACGCCGCCGACTTCCACACCGAGCCCTACGCGCCGACCGTGACCGTGCGCGGCCGCACCGGCTCCAACGCGGGCATCAAGCGACACGTCGCGGTGCTCACCGTCGGCCAGATGCACGGCCTGCAGGTGCCCGAGGTCGACGACCCGTGGGTGCAGCACGCGGACCGGCTGCCCGCCCCGGTCGAATGGTCCGCGCGGATCTACGTGCGCAAGCCGGAGGAGGTCTCCGGCGAACTCCAGCGGCAGATGAACAAGGTCCGTTCGCAGGTCCGGCACTACACCGACGAGCACGAGCTGGAACCGCCGCAGTCGCTGTCCCGGCAGGCGTCGCGAGTGCTGGAGATCGACGACGAGATGACCTCCGGGTTCACCGCGCACGCCACCCGCGTCCGGTCCTGGTGGCGGCTGGCCGTCTCCGGCGCGACCGAGCGCGAGGCGCTGCGCCTGGCCCAGCAGCTGCTGGAGCTGTACAAGCCGAAGGTCGCCATCGAGCACCCCGAGGCCCAGTACGCGATGGCCCGCGAGTTCATCCCGGGCGAACCGCTGGCCTCCGGCGCCTACCTGCGCCGCGGCTCGGTGATGTGGGTGGCCTCCGCGGTGCCCACCGCGACCGCCGAGGTGGGTGACCGGCGCGGCATCCTGCTCGGCGAGACGTGCACGGCGACGCGTCGCCCGGTGGCCTGGGATCCGTGGATGGCGCAGGAGATCCGGGACGGCTCGGGCCTCACCGCGCTCGTCGCCGGTCTCGGTGGCGGTAAGTCCTTCCTCGGTGGCGGCATCGTCTACAAAACGCTGCGCGCGGGCGCCTACTGGACGTTGCTCGACCCGTCCGGCCCGCTGGCGCGGCTGTGCGACCTGCCTGAACTGCGGCCCTACGCGCGGCCGATCAACCTGCTCAACGCGCAGCCCGGCATCCTCAACCCGTACCGGGTGGTGCCCGAGCCGCTGCTGGAGCACTTCTACGACGAGGAGGACCCCGAGCGGTCCTGGCGCCGGGAGAAGGCCCTGGTCGCGGCGACGCGGCGACGCCTGGTGCTGGACGTACTCTCCGGCCTGGTGCCCTACGAGGTGTCCCGCCTCCCGCAGACCCGGATCGTGCTGCTGCGCGCGGTGCGCCAGGTCGGCGGCCGGTTCGACGCCAACCCCGGCCAGGTCATCGAGGCCCTGCGGCGGGACGCGAGCGAGCACCACGAGCACGCCATGGTCGTCGCCGACTTCCTCGACGAGATGCGCGAGCGGATGAGCCTGCTCATCCCCGAACACGACGCCGACCCGTACGCGGAGGCCCGCGACGACCGGTTGACCGTGCTCACCATGGCCGGCCTGACCCTGCCCAAGGACGGCGTCGGCCGCGAATTCTGGACCGACGCCGAGTCGCTGGGCGTCGAACTGCTCAACCTCGCGGCCTGGCTCACCCAGCGGTCCATCTACGAGCGGCCCAAGGACCTGCGCAAGGGCGTCTGGATCGACGAGGCGTTCTTCCTCTCCGAGGTGCCGACCGGTCGCGTGCTGATGAACCGCTTCGCCCGTGACTCGCGTAAGTGGAACGTCCGCGTACTGCTGTCCAGCCAGATCCCCCAGGACTTCCTGCGCATCCAGGGCTTCGTCGCCCTGCTCGACTCGATGTTCGTCGGCCGGTTGGACGACGAGAACGCGCAAGCCGACGCGTTGCGACTGCTCAAGGTGCCGGTCGGCGCCGGTTACGAGCAGGTCGTGGCCAGTCTCAGTCGCAGGCCGGGCGGGGATCGCGGGATGACCGAACGGGACGTCTCGCCGCGCCAGTTCATCTTCGGCGACGGCGCGGGCGGCGTGGAACGGATCAGGATCGACTTCTCCGGTCCGCACCTGGAACACCTGCGGACCGCAATGGACACCACCCCGGACGCCATGCGCGAGTCCGAACGCAACCGGGCCGCGCTGCCCGGCACGCCACAGGCCGAACCGGTCTCCGTTCCGCACTATGTCGGCGACCCGGAGGGCGAGTTCGACACGGAGTTCGAGGCCGAACTCGGTCTGGTGGAGGAACTCGTGCCCACCCCGGCCGACCACTCCGGACGCCAAGGCGGGGCAGCAGAGGCCGAGCGCGCCGACCGGGACGACACGGTATGAGCGTCAGTTCCCCGGCCCGGCCCCGACGCGGCGGGCGCACCGCCCTGCGCCCAGGCCGCGCCCCCCGGCCCCCGTTCCGGCGCCGCGCCGTGCCCCGGACGGACGCACCCACCGGCGTGAATAGTCACGCCACGCAGTGCACGCGGTCCAACCCGGCCCCCTTTCGGGGATTGCTTGCCGCGCGGGAAACCAGCATGGTCGAGGGACCTCTACCCGCGAGGTCGCGCCCATGGCTCTGACGATCCTGGTCCTGGTGGTGATCGCCGGCCTTTCCGTTGCGGCCCGGCGGCGGGCCCAGTTCCGCAAACTGGGTCCGTTGCTGCGGGGATCGCGCGGGATGACCAGGCGCGGTCGCGCCTGGGTGATGGTCACCATGGTCGCCGGCATCCTCGGCATGCAGGTCGTACTCGGCACGCCCGCGCTGGCCGACCAATGTGGTCAGGCGCCGATCCCGGAACGGCCGGGCGCCGGCATGGTCGGCGCGATCGACCCGCCCTCGGTCGACCACGGCGGTCCGGGCACGAACTACGGCAACTACAGCTACGCCGGCACGGTGTGGCACGTCTTCGAGAACAACTGCACGCTCTCGACCACGATCACCGACCCGAACTCGGTCATCGACACCTGGGCCGGCAACGAGCTTTTCAATGTCGGCAAGAACGTCGTCGGCGCCACGAACAGCCTGCACTACGCCATGCTCTCCCAGGACAGCATGTTGAAGCCGCTGGACAACGCGGTGGAGAACGCGGCGCAGACGTTCTACGGCAATGTCTATGTGCGCTGGTTCGCGCCGGTCGCGCTGATCATGGCGATCATTCTGTTCCGCTATGTGTGGAGCGGTGATCTGGCCAGTATCAGCAAGCGAAGTCTGTGGGCGATCGCCGGTATGTGGCTCGCCGCGTCGGTGCTCGCGTTGGGACCGGTGTATTCCGAGGTCGACTCGGTGCTGTTGCAGAAAACGTCGGAAATACAAGCCGGATTCCTACCGGACAACCAGGTCGACGCGCAGCGCAACGTGTTGCCGGATTCGTTGTACGACAACGTGGTCTTCTCGAACTGGCAACGCGGCGAATTCGGTGACCCCAATTCCCCGCAGGCCAAGCAGTACAGTCAGGAACTGCTCTCCGACCAGGCATGGACGAAAACCGAAACCGCGTCCGCCGACGACCAGGCGCAGGTGACGGCGAAACAGAACGACTTCATGTCGCTGCCGAACAAACTCGGTTCCGCGGCCGGATTCTTCGAGGGTAGTGAGGGCAGCCGGACCGGCGACGGTTTCCTGGCGATGTTCCAGGGCATCGCCTATTCGCTGTTCCAGTTGTTCGCCAAGGCCGCCGTGCTGCTCGCGCAGGTGCTCCTGCGGGTGCTGATGCTCGCCGCGCCGCTGATCGGCCTCGCCGCGATGGTCGTGCCGGAAGTGCTGCCCAGGGTGGCGAAGGCGGCCGGCGCGGTGCTGTTCAACGTGCTGCTGCTCTCCGCGCTCGCCGGAATGCACGCACTGCTGCTCGGCCTGATCTTCAACGCGTCCAGCCAGTTGTCGCTGCTCGCGCAGATGCTGCTGGCCACGTTGATCACCGTGGTGTTCTTCATGGTCGGCAAGCCGATGCGGCGCATGTGGCAGATGGTCGAACTGTCCGTCGGCGCGGCCGGGCGCGGCTTCCCGGCGGCCACGATCTTCCGGCGCCGCAAGCGCGAGGATGGGCCGACGCCGCAGGACTCGTTCTGGGAAAGCGTGCGCAACGGCGGCAGCGGCGACCCGGTGCTCGACGCGGCCACCGCACGCGGCCGCAGGGGCCGTCCGGAGGCCGCACCCGAGCACGCCGGCCCGGTACCCGCGTCCGCGCGGCGGATGGACCTCAGCGGCAGGCGCGAACTCACCGCCCGGCCCGGCGGCGGCACGACCACGGTCGTGCTGCCCGGCGACTCACCACCAGCGCTCGACGGGCCGACCGTCGCGGTCGCCGGCCGTCGGCAGAGCCGGGTGGTGGACTCGCCGCCGGTGGTCGACAACTCGTGGGACCACCGCGGCGAGGACGCGTTCGTGGTGCCATCGAAGGTCAGCCGAACCCGCGAGGCCGTGCCCGGCCCGCGCCGCGCGGAAACCGAGATGGTCGCCGGCCGCCCGGTGTTCGTGCTCTACCGCCCGTCCCGAGGGCTCGAGGTCCGCGACAACAGCTGGGACTCCCGTTCGGCCAGAGGTTGACCATGATTTCCCGAAATTTCCTCACATTCCGCCCCCGACCCCCCGCCCTCCCTGGGGGCTGGCGGCCCCGCGTCCAGCCTAGGGAAAAGCGCCAAACGCGCGGGTGGTTATTCGGTCGGGCTGTGGACAACTTGGGGACTGGTTCGGGGGCTGTGGACAACTTTCCGGGTGATCGCGCCCGCGCTGCTATGGTGCGCTGCTGCGAACCGGGGGTTCGGGTAACGACGCCAGAGGGTTGCGTGCACTGATGCCGATCAGGACGAATCGGGGCCGCGCGGCCGTCTATCGCAGGCTGTGGGGTTGGCCGCTGCGCTCGCCCCGCCATCTCATCGGCTTCATCGTCGGCATCGCGGTCCTCGCCATCGCCGTCGCGATCGGCCTCAACCGCATCCATACCCCGTCGCCATCCCACACCGCGAGCACGTCCGCGTCGAGCAGCACCCAGACGCCCTCCGCCTCGGCGCCGTCGACGTCGGTCAACGCCAACGCCCCGCCGCAAACCAACTCCAACGAGCCGAGCACGCGCCTGTCGACTCCGCCGGAGACACCCATCTCGGCGCCCGCGTCGCCGCAGGCGTTGCAGGTCGTCCAGGCGTGGGGCGACGCCTGGGTGAACCACCCGGTGAACATGACCAACCAGCAGTGGCTCGCCCAGCTCCAGCCCTACACCGAGCCGGAGATCCTGGCCCAGCTCGCCAGCGTCAACCTGGCCAACATCCCGGCCACCCAGGTGACCGGCCCGGCCTCCGCGATCACCTCCTACACCAGTTCGGTCGTCGCGCTGCTGCCGACCAACGGGGGAAACCTGCAGATCACCGTGGTCTCCACGCCTCAGGGCTGGCAGGTCTCGGACTACCGGAACGCGTCCTGACCATGCGCCGGGTCGTCATCCTGGTCGCGATCGCCGCCGTGGTGGTGTTCGGCGCGGTGATGATCGTCGGAACGCTCACCAACATCGTCATCGGCGGCTCGGAGCAGGCTGCCGGCGCTGCCTACCGCAACACCAGCTGCAACGCCTCGCTCGGCCCCTTCACAGGCTCCAACGCCACCGGCGGTGCCGGCCAGGCTGCCCAGCTCGACTCGGGGCAGCAGTCGATCGTCGCGCTGATCATCTCCGTCGGCAAGCAGCGCAACCTGCCCGCGCTCGCCTGGCAGGTCGCCATCCAGGCCGGGATGCAGGAGTCCGGCCTGCACAACGACCCGGGCGGCGACCGCGACTCGGCGGGCGTGTTCCAGATGCGGCCCTCCCAGGGCTGGGGCACCTACCAGCAGGTCACCGACCCGAACTACGCGGTCGGCAAGTTCTACGATGTGCTCGGCGCGGTGCCCAACTGGCAGCAGCAGCAACCCGGCGCGGACGCCCAGGCCGTGGAGCGCTCCGCGTTCCCGCTGGCCTACAACAAGTGGCAGAACATGGCCGCGTACCTGGTGCAGCACGTCGGCCAGATCACCGACCCGACCGGCTGTGGACCCAGCGCCGGCAACGCGCTGCCCGCGCCGACCCAGGCCGCGTCGGTCGCGATCGCCTTCGCCCTCAGCCAGATCGGCAAGCCGTACGTGTGGGGCGCCACCGGCCCCAACTCCTACGACTGCTCGGGCCTGATGATGATGGCCTACCGGCAGGCCGGCATCGACCTGCCTCGGGTGTCCTCGGACCAGTTCCACGCGGGCGCGCTGTTGCCCGTGCATGACGCCCAACCGGGTGATCTGATGTTCCTGGCGTTCAACCCGAATGATCCGAGCACTATCCACCACGTTTTCATGTATTTGGGCAACAACCAGATAGTCGAGGCCCCGTACACGGGCCAGAACGTGCGCCAGATTCCGATGCCCTGGAACGACCCTCAACTTGTCCAGCAGGCGGTTCGTCCGGGAGTCTGAACGGGTGCTCCGGCGCGACTCGGGGGTTGCCGTTCGTTTCGGAGGCAGTTTGTGGCGGAGGCCAGGTCGACCAGTTGATCATGTGCAGGAGGCGGCAGCATGTTCACCCCTGATCCCATTCCCCGTCCGGCCGGCCCACCCGCGTCCAGCACGCCGCTGCGCGACTACCTCGCCCAACCGCATCCCGGCGTGACCGACGGGTACGCGGTGCTGCCGAGGTCGCTGGTGGATTCCATGCCGCTGCCCTGGCAGCACCAGATGACTCACCTGCTCGCCGAGTTCCATCAGGCGTTCGGGCATCTCAACTGGCCGGTCTACCGGGTCCAGCCCTCCCGCTACGAGAAGCTGGTCGACCTCGACGAGGACCAGCTCGCGGAGGTCGGCTGCCTCGTCGAGATCGACGCGAGCGGCGAGCTCGTCTACCGCGAGCGCAACGGCAGGCTGATCGCCAACGCCGAGGAGGCGACCGTGCTGGTCTCCTGCCTCGACCCGATCCCGGCCACCCAGACCGCCCCGGCGTACCCCCATTACCAGCAGCACTACACGCCGCCGATGCCGGTCCCGCCGCAGACGCCCGGCCAGCATTCCGGCTTCGGCCCCAACCCCGGCAGCACGCCCAACGGTCAACCCTGGTGATCAGCCGATGATCGCCCGCGGTGATCGGGACCCGATCGATGAGTGATCGTGCCCGACCGGACCTGACGCGGTACCCGGGAGGATATTAGGGTCGTGGTGTGGCGACGCGATCGCGGTCTGAAGCCATCCGCTCCTCGTCGCGGAGCGGGGGACGGGACTTTTCCGCCATCCGAGCCGAGTTCTCGCTGCCCGCCGAGTATCCGACGGACGCGTTGGCCGAGGTCGAGCAGGTGCTCGCCGCCGACCTCGGTCGCCGAGAGGACGCCACCGACCTGCCGCTGGTGACCATCGATCCGCCTGGTGCGAAAGATCTCGACCAGGCGTTATTGGTGCGCAGGCACGGCACCGGCTATCGCCTCGACTACGCCATCGCCGACGTCGGCCACTTCGTGCACTCCGGCGGCGCGCTCGACGCCGAGGCCCGCCGCCGCGGCCAGACCCTCTATCTGCCGGACGCCGTCGTCCCGCTGCACCCGACGCTGCTCTCCGAGGACGCGGCCAGCCTGCTGCCCGGCGAGGTCCGTCCCTCGGTGCTGTGGACAATCGACTGCGACGCCGACGGCGAGGCGCAGGCCGTTCATGTGCGCAGGGCCACGGTCCGCTCGATCGCCCAGTACGACTACGACACGGTCCGCCAGCAACTCGCCGCTGGCGAGGGACACCCGTCGTTCGCGCTGCTCCCTGAGTTCGGCCGCCTCCGCCGTGAACTCGCGGTTGACAGGGGCGCGGTCGAGCTGCAACTGCCCGAACAACGCGCCGCGTCCGACGGCGAGGGCGGCTGGCGCCTGCAACTGCGCTCACGCGTCGACGTCGAAGCGTGGAACGCGGAACTCTCCCTGCTCACCGGCATGTGCGCGGCGCACCTGATGCTCCAGGCAGGCGTGGGTGTACTGCGCACGCTGCCCGACCCTGGACCGGAGGCCATGGCCAGCCTGCGGCGCAGAGCACAGGCGCTGGGCATCGACTGGCCCTCCGGCGAGACCGCAGCCAGGATGCTCGCCGGCCTCGACCCGCGCAGGCCCGAGGCGCTCGCCTTCCACGTGGACGCGACCCGCCTGCTGCGCGGCGCCGGCTACACCGTGTTCGACACGACCACCGGCGCCCTCCCGGCCACCATCGCGCACGCCGGTCTCGGCGCGCCGTACGCGCACGTCACGGCCCCGCTGCGCCGGCTGGTCGATCGGTTCGGCGCGGAGATCTGCCTGGCCGTGGCGAACGGCCAGGACGTGCCGGAGTGGGCCATGCGCGCGCTGCCGGACCTGCCCGGCCTGATGGCCTCGTCGGATCTACTGGCCAGCCGGGTCGAGCGCACCTGCCTCGCCCAGGTCGAGTCCTGGGTGCTCGCCGACCGGGTCGGCGAGGTCTTCACGGCGGTCGTGTTGCACGCCGAGGCGCGGACCGGAGAGGTCTTCGTGGTTGAACCTCCGGTTGTCGCCCGCTGCGTTGGCGACAACCTGCCGGAAGGGCAGCAGGTCCAGGTTCGCCTCGTCGAGGCCGACCCGGCCCGGCGCAAGGTCAGCTTCGAACACGTCGGTACATGAACCCCCGTGCCATGAACCCTCGGTGCGTGAATCGATGGTGTGTGAAGCCCCGGTGCGTGAATCGATGGTGTGTGAAGCCCCGGTGCGCGAATCCATGGCGCGTGAATCCACGGCGTGTGAACCCCCGGTGCGTGAATCCATGGCGCATGAACCCGGGTGCGTGAACCCCGGTGCGTGAACCCGCGGTTGTCGCCGTCACCGACGATCTCGGTGTGTCCATCAGGTTCACAGCGCGGCCGAGCCGGGTGGTCAGTCTGGTGCCCTCGCTGACCGAGTCGATCGCGGTGACCCTGCCCGGCATCCTGGTCGGCGCGACCGACTACTGCATCCATCCGTCCACATTGGACTCCGTGGTGCGGGTCGGCGGATCGAAGTACCCGAAGGTGGCGGCCGTGCTCGCGGCGCGGCCGGACCTGGTGGTCGCCAACGTCGAGGAGAATCGTGAGGAGGACGTATCGCGCCTACGCGCCAACGGGATCCCGGTCTGGGTGACCGAGGCCGCGCACACCGTCCCGGCCGGACTCGCCTCGGTCCGTCGCCTCCTGGTCGACGCGCTCGGCGCGGCCGAGCCGTCCTGGTTGGTTGACGCCGAACGCACTTGGGCATCGTGTGAACCGGTGGTTGCCACCGCGATCATTCCGGTGTGGCGTAAACCGTGGGTTGTCATCGGCCGGGACACGTTCGCCGGTGATGTCCTGCGCAGGCTCGGCATCGCCAACGCCTACGCCGACCACTCGGATCGCTACCCGCGACCCACCCTGGCCGACCTGCGCGCGAAGTTCGCCACCGGCGCCGCCGACCTGCTCGTCCTCCCGGACGAGCCGTACCGGTTCACCGCCGAGGACGGCCCGGAAGCCTTTCCCGCTGTAAACCACAGGTTGCTGTCCGGGCGTCACCTGACCTGGTGTGGACCGTCGCTTGTCGAGGCGAAAAGTCTGTTGTCCGCCGGTTTACGCTGATTCGGTGATCACCATTGTGCCCGCGACCGTTGCCGACGCTGGCGAGGTGCTGACCGTGCAGCGAGCCGCCTACGTCTCGGAGGCGCAGCTCTACGACAACCTCACGTTCACAGCGTTGACCGAAACCCTGGACGAGGTGCGCACGGCCACAGCGGCTGGCGGCATCCTGGTTGCCAGGCGCGGCAACCGAATCGTCGGCGCGGTACGCGGCGAACTCGTCGACGGCGAATGCCACATAGGCCGTCTGGTCGTCGCGCCGGATCAGCGGGGGCGCGGTATCGGTCGCGCGCTGCTGGCCGCGATCGAGGTCGAATTCCTCGGCAGGGCAAGGAGTTTCGTGTTGTTCACCGGTGACCGCAGTGCCACCAACCTGCGACTGTACGAACGCGCCGGCTATGCGCGCAGCCGAGTCGAGCCGGTCGGCGACGCGTTGTCCTTGGTGTACCTGGAAAAAACGCCGTTCGGCCCGACCGGCCCTGGCACGGGCTGATCGGGCCGAACTGGACATTGCTCAGTGGAAGGCGTGTTCGGGAGCGGGGAACTCGCGGGTGCGGACGTCGTCGGCGAACTGGCTGGCTGCGGTCGCGAGCACGCCCGCGACATCGGCGTAGCGCTTGACGAAGCGCGGTGCCTTGCCCCGGCGCAGGCCGGCCATGTCCTGCCAGACCAGCACCTGCGCGTCGCAGTCCGGCCCGGCGCCGATGCCGACCGTGGGGACGTGCAGTTCGTGCGTGACGCGCTTGGCGACCTCGGCGGGCACCATCTCCATCACGACCGCGAACGCGCCCGCTTCCTGCAGGGCGACGGCGTCCGCGACGATCTGCTCGCCCGCGTCGCCGCGGCCCTGAACGCGGTAGCCACCGAGATTGTGCTCGCTCTGCGGGGTGAACCCGATGTGCCCCATGACCGGTATGCCCGCCGAGGTGAGCGCCTCGACGTGCGGGGCGAAGTGACGGCCGCCCTCGAGCTTGACAGCGTGCGCGAGCCCTTCCTTCATGAACCGCACACCGGTGGCCAGCGCCTGCTCGGGCGAGAGCTGGTAGGAGCCGAACGGCAGGTCGGCCACGACAAGAGCGCGTTTGACCGAACGGGTGACGGAGCGGACCAGCGGGATCAGCTCGTCCACGGTGACCGGGAGCGACGTTTCGTAGCCGTAGACATTGTTGGCCGCCGAGTCGCCGACGAGCAGGACCGGAATGCCGGCTTCGTCGAACAGTTCGGCGGTGTACATGTCATAGGAGGTCAGCATGGCCCAGGGCTCGCCCCGGTCCTTGAGCTGCTGGAGGTAGGGGATGCGGACCCGCTTCGGAGACCTGGTCTCGGTTGTCGCCGTCTCGGTCGCTGCCGACGGGCCTGAGCCGTACGGGGCGGGTTCTTCGGAAACACCTGCGGTGGTGGACATCGTCGTCGACCGTCCTTCCCTCAAGGCCCACGTTCGTGGGTCCCTGGGTATGTGCGGATGGTGTACGCAATCAGCGTGACACCAGGCCCGGCCCGGCGCAGTGCCTTGCGACGATGCTCACACGCCCGTCAGGGCCGCTGACGAGCGGTTTTACATGGCGGCCAGGAACATGTAGACCATGCCGGCGCCCATTACGACCCGGCATCCCTCGACGACGTGCGGCTTGTCGAGAACGGACGACACACCGCCGCCGGCCACCGCGAGCGTGCCGCGTTTCACTCGAACGAGGGACCAGACCGTGTAGCCGATGAAGTACATGGCGAACGAACTGGCCAGCGACGGCAGCAGCATCGGGTGCGCGGCGCCGGCGAGCGCGTCGGTGCTGGCCAGCACCACGTAGGCCATGGCAAGGCCGGCCATCAGGTGGTGCACGTACTGCCAGGAGTCGTCCGAAGCGAGTGGAGCGCCTGGTTGCGGACGCATCAGCAGCACGGCGAAGATCGCGGCCTCGCCGAGAAAGACCAGCAGCCACACGGCCTTCGGCACCACGCCCAACCAGGCGAGCAGCATGGCGATCATGCCGATGCCCATGACGATCTGGCTGACGTCCTCGTGCCAGTGCTGCGTGCCGGCAGGTCGGGTCCGTGCGCCGCGGTAGATCGCCAGTCTGGCCAGGCAGGACACGCAGACCAGGCCCAGCAGTGAGGACAACACCCAGTTGACCCAGACGGGTCCGCCCACCATGTTCCTTCCCTCGGGCACCCGGACTCCCGACTCGATCGGGGCGCCTCGGACGGTTGACGCTGTCTATCCTGCAACAGCGGGGTTCAAGTCAACACGGCGGCCGGCGGCAGGACGAGGGCGCAACCGGGGGATTCGCTTACTCGACCGAGTGAAGCGGATTCAGCGGGCGGTGAACGGCCATGGTGACGGGGTCAGCGGGCCGTGATGGGGGCTGCCGCGCCCGGATCACCGGCGGTCAGCCGGCGGTGATGGGAGCGCGCTCGCGCCAGCCGTTGGTGATCGGCAGGCGCCGGTCCCGGCCGAAGGCGCGGAAGGTGATCTTGGTGCCCGGCGGGTACTGGCGCCGCTTGTACTCGGCCGCGTCGACCATGCGGAGCACCTTCTCCACCACCTCCGGGTCGAACCCGGCCGCGAGCAGGTCGCGGTAGCCGCGGTCGCCCTCGACGTAGTCGTCCAGCACCGCGTCGAGCAGGGCGTAGTCGGGCAGGCTGTCGGTGTCGAACTGGTCGGGGCGCAGTTCGGCCGATGGAGGCTTGGTGATCGAGTTCTCCGGGATGGGCGGGGTCTCGCCGTTGCGCTCGGCCTCGGCGTTGCGCCACTTCGCCAGCTCCCAGACCAACGTCTTGGGCACATCCTTGATGGGCGCGAAGCCGCCGACCGCGTCACCGTAGATAGTCGAGTAGCCGACCGCCAGTTCGGTCTTGTTGCCGGTGGCGAGCACCAGGTGGCCGAAGGAGTTGGAGCGCGCCATCAGCAGCACGCCCCGGCACCGCGCCTGCACGTTCTCCTCGGCGAGACCGGTCAGATCCAGCTGGTCGACGAACACCTTGACCAGCTCACCGATCGGCTGGGTCTCGAAGTGACAGCCGATCCGCCTGGCCAGCTCGGCCGCATCCGAGCGGGAGTGCTCCGAGGAGTAGCCGGAGGGCATGGACACGCCGTAGAGGGCGTCCGCGCCTAGCGCGTCGGCGGACAGCGCGGCGACGACGGCCGAGTCGATGCCGCCAGAGAAGCCGAAGGTGACCGAGCGGAAGCCGTTCTTGTGCACGTAGTCGCGCAGGCCGGTGACCAGCGCGGACCACACCTCGGCCGGTTCGGGCAGGGGCTGGGCGATCGGCGGGGCCGGCTGCGCGGGATAGGCGGGCACGGCCTCGGTGGTGATCGGGACGCGGCGCAGGTCGAAGTCGTGGACCTGGCCGGTGCGCTGGTGACCGCCTGCCGGCAGGTCGAAGTCGAACACCATCAGGTGCTCGACGAACTGCGGCGCCCTGGCCAGCAGCTCGCCCTCGGCGTCGACGATCAGCGAGTCGCCGTCGAAGACGAGCTCGTCCTGGCCGCCGATCATGTTCACGTAGGCGAGCGGGGCGTGCGCCTCTCGTGCCCGGCCGGCGACCAGGGGCAGCCGCTGGTCGTCCTTGTTGCGCTCGTAGGGCGACGCGTTCGGCACCACGACCAGGTCGACGCCTGCCTCGCCGAGCGCGGCGACCGGGCCGCCGTCCGCCCACAGGTCCTCGCAGATGGCCAGGCCGATGTCCAGGCCGTTCAACTGGATCACGTCCAGGGCGTGGCCGGACTTGAAGTAGCGGCGCTCGTCGAACACGCCGTAGTTGGGCAGGTGGTGCTTGAACTGCTTGGCCACCACCTGACCTCGGTGCAGCACGGCGACCGCGTTGCGCGGGCCCACCTCGTCGCGGTCCAGGTACCCGACGACCGCCGCGATCTCGCCGCAGCCTACGTCCTCAAGGCGTTCGGCGAGCCGGTCCAGTGCACGCAGGGCGCCCTCGGCGAACGAGGCGCGCAGGGCGAGGTCCTCGACCGGGTAGCCGGTCAGCGCCATTTCCGGGAAAACGACCAGGTGAACGCCTGCTTCGACGGCCTTGCGAGTCCAGTCGACGATCAGGTCGACGTTGGCGTCGAGGGCACCGACGCAGGGGTTGCATTGGGCGAGTCCGAGGCGCAACTGCGGCATGCGCACATCATCGTCCTATCGGGCCACGAACGCGCCTGGGTGTGGGCCAGAACGCACTTTTCGACTGACGGTATAAAACCATCGAGCGATTGCCAACGACTCTTTGCAAAGCTATCTTGGTATTGTGTCGGACAAGGAAATCCAGCGAACCGTCGAGATCACCGATCCGGTCGCTTTGCGAGCATTGGCGCATCCGCTGCGGATGAAGCTGGTCGGGATGCTGCGGACCAAGGGGCCGTTGACCGCGACCCAGGCGGCCGAACTGCTCGGCGAGAGCACCGGGAGCACGTCGTTCCACCTGCGCCAGCTCGCCAAGTACGGGCTGGTCGAGGAGGCGGGAGGCGGGCACGGGCGGCAGAAGCCCTGGCGGGCCACCGCCCAGTTCACCCGTTGGCCGAGCGCTGCCGAGACGCCGGGCGCGGCAGCGGCCATCGCGGCCGTGAACTCGGTTGTCGCGCAGCGGTACGGCGAGATGCTCACGCAGTGGGTGCGCACCAGCGCCGACGAGACCCCGGAGTGGCAGGAGGCCGCAGGAACCGGCGACACCATCCTCTACCTCACCGCCGAGGAACTCGCCGGTCTGCGGCGCGGCATCGAGGTGTTGCTCGGCGGTTTACAGCAGCGGACCACGCAGCCGGCGTTGCGCCCACCGGGCGCGCGGGCGATCGACGTCATCACCTTGGCGTTGCCGATCGATCCGCCGATCGACCCGCCCGCGAAGGGCTGAGCGCCATGCTCGCGGTGCCACCTTTGTTGCGGCAGCGGACCTTCCGCCGGTTCTGGTTCGGCGAGACCATTTCGCTGTTCGGCGACGAGATCATGAACCTCGCGTTGCCACTGACCGCGGTCGTCGTGCTGCACGCCGACTCCGCGCAGATGGGTTTCCTGACCGCGGTCGGCATCCTGCCGAACCTGTTGTTCGCGTTGACCATCGGCGCATGGGTCGACCGGCGCGGGCGACGGCGGCAGATCATGATCGTCGCGGACCTCGCTCGTGCCGGGCTGTTGGTCAGCGTGCCACTGTGCGTGGTCGCCGACGTGCTCGGCATGCCGTTGCTCTACGGGATCGCGTTCGCGGTCGGCGTGTTCGAGGTGTTCTTCGCGGTCTCCTACAGCACGTTGTTCGTCGCGATGGTCCCGCCGAGCCAGTTCATCGAGGGCAACACCCTGCTGGAGGGGAGCCGTGCGGTCGCGGGCGTTGGCGGGCGGAGCCTGGGCGGGATCATCATCGCGCTGTGCACGGCGCCGTTCGCATTGTTGGTGAATGCGGTGTCGTTCGGGGTTTCGGCGTTCTTCCTCTGGCGCATCAGGCCGGCCGAGCCTGCTTCCGAACAGTCGAGTGCCGGCGGCCGTTTCGTGGCGGGCCTGCGGTTCATCGCGACTTCGCCGATCCTGCGAGCAAGTTTGGCTGCCACCGCCTGGGTGAATCTGTTCACTTTCGCCTACTTCGCCGAACTGATCCTGTTCGCCACCGATCAACTCGGCGTTTCCGCTTTACAGCTGGGATTGGCGTTCGGCGTCGGTGGCCTGGGCGCGGTGCTCGGCGCGGCTGTGCTCCGTCGGTTGACAGTCACATTCGGGCTGGGGCGCACCTTCACGCTCGGTTTCCTCGCATACACGGCGCCGATCGCGTTGGTGCCGCTGGCACACGGCGGAAAGCCGGTGATCCTGCTGTTGTTGTTCCTCGCGGAGTTCGGCTCCGGCATCGGCGTGATGATGATCGATGTCGCAGGCGGCGCGATCCAGCTCGGCGCGACGCCGGATCGGCTGCGCGCCAGGGTCACCGGCGCGTATCGAATGGTCAACTACGGCACTCGGCCGATCGGTGCGCTACTCGGCGGATGGCTCGGTAGCGCGATCGGGTTACGCCCGACGCTCTGGATCGCCGTGATCGGCGCGGTGTGTGCGATCCTGTGGTTGTTGCCGTCACCCATTCCGAGGATGCGTGAATGCCCTTCGCCCGGTTGACGTCCGACAGACGTGCGCCGACTTATCCTGCTGGGTGAACGGAAACCCGGGAGGGGTTGAAGACCATGACCGCCCAACAGGTGCCGCGCGAAGCCGCGGAGGGGCAGTTGTGCCGATGCGGTCATCAGCGCGGTGCGCACAGTCACTACCGCAAGGGCAGTGACTGTGCGCTGTGTTCGTGTCCGAGGTTTCGCCGCGACTGGCGCGTGGTGCTGTTCGGACGGTCGCGTTAGTTGCTGAAGTAGTGGCCTTTGTCCAGGTCCTGGATGAGGCCGGGCTGTACGGGCTGCCAGTTGAGCAGGGCGCGGGTCCGTGCACTCGATGACGGAACGTCCGCGCCGACGAACGGCGCCTGTGAACCCCAGGTTTTCAACGGCTTGCGCCGCGCTGACCGTGGTCACCGGCAGGTTCAGGTGTCGCCCGATGACCTCGGCGATGTCGCGGAACCGCACGCCTTCCTCGTCGATGCCGTGCAGTGTGCTGCCGGCCGGCGCGGACTCCACCACCAACCGAAACAGGCGCGCGGCATCGAGCCGGTGCACCGCGGGCCACCGGTTCGAACCGTCGCCGACGACCGGTACGAAACCCAGTTCGCGCGCGGCCTCGATCACCATGGGCACGAACGCGTGGTCGCCCTCGCCGTGCACGCTCAGCGGCAGTCGGATCAGCGAAACGCGAACACCGCGCTCCGCATAGGACAGCGCGAGCGTTTCCGAGGGGACCCGGTGCGCGGCAGGCCCGTCGTGGTCGGGCTCGTCCTCCTCGTTGGTGGGCCTGCCCTCGACCGGGGCGAGGGCGCCCGCGCCGGAGGTGATGACGAACGGGCGGTCCGAGCCGGCGAGCGTCTCGCCGATCAGTTCGATGACCGCGCGGTCGGTCGCGCAGGCCGCGTCGAAGTCGGTGAAGTCGTGGTTGAACGCGGTGTGGATCACGGCTTCGGTGTCAACCAGCGGTTTACGCAAGCTGTCGAGGTCAGCGATGTCACCCCGGTGTACCTCGACCCCGGCCGCGGCGACAGCGGCCGCGCCCCGGTCGGTCCGGGCCAGGCCGACGACCTGATGACCGGCGTCCAGCAGTTCGCGGACGACGGCGCTGCCGACGAATCCGGACGCGCCGGTGACGAACACACGCATGGTGCGGCTCCTTTGACAACCTGTGGTTTACCCGGCCAGCGTGTGCTTCGGAGGTCTTTGTCGTCCAAGTCCTGTTTCGCACCACGCGATACGAATTCGGTATCGTCGCTGGTGTGGCGGATCTAGACCTGCGCTTGGTGCGGTACTTCACCGTTGTCGCCGAGCATCGGCACTTCGGTCGCGCGGCCGCCGAGCTGCATGTCGCCCAACCGTCGTTGAGCAGGCAGATCCAACGGCTGGAGGAGCAGATCGGCGCCCGGCTGCTCGACCGGACCTCGCAGGGCACCCGGTTGACCGAGGCCGGTGAGGTGTTCCTGCCGCGCGCGAGGGCACTGTTGCGTTCGGCGGAACAGGCCACCGCGCTGGCGCGCGCGGTGGCGACGCCGACCCGGCTCACCGTCGGCTACACCATGAACCTGATCGTCACACCCGCCGTGCACGAGCTGCGCAGGCTGCACCCGGAGGCCGAGGTGCACGCGATCCACCTGGAGTGGAACGACGCCCGCGCGGCGCTGCTCGAACACCGGGTGGACGCGGCGGTCACCCGGCTGCCCATGCGCACCGACCAGTTGCGCGTGACGATCCTGTACGACGAGCAGCGGTCGGTGTTGCTGCCGAGAACACACCGGCTGGCCGATCGGGAGTTCGTCAACCTGGCGGACATAGCGGACGAGTCGATGCCGCGTTCGCTCGACCCGGACTACAACGCCTTCTGGCGCATCGACCCGCGGCCGGACGGCAGCCGGGCGCCGGGCGGGCCGCTGATGGCGGCGGTCGAGGACAAGTTCGAACTCATCGCGGACGGGCAGGCGATCGCGCTGGTACCGGAGAGCGCCCATCGGGTCCGGCCGGACATCGTGTCCGTGCCGGTGCGCGGTGTGGACCCGGTGCACGTGGTGCTCGCCAGTCGCGTGGGTGACAACCGCAGGTTGCTGGCGGCGTTCCGGAAATGCGCCGAGGCGACGATGACCACGCCGAGGCCCGCCTGAGCGCGAGAGCGACTCAGTTGAGCTGGCAGGTGGTCGCGGACAGGGCCTGGCGGGTGAGCGAGCGGTCGGAAACGGCGCCGGGATCGGCGAGGCAGATCAGGTCGTGGCCGTAGCCCTTGATGTGTTCGAGCGCGCCACGGGCTTTGCTGAGCAGGTCGTTGGTGGCGAGGTCGTGACCGACCGCGACACCGACGGAGACGGTCACGTCGGTGATGGTGACGAACCAGTCCACGCTGGCCATCGCGGTCGTGATGAGCAACCGGGCGTGGTCGCGGATTCGGCCGGCGAGTTCGAGGGCGGCGTCGGCGTCGCGGCCGGGCGCCAGCACCAGGAATTCGTCGGCGACACAGCGACACACCAGATCGGCCGGCCGGGTCGCCCCGCGCAGCAGTTCGCCCACGGAGCGCAATACGTCGTCGCCTGCCGGGTGACCGTACTCGTCGTTGATCCGGGCGAACTGGTCGATGTCGACGGCGAGCAGTGCGACCGGCTCACGCCGCCAGTACGCGTCGCATTGCACCAGCGCCGCGCGCTGCGACCAGCAGCGGGCGTTGCCGTGGCCGGTCACCGGATCGACGGCGCGCAGGGTCCGATAGCCCAGGCTCGCCGACCGTCCGGGCACGCTGGTGGGGTCGCCGACTCGCGGACCGGTCAGCAGCGGCTCACCGAGGCGCACGTGGTCCGGCGCGACACGGGGATTCCAGTCGGTCCGCATGTGCGCAACTATCGCCGCCGCCACCCGGAGCCGGGAGTCGAGACTTGTCGCCTCTTTGGGGAGACAACGAGGTGGGTCAGCCAGCATGATGGAACCCGATCGCAGCGCGGTGCGCCAGAGGGAATCGTCCTACTGGGGCAGGACGTGGGCACGGCGGGCGGCGCGGTCAATGACGACCGCATGGTCATCCATCGGCGGGGGCCGTTCATCGGGAGAGCTGCATGGCGCACAAGTTGCGCGGATCCGCGTCGGCGGCAGGGAAATCGCACACGGCTGCGGCCCGGTCGGAGGGGGATCGGCAGTCGGCTGATGAGGGCCAGCCGGCTGGAGATGGGCAGGCAGGTGGAAATCGGCCAGCAGCTGGGGATGGGCCGGCAGCTGGGGATGGGCCGGCAGCTGGGGATCGGCCAGCGGCTGGTGATGGGCAGCCGGCTGGTGATGGGCAGGTAGGCGGGGATTGGCCGGCAGTTGGGGATGGGCAGGCAAGTGGGGATGGGCCGGCAGTTGGGGATGGGCGGGTAGGCGGGGATCGGCAAGCCGCTGGGGATGGGCAGGCGGGTGGGGAGCCGCGCGTGCAGCGGGCGGGTGGGATTGGGGGGATTGAGCGGCTTGGTATTGGCTGGGTGGAACAGGCCCAGCGGCGTGGTACGCCGCGGCGGCTGTTCTGGCCGTGGACTGCGGCGAATGTCAGCTTTTTCACGGTTTCGTACGGGGTTTTCGTTGTCGGGCTGGGACTGAACGCCTGGCAGGCCGTAGTGGCCATCGTGGTCGGCGGGGTGTTGTGTTATCCGGTTGTCGGCATTGTCGCGCTGGCCGGGATCAAGGGTTCCGCGCCGACCATGGTGCTTTCTCGCGCGGCGTTCGGCTTTCATGGCAACAAGTTGCCGACATTGTTCGTCTACTTGTCGTTGGTGGGTTGGGAAACGGTGAGCATCGCGCTCGGCGCGCTGGCCACGCGGACGATTCTGGTGCGGATCAGTCCGGAGTTGGGTACGACTACCGCGCTCGCGGTGGGGTTCGCGATCACGGTCGTACTGTCTGTGATCGTCGGGGTCTATGGCTACGAGCTGATCATGCGTGTGCAGAAGTGGATCACCATTGTCGTGGCGGTGATGACGGTCGGTTACCTCATCGTCATTCTGCCGAAGTTGAACTTCGACTCGGCCACCCACGCGGGCGGGTTCGCGTTGGTGTTGGGCGGAATCGCGTTGGTGATCGCCAACGGGATCGGCTGGGCGGCGGGTGGGGCCGATTACAGTCGCTACCTGCCTAAAGGAAGTTCTGGGACGGGCGCGGCCGTCTGGACCGCAGTTGGCGGGTTTGGGGCGCCTACCGTGTTGATGTTGGTGGGAGTTCTGCTGACCGCCGGGGATCCGAAACTGGCTGGGGCTGCTGCCAATGATCCTATTGGGGCGTTTGCAACGTTGTTGCCGACCTGGTTTTTGGTGCCGTTTCTGGCTACCACGGTATTGAGTGTGATCGCGGGGGTTGTGTTCAATCTCTATTCTTCGGGGCTGAATCTGCTGACCTTGGGGCTTCGGGTGCCTCGATGGGCCGCGGTGGCGATCGACGGGGTGTTGATGTTGCTCGGCGGTAGCTATCTGGTGTTCGTGTCGGCCGGGTTTTTCGCGCCGTTGCAGGCTTTTCTCATCGTGATCGGCGTCGTTATCTCGGGCTGGTCCGCCGTTTTCGTGGTGGATCTGGTGCTGTTTCGGCGGGATGGATATGTGCGGGAGGCGCTGTACACGCCTTCGGGTTATGGGCGGGTGAATGTGGCTGGGGTGGTCTCGCTGGTCGCGGCGATTGTGGTGGGGTGGGGGCTTTCCGTTTCGTCGGCGCCGGGATTGGGGTCGCTGTTGGGGTTTTTGCTCACGCCGGCGGCGAAGGCGGGGACCGTCGGGGAAAGCGATGTGGGAGTTGCGGTCGCGTTTGTTGTTGCTGGGGTGCTTTATGCCGGATTGAAGCGAATCAGCCGGTGACGAAGGCCAGTTGGGCGCGGAGGTCTTCGGCGCGCGGATCGCCCAGTTCGGCGAAGATGGCCACGGCTTCGCGCCAGTAGCTGATCGCGGTGTCGCGGTCGCCGGTGTCCAACAGCAACTGCCCGGTCTTGTGCAGGGTTTCCGCCTCGCCCCAACGGTCGCCGATGCCCTTGCGGGTGGCCAACGCCTCGCGGTACGCGTTGAGCGCCTGGTCGGTCCTGGCCAGATCCTGATAGGTGTCACCGAGTTTGACGAGTGTGTAGCCCTCGCCGTGCGGGTCGTCGATCTCGCGGAAGATCGCCAGTGATTCTCCGAGGCATGCCAGCGCCTTGTCGGCGTGGTGCAGTTCGCGGTAGGCATTGCCGAGATTGGCCAGCGTGATGCCTTCGCCGTGCCGGTTGGCGACCGAGATGGCGGTGTCGTCGGCGTAGCGGGTCTCGATGTCCGCGCGGACGGCCAACGCCTGCTGGAAGCGTCGCGCGCCTTCGGCGTGGTCGCCCTGGTCGGTGGCGAGCAGGCCGAACGCGGCCAGGGTCCACGCCTCGCCGACCAGGTCGTCGATGTCGACGCGGATGGCGAGCGTCCTGGCCAGCAGGTCGTGCGCCTCGTCGAAGTGGCGCAGTTCGCGGTGTGCGTGGGCGAGGTTGTTCATCACCCACGCCTCGCCGAACTTGTCGCCCGCCGCTCGCGCGCCGACCAGGCCGGCCTCGTGCGCGCTGATCCAGGAACTCCAGCGCTTGCGCAGGTACAGGTAGTTCCAGCAACCGACCGGCAGCTGCCAGGAGGTCGCGTACTGGCCGGCGTCGACGGCGGTGTGCGTGGCCGCGACCAGGTTCGGCATCTCGCGTTCGCACCAGGCCAGTGCCTCGTCGTAGCTGCCGAAACTTCTGGCGGGCAGGTCGAACTCGGACGGGCTGAGCACCGGGTCGTGGCGCTGCGGGGCGAGCACGTGGTTGGCGGCGTAGGCGGTGTCGAGGTACCAGTCGAGCATGCGCCGGATGGCGACGGTGCGCTCCGCTTTGGATTCCTCCTGGACTGCTCGTTCGGCCGCGTAGACGCGGAGCAGGTCGTGCAGGCGGTAGCGGTCGCCGACGATGCCTTCGGCCAGGTGGACGGCGACGAGGCGATCGAGCAGCCTGCGGGCCTGCGGGGTGGTCAGGCCGGCCAGCGCGGCCGCGGCGGACGTGCTGATGTGCGGGCCGCGGTGGAGGCCGAGCAGCCGGAACATGCGGGCCTTGGCCGCGCCGAGATCCTGGTAGGACCAGGAGAACACCGCGCGCACGGTCAGCGAGTCGGACGTGACCAGGCCATCGAGGCGTTCGCTCTCGTCGGTCAGCTCCTCGACCAGCGTCAGGATTGCGTGGTGGGGGTGGGTGGCGACGCGCTCGGCGGCGATGCGCAGGGCGAGCGGGAGGTGGCCGCAGCGGTCGGCGAGGTCGCGGACGGCCTGCGGTTCCTCGTCGGCGCGCGGGTCGCCGATGACGGTGCGCAGCAAGGACACCGACTCGTGTTCGGTCAGCGGGTCGAGGGTGAGGCGCTGCTCCTGGCGCATGTCCAGGCTGGTCAGCCGGACCCGGCTGGTGAGAATGACGCCGCAGCCTGCCGAACCGGGCAGGAGCGGCGCGACCTGGCCGGACTCGCGCGCGTTGTCCAGCACCAGCAACACTTTTCGACCGTCCAAAAGGGACCGGTAGAGGGCGGCGCGCTGCTGCGGGCCGGGCGGGATGCTGTCGGCGGGCTGGCCGAGCGCGACCAGCAACTCCTCCAGCACGGTCGCGGGACGCGCGGGCGCCTCGGCAGGCGAGTAGCCGTGCAGGTCGACGTAGAGCTGGCCGTCCGGGAAGGCGGACCGTACCTGGTGGGCCAGGCGCAGCGCGAGCGCGGTCTTGCCGGTGCCGGGCGGTCCGTCCACCGCGACGACCGCTGGCGTGCCCGGCGCGCCCTCGCGGAGAAGTTCGTCGGTGAGTTGGCGCAGTGGGGTTTCCCGGCCGACGAACGTGGCCGGCACGGCGGGAAGCTGGGCGAGCCGGGGCAGTCCTTCGCCCGCGGCGAGGGCGATCAGGGTGCCGCCCGCTTCGAGCACCTCGTCGCAGCGGCGGGCCAGTTCGCCGGTGGGCGGCTTGTCGCCGACCTCCACCTTGCCGATGTAGCCGCGCGAGTAGTTGACCAGGTCGGCGAACTTCTGCAGGGACAGCCTGCGCTGTTCGCGCAGCCTGCGCAGTTCGCGGCCGAACGGGCCGGTGGTCATGGCCGGGGCCGAGACGCGAACCGGCGCGGTGCGGGAGTCGCCGAAGGGTTCATCAGCAGCTCCTACACCGCGCCGGTTGGTGACTCGGTAGCTCAGGCGAGCCGGACGCGCGGGTCGAGCACGGCGTAGATCAGGTCGACCACGATGTTGGCCACCACCACGAAGACCGCGGCGAGCAGCACGACGGCGACGATCACCGGTTCGTCCTGGTTGACCACCGACTGCACGGACAGCCGGCCAAGACCGTTGATACCGAAGACCTGCTCGGTCACGATCACACCGCCGAGCAGACCACCGAGGTCGATGCCGAACTGCGTGATCACCGGGACCAGCGCGGCGCGCAGGCCGTGCCGGTAGGTGACCCGCATGCGGCTCAGGCCCTTGGAACGCGCGGTGCGGATGTAGTCCTCACCGAGCACCTCCAGCATCTGCCCTCTGGTGAGCCGCACGTACGTCGCCATGGTGACCACGGCCAGCGTGACCCAGGGCAGGATCAGGCCGTACGCCCACTGGCCGATGTTCTGGGTGATCGGCACGTAGCTACCGGCGGGCGGGAACAACGTGAACCCTGCTGTCTTGGGATAGAAGAACAACAACAGCAGCAGGACGTTGCCGAGCACGAACGTCGGGAACGAGATACCGGTCAGCGCGAAGACCGTGGCGCCTCGGTCCCAGATGGAGCGCGGCCGCGTCGCGGACAGCACACCGATCAGCACGCCGAACACCAGCCACAGCACCGCGGCACCGAGCGCCAGTGACAGGGTCGCCGGCAGCGCCTGGCCGATCAGGTAGCTGACCGGCTGATGGCTGTAGTAGGAGAACCCGAGGTTGCCCTGCACCAGCCTGACCAGATAGTGCCAGTACTGGTCGTAGATCGGTTGATCGAGGCCCAACTGGTGGGTCACGGTCGCGACGAGCTGGGGGTTCTTGCCGGCGAAGCGGCCGAGCAGCAGCACGGCGACATTGGGCGGCGCGACGAAGAACAGGATGAACACGACGATGCTGATCATCAGGAGCACGACCAGGCCGGTCAGCAGGCGGCGAATCAGAAAGCGCAGCATGTGATCACTTCTTCCGCGCCGCGAACAGACGCTCGGACCGTGGGTCGAGCGCGTCCCGAACACTGTCGCCGAGGAGGTTGAAGGCCAGCGTGGTGAGGATCAACGCGAGACTCGGGAACACCAGGTACCACCAGGCGACCTGGTAGAACGCCTGCGAGTCGTTGATCATGTTTCCCCAGCTGGGCGTGGGCGGAATGATGCCGACGCCGAGGAAGGACAGGGTCGCTTCGAACACGATCGAGGTCGGGATCAGCAGCGTGGTGTACACGATGACCGGCGCGATCAGGTTCGGCAGCACGTCGACGAACATGATCCGCAGGTCGCTCGCGCCCAGCGAGCGGGCTGCCTCGATGTACTCCCTTTCTCGGATCGCGAGTGTCTGACCTCGTACGATGCGGCCCACCGACGCCCAGGAGAAGAACGCGATGACCACGATCTCGATGGTCTCGCTCGGCCCCGCGACGGTGACCAGAGCGATCGCGAACAGCAGGAACGGGAAGGCCAGCACCACGTCCATGATCCGGGCGAGGATGGTGTCCACCGTCGGGCCGAAGTAACCCGCGCACAGACCGATGATCACGCCGATGATCACCGCGGCGACCGCGGCCGAGATGCCGACCACGAGCGAAACCCGGGCGCCGTAGAGGATCCGGACCAGGATGTCCCGGCCCAGGTTGTCGGTGCCGAGCGGGTGCAGCCCGCTCGGGCCGACCGGAAGGCCGTCCGTGCTCACGCCGTTGGTCTGGTCCTGGTCGGTCGGACCGAAGCCGATCAGTGCGGACAGCGGCCCCGCGAAGATGGAGACCAGCGCCAGCAGGACGATGAAGACCGCGCAGATGATGGCGACCTTGTCCTTGCGGAGCCTGGCCCACGCCAGCTGCCAGGGACTGCGGCCCTCGACCGCCTTGCGTGGTTTGTTCTCGTCGCCAGCTGGGGTCGGAGCCTCCGCCAGCTCGGTCATAGACATGGGTAACTCCTTGTCAACCCCGTGGGGACCGGGAGGGTGGTCGGTCCGGTCACGGGCGCTCCTCGGCCAGTACGTCCTGAGCCAGCACGCCTGCGGCTTCTGCCTCGCGCGCCGTCTGGGCGATCTCCGGTGTGGCCAGGGCGAGGTCCTCGCCCGGCTTGACCGGATAGTGGCAGGCGGTCAGGTGCGCTTCGTCCAACGGTTCGCCGTCGATCGACCGGGCGGTCAGCTCCGGCTGCTCGGTGACGCACCGCTGGGTCGCCTTGGGACAGCGCGGGTGGAACCGGCAGCCCGACGGCGGGTTCACCGGCGACGGCACGTCGCCGACGAGCACGATCCGCTGGCGCTCCCGGGCCTGGTCCGGGTCGGCGACGGACGCCGCGGAGAGCAGCGCGTTGGTGTACGGGTGCTGCGCGTTGCGGTACAGCGCCTCGGCCGAGGCCAGTTCGGTGACCTTGCCCAGGTACATCACGGCGACCCGGTCGCTGACGTGCTCGACGACGGACAGATCGTGCGCGATGAAGACGTAGGTCAGGCCGAACTCGGACTGGAGGTCCTGGAGCAGGTTGATGATCTGCGCCTGGATGGACACGTCCAGCGCGGAAACCGGCTCGTCGCAGACGATCAGCTTGGGCCGCAGGGCCAACGCCCGCGCGACGCCGATGCGCTGCCGCTGGCCACCGGAGAAGTCGGCGGGGAACCGGTTGTAGTGCTCGGGGTTGAGCCCGACCAGCTCCATCAGTTCCTGGACCTTGCGCTTGCGCTCCGGTCCGTCCGCGACGCCGTGGATGGCGAACGGGTCGCCGATGATCGACCCGACCCGGCGGCGCGGATTCAGCGAGCCGTACGGGTCCTGGAAGATCATCTGGACTTCGCGGCGCAACGGCCGCAACTGCTTGCGGTTCAGGGTGGAGATGTCCTGACCGTCGAAGGTGATCGTCCCGCTGGTCAGCGGGTAGAGCCGGGTCAGACAGCGGGCGAGCGTCGACTTGCCGCAGCCGCTCTCCCCGACCAGGCCAAGGGTCTCGCCCTTGCGGATCTCCAAGCTGACCCCGTCGACCGCGTGCACGCGGCCGACCTCATGCTTGAAGATGATCCCCTGGGTGATCGGGAAGTACTTGACCACGTTGTCCGCGCGAAGCAGGACTTCGGACTCGGCCACGATCAATCACGCTCCTGAGCGTGCCGCGGCGCGGTCCCGCTGGGTTGCTGGCCGACTGCTGGCCCGCCGGCGTGTGCGCCGACCGGCTGCTCGGCCAAGGTGGCCGCCACTTGGTTCACCTTCTCGCCTCGGCCGGCAGACGCCGCGCTGATCCGGCCCTGTTCGGTTTCCTCGTCCAGCCCGACCAGCCGGGACGGCAGCCAGCACGCCGACGTGTGCACGTCGCTGCCGCCGACCGGTTGCAGCTCCGGCAGGGTGGTGACGCATTCGTCCATCACGTACCGGCACCGGGGGTGGAAGCCGCAGCCCGTCGGCAGGTTGATCAGCGAGGGCGGCTGGCCGGGGATGGCCCGCAGCCGTTCGCCGGCACCGGTCGAGCCGGGCACGGATTCCAGCAGTCCCTTGGTGTAGGGGTGATGCGGGTGGTAGTACAGCGAACGGCGGTCCGCGTACTCGACCGCGCGACCCGCGTACATGACCATCACGTTGTCCGCGATGTCGGCGATGACGCCGAGATCGTGGGTGATCATGATCAGCGCGCTGTCGAGTTCCTTCTGCAGCCTGCCCAGCAGCGTCAGGATCTGCGCCTGGACGGTCGCGTCCAGTGCGGTGGTCGGCTCGTCCGCGATGATCAGTTCGGGGTTGAGCGACAGCGCCATGGCGATCATGGCGCGCTGGCGCATACCACCGGAGAACTGGTGCGGATAGTCGTCGACCCGAAGGTTGGGCTGGGGGATGCCGACCAGCTTGAGCAGCTCGACGGCCCTCAGTTTGGCCTTCGCCTTGGAAATGGGTTCGTGGGCGCGAATCATCTCCACGATCTGCCAACCCACCTTGTAGAGGGGGTGCAGGCTGGAGAGCGGGTCCTGGAAGATGGCGGCCATCTTGGGGCCGCGAAGTTTCCGCAGCTCCTTGTCGCTCATCTTCAGCAGGTCGCGACCTTCGAACAGGGCTTCGCCGGACACGTCGGCGCCCGGCGTCAGGCCGAGAAGTGTCTGTGTGGACACGCTCTTGCCTGACCCGGACTCACCGACGATGCCCAGCGTGCGGCCTCGTTCAAGGGTGAACGAGACCCCGCGGACGGCCTGAACCAGGCCGTCCGCAGTCGGAAACGCGACTTTCAGGTCACGTACTTCCAGGAGACTCATATGTGTTTGCGCTCAGCTCAGTTGGTTTTCGTCACTGACCCAACCACACGTTGGTGTAGTCGTACTCGCCCGTGGTCGGGATGTAGATGGCATTGTGCACACGGGTGGAGCGGTAGATCGGGTTGGACTGAGTCTGGAACGGAATGATCGCCGCGTCCTTCATGATCTGCTGGTCGGCGTCGTGCATGAAGGTCGCCGCCTGGGCCTGGGTGTCCGCGGCCAGCGCCTTGTCGATGTCCGAGTTGACCTGGGCGTTGTTGTAGTCGCCCCAGTCGGTCGAACCGGGACCGTAGCCACGGCCGTCGAACAGCGGCTCGATGTTGGCGCGGGCGTTGTTGCCGAACCAGTCCGGAACCCAGCCGGGCTCGGAGATGTCCCACGAGCCCGCCTTGGCGGCGGTCGGGTCGGACAGGTACTTGCCGTAGTAGTCACCGGCCGAGGCGGGCTTGCCCTGGACCTTGACGCCACAGGCGGCGAAGTCGGCCTGCACTGCCTGGTACACGTCGGGGTGCTTGCCCGAGGTGCGGTAGACGTCGGTCAGGGTCAGACCGTTCGGGTAACCGGCCTGGGCCAGCATCTGCTTGCACTTGGCCGGGTCACCGGAGTTGTTCGGCGTCGGGTACAGGTTGAACGCCTGGTAGCCGACGTTGCCCGGAGCCAACACCTGGTGCAGCGGGGTGTTCAGCGTGGTGCCACCGTAGATCTTGCCCAGCTGGACGTTGTTGATCGCGTACTCCAGCGCCTGCCGGACGGCGACCTTGCCCAGCGCACCGCCGCTGGTCGGGCTCTGCTCGTTGAACACCAGGAACGGGTTGTTGTCGAAGCCCGGGTAGATGCCCAGCCGCGCGTCGTTGGCCGCCTTGAGCTGCGGCACGTCCGCGGTCGGCACCGTGGTGTCCCACTGGAGGTCCTGCGTACCGGCCTGGATCTGCTGCTGCACACCGGTCTCGTCCGGACCCAGGGTCACCTGGATCTCGTTCACGTACTGGTGGCGAATCGGGTCGGTGGACTGCTTCCACGCCGGGTTCTTGTCCAGCACGTAGGACTGGTTCGGCACGTACTTGGTGATCTTGTACGGACCGTCGGAGATGGTGTTCAGCCGGAAGTTCGCGTCGTCCGGCAGGTAGGCCAGGTACTCGACCGGAGCGGGCGAGGAGAAGCCCATGGCCATGATGTTGACGAAGTCCGACGCCGGCTGCACCAGAGTGAACTGCACGGTCGACGGGTCGACCGCCTTGATGCCGGAGATGTCGTTGGTGGTGATGAACTGCTTGAAGGCCGGGATCGTCTGGGCGACGTTGGCGAAGGCCTTGCAGTAGGTGTCCATGCCGACGATGACACCCTCGTAGTACTGCGGCGCGCCGACCGAGTTCTGGGTCGGGTTGCACAGCCGCTTGAAACCGAGGATGACGTCAGCGGAGGTGACCGGCCGAGGCGGGTTGGTGTCCCATTCGACGCCCGACTTCAGGTGGACGGTGTAGGTCTTGCCATCCGCGCTGATGCCACCGTTGGCCTTGGTCGGAACCACCGTGGCGATGTCCGGGGCCGGAGTGGTCGCGGTGTTCATGTCCTGCGACGCCGGGTAGGCGAACAGCTGCCTGGTGAAGGCTCGCATCAGCGAGGACGACGTCGTGTAGTACGCCGACGCGGTGTCCAGGTGGTCGACATCGGCGTTGCCGATGAGCTTCAGCGTGCCGCCGTACTGTGGAGTGCCACCGGTGTTCGCGTTGGCCGTCTGGTTGAAGCCGTAACTGCCGCCGGTACCGCCGCCGCCGTTGTTGCTGCTGCCGCCACCGCAGGCAACCACGGTCAGTGCTGCCAGCGCGAGCACGGATGCCACCTGCAGCCTGTGATGCCTCGCTACTTTCAATGCCCTCACCTTGCGCCAGTTGTCCTGTGGTCATCGCTGACCCGAATACCGCAGGCTGACTGTATCCCCCACGAGCAGCGGCGGATCAGGTACGGATTTGCCGTACGCGACTGGTGGTCACGTTCAGCCCGCACTGGCAGTCACGAATGGGTCTCGGTAGCGATTGCCTCGGGAACGTTCGGAATGTTGTCCGCGAAGCCTAGGTCCCACGTTGTGAACGGATCGCGGCGGCCCGGGGATCGTTGGTGAAACGTGATCGGACCGATACTGTGATCAAGTAAGTGCGCTCCGTGATAGGCCCTGACCAGGGGCTTTGTTTGAAACGTCACTCGGCGGTGTTCAGATATTCAATTTCTCGTCGACCGGAGGACGGGGTTACCGGCCGGTTTCCGGGGGTATTCGCTTGACAACTCGCCGTGAAACTCTCCGAGAAACGGACAGAGCGGGCAGCCTCCCCAATCGGGGGTTCGTCGGCCGTTCCCGAATGGAATTCGGGCCTGTCAACGCGCTGATCAATCACCCGGAAGCGCGATTATTCGGGCCTGGAGATTTACGCTGATTTCACCAGAGCGATTCAGGGAGCGATTCAGTCTGCGCTATGGCTCCCGGGTGCTTCGCGGCCGTTTTTCCGGCCATCGCCGCTGGTCACGCAGGGTGCTCAGAGCCGTCCCGAGGCAATAACCCGACGGAGGAACTGGCGGGTGCGCTCCCGCGTCGGCTCGGCCAGCACCTGCTCGGGCGGGCCCGACTCCACCAGCACGCCGCCGTCCAGGAAACAGACCCGGTCCGCGACCTGGCGTGCGAAACCCATTTCGTGAGTTGCCATCAGGATGGTGCGGCCCTGCTCGGCCAGCTCGCGGACCAGCGTCAGCACCTCGCCGACCAACTCCGGATCCAGCGCGCTGGTGATCTCGTCGAGCAGCAGCAGCCGTGGTTCGTAGGCCAGCGCGCGCACGATCGCGACCCGCTGCTGCTGGCCGCCGGAGAGCCGGTCCGGGAACGCGTCCGCCTTGTCCGCCAGGCCGACCCGGCCCAGCAGCGCCGCGCCCCGTTCGGTCGCGGTGGCCCGGTCGACGCCGTGCACGACGCGCGGTGCCAGCGTCACGTTGTCCAACACGGAAAGGTGCGGGAACAGGTTGAACGCCTGGAACACCACGCCCATCCCGCGCCGGGCCACGTCGGCGTTCACCCTCGGATCGGAGATGTCCTCGCCGTCGAGCAGGATCTGCCCGTCGTCGATGTCCTCCTGCAGGTTGACGCAGCGCAGCAGAGTCGACTTGCCCGAGCCGGACGCGCCGATCAGCACCACCACCTGGTGCTCGGCCACGTCGATGTCGACGCCGTCCAGCACGGTGTGCTCGCCGAAGCGCTTCACCAAACCTTTGACCTGGAGCAGCGGCGACGTCACAGGGTTCCCTCCCTACGGGCCAACCTGCGCGCCGCCCCGTCGGCGAGGCGCGCGCACGGCACGGCGAGCAGCACGAACAGCAGGCCGGCCACCACGTACGGGGTGAAGTCGTAGAGTTGGGCGCTGGCGATCTGCGCGGCACGCACCGCGTCGATCGCGCCGAGCACCGAGATCAGGCCGCAGTCCTTCTGCAATGCCACGAAGTCGTTGAGCAGCGGCGGAAGCACGCGTCGGATCGCCTGCGGCACCACCACGATGCGCATCGTCTGCGCGTGGGTCAACCCGATCGAGCGGGCCGCGGCGCGCTGCGAGGGGTGTACCGACTCGATGCCGGCGCGGAACACCTCGGCAACGTAGGCCGAGTAGATCAGCACCAGCGCGATGCCGCCCAGGACCACCGGATCGTTCGGGATACCGGTCAACCGAAGGCCGGGCAGGCCGAACCCGACCAGGTACAGGCAGATGATCAGCGGCAGGCCGCGGAACAGGTCGACGTAGCCCGTGGCCAGCGCGCGCAGCGGAAACCAGACCGGGCCGCGCAACGTCCGCAGCGCCGCGATGCCCAGACCGAGCGCGAGCACGAGTACCTCGCACACCAGCAGCACGCGGATGTTGAGCCACAGCCCGGCCAGGATCGCCGGGAACGAGCTGGCCGCGCTGTGCAGGTCGAAGAACGAGGACCGCACCCTCGGCCAGCCCGGCGATGAGGTCACGCCGAACCACACCGCTGCCGCGAACACCAGCGTCGAGACCAGCGCGACCAGGGTGGAGCGGCGCGCGCGGGAACGCCGGTAGGCCACCCGGTCGACGTGCAGTGCGCTCGGCTCGCGGGCCCCGGAGTCGCTGGTCACGGACTATTTCAGCACGGGCGCGTTGCCCACCTTGGACAGCCACTGGTCCCCGAGCTTGTCCAGGGTGCCGTCCGAGCTGAGCGCGTTGACCGCGGCGGAGACGCACGAGGTCAGCGGCGATCCCTTGTCCAGCACCGCGCCGAACTGCTCGGGCTTGCCGGGGGACAGCAGTTGGCCGACGATCACCGAGTTCTTCACCTCGCCGGCACCGGTGATCTCGAACGCGGTCGGCAGGTCCACCACCAGCGCCTGGATCTGGCCGTCGGTCAGCGCCTGCTTGGCGTCGTCGTTGCTGTTGTAGACGGCGACCTGCTGGCTCGGCTTGAGCACCTGCGTCGCCGCGTCATAGCTGGTCGAGCCGACCTGCGCGCCGATCTTGAACGAGCGCAGCGCCGCGATCGACCTCGCCTTGGCCGCGGGCGAGGACGCGACGGTGATCACCGCCTGGGTGACGTCGTAGTACGGGCTGGAGAAGTCGACCGCCTTGCGCCGGTCCGGGGTGATCGAGAACTCGTCCAGGTCCGCGTCGTAGGTCTTCGGGCCGGGCTGGATGGCCGCGTTGAAGGTGACCCTGGACCAGGCGATCTGGTTCTTCCGGTAGCCGAGTTTGGCGCCGATCGCGTAGGCGACCGCGGATTCGTAGCCCTGGCCGTTGGCCGGGTCGTCGTTGACGAACCACGGCTCGTAGACCGGCTCGTCGGTGCCGAAGGTGAAGGTGTTCGGTTTGAGCGTCCTGAGCTGGCCCGGCGCGCACGGACCCTGGCCGGGGGTGAGCGTGCCGCTCGGTGCGGAGGACGTGCTGCTCGGCTGCGGCGCGCACGCGGCCAGCAGCAGGGCGGCGGCGACGGCGGGCAGGACGAGCCGAATGGGTCGGGCAACCATGCCCGGAATCCTGCCCGGCTACTGCCCGCACGCGCACCCGGACCCACCGTTTCCCGGCCGAACCGGGAGTTATGCCCGGGTCGACCTGCTGCGCACGGCCGGCAGGACGGCGCCGAGCAGCAGCACCGCGCTGGCCACGAACGCGAGCGGATAGCCCAGCCACGCGGCGAGCACACCGAAGCCGATCGCGCCGACGCCCATGCCGCCGTCGTAGCCGACGTTCCACAGCGCGCTCACCGTGCCGTATCCCGAGCGCGGCACCCGCGCGAACATCAACGAGATGGTGGCGTTCTGCGCGACGCCGAAACCGATGCCGAACACGGCGACGCCGGCGATGATCGCGACCGCGTTGCCGGTCAGCGCCGTGGCGGCCAGACCGATCGCGCAGGTCAACAGGCTGGGCAGGATGAGCTTGGCCGGGTCGTGCCGGTCGCCGTAGCGGCCGGCGGCCCAGCGCGCCACGGTCGACGCGGCGGGCTGCACGAACAGCGCGACCGCGACCAGCGAGGCCAACCCGGACGGCACGGCCAGCGGCAGGAAGGTGACCACGATGCCGGCGCCGAGCGCGGTGCTGGCGAACACGATCGCCGGCCGAGCCAGGCCGGGATCGCGCAGGCCGCTGAGGAGCCCGGCCGGCTTCTCGGTGTCGTCGTGCTGGGCGACGCGGCCGGGCAGGCCGATCACCGAGACGACCGCGGCCAGCGACACCAACCCGCCGACGATCGCGACCGGGGTGTAGCCGACCTGGCCGACGAACCAGACGCCGAGCGGCAGCCCGATCAGCGAGGGCACGCTGCTGACCACGCCGGCCAGCGCCAGGCCCTCGCCGCGCCGTTCCGCCGGGATGATCAGTGCGGTCAGCGCACCGCCCGCGACCACGGTGAACGCGAACCCGATGCCGCGGATCACGCACACCGTCGCGATCCAGACCAGGTTGGTCGACACGGTCAGCACGAGCGCGGGCGCGCCGAGCAGGACGAGGCCGGCACCGAGCATCGCGCGGTAGCCGAACCGGGCGACCAGCGGCGTGGTGACCAGTTCGCCCGCGACGGTCGCGAACATCAGCGCACCGGTCGCGACACCCGCGCCGCTCGCCCCCGCGTACAGCGGCACCACGGACAGCAGCAGGAAGAAGCTGGCCGACGCGCCGATCGTGCTGACGAAGCGGAGCAGCAGCGCCCTGGTCAGCAGGGCCGGGCGGGCGGTCGCGGCGGTAGTAGTAAGCATGGTAAAGACGGTATGGCGCCAATGGACCTCCGGTAAGGTCCAATTCCATGCCGCTGGAGTGGTCCGGTGCGACGCCCGAGTTGTTGCTGACCGTGGCGCGGGACAGTCAGGAGCCGCTGCGCGGCCAGGTGGAGCGCCAGATCCGCGAGGCCATCCGGATCGGCCGCCTCGACGTGGGCGAGCGGCTGCCCTCCACCCGCGTCCTCGCCACCGCGCTCGGCCTGTCCCGTGGCCTGGTCCAGGAGTGCTTCGCGCAGCTGATCGCCGAGGGCTACCTGGTCAGCCGGGTCGGCGACGGGACCCGCGTGGCCAGCGGCGTGTGCGGCCCGCCAAGCCCGCCCGAGCCACCGACGCGGGAGGTTCGGCTGCTCGCCGACTTCCGCGCGGGCGTGCCCGACCTGCGCGGTTTCCCGATGAGCGACTGGCTGTGGGCACAGCGCGAGGCCGCCCGCGACCTCCCCACCGCCGACCTGGACTACGGCGATCCGCGCGGCAGCGAGGTACTGCGCACCGTGCTGGCCGGCTATCTGCGCCGGGTGCGCGCGGCCCTCACCGATCCCGCGCGCATCGTGGTGTGTGCCGGCTACGCGCAGGGCCTGCGACTGGCCCTGCACGCTTTGGCGCGGCGCGGGGTTCGGGTGCTCGCGTTCGAGGATCCGGGCGCGCCCGAGTCGTCGAGCGCCGCGGCGGCCGAGTTCGGCATGACGACCGTTGCGGTGCCGGTCGACGAGGACGGGATCGACGTCGCCGCGCTGGCCGAAACGACGGCGCGGGCGGTGATCGTCAGCCCCGCGCACCAGTGGCCGACCGGGGTAGTGCTCGCGCCGGCCCGCCGGTTGGCGCTGCTGGACTGGGCGCGGGAGGTCGACGGCTTCGTCATCGAGGACGACTACGACGCCGAGTTCCGCTACGACCGCGAACCGGTCGGCGCGGTGCAGGGCCTTGACGCGGACCGGGTGATCACCATCGGCACGGTCAGCAAGTCGCTGGTGCCCGCGCTGCGGATCGGCTGGCTGCTCTGCCCGGCCGGCCTGGCCGAGCCGATCACCGAGGTCAAACACCGGATCGATCGCGGCTCGCCCACCCTGGACCAGGTGGCGCTGGCCCTGCTCATCTCCTCCGGCCGCTACGACCGGCACCTGCGCCGGATGCGGGCCACCTACGCGACCCGCCGCACCGCGCTGGTCGACGCCCTGACCAGGCACGCCCCCGACCTGCGGCTGACCGGCATGGTCGCCGGTTTCCACGCGGTCGCGCACGTCGAACACGCCGACGAGCAGGAGTTGATCGACGCGGCGCTGGCCCGCTCGGTCGGCCTGTACGGGATGAGCGAGTGCCGCGCGGACCACTCGCGCACGCCGACCCGGCTGGTGCTCGGTTTCGGCAACACCACCGACCGCGCGATCACCGAAGGCATCGCCGCGATCGCGGACCTGTTGAATCCTTAGTGGACCTCGAAACCGTGCTGTTCGGCCGCGGTGCGCAGAAACGGGATCAGGTCGGTGCCGAAGATGCGCGGATGCCGGATGCCGTTCGCGCGGGCCTGGTCGTAGGCGGTGATCGCCTCGCGGCACTCCTCGGTGGTCACATGCCAGCCGAGCGGCGTTGTCAGCTTGTGCAGCGGAATGCCTCTGGTCGTCGGGTCGCCGTGCCAGGACAGGATGTTGCGCAGTTCGGTCTCGTACTCCTGTGCCTGTCCGCCGACCGGTCTGCCGAGCACGTCGAAGTCGGAGACGCCGTACACGGCCCAGAGCGGGAACTTCGGCGGCGGGCCGTTGTCGGTGGCCATGCCGAGGTCGAGCATGCGGGCGGCGATGCGCATCATGACCCAGCTCCGCCTGCGGTGCGGGCCCTTTCCCCGGGCCGCGCCGTCGCCGCGCAGCTCCCAGCTGAAGCTCATCCCGGCTGGCTCACGGGCAGCTCAGGGCGGCTCGTCACCGTCTTGCGACCGCTCCGCACGTGCACGTTGTCCAGCCCTTCCGATGTGGCTGGACGTCACTCTAAAGAGTGATGGTGGATCTGTCCCATGGTCTGCCGGAGAACAACGAGTTATATTAAGCCCTTTTTGCAATTTGCAATCGGGATGGCGACTCTCCGTAAAATCAAGAATACGCGGAGTTATTGAACTGTTTCCGGCGACTGTTACCGACGAAAGACGCATGACAAATGTGAATGAATTGTCTATAACAACGCCTCCGCGTCGGCGACGATCATCGGCCGTGATCAACCGACTTCCCTCCGTCGCCGATCATGCTGCCGCCTCGTCCGATTCGCGGGCTTGTGCCCGCAATCAGATAACTCTGCGGTCACGGCCAGGGATGACCTGTGCTCACAGTCCACCCGACGAATGGACAAACCAGGCCCGGTTGGTATAGCTGTGCTCTGTTCACAAACTCGGCGGCCTTGAGGGGCGGTTGCGGCTTCCCGCCGAAAATCTCGGTTAGCAGGAAGGTTCAGTTCATGGCACGAACGCGACTCGGGCTTGCCCTGGGGGCTGCCGTACTAGGAGTTGCCGCGCTGGTCACGGCGTGCGGCGGCGGGAGCTCATCGGGCGGTACACCCCAACAGGGCGGTGTCGTCAACTGGGCCGAACTGCCTGGCGAATCGCCCACCTGGATCTTCCCGTTCATCGACCCGCCGGACAACAGCGGCGCGAACGTGGCGCAGTTCGAGTACCTGATGTACCGCCCGCTGTACTGGCAGGCCAGCGCCACCTCGCCGGACGTCGACTTCAACTTGAGCCTCGCCGACAAGCCGACCTACACCGGCAACAAGATCGTGGTGAACCTCAAGGACTACAGCTGGTCCAACGGCGAGAAGCTCACCCCGACCGACGTGCTGTTCTTCATGAACATGCTGTTCGCGGAGAAGAACAACTTCTCCCAGTACGTGCCCGGCGAGTTCCCGGACAACGTGACCGCGGTCAGCCAGACCGGTCCGTCGCAGGTGACCTTCACCCTCAACGGCACGTACTCCGCGGACTGGTTCACCGGCAACCAGCTGTTCCAGATCACCCCGATGCCGGAGGCATGGGACAAGACCACGGACTCGGCGTCGGCCGGCAGCGGTGGCTGCGCGAGCGACCAGAGCAAGTGCGCGGCGGTCTACAACTACCTGATCGCCAAGAACAAGAACGTCTCGACCTACGCCAGCGATCCACTGTGGCAGGTCGTGGACGGCCCGTGGCAGCTGAAGTCCTTCACCAGTGAGGGCGCCGCGGACTTCGTGCCGAACCAGAAGTACAGCGGCCCGAACAAGCCGAAGCTGGACGGCTTCAACGAGGTGCCCTTCACCTCGCCCGAGGCCATGTACAACGCGGAGAAGGACAACAAGACCATCCAGGTCGGCGAGATCCCCGCGTCCAACCTGCCGCAGCGCGACCCGAGCAACAGCGACCTGACGCCGCCGTCGAATCCGCTCGGCGCCGGCAACTACAACCTGGTCAACGACCCGGTGTGGGGCTGGTCCTACGGCTTCCTCAACTACAACAACCCGACCGCGGGCCCGGCGCTCAAGCAGCTCTACGTCCGGCAGGCGCTGCAGGAGACCATCGACCAGGTGACCGACGCCAGGGTTGCCTGGCGCGGCTACGCGGTGCCGGCCACCGGCCCGGTGCCCAACCTGCCGGCGTCGGAGTACCTGGGTTCCGAGCAGAAGCTGAACAACGGCCAGGGCCCGTACCAGTTCAACCTCAACAAGGCCAAGTCCACGCTGACCGGCCACGGTTGGACCGAGCAGGGCGGCGTGATGACCTGCACCAACGCGGGCACCGGCAACAACCAGTGCGGCGCGGGCGTCACCGCCGGCACCAAGCTGAGCCTGAGCCTGGAGTACGCGAACGGTTCGACCTCCGCGCAGGAGGAGATCCAGCAGTGGAAGTCCGACGCCAGCCAGGCGGGCATCCAGCTGAACCTCGCCGCGCAGCCGTTCAACACGGTCATCTCCGACCTGAGCACCTGCCCGAGCAAACCGACCACCTGCAACTGGCAGATCGGCTACTTCGGCTACGAGACGTTCGACTCGGTGCCCACCGGTGACGGCTTCTTCCTGCCGAACTCGGTGCTGAACTGGGGCGGCGTGAACGACCCGAAGATGACCAACCTGGTCAACGCGACCCTGCACGACAGCGCGAACAACACCTTCCAGTCCTACGAGAACTACACCGCGGACCAGCTCCCGGCGTCGTTCAACTTCGCTGACCCGTACAAGGTGTACGCCGCGGCCAAGAACCTCTCCGGAGTCTCGGTCAACGTGCTTCAGGCGATCAACCCCGAAAACTGGTACTTCACAAAGTAGGACGGCATGCGCCACTCGCTTGACCGAGCGAGGGTCGCGCAGGGGGACTGCGGGGTGCGGCGATGACCGGATACATCATCCGCCGCGTCCTGCAGTCCCTCCTGGTCGTCATCCTCGTGTCGATCGTGACATTTCTGCTCACCGACCTGCTGCCCGGCGGTCCCGCCCGAGCGATCCTCGGGCCCAAGGCCACCGCGCAGCAGATCCAGGACTTCATCCACGCCAACGGCTACGACCGGCCCCTCCCGGTGCAGTACGGGATCTGGGTCAACAACATCCTGCACGGCAACTTCGGCTACTCGGTCAAACTCAACCAGAGCGTCGGCGATCTGATCGTCGACCGGTTGCCCAAGACCATCGTGCTGATGGCGATCTCCATCGGCGTCGCGCTGATCATCGCGGTGCCGCTGGGCATCTACCAGGCGCGCAGGCGCAACACCATCGGCGACTACACGGTCACCACACTGTCGTTCATCTTCTACGCGATGCCCAGCTTCCTGCTGGGTCTGCTGCTGGTGCTGGTGTTCTCGACCGATCTGGGCTGGTTCTCGCCGACCGCGCCGCAGACCGGCAACATCGGTCAGATCCTGTCCCAGTTCAACTCGCTGGTCCTACCGGTAGCGACACTGGCGCTGATCACCATCGCCACGTTCAGCCGGTACATGCGCTCCTCGGTGATGGAGAACCTGGCCCAGGAGTACGTGCGCACGGCGCTGGCCAACGGTGCCACCGACCGCCGGGTGATGGTGGTGCACGTGCTGCGCAACGCGCTGATCCCGATCGCCACCCTGCTCGGCCTCTCGCTGCCCGCGCTGGTGGCGGGCGCCGCGATCACCGAGTCGGTGTTCAACTATCCGGGCATGGGCTACACGTTCATCAACGAGGCCGAGGTGCGGGACTACCCGACGATTCTGGGCATCGCGCTGGTGATCTCGGTGGCCACCGTGATCGGTTCGCTGCTCGCGGACATCGCCTACGCCGCGCTGGATCCGAGGGTGAAGTACTCATGACAACACCACCGCAACCAGAACAGCTTCAGCCGATCCCGGACCTGGTGCCCGGCGCGGCGGCGACCAAACCGCTGGAACAGCAGGACCAGCCGGTCCGTCCGATGTGGCGGATGGTGCTCCAGGTCTTCCTGCAGAACAAGCTCGCCGTCGTCGGCCTCGGCGTCGTGGTCTTCTTCGTGCTGTTCTGCTTCCTCGGGCCGCTGATCTACCACTCCAACCAGGTGCTGTCGAACCTGCGCACCGCGGACCTGCCGCCCGGCTCGCCCGGCTTCCCGCTCGGCTCCGACGACGTCGGCTTCGACGAGCTCGGCAGGCTGATGGTCGGCGGCCAGTCCGCGTTGGAGATCGGTCTCGCGGCAGCGGCCATCGCGACCGTGTTCGGGTCGCTGTGGGGCGCGGTCGCCGGCTACCTCGGCGGCTGGGTGGACGCTGTCATGATGCGGATCGTGGACACCTTCCTGGCCATTCCCAGCCTGTTCCTGGTGCTGCTGCTCGCCTCGATCATCACCCCGACCGAGGGGCTGCTGATCCTGGTGATCGCGTTCAGCGCCTGGCTCGGGCCGGCCAGGCTGGTCCGCGGCGAGACGCTGAGCCTGCGCACCAGGGACTATGTGCAGGCGGTGAAGATGATGGGCGGCGGGAACCGGCGCGCGATCCTGCGCCACATCCTGCCCAACGCCATCGGCACCATCGTCGTGAACGCGACCTTCCAGGTCGCCGACGCGATTCTCACCCTGGCCGCGCTGACCTTCCTCGGCTTCGGCATCGCCCCGCCGCACGCGGACTGGGGCGGCATGCTCTCCAACGGCACGAACTTCACGTCCAACGGCTACTGGTGGATGATCATCTGGCCGGGTCTGTGCATCGTGCTGATCGTCGTCGCGTTCAACTTCCTCGGTGACGCCCTGCGGGACGCCTTCGAGGTCCGGCTCAGGAAGCGGTGACGCGATGACCATCGATCCGCTCGGTTCAGGCCATGAGGGCTCCGGCCCGGTGCTCGACGTGCAGGACCTGCGCACCGAGATCGCGGTCAGCAACGGCGCCGTTCACGCGGTCGACGGCGTCAGCTTCACCGTCAACCGGGGCGAACTGCTCGGCGTCGTCGGTGAGTCCGGCTGCGGCAAGACCATGACCGCGCTGTCGATCATGCGCCTGCTGCCCGCCGGCGGCGAGATCGCCGGCGGGAGGGTGCTGCTCGGCGGCGAGGACCTGGCTGCCATGTCGGACCGGGAGATCAGGAAGGTGCGCGGCAAGCGCATCGGCATGGTCTTCCAGGACCCGATGACCTCGCTGAACCCGACCATCCAGATCGGACGGCAGGTCGCCGAGCCGCTCAAGCTGCACACCGACCTCAGCGCACAGCAGATCAACGACCGCGTCATCGAGGTGCTGGAACTGGTCGGCCTGCCCCAGCCGGCCAAGCGCCTCTCCGCGTTTCCGCACGAGCTGTCCGGCGGCATGCGGCAGCGGGTGATGATCGCCCGCGCGCTGGCCTGCGATCCGGAACTGCTCATCGCGGACGAGCCGACCACCGCGCTGGACGTCACCATCCAGCAGCAGATCCTCGAACTCATCGACGACCTGCGCTCGCGGCTGGGCATGGCGGTCATCCTGGTCACGCACGACCTTGGCGTGATCGCCGGCCGCGCGGACCGGGTCGCGGTGATGTACGCGGGCCGGATCGTCGAGGTCACCGACACCAACCGGCTGTTCGGCAACCCGCGCCATCCCTACACCGAGGCGCTGTTCGAGGCGTTGCCGGAGAACGCGGCCGAGACCGGGGACAAGCTCTACAGCATCCCCGGCCTGCCGCCGGACCTGGTCGCGCCGCCGGTCGGCTGTCGGTTCGCGGCCCGCTGCCGGTATGCGACCGACCAGTGCCGCGCGGAGGATCCGCCGCTGCGCGGGGACATCGCGGGCCACGACTACGCCTGCTTCTTCCCGGTCGGCGACCCGGAGATGCAGTCCGCGACGCAGACCCACCAGATCCGCCGGCACGACACCGGCAGCACCGAGAACGGTGTGGCCGAGTCGGTTCGGGAGGCCAAGCCGCTGCTTGAGGTCAAGCACCTGGTGAAGACCTTCCCGATCACCGCGGGCGCGGTGCTGCGCCGCAAGGTCGGCAACGTGTCCGCGATCGCGGACGTCAGCTTCACCGTTGCCGACGGCGAGACGTTCGGTCTGGTCGGCGAGTCGGGCTGTGGCAAGACCACGATCGGCCGGTCCATCGTCGGCATGGAGAAGGCAGACTCGGGCGCCATCCGCATCGACGGCACCGAGTTCACCTCGCTGCACGGCCGAGAACTGCGGCAGCGCCAGCGGGACACCCAGCTGATCTTCCAGGACGCGTACGCCTCGCTCGACCCGAGGATGCGGGTCGGGTCGATCCTGGCCGAACCGCTGGTCATCCACGGTGTCGGCACTCGCGCGAGCCGCACCGAGCGGGTCAACGAGCTGCTCGGCGAGGTCGGCCTGCCGCGCAGCGCGGCGGACCGCTACCCGCACGAGTTCTCCGGCGGCCAGCGGCAGCGCATCGGGTTGGCCAGAGCCCTTGCCCTGCAACCGAAACTGATCGTCGCGGACGAACCGGTGTCCGCATTGGACGTTTCGATCCAGGCGCAGATCCTCAACCTGATGAGCGACCTGCGGCGACGGCACGGCCTGACCTACGTGTTCATCTCGCACGACCTGTCCGTGGTGCGCTATCTCGCGAACACGATCGGCGTGATGTACCTGGGCAAACTGGTCGAGATCGGGCCGGCCGAAGCCGTCTACAACCGGCCGCACCACCCGTACACGCGGGGCCTGATCGACACCATCCCGGTCGCGGATCCGTGGGCCAGCAGGGCCAAGAACGAGGACGGGGTGCGCGGCGAACTGCCGTCCGCGGTCAACCCGCCCTCGGGCTGCCGGTTCCGCACCAGGTGCCCGTTCGCGCAGGAGATCTGTGCGAAGGAGGAGCCGCGGCTGAAGTCCTACGGCACCGAGGGACACCGGGCCGCGTGCCACTTCCCGCTGGAGGTCGGCGTGGGCGCCGCTGCCGGCGACGGAATGGCCGCGTCCAACTAGGGGCCGCTCGCGCCCTCGTCGCTCAGGCGGCGAGGGCGTGCAGCGCCTCGTGCCAACTCGCCTGCCGAGCCATGCGCGGGATCATTCCAGCCGCCCGTTGTCCGCCGATCGACGAAGCACATCGGCGCCCCGGGTAGGGTTGCCGTGGCAGCCGCTGCCGCCCACTCCCGCGCGGAGGTCGCGGGCGTCATGGCCGGCGCGACTGCGCGAATACCTCGTTGATCTGGAGAGGAACCGCACCATGTCGGATGCTTTGCGGGCGGAGACCGTTACGATCACCGGCCACAACGACGATGAGATCGAGGCGTATCTCGCCCGCCCCCTGGACGCAGCGCCGTTCGGCGGCGTCGTCGTGATCCATCACATGCCAGGCTACGACGCCGCGACCAAGGAAATGGTGCGCACCTTCGCCGCGCACGGATACGCGGCGCTGTGCCCCAACCTGTACTCCCGCCAGGCTCCCGGCGCGGCCCCGGACGACGCGGCCGCGGCCGTGCGCGCCCTGGGTGGCGTGCCCGACGACCAGGTGGTCGGCGATGTCGACGGCGCCGCCAAGTACCTGCGCGCGCTGGAAGGCGCGAACGGCAAGATCGGCGTGATCGGCCACTGCTCCGGTGGTCGGCACACCTTCCTGGCCGCCGTCAGCCTGCCGATCGACGCTGCCGTGGACTGCTACGGCGCGGCCGTGGTCACGCCGCCGCCCGCCGAGTTCAAGGTCAAGATGGACCCGCTGATCGACCGCTCCGCCGACCTGTCCGGCCCGCTGCTGGGCCTGTTCGGCGCGGACGACCAGTTCCCCACCCAGGCCGACGTCAAGACCCTCGACGAGGAACTGACCAAGCTGGGCAAGGAGCACGAATTCCACAGCTACGACGGCGCGGGCCACGCGTTCTTCGCGGTCGACCGGCCCAGCTACCGGGTCGAGGCCGCGGTGGACGGCTGGCAGAGGATCTTCGCCTTCTACGGCAAGCACCTGGCGGCCTGACGCCATGTGCACCTACCTGACCGAGAAGATCGCGCTCACCGGCAGCGGCAAGGGTCAGCAGGGCTGGATGGGCCTGACCCAGGCCACCGTCTACGTGGACCACGCGGTGCACGCGCGGTTCACGCACACCCTCAACATCGATTTCACCAATCCCGACCTCGGCCCGGCCGCCCGGCTCGCGGTCGAGCTGACCGAGGAGTCGGCGCTCGCGCTGGCCGACGCCATCCACGCCGCGCTCGGCGCCGCACCGGCCGGTCTCACCTCGGTGAACCAGCCCTGATCTGCTGACGGCGGGCCGATCCTGCTCAGCCCGGGATCGGCCTGCCGAAGTAGCTGAGGATCACCGCACGGTCGTCCGCCGGCACGGTCCGGTTGCGCCGCTGGTGGCCACACCGGACGCAGCGCTGCACCACGAAATACCGGTCCCGCTCCAGGCCGGCCGCGACCGGCGCCATCAACCCGCCGCAGTCCGCGGCCCGGTCACCCGGGTTGACGTCCACGTGCTTGGAGTGCAGGCAGTGGGGACAGTGGTTGGTGTAGCCGTTGCCGTGAACCTGGCGACCACAGTGCTCGCAGCGGAAATCCTCGATCCGCCGGGTGAACTTCGCGCTGCCCTCGCTCATTCGGTCACCGCCTGCTGGTGCCGCGGCTCCTCCACGATGAACAGCAACAGCGCCGCGGCCAGAATCCCCGCGCCGACCAGCGCCGCGCGATTGCCCCACCCCGTCGTGGCGACCGCGCCGATCACCGCGCCAACGAGAAAGGCAAGGCAGACAACGGCGAAACTGCGCGCCTTGTCACCCTCGCCCGCCCGCCGCAACACCCACCGCCGATACAGCGATCGGGTTGTGGTCCGCAGGTTGCCAGTCAGGGTGACCGTGTTGAACGGCCAGGTCCGCAGCGTGTCGAACGTCGAGTTCTGCACGGCGGCCACATAGGACACCAGCAGCACGACCGCGAACCCGCCCACCCCGTCCGGCAGGAACGACACCGCGACCAGCACCACGATCTCCGCGATCAGCGCCGCGCGCAGCGGCCGCCGCACCCACGCCTTGACGGTGGGATGCGTCATCGTCTCCGCCGTGAACACGCCGAGCACGAACGCGAGCAGCGGCAACAGTTGGCGCAGCACGTGCGCGCAGTCGCCGCGCGCCGCGTAGATGCCGACCAGCACCACGTTCCCGGTCTGCGCGTTGGAGAACACGCCGCCGTGCCCGACGAACGTGAACGCGTCGAGGAAGCCGCCGACCGCGGCCAGCAGCACGCCGAGCCGCACCGTGCCCGCGGTGTTGCGCTGATCCTGGTCGGTCACTTGCCCTGGTCCTGGTCGGTCACTGGCGTGAGTGTATGGGTCGCGATGGCAAGGATCTCGGCGCGATCCGCGTCGTCCAGTACGCCGCCGTTCATCCGCAGCGCCGCCGTCGTGGTGTCCTTGACCACGGCGAACGCCGCGTGCGCGCGCAGGCGCGCGGCCCGATCGGGCTTTGGGCCGGCGAGCGCGGTGATCACCTCGTCGAACATGTCCGATGGCTTGCGGGGGAGTCGCTCGTCGAGCAGGGCGCGCACGGCCGGGTCGCCGTTGACGATCGGGATGAGCACGTGCGAGCGCGCGGTGAAGTCGATGAACGCGGCGAGCAACTCCGCCGGTGTCGCGCTGGCCGCCTGTTCGGCGAGCTTCGCGTAGCCGGCCATCGGCTCGGCGAGCAGCCCGTCGAGCAGGTCGGCCTTGGACGCGAAATGGTAGTAGAGCGCGGCGGGCGTGGTGCCAAGGCGCTGCGCGATGTCCGCGATGGACGTGCCGGTGTAGCCCTGGCTGGCGAACAGTTCGGTCGCGATCGCCAGGATGCGCGCTTTGGTCCCGCCCCTGTCCTGCACGCCCGCAGCCTACTTGCTGAACGCTTAGTAAGCTCGCTAGGGTCACACTTACTGAATGACCAGTAAGGAGACGTGATGTCCACGGCGGTCCTGATCACCGGCTGTTCCTCCGGCATCGGCCGGGCGATCGCCCTGGCGGCGCTCAAGGCCGGCTTGCCCACCTGGGCGACCGCGCGCAACCCCGAGACCATCGCCGACCTCGCCGAGGCGGGCGCCCGCGTGCTCGCCCTCGACGTGACCGACGAGACCTCCCGGCACGAGGTCGTCCAACGAGTCATTGAGGCGGAGGGCGGGATCGGCGCGCTGGTCAACAGCGCCGGCTACGCGCAGGCAGGCCCGGTCGAGGAGGTCCCGCTCGACGCGCTGCGGGCCCAGTTCGAGACCAACGTGTTCGGCCTGGTCCGGCTCTGCTAACTCGTCCTGCCCGGCATGCGCGCCCAGGCCGGCGGCACCATCGTCAACCTGGGCTCGGCCGGCGGCCTGATGGCCTTCCCCGGTTCCAGCGCCTACGACATGAGCAAGTGGTCGCTGGAGGCACTGTCCGACGCACTGCGCGCCGAGGTGCGCCGGTTCGGCGTGCGCGTCGTGCTGCTCGAACCCGGCGGCGTGCCCACCAACTTCGCCGCCGTCCAGGCCAACACCTGGCCCGACTCGTCCCAGGGCCCGTACGCCGCCTTCGCCCGCAACCACCACGACCGCATGGCCCGCTACGCCAGGCCGGGCGCACCAGGAATGTCCACACCGGACAAGGTCGCCGCGGTGGCGCTGAAGGCGATCCGGGCACGCGACCCGCGCGCCCGCTACAAGATCGGCATGCCGCCCAGGATCATGCCGGCGCTCTACCGAACCCTGTCCAACCGAACCTGGGACCGGCTGGTGTCGCGTCTGTTCCCGATGGACTAGCCCGGCGTGACAACCGGGTACAGCGAGCTGATCAACGGCGCCAGCTCGGGCGTCTCGCTCGCCTCGTCCAGGGCCGCGCGCAGCGTGGTGTCGTGCGTCGGCCGGGCCTGCTCCAACAGGGTTTTCCCGCTCGGGGTCAGCTCGGTGTAGATGCCGCGCCGGTCGTCCTCGCACAGGTAGCGGCTGATCAGCTTGCGGCCCTCCAGGCGGTTGATCAGCCGCGTCGTCGCGCTCGCGCTGAGCGCGGTCGCGCGGGCCAGCTGGTGCACGCGCATGTGGAAGCCGTCCTGCCGGTTCAGCGCGTCCAGCACGGTGTACTCGACGACCGAGAGGTCGTGCTGCTTCTGCAGCGCCCGTTCCAGCGCGGTCTCGATCATGCCGTGCAGTGCGGTGAGCGTGCGCCACCCCCGTGCACGGACCTCGATCGCGTCATCGGCGATGCCCATGCCGACCTCCTCTGTTGCGCCCAGGATAGCAGCTTGCGCATATAGCACGCGCGTGCAACTATTTAGGCAGCGCGTGCAACTAGTGCACGCGCTGACTATGAGCTTTCGGAGGTGCGTGGCATGCCGATCGGACTGATCGCGCTGGCCATCGGCGGATTCGGCATCGGCCTGACCGAGTTCATCATCGCCGGCCTGCTTCCGCAGGTCGCGGGCGACTTCGCGGTCAGCATCCCGACCGCGGGCCTGCTGATCTCCGGCTACGCGCTCAGCGTCGCGCTCGGCGCGCTGCTGCTCACCGCGCTGGTCACCCGGCTGCCGCGCAAGACCGTCCTGCTCGGCCTGATGGTGCTGTTCATCATCGGCAACCTGATCTCCGCGATCGCGCCGACCTTCGGCCTGATGATGGTCGGCCGGATCGTCGCCGCGCTGTGTCACGGCGCCTTCTTCGGCATCGGCTCGGTCGTCGCCGCCGACCTGGTCGCACCGGAACGAAAGGCGGGCGCGATCTCGATCATGTTCGCCGGCCTGACCACCGCCAACGTGCTCGGCGTCCCGCTCGGCACCCTGCTCGGCCAGCACTACGGCTGGCGCGCCACGTTCTGGGCGATCACCGTCATCGGCGTCATCGCGTTCTTCGGCATCCTCGCCCTGGTGCCATCGACCGCGTCCGACAACGGATCGGCCCGGCTGCGCGGCGAACTGCACGCGTTCCGCCGACCGCAGGTGTTGCTCTCGCTGGCCGTCACCGTGCTCGGGTTCGGCGGCATGTTCGGCGCGTTCACCTACATCACGCCGATGATGACTGACATCGCCGGGTTTACACCTGGCAGCGTCACCTGGCTGTTGGTCGTGTTTGGCGTCGGTCTGTTCCTCGGCAACCTGGCCGGCGGCAAAGCGGCCGACCGCGCGCTCACGCCCACCCTGATCCTGTTGCTGATCGCGTTGGCCGTCGTGCTCGCCGCGCTGAGCTTCACCGCGCACGCCAAGATCCCCGCGATCGTCACCCTGCTGCTGATGGGCGGCTTCGGTTTCGCCACCGTGCCCGGCCTGCAGATGCGCGTGCTGCACTTCGCCAGCGACGCGCCGACCATGGCCTCCAGCGCGAACATCGCCGCGTTCAACCTCGGCAACGCGATCGGCGCCTATCTCGGCGGCCGCACCATCGCCGCCGGTCTCGGCCTCACCTCACCCGCGTGGGTGGGCGCGTTGTTGACCGTTGCCGCACTGGTCGTGCTCACCGGTGCCACCGCGCTGGCCAGGCGAAACCGCAGTCAGGACAAGGAACTCGTCACCGTCGCGTAGCCAGGCGTTCGCTTGGCAAAGCAGGGACCGGATGTTGAGATGGCAGCGGTCAAAGTTGGCCAGACAAGTTGCGCTCTCAACCCCTGCTGTTCCGATCCCTGCGAGGAGTGCCTGTCCATGCCCGAGATGCGCCGCAACATCAGTCGTCGCACCTTCCTGGAAGCATCCGCGGTGACCGCCGCCACCGCGGGTCTGTTCGGCGCCGGATTCGCGCAGGCGGCCACCGCGCCGCGCCGGTCCGGCAGCATCAACGAGGTCGAGCACGTGGTGATCCTCATGCAGGAGAACCGATCCCTGGACCACTACTACGGCACCATGAAGGGCGTGCGCGGCTTCGGCGACCGCGCCGCCTTCACCATGGCAGGCGGCAGCGACGTCTTCCACCAGCCCGACCTCGGCAGGCTCGACGGCGGCTACCTGCTGCCCTTCCACATCGACACCAGCTCCTCCGACGGCCAGGACCTCGGCGACCTCCCACACGACTGGGACACCACGCACATCGCCTGCAACGGCGGCGCCTACAACAACTGGCCGCTGGCCAAGACCGGCATGACGATGGGCTACTTCACCGAGGCCGACATCCCGTTCCACCACGCGCTCGCCCAGGCGTTCACCATCTGCGACAACTACTTCTGCTCGGTCCAGGGCCCGACCATCCCGAACCGGCTCTACCACTGGACCGGCACCATCGACCCGGCAGGTGTCGCGGGCGGCCCGGCCACCTGGAACCCCAGCGACTACCAGCCCGTCTACCGCTGGACCACGTATCCCGAACGTTTACAGGCCGCCGGGATCTCCTGGCAGGTCTACGCCAACAACGAGATCGGCGACGACACCACCAACCACCCGTACGTCGGCGACTACGGCGACAACCCGCTGTGGCTGTTCCAGAGCTACCACGACGCCCTCGCCGCCACCGATCCCGCCGTCCACCAGCTCGCCGACCGCGCCAGCCTGCGCACCCAGTGGCTGCCGGACGCCGGCCAGGGCCGCGACGTCGACCACGTGATCGCCCAGTTCGCCGCCGACTGCGCGACCGGCAGCCTGCCCTCGGTCTCCTGGGTCGTCGCGCCCTACGCGTACTGCGAACACCCGGCCGCGCGCCCGGTCGACGGCGAGGTCTACGTGCAGGCCGTGCTGAACGCGTTGTGGGCCAACCCGAATCTCGCCGAGAAGACCGTCGTGTTCATCAACTACGACGAGAACGACGGCTTCTACGACCACGTCCTGCCGCCCGCCCCGCCCGCCGGCACGGCCGACGAGTTCCTGCCCGCCAGCCAGCCGCTGGCAGGCGGCCTGCCGCCCGCGTTCGGCCCGCCCGTCCCGATCGGCCTCGGCCCGCGCGTGCCCATGACGGTCATCTCGCCGTGGAGCCGAGGCGGCTGGGTCAACTCGCAGGTCTTCGACCACACCTCGGTGCTGCGCTTCCTGGAGGCGTGGACCGGCGTGCGGGAGCCGAACATCTCCGCCTGGCGCCGCGCCGTCTGCGGCGACCTGACCAGCTGTTTCGACTTCACCGGCACGAACACGTCCGTCCCGGTCCTGCCGGACACCGCAGCGCTACAGGCCCAGGCCGACGCGACCCAGTCGACACTGCCCAAGCCGACCACACCCGCCTCCGGCGCCCAGACCGTCCCGGTGCAGGACCCGGGCAGCGTGCCCGCCCGCGCCCTGCCCTACCAGGCCAACGCGAACGTCGCGGTCGGCAGCGCGCTCACCGTCACCATGTCCAACGCCGGCGCCGCGACCGTGCCGCTCGCGCTGTACGCGCACCACCTGCTCACCACCGACTCGACCCCGTTCGACATCGCCCCCGGCGCGACCACGTCGACCAGCGTCGCCCTGGACGCGATCACCAGCGCCTACGACGTGTACCTCTACGGCCCCAACGGTTTCCTGCGCCACGCGGCCGGCACGCCCACCAGCGTCGAAGCCACCCTCACCATCACGCCCGGCCCCGCGCTGTCCCTGGCGGTGACCAACGCCTCCGCGCACATCCGCGTCGTGCTGATCACCGAACGCGACGGCACCAGCCACACCCTCACGCTGGCGCCCGACTCCACCGAAACCGTCCCGTTCATCGGCGACAACGGCTGGTACGACCTCACCGTCACCCTCGACGGCTACCCGAACTACCTGCGCCGCTTCGCGGGCCACCTCGAGAACGGCAACCCCAGCATCACCGGTTGACCCCTCAGGCATCGGTGCGCGGGTGGATACACTCGGCCCGTGCACCGGTGCTTTCCCATCACCCCTCCCCCCGCGCGCTGAGCGGGGTGGACCTCACCAGCAGCCGAGGCTGACCCTCGGCAGCCGAGGCTGACCCTCGGCAGCTGAGCCGCGCCCACACGGCGCGCTTTCTCCTTTCGTTCGCCCCGCCTCCGCGACCCTTCCTTCCCTCTTCGTCGCAGGAGCGCGAACTCACATGCCCACTCGTTCTTCCGTGCTGCCGGCTGCCCGGCAGTCGACCACCGGCCTGCCCTTCCTCGTCCTCGCCGGCCTGCTCTGGGGCACCGGCGGATTTTCCGGCACCCTGCTCGGCCACGTCGCCGGCCTGTCCCCGTTGGCCATCGCCGCCTACCGGCTCGCCGTCGGCGGCGGCCTGATCGGCGTGGTGCTGCTCGCGACCGGGCGGCGCCTGCCGCGCAGCCGCGCGGCCTACCTCCGGGTCGGCCTGATCGGCCTGCTCACCGCGATCTACCAGGCCAGCTACTTCGCCGCGGTCACCCTCACCTCGGTCAGCCTGGCCACCCTGATCACCATCGGCAGTTCCCCGGTCATCGTGCTGGCCGTGGAAACGATCACCGGCAGGCGCCGACTCGACCGAGTCGTCGTCATCACCCTGGTGCTCGCCCTCGCCGGGCTCGCCCTGCTGGTCGGCCTGCCGACCGGCGCGTTCGGCACCGCAGCGCTGCTCGGCGGAGCCGGCTTGGCCGTGCTGTCCGCGACCTGCTTCGGCACCATGTCGCTGGCCTGCGCCGCACCCGTCGCCGGCCTCGACGAGCTGACCACCACCGGCGTCGGGTTCAGCATCGGCGGCGCGCTGCTGCTCTGCGTCGCCCTGCCCACCGTCGGCGTCGGATTCGCGCCGACCCCGGCCGCGCTCGGCCTGGTCACCTTCCTCGGTCTGGTGCCGACCGCGATCGCCTATGTCAGCTACTTCCGCGGCCTGGCCGCTGCCGGACCTGGCACGGCGGCGCTGCTCGCGCTGCTCGAACCGCTGGTCGGCAGCTTCCTCGCCGCGCTGTTCCTGCACGACCGGCTCGGCGCGGCCGGCTGGTTCGGCGCGGTGCTGCTGATGGTCGCGGTCGCCCTCGCCGGTCGGATGGCCAACCGTCAGCGGTGACCGACCGCCGCCAAGATGGCCGGCGGCCTGGCGTCCGGAGCCACTTCCGGGCGCCAGGCTGCCGCGTCGACAAGACCCGGTTCGACCAGGCTCCAGCCGGCCAGCATCGCCTCGATGTCCTCGCGGTCGCGGCGATGCCCCGGCTGGGTGGTCTGCTTGTACAGCTCGATCATCTGCTCGGTCTGCTCCTCCGAGAGCGAGGACGCGCCGTGCGAGAACACCAGCGCGCTGCCCGGCACCAGGTTGTCGCGGTAGATCGCGAGCAGTCCCGCCGGATCGGCCGCGTCCGGGACGAAGTGCAGCACCGCGCAGGCCACCACCGCGACCGGCTGGCTGAAGTCGAGCAGTTCGGCGACGCCCGGCGCGGCGAGCACCTGCTTGGGGTCGGCGATGTCCGCCTTGGTCACGGTCGCCGTCGGCACGTCGGCCAGGATCCGCTTGGTCTGCGCGACCGCGACCGGCTCGATGTCGACGTAGGCGACCCGGGCCGAGCGGTCGATCGCGTGCGCGACCTCGTGCACATGGCCGACGGTCGGAATACCCGAGCCGAGATCGAGATACTGCCGAATTCCGGCCCGCATGCAGTACTGGACGGCGCGCTGCAGGAACGACCGGTTGGCGCGGGCCATCTCGACGATGCCGGGCATGAGCGTGATGGTCCGATCGGCCAGCTCCCGGTCGATGGCGAGATTGTGTGCGCCACCGAGGAAGTAGTCGTACATGCGCGCCACGTTCGGTCGGGTCACGTCGAACTCGGCCGCCGGGTTGGGTTCCTCGGCATCGGGCTCTACGGGCATCGCGCGGTCGCTCCTTGGTCGGGACCGAATGCGTTCCGTCGCCGAGTCAACCACGCCCGAGCACGGCTCACCACGAATTACTCGTATCCCAGTGGTCCGAGGTGGAACTTTGGCCGACTGACCAGGGAGTCCGTCCGGTATTTCGCACTCCACTGTGGATGATCCACCCCCACCGCCAGTTCGCGCATTTCATCCGATAGATACGTTTTGCCGAAACCTGCTCACCCATTGCGGAGAAAGGGTGAAAAAAGGGTTTGCCCGCCGCCACCAGTGGTAGGCCGTTAGGGGACGGCATCCACCTGGCCGGTGTGGCCTGCCGGTACACACCCGCGAAAGGATCGTGGCGATGGACTTCTCGCTGCACGAACGGCGACGTCTGGCTCAGATCGAGCAGGAACTGTCAGGTGACCGTCGGTTGGTGGCGATGTTGGGCATCCTCGGGTCCAAGCGGCTGCGGCTGATCCGCTACCTGGGTGTGCGCCTGCGCAGGCCGGGCGGCCGACGCCGCGCCCCGTCCACGGCCCGCTCCCGGTTCGCGGTGACCCTCCTGTTCGTCGCCGCGCTGTTGGTGCTCGCCGCACCCGTCGGCCTGGCCATGGCGGTCGCGGTCGGCAGTCCGGCGCTGATCGCGCTGGGCATCGCGATCCTGCCGCTGCCGCCACTGGCCTTCCTCGCGGCGCGACGCTGGGTACGACGCGTGCACACCCGTCGACCCTAGGTTCCGCCGTCAACCCTAGGTTCACAGGAAGCTTCGGCTTCTCGGGTGTGAACCGGCCGACCACGCTCTACAGTGGACCTTCGTGATCCGGTTGATCTCTCCGATGCTCGCCACGGCGGGCCCGGTCCCGACGAGTCCCGGCTGGGCGTTCGAGTTCAAGTGGGACGGGGTGCGCGCGGTCAGCTATGCCGACGGCTCCACGGTGCAGGCGTTCAGCCGCAACGACAAGGACATCACCAGGACCTATCCGGAACTGCGCGCCGTCCGCGAACTGCTCGCCGGCTCCTCCCTGATCGTGGACGGGGAGATCGTCGCCCTCCAGGCCGGCAGGCCCGACTTCGCCAACCTGCAGAACCGGATGCACGTCGCCGACCCGGACGAGGACCTGCTCACCAGCACCCCGGTCCACTACTACGTCTTCGACGTGCTCGAACTCGACGGCAAGGACACCACCCGGCTGCCCTACCGGCAGCGCCGCGAACTGCTCACCGACCTCTTCGGCCTCATCGAGGAGACCGAAGACCACCCCACGCTGGTCCTGCCGCCCTCGTTCACCGACGTCAGCGGCACCGAACTGCTCGACACCGCGCGCCGACACCGGCTGGAAGGCATCGTCGGCAAGCTGGTCGAGTCCCGCTACGAGCCGGGCCGCCGCTCCCGGTCGTGGATCAAGACCCCGCTAGTCGACACCCAGGAAGTGGTCATCGGCGGTTGGCGGGCCGGCGCGGGCCGACGGGCGGGAACCATCGGTTCACTGCTGCTCGGCGCCCAGTCGTCGACCGGCCTGCGCTACCTCGGGCACGTCGGTACCGGCTTCACCGACGCCATGCTGCACGACCTGTCCGCCCGGCTCGCGCCGCTCGCGCGACCGGACAGTCCATTCGACGCGCCCATCCCCGCCGAGCATGCCCGCGACGCGCACTGGGTCCAGCCGGAACTGGTCGGCGAGGTCGAGTACCGGCAGTTGACCAACGACGGTCTGCTCCGACACTCCTCCTGGCGCGGCCTGCGCCCGGACCGCGATCCCGACGAAATCTCGTTACCGGCCGTGGTGCCCGACCACTAGCTTTTCGGACATGGCGGACGCGGCGTTCGAAGACCCCAGGCTGGCGGCGCTCTACGACCCGCTCGACCCGGACCGCGGTGACCTCGACGTCTACCTCGCGATCGCCGACGAACTCGGCGCCAGACAGGTGCTCGACGTGGGCTGCGGGACCGGCACGTTCGCGTTGCTGCTGGCCGACCACGGATTCAGCGTGACCGGCGTCGATCCCGCGAAGGCATCGCTGGACATCGCGCGAGCCAAGCCGGGCAGCGAAGCGGTGCGCTGGATTCACGGCGACGCCACCACCCTCCCGCCGCTGGCCGTCGATCTCGCCACCATGACCGGGAACGTCGCCCAGGCGATCGTGGATCCGGACGCGTGGGACGGCGCCCTGCGCGGCATCCGCGCCGCCCTGCGGCCGGGTGGCCACCTGGTCTTCGAGACCCGCGACCCGGCCCGTCGAGCCTGGGAGGACTGGAACCGCGCCGCGACCCACCGATTCGTCTCCCTCGACGGGGTCGGCGCGCTCGAGACCTGGATGGACGTGACCGAGGTCAGCGGGCCGCTGGTGACCTTCCACGGCACCACGATCTTCACCGCCACCGGGGAGACACTCACCTCCGACTCGACGTTGCGCTTCCGCGAGCGCGCCGAGGTCGAGGCCGCGCTGAGCGCGCACGGCTACGTCGTCGACGAGGTGCGCGACGCGCCGGACCGGCCCGGCCAGGAGTTCGTCTTCTTCGCCCGAAACCCGGAATAGCCGTCATATTTCAATTGGCGTGTGTTTCCAACGGGTCGCCGACGAATTCAGGCCGTCTTTTTCGAGTGCTTTTGTGGGGCCGGTGAGAGTTCTTCCTTGAAGATCGCGTCAAGTACATGATCGGCCCTGCGCAGCGCGAAAGCGACGATTCCCGACACGAGCAGGATGCTCGCCACGATGGTCGCGAACATCGGTGGGAGCAGGGCGCCCGCCGCGCAGGCCGCAGCCGCGACCAGCAGGATTATCGCGCTGGAACCAGAGAGAGCCACCTGTGTCTCGTCCCGTCCGACTTGTCGAAGGAAATAGTGTGGTCGGCATGGCTCCCCTGCCATACTGCGCCGTCAGGCCATCCCTTTGTTCGGGTCGGGCGGATATGTTGTTACCGGTGCTACCTGACGTAATCACGCGGAAGTACTCGGTAAGTGGGAGCAGGCGGAATTCGGGTGATCGGAACAGGTGTCGCCGTGATGGCCGGCAGGTTTCCGCACCCCGACCACGTGGCCAAGGGTGGCGCCGGCAGCGGCGCCGACCGGTGGGTCCGCCTAGGCTGTCCGCAACCTGACAGGCGTCGAAACAGCCGAGGAGGACGTGCTCGTGAGCGAACAGTCGGGAGCCGAGTCGCTGGGGCTACCAGCCGGCATCAAGGCATGCCTTTTCGATCTGGACGGCGTGCTCACCCAGACCGCGAAGGTGCATGACGCGGCCTGGAAGGAAACCTTCGACGAGTTCCTGAAGGCACGCGCAGACCGGACCGGTGAGCCTTTCGTGCCCTTCGATCCCGTCGCCGACTATGACGAGTATGTCGACGGCATGCCGCGTGAGGACGGCGTGCGCACCTTCCTCCGATCGCGGGGCATCGAACTGCCCGAAGGCGGGCCGGAGGACCCGCCCGGCGCGGAGACCGTGCACGCGATCAGCGAGCGCAAGAACAAGCTCGTGCTCGAGAAGATCGCCGAGCACGACATCGACGTCTACGAGGGCTCCGTACGCTACCTACAGGCCGTGCGCGCCGTCGGCCTCCCGACCGCCGTGGTGTCCTCCAGCGCCAACTGCAAGCAGGTCATCGAGGTGACCGGCCTGGTCCAGTACCTCGATGCCCGCATCGACGGCGTCACCATCGAGGAGCAGCACCTGCACGGCAAGCCCGCACCGGACACGTTCCTGGCCGGGGCCAAGGCGCTGGGCGTCGAGCCCGGTGAGGCCGCCGTGTACGAGGACGCGCTGGCCGGCGTCGCCGCCGGCAAGGCGGGCGGGTTCGGGTTCGTCGTCGGCGTCGACCGGGTCGGCCAGGCGGACGGGTTGCGCGAACACGGCGCCACCGTCGTCGTCTCCGACCTCGCGGATTTGCTGGTGACCAAGTGATCGAGCACTCCGCGTTCGAATCCGACCCCTGGCTGCTGCGGGAAAGCAGCCTCAGCCTCGACCACCTCGCCCAGAGCGAGTCGGTGTTCGCGCTGGCCAACGGCCACATCGGCTGGCGCGGAAACCTCGAGGAGGGGGAGCCGCACGGCCTGCCCGGCTGCTACCTCAACGGCGTGTTCGAAAGCCGCGAACTGCCCTACGCCGAGGCAGGCTACGGCTACCCGGAATCCGGCCAGACCGTGATCAACGTGCCCAACGGCAAGCTGATCCGGGTGCTCGTCGACGACGAGCCGCTGGACATCCGCTACGGCGAACTGCACAAGCACGAGCGAGTGCTGGACATGCGCGCCGGCACCCTCTCGCGCAGCGTCGAATGGACCGCGCCGACCGGCCGCACCGTGCGGATCCGCAGCACCAGGCTGGTGTCGTTCACCCAGCGCGCGGTCGCCGCGATCAACTACGAGATCGAAGCCGTCGGCGGGCCCGCCCGGATCGTGCTGCAGTCCGAACTGGTCGCCAACGAGTCGATGTCGGAGGCCAGCAAGGACCCGCGGATGGGCGCCCTGCTCACCGCCCCGCTCGCCGCGCGCCTGCACGCCGCGGACAGCACCCACGTCGTGCTCGTGCACGAGACCCGGTCCAGCAAGCTGCGCGTCGCCGCGGCAATGGACCACCTGCTCGAATGCGACGCACACTGCGAATCCGGCGCGGAAAGCTACGACGACCTCGGCCGGTACACGGTGGCCGTGCGGCTGGAGGCCGGCCAGACCCTGCGGGTGGTCAAGTTCGTCGCCTACGGCTGGTCCGGCCAGCGCTCCGAACCCGGCCTGCGTGCCCAGGTCGACGCGGCCGTCGCCGCCGCCCGGCACGCCGGCTGGGATCAGCTGCTCGTCGAACAGCGTGAGTACCTCGACGGCTTCTGGGCCCGCTCGGACGTCGAACTCGACGGCGACGACAAGATCCAGCAGGCCGTCCGCTTCGGCCTGTTCCACGTCGCCCAGGCGGGCGCGCGCGCCGAGCGCAGGGCCATCCCGGCCAAGGGCCTCACCGGTCCCGGCTACGACGGCCACACGTTCTGGGACAGCGAGATCTTCGCCCTGCCCGTCCTGACCTACACCATCCCGGACGCGGCCGCGCACGCACTGAAATGGCGTTACGACATCCTGCCGACCGCGCAGGCCCGCGCCAAGGAACTCGGCTACGAGGGCGCCGCCTTCCCGTGGCGCACCATCTCCGGCCCGGAATGCTCCGCCTACTGGCCGGCCGGCACGGCCGCGTTCCACATCAACGCGGACATCGCCGACGCCGTCACCCGCTACGCCGATGCCACCGGCGACGACGCCTTCCTGCGCAGGGAAGGGCTCGCGCTGCTGGTCGACACCGCGCGGCTGTGGCACTCCTTCGGCCACTTCGACGGCGACGGCCGGTTCCGCATCGACGGCGTCACCGGGCCGGACGAGTACAGCGCGGTCGCGGACAACAACGTCTACACCAACCTGATGGCGCGCAAGAACCTCGCCGCGGCCGCCGCTGTGGCACTCAGGTTTACAGACGAGGCCAAGGAACTCGGCGTCACCCACGGCGAGATAGGCGAGTGGGAACGCGCGGCAGAGGCGATGGTCGTCGTCTACGACGAACGGCTCGGCGTGCACCCGCAGTCCGAAGGCTTCACCGACCACCAGCTGTGGGACTTCGAGCGCTGCGAGGACCAGCACTACCCGCTGATGCTCAGCTTCCCCTACCTGGACCTGTACCGGAAACAGGTGACCAAGCAGGCCGACCTGGTGTTGGCCATCTACCTGTGCCCGGACGAGTTCACCACCGAGCAGAAGGTCCGCGACTTCGCCTACTACGAGGAACTGACCGTCCGCGACTCCTCGCTGTCCGCCTGTGTCCAGGCGGTTGTCGCGGCCGAGTGCGGCCATCTCGACCTCGCCAGGGACTACCTCGGCGAAGCCGCCCTGATGGACCTCGACGACCTCGAACACAACACTCGCGACGGCGTGCACATCGCGTCACTGGCCGGCGCCTGGCTGAGCCTCGTCGCCGGCTTCGGCGGCCTGCGGCACCGGATCGGCAAGCCGCTGCACTTCGCGCCGAAGCTGCCGCCCGGCATCTCGCGCCTCGCCTTCCGTCTGTTCTTCCGCGGCAGGCTGCTCGAAGTCGAAACCACCGGTGGCGAGGCGCGCTACACCCTGCTCGAAGGCGAGCCGATGGAGATCCTGCACTACGACGAACTGTGCACCGTCGAGGTGAACAGCTCGGTGAAGCGCTCGGTCCCGCAGGCGCCGCAACACCCGCGCCCGCACCAGCCGCACGGCCGCGCCCCCAAACGGATCGGCTGACCGGCCGCGCCCGGTCGGATGTCCAGATCGGACACCCGGCCGGGCGTCCGACTCACCCGATCCAGACCGTCTTCGCGTTGCAGAACTCGCGAATACCCAGCGCCGACAACTCGCGCCCGTACCCGGACGACTTCACCCCGCCGAAGGGCAGCTCCGGATACGAGATCGTCATCCCGTTGATGAACACCCCGCCCGCGCTCAGCCCGTCGATGAACCGCGCCTGCTCGGCGGAGTCAGTGGTCCACGCGTTCGAACTGAGTCCGAACCGCGTCGCGTTCGCCAGCTCGATCGCCGCGTCCACGTCCGGTACCACGTACAACTGCGCGACCGGCCCGAACACCTCCTCGGCGTAGATCGGCATGTCCGACGTGATGTCCGTGAGCACCGTCGGCGGATAGAACCAGCCCGGCCGATCCAGCCGCTGACCGCCGCACAGCACGGTCGCCCCCGCCTTCACGGCCCCGTCCACCAGTTCCTCGACATCCGCCCGCCCCTGCTCGGTCGCCAGCGGACCGACATCGGTGCCCTCGTCCATCGGATCGCCCACCACCAGCGCGGACATGGCGGCCACGAACTTCTCTCCGAACGCGTCCGCGATGTCCGCGTGCACGATGAACCGCTTCGCCGAGATGCAGCTCTGCCCGTTGTTCTGGGTACGCGAGGTGACCGCGACCTTGACCGCGTTGTCCAGATCTGCCGAGGGCATCACGATGAACGCGTCGCTGCCGCCCAGCTCCAACACGGTCTTCTTGATCTCGCGCCCCGCGATCTCCGCGACCGAGCGCCCCGCCCCCTCGCTCCCGGTCAACGTCGCCGCCACGACCCGCGCATCTGTCAACACGCGTTTTACAGCACCCGACGGGATCAACAACGTCTGGAACGCGCCATCCGGGAACCCCGCCCGCTCGAACACGTCCGCGAACAGCAGGGCGGTCTGCGGCACGTTCGAAGCGTGCTTGAGCAGGCCCACGTTGCCGGCCATCAGCGCGGGCGCGGCGAAGCGCATCACCTGCCACAACGGGAAGTTCCACGGCATCACCGCGAGCACCGGCCCGATCGGCTGCCAGTGCGTGTAAGCCCTGGACGCGTTCACCGAAGCCGGATCGACGGGCTGGTCGGCCAGGAACGCCTCGGCATGCTCCGCGTAGAAGCGCGCCGCCTTCGCGCACTTGAGCACCTCGGCCCTGGCCGCGACGAGCGTCTTGCCCATCTCAATGGTCATGATCCGCGCGATGTCCTCGACATCCTCGGTCAAAATATCCGCGGCCCCCCGCATCCACCCGGCGCGGGTGGCGAAGCTCGTCGCGCGCAGCGCCTGAAACGCCCGATGCGCCCGCCCGATGGCCTCGTCGATACCACGATCGTCGAGCGCCTCGAAGGTGCGCAGTGTTTCGCCGGTAGCCGGGTTCACCGTTGCGATGGCCATGACGTCCTTCCCGGTTCGCAGGTGCCTCAGTCCGTGGCTGGGGCAGTTTCTCGTCTCTTGCAGGGGCGTGGCTTGGACCGGATACTCCCGCCCCCAGCCAACTACTCCCGGCGCCCGATAGCCAGTCGAGTTCAGGACCGACTCAGTACCGGATCCGCGCCACGGCTACTCCTCGTGTCCACCGACCCGCGTGTCCACCCGCGCCTCGACCCGCGCGTCCACCCGAGCCCCGACTCGGTTCCGGCGGGGCTCCGGCTGGGCTCCGCTGTCAAGCCCCATTCCCCATCGCCGCATAGCACATTTCCGATTTCCATGCGCGAAACCATCCACAGCCGCGCCAACGGCCCCAAGTTATCCACGGTCCGCCAAGCACTCCTGGCTTTTCCCATTCACACCGATAGACTGGCTTCGGGGTCGCCCCCTGGGAGCGGCGGGGGATGTTCCTCGGGGGAAATTGTTTTCATATTTGGGGTTATTCCGTGCGTTGCAGGACTATCAGGGAGCGGGCCAGGACGGTGAGGCGTTCGCGGATGGCGCGGGCGCCGAGCAGTGGGTTGGTGTTGGGGCGGCCGATGGCGAGCGTGCTCGGTTCGCCGGGGTAGACCTCGCCGGTCGCGGTGTCGAGCACGACGGCCCATGCCTGGCCGTAGCCGTCGGGCGGCAGGGTGACGGCGATGTCCTCGTAGTGGGCGTTGAAGCACAGCAGGAACGAGTCGTCGGCCACGGGTTCGCCGCGCGGGTCGAGTTCGGAGATGCCGTTGCCGTTGAGGAACACGGTGATGCACCGGCCGAAGTCGGCTTCCCAGTCGCGCTCGGACATTTCGGTGCCGCCCGGTGTGAACCACGCGATGTCACGCAGTTCGGCGCCTTTGCGGATGGGGCGTCCGGCAAAGAACCGGCGGCGCCGGAACACCGGGTGATTGCGGCGCAACGCGATGACCGCGCTGGTGAATCCGAACAGTTGCCGGTCCGCGTCGTCGGTCGACCAGTCGACCCAGGTGAGTTCGTTGTCCTGGCAGTAGCCGTTGTTGTTGCCGTGCTGGGTGCGGCCGAGTTCGTCTCCGTGCAGCAGCATCGGCACGCCCTGGGCGAGCAGCATGGTGGCGAGCAGGTTGCGCACCTGGCGGTCGCGCAGCTCGATGACGTCCTTGTCGTCGGTGGGGCCTTCGACGCCGCAGTTCCACGACCGGTTGTCGTCGGCGCCGTCGTTGTTGCTCTCGCCGTTGGCCTCGTTGTGTTTGGTGTTGTACGAGACCAGGTCGGCGAGGGTGAAGCCGTCGTGCGCGGTGATGAAGTTGATGGATGCGAAGGGCCTGCGGCCATCGGCCTGGTAGAGGTCCGATGAGCCGGTGATCCTGGACGCGAACTCGCCGAGGGTGGCCGGCTCGCCGCGCCAGAAGTCGCGCACGGTGTCGCGGAACTTGCCGTTCCACTCGGTCCACAGCGGCGGGAAGTTGCCGACCTGGTAACCGCCGGGACCCACGTCCCATGGCTCCGCGATCAGTTTCACCTGGTTGATCACCGGGTCCTGCTGCACGATGTCGAAGAACGCGGAGAGCCGGTCGACGTCGTAGAACTCGCGGGCGAGGGTGGCGGCGAGGTCGAACCGGAACCCGTCGACGTGCATTTCGGTCACCCAGTAGCGCAGCGAGTCCATGATCAGCTGGAGGGTGTGTGGGGAGCGGACGTTGAGCGAGTTGCCGGTGCCGGTGTAATCCAGGTAGTAACGCGGATCGTCGGCGACGAGACGGTAGTACGCGGGGTTGTCGATGCCGCGGAACGAGAGCGTCGGGCCGAACTGGTTGCCTTCGGCGGTGTGGTTGTAGACGACGTCGAGAATGACCTCGATGCCGGCCTCGTGCAGGGCGCGCACCATCGCCTTGAATTCCTGCACCTGGCTGCCGGCAACGGTGGTGACCGCGTAGTCGTCGTGCGGGGCGAAGTACGCGATCGTGTTGTAACCCCAGTAGTTACGCAGCCCGCGCTCGATCAGCTCGTGTTCGTGCAGGAACTGGTGCACCGGCAGCAGTTCCACGGCGGTCGCGCCGAGCTTGCTGAGGTAGTCGATCATCACCGGATGGCCGAGCGCCGCGTACCTGCCGCGCGACTCGGCCGGAATGTCCGGGTGGCGCATGGTCAGCCCGCGCACGTGCGCCTCGTAGATGACGCTTTCGTGGTACGGGATGTTCGGACGCCGGTCGTTCGCCCAGTCGAAGTAGGGGTTGATCACCACGCCGCGCACGGTGTGTACGGCCGAGTCGCTGTCCTCGCGGGTGCGCCGGTCGTCGAAGCGGTAGCCGAACACGGACTGGTCCCAGTCGACCCGGCCGGTGACCGCTTTGGCGTACGGGTCGAGCAGCAACTTGTTCGGGTTGCAGCGAATGCCGTTGCCGGGATCGTCCGGCCCGTAGACGCGATAGCCGTACTCCTGGCCGGCGACGACGCCCGGCAGATAGCCGTGCCAGACAAAACCGTCGACCTCGGTCAGGGCGACGCGCTGTTCCGCGCCGTCGGGGGCGAACAGGCACAGTTCCACCTTGTCGGCGACCTGTGAGTACAGCGCGAAGTTGGTGCCGGTGCCGTCATAACTGGCGCCGAGCGGATACGCGGTACCGGGCCACGGCTGCACGTGTGCTCCTTCCGAGCAGGTGCCGGGGGCGTCGACCTCGTCAATGGTCGCGCAGGAATGCGGAAACCGCCGGACGTGTGTGCGTCCGGCATGTCGGGTACCCGCATATGTAAGCAGGTCGACGAGAAGGACGGGATGACCGACGATGACCACTGCGGACGTGACCGGTGGAATCCACTCGACGTCGACCTGGACGGACCACAGGACGGGGCGTGACGGCGACTGTGTACTCGTGGTTCACCTGCACGGCGAGTTCGACGAGGCGACCGGCGTGAACACGGCCGAACTCGTCCGGCAGGCGCTCGCGCAGCGGCCTGCGGCCCTGGTGCTGGACCTGACCGAGGTGGACTTCGTCGGGTCAGCGGCGTTGTCGGTGCTGGTGGACGCGCGGCGCAGGGCCGATGAGGCGGGGATCGCGCTCGGGGTGGTCGCCGCGCGGCGGGTGACGTTGCTGCCGCTGGAACTGACCGGATTGACGCGGGTGTTCGCGGTGTTTTCGACCGTGCGTCAGGCGCTCGCGGAGTTGCGCGGCAAGGACACGGGCGCATTGTCGGCCTGAGCGGGGCGGCCTGAGCGGGGGCGGCCTGAGCGCGGCGGCGGGGGCGTCGCAGCCGGGGGATGGTCGCGGGCTCGATCCGGGGGCAAGGCGGGCTCCAGCGCGGCGCGCCATCCTGAGATGGGTGCGAAGCAGCTTGGTGGGGAGCAAAGCCAGGGACGGTGAGGGCCGGGTCGAGGGTGACTGAGGCAGTGGGCCGGTCAGTCGTCGTCGCTGGACTTCTTGACTTCCTGGGCGATGCGTCGCCAAGGCTGGTTGGGCGGGGCGGGATGGTCGTCGCGGCCGGCCAACGGGTCGGTTTCGATCGTGGTGGGCTCGTCGTTGATGGGCGTCGGGTGCTTTGCGTTCTCCAGTCTGTGTCGTCCGGGCATGCTCGCCGAATACCCGAACGACGGTCGGTTGAAACGTCCCTGAGCAGCCAGAACATCGGATGACTGTCCGATATATCCCACTGTGCGCCGGAGGTCTGGAGCAACTCTTCATTTGTTCGACAACGGTGACCTTCACCACTGTTGCTGAGCGAAACAAACTACTTCATAGGATCTATCCTGGGTGTGATGCGTTAGCCAGGAGCGAGCGGGCGGAGACGCCAGCGGAGATGTGATCTCGCGGTCGGGCAGTTGGTCCGAATGGGAGGCTTGCCATGACGGTCGCATTCGTTCTGGCCGGCGGCGGCAGCCTGGCCGCCACGCACGTCGGCATGTTGCGTGCGCTCGCCGAATCCGGGATCGAACCGGACCTGGTCGTCGGTACCTCCGCGGGCGCGATCAACGCCTTCCGCTACGCGACCGACCCGTCCGAGGACGGACTCGACCGGCTCACGGAACTCTGGCACCGACTGCGGCGCAGGGACGTCTTCCCGATCAACCCGCGCGACATCATGGCCGGCCTGATGGGCCTGCGCGACGGCTTCGTCTCGCCCGACCGGCTGCGCGCCTTCCTCGTCGAGCAGGTCGGTGACATGCGACTGGAGGAAGCGCAACTCCCGGTTCACCTCGTGGCGACCGATCTCGGCGAGGGTGAGCCGGTTGTCATGTCGCGCGGTCCGGCCGTGCCGGCGCTGCTGGCGAGCGCGGCCATGCCGGGCGTTTTCCCGCCGGTCCTGCTGGACGGACGTGCGCTGATCGACGGCGCGGTCACCGCGGACACGCCGATCCGCCAGGCCGAGGCGCTCGGCGCGACCGAGATCTACGTGCTGCCCACCATTGGACCGAAGGCGCCGAGGCAACTGCCCAAGGGCGCGGTCGCGGTGATGATCAGGGCGATCGACCAGATGTTCGGCCACGTGGTCTCCACCGACATCGCATCGGTGCACGCGACCGTGACCGTGCTCCCGGTCCCGCCGACGACGGCGTTGAGCCCCTTCGACTTCCGCTCGACCGATCGCATGATCGACGCGGCGTATGCGCTGAACCTGGCCGCACTGGGCCGTCCGGTCGAGCCGGCCGGAGAGGTCGAGGCGGCGCACGGGTTCCGGCTGCCGCGATTCGTCACCGACGCCGGGCTGCGCGTCCGCAGGCCCGCCGCTGCCACGCCGTTGCCGGACCTGTCGTGAACACATACGTCAGCGCCCGGCCGCGGTGACCGGGCGCTGAAGTCGGCGAGTGCTCAGCGGTTCGCTCGCCAGTGATAGGTGGCACGGGCGCCGGGGGCGAGGGTCGCCACGAACGACTCGTTGCCGTCGACGATGTCGAAGGTGCGGGTCGTGGTGTCCGAGTTGTAGGCCACCACAGTTGTGGTGTGGTCGGGGTCGAGGAACGCGACGGCCGAGATCGGGTTGCCCGAGCTGTCCGCGACGGTGCCGCCGATGTGCACCGAGCCGTCCGGCACGAACTTCGAGAAGTGCTCGATGTCGCGGTACTGGTCGTTGTAGGTGACAGCCTCGGTCTGCGAGTTGATGGTGATCGTGCCGTTGCAGCTACCGCAACCGCCCACGTGCGGGCCGTTGTTCTGGTTCAGCGCGATGTTCCAGTCGATCGAGCTGGATCCCCAGTTCTGCATGACGCCGAGGATGGTGGTGATGTCGCCGCCCTCGCACTCGTCCATGTAGATGGGCTTGTTCGGGAACGACGCCTTGAGCGGCGTCTGCGCGGTCGGGTCGCCGGCGTAGCAGTGGTAGGCGGTGCCGTAGATCCACCGGTTCGCGTCGGATTCCAGCAGGTTGTACGGGTAGTTCAGCTCCGGGTCCTCGTTGGCTGCCTCGTGCGTCTTCACGTCGCCGGGGTGTTCGGCCCAGTTGTGGTCGTAGCCGAGGATCTTCGTGTTCAGGCCGGCCGCGCGGATCATCGGACCGAGCGCATCGATGACCTTGGCTTCCTGCTGCCAGTCCAGGTCCGTGCCCGGATAGTTCTTGCGCTGCAATGCCTGCGGCTCGTTCTGCACGGTGAGGTAGTCGACCCGCACGCCGGCGGCTTGGTACGCCTGGAGGAACTTGACCAGGTATTCGGCGTAGACGTGATAGATGGCCGGGGAGTCGATGAGCTTGCCGTCGATCATCGAGTCGCTGGTTTTCATCCAGCCGGGCGGACTCCACGGCGTCGCGACGATCTGTAGCGACGGGTTGAGCTGACGGGCTTCCCGCAGCAGCGGCAGGATCTGCGGCTCGTCGTGCGCGATGGAGAAGTGGCTCAGCGAGTAGTCCGTCTGGCCGGCGGGCACGTCGTCGAAGGAGTAGTCCTGGTCGGCCACGAAGTCGGACGCGCCGATGGGTTGACGCAGGAAGCTGATGCCGGCGCCGGTGTTCGGGCTGAACAGGTTGCTCATCACCTGGGCACGGGTGCTGTCGTCGAGTCCGTAGAGGACGTGCGCCGCCGAGTCGGTGATGGCCGCGCCGAAGCCGGAAACGGTCTGGTACTTGATGGTCGGGTCGACCTCGACCAGGGTCGGGCCGGGCGTGATGTCGTACTGGATTGGGAGTTGCGCGGTGGTCGCGCTGTCCGAGCCGGGTGTGGTCAGCCATTCCGCGACCGAGGTCGACGGGGTTTGGGGCGGTTGCGCCTGCACGGCGAGGTGGCTGCCGCCCACCGCGGCGGCGGCGCTGCCGGCGGTCACGATCACCGCGACGACACCGGTTGTGGCCCATAACGCACGGATACGCGAACGCTTCGACATTCTTATCGATCCCCTGTCTCTTCGATCCCTGTTCAGGCGCTGAGCACGGGCAAGTCGACCAAAGCAAACTTCAGTGCTTAATGCAAGGCTTTGACAAAGACCTGCGGTATGGAGAGCATGCCGACAACCTGTGTTCCACGTTGAACACCGCGATCGGCGGTGACAACCGCGCGATGACAGGACCGGTGGCGTCAGCCGGATCGGGTAAAAAGGAACCATGCTCTCCGGGTCGGCGTCCCCTGCCGCGCGCCGGCCAGTCGTGGCCGGTGACGCCGACGCGGTCACCCATGCGGCGTGGCAGGTGATGGTGCGACGGCGCCAGGAGATCGCCAGGATCGTCAACAGGATGCCGGTCAGGCAACGGTATGGCCTCACCGACGCCAGCGGTGAACCGCCGGTTTACGCCCACGACGGCTCGACCGAATGGATCTGACCGATTCACATTGACCTGCCCCAGCCGTGGCCGAGGACGGCGGACGAGGCCCTCGCGATGCAGGATCGGCTGCGCGCCAAGGTGATCCTGGACGACGACGTACGCGACGATCCGCGCATCGTCGCCGGGCTCGACGTCGCCTACGCGCCCGGCTCGGATTGCGCGGCGGCCGCGGCCGTGTTGCTGGACGCGGAATCCGGCGCGGTCGTCGAATCGTCGACCGCGTACATCAAGGTCGACTTCCCTTATGTGCCGGGCTTGTTCGCGTTCCGTGAGGTACCGGCGCTGCTCGCCGCGCTGCGCGGCCTGCGGACCGTGCCGGATCTGCTGGTCTGCGACGGCCATGGCCTCGCCCATCCGCGCCGGTTCGGCCTCGCCTGCCATCTCGGTGTGTTGACCGGGTTGCCGAGCATCGGCGTCGGCAAGACCGCGTTCGTCGGCGAACATTCCAAGGTCGGCGCCGAGCGCGGCGCGTGGGCGCCGCTGACCGAGGCGGGCGAGGTCATCGGGCGGGTGCTGCGCACCAGGACCGGGGTGAAACCGGTGTTCGTGTCGGTCGGTCACCGGATCGGCCTGGACCGAGCCAGCGCCCAGGTGTTGCGGCTGTGCCGGGGTTTCCGGCTGCCGGAGACGGTACGCGCCGCCGATCACCTGTGCCGGCAGACCCTGGCGGCGCGCTCCGACTCACCCCGCTCGGGCTCATGCTGATGGGTCGATGCCGTGCCGGCGGTCGCCGAGCACCCGTTCGCACACCTCCTGCTCAAGTTCGGGCGTGAACGGGAACTGGGCGACGGCGCGCTCGGTGTCCTCGTTGATCAGGTCGAAGTTGATCGCGGCCGCGGTCTGCACGCCCGCCGCGGCCGAGCTGATCACCTGCGCGCGATGGTCGCCGACGTTGCCGGCCACCCACACGCCGGGGACCTCGGTCGCGCCGGACGGGTTGATCGCGGGGATCGCGGTGCCGATCGGCTGCTCGCCCATGAACTGTTCGACCGCGTGCAGGCCGATCTTGGCGAGCATGCTGTCGTCGGCGTGCGCGATGGGCAGCACCACCGCCGCGTGCACCGCGACGGCCGTGCCATCGGCGAGTTCCAGGCCAGTGAGCACGTCGTCCTCGACCCGCAACCGGTCGATCCTGCCCTCGACCACGGCGATACCGCGTGCCGCGAACCGGGTCCGGTCCTGCTCGCCCAACTCGACGACGTCGTTGGCGAAGAAGACGACCTGGTCGGTCCACTGCCGCCAGAGCAGCGCCTGGTGGATCGAGCCGGGGCCGGCGGCGATGATGCCGACGGTCTGGCCGCGCACCTCCCAACCGTGGCAGTACGGGCAGTGCAGCACGTCCCGGCCCCACCGCTGCCGGAGACCGTCGATGTTCGGCAGGTCGTCGACCAGGCCGGTGGCCAGCAGAATTCGCCGAGCGTCCACAGTAGACCGATCGGTGGTCTCGGTGATGGTCACCCGGAAGTCGCCGGACTCGGCCCGCTCGACCGACGTGACCGCGCCCGCCCGCACCTCGCCGCCATAGCCGGCCACCTCGGTGCGACCGATCGCGAGCAGTTCCAGCGGGGGCACGCCCTCCCGGCCGAGATAGTTGTGTGCGTGCGCGGCGGGCGCGTTGCGCGGACTGCCCGCGTCAACCACGAGTACCCGCCTGCGCGCCCTACTCAGGGTCAGGCCCGCGCTCAGGCCCGCCGGGCCGCCGCCGATGATCACCACGTCGTAGCTGTGCGAAGTCATGCCGCGATCGTGCGGTCGGCCCGCCCGACCTGGCCAACAAAGTTGCCGAACCAGCAAAAACCTGCTCAGTCGTGCGGCACCACGACGTGGTGGTGGTGTGCCGGCGGACCGTCGATCAGCCAGGACGTGGAAGCGCCATAGATCAGCACGGCGGCGAGGGCCGCGGTCACCGCGACGCCCATGAACCCGATGACCCGCGCCACCGTGCCGGGCACCGGCTGGTGGCCGCTGATGATCCGGGTGGCCGGAACCAGCCTGCCGAGCACGTGCAGGCCGGTCACCACTGCCCAGACGATGAAAGTCGCCTGATGCAGGGTGAGCGCGCTGACCTGGTAGCCGAGCACGCTGAGGAACGGTTCGAGGCTGGCGTTCGGCCCCAACGCGAGTAGTGCGAGTCCGGTACCGAGCACGGCCAGGGTGAACAGCACGACCAGCGGGCCGAGCACGCGCAGCATCATCGGCGGCGGCCCGGCCTGCCGGTACGCGGGGGAGTGGGTGTAATAGCGGACGATCCGCCAGCCGGTCGTGCCGGTCTTGACCAGCGCGGGCGGTACCAGCAGCACGCCGACGATGACATGCCAGCTGAGCAGGCCCGTCACGTCGAGCAGAGTGGCCAGTTCGACCACGAACAGCACCAACAGCGCCGCGCCGATCCACGCGGTCAGCAGCGCGTTGCCGGCCGGCCCGCCGCTGCTGGCCACCACGGGATCGTCCCGGTGCGCCTGGCCGATCGCCTCGGCAACGCTGGCCCTGGCCCACTCCCGCATGGTCATGTCGCGCAGTCTGTCGATCGGAACTTGGCGGAATCTGGGGGCGGAAAAACCGGTTTGACCGGGATGTTTGGCTGTTGTCGACCGGTTTACAGCAGCGGCGCGGGAGGCAAGTGGGTGGCCAGGATGCATGCTGATGAGGTCGACATCGACGCGGACCTGGTGCGTGGGCTGCTGGCCACGCACTTCCCGCGGTGGGCCGACCTGCCGATCACCCGAGTCGCCTCGGCCGGCACCGAAAACGCCATGTTCCGGCTCGGCACCGACCTTGCCGCGCGGCTGCCCATGATCGCAGGCGCGACACCGGGCATCACCCGCGAACAGCAGTGGCTGCGCAAGCTCGCGCCGCACCTGCCGGTCGCGGTGCCGGAGGTGGTCGGCGTCGGCGAACCGACCGAGAACTTTCCGTGGCAGTGGTCCGTGTGCCGGTGGCTGGACGGCTGTAATCCTGAGGTTGACGGCCTTGCCGAACCCGAGGACCTGGCCATCGACCTTGCCGAGTTCATCGGCGCGCTGCGCTCGGTCGACCCGACCGGTGGCCCGAGGCAGAGCCGCGGCGGTCGACTCGCCGACCGGGACGAGGCGACCGTGGCGGCGCTGGAGGCGGCCCGGGGACTTGTCGACATTCGCGACGCCGACATCGACGCGCTGCGTGGCATCTGGGCCGAAGCGCTCACCATCCCCGGCTCGGTGCAGCGGACCTGGGCGCACGGCGATCTCTCACCGGGCAATGTGCTGATCGATCAGGGCCGGCTCCGGGCGGTGATCGATTTCGGCGGGGTCGGCGTCGGCGATCCGACCGTCGATCTGATCGTCGCGTGGAACCTGCTGCCCGCCGCCGCACGGCCGATTCTGCGCGCCGCACTCGACGTCGACGACGCGACCTGGGCTCGTGGGCGAGCCTGGGCGCTGTCCATCTCGGCCATCCAGTTGCCCTACTACGACACGACCAATCCGGCGCTGGCGAGCAACTCCCGGCACGTCCTCGCGCAGATCGTCGCGGACGAACGCACGGTTGGCCGAGCCAACCGAGGCCGCTAGGTTGACTCCGACATGTCGGTCGGAAACGGGGATCGCGACGTGACGCTGCAACAGGAAGCCACCACATCGCCGGCGTTGCGCAGGGTCGCGTTCGCGGGCGCCATCGGCACCACCATCGAGCTGTACGACTTCCTGATCTTCGGCACCGCGTCGGCGATCGCGTTGAACAAGCTGTTCTTCCCGTCCGGCAATCCCACGGTCGGCACCCTGCTCGCGTTCGCGACGTTCGGCGCCGGATTCCTGGTGCGGCCGCTCGGTGCGATCGTGATCGGCCATTTCGGCGACCGGGTCGGCCGCAAACCCATGCTGGTCCTCACCCTCACCGTGACCGGCCTGTGCACGGCGCTGATCGGCGTCCTGCCCACCTTCGCCAGTGTCGGTGTGCTCGCGCCCGTCTTGTTGGTCGTGCTGCGCCTGTTGCAGGGTTTCTTCCTCGGCGGGGAGCAGAGCGGAGCGGCGGTGCTGGTCGTCGAGTCGGCTCCAGCACAACGGCGCACGTTCTACGGCGGCTGGACAGCCATTGGTTCACCGGCGGGCATCGTGCTGGGCTCCCTCGCGTTCAGCCTCGCCACGGCCGTGTCCGGCACCGCGTTCCTGTCGTGGGGCTGGCGATTGCCGTTCCTGTTCAGCGTCATCCTGATCGCGGTCGGCCTGTACACGCGGCTGAGCGTCGCGGAGAGCCCCGAGTTCGAGCCGCTGCGCCGGCAGCGTGAGCGGTCGCGGCTGCCGATCGCCGAGGTGTTGCGTGGTTCGACACCGACGGTGCTGCTCGGCGCGGGTGTAAACTTGGGGTTCAATGCGTTCGTCTTCATCCTGGCCAACTTCTTCCTCAGCTACGGCACGGCCAACCTGCACCTGCCGCGCCAGGCGCTGTTGAACATCAGCCTGATCGGCGGCGCGGCCCAGGTGATCGCGATCCCGCTGTTCACGCTGTTGTCCGACCGGATCCGGCGCGAGCCGGTGATGCTCGGCGGCGCGCTGTTCCTGGTGGTGTTCGCGTTCCCGCTGTTCTGGCTGCTGGACACCAGAAATCTCGGCCTCGTGGGCGTCGCCATCGCGCTTGGCTACGCGGGCTCGGCGGCGATCTTCGGCCCGATGGCCGCCTACTACGCGGACCTGTTCGACACCAGGATCCGGTACACCGGCGGCGCGCTCAGCTATCAGCTCGGCGCGGTGCTGGGTGGCGGCTTCTCGCCGCTGATCGCGACCGCGCTGCTCGGCGTCGACCATGGCCACTCCTGGCCGGTCGCGCTGTACCTGGTGGGCGCCGGCCTGGTCAGCACCATCTGCCTGAGCGTGTTGACGGTGCTGCGTCGGTCATGATCGGCCCGGGACACCACCCGGTTCGGCGAACCGATCGGCAGCGCCATGGTGGCCCTTCCGCGCGGGCCCTCGGTCCGGGCTGGCTACCTACCCATTGCGGGGCCGGCGTGGCCGCGTAACACGGTCAACCGAACACGGCGCGGAACGCGGCGAGCGTTTGCTGGCCGGGGCGACGGTCGTAGATGGCGAACACGATCCGGCCGAACGCGTTGGCGAACCGGCCGCCGGGACCAAGGTGGGTGGCGAACGCCTGCGCGACGTCGGCAGGCGAGTTGCGGAACACGCCGCAGCCCCACGCGCCGAGCACCAGATCATCCACATGCGACTGTTCGGCCACGGCGAGCACGCGCGCCGCGCGTTCGGTGAGCAGCGCGGGAATTCCCGGCAGGAGTTCCGGCGTGAGGCAACCGGTGTTGGGTGCGGCCGAGGTGAGGAAGGTGACCGGGTAGGGCGCGGGGAGCAGCGCGAGCGCATCGTCGCGGAACACCGGCACGCCGGGTGAGCTGATCACCCGGTGGCTGTAGCGCAGGTCCCTGGATGCCTGGTGCGCGGCGTAGAAGTCGGGTGCGCGCAGTTGACAGGTGTAGAGGGCCGAGCAGCGGCACAGGTCCTCCTCCTGCGCCCGCGCCCCGTTGCGGTAGCCGCCGCCGGGATTGCGCGCGGACGCGAAGTTCAACACGCCGAGCACACCGCTGCCCTCGCCGTGGCAGCGTTGCGCGGCGCCGAGCGAGGACTCGTCGGTGACCTCGATCGTGGTGGGCCGGTGCGCGATCGCGGGTTCGGCCAGCAGCTTGGTCAGTTCGTCCAGTTGATGGCTGACGGTCGCGTCGGCCGCCGCCTCGACGGCCTCGGCGATGTGCACCCGGCCCGCGGTCGGATGGTCGTAGTAGCCATCGGCGATGTAGCGCTCGTTCTCCTGGGCGATCGCCCGCAGGTTCGTTGACACCCGGTGATTGTCGCGGGTCAGGCGGGGCGGAAGCGACGCAGGTCCGCGGCGCGCTCGGTCGCCAGCGGAATCTCGACCTGTTCGCGCTTGTCCAGGTGCCGCAGGATCAGTCCTTCGCGCAGCGCCCACGGGCACACCTGCGCGGTCTCGATGCCGAGCTTGGTCATGACCGCGTCGGCGACGATCGCGCCGGCCAGGATCTGCTTGGCGCGATTCTGCGACACCCCACGCAGCTGCGCGCGTTCCGCGCTGCTGCGGCGGGCCAGCCGAGGAATCCAGGACCGCAGTTCGGCCCGGCGCAGGGTGCGTCGCACGAACGGGCCCTGGCTCGCGGACGGCGCGCCGGTCAGCCGGGCCAGCTGGGTGAAGATCCGCGACGTCGCGATCACCGTGTCCGCCTTGTGCTGGCACGCAACGGTTTCCGCGATCTCGGCGAGGGCGGCGTCGACGTGCTCACGCAACTGCCGCAACTGGTCGGGTTCCGGCGGATCGGTGCTCAGGAAGGCGCTGGTCAGCTGGCGCGCGCCGAGCGGAAGCGACACCGCGTATTCGGGCTCGACACCGTCGCCGAGCGCGATTTCCATAGAGCCGCCGCCTATGTCGAGCAGCAGCATCCGGCCCGGCGCCTGGCCGTGCCAGTGCCGCGCGGCCAGGTAGCCGAGCTTGGCCTCGTCCTCACCGGCCAGATAGCTCGGCAGCACACCGGTTTCGCGTTCCAGCCTGGCCAGGATCTTCTCCCGGTTGGTCGCGTCGCGAACGGCCGCGGTCACTACCACGCACAGTCGGCGCACCCCGAGTTCGTGCGCGGCGGCCACGGTTTCCTTGACGGCGCGGACAAGTCGGTCCACGCCGTCCGCGCCGATCGAACCGTCGCGGGTGAACGCGTCGCCGAGCAGGGTCTGCCGTTTTACGGTGTGCGTCGGCAGCGGCGGCGTGTCGTGGTCGGTGTCGACCACCAACAACTGCGCCGCCGTTGACCCGATGTCCAGTACGCCCAACAGCATGACTTTCTGGTGTACCACCACAGGAGTGCTGATATCCCCGAATTTTGGTTTTTTCTGACGAAAACCAAGCGCTTATGGGTGACTTTCGTCATGTTCAGTCACGTTTGGTGATGGCAACGCTGCGGCCAGGCACAGTTCTGCTTGATCATGGTCAGGCGGGATGATGTGTCGGGTGAGCATCACGGACGGTGAGCCGTTCCGCTGGGAGGGACGAGCTTCGGCCGACCGGCTCACCGAGGTGCGCAGGGCCATTCAAGAGTGGGCGCGCCGTGCCGGCCTGCCCGCCGACCTGATCGAGGCGCTGGCGCTGGCCAGCTATGAAGCCATGGCGAACGTCGCCGACCACGCCTATGCCGACGGGTCGCCGGGAACGGTGTCCGTGCTGGTCAGCGCCTCGCCGAAGGCGCTGGACGTGCTGGTCGCCGACGGTGGTCGCTGGCAGGCGCCGGACGCCGATCCCGGGTTCCGCGGTCGCGGATTGCTGCTGATCAGGGGCCTTGCCGAGGACGTCACGGTCACATCGACCGACCAGGGGACCACGGTGCGGATGAGCTGGCGGCGCGACTGATTCGCCCGAAAGTGTCCGTTTCAATTGGTGTCGATTGTGACGATGCTGAACCCATGGCGATTCCGGTGCAGGTCAAACCACGTGGCGCGCGAACCGGACCAGCGCGGGACGTGCACCGCGCGCTGGCCGGCGTCGATCCGCCCATGTTCGCGGTGACCACGTCGGTCGACGGCGTGCGCGCGGGCTGCCTGGTCGCGTTCGTCACCCAGTGCGGCGTCAACCCGGTCCGCTATCTCGTCTGCCTGGCCAAGGCCAACCACACCACGCGCGTCGCGGCCGGCGCAGACCTGCTCGCCGTACACGCGCTCGGCCAGGAACAGCATGGCCTCGCCGCGTTGTTCGCCACCACGACCGGCGACTGCATCGACAAGTTCGCGCACTGCGGATGGACCGCGGGCCTGGCCGGTCAGCCCATTCTGACCGGTTGCGACCGCTGGTTCGTCGGCCGCATCGCCGACCGGCACGACCTCGGCGACCACATCGGATTCGTGCTCGACCCGATCGCGGCCGGTCCGGGCAACCCGAGCCAGGAACCACTGCGCCACTCGGCCGTGCGCGAGTTCATTCCCGGCCACGGCTGAACATCCCGCCGGCGAGCGAATCGGTCGATACCTGCGCGGGAGGTCCCCGCCGGGTCGCCCCGTCACGCTGACCACGTGGCGGAACGGGGAGTGTTGCGGCAATGGCCGTCCTGGGTGGGATATGCCGCCGGCGGATGGGCGGTGCTGTTCGGAGCTGTGCTGCTGCTGGCCGGACACGGTGCCCTGGACGGGATCGGCTGGCTCGGTTGGGCCGGTGCGGCGGTGCTGGTGGTCGGGGCGGGGTTGGCCTTGGCGAGCACGCGGACCGGCCGTGGGTCACCGGTCGCGCTGATCACGGCCGGGTTGTGGGGCGTGGTGCTGCTCGCGTTGGCCGGCAGCGCGTTCGTGCTGCTCGACCTGATCAGCTGGGCGATGAACGGCGCCATGCTCGGCCGGGACGGTCGGCCCGACTGGGGACCGTTCGCGGAGCGGCTCGGTTTCGTCGGCGTCGCCGTCCTGTTCCTGTTGGCCGCGCTGTCCTGGCGACACCGCACAACGCACCGCTGCCCGCGTTGCGGCCTCGACCATCCCGCAGACGCGGTCGTCGCGCTCGACCGGCCGCTGGTGCCGGCGACGCCCCGGATCCGGCTGATCGCACACCTCGGCAGCGTGGCCTTCGTGCCCTACTACGCGTGTCATCTGATGCGGTTCGCCAACCTGCCACCGTTTCGCGGCACCCGGCTCGCCGACGCCGGTGACCTGTTCATCCCCACGTTCATCCTGTGCACCGCCCTGCCCGCCGACTTCCTGTTGCTGGGCCTCGTGCATTCGTGGGGCCAGGTGTTTCCCAGTTGGACGGTGTGGCTGGCCGGACGTCGAGTGCCGAGATTCCTGCCGGTGGTGCCGGTATGGCTGATCGCGCCCACCCTCGCCGGCTACGGCACCGGCATGTGGATCTACCTGCTGATTGGCGGTCCCACCACGTTTCCCGACTACCTGCTCAGCTGCGCCGCGGCGACGGCCTTCGCGGGCTACGGCTGGGCCTTGGGCGTCGCGGCGATCTCCTACCAGCGACGCACCCGCCCGCGATGCGTGCTCTAGCCGAGTTCCGCCGCCCGACGCTCCGGGATGAGCAGCATCGCGACCATGTCCACCAGGTAGATCACGGCCAGCGCGCCGATCGCGAACGGGAAACCGTGCGCGGACGCGAGCAGTGCCACCGCGACCGGCGCGAACCCGCCGACCGCCCGACCGAGGTTGAACAGCACGTTCTGCGCGGTCGCCCGAGCCTGCGTGGGATACAGCTTGGCCATCAGCGCGCCGTAGCCGCCGAGCATGCCGTTCGCGAACGCGCCCATCACCGCGCCACCGAGCAACAACGCGATCGGCGTTGTCAACTGCGAGTACACAACAAGCGATATGGCCGCGCCGGCCTGGAAGATCCAGAACGCCGGTCTGCGTCCGATCCGGTCCGCGAGCTGGCCGAAGATCACGATACCGATCGCCATACCGATGACAGTGACCGCGGTCCAGATCGCCGATTTGGTCAGGCCATAGCCGAACTGCTTGGCGAGGTAGGTCGGCAGCCAGGTCATGATGCCGTAGTAGCCGAAGTTCTGCACCGACGTCAGGATCAGCACCCCGATGCCGATGCGGATCGTGCGCGCGTCGGACACCAGCAGTGTCAACGGAAACGGTCGCCGGGTAGCACGTTCGGTGAACCGGATCGGTTCGCCGAGCCGGAGTCGGAGTCGGACCACGATGGCGACAACCGCGCGGGTAACGCGCCAAAGGCGAACAGACCGCGCCAACCCCAGGTTGTCAGGATCGGCGCGGAGAGCAGCGCGGCCACCAGCACACCCGCCTGCCAACCCGACCCGACCAGCGATGTCGCCCGCGCCCGCAGTCGGGCCGGCCACGTCTCGGCGGCCAGCGTCATGCCGATGCCGAACTCGCCGCCGATGCCGACGCCGGCCAGGAACCGGAACATCGCGATGCCGAGGTAGCCGTGGCCGGTCGCGGTGAGGCCGGTGAACACCGCGAAGAACACGATCGAGGCGGTGAGGATCCGCACCCGGCCGACATAGTCGCTCAGGATCCCGAACACGATGCCGCCGAGCACCGCGCCGGTCAGCGTGATCGTGGCCAGCGAACCGGCCTCGGTGTTGCTCAGCGCGAGGTCGGCGGTGATGGCCGACAACGCGAAGGCCAGGATCTGCAGATCGAAGCCGTCCATGGCGTAGCCGAGGATCGAAGCGACGATGGCCTTGCGGGCTTCGCTGGTCGGCCGTTCGGTCATGGTCAACGAGCCTGCGGCAGCTGGTCCAGTCCTGTCAAAAGGGCCTGCCCGCACCGGAATCCGGCGCGGGCAGGACAACCTCAGGTTTACAGTTCTAGTGGATGCGCGAGGTGCGAACCTCGGGTTTACAGCGCATTGCCGGCTGCCGCGTACCAGCTCTGCGGGCCGCCGTTGTTCACCGGCACGGCGTTGAAGTACTCCCAGCCCGCGACCCCGGCGAAGTCGGAGTACTCGCCCGCCAACGACGACAGCGTGTTCGCCAGCGTGCCCGGATCGACGTAGCCGGAGCAGTTCGCCGAGTTGGTCACGGTTCCGGCCACGACCTGGCTGGCCGGGAACCCGTTGGCGATCACGGCATCATAGTTCGACGTGCTGGACAGGTCGCCCCAGCCACAGTAGAACTGCGCGTTGTACCAGTTGATGTCCGACCCGACGTCGCTCTCCAGTTGGGAGTAGGAGAAGCCGCCGGAGAACTCCGAGCCACCGCTGAGGTCGCTGGCCACCGGCGCCATCAGGATCTCGAAGCCCGAGCCGAAGTCCGAGCGCAGCTGGGTGATCAGCTGCTCGGTGTTCGCCAGCGAGAAGGATTCCTCGATGTCGAGGTCGATCCCGTTGAAGTGATAGGTGGTCAGGAAGTTCTTCAGCGTGGCGTAGTACTGGCTGAAGTTGTTGGCCAGATTGGCGAACGAATCCCCGCCCGCTCCGCCGAGCATGGCCTCGACCCGCACGCCGGAACTCTGCAACGTGCCGAGATCGGACCACATCTGGTCGAAGGACGAGTCGGTCGGCGGGTTGTCGTTGATGTGCAGCGAGCCGTCGTCGTCCAGATGGATGGCGGCGACCTCGACGTCGGTCGCGATGCCCTGAAGGGGTAACGGCGACACGTAGCTTCCGTTGCTGTACTGCGTCTGGTAGTAGGCGACCACATGCTGGTTGCCGCTCACGCGCGGCGTGGTGCGGGCGTTCGCCGTGCCGGCGACGCCGATGGTGGCCCCGACCGCGAGCAAGCCGATCGTGGCCACGGCCACCGCTCGCGACTTCAATCCTGCCATGAACCAACCTCCACAGTGGACTAGTTCAGTGCTGATGGGTGTTGTCCGGCTGCCCGGGGTCGCCGGGGTGTTCGAAACCGTCCGCCACCCGAACGGACCTCGCGCGCCGCTCGTCGAGCCAGCGCGCGAACGCCCGCAACGCCATGCCGGAACGCCGGACCGAGGGTGGCCCGACCATCGGCAGGACGTCGACCTTGTCGACCACGACCACATGCCACACCTCGCCCGACGCGACCGGCACCGACGTGCCCTCGCGGGCCGCGTCCGCGATCGCCAACGGGAGGTCGGCCAGCGTGGACCAGCCGATCGACACCGGTTCGGCGGCCAGGGCGGCCTCGGGTGTCGCTGCGGTGGCGATGCGGAGCAGCCACTGCTGGCGCGTCGGCGGTCGAGATGCTTTGGTGTCGTCGTCGATGACCGCGCGATAGACCGCGCTGACCGCGGGGTCGGTGCGCCATGCCGCCGAGGTGATCGAGCCCAGTTGCACCGCGCCCAACGCGTCCAGCTCCAGCGGTGCGGCGACCGCCAGGCCGTGCTGCCGTGCCCACGACGCACACAGTTGCTCGGTGAACAGCACATGTGCCGTCCAGCGCACCAGTTGCCGGCCCTCGCGACTGTTCGGCGCCGGCAACGCGGCCGCGCCCCTGCCCGCGCGCAGCACGGTCAACCGCTCGTCGAGTGTCGCTCGGGGGAGCGGCTCGCCGTTCACCCAGCCGATGACGGTGGCTTCGCGTTGTGCGGTCGCGGCGTTCATGGCAGATGCACCCGGACCGGGATCGCCGGGCTGTACTGGACCCGGCCGAACCACATCAGCTTCACCATCGCCCACCAGGTGCCCGGCTGTGCGTGCGGGGGTGCCGAGACCTCGAACGACACCTCGGTCGACGCCCCGGCCGGCACGTGGAAACCGTTGGTGTACGGGCCGATCAGATGCCAGGTGCCCCATGGGCTGACCACCATGGCCTCGCCGTCGATGTCGTCGGCCGCGGTACTGGTGGCGCGCACCGTGAGTGTTGCCTTTTCGCCACAGGTCACGTCGACCGCGTCGGTGACAACCGACAGTTCAAGGCCGAGCGGCCGCGCCTCGTCGGCGGTCGTGCCCTTCAGTTGGTCGGCGTGATTGATCTCCGGGCCTGCCGGCGGGGGAACGATGTCGTCGGCCGCTCCGCCCTGCACCACCATGGTGATCACGTCCTCCAGCAGGTCCGCGCCCACCGCCAGCCGCACGCGGGCGAAGTACAGTCCCGGCTCGGCATCGGCGGGTGCGGTCACGGTCAACGGGAACCTGGTGTGTCCGCGCTCGGCAAGTCGCACCGGTCGAGTACCCGGATCGGCCCGCCAGCCCGCCGGGACGACCACGTCAACGGTTGACTCGACCGCCCGATCGCGCAGATGACTGGCCAGCACGACGGTCGCGGTGACGGCCTCCCCCGGCGCGATGCTGTGCACGGTCGGGTCGACGGCCACGCTCACCGGGAGGAATCCGGCGGGCGCCGGGCCGCGGTTGTGCAGCCAGTAGCGGGTGTAGATCGGCTGCGCGATCTCGCCGGCCGGGCCGAGTGGCGCGGTGTCGGCGTGAGCGCGGTCAGGAGGGGCTGCGCCTTCGGGAGGGGCTGCGCCTTCGGGAGGGGTTGCGTGGTCGGGACGGGTTGCGTGGTCAGGAGGAGTTGCGCCTTCGGGAGGGGTTGCGTGGTCGGCACGGGTTGCGCCTTCGGGAGGGGGTGCGCCTTCGGGAGGGGTTGTGTGGTCGGGAGGGGTTGCGCGGTCGGCAGGGGTTGCGCCGTTGGGAGGGGGTGTTGCGGCGGGGGCGCCGTGGGCGGGGGACATCGCGGCCGGGGTGGCTACTGTGGCTACCACTGTCGCGATGCGGGAGCCGGTCAGCTCGATCGCTATGTCCTGCCCGGCAAGGGCATTGGCGCGGGCGTGCTGTTCGAGCAGGTCAGTTTCGTGAGCCTCGGTCCAGCCGGACGGGGTGGATACCGTTGCCGTCGCGGGTTTGCCGGTCGTCTCGACCAGGCGCACTGTCAACTTGTGGTTGTCAGTTGGCGTGCTGCCGGTGGCGTGTGGGTTGCCGGTGGCCTTGACTGTCTGAACCTGGACCTGCCGGGCTGGTTCAACGGTGAGGAAGGAGTGCTGCGCGGGTAGCGGACCGGGGTGTCCGTCGTCGATGGTGGCGAGGAGAGGCGTCGAGAACTCGCTGCCGCGAGCGACCAGGTCGGCCACCCGCCAGTCGCCTGCGCCGGAGACCAGGGCGTAGTCGAAGTCGTGCGTCCAGTGCTGGAGTTGGAAGGCCGATCCGTCCGGGGTGCGGCGAGCCGGTGGGTCGAGCCAGACGCCGGAGGGCCAACCGGTGCACGAGCGCATCAGCGAGATGTGCAGTGCGCCGGTCGGATCGACGGCGAAGCCAGGCAGGCCGTAGGTGAGCAGGCCGACCGTGTGCTCATCGAGCAGGGTGAGCGCGTCCGAGCCGGCGAGGACGGCTGCCGCGGACGTGTCCGCTGTGAACTCGGCGGCTACGGCCGCGATCTCGGCTGTCAACCTTGCGTTGTCAGTTGCGGCGATGATCAGGGTTGGCAACGCGTCTGGTCCGCGTAGGTCGGCGTTGGCTACCCAGGCTTGTTCGACCGTTGTCTTCGCTGGGACGAGCACGCGGGCCGCGCCGTGTTCGGCGAGTTGGCGGTCCAGTTCGGTGCGGCCCGCGTTGGCGAGCACGGCTTCGGCTACCGGGTTCACGTCCGGGCCGCCGAGGACGATGCGGATGTCGGGCAGGTTGGAGTCGACCTGGAGCCAGCCGTAGCGGGCGCCGTGCGCGGTGGAGGTGGTCGCGGTGACGCCGATCCGACCCAGGGCGATCACCAGGTCGCGGGCTTGTTCGGCGGCGTTCTCCAGGTCGGTCACCACGATTTCGGCCACCGCGATGGCGGCTTTGCCGATGGGAGCGCCGTCCGCGTCGTGCAACCGGAGGTTTGCGGTGCTGCTCAGGGCAAAGAATGTGTTCGCCGGGTTGTCGAGAGTCCAGGGAGCCTGGGCTGTGTCCACGTCGATTACACCGAAGCCGCGCGCGATCACCGCGCCCGCTACTTCGGACACCGGGCGGGCGCCCGATATGTCGGCGGCGAACTTCACGCGGAGGAGGCGGTCCGCGCCGGTGTAGTCGAGGACGCGGGTGTGGAAGTCGACGCGGTCGAGGCCGTGCCAGAGGGTGATGCGTTGCTCGTGGCGGAGTTCGCCGACGGCGCCGGTGACGGTGATTTGGGCGCCTGCGGCGCTGGTCTCGACTCGCACGGATTCCGCCTGGGCGGCGCCGGAGGAGACGACCGGGCCGGAGGGGACCAGGTGCCAGGGGCCTTCGCCGAACTCGGGGTGTGCCGGGTACTCCTCGTAGAGGCGCAGTTCGTTGCCGAGTTGGCCCTCGCGCAACAGTTCCCGGCCGGTGGCCAACTCGCGGATGCTGGTCAGGGCGCCGCCTCGGGCCGGGTCGACGGTCACGGCGAAGTGTTCGTTGGTGATCGTGGTGCCCTCGGCCGCTTGCCATTCGGGGGTGCGACCGGGGACCAGGCGGTGGGTGCGCCAGCCCATGGACGGGACGTCTCGGGCTACGAAGGCGAGGGTGACCTTGTCGTTGACGCGGCTTTCGATGACTGCGGGGATTTCGGTGCCGTCGGCGTCGACGAGGCGTTGGTTGTTGTCGACGGTGATGCGGACCAGGTCGGTGCGGGGGAAGGCGAGGGTGTTGGTGATGGTGACGGCCCTGCCCTCGCCGGTGGTGTCGGTCTGGGCGAGGAGGGCGGCGAGGGCGTTGGTCCTGACCTGGTGGGCCAGGTCGTGGGCTTCGCGCCAACCGGTCAGCAGGTCGATGTAGACCTGGTCGGACTCGGAACCGGTGATCGCGTCGTGGTGGGCGCCGTAGGCGAGTTGGCGCCAGACCTTGTCCATCGCGGTGTGTGGGTAGCCGCCGAGACCGAGAACGGACGCGAACGAGGCAAGTTTTTCGGCGTCGGTTGCCGCTGTTTCGGCTGCCCGCTGGGCTTGCTTGGTGTCGATGTACGACACGTCCTTGCCTGTGTAGATCGGGTTCATGTCGCGGGTCTGCGGGCTGGGTGACAACTTGCGGTTGTCAAGCTCGGCGCGGACCGCGGCGAAGAAGTCGCGCGGGTTGCCGCAGACGAACCGCGGCCAAATGTAGCGAGCGTTCCAATCTCGGTGGATCTCCGTGACCCACTTGTTGGGCGGGGTGTAGTCGGTGCCTACCGGGAGCAGGGTGTTCTTCGTCGCGGCTGCCGGTTTGAGGGCGAGGAACAGGTCGTAGACGGCCTTTTCCGCGTCGGCGAGCGTGGCCGAGGAGTCCATCCACCAGCCTGCCGAGTAGTGGTTGGGCATGTAGTGGGTGAGCACGCCCCTGCCGGACGGGGAGAGCCATTCGAACTCGGCGGGGAACTGCATGTTCCGCGCGTCGCCGCCTGCCTCGTTGAACTTGGACAGGATCGGGCCCCACTGGTGAAACGGGCCTCGGGCCCACGATGTGCTGGACAGGCCGGCGTCGGCGACCAGGCCGGGGAACTGAGGGTCGTGGCCGAACACATCAAGCTGCCAGGCGGTGTGCGGGTCGGCGCCGAGCACGTCGCGCTGGTAGCCGACGCCGTAGACCAGGTTGCGGATGGTGGTTTCCGAGCCGGTCAGGTTGGTGTTCGGCTCGTTGTAGGTGCCGCCCATGATCTCGACGCGGCCCGCGGCGATCAGGTTGGTGAGGACATTGCGGTATTCGGGGTGGAGGTCCCAGAACGGCTTGAGGTAGTCGACCTCGGCGAGGACGAACGTGTAGTCCTCGTCGGCCATGGCCATTTCGACGTGCGCGCGGACCAGGTTGAAACCATTGTGTTCCCAGACCGGTCGGGTGCTGCCGTCGTTGCCCTGTAGTTCCCAGGTCGCGGTGTAGCCGGCTTGGGTGTTCCACCAGACCGGGTCGTAGTGGAAGTGCGAGACCAGGTACATGGTCCAGCCTGGCTCGGCTACGAGAAGAACGCCCGATGCCTGGGCTTGCGCGGCGGTGACGGTGATCGGGATCGACTCGCCGGGTGGGGCGGTGTGGGCTACGCCGATTTCCACGGTTACGCCGATTTCCACGGTCGTCGGGCCGGAGCCGGCGGGGATCTCGGCTGATCCGGTCACGCCGCTGCCGGTGACCTCGATGGCGAGTGGGTGGGGCAGGTCGCGGTCCACGGTCACGCGCAGGACCTGTCGGGGCTCGTCCGCGCTCCCGACGAAGCACTCGGTGGACTCGACGGTCCTGATGCTGATCATGCTCAACCCTTCACCGCGCCCTCACCGACGCCTCGGAAGAAGAACCTCTGCAACGCCAGGAAAAGCGCCAGGATCGGCACCAGCGCGATCATCGCGCCCGCGGCCAGCGTCCTCGGGTCGACGACGAACGTGTTCTGCAGGTAGGCGAGACCCACGGTGAGCGTGAGTTTGCTCGGGTCCTGCAGGAACAGCAGCGGCCAGAGGAAGTCGTCCCAGGCGCCGATGAAGGACATGATGGCCACCACGCTCAGGATGCCCTTCACCGCGGGCAGACCGATGTAGCGCAGGCGCTGCCAGACGTTGGCGCCGTCGAGGATGGCTGCCGAGTCGATCTCGTTGGGGATGGCCTGGAACGCGTTACGCATGAGCAGCACGTTGATCGCGCCGATCATGTTGGGCAGCGCGACGCCGAGCAGCGTGTTGCCGAGGCCGAGGTTGGTCACGGTCTGGAACTGCGACACGATGGTGACCTCGGCCGGCAGGACCAAAGTGGACAGAAAGACGCCGAGTACCAGCTTGCGGCCGCGGAAGTTCAGCCGGGCCAGCGCGAAACCGGCGATGGACGCGCCGACGACGTTGCCGCCGACGTCGAGGATGGCCACGATGATCGAGTTGGTCGCGAACTTCAGCACCGGGATGACCTGCGCGACCTTGCCGTAGTTGGACAGGGTCGGATGTTGGGGCAGGAAACTGGGGGTTGTCGTGAAGACGTCCTCGCTGACGCTCTTGAGCGAGGTTGACAGCTCCCAGAGCATCGGGCCGACGGTGATGATCAGGACGATCAGCAGCAGGACGTAGCGGGCGGTCAGGCCCCATCGCGTCGATGTGTTGAAGCTGCGTGAGCGGTGGCGTCTGGGCCGCTCGGCGGTGGGGGTGGCCAGGGCCTGGTCGGTCATGGTCGCGGTCATGACGCCTCCGCCCTGCGGTTGAGCCTGGACAGTACGAGCATGGGGATCACGGTGATGGCGAACAGGAACACGCTGAGCGTGGACGCGTAGCCGAGCCGCGCGTTGAGGCCGGAAGCCGCGTTCTGGATGAGCAGCACGATCGAGGAGTCGTTGCCGCCGATGCCGCCGGTGCGGCCACCGAGGATGTAGAGCTCGGTGAAGACGCGCATGGCCGAGATCATCACCAGGATCGCGACCAGCATGGTGGTGGCGCGGACGCCGGGGAGGGTGACCGCGAAGAACCGGCGGACTCCGCCCGCGCCGTCGACGGCCGCTGCCTCGTGCAGTTCCCGCGGCACGTTGGCCAGCGCCGACAGGTAGATGATCATGTAGTAGCCGAGGCCCTTCCACACGGTCAGCGAGATGGCGCTGAACAGCAGCAGCCAGCGACCGGTGAGGAACGGGACGGCTTGCTGGGTCAGGTGCAGGTCCTGCAGCAGGCCGTTGACCAGGCCGCGGCTGTCCAGCAGCCATTGCCAGATGACCGCGACGACAACCGCGGAGGCGACCACCGGGAAGTAGAAGACGGTGCGGAACAGGCCGATGAACGGGATGCTGCGCTGCACCAGAATGGCCAGCAGCAGCGGCAGGACGGTCAGCAGCGGAACGCAGATCACCACGTACAGCAGGGTGTTGACGAGCGCGTTGAGCAGCTGCGGATCCTGGAACATCGCGACGAAGTTGCTGAACCCGACGAAGTGTCCGCCGGAGATCTGGCGGACGTTGGTGAAGGACAGCACGCCGGTGTTGATCGCCGGCCAGATGCTGAACAGCGTCACCAGGCCCAGCGCGGGAATCACCAGCAGCCAGGGGGAGTACCAACGGTGGTAGCGCATCGCCCGTCCTTGAGAATTCACTGCTCGTCGCGCCGGGCGCCCCTCCCCCGATGCGAGGGGCGCCCGGCGGGCCAGGTCAGTTGGTCAGCAACTGGTTGAGCTGGGTGACCAGGTCGTCGAGGGCCTGCTTGGACGATTTCTGTCCGCTGATCGCCAGCGAGATCTGCTGGTTCATGTCGGTGTTCATCTGGTCGGACCACACCGGCGGCGTGTAGTTGATCGCGTGCTGCATGTCCTGGTAGCCGATGACGGCCGAGTCGCCCGCGTTGGTGCCGTCGCTCTTGGCGTAGGCGGGGTCGTTGGCGGCCGCGGTCGTGCCGGGCAGGAAGCCGGGGGCGAGTTTGATGAACGCGACCTGGTTTGCGTTGTCGGTGACGTACTTGGCGAATGCCAGCGCCAGCGGCAGGTTGGCGCTCTTGGCTGAGACAGAGATGCCCTGGACGTTGAGGTTGGCCGGGCCGAAGGACGGGGACGGGATGATGTTCGGGGCGAGGTCGGGGTTGGTCTGCGCGACCTTGCTGACCTCGTTGCCCTGGCCGGTCGTCCAGGCCACTTCCTGCTTGAGGAACAGCGCGTTGTTGCCCTGGTAGGTGTTGGTCAGCACGTCGGGCGGCATCTCGCCGGCCTTGAACGCGGCGGCGTACTTGTCGAGCAGCGCGGCGACCTTGTCGTTGTTGAAGACGAACTTGGTGTAGCCGGCGTTCATCAGCGGTCCGCCCGCCTGCACGATGTTGTTCAGGCCGGGAATCGTGCTGATCAGGTAGTCCTTGCCGGCTGAGCCGTCGTGCATGGTCTTGGCCTGGGTGAACAGGTCGTCCAGGTTCTTGGGCACCGAGTTCGGGTTCAGGCCGTCCTTGGTGAACATGGCCTTGTTCCAGAAGTTCAGCTCGGCGCCGAGGTACCAGGGGAAGCCGTACTCGCCGGACGCGCCGGGGAACCTGTAGGAATCAAGTCCACTTTGGACGTAATCCTGAGTCAGCGTCGGCACGTTCTTGGTCAGGTCGAGCAGGTTGCCGGAGGTGACCAGCGGATAGGCGATGTTGGGCGGGAGGTTGATCACGTCCGGCAGCGTCTTGCTGGTGACCTGGCTGGCGACCTTCTGCTGGTAGCCGTCGCCCGGCTGGTCGATCCAGTTGATGGTGGTGCCGGGGTACTTCGTCTCGAAAGCCTGGACGAGCGAGGTGAAGTAGGGGGTGAATGTCTGGTTCTTCAGCGACCAAGTCTGGAAGGTGATCGAGCCCTTGATCGGTGCGTTCGCCGCGACCGTCTGGCTGGTGTCCGCGCCGTTGTCGCTGCCGCCGCCGACGCCGCAGCCGGCCACCACGAGCAGCGCGCTCGCGGCGCACGCGGCGACCGCCAAGTACCTGAGCCTGCAGTGCATCAACACTCTCCTGTCGAAACCGCGGGCTGTCGACATTGCAGGTGGAACGCCGCGTGCCCGCTGTGCGACGAACGCCATACCCAATGCGTTTTCAGCGATGGTTGCTAAAGCGCTTTAGTCATGGAACTATGCGGAAAGCATACGGCGGTGTCAAGAGGAGGGACCTGCCCTTTCGGTGCATGTGAAGACGGCAGGAGGCGGGGGATGGCAAGACCGACGATCGGGGACATCGCGGCACGCGCCGGCGTGTCCATCGGCGCGGTGTCCTTCGCGCTCAACGGCAGGGCGGGCGTCAGCGAGGCGACCAGGGCAAGGATTCTGCGGGTCGCCGAGCAGATGGGCTGGCATCCGCACAGCGCGGCGCGGGCGCTCTCCGGCGCCAAGACCGACATGATCGGGCTGGTGTCCGCCCGACCGGCACGCACGCTCGGCGTCGAGCCGTTCTTCGCACAGCTGGTTTCCGGTCTGCAGGCAGGTTTGTCGGTGCAGGGCGTCGGGTTGCAGCTGCTGATCGTCGAGGACATCGAGGCCGAGGTCGAGACCTACCGCAAGTGGCGCTCGGCCAACCATGTCGACGGCGTCGTGCTGTTCGACCTGCGCGCGGACGATCCGCGCATCGCCGAACTCGAACGGTCCAAGCTGCCCGCCGTCGTGCTCGGCGGCGCGGGCCCGTTGGCGTCCTTACCCAACGTCTGGGTCGACGACCGGGCGGCCATGCTGCGCATCGTCGAGTACCTGGCCGCGCTCGGCCACCACCGCATCGCGCACGTGGCCGGCCTGCCCGAGTTCTGGCACACCCAGCGGCGCATCGCGGCGTTGCGCGACTCTGCCAGCGAACTCGACCTGGTCGGCGCCACCTCGACCACCACGGACTTCTCCGACGAGCAGGGCGCGGAGGTCACCAGACGGCTGCTGGCGCGGCGGCCGCGACCGACCGCGATCGTCTACGACAGCGACGTGATGGCCGTCGCAGGGCTCGGCGTCGCCATCGAGATGGGCCTGTCCGTGCCGCAGGACCTGTCGATCGTCGCGTTCGACGACTCTGTGCTGGCGCGGATGATGCATCCCTCGCTCACCGCGCTCAGCCGGGACACGTTCGCGCTCGGCGAGCTGGTCGCCGAGACCATGCTGAGTGCGGTCGACGGCGCGACGGGCGGTGTGCAGGCACCCATGCCGGAACTGGTCGTGCGGGAGAGCACCGGGCTGCCCAGAGATTGACCTGCCCTAAGAATGACTCCGTGACTCGTTCACTAAATCGTTTTAGTTCAGGAGGTAGTGGCCGGTGGGTACCCGACCGGAACGGAATGCGCCGCGCTTCGGTGCGAACTACGTGCCGTCCTCGGGCTGGTTCTACAGCTGGCTCGACTTCGACGCGGATGCCGTGCGCCGCGACTTCGCCGATCTCGCCGGGCTCGGCCTCGACCACGTGCGGATCTTCCCGATCTGGCCGTGGATCCAACCCAACCGCGGCCTGATCCGCGCCAGGGCCGTCGACGACGTGCTCGCCATGATCGACTGTGCGGCCGAGTTCGGGCTGGACGTGTCGGTCGACCTGATCCAGGGGCATCTGTCCAGCTTCGACTTTCTGCCGTCCTGGGTGCTCACCTGGCACCAGGCCAGCGTTTTCACCGATGCGACCGTCCGATCCGGACTGATCGAGTACGCGAGCACGCTGGCCGGTGCGGTCGCCTCACGGGCGAACACGTTCGCGATCACGGTGGGCAACGAGGTCAACAACCTCTGGCCGGCGAATCCGACCGACCTGGCCGACTCGCGGTCGTGGGCCGTCGAACTGCTGGCCGCGGCGCGCGCGGCGGCGCCCGGACTGCTGCTCGCGCACTCGCTGTACGACGACGCGTTCTACGCGCCCAAGCACCCGTTCGGCGCGGCCGACGCGACCGGGCTGGGCGATGTCACCAGCGTGCACTCCTGGGTGTTCAACGGAGTGTCCGACGTGGACGGACCGCTCGGCCCGGCAACGCTGACGCATGCCGACTACCTCGTCGAACTGGCGCAGGCCGCGGCCGAGCAGCCGGATCGGCCGGTGTGGCTTCAGGAGTTCGGCGCGCCAGCGCCGGACATCCCGGCCGACCTGGCCGGCCGGTTCACCACGGCGACCATCGAGAACGTGTGGCACAACCCGGCGCTGTTCGGCATCACCTGGTGGTGCTCGCACGACATCGACCGCACGCTGCTCGACTTCCCGGACCGGGAATACGACCTCGGCCTGTTCACCGTCGACCACCAGCGCAAACCGGCCGCGCAGGCCATCGCCGAGCTGATCTCGGCTGGTGCGCGGGTGCAGACATCGCGGCCGGCGCTGGTCTGCCCGGTGGATCCGGCGGAGCCGAGCACCCGCGACGCGCTCGCGCCGGGCAGTCCGTTCCACCGGTCGTGGGTGGCGCGACGGGCAGGCGGCCCGGTGGCGATCGTGGCGCCGGGGAGGGCGGCGGACGCCGGTTATCTGAACGCGCGCGGGATCACGCTGGACTGAGGCCGGTCAGCACGCGCAACGTGTTGACCAGCGCGCCGATCGGCAGTTTCGGCTCGATGGAGCGGAAGACGCCGAGCCCGACGCCGAGGCTGAGTAGCGCGACGCCGATCTCCTCGGCCGGCATGCGCAACTCGGCGCCGTCGGTGTGCTCGAAGGTCCGCACGCCCTCGGCGATCAACTGGGTCAGGCCGACGATGCGCGCGCCGAGTTCCTCGCGCAGTGCGTCGTCCGCGCTGGCCTGCACGCCGAACTCCAGTTCCAGCCGGGTCCAGCCCGGGTCGCCGATCACGTTCTCGGCCCACGCCTCGAACCGCTCGATGCGCTCCCGCAACGTGGTGGCCTGGAGGATGGCGAGGATGTCGCCGGCCCGCTCGGTGCGGATCTCGTCGAGCACAGCCATGCACAGCTCGTCCTTGTTGCGGAAGTTCGAGTAGACCGCGCCGCGGGTGAACCCGGCGGCGTCGGCCACCTTGTCCAGCGAGGTCGCCGCGTAGCCGTCGCGCAGGAACATCGGCCGCGCGATCTCCAGCAGCCGGGCGCGGGTGCGGGCCTGGCTCTCGGCGCGGGTCAGTCGGGGCACGTTGACACCCTACCCGAACCCACATACGCTCCGAATCCAGATACTCATCGTATCTGAAATGGAGGGGCGGCATGGACGCGGTGATCGTCGGCGCGGGCTTCGGCGGCATGGGCGCGGCCATCCAACTCGACCGGCTCGGCATCCACGACTTCGTCATCCTCGACCGCGAGGACGACCTCGGCGGCACCTGGCACGTCAACCGGTATCCGGGCCTGGCCGTGGACATCGCCTCGGTGACCTATTCGTACTCCTTCGAGCCCAACCCGAACTGGTCGCGGCTGTTCGCGCCCGGCGCGGAACTCAAGCGCTACGCCGAACACGTCGCCGACAAGTACGACCTGCGCCGCCGCATGCGGTTCGGCACCACGGTCACCGGCGCGATCTGGGATGCCGACGCACAACGCTGGCGGGTCACGCTCGCCGACGGCGAGTCGATCGCGGCGCGCTTTCTCATCACCGCGACGGGGTTCCTGTCGCAGCCGAAATCGCCGGACATCCCCGGCATCGACGATTTCGCCGGCAAGGTCATCCACAGCGCGGACTGGGATCACACGTTCTCGTTGGCCGGTAAGCGAACCGCGATCATCGGCACCGGGGCGACCGCGGTACAGCTCATTCCGGAACTCGCCCGCGAGGTCGCGGAACTCACCGTCTACCAGCGCACGCCGATCTGGGTGGTGCCCAAGATCGACATGCGCATACCGCACCCGGTCCGGCGCGTGTTCGCGGCGCTGCCGGCGACGCAGCGCGTGGCGCGCGGCATCAACTCGGCCGCGCTGGAGGCGCTGACCATCGTCGGCGTGCTGCACTACCGCCAGGCGCGACTGGGCAACCGGCTCGCCGAACTCGCCGCCCGCGCGCACCTGCGCGTCCAGGTCCGCGACCGGCGCACCCGCCGCGAACTCACCCCGCGCTACTCGTTCGGCTGCAAGCGGCCGACGTTCTCCAACGCGTACTACCGCACGTTCAACAAACCCGACGTGCACCTGGAAACCGACACGATCGACCACGTCGAACCCGACGCGATCGTCACGGTCGACGGCCGCCGGACCGAGATCGACCTGCTCGTGCTGGCGACCGGATTCGACGTGTGGGAGGCCAACTTCCCGGCCATCGACATCATCGGCCGGGACGGTCGCGACCTCGGCAAGTGGTGGCGGGAGAACCGGTTCCAGGCGTACGCGGGCGTGACCGTGCCGCGCTTCCCGAACCTGATCAGCCTGAACAGCCCGTACGCGTACACCGGTCTGTCCTACTTCTGGACGATCGAGGCGCAGATGGCGCACATGGCCAGGCTGTTCGGCGAACTCGACCGGCGCGATGCGACGGTCTTCGAGGTCACCCAGCAGGCCAACGACGCGTTCCTCGACCGGATGACCAGCAAGCTCGGCGATTCCGTGTTCTACCGGGGCAACTGCGCCAACGCCCGCAGCTACTACTTCAACCCGCACGGTGAGGCCGCGCTGTTGCGCCCGACCACGATCACGACCAGCAACCGCGAAGCCGTCACCTTCCCGCTGACCGACTACACCTTCGCCTGAGGCGAGATGGCGAAAGTGCTGGCGCGCGGGGCCGCTCATCTGGTAGTCCCTGACCATGGGGAGAAAACTGTGGGCAGCGAGTATCGCAATAGGACTGACCGTGGCCGTGCTGCCGAGCAGCGCATCGGCCGCCACCGCCGGACCGACAGTGACCGGTCCGACACTGACCGATTCGCACACCTGCGCGGGCCAGGCCGACTTCACCTGCTCGACGCTGACCGTGCCGCTCGACCACACCGGCAAGGTCCCGGGGAGCCTGAACCTGCAGGTCGCGGTCGAGAACAACGCCAACGCGCTCAAGGGCGTGCTGCTGTTCCTCACCGGTGGCCCCGGCCAGCCGGACGTGCCCTTCGCCGACCGCATCACCGACCAGCGCCTGCCCGAGTTGGCCAAGGACTACCAGTGGGTCTATCTCGACCAGCGCGGCACCGGTCAGTTCAACGGACTGAACTGCCAGCCGCTGCAGGAACAGGTCGGCAGCTCCGACATCGCCGTGCCGACACCCGACGCGGTCACTGAGTGTGCCAAGCAACTGGGCGACACCGCGCCGCTCTACAGCACCGACCAGACCGTCGCCGACCTCGACGAATTCCGGCAAGCCCTCGGCGTCCGGAAGATGGTCGTGGACGGCGTCTCCTACGGCACGTTCGTTGCCGAGCGTTATGCCATCGCGCATCCGACCCACACGGCCCGGCTCGTGCTCGACTCCGTCGTGCCGCACCAGGCCAACATCGACGCCTCGCTCTACCTCACCGGACTGCGCGCCCAGTCCCGCGTCCTGCGCGCCGCCTGCGCCACGGCCCCCGCCTGCGGCTACGACCCGGCCGACGATCTCGCGACCGTGGTCCGCCAGCGCTCCACGGCCGACGGCGTACTGCTGTTCGACATGCTGGTGACCTACGAGTTCGTCGACCCGACCTACCGCGACCCGAACCCGCCCGGCATGCCGCCCGGCAGCGGTGACGTCGTCGGCGCGATCCACGCCGCCCGCAACGGCGACGCGACCCACCTGAACACCTTGCTGCAGATCCTCTCGCCGACCGACCCGTACGACGACTACGTGGATTTCAGCTCAGGACTGCACGCGGCCACGCTGTGCGCCGACCTCCGCTTCCCCTGGGGCAGCGCCGCGACGCCGAACGCACTGCGCCAGGCCGCCCTTGCCGTCACCGAACGCCTCCTGCCGACCTCGGCCGTCTGGCCCTACACCCAGGCAGTAGCCGTCGGCCAGGGCTTCGACCAGACCTGCCGGTACTGGCCCGCCGAAAAACCCGGCTCGAACACGGCGGCCCCGCTGCCGAACGTCCCCGTGCTGATCGTCAACGGCGACCATGACCTGTCCACCCCGCTCGAATGGGCCTACCAGGAAGGCGCCACCGGCCCGGACGTGAAACTGGTCGTCGTCCCCGGTGCGTCGCACTCCATCCAGAACCGCGAACGGGGCCACGCGGGCCGCGACGCCGTCATCGCCTTCCTCACGAGCTGACCCAGGTTCGTCATCCCCCGGGCGCGGCGATCCTCGCCGCGCCCGGGGACGACATTCGTCAGCAGCTACGCGTCCAGCTGCACTCCAGCCCGGCCTTCGGACCGGTCGCCGGCGCGACCTGAGTGTCCACATTGAACTGACCGGCGTGCGAGACGTCGTTCGCGCCGTTGTATTCGGCCAGCCGCACGCCGACCGCGTTCTCGATACTCGTCACCGAACCCGCCACGAAGTTGTTCTCCGCCATGGCGAACACCAACTTCTCGCCGTTCGCCGCGGTCACATAGCCGGACAGTGCGCTCACCCCCGTCATGGAACCGGTCTTGGCGTGCATGTTGTTCGCCGCCGGCGTGCCGACCATCCGATTCCGCAACGTGCCGCCGACCATCCGGTCGCTCACGCCCGCGATCGGCAGCGCGTTGTACCAGGTCGAGAACCACGGCTTCTGTTGCGCGGCCACCAGCATCGTGCTGATCTCGTCGGCCGACACGAGGTTCTGCCTTGACAGACCCGAACCGTCCACCATGGACAACTGCTTCGGGTTCAGCCCGAACGACCCGAAATCGGCCTGTAGCGCGGCGAGCCCGGCCGGCCAACTGCCCTGCCCGGACACCTTGCGCCCGGCGGCCTTGACCAGCGCCTCGGCATGCAGGTTGTTGCTCAGCTTCAGGAACGGCGTCAGCAACTGGCTGACCGGCATCGACGTCCGCGACGCGATGGTCGTGGCAGCCGACGGCGTCGCCTGGTACCGCGTGAGCCCGCTGACCGCGACCCCGTGCGCGGCCAGATCCGCGCGGAACAGCGAAGCCACCAGCACCGTCGGCGCCCATACCGCCATCGTTTCCACGTCCGGCGCGGCATCCGCCGCGATCGAGCCGGTCACCCGGATGACGTTGTCGCCCTCGTCCCGGTCCACCTGGTCGGTGGTCGCCGAACCGGCGGCACCGGTCGTCGCGGTGTTCACGATCGTCACGTAGTTGGTCGGCGGCGTCACCGTGACCGTCGGCGGCTGGCCGGCCGCGCCCGGCGTGACGGTCACGTTCACCGAACCCGCGTCGTAGTCGGTGTCCGGCGAGATGGTCAGCGCGGAGGTCTGGGCCGCGTAGTAGTACGGCTCGTCGTCCCACCCCCAGTTGTCGCCCAACCGCTGGTCGTCGAACGACGTGTCGTCCGCGACCAACCCCCCGGTGACCCGTTTGATCCCCGCCGCCGCCACCTTCGCCGCCAGCCCGTCGTAGTCCGCCGCGAGCATGGTCGGATCGCCGGTGCCCTTCAGGTACAGGCTCCCGAGCAGCGTCGATCCTGCCTGGGTGCCGTCCTGCGCGACCGTGGTGCTGAACGTGTAATCGGGGCCGAGCACGTCCATCGCCGTCGCCGACGTGAACAGCTTCATGTTCGACGCGGGCAGCAACAAGTTCGCGCCCTGGTGGTCGTACAGCGTCGAACCGGTGGCCGCGTCCTTGACCACGAGGCCCACGTTCGCGCCCGCGAGACTCGGATTGGCCAGCAGCGTGTCCAGATCCTGGCTCAACGTCGTCGGCGCCTGCGCGCCAGCACCGTTGGCCAGCCCGGCGGCGGGCAGCCCCAGTAAGGCGGCCGACAAGCCGATGATCAGCATCGACCGGCGTCGAAAGGTCATCCGTCACTCCCCAAAGTAGCGTGAACGTCACCATGGTGACGAAAGGGACCTTGAGCCTATCGCCGGCGTGGCTCCGCCGGAGGACTACCGCGGCGGCCCGACGATCACGTTGCCGTACTTCGCCGAGATCGCCGGGTTCGGCGTCACCGTGAAGCCCTCCGGCCGGGGCAGCGACTTGTCCCGGCCCGTCTCGCGGAACATGCCCTCGATGCCGGCAGGCGTGTTGATCATCAGCAGGTCCGCGCGATCGGAGGTGATGCGGTAGCCGTGCGGGATCTTCTTGGGCAGGAACACGATGCCGCCCTCGGACAGCTCCACTTCCCGGTCGTCGACCCACACCAGCGCGGTGCCCTTGATCAGCAGGAACACCTCGTCCTCACGTTCGTGCATGTGGTAGGGCGGAGCCTCGGCCTTGGCCACGTCGAACCGGCCGATCATCAGCTGCCCGTCGGTCGCGGCACCGTCCAACAGCATGGCGAGGGTGCCACCGTCGAGCCATTCGAGTTGTTGCTGGTCAGCGGGTTGGGCGAGATAGGCCATGCTCATGCGTCGTCTCCGGTCTGCTCGGTGTGCCGGGCTAAGCGGACTATTTCGTCCGCTTGGCGGGTACTGTATCGGCTACCGGAGTCGACGCATACGGTCAGGTTTTCGGCCGCTTTCCGGCCGCGAGGAGGGACGGATGGCACGCAACATGGACGCCGACCGGCTCGACCGACCGCGACGGCGGGACGCCGAGGAGAACCGCGAGCGTCTGCTGGCCGTGGCCGCGCCGGTCGCGGTGCGCGAGGGCAACAACGTGCCGATGGCCACGATCGCCGCCCTCGCCGGTGTCGGCGTCGCCACGCTCTACCGCAGCTTCGTCGACCGTGAGGCGCTGATCAACGCGCTCCAGTTCCGCGCCTACGGCTTCCTCAACGAAATCCTCGACGAGATCGAGACCCTCGGCTTGTCCGGACTGGATTCCATTGGCGAGTTCCTGACCCGCGCACTCGCCATCAGCGACCAACTCGTCCTGCCCCTGCACGGCGCGCCGCCGCTGATCAGTTCCGAGGCCACAGCTGCTCGGCAGTCGATCGACCGGCGCCTGGAGCGCTTCATCGCCCAAGGCCGCGCCGAAGGCGGGATCGCGGCGCCGGTCAACGCCACCGACATCATCGTGTTCAGCGCGCTGGTCACCCGCCCGCTACCGAACAGCCCCTGCTGGCCGGAGTTGGCCGCCCGCCAAGTCGCGACCTTCCTCAACGGCCTGGCCGATAACGGCCCCATCGACGTGCCCGGCCCAGCCATCTCCCAGCACGACATCGAAACAGCCTTCGCCTCAAGCGAGGCCCCGGCGCCCTAACTCGGCGCAGCGGACCGAGTGCCGCCGGATGGGCGAGCGCTCGGTCCGCCGCGACCGTCAGTCGGTCCAGCCCGGCAGGACGACGAGGCCGGAGACCGATGACCACGTCGTCCCTCCGGTGCTCGCGCTCAGATGGTCGTAGTAGCGGACGTTGCCGTCCGGGCCGACGGCATCAATCAGGACGTGGCCGGCCACCCGGCCCGGGTCTGCCGTCGCGGCGACCACGGTGTCCCAGCCGCCGCTGTCCACGACCGCGCCGGAGTTGGCCGCCCAGGTACCGCTGTCGCTGGTCGGATCCGAGTAGCCGTACCAGAGCAGATTGCCGTCGGTGGTGCTCGCGTAGATCGCGCCCCCAGCGGCGAACACGAGCGGGAAGTTCTGCCAACCGGTACCGATGATCGCGCCCGCGCCGCCGTTGGCCCAGTCCGCGGTGCGGCCGGCGACATCGAGATCCTGGTACCAGAACAGACTGCCGTCACCGCGGACGGCGTAGAACACACCGTTGCCCGCGTAGGTGACGTGCGTGAAGTTGTTCCAGCCCGTCCCGATGACGGTACCGGCGCTCAGCGTCGGTTCGGGAGTCGACGAGTCCACTGTGTACGCGGTCAGTTCCCCGGCGGTGTCGATGGCGAAAACGGTGCCCGTGGGCTGAAGGCCCGTGAACGGTTCGGCGAAGATCTGGGTGACGTCCCCCCAACCGGAGTCGATTTGCGTCGGCCCGGTCTGCTCAAGCCGGCAGCCTGATTCGTGCCCCTGCCCATAGGTGTTCAGCATCAGGTTCCCGGCGTTGTCCACACGCAGCGCCATAGCGCCCGCATCGCACAGCGGGATGTCAGGGTTGGAATTCTCACCGTAGTCGATCAAGGCGAGTAGCGGCCCCTGCGCCGTCGATGTCGCAGACAAGGCCGGGCGAGCAGCAGCGGATCCAGCGCTCAACATCGTGAGCCCCGCCGCGGCGACGGCGACCACGGTGGCGGTCAGTCTGACTTTCCGTTGTCCCACAATACTTCCCCCTTCGATGATGATCAGGTAAGTCCGGAGACGGTCAGCGTGACAAAAGGTTGCGCCAAGACCACGCGATGTTCGACAGTCCGGCCGTTCGGGCAACGGTGTCAGCCCCGGCGAACACCGTGCCCGGGATTTCCTGCGGCGAGGCGCTCGACGCGATTCGGGACACATGCCGACGCACCGATTCCTTTGTGGGGGCGATCGGGTCTGTACATACATGACTGTTTTCCACGACCCGTTGCGCGCCGGCCGTCCCAGCGACGCCGCCCGCCACGCCGCCACCGAGATCCTGGCCGGACCGCATCTGGCGGTCCTGTCCACCGTCAACCCGGACGGCGCACCGCAGTCGTCGGTCATCTTCGTCAAGCCTGATGGCGACGACATCCTGTTCAGCACCATCAACGGGCGTCGCAAAACCACGAACATGCGGCGCGACCCCCGGGTGACCCTGTTGCTGCACGCCCTGCCCGACGCGGAAGCGGAGAGCGCCTACGCAACCATTTCCGGGACTGTCACGATCACCGACGACCCGGACAGTTCCTTCCACCAGGTCATGTACGACCTCCACATGGACGGCGCCATCCCACCCGCCGAGCCCGGCGCCGAGCGGCTGATCGTGCGGCTGAGCCCGGACCGGACCTACGCTCCGCCCCCCTACATCGCCGAATAGCCGCTGCCTGATTTGCGAAACCCTCCCTGGCTCTGCCTGTGCAGGTCAGGGAGGGTGCCGTGCTGTTCAAGGAAGGGTGCCCCGGGCAAGCGTCTAAAGCGCCGTGCTTGGATGCGCCGCGCAAAGCCACGGCACCCGGGGGTCTGGGGGTCGCCCCCCAGATAGACATAACGCTCAACCTTGCGAGCGCTTCTCAGCGAGCAAGATTGAGCGTTGAGCGTGCCCCTGGCGCGGTTCGGACAGCATCTAAACCGCCGCGCTCGGATGCGCCGCGCAAAGCTACGGCACCCGGGGGTCTGGGGGTCGTCCCCCAGACAAACACAACGCCCGATCCAGCGAAGCGCGTAGCGCGAGCAGGATCGGGCGGAGGGCGTGCCCCTGGCGGGAATACACGCAGACCATCTCCGGTCTGACCAGCGGATCTCCAACCGGTCGGTTGGTGATTGAGGGGAGTTTCGAGGTTGCGGGATCAGTTCGGGGGTTGCGATGAGCGCGACAACTAGCGCGATCAAGCAACCGGACTCCTACGTGAACGGTCAGCGGACCTTGTTGGCCGAGCACTGGTCGACAACCGAGGGCCGAGGCCAGCGGTTGAACCGAGGCCAGCTTGCGGCGGTCACCATGGCCGTCGCGCTGGCGCTGGTCGTCGCCGGCTATGGGCTTGCCGGCTCGTACGTAACCGTGTCCGCGTTGGCCGCGCGCCGTGGGGTGCCGTTGGCGGGTTTGGTGCCGGCCGGCATCGACGGCGGCGTGCTGGCCGTGGTCACTATGGATCTGGCGCTGGCCTGGGTAGGCATGCCGGTGGCTTGGCTGCGGCAGCTGGTCCGGGTGCTGGCGGTGGGCACGATCGCGGCCAACATAACCGGTGGCTGGCCCGATCCGGTCGCGGGGGCCTTGCACTCCGCCGCACCGGCGATGCTGCTGGCCGTGATCGAAGCGGGCCGGACGGTGCTGTTGCGGCGAATCGGCCAAGCCCGGGGCACCCACCGAGAAGCGATCCCGCTGGCGCGGTGGCTACTGGCACCGTGGCGGACATGCCGGTTGTGGCGTCGCATGATCCTCTGGCAGGTGATCAGTTATCGGCAGGCGATCGATACGGAGCTGGAGTTGCGTCGCGCGATCGCGCTGCTGCGGATGCGGCACGGGAGGTACTGGCGACGCCGGGCACCGGCCGACCTTGTATGGATGCTGTGTGCTGGCGTGCATGTGGATGAGGCGTGCGCGCGGATCCGTGCGGCGATGGAGATCGAAGACCCATCTCCTGCTGGGCCGATGACCGCATCGATGCGAGCGGGTACCAATCCGCTGCATGCCACCGTGCGGCATGACCGGGCACGTGCGGCGTCCGCGTCGCCGTCGACTACCACGAGCGGCGTGGAATCACAAGTATTGGCTAGTGGGGTGGATCGGGATCGGTTCGCCGAAGCTGTTCGCTTGAATCGGGAGCATTGGGTGCGGACCGGTCGTCCAATCTCGGCGGAGACGCTGCGCAAGCGATTGCGGTTGGGCTCGGCAAGGTCTCGTGCTATCTGCCGGGCCGTGCGCGCGGTCGATCGGGCAGTGGTGTGCGGCACTGATCTGGCTGCCTGATGACCAGGGCCTGTTTCGCTGAGTTGTCCGGCAAGGCTCGTGCTTGGCGGCGGCACAGCGAGAATGTCGCCTGTCAAGTCAGGCGCCGGCCGCGCTCGTCACGCTCACCAATGAACGCCGAGATGTAGGCGTCGACCTCGGCTTGCAGGGGTTCGGCCAGCATCCGGCGGGCGCCCTCGCGGACGATCTCATCGATCAACGATGCCGAGTCGGCCGGGGTGGGCCGGTCGTTGTCACTGGAGGACGGGTCGCTTCGCGACGGGTGCGGGCGACGATGTTCTGCCCGCGACGTATGGCGTGTCGCAGAGCTGATGGAGTCGGGCGCTGGTCAGGTGCCACCGGTTTTGAGGTTGGTCACCACGTCGGTGGCGAGTTGGGTGTCGGGCGTACAGGGGTCGGTCGCGTACTGGCCGCTGGTCACGGTCAGCCCAACGTCTATCGCGACCCCGTCCGCGACGCCGACGGTGATGACGCATCCGCCATAGGGTCGTTGGTCGGTCTGCTCGGCCAGAACGGCGGGGTATCCCTCGATCGGAGGGAGCACCGTGAAGACCTGGTAGCTGTGCCTCTGCGCGTAGATGCCGGACAGCCCCGACTCCGACGTGCGATAGGTAAGGATCGCCCTGAACGCGCTGGGATCCAGGTCGAGATCAGCGCCCCATTGACAGGACGGCCCGAGCACGGCGAAGGTGACGTTGGTCTGCGTGCCGATGTTCAACGCGGTGAGTTGGGTCGCCGAGACGGTCGAGCAGGGGTCGTCCTGGAATTTGGCGGTATCGACTGGGTCGGCGACATGGGGCGCGCCGTTGAGCTTCAGACCGGTCGGCGGGGCAGCGGCGGGTGTGCCAACGGAGACGTTGGTGCAGCCGGCGGTTGTGACGAGCGCGGCGATGGCGACACCGAGGGCCGACAAGGTTCTTCGCATCATAATTCCTTTATTTTCCTGGCTTCCCGCTCGTCCATTGCCATCCTGACACGTCTGGATCGCGTTCGGCCACAATAGCGTGGTGCGATGTACGACGGCATCCGGTGATGTCACTTTCCAGTGTGGACAACTTGGCGGCCGCGTACAGATTCACCGGAACCGAATCCGGGCGGGCCCCAGCCGACTTCGGCCCTATTGGGCTATGGCGTGTTTTTCACACCCGCATACCGGCCGCCGGGAGCCAGCGCGGCGATCTGCAACGTTGTCGTCGGCTTGCCTCTCATCCCCGCTGATCCAGATCGCGCAAACGAACAGTCGAATGTCACGGCAAGCCGTACGCGGTCGAGGCGTCAGCTCCACGCCGTCTCGTCGTACCGAAGATTTCCCATCGGCGGCTGATCGATGTATCGGCGGCTGATCGGCTGATGTCCGCCCTCCCACGCGTTACCAGCTGTTGGTGATGATGGTGGTGCCGAGGCCGTCGGTCCATTGGCCGGTGCCGTTGGCTTCGAAGAGTTGGAGGTTGTGGGTGTTGGGTTCGCGGGTGATCAGGTCGACTTCGCTGGGGGTACTGGGGTTGTAGTGCAGGAAACCGACGAAGGTGTAGTCGGTGGTGAAACCGGAGCCGATCTGGATACCGGAGCCGGTGAGGGCGTTGTTGATGCCGTTGCCGCGGAACAGTTGCAGAGTCTGGTCGGTATCGCGGCGGACGATGATTTCGTTCGCGGGTTGGCCACTGGCGTCGGTGGCGCCGTCGAAGTTGATCAGACCGTCGGGGTCGTAGGTCCCGGCCGTGAATCCGCTGCCGAGTTCGGCCCGGTTACCGCTGCCGCCGGTGAGGTCGCCGGGGTAGAGCCAGAGGATGCCGGTGGCGTCGTCGCGGGCGACGATGTCTTGGTGGCCGTTGTGGTACCAGTCCGCGACGCCGAAGGGGGTCAGGCCGCACCAGCCGGAGCCGATCGCGGTGGGAGCGGTCGCGAATCCGCTGGCGGAGCCGAGGTAGACACCCAGCGCGCAGGTGGTGTTGTCGCGAGCGACGATGTCGGGATAGCCGTCGTGATTCCAGTCGGCGACGCCGAAGACGGTGAGGTTGTTCCAGGGACCGGCGCCGGCGAGGGTGGGCGTGGCCAGGGTGCGGGCGGCGTTTTGGGTGTAGTCCCAGAGCCGGCCGGCGCTGTCGGTGGCATAGACATCAACTTGATTGGGTTGGGTCGCCCCGCTCGCCGGGTTGTGCCAGCTGATGGCGCCGGCGGGGGTCAGCGGGTTGGCGACGCTGCCGGCGGCGATCGGCGAACTGGTGTTCAGAGAGCCGGTCGAGTTCCCCACGTCGAGGGCGACGGCGCCGGTGCTGGAGGTGGCCCAGAGATCGGGGATGGGGTTGCCGCTGGGGTCTGTCGCGTTGGTGGCGTCCTGGCTGGCGATGCCGGGTGCCGCGGTGGCGGTGGTGGCGGAGGAGGCGGAAGCGGCATGGATGACAGGTGAGGCACTGAACCAGGCGCGGTCGTCGCAAGCGCTGGTGGCGCAGGTGGGGTAGAGGTCGATGGCGCCGCTGGCGTTGTCGCGCACGAGCAGGGCCGGTTTGCCGTCGTAGCTGGTGCCGGTGATGGTTTTGGTAGACCAGTCGATGCTGGAGTCCAGAACGAGGGCCTTGTTGACGTAGTTGCCGGTGCCGCCGCCGTGCGGGAGCAACCACAACTGGTAGGCCGGCTGGGCATTGGTGTCATGGACGACGGCGATCAGATCCGGGAGCGGGGTGTTGACTGCGGCGGGGATGGGCGTGCCGCCGTTGTTGGTGCTGGGGATGTGGCCGACGGCGGTGATTTGGGTGATCGTCTCGCCCCTGCTGCTGGTGATTTGTTGGAAGGTGGGATCGCGGAAGTAGTCACCAGCCGTCAGGTTGAAGGTATTGCTGGGGTTGAGTGTGGTGCCGCCGGCGGGGTTGGCCGTGGTGCCGCCGGCGGGGTTGGCCGTGGTGCCGTCGTTGGGGCCGTAGAAGATGACGGGTTTGCCGCTGGTGGGGATGGCGAGGATGGCTTGCATGTTGTCGCCGCTGATGAACTGGCCGTGAGTGACGAGGGCGCCGTTCCAGTCCGTGGGGGAGCCCGGGGAGTTGACGCTGGTACCGAGGGCGCCGATGTCGGTGGGTGGGGCCAGGTGGCCGTTGCCGTCGCCGGCGGAGAGCCACAGCCCGGGGGCGACACCTCCTGCGGACGAGGTACCGACGGTGAGAAGGTCGGCGTTGCCGTCACCGGTGAAGTCCCCGTCCGGGGCCGGTGTGGCCAACGGTGCGGGGTCGATGGCCCATCCGGCGGTCGGGGGACTGGGGGTGCCGGCTGCGGTGAGTGCTTGGACGGTGAGCTGATTGGTTTGGGTGTGTTGCGGGGTGATGGTGCCGCTCCAGACGCCTGCGGTGGCGGGGACGGTGATCGGGACACCGCTGTCGATCTGGTAGCGGTAGGAGGCCGGGTTGGGCTGTCCGGTGGCGGGTTTGAACGTGAAGGTCCCGGGGGTGTGGACGACCAGACCGGTGCTGCCGTTGGGATAGTCCGTCGAGCTGATCTGCGGGATGCCAGGTTGGGTGGTATCGACGGTCACGTCGCAGGGTTGCGATGTGGGGGAGGGGAGCCGTCCGTCGGTGCTTCGGGTATCCCAGGTGTAGTCACCGTTGGGCAGGTTGGGTCCCTGCGGGACGGTGATGCCGGCGCCAGCACCGGCCGTGGTCTGGATGGTCTGGTTGACGACGGGCTTCCCACCGGCCAAGGGTGTGACCGCGAAGTTCACGTCGAGCGGTTTGGCGACGTTGTCGGCCGCTTCGGGGGTGGTGACATAGAGGTAAAGGTCGGTTTTGCCGATGACCGGGTAGGGCTTGGTGGTGGTGCACGGCATGACCGGTGAGGTGAACGGATTAATGGGGGTGGCGGGATAGACGTCGTAGGTGGTGGACAGCGTCGCGGTGTTGGAGAACAGTTTCCAGCTGTACGGGTCGGATTCGTTCTCCGCGAGCAGGCCCAGGGCGATGGTGCCGGTCTGACCGTTAACGTCGGAGATGACCTGGGAGGTGACGTCGAATCCGATGCCCGAGGAGGGGCAGTTGGCGCTGTAGCCGTACATCGCGGCGCTGTTCATACCGGTCCAGTTGATGGGGCTGGGCTGGTTGTTCCAGGTCTGGCCATTGGCCAGCGGCCCGGTCCATTCCAGCGCGACGGTGCCATCCGCGCCGGCGGGCAGGGTGCACGTGGGTGACCACACTTCGGTGAAGTTCACCTGGGAGCTGAGAACAACAGCGCCGTAGAGGGGGCTGATGTTCCAGTCGAAGAACGACCGGGCGACGCCGACGCCGTTGCAGTTGCCCCAGGCACAGTCACCGACCTGCTGGTAGCCGCTTTGCCGCCACACGCTGGTGGTGGGGTAGCCGGACTGCACCTCCAGCCAGTCGGCCTCGATGCTGCCATAGACGTCCGGGTTCAGGGTGGGATCGATGTAGACCGGGTAGACGGTGCTGGCCGCGGTCAGCAGTGGCTGGTTCGGGGTCAGGGTGATGCCGCTGGTGCTGGCGGCCACCGCGATCGGGGCGGTGTGGGCGGCTTCGCCGGGCGCGGTGGGGCTGGAGTCCAGCGGGAGGCCGGAGTTGGCGTCGACCGGGCCGCCGTCGTCGGCTTGGGCGAGCGCGCGCGGGGTGGTCGTCGCCGCCGTGGTGGCGGCGGGGGGTGGGGTCGAGTCCCACATGATCGGGGCGGCGACGGTGTAGGCGGGGTGGCCGCCGGGGTCGACCGCGGCGACGTCGCCATGCGCGTCGGTACTCATGGTCAGGTGCAGGCTGCTGGTACCCAGACGCAGGGTCGCCAGGGCCGGATTCGCTGCCGCGGCAGCGGTTTTCACCACGAACGCGTCCGAGAAACCACCTTGGTCGGTGATGGTCACGACCAGGTCCACGTCGGGCAGCACGTTCGGATAGGTCGCCGACGGACCAGAGACCGACGGAGCGGGGAGGGACATGGGTGCGGTGATGGTGAGGTCTTCGCCGGAGGTGGACAGGGTCGCGAGCGTGGTGCTGCCCCCGTCGGACAGGGTGACCTGGCTGGGTGTGGCATTCGGCGAGTAACTGCCGTCGGCGTTGCGGGTCAGGGTGGGGTCAAGACCGACCCAGGTGCCGTTCTTGTCGACGCGGGTGGGCTGGTTGGACTGGGTGAGGGTGAGGGTGCCATCCGGGTTGGCGGTGGTCTGTTCGTCGGGGGTAGTCAACCCGGTTGCCACCACCGGTGTCTTGGTTTGTTTGGCCTGCGCCAGCGCCACGGTCGCACTCAGGTGATGCGGATCAGGCGCGGTGGCGGCGTTTTTCGCCGGGGAGGGGTTCGGGGCGGCGTCAGCGGGGGATCCGGTCACGGTGGTGATCCCGATGGCCGCCACGACAATCGCCACCACAAGGCCGATGAGACCGGCCCGGAGTGTGCGGCTGGACCGAGGTGTGGACGCGACGGCAGGCACACGCGATGACATCATTGACTCCCCCGTAAAACCCGTAGACCCCGTAGACACAGCCAAGCAATGCGCATTCCATTGCGGCGGTCGCTCACGATACGTCCCGCAACCGGAAGTCGTATGCGGCCAAATGGCGCAATCTCGTGGAGTGCGTGACCTGCTCGAACGCGACACGCCGATGGACTGTGGTCGAGACCACTTAGGGTATATGTAACGTTTTTTCGGCGACACTAACGCCGGATTACTGTGGACTGTTTGGCGGATTCCGCCGCGCACGCGTGCTGTTTAATGTTCCCGTTCGGCGTGTGTCGACGCCGACCGGGGAAGCACTGGGCTGAGGGGGGCCATGATGGCGCGCTGGAATGGACTCGGTCGTCGGACGACCGTCCGGGGCAGATGGATCGCCGTTATCAGCGCGGTGAGCCTGTTCGCGGGTCTCGCCGCGGCGACACCCGCACCGGCCCAAACCCCGCGACCGGCCGGGCCTGCTCCGACACTGACCAAGGCAGTTACCGGCGTCACCAAGGTCACCGGGAAGAAGATCACCGTACCGAACCCGGCGGCGGTCAATGCCGTGCCTGCTGCGGTGACGTGGCCGGCCGCGACGACGGGCACCATCACACTCGCCACGCCCCCACAAACCCAGACGAAGGCGGCGGCACCCGCCGAGGGCGCCACGTCCCGCGCCACCGGGATGCCCGTCTGGGCACGGGCCATCAGCGCCGCCCCCGTCGGTACCTCGCCGAGCAACGCCCACGCCGCTGCGCCAACCTGGCCGCAGTCGATCGCAGTCACGGTCGCGGATCGGCAAGCCGCCGCAAAATCCGGTGTGGACGGTGTCATCCTCAGCGCCCACACCACCCGCGGCGCGGGATCGGTGCGGATCGGTTTGGACTACGGCGGTTTCGCCGACGCGTTCGGCGGGAACTACGGCGCCCGACTGCACCTGGTGACACTGCCAGCATGCGCACTGACCACCCCACAACGGGCGGCCTGTCGCACCCAAACCCCGCTGGTGTCCACCAACAACCCGACCGACAAATCCGTATCCGCCGTTGTCACGCTGCCCGCGACCGCGACTGCGGCGTCGAATACCACCCAGCCGGGCACATCCGGGCCGGTGGTGCTGGCCGCGACAGCGGGCACGACCAGTGCCATCGGTGGCGGCACCTATGCCGCGACCAGCCTGAAACCGAGCGGATCATGGACGGCGGGCGGGTCGAGCGGGTCCTTCACCTACAGCTACCCGATCACTGTTCCGTCCGCAGCGTCCTCGCTGGCGCCCAGCGTCGCGCTGTCTTATGACTCGGGTAGCGTCGATGGCCAAACCGCGTCCACCCAAACACAGTCCTCGTGGATCGGGGATGGCTGGTCCGGTCCAGAGAACTACATCGAGCGATCCTTCGCCGCCTGCTCGGACTCTCCGGAAGGCTCCGCCGCACCGTCGTCCACATCGGATGACTGCTACGACGGCCCGGTACTCACGCTGTCACTGAACGGATCGACGACCTCGCTGGTACCAGCCGGGCAGAACGCAGCGGGGCAGAGCATCTATAGGGCCGCCCAGGACGACGGTGAGGTCATCACCCAGGTTACGGGCAGCAGCAACGGTACCGGTACCTACAACGCCGACTACTGGACGATCACCCAACGCGACGGCACCACATATGAGTTCGGCCGCAACGAGCTGCCCGGTTGGACGTCAGGTAAGCCGACCACGAACTCGGTGGACTCCGAACCGGTGTATTCCGCTCACTCCGGCGACCCGTGCTACAACGCGGCCGGCTTCACCTCCTCGGTGTGCACCATGGCGTACCGGTGGAACCTGGACTACGTCACCGATGTCCACCACAACGCGCTGGCCTACTACTACCAGCAGAACACCAACTACTACGGCGAGGACAACGGCGCCAAAGACGTCTCCTACATCCGGGACTCGTATCTGGATCACATCGACTACGGCTTCACCGACCCCAACGCCTACGCCGCACCCGCACCCGATGACGTCATGTTCACGCCCGGCGATCGGTGTGTATCGGGCACTTGTGACCCGCTCAGTACGGCGACCGCCGGCAACTGGCAGGATGTCCCCTACGACCTCAACTGCGCCGCCAACACCACCTGCGCCGCCTACGGACCCTCGCACTGGTCCACCGTCGCGTTAGCCGCGATCAGCACGCGGCAGTACAACACCGGCACCGGCAAGTACCAGCCGATCGACTCCTGGGCATTGACGCACACCATGCCCGCGACCGGAGACGGCACGAAGCCGACCTTGTGGCTGGCCTCGATCCAACACACCGGCTCGGACACCAGCGGCGGCGGCTCGACCACCCCGATCGCATTGCCGGCGGTGTCCTTCGCCGGGATGCAGCTGCAGAACCGGGTCGACGTCGCAGCGGACCCGTCCACCAACAAGCTCGTACCCCTCTACCGGTATCGGATTTCCGCGGTCACGTCCGAGACCGGGTCGGTGACCGGCGTGGAGTACTCGCCGGAATCGGACTGTCCCGTCCCGGTGACTCTGGCTCCGGCCACGAACACCGACCGGTGCTATCCGATGTCCTGGATGCCACCGGACTACGAAGCCCCGATCATCGATTGGTTCCACAAATACGTCGTCACCTCGGTCACCCAAGCCGACAAGACCGGTGGGATGCCGACGATGTTCACCGGCTACACCTACAGTGCGGCGGGCGGGGCGTGGCATTACGACGACAACGAGGTCGTCGAACCCCAGTACCGCACCTACGGGCAGTGGCGCGGCTACGGAGAGGTGCAGGTCCGCACTGGGCAGGGCACCGACCCGCAGACGTTGACCGACACGACCTACTACCGGGGCATGGACGGCGACACCCTGCCCGGCAACACCACCCGTACGGTCACCCTCACCGATTCCCAAGGCGGCCAGCACACCGACAGCGACGCGCTCGCCGGGGACACGCTGGAAACCACCAGCTCCTTGGGTGACGGTGGCCCCATCGACCACTCCACCATCAACTCCTACTGGGTCTCCCCACCCACCGCCACCCGCACCCGCACGGGCATGCAGCCATTGACCGCGAACCTGACGGGCCAGGTCGAGACCTGGAGCCGACAGGCGATCACCGATGGCGGCACCAGCACATGGCGGGACACCGAAACCGACAACGCCTACGACCCGGCCACCGGGCTGCTGACCTACACCGACACCCACGGCGACCTGACCCATCCCGAGCAGGCCACCTGCACCGCCACCAGCTACGCCCTGGCGAACACCAGCCTGAACCTGGTCGGTCTGCCCGCCGAGGTCGAAGTCGACGCCGGCAACTGTGGCGGCGCGAACCCCAACGGTGCCTCCGCCCCCACCGCCAGTCAGATCAACACGCTGACCGCGCCCACCGGGCTGTCGCGGCCGACGGATGTCATCTCCGACACCCGCACCCTCTACGACAACCCCACCCAGGCCCAAACCTGGCCGCAACCCACGACCTTCACCTGGCCGCAGCCGGCCCCCACTGCCGGGGACGCTTCGGTGGTGCAGAACGCCAGCGGCTACACCAGCGGCGCCTTCACCTACCAAACCAGCAAAGCCATGGTCTACGACAGCTACGGTCGCCCGACGGCGACGTATGACGCCAATGGCAACAAGACCACCACCGCGTACACGACCACCGCCGGTCTGACCACCGCCACCACCGTGACCAACCCGCTGGGCCAAGCCACGACGACTACACTCGACCCGGCGCGCGCGTTGACCCTGACCAGCACCGACCCCAACAAGATCGTCAGCACCGAGCAGTACGACACGCTGGGGCGCCTCACCAGTGTCTGGACCAGCAGCCGGCCCACCAGCAGTCCAGCCAACGACACCTACAGCTATGCGGTGTCGGCGACCGGGCCCACCGTGGTCACCACCACTACTCTCAACGACGAGTCCGGGCACTACAGTTCCACCGCGCTGTTCGACTCGTTGCTGCGGCCGGTGCAGACCCAGACCCCGACCCCGCAGGGCGGGCGGCTGGTCACCAACACGGTCTATGACACGCGTGGCTGGGTGGTGAAGAAGAACAACCCGTACTGGGACTCCACGGCCACTCCCGGCCCCGATTTGATCACGGCTCCGGACAACGAGGTGCCCAATCAGGACCGGCTCACGCTGGACGGGCTGGGCCGCACCGTGGTGGACGAGTCCGACGAATACGCCAAGGCCATCTCGACCACGACGACCGTCTATAACGGTGATCGCACCACCGTCATCCCACCCACTGGTGGGACCACCACCGCTACCGTCACCGACGCGCTCGGCCGCACCACCGCGCTCGACCAGTACACGACGGCGCCGACGTTGACCACGCCGGCGAGCCCGTTCACCGGGATCTACTCGGTCACCGGGGGAACCCTCCAGGCCACCACCACCGGCTACAACCACCAAGGCCGACCCGCCACCCTGACCGACCCGGCCGGCAACACCTGGACCACCAGCTACAACCTCCTCGGCCAGACCATTGCCAAGACCGACCCGGACACCGGCAACTCCGCGATCACCTACGACCCCGACGGCAACGTGACCAGCACAACCGACGGCGACGGCCACACTCTCAGCTACTCCTACGACGCGCTCAATCGGAAAACCGCCCAATACGACGGCGCCACGACCAGCGCGCCGAAGCTCGCGTCCTGGACCTACGACGGCGCCGATGCCACCCCGGCGCTGACTGACGCGATCGGTCAGCTCACCTCGGAATCGTCCTACACCAACGTGGGCGGAAACACCTACGCCTACACCGAGGCCAGTGCCGGGTTCGACAACTTCGGCAACTCACTCGGTACCACCGTCACTATCCCCAGCAACGAAGGCGCTCTCGCCGGCAGCTACACGTTCAGCCACCAGTACACGCCCACGCTCGGTCTTCTGGAACTGGACATCGACCCCGCCACCGGGTCACTCCCCGCCGAGTACGTCGGTCCCTCCTACACATCTCCGATGGACCTCGTCTCCGGCGTCGGCAGCGACTTCAACAACTACAGCAGCGGCACCATCTTCGACGCCTACCGCCGCCCCGTCAGCGAGACGCTGAATTACGGCACCGACGTCTCCACGCTGAACACCAGCTACGACGTCCACACCGGCAAACTGACCAACACCCAGCTGAGCAACAATGCTCCCTCGACCGTCGATAGCACCAGCTACGCCTACGACCTCTCTGGAAACCTGACCTCGGAGACCGACGAACGCGACCACAACACCGCGTTGACCGAAACCCAGTGTTACGGCTACGACACTCTCGACCGGCTCCATCAAGCCTGGACGGCCACCGACTCCTGCGCGGCCGACCCCGCCACCAACAGTGGTGCTACCGTCGGCGACCCGATCGCCAACGGCGCGTACTGGACCACGTGGAGCTTCGACCCTCTGGGCGACCGCACCAGCGAAACCGACCACGCCCTACCCGGTAGCACCGGCGGTGACGCCACCACGACCTACACCTACCCGACGGCCGGTGCCAACCAGCCGCACGCACTCGCATCGACCAGCACCACCGGCCCAGCCGGCACCAGCAGCACGGCCTACAGGTATGACGCGGTCGGTAACACCACCCAACGCACTGTGCCCACCGATACGCAGGGGCTGACCTGGACCGACACCGAAAAGCTGGCCACCGTCACCAGCCCTGCCGGCACGACGGCGTACACCTACAACGCCGACGGCAGCGAACTCCTCCGTCACGACCCCGGTTCCACCACGCTGTTCCTGCCCAATGAGGAGATCGTCCTCAATACCAGCACTAACGCCATCACCGGCACCCGCTTTTATCCCCTCCCCGGCGGCGGGGAAGCGGTCCGTACCGGCAGCGGCACCCAGTACGGCTACGAACTCACCGACCAGCACGGGACGGCCACTATCGCACTGGACAACACCGCCCAGGTCGCCACCTGGCGCCAGAGCACTCCGTACGGCGGTCCCCGCGGAACTACACCGAATACGTGGCCGGACCAGCACGGATTCCTCAACAAACCGACCGACAGCTCAACCGGGCTCGTCGACGTCGGCGCCCGCAGCTACGACCCCAGCACGGGGCGGTTCATCTCGATCGACCCTGTGTTGGACCCCACCAATCCTCAGTCGATGACCGGCTACAGCTACGCCGACGACAACCCCACCACTGGCAGCGACCCCACCGGACTGATGATGCGACCCGACCCGGGCGGCGGGGGAACCGACTGTCAAAGTAAAGCTGAGTGCGACAGCAATGGCTACCAGAATGTTGCTAGTCAGCAAGCTAATGCAAATGCCGGTTCAAGTGGTACGGGTAAGGCCGGCTCGAAAAAGAATTACCCTGTCGTTCACATCAGCCCGCACGTAGTCATTAATTTGAACGATCCGCTATATCGTAGATTGCAGACGGACTGGAACCAGGCCAGTACGCAATTTAATGGTCTTTCAGAGTATGGTGTCTGGACCGAACTCTGCACACAGAACCCGGCGGACTGCGCTGGTGAAATGGGATGGTACTTTGGAAGTCAGAGCTTCATAAATGGCGGTCTGAGCTTTACTGATGGAACGGCTCCCGCAGGCGGGAGCGACCGGTTCAACATACTTATCTCGTCGGCAGGTGGCGTGCCGTTCATTCGCAGCCTGTTCGACCCGAAGTCAATGATCGGCGCCAGCAAGGATGAAATCCAAGCAATGCTCCCGCAAAGTTGGCTGGACAACGAGAAGCCAGTCAGGACAGGCACGGGAGTGCGGTGGCTTAGTCCCAAAAACGGCAGTTACGGTAGTGTCAGATACTATCCCGACGGCCAGCTGCAAGTCGACGACCCGTTACATCAAGGTCCCTATGCTGACGTTCAGGTAGGTGGCACGAAGTATCGCGTTGCCGCTGAAGGCAATGATGTGCTGGACGATCCAAACATTCCGAGTCTGCAAATAGTGAGCACTGGGCCAGTTGGGCCGCTGGAACCACGAGCTGCACCGAATGTGCCCGATGACGTACCGGAAGTTGGCGGTGGGGGCGAATGACGCTGTCGGCGGTGGGGGCGAATGACGCTGTCGACGGATGCGAGCCGTGCGATATGATCGCGGGCCTACTCAATGAGATCATACGTGAGGAAGATCACTGATATGTCCCCGTCGGCTTGGTCGGACCTTGACGCAGAACAGAAGTGTGTTCTGGTCAACGCAGCGGAGTCAGCTCTGTTGTTGGAACTGCTTCGTTCCTGGGAGCCTATGGCAGATCCGTCGGACTTGCTGACTCAGGTGCCGCGGCTAGCTCGGGCAATCGTTGAGCTTGCCGGTGACGGATTGATACAGGTGTATCAGAGCAACTCCATCAAAAGTGATGGAGTGCTGGTTCCGATCGATGAGCTGGCGCCAATCGTCAATAATCCAGCGAACTGGTGGACAACCGACGGTCCTGTGACGCTCGTCGAACTCGCCACGACCGACGCAGCGACCCCGTTGTTCTTAAGTCGCGGTGGCGCCGATCTGTACGAATTTCGAAACCATGACCAATGACCCGGTCGTTGACACATTCGACATTAGGCTCCTCGATCTCCCAGTGTTGATGGTAAGTGTGATCAACTCGGCGGGTGGGGTAGCGGTGCGGGTCGAGCAGAGTTGGTGGTCAATGGTATGTACCGGACGACTATGTAGTTGTCCTCGGAGGTGGGAAGGAGCCAACTGATCGAGGAGATGTGTTCTCGGGGACGATTGGAGCAAGTGTCGATGATGCGGCTGCTGCAGTCCCGCATGGGTCCTGCGCCTGCCGAAAACGTCGTCCGTGCTGGTTACCCCGTTCGGGAATGTGATCGCGCAGCCCGGCATCATGACCAGTCGTGCTGCTCCGTTTAGCCTATCTCGCGATCATGAACCTGTTCTCCGCCCTCCGACTCCTGTCGATGAGCGAGCGCGACAAGGACACCGAAATCCTCGTACTGCGCCACCAGATCACCCTCCTTCAACGCCAACTCGGCGACCGGAGAGTCAGGGTGAGGTCCACGGATCGGGTCTTGCTTGCTGCGCTGCTGTCTCCGTTACCCCGCAGGGTGCTGCGCCGCTTGCACCTGGTCGTCCGGCCGGACACCGTGCTGCGCTGGCACCGCGACCTGCTCAAACGCCGACACGCGCGAGCATCCCGAAGCGCACGTCCCGGCCGTCCACGCACCGTGCGCTCCATCCGAGCACTGGTGCTGCGCCTGGTCAGCGACAATCCGCAGTGGGGCTACCGCCGAGTCCGCGGCGAACTCGCCGCGCTCGGGATCAAGGTCGCTCCGTCCACTGTCTGGGAGATCCTCAAGACCGAAGGCATCGACCCGGCTCCGCAACGTGCCTCGACGACCTGGGCGGCTTTCCTCCGCTCCCAGGCGGATGCGCTTGTGGCCTGCGACTTCATCGAGACCATCACCCTGAATGGACAACGACAGTACATCCTGGCCGTGATCGAGCACGCCACCCGCCGTATCCGTATCCTGGGCACCACCGCACACCCGACAGCGGACTGGGTTGTCCAGCTCGCCCGCAATCTGGTCATGGACCTCGATGACGCCGGCGCAGCGGTTGGTTACCTGATCAGAGACCGGGACACCAAGTTCCCCGACATGTTCGACCGGATCCTCGCCGACGCCGGCATCCGGACCGTGTTGAGTGGTGTCCGGACACCCCGCATGAACTCGATCATGGAGCGTTGGGTGCAGGAGTTACGCCATGAACTGCTCGACCGCACCCTGATCTGGAACCAGCGCCATCTCCTACGCGCGCTGCGCGAGTTCGAGGATCACCACAACCGGCACCGGCCCCACCAAGCCATGGATCAGGCGGCACCACTTCGTCCAGTACCGCACCCCGTCACCGAACCGGGCAGCACGACATGCCTGGACATCCGCCGACACGACCGCCTCGGGGGAATCATCCACGAATACAGACGCGCTGCCTGACCTGCACGGACGTAATTTTCGGCAGGCGCAGGGCGATCGCGGACAACCACATGAAGAGTAAGCGGCTGATCCATAGTCTCGAACTGGCTGAGGATGTCGATCAGGAGTTCGTTCGTGACCTGAACGAGCGTCGCGCCGAACTGCGTGTCGAGCGTGCGAGGCTGGAAGATGACCTGGCCGCCGCCGAAGATCAGGTCGGCGAGGCGGCTAACCCCGCCCTGCTGGATCGGCTGCCGGTCGGGCTGGTCGATCTGGCCGCGATGCCAGACGAGTTGTCCCGCAGGTTGTTCGAGGCGCTGCGTCTGGAGATCCGCTACGACCCTGACGCGCGCCGTGCGACCTGCTGCGTCACCTTGGTCGGAGACACCATAGATACCGTCGCCCGTACGGCCAGCGAGGCCGTCGTCATCCCGCTACCGAGGCGGGGAACCCATGAGAACAAGGAGTCCGAGATGCAGAACACATCGATCCCCGAGGGGGATCATGCTGATCTCTCTCGGGGATGGTCTGTGAAGTGCCCCTGGCAGGATTCGAACCTGCGCTCCCGCCTCCGGAGGGCGGTGCTCTATCCCCTGAGCTACAGGGGCCCGGCGTTTCGGCTGGGCCGGATCGAGTGGGCGACGTGCTTCACTCACCTGATCGAACAAGAGCTTAGCGTACTCCCGCTGCGGGCCCGAACCGCCTACGGTTGAGGGCATGAATACGGTACTGGCCAGTTCCGTCAAGTCTGGTGACCTGCGGCTGCACGTTTTGGCGCAGGGTGAGCGGGGTGCGCCAACGGTGGTGCTCGTGCATGGATATCCGGACAATTCGAGCATCTGGGATGGGGTTGCCGAGCGGCTGGCTGGGCGGTTCCGGGTGGTTCGGTACGACGTTCGGGGGTGTGGGGAGTCGGAGGCGCCCTCGGATCGGCGGGACTACACGCTGGATCAGCTTGCCGGGGATCTCGCGGCTGTCGTGCGGGCGGTCAGTCCGGGCGCGCCGGTGCACCTTGTCGCGCACGACTGGGGGTCGATCCAGGCTTGGCATGCGGTCACCGAGCCTGCCTACGCGGAGCTGTTCGCGTCCTACACGTCGATCTCGGGGCCGGATCTTGATCATATCGCGCACTGGATGCGGACGAAGGTGCGGCGGGGGCACGTTGGCGCGGCGCTGCGGCAGCTGTTGCATTCCTGGTATATCGGGTTCTTCCAGCTTCCGGTATTGCCGGAGCTGGCGATGCGGTTTCCGCCGATGCTGCGCCGGCTGCATGCCAGGGCGCGGGATGCGCGGAACGGGATTCAGCTCTATCGGGTGAACATGATGAGTCGACTCTCCGACCGGACCGAGCGGCGGACGGCGGTGCCGGTGCAGCAGATCGTGTTGACGCGGGACGCCTATGTCACGCCTGCGCTCGTCGCGGCCGCCGAGCCGTTCTGCGATCGGTTGTGGCGGCGCGAGTTGCCGTTCACGCACTGGGCGCCGCGCGAGCATCCGGCGGCGGTCGCCGAGTTCGTCTCGGACTTCGTCGCGCACATCGACGGGGCGCCGGCGGGGCGGGGGTTGGCGGGGGCTCGGGTGGACAAGCCGGGGCGGGCGTTCGCCGGGAAGTTGGTGTTGATCACGGGGGCCGGGAGCGGGATCGGGCGGGCTTCCGCGCTCGCTTTTGCCGAGCAGGGAGCGGATGTGCTCGCTGTTGATATCGACGAGGGTTCGGCGACGGCGACCGCTGAGACGGTTCGGCAGTACGTGGTGCAGGGGCATGCGTTTGCCGCTGATGTGTCGGATGCGGCCGGGATGCAAGCGCTGGCGGAGAAGGTGCGGGCGGAGTTCGGGGTGCCGGACATCGTGCTGGCCAACGCGGGCATCGGCATGGCCGGACCGTTCCTGGCGACCGAGGAGGACGACTGGCAGCGGATCATCAACGTGAATCTGCTCGGGGTCGTGCACACGTTGCGGGCGTTCGCGCCGTTGTTGGTGGAGCGGGATCAGGGTGGGTCGTTGGTTGTCACGGCTTCCGCCGCCGCGTTCTTGCCGTGGCCGAGTTTGGCCGCCTATTCGACGACCAAGGCCGCGGTGCTGTCGCTGGCGCAGAGCCTGCGGACCGAGTTGGCGCCGCACGGGATCGGGGTCAGCGCGATCTGTCCGGGGATCGTGGCGACGAACATCACCAACACGACCCGGTTCGTCGGGCAGGACGCGGAGGCGGAGCGGACCAGCCAGCAGCGGACCTCGGCGATGTACGCGAAGCGGCACTACGGGCCGGAGCGGGTGGCCGATGCGGTGGTGAAGGCGGTGCGGGAGAACATCGCGGTGTTGCCGGTCACGCCGGAGGCGCATCTGGCGGCGATCGGGGCGCGGTTGTCGCCGGGGGTGATGCGGGGGCTCGGGCGGTGGGTTCGGCCGCCGGAATGAGGCGGAGGTCGCCCGCGGCGGTGAGTCGTGGTGAGCTGTGGTTAGGGGAGGCTTAGTTAGGTAGGATTAACTCGTGGTAATTGCATTCATGCGCATGTCGCTATATGTTGTCCTCGTCGCCGAAAGCCGCAGCTGAGGAGGGACGGGCATGGCGCATGACCACGGGCACGGGCACGGTGTGCCGGCCGATCCGACGAGCGCGGGTGCGCGGTATCTGCGGCCGTTGATCATCACGTTGGGCATGGGGCTGCTGTTCATGGCCGTCGAGTTGACGGTCGGGCTGCTGACCTCCTCGTTGGCCTTGCTGTCCGACGCCGCGCATCTGTTCACAGACGTCATCGGGACCGGGATGGCGTTGGCGGCGATCGTGTTGGCGAAGCGGGCCAGGACTTCGGCGCGGCACACGTTCGGGATGTATCGGGGCGAGGTGCTCGCGGCGCTGGCCAATGCGGTGCTGCTGTTCGGCGTCGCGGGTTACGTGCTGGTCGAGGCCATCGGGCGGGTGGCGGATCCGCCGGCGGTCGCGGGGTTGCCGGTATTGCTCACGGCGGCGTTCACCGTGGTGGGCAATGTCGTCTGCTTCCTCCTGTTGCGGCGGGGAGCCGGCGAGAGCCTCAATGTGCGCGGGGCCTATCTGGAGGTTCTGGCCGATCTTGTCGGGTCGGTCGGGGTGCTGGTGAGCGGCGCGGTGACGTTGCTGTTCGGCTGGCGCTACGCCGACCCGGTGATCGGTGTGCTGATCGGGTTGTGGGTGCTGCCGAGGACGTGGACGTTGGCGCGCAAGGCGTTGCGGATCTTGTTCCAGCACGCGCCCGAGCGGTTGGACGTTGACTCGATGGGCAGTCAACTGGGCGAGCTGCCGGGTGTCTCGGGCGTGCACGATCTACATGTGTGGACGTTGACCTCGGGGATGGAGGTCGTGTCGGCGCATCTGTCCTGCCGGTCGGATGTCACTCCTGGTTCGGTTCTCACCGCGGCGCAGATGTTGCTTGCCGAGCGTTATCAGATCGAGCATGCGACATTGCAGGTGGAAGCGGACAGCTCGGACTGCCACTGCAAAGAGATGACCTGGTGAGGGACGTTCGTCGTACAGACTTCGCCAAATTCGACACTCAGTGTCACTGACTTCATTCGATAAAGACGTGAACTATGCGTCATTCACTCGAATGGCGTACAGCAGACATGAGAAATGTGGCTTAGCGTTACGTCACCTTCCTGACGAAGGGGCCGTGTCCTTCCTCACGGCATGGAGTCGATGAGGCGAACAGCGACGACGTGTTCGTCTTCACGCACGGGGCAGGCGCCGCGCCCGCTTGACCAGTCTGCCCCGTGCGGTCTCCGTTGTTCCAGCAGGTGAGATGGGTCGCGATCGGGTTAGCCCAGGTTGCGGCCTGCGGCATATCCCATGTCGGGATGCGGCCGCGCCCTTCTAGACTTCTCGGGTGACTCCCGCTGTGCTCGCTGATCTGGTCCGCTCGACCGCCCTGCACGTTCTCGCTGATCGTGGCCTTGACACGTCTGTGGTGCCCGAGACGGTGACCGTGCAGCGCCCGCGTAACCCCGAACACGGCGACTACGCGACCAACCTCGCCCTGCAGACCGCCAAGAAGCTTGGCGTGCCACCCCGGGACCTGGCCGACTGGCTGGCGCAGGCGCTGGTCGCGACCGACGCGATCGACTCGGCCGATGTGGCCGGCGCCGGGTTCGTCAACCTGAAACTGGCCGCGGACGCCCAGGGCGACATCGTCCGCGAGGCGCTGCGGGCCGGCCGGAGCTTCGGCACCGGCGACGCCATGACCGGGCTGCGGGTCAACCTGGAGTTCGTCTCCGCCAACCCGACCGGGCCGATCCACATCGGTGGCACGCGCTGGGCGGCGGCCGGCGACGCGCTCGGTCGCGTGTTCACCGCGCAGGGCGCCGAGGTGACCCGCGAGTACTACATCAACGACGCGGGCGTGCAGATCGACCGGTTCGCCGAGTCGCTGATCGCCGCGGCGAAGGGCGAGGCCCCGCCGGAGGACGGCTACCGCGGCGCCTACATCGGTGACATCGCGGCGGACGTGCTGCGCCGGCAGCCGAACGCGCTGTCGCTGCCCGAGGACGAGCGGCACCAGGTGTTCCGCAATGTGGGCGTCGAGCTGATGCTGGAGGAGATCAAGCGCAGCCTGCACGAGTTCGGCACCGACTTCGACGTGTTCTTCTCCGAGCTGAGCCTGCACCGGTCCGGGACGGTCGAGTCGACCGTGGAGAAGCTGAAGGACTCGGGGGCGCTCTACGAGCGCGACGGGGCCTGGTGGCTGAAGTCGACCGACTATGGGGACGACAAGGATCGGGTCGTCATCAAGGCGGATGGGAAGCCTGCCTACATCGCCGCCGATATCGCCTACTTCGCGGACAAGCGGGCTCGCGGCGCGCAGCTGTGTCTCTACCTGCTGGGCGCTGATCATCATGGGTACATCGGGCGGCTCAAGGCTGCTGCCGCGGCGCTGGGTGATGATCCGAACACGGTCGAGGTGTTGATCGGGCAGCTGGTCAATCTGCTCTCGGACGGCAAGCCGGTGCGGATGAGCAAGCGGGCCGGGACCGTGTTGACCATGGAGGATCTGGTCGAGGCGGTGGGGGTCGACGCAGCTCGTTATGCGTTGACGCGGTCGTCGACTGATACCACCTTGGATATCGATCTGGATCTGTGGAGCAAGCGGAGCAACGACAATCCGGTCTATTACGTGCAGTACGCGCATGCTCGGTTGTCCTCGATTCTGCGTGGCGCCGGGGATCTGGGCATTGATCTGAGTTCGCAGGACGCGGATTTCGCGCTGCTGACGCATGATCGCGAGGGTGACCTGATTCGGACCATCGGGGAGTTTCCTCGGGTGGTTCGGTCTTCCGCCGAGTTGCGTGAGCCGCATCGGGTCGCGCACTACCTGGAGAGCCTGGCCAGCGCCTACCACAAGTTCTACGACGCCTGCCGCGTGCTGCCGCAGGGCGACGAGGAGGTCACGCCGTTGAACGTGGCACGGCTGCAACTGTGCGCGGCGAGCCGGCAGGTGCTCGCCAACGGTCTCGACCTGCTCGGCGTGAGCGCTCCGGAGCGGATGTAATGCGCGCGCATCCCGCAGGCCCGCTGCACGCGGACGTCCTGCCGCCGTCCAACACCTCAGGCGCTCGTCCGTCCACTCCGGACCAGCTGGATGTGCTGCATCCACAGGTCTGGCCGCGAAACACCGAGCGCACCGCCGAGGGAGTCGTTCGGCTGGGTGGCGTGGACGTGCGCCAGCTGGCTGAGGAGTTCGGTACGCCGCTGTTCGTGCTGGATGAGGACGACTTCCGGAATCGGTGCCGGGATCATGCCGAGGCGTTCGGCGATCCGGCACTCGTGCATTACGCGTCCAAGGCATTCCTGTCGGTCAAGATCGCGCGGTGGGTCGCTGAGGAAGGGCTGAGCCTGGACGTGTGCAGTGGCGGGGAACTCGCCATCGCGCTGCGGGCGGGTTTTCCCGCCGAGCGGATCAATCTGCACGGGAACAACAAGTCGAGCGTCGAGCTGGCCACCGCCGTCGAGGCGGGGGTCGGAGTGGTCGTGGTCGACTCGTTCTTCGAGATCGCGCGGCTGGACTCGATCGCCAGCGAGCGCGGGGTGGTGCAGCCGGTGATGGTGCGCGCGACCGTCGGGGTCGAGGCGCACACGCACGAGTTCATCGCGACCGCGCACGAGGACCAGAAGTTCGGCTTCTCCATCGCGTCCGGCAACGCCCTGGAGGCGGTCCGGCGGGTGCTGAAGGCGGGCGGGCTGCGGCTGGTCGGGCTGCACAGCCACATCGGGTCGCAGATCTATGACACGAACGGCTTCGAGGTTGCCGCGCACCGGGTGGTCGGGCTGTTGGCCGTGATCAGGGACGAGCACGGCGAGTCCGTTGTGGACGATATTCGGACCATTGATCTCGGTGGTGGGCTGGGGATCGCTTATACGGCCGACGATGATCCGATGCCACCGAAGTTGCTTGCCGAGCAGCTGTCGGAGATCGTGGACCGGGAGTGTGAGGCGGCGGGGCTGATTCGGCCGAAGATCGCGGTCGAGCCGGGCCGGGCGATTGTCGGGCCGGGGACTGTCACGCTTTATGAAGTCGGCACGCTCAAGGATGTTGAGCTGGGGCACGGGACCGGGCGACGGTATGTGAGCGTGGATGGCGGGATGAGCGACAACGTTCGTACCGCTCTCTACGACGCGGTGTATGACTGCCGGTTGGTGTCGCGAGGTGCGGAGGAGAGCACCGTCGCGACGTTGAGCCGGGTGGTGGGGAAGCACTGCGAGTCCGGTGACGTGGTTGTGCGGGACTGCTGGCTTCCCTCGGATATCGCGCCGGGCGATCTGCTCGCCGTCGCGGCCACCGGCGCCTACTGCTACGCGATGTCGAGTACCTACAACCGGTTGCCTCGGCCCGCCGTGGTTTCGGTGGCCGACGGGCAGGCGAAGTTGTTGCTGCGCAGGGAGACCGAGGCCGATCTGTTCCACCTGGAAGTCGACGAGGAGAACGGATGAAACCCGCCAACGGCTCGCCGGTCCGGGTGGCGCTGCTCGGCTGCGGCACGGTCGGAACCCAGGTCGTCCGGTTGCTCACCGAGCAGGCCGACGACCTGACCGCGCGGGTCGGTGCCCCGGTCGAGCTGGTCGGCATCGCCGTGCGCAGGCCGAACAAGCATCCGAACATTCCGGCGGAACTGCTCACCACGGACGCGAAAGCGCTGGTCGAGTCCGATGTGGACGTGGTCGTCGAGGTGATCGGCGGGATCGAGCCCGCCCGCACGCTGCTGCTGGACGCGCTGGGTGCGGGCAAGTCGGTGGTGACCGCGAACAAGGCGCTGCTCGCCGAGTACGGCGAGCAGCTCTTCGCCGCCGCCGACGACTCCGGCGCCGATCTCTATTTCGAGGCCGCCGTCGCAGGCGCGATTCCGCTGTTGCGGCCGTTGCGTGAGTCGCTGGTGGGCGACCGGATCACCCGGGTGACCGGCATCGTCAACGGGACGACCAACTACATCCTGTCCGCCATGGACGCGACCGGGGCCGGCTATCGCGAGACGCTCGACGAGGCGTCCCGGTTGGGGTATGCCGAAGCCGATCCGACCGCTGATGTGGACGGGTTCGACGCCGCTTCCAAGGCCGCGATTCTCGCTTCGCTGGCGTTTCACAGCCGGGTCACCGCTGCCGATGTCTATCGGGAGGGCATCGCTGCGGTGTCCGCCGCCGATATCGCGGCGGCGAAACTGTTGGGGCGCACGGTAAAGCTGCTCGCCATCTGCGAACGGGTGACCGAGGCGGACGGTTCCGAGTCGGTCGCGGTCCGCGTCCATCCGGCCATGATCCCGTTGACGCATCCGCTGGCCTCGGTCGGCGACGCGTTCAACGCGGTGTTCGTCGAGGCCGATGCCGCTGGTCAGTTGATGTTCTACGGGCGTGGCGCTGGTGGTGCGCCCACCGCGAGCGCGGTGTTGGGCGACCTGGTTGCTGTTGCGCGCAACCAGGTGATCGGCGGGCGGGCGCCGCGCGAGTCGGCGTATGCCGCGCTGCCGGTGCGGCCGATGGGGCAGACCCCGACCCGCTATCACATCAGCCTCGACGTCGCCGACCGCGCGGGTGTGCTGGCGCAGGTCGCGGCGGTTTTCGCCGAACATGACGTGAGCATCGCCGCGGTCCGTCAGGAGGGCCGCTCGGTGGACGCGAGCCTGGTGATCGTCACGCATGCCGCGTCCGACGCGGCGCTGCGATCGACAGTGGACAAGATCGCCGGACTCCCCGTGGTCCGGGAAGTGGTCAGCGTGATGCGAGTTGAAGGGGAAGTCCTGTGAGTGGATCGAACCGAGGACACAGCGCCGTGCGCGAAGCGCGGGCGAGCGAAGCGGAGACACTGTGACCGACGCGGTCGCTGCCAGGACCGGCTGGCCCGGGGTGATCAGCGCGTACGCCGATCGGGTGGCCATTCCGGAGGGCGCGGAGATCGTCACGCTGCAGGAGGGCGGGACGCCGCTGCTTGCCGCGCCGAAGCTGTCCGAACTGACCGGTTGCCGGGTCTATCTCAAGATCGAGGGCGCCAACCCGACCGGTTCGTTCAAGGATCGCGGCATGACGGTCGCCATGACCTATGCGCTCGCGCACGGCGTCAAGGCCGTGATCTGCGCGTCCACCGGCAACACCTCGGCGTCGGCAGCGGCCTATGCCGCGCGCGCCGGCCTCACCTGTGCGGTGCTGGTGCCGACCGGCAAGATCGCGCAGGGCAAGCTCGCCCAGGCGGTCGCCTACGGTGCGCGCATCCTTCAGGTGGACGGCAATTTTGACGATTGTCTTGAACTGGCGCGCAAAACCGCCGCGCAGTACCCGATCGAGTTGGTCAACTCGGTCAATGTCGTTCGGCTGGAGGGCCAGAAGACCGCGTCCTTCGAGATCTGCGACGTCCTCGGCCACGCCCCTGACGTGCACATCCTCCCGGTCGGCAATGCCGGCAACATCACCGCGTACTGGCAGGGCTATCGCGAGTACGCCGACGACGGTGTGATCGAGAACACGCCGCGCATGTTCGGTTTCCAGGCCGAGGGTGCCGCACCGATCGTGCGCGGTGAGCCGGTGCTCAAGCCGGAGACGGTGGCCACCGCGATCCGGGTCGGCAATCCGGCCTCGTGGGCGGGCGCGGTCGCCGCACGGGACGAGTCGAACGGCCTGATCGACCTGGTCACCGACGAGCAGATCCTGCACGCCTACCGGCTGCTGCCCAGCGCGGAGGGCGTTTTCGTGGAGCCGGGTTCGGCGGCGAGTGTCGCGGGGCTGTTGCGCACGGCCGAGGACGGGCGGCTGCCCAAGGGCTCGCTGGTGGTCTGCACGGTCACCGGACACGGCCTGAAGGACCCGGACACTGCGCTGGCCAACGCGATCGACATCAAGCCGCTGCCGGTCGACCCGGGCGCGGTTGCCTCGGCGCTGGATCTGTCGTGACCAGGCGGGCCGTCGAGGTGGTCGTGCCGGCCTCCAGTGCCAATCTCGGCTCCGGCTTCGACGCGCTCGGCCTGGCCATCGCGCATTACGACACGGTCACCGTCGCCATGACCGACACCGGACTGGTGCTGCGGGTCGACGGCGAGGGCGCGGGTTCGGTGCCGTGTGACGATTCCCACCTGGTGCTCCGTGCCCTGCGCGCCGCCTGCGACAAGCTCGGGTTTCCGCTCGCCGGCCTGGAGATCGACTGTCGCAACGTGATCCCGCACGGTCGCGGGCTCGGCTCGTCGGCCGCTGCGGTCGTCGCCGGGGTGGTCGCCGGGTATGCGTTGGCGGAGCGGGAGATCGACGATCAGGCGTTGCAATTGGCCGCCGGCTTCGAGGGACACGCGGACAACGCGGCCGCCAGCCTGTACGGCGGCCTGGTGATCGCCTGGCAGGACGAGGACGGCTACCGCGCGGTGCGCGTCGAGCCGCATCCCGACCTCGCGCCCGTGTTGTTCGTGCCGGACAACGAATCCGCGACCGCGACCACCCGGGGGCTGCTGCCCGCGCAGGTGCCGCACGCGGACGCGGCGTTCGCGGCCGGCCGGGCCGCGCTTGCCGTGCACGCCTTGACGATCGACCCGACCGAGTTGCTGGCCGCCACCGATGATCGACTGCACCAGCACTATCGCGAGTCCGCGTGGCCGCAGACGTACAAGTTGGTGGCGGAGTTGCGGGCGGCGGGCGTGCCGGCCGCGGTGTCCGGCGCTGGTCCGTCCGTGTTGGCCTTCCGTCCTGTCGGGGGATTGCCGGCCGACCTGGTGCACAGCGGGTTCACCCGGTTCGACCTGGGCATCGACCTGGCCGGGGCGCGTTCCCGCGTAGTGGAATCCTAGTGGAATAACGGGCCGACGCGGCCCGTTGTGACAGTCAGCGTGTGACGGATCGGTCACCGAGGTCGCGGAAACGTGGAGAATTCACGCCACACCGGGCCCAGTTGTTGCACGCACAGTCGGGGCCGTCTACCCTGGCGGCAGATCAGTCACCGGGCGCACGGACGCCGGTGCAATTCCTGGGTGGATTTCCCAGGATGCATCTCCCGCTCTTGGCGGCCCTGTTCTAGGTCTATTGTCCTAGGTCGAGGTTGGCGCTGGCGGGTACCCGACAGCTGTGGTGACCGACCAGTCCTTTACCGGCGGCCCTCGTCGTGTTTACCGATCAGGTAATCGTCGAGGCGCTCTCCCGGCATGGGGCGAACATGCCGTTCCGCATTCCGTCGGACGGCAGCCCGCTGGTCCGCGTATGGAGGCGCGCGACCGGTCAGGAAGGACATGTGTGACTAACACTGATTTGCTGAGCAGCGAAGCGGCTCAAGCCGCGTCTCCCATCGCGTCGTCCGGTTCGGATGCCACCTCGACCAACGGGTCGAACGGCACGGCTCGCCGCAAGGCAGCGGGCCTGTCCGGCATGGTGCTCCCTGAGCTGCGGGAACTGGCCGGTCAGCTCGGCATCACCGGCATCACGGGTATGCGCAAGGGCGACCTGATCGCGGCCATCAAGGAGCGCCAGGGAGCGTCCTCGGCCCGGTCCAACGGCCGTGCCGCGTCCCGCGGTGACCAGACCGAACTGCCGGTGTCGAACTCCGCGCCCGCCGAGGCGAAGCCGGAGGCCAACGGCCACGCCCAGGCCCCGGCCCAGGAGAGCCGGGACGCCGAGGACGGCGCCGCTGGCCCGACGCGCACCCGCCGTCGGCGCAGCGCGTCCCGTCCGGCCGGTAGCCCCGAAGAGGCCACTGGCCAGCGGCAACAGGGAGAGCAGAGCAACAGCGGCGGCACCAACGGCGCCACCGCGACGACCGGTGGCAACACCGGTCAGGCGCAGGGTGAGCGCCGCGAGCGGACCCAGGGTGACCAGCGTCAGGGCAACCAGCGCAACGCGGGTGAGCGCCCCCAGGGCGACCGTCCGCAAGGCGACCGCCCGCAGGGTGACCGGCCGCAGAACAATCGCCAGGGCAACAACGCCATCGACGACGACGATGAGCGCGGCGGCCGTCGCGGTCGTCGGTTCCGCGACCGTCGCAGGCGTGGTGGCCAGGGCGAAGGCGGCGGTAGCGGCGGTGGTGGGGGCCGCGAGCGCGAGCGCGGCTCGGCCAGCCCGGACACCGAGATCCGCGAGGACGACGTCCTGTTGTCCGTCGGCGGCATCCTGGACGTGCTGGAGAACTACGCGTTCGTGCGCACCTCCGGCTACCTGTCCGGCCCGAGCGACGTCTACGTCTCGTTGTCGCTGGTCCGCAAGTACGGACTGCGTCGCGGTGACGCGATCACCGGTGCGGTTCGCCAGCCGCGCGACGGTGAGCAGCAGCGCCAGAAGTTCAACCCGCTGGTGCGGGTGGACTCGATCAACGGCATGGACCCGGAGGCCGCGCGCAACCGGCCCGAGTTCACCAAGCTGACGCCGTTGTACCCGAACGAGCGACTGCGCCTGGAGACCGAGCCGCACGTGCTCACCACCCGGGTGATCGACCTGGTGATGCCGATCGGCAAGGGCCAGCGCGCGCTGGTCGTCTCGCCGCCGAAGGCCGGCAAGACGATGGTGCTCCAGTCCATCGCCAACGCCATCACCACGAACAACCCGGAATGCCACCTGATGGTGGTGCTCGTGGACGAGCGGCCGGAAGAGGTCACCGACATGCAGCGCTCGGTGAAGGGTGAGGTCATCGCCTCCACCTTCGACCGTCCGCCGTCGGACCACACCACGGTCGCGGAACTGTCCATCGAGCGGGCGAAGCGGCTTGTCGAGATGGGCCACGACGTGGTCGTGCTGCTCGACTCGATCACCCGTCTTGGCCGGGCCTACAACCTGGCCGCGCCGGCTTCGGGGCGCATCCTCTCCGGTGGTGTCGACTCGACCGCGCTCTACCCGCCGAAGCGTTTCCTCGGCGCCGCGCGCAACATCGAGAACGGCGGCTCGCTGACCATCTTCGCCACCGCGCTGGTGGAGACCGGGTCCACCATGGACACGGTCATCTTCGAGGAGTTCAAGGGCACCGGCAACGCCGAGCTCAAGCTGGACCGCAAGATCGCCGACAAGCGGGTCTTCCCGGCCGTCGACGTCGACCAGTCCAGCACCCGTAAGGAGGAGCTGCTGCTCTCTCCGGACGAGCTGGCGGTCACGCACAAGCTGCGCAGGGTGCTGCACGCCCTGGACACCCAGCAGGCCATCGACCTGCTGCTCCAGCAGCTGCGCAAGACCAGGACCAACATCGAGTTCCTGATGCAGGTCGCGAAGACGACGCCGGGCAGCAACGGCAACGACGACTGATCTTCGCAACAAACGACAGCTGGGCCTTGGCTCCGGGTATCCGGGGTCAAGGCCCGGTTCGTTTCTTCAGAGCATTCTTTTTCAGTTTTTCAGTTTATTGATATGAATTGAGATGAATTCAGGTTGACGATCCGGTGATATCCGGGCCGCCGATCATGCCCGAGATCGTGCCGGTGGCGGTGTGCGCGGGGGCGCCCGCGACGAGTTGGTCGGCGTCGAGCTTGATGCCGGGCCGCCAGGCCACGGCCAGCAGCGCGGTCGAGGGCACCGTGCAGGCCAGGATGGCGATGCTGGGCAGGGCGAGGCCGCTGATCACGATGCCGAACGCCAGGAAGGCGATCGGGTAGCCCCAGCGCAGCACCCGGTGCTGTCGCTCGGTGCGCCAGCGGACCAGGTCGCCCGCGCCGAACCCGACCGCGGCGGCGGCCCCGCACAGCGCGCTCGGCGTGGTGACCTGCCAGTCGAACGAGCCGATCATCGCGTCGACGCACAGGCTCAGGGCCAGCACCAGGAGCACGAACGTGAACGGCACCAGCAGCCAGCCGGCGAGAGCCAGTCTGCCGTCGGTGTCGTCGGTGCGGGCCATGCCGGGAATTCTGCCGAACCGATCCCCTCACGCAGCGTCGCCATGCGCCGAGTTGCGTGATTGCTGCGACAAGCAGCCGCCAGGTGAATAGTCGAGGAATACTGGCCAGTAGCCGATCACGGCCTGACCTGCGGATTCGGCTCGGGAACAACGGGTGTGGCCACCGCGTTGCAGCAGGTGTCACACGATCTGGCAAACTGGTAGGTCGAGTCCGGCTCCGGTTCACCCCGCTCAGCGTCACGAGATGACATGGGGACCCGGCGGCCAACTTTTCGAAAGGGCGAGACATTGAAGACTGGCATCCACCCCGAGTACGTGGCGACCACGGTGACCTGCACCTGTGGCAACACGTTCACCACGCACAGCACCAAGGCGAATGGCGACATCCACGTCGACATCTGCTCCAACTGCCACCCGTTCTACACCGGCAAGCAGAAGATTCTGGACACCGGTGGCCGGGTCGCGCGCTTCGAGCAGCGCTACGGCAAGCGCAAGAAGTGATCACTGACTGTGCGTAACTAGTTCTTCCGACGCCCGCCCTGAGCGCACGAGCGCTCGGGCGGGCGTCGTCATGATTGGAGGAGGTTGCCGTGGGCGATTCGGGAGACGTGCTGGCGACGCTGTTGGCCGAGCACGCGGACCTGGAGCGCCAGCTGGCTGACCCTGCCGTGCACGCCGACCAGCCGCTCGCGCGCAAGCTGTCCCGTCGCTACGCGGAGCTGGGCCCGGTGGCCAAGGCCATCCGCGAGTTGGCGGCGACCAAGGACGACCTCGCTGCCGCGCGTGAGCTGGCCGACGAGGACCCGACCTTCGCGGTGGAAGCCGCCGAACTGGAGGAGCGGCTGCCCCGGCTCAACGACCGGTTGACCGAGCTGCTGCTGCCGCGCGACCCGCACGACGCCTCCGACGTGATCCTGGAGATCAAGTCCGGGGAGGGCGGCGAGGAGTCCGCGCTGTTCGCCGGCGACCTGTTGCAGATGTACCTGCGCTACGCGGAACGCCGGCGCTGGAAGACCGAGGTGCTCGGCGGCACCGAGTCGGATCTGGGCGGCTACAAGGACGTCACGGTCGCGGTGAAGTCGCGCGGTGGCGACGCACTGGACGGTGTCTGGTCGCGGTTGAAGTTCGAGGGCGGCGTGCACCGCGTGCAGCGGGTGCCGGTCACCGAGTCGCAGGGCCGCATCCACACTTCGGCCGCGGGCGTGCTGGTCTATCCGGAGCCCGAGGACGTCGAGGTCGAGATCGACGACAAGGATCTGCGGGTCGACGTGTTCCGTTCCTCCGGCCACGGCGGGCAGAGCGTGAACACGACCGACTCGGCGGTGCGCATCACGCACCTGCCGACCGGCATCGTGGTGTCCTGCCAGAACGAGCGCAGCCAGTTGCAGAACAAGGCGCGCGCCATGCAGGTGTTGCGGGCGCGGCTGCTCGCGGTGGCCGAGGAGAACGCCGCCGCGGCCGCCTCCGCCGCCCGGCGCAGCCAGATTCGCACCGTGGACCGCTCCGAGCGGGTGCGCACCTACAACTTCGCCGAGAACCGGATCGCCGATCATCGGGTGAACTACAAGGCGTACAACCTCGATCAGGTGCTGGCAGGCGACCTCGACGGCGTGCTCGACGCACTCAGTGAGGCCGATCGGGCGGAACGGCTCGCCGCGAGTGCGGGACCTGCTGCCAAGTAACCACGCCGGGTGAGAGAGTAGGCCGGTGACCAGACAGCCGTTGCGGCTCGCGATCCTGGAGGCCGAGCGCATCCTGAGCGCGGCCGGTGTCGGCAGTCCCAGGGTGGACGCGGAACTGATCGCCGCGCACGTGCTCGGGGTGGAGCGCTCTCGGCTGCCGATGGTGCCGCTGGTCGACCCGCCGGTGGTGGACGCGATCGGGCAGCTCGTCGCGCAGCGCGCGAAGCGGGTGCCGTTGCAGCACCTGACCGGCTGGGCCGCGATGGGCGCGATCAGCGTCGGCGTCGGCCCCGGGGTTTTCGTGCCCCGCCCGGAGACCGAACTGTTGCTCGCCTGGGGTTTGCCCGTGATCGCGGACGTGACCAAGCCGGTCGTCGTCGACCTGTGCACCGGGACCGGCGTGCTCGCGCTGGCCCTGGCCAACGAGCGGCCGGACGCGACGGTGCACGCGGTCGAACTCGATCCGGTGGCTTTGGCGTGGGCGCGGCAGAACGCGGAACTGGCCGCGCAGAACGGCGACACCCCGATCAAGCTCTACGCGGGCGATGTCACCGACCCGCAGATTCTGTCCGATGTGGACGGAACGGTGGATCTGGTGCTGTGCAACCCGCCCTACGTTCCCGACGGCACCGAGGTGCCGCCGGAGGTCGCCGAGCACGACCCGAAGATGGCCGTTTTCGGCGGCACCGACGGCCTGGACGTGATCCGGCCGGTGGTCGCGGCGGCCGCTCGGCTGCTCAAGCCCGGCGGCGGGGTCGCCATCGAGCACGACGACACGCACCGCTACTCGGTCACCGAGCTGCTCGCCGCCCGCCGCGTGCTCACCGACGTGCGGGACCACGAGGATCTGGCCGGCAGGCCCCGGTTCAGCACCGCGCGCCGCGGCTCGTAACCGGGGACCGGTCCCGCGCGCGGGGCGCTATCACTGCCCGTATGACCGAACTGGGCATGCGGATCAGCGAGTTCCCCACGGACAACCGCAGGCGGATCTGGACCGCGGTCGGCCTGTTCGTGGTCGGCGTGATCGCGCTGGGCATCGGACTCGGTTCGATCATCGAGTTCGACTACGTGCTCGGCCCGGATGTGCCGGGCGGAGCACCGAACCTCGGCCCGGTGCCGGGCTGGCTGGTGGGGATCGGCATCGCCGGTATCGGCCTTGGCGTGGTTCTGCTGGTGCTCGCCGCCCGGCATCGCGGCGAGCGCTTCGCGCTGTACGAACAGGGCCTGGTCCGCACGATCGCCGGCCGCGAACTGGAGTTGCGCTGGGCGGACATCGCGGCCATCCGGGTGGTCGAGCCGAAACGCAGCACCTGGCTGACCAGGCTGCTCGGCGGCGACCTGGTGTGCGTGCTGAAGCTGCGCACCGGCGGCCGGTTGCGGTTCAACGAGTTCACCGCGGACGCGCGATCGCTGGCCGACTGGGTCAGGGCCGCGGTCGAGGACGGCACCACCCCGCGTCGTCCCTGACTGGCGCGCAGTGCCAGGATCTATCGCGTGAGCACGGTTTACGACTGTAGTCGGCAGGACGATCGCACGGCCGGTCTGGCCGCGGCGGCCGGTGAGATCCGGTCCGCGCGGCTGGTCGTCTTCCCGACCGACACCGTGTACGGCATCGGCTGCGACGCGTTCAACCCGACCGCGGTCAACGCGTTGTTCGACGCCAAGGGGCGTGGTCGCAACATGCCGCTGTCCGTCCTGGTCGGTTCGTGGACCGGAGTGGACGGGCTGGTGCTGTCGGTGCCGGGCCGCGCGCGCGACCTGATCGAGGCGTTCTGGCCGGGCGGCCTGTCCATCGTGCTGCCGCACGCGCCGTCGCTGGCCTGGGACCTTGGCGACACCAGGGGCACCGTGATGATCCGGATGCCGCTGCACCCGGTGATCCTGGAACTGCTCCAGGAGACCGGTCCGATCGCGCAGTCCAGTGCGAACGCGACTGGCAAGCGGCCCGCGACCACCGTGGGTGAGGCGCGCGAGCAACTCGGCGAGACCGCGGCCGTCTACCTCGACGGCGGGCCTGCCGGCGAGGCGGTCGGCTCCACCATCATCGACCTGACCAGCGACAGCCCTCGGCTGCTGCGCGAGGGCGCGGTCAGTAGGGCAGAGGTGTCCGAAGTTCTGGGCGTGGCGGTCCAGTGATGCCGGCCGATCACCGCCTCCGTACCTGCGTGGGGCTAGCCTGAGACCGTGGGTCCTCTTCTCGACGCCACTCCGGACGGTCTCCCGCTGCGCGAGTACCTGCTGGTCTGTCTGATCTCCGCGGCCATCACCTACCTGCTGACCGCCCTGGTTCGCCGTACCGCCTATGGCATCGGCGCCGTTGCCGTGCCCCGGGTTCGCGACGTGCACTCGGTGATCACGCCGCGGATGGGTGGCGTGGCCATGTACTTCGGCGTGGTCGGCGGCATGCTGCTCGCGCACCAGCTGCCGGTGTTGCGCCGCGCGCTGGAGTACTCGCTGGACCCGTATGCGGTGCTGATCGGTGGCGGCGTGATCGTGCTGGTCGGCGTGCTCGACGACCGGTTCGAACTGGACTCGTGGACCAAGCTGGCCGGCCAGACCACGGCCGCCGGCATTCTCGCCCTGCTCGGATTGCAGTTCCTGGATCTGTGGGTGCCGTGGGGCGGCGACGGCAACATCGTCGGCTCGCAGGTGATCCTGGATCAGAACAGTGGCGGAATTCTTTCTGTACTGCTGGTGGTCGGCATGGCCAACGCGATGAACTTCGTGGACGGCCTCGACGGTCTCGCCGCGGGTATCGGCCTGATCACCTCGGCCGCCATCTGCGCCTACTCGCTGGTTCTGTTGCAGGGCACTGGGGGCAGCGTGCAGAGCTACCCGCCCGCACTGATCGCCGCCTGCCTGGCCGGCGCGTGCCTGGGCTTCCTGCCGCACAACTTCCAGCCCGCGCGGATCTTCATGGGCGACTCGGGTTCCATGCTGATCGGGCTGATGCTGGCCGCGGCGAGCATTTCCGCCTCCGGGAAGGTCAGCCTCAACCAGACCGGGCCGCGCAGCGAACTCGCCGTGCTCTCCCCGCTGCTGGTGGTGGTGGCCGTCCTGTTCGTACCGATGCTGGACATGCTGATGGCGATCGTGCGCAGGACTCGGCGCGGCGTCGCCGTGTTCTCGGCGGACAGGATGCACCTGCACCACCGGATGCTGGAAATCGGGCATTCGACGCGGCGTGCGGTGCTGTTGATCTATTTGTGGGCCGCGGTCATCGCGTTCGGCGCGGTCGCGCTCACCGTGTTCAACGGGTTCGTGGTCAGTCTGGGCATCGTGGTCGGCCTCGTACTGGCGCTGCTGGTGTCGACCATCCCGTGGCTGCGCGACGTCCGCAGGGCCAACACCGACGCCTGATCCACTCTCTTCGCGCAGCTCACGATCACTGAATCGATTACTGGATCGAGATGAGCAGCGACTTGTCCGGGTTGCCCGACCGAGCAGTACGGGCGTCTCACTAGGGCTGATAAGGTTTCCGTGAGAGAACGAACTATCGGGAGGGTCTACGGTGACCGCACCGCGCCGGGTGGCAACCCGGGACGGCTTCGGAGCCGCCGTGCGCGCCAGTGCGAATGCGCCGAACGTGTTACCCGCGAACCTCCCCATGGCCTGCACGGTGTCCGTTTTACCGTGTGGTAGCGTTCCGGCATCTCCCGAGGACACGGGGGATAGTCTTCTGCGCGCGCCGCAGACCACGATCGTGGCGTTGGGTTACCCGTCGCCGTCTATATCGACGAGGAGTTGCCTTTGAGTGATCGTCGCGTGCAGGCCGTGAATCCTCGGTAGCGGGTCAGGTGCCCAGCAAACCCCCGAGCCCACTAGTTCTGGTCGGCGTCGGGTCCGGGATCGTGGCGATGATCATCGGCGGCATGGCTGCCGGTTGGATCATTGACGTGCAGGTACATGACTTTCCAGTTTTCACGCTCGTCGGTTTGGCCGTCGGCATCATCGCAGCATCGTCTTATCTGTATTCGATGTACCGACGGTTCAAGAGAGATTGAGGTCGAGGGGTCCAGTTGTCAGCGATGCGAGCAGCCGCGGCGAATGTGCCAGCCGCGATCGTGCTGAATCTACGCCGACCGGTGCTTGTCTCGGCCGGTTTCGGAGTCATTGCCGTCGTACTCGGCGCCATCTTCGGGCACATCGTCATGGGTATCTTGTTCTGCATCGGGCTGATCCTCGGTGTGGTCAACGCCCGGATGTTGCAGCGCTCGGTGGTCAAGGTGATCTCCAGCGAGAACCCGACAAGGCGTGCGATGACCGGAGCGTCCGTTCAACGGCTTCTCATCATCGCGGCGATCGCTCTCGCCCTCGGCTTTTTCATTCGGCCGGACGGTCTCGGGGTGTTCTTCGGCCTCGTCGTGTTCCAACTGATCTTTGTCGCCCACACCCTCCTGCCGGTCATGAAGGAGCGCCGTAAGCAATGACCGACATCTATCACCTCGCGGTCACCATCGAGCCGCCCGGGACGCACCCGCACTGGCAACTGCTGGGCCTGACCATCGACTCGGACACGGTGATCGGCACGCTGATCGCCGCGGTGATCGTGATAGGGCTCGGCCTGTTCGTCCGGGCCAAGGTCACCTCCG
>DASZJG010000030.1:0-35034 GCA_035948315.1 Pseudonocardiaceae bacterium | reverse complement strand
GTGCGCATGGTCACCGTCAGCGCCGCGCCACCCAGGCGGATCTCCAGCGGTTCCTCGGCGGCGAGCGTGTCCGGCCTGAGCACCCGCCGGCCCGAGGAGATCTTCAGCACCGGCCGGTGCACGCTGACCCGCCCCATCAGGCCACCGCCTCCAGCCGCACCACGATCGATTTCGACGTCGGCGTGTTCGACGTCTCGGCCACCGAATCCAATGGCACCAACGCGTTCGCCTCGGGGAAGTACGCGGCCGCGCAGCCGCGCGTGGTCGGGTACTCGACGACCCGGAACCGCTCCGCGCGCCGCTCGACCACGCTGCCGGCCTGGTTCCATTCGCTGACCAGATCGACGAACGCGCCGTCGCGCAGGCCGAAGTCGGTGATGTCGGCCGCGTTCACGAACACCACCCGCCTGCCGTCCTTGACGCCGCGATAGCGATCGTCGAGGCCGTAGATGGTGGTGTTGTACTGGTCGTGGCTGCGCAGCGTCTGCAACAGCAGTCGCCCCGCTGGCACGTGCGGGTACTCCAGCTCGTTGACGGTGAAGTTCGCCAGACCGGTGGTGGTCGGGAACTCGCGGGCGTCGCGCGGCGGATGCGGGAGCACGAAACCGTCGGGCCTGCGCACCTTCGCGTTGTAGTCGCTGCAGCCGGGCACGACGCGCGCGATCCGCTCGCGGATCAGGTCGTAGTCACCGGTGAAGGACTCCCACGGCACCGGATGGTGCGCACCGAGCACGGCTCGCGCCAACCGGCAGATGATGTCCACTTCGGACATCAGGTGCTCGCTCGCGGGCGCGAGCCTGCCGCGCGAGGCGTGCACGACCGACATGGAGTCCTCGACCGTGACGAACTGCTCGACGCCGTTGCGCTCGTCGCGTTCGGTGCGGCCGAGCGTGGGCAGGATCAGCGCGGTGTCGCCGGGCACCACATGCGAGCGGTTCAGCTTGGTGGACACCTGCACGGTCAGTTCGCAGGAGCGCAGCGCCGCCTCGGTCAGCTCGGTGTCCGGGGTCGCCGCGACGAAGTTGCCGCCGACCGCGAAGAACGTCCTGGCCTGACCGGAATGCATGGCGCGCAGCGCGTCCACGGTGTCGTAGCCGTGCTTGCGGGGCACCGGAATGCCGAACTCGGCCTCCAGCGCGGCCATGAACTTCTCCGGCATCTTCTCCCAGATGCCCATGGTCCGGTCGCCCTGCACGTTCGAGTGGCCGCGCACCGGGCACACGCCCGCGCCGGGCTTGCCGATCATGCCGCGCATCAGCAGCACGTTCACGATCTCGCGGATGGTGGCCACCGCGTGTTTGTGCTGGGTAAGGCCCATCGCCCAGCACACGATGGTCCGCTCCGACTTCGCGAACGCGTGCGCCACGTCCACGATCTGGTTGCGTGACAGGCCGGTCGCCTCGTCGATCGCGTCCCAGTCCACTTCGGACAGCGACTTGGCGTAGTCGTCGAACCCGTGCGTACGCGCCTTGACGAACTCCTTGTCCAGCACGGTCCCCGGCGCGGCCTCCTCCTCGGCCAGCAGCAGATGCCCGATGGCCTGGAAGAAGGCGAGGTCGCCGCCGAGCTTGATCTGGCAGAACTCGTCCGCCAGCGGCGTGCCCTTCCCGATCAGCCCGCGCACGTTCTGCGGGTTCTTGAACCGCATCAGCCCGGCCTCCGGCAACGGGTTGACGGCCACGATCCGGGCGCCGTTCCCCTTTGCCTGCTCCAGCGCGGAGAGCATGCGCGGATGGTTGGTGCCCGGGTTCTGCCCGACCACCACGATCAGGTCGGCCTCGTCGAAGTCGGCCAGGCTCACCGAGCCCTTGCCGATGCCGATGGTCTGGTTCAGCGCGGCGCCGGAGGACTCGTGGCACATGTTCGAGCAGTCCGGCAGGTTGTTCGTGCCGAAGCTGCGCACCAGCAGCTGGTAGGCGAACGCGGCCTCGTTGCTGGTCCGGCCGGAGGTGTAGAACACCGCCTCGTCCGGCGAGGACAGCCCGTTGAGGTGCTGCGCGATCAGCCCGAACGCGTCCGACCACGCGATCGGCTCGTAGTGCGTCGCACCGGGGCGCAGCACCATCGGCTCGGTCAGCCTGCCCTGCTGGCCCAGCCAGTAGTCGGTTTTCCCGGCCAGCTCGGCGACCGGGTGCGCGGCGAAGAACTCCGGCCCGACCCGGCGCAGCGTGGCCTCCTCGGCGACAGCCTTGGCCCCGTTCTCACAGAACTCGGCGAGTTTGCGGTGTCCCTGCGGATCCGGCCAGGCGCAACCCGGACAGTCGAAACCGTGTTGCTGGTTGAGCAGCCGCAACGTGCGCACCGTCCGGGTGACGCCCATCTGCTCGAACCCGCGCTGGGTGGAAACCAGCACGCCCGGCAGACCGGCCGCCCACGTCTTCGGCTGGTGCACGTCCAGCTGCGACTCGTCGATGTCATGGTCTGGCGGCTTGCGGGTCATGTACACATCGTGCGCCCGTGGGGCCGGTCAGTCCAATAACGGTCGTTCTCTCAGGCGTGCTGGGGCGGTGCCGGGCAGCTGTTGGCGATCGTGAGCGGGTGCGTCGGCGCGTACAGCGCGTCCGGATCGTCGGTCGGTGTCGGGTTGGCCGCGTTGTTGTCGCTGAACGCGGGCGCGATGTAGCCCTGGTCGGACACGGTGCAGTTGATCTGGTCGAGGTAGCTGTGCGCGGCCGTGGGCCAGATGCCGCGGTCCGCGGTGTGATAGTGGCTACCGGAGAGCACCGTGAAGTCCTCGGCGACGTGCTGCACCGCGATGATCTGCCACGGTTGCGAGACGGTGCGCGCCTGACCGGGGTCGAAGGGGAAGGCGAACACGTAGTTGGTGTGGATCACCAGCGCGCCGGTGCTCGGGTCGGTGCCGGCGGTCATGGTGCCGTCCACCTTGATCGGTGCGGCCAACAGGTGGTAGCCGGTCGCCAGCATGCTGACCGCGCCGTTGTCGTGGCTGTTCGGTGCGTTCAGCCGGGTCTGCTCGGCGGAGCGCGCGTTCGGCGCGAGGTCCGCGAGGTAGGCCGTGGCGTCGTGGTTGACCAGCATGGCGGGGGAGAGGTGCGCGTCCATCAGCGCCTGCTTCACCGACGCCTCGGCATCGGTGACCTGGCCCGCGCTCCACGTGCCCACCGCCGCGGCGCTCGGCAGCTGGATTCCCTTGGCGGCATCGGCCCAGCCGGCCGCGGGCGTGTCCACGAACGGGGCGTTGAGGTTGAGCTGACTGTTCTGCCGGCTGGTCGGCGTTGGCGCCGGCTGGACCGACCCGACCGGAATGGCGCCCTGCGGCTCGGTCGGCGTGCTGGTGTTCTGGCCGCTGACCCGGTTCACCAGCACGAACAGTCCGACCAGGATCAACACGCCGAGCACGGCCGTCACGCTGCGATGGCTCAGGCCGAACCATGATCGCGGACCGGGTGCTCGCGGTGGCTTCGGTTTGTCCGACTTCTCGGGCTGAACCCGGCTGATAGCTCCGACGGCCTTCTTCGCCTCGCGCTCGACTCTGGCGTTCCAGTCGGGATCGATCAGGTCGGGATGCGTGTCGATCGACTCGTCTGCGTTTCCAGCCGAGTGATCGGCGGTGTCGGACACCTCGGGGTCCCCCAGTCCTCGTGCGGCCACGTGCGGCCCGCATGTTACCGACCAGGACATACCACGGAAGCCGACCCGGCGAAACCCGTTCGTGCCGCTCCGTAGAATTGACGGGTGACCGAGACACTTCCTGAGCAGCGCGACACCCGAGAGCTACCGGCCAGCTGGAACCCGGCCGAGGTAGAGGGTGAGTTGTACGCGCGCTGGGTAGCCGCCGGTTACTTCACCGCCGACTCGGCCAGCGACCGGCCGCCGTTCTCGATCGTCATCCCGCCGCCCAACGTGACCGGCAGCCTGCACATCGGGCACGCCTTCGAACACTCCCTGATGGACGCGCTGGTCCGGCGCAAGCGCATGCAGGGCTTCGAGACCTGCTGGCTGCCCGGCATGGACCACGCGAGCATCGCGGTGCACGCGCTGGTGGAGAAGCAGCTCACCGCCGAGGGCACCTCGCGCCGCGAACTGGGCCGGGAGAAGTTCGTCGAGCGCGTGTGGGAGTGGAAGAACAACTACGGCGGCCAGATCCTCAACCAGATGCGTCGCCTCGGCGACAGCGTCGACTGGTCCCGCGAGCGCTTCACCATGGACGAGGGCCTGTCCCGAGCCGTGCAGACGATGTTCAAGAAGCTCTACGACGACGGCCTGATCTACCGCGCCGAGCGGCTGATCAACTGGTCGCCGGTGCTGCGCTCGGGCCTGTCCGACGCCGAGGTGGACCACAAGGAGGTCGAGGGTGAACTCGTCTCCATGCGCTACGGCGACGGCGACGCCTCGATCGTGGTGGCCACCACCCGGGTCGAGACCATGCTCGGCGACACCGCGGTCGCGGTGCACCCGGACGACGAGCGCTACACGCACCTGGTCGGCACCGAGATCGAACTCCCGCTGACCGGCCGCACGATCCCGATCATCGCCGACACGCACGTCGATCCGGAGTTCGGCACCGGCGCGGTGAAGGTGACGCCCGCGCACGACCCGAACGACTTCGCCATCGGAGCGCGGCACCACCTGCCGATGCCGACGATCATGGACGAGGAAGGCCGGATCGCGAACACCGGCACCGAGTTCGACGGCATGGACCGGTTCGAGGCGCGGGTCGCCATTCGCGAGGCCCTGCGCGCGCAGGGCCGCATCGTCGCCGAGAAGCGGCCGTACCTGCACTCGGTCGGCCATTCCGAGCGGTCCAAGGAGCCGGTCGAGCCTCGGCTGTCGTTGCAGTGGTTCGTGAAGGTCGAGCCGCTGGCCAAGGCCGCGGGCGATCAGGTGCGCTCCGGCGAGGTCGCGATCAGCCCGCCCGAGGCGGACAAGCGCTACTTCGACTGGGTGGACAACCTGCACGACTGGTGCATCTCGCGGCAGCTGTGGTGGGGTCACCGGATTCCGGTGTGGTACGGCCCGAACGGTGAGCAGGTCTGCCTCGGCCCGGACGAGCAGCCGCCGGCCGGCTGGACGCAGGACGAGGACGTGCTGGACACCTGGTTCTCCTCCGGGCTGTGGCCCTTCTCCACCTTCGGCTGGCCCGAGCAGACCCAGGACCTGGCCAAGTTCTATCCGACCAGCGTGCTGGTCACCGGCTACGACATCCTGTTCTTCTGGGTCATCCGGATGATGATGTTCGGCGGCTACGCCATGGACGGTCAGCCGCCATTCCGCCAGATCGCGCTGCACGGCATGGTCCGGGACACGTTCGGCAAGAAGATGTCCAAGACCGCCGGCAACGGCGTGGACCCGCTGGACTGGCTGGACCGCTACGGCGCGGACGCGTTGCGCTTCACCATGGTCCGCGGTGCGAACCCGGGCGTGGACGTGCCGATCGGCGAGGAGAACGTCGAGAACGCGCGCCGCTTCACCACCAAACTGTGGAACGCGACCCGCTTCGCGCTGTCCAACGGCGCGACGGTCGCCACGCCGGTCCCGCCGAGGGATCAGCTGACCGATGTGGACCGCTGGATCCTGGACCGCACCGACGCGCTCGTGTCCAAGGTGGACGGTCTGTTCGAGGAGTACGAGTTCGCCAAGCTCGCCGAGGAACTGTTCCACTTCACCTGGGACGAGTTCTGCGACTGGTACCTGGAACTGGCCAAGGTGCAGATAGCCGAGAGCGACGAGCGCGCCTCCTCGACGCGGGCTGTCCTCGGCCACGTGCTCGACGTGCTGTTCCGCCTGCTGCACCCGCTGATGCCCTTCGTCACCGAGACGCTGTGGACCACGCTGACCGGCGGCGAGTCCCTGGTGGTCGCGGCGTGGCCGACGGTCTCTGGCGCTACGCCGGACACCGAGGCCGCGCAGCGGATCGAGTCGCTGCAGAAGCTGATCACCGAAATCCGCCGGTTCCGCAGCGACCAGGGCCTCGCGCCCAAGAAGCGGGTGCCGACCGAACTGTCCGGCGCCTGCTGCGCCGGTCTGCTCCCGCACGAGCCCGCGGTGCGCAGCCTGGTCTGGCTCGACGAGCCGGGCGAGGAGTTCAACGCGACCGCGACCCTGGAGGTCGCGCTGCCGACCGGCAAGGTCACCGTGCGCCTGGACACCTCCAGCGCCATCGACGTCGCCGCCGAACGCAACCGGCTGAGCAAGGATCTCGCGGCCGCGCAGAAGGAACTCGCCGACTGCGACAAGAAGCTGGGCAACCCGAAGTTCGTCGAGCGGGCCCCGGCCGACGTGGTCGAGAAGATCAGGGCGCGCAAGGACACCGCGGTCGCGGACATCGAGCGGATCACCGCCCAGTTGGCCGCGCTGCCGGCAGCCTGAGCCTGGTGGTCGGCCCGCCTCAGCGCAGGCCGACCACCAGGTACTTCGGCTGACCGGTGGGGTCCGTCTGCGTCGACCCGGCGATGGCCAGCACCACGCCGCCGGGCGTGGGCAGCGCGACCGGCGAGCCGTAGTAGCCCACCTGCCCGGGGATGCCGTGCGGCGCGTTGATCACGACCTCCGGCCCGACGCTGCCGTCCCGGGCGTCCACGGGGATCACGTACGGGTGCGAGTTCAGGTCGCTACCGGACTCGGCGTCCTGCCCCGGCAACAGGATCCGTCCGTCCGGCGTCGCCGCGACGAAGCGGACGACGTTCTGGACGTTGGGTGAGTACACCAGGTTGGGCACGATCGTGCTCCACATCTGATCCGCCGTCGGCCCGCGAACGCCGACCAGCCAGGCCTCGTGGGAGACGGTCAGCTGGTAGACCAGCGTCGCGGTGCCGCCCGCCCAGATCGTGCCCATGGTGCCTATGGCCGCGTCCGAGCTGTCCGTGGTGAACGGCGCCTTCGGCATGGCCCTGCGCCACCGCGTCGCGCCGGTGCGCACGTCCAGCGACACCACCGCGCTCGGCACCGACATGCCGGTCCCGATCGGATTGGTGACCAGTCCCGCCTCGGTCACGACCTGCACGGTGTCGGCCGGGGAGCCGGCCAGCGGCCAGATCTGTGCCCCGCCTTCCGGCGCGTGGTACGTCCAACGCGGCGTGCCGTTCCCGTTCAGCATGGCCACCGTGCCGCAGGTGGTGCTCAGCGCGATCTCGGTGCCCAGGGCGCTCAGCTCGTCCAGCTGGCAGTGGTCCTTCGGCACGTAGACCCAGTCCTGCTGGCCTGCCCGCGGCCCGGTCAGCCGGACAGCGCCGACCTGCACGTTGGTCAGCGGGTCCGGGCCGCCGTAGAAGTACGCGTCGTCGGCGCCGACCGTGACCAGTCCGCCCTGCACGCGCGAACCGAGCTGGCTGTCGGTGATCACGGCACCCGAGACCGCGTCCAGCACCAGCAGCCGTCGCGCTCTGATCGGGTTGTTCGGATCCGGCCCGAACACGAGGCCCACCGCGGCGACCTCGGTACCGTCCGAGGAGGCCACCGGACTGAACATCGCGGACAGGTCGGCCCGCCGGAAGGTCCAGCGCGGCTTCCCGGTGCTCGGGTCGAGCATCTGCAGCCCGTTGGTCAGCGTGGTCAGCACGCCGCCCGCGCTGGCGATCGGCGGCCCGCCCACGGTGCCGGACCAGCTCAGCCCACCGTCCAGCGCGAGCCGGTGCGCGGCCAGGGGCGCGGCGTCCGCGACCGAGAGGTTCACGTTCTGGCCGTCGGTCCAGCTCACCGCGCCCGCGTAGCCGCCCGCCTGGATCGCACACACCACGACGACCACGACCGCGACCACCAACCGGTTCGCGGTGACCCGCACCAGCGGCGACACCGCGAGCAACACCCCGCCGAGCAGCACGGCCGCGCCGCCGGCGACCAGCACCGCCCAACCGGATCCGATCGGCACCCCCGGCCCCGGACTCGGCGTCCGGTCCACCGTGACCCCGATGACGATCGCGCCCAACACCGCCCAGCCGATGCCGAGCCGCACCCGGCCCCGGTCATCGCGCGCGGTGCGCAACAGCACCAGTGCGGCGATGCCGGCCGCGACGAGCAGCACCAGCCACAGTTTCGCCGTCGAACCGGTCCCGATCACGTCGCGCAGGCCGATGAACGCGGTGACGAGTCCGACGCCGCAGAAGCCGACGGCGGCGGCGGGCAACAAGGGAACGCGCGCGCTCATGCCGTTCATTCAAGCGGATTCGGCGGACGCCCGGACGGTGCTTCCGCGCATCCGGGCCCGCATTCGATCAACGGCCAGCCAGGCGTTGCCGGCGAGGAGACCGACCGGCAGGAACGCGCTCTCGTGCGCGAGCCCGAGCAGCACGACGCCGACGACCGCGACCACGAAACCGAACAGGTACTGTCCGCGCACCCGGCCGGGACTGGTCGGCGGATCGAGCAGCATGATGCCGGCGAAGAACAACGCCATGCTCAGCAGCGGTTCGCGGTAGGCGGCCGCGAGTTCGTCGGTGAAACCCAACGACACCAGGATGGTCAGCGCCGCGAACCAGGCAGCCAGGAACGCGCCGACGGCCGGCAGCCGGTTCGCCCGGTCCGCGACCACCGCAATCACCACGATCAGCACCGGCACGCCCAGCCAGACCGGCGCGGCCGCCGCGCCCCACCAGTTCTGCGCGCCGATGCCGGCCAGATCCGCGACCACCAGCGCCAGCGCGGCCGGGTTGAGCAACGGCCGCCTGCCGACCCGCAGCACATGCTTGACGAGCACTGCGCCCGCCGCGAGCGCCGCCACCACGCCCGGTCCCACCGTCGGATCGAGCACCATGCCGAGCACGCCGCCGGTGACGAACGCGCCGCACGGCACCCGCCACCCCCAACCGCGCAACCCGACGACCAGCACGTCCACCGCGCCCGCGGTGAGCACCGCGACCGCGAGCGAGAGGCCGGCCGCCGCGGGGGAGGGGCTGGCCCATGGCAGGTTCACCCCGGCCAGCACCAGCATCGCCACGCTGACCATCCCGAGTGGACTCTTCAGCCATCGGCTCAGTCCCACATACCCCAACCCTTCGTGGTGCGCACCTCGCCAGAAGGGGAGACCAGCAGTGCGTCCACGTCCTCGGTCTCGGCCAGCAGCGACAGCCCGGCTGACATACCCAGCAGCGACACGGCCGTGGACACCGCGTCCGCCGCCATCGCGGTCGGCGCGACCACCGTCACCCCGGCCACCGGATCGGCTGGCGGGGTGCGCAGGGCCAGCAGATGTCCGGGCCGGGCGTAGTCGCCCGAGGTCGCGATGGCGAGATCCGCCAGCGCCAGCTCGGTGATGAGTTCACCGGGCCGCAACGGGTCCGCGATCCCGGTCGGCCAGGCGTTGCCGGCCAGGTCGGTGCCGAGCAGGTACGCGTCGCCGCCCGCGTTGATGGTCGCGCCGGACAGTGCCGACAGCTCCTGCGCGGCCAGGTCGATGGCCAGCCCCTTGGCCACCGCGCCCAGATCCAGCAGCACCGGCCGGTCCAGGATCACCGTGCCGACCAACGGATCCAGGTGCAGGTCGGCGAGCGTGCCACAGTCCACTTCGGATGGACACGGCTCGTTGATCGGCTCGCCGGTGCGGTAGTCCCGGTCGAAACCGGCTGCGGCCAGCCGGTAGCCGATCGTCGGGTCGAACGCGCCGTCGGTGTGTTCGGCCACCTGTAACGCAACGGTCAGCGCGGCAAGCAGGATCGGGCTGAGCGCGACCGGCTCGCCGATCCGCGCCGCCAACTGGCGCACCTCGCTGTCCATCGCAAAACGCGAGCACGCCGCCTCGACCGCGTCGAACCAGTCGAAAGCCTGTTCCACCAACGGGTCGAATTCGCTCGCCATGTTGGCGGGCGCGGCGATCCGGATGGTCACCACGGTGTCCATCACCGCGCGGGACCAACCGGCGAGTTCCTGATCGGGCATCAATCACCCCGGCTGTTTCGGATGGGTGGCAGCGGACAACGCGAACCGGTTCGCCGCAACGAAATCCTGCCAGCTGCCGGTCGCGCCGGATACCACCGCAAGGTTGGTCGACTGCGTCAAGACGACCTTGTCCGGTAGCCCGTCGACATAGCTCTGCGGAAAGAACGTCGAGCACTTGGTGATGCGAACGTGTGCGATCCGGCCGCCCGTGATGGTGACCGCCACCGCGATCGTGCCGAACTCGTTGGTGGCCGTGCCCGGGTACACCCCGTCCATGAACACACTGCCCGGCGGCGGCGCGTCCGGCAGATTCATCGAGACCCGGACATCACCCGATCGCGGAATGACGGACGCCACGTCCTGCTCCGTCTGGGTGACCGCGTAGCCGATCCCGTACACCACCGAGATCGCCGCGGTGGACATCGCGACGATCCGCCATTTCTCCTGTGGCGTGCGCCACGGCAGCCCGCCCCGACGGCCGCGACGCGGCGTCGAATAGCGACCGGCGGGAGAGTGATCGCTCACCCCGCCATGGTAGCCACGCCATCGGCCCGGACCTGCCGGCCGTAGACTCCGGTGCGTACCAGTGCAGAACAGTCCGAGGAGTCGATCGTGCCGCCAACCGATCCCGCGGTGCTGGCGGAGCTACGCAGCATCGAGAGCGAACTGGACACCCGCTGGGGCGAGAAGGACATCGATCCGACTCTCGACCGAGTCGCCGCCCTGCTCGACCTGCTCGGCAACCCGCAGCAGGCTTACCCGGTCGTGCACATCACCGGGACCAACGGCAAGACGTCCACGGCCCGCATGATCGACGCGCTGTTCACCTCGATCGGACTGCGCACCGGCCGGTTCACCAGCCCGCACCTGCAGGTGGTGACCGAGCGCATCAGCCTGGACGGCACGCCCATCGACCCCCAGCGCTACATCGACGCCTACCGCGACATCGAGCCCTACCTGCCGCTGATCGACGCCAAGTTCCCGGTTCGGCTCAGCAAGTTCGAGGTGCTCACCGCGATGGCCTTCGCCCTGTTCGCGGACGCCCCGGTCGACGTCGCCGTGGTCGAGGTCGGCCTCGGCGGCAGCTGGGACTCCACCAACGTCGCGGACGGCAAGGTCGCCGTGATCGGCCCGGTCGACATCGACCACGTCGAGTTCCTCGGCTCGGACGTGGTCGGCATCGCCAAGGACAAGGCCGGCATCATCAAGCCCGGCGCGGTCGCCATCATCGGCGAACAGCGCCCCGAGGTGATGACCGAACTGCTGCGCCGCGTCGGCGAGGTCGACGCCAGCGTCGCACGGGCAGGCCAGGAATTCGGCGTGCTCGGCCGGGAGATCGGCGTCGGCGGCCAACTGCTGAAGCTGCAAGGTCTCGGCGGCGTCTACGACGAGATCTTCCTTCCCCTGCACGGCAAGCACCAGGCCGCCAACGCCGCCAACGCGCTCGCCGCCGTCGAGGCGTTCTTCGCCGCGGGCCCCCAGGCCCAACTCGACATCGACGCGATCCGCCTGGGCTTCGCGGCGGTAACCAGCCCCGGCCGCCTCGAACCGGTCCGCTCCGCCCCCACCGTCCTGCTCGACGCCGCCCACAACCCGCACGGCGCCACCGCACTGGCCGCCGCGCTGAGCGAGGAATTCGACTTCCGCAAACTCGTCGGCGTGATCGCGATCCTCGCCGACAAGGACGCACGCGGCATCCTCGCCGCGCTGGAGCCGGTCCTGAACGACGTCGTCCTCACCGAGAACTCCTCGGCCCGTTCCATGCCCGTGGACGACCTCGCCGCGATCGCCAAGGAGATCTTCGGCGAGGAGCGGATCCTGGTCGAAGCCCAACTGCCCTCGGCGGTCGAGGCCGCGATCGAACTCGCCGAGGACATCGCCGAACCCGGCCATCCCCTCTCCGGCGCCGGCGTGATCATCACCGGCTCGGTCGTCACTGCAGGCGAGGCCCGCGCCCTGTTCGGCAAGGAGCCGGCATGACCCCCGCCGACCCCACCCCCGACCAGCCCCCCTCGGAAGCGGGCGCCGGCCCAGCCCCCGGCCCCGGCCCCGCACCCGGCGCCCACGCCCCCGGCCCTGACGGCGCATCGGCGCCACCACCCACCCCGCCCGACCCAATCAAGGGCTTCCGAGGCGTCATGGCAGGCGCCCTCGTCATGGAGGCCATCACCGTCGGCCTCGCCCTGTTCGCCGTCGCCGACCTCTACGGCGGGCTGAACTCCACCGTCGGCTACCTGGTCGGCTTCGTCATCCTCGCCCTGTTGCTGACCTGCGGGTTCCTCCGTCACACCTGGACGATGATCGTCGTGCTGGTGCTGCAACTGGTGCTCGTCGGCTGCATCGTCTCGGCGGTCGCCGTCGGCATCGTCGGACTGTTGTTCCTGGTCGTGTGGTTGTACCTGTTCTGGCTGCGACGCGAGGTGGCGCGCCGGATGGCCGCTGGCCAGTTGCCCGGTCAGCAGCCGAGCAGACAGAGTTGACCTAGCAGTCGACCTCGAACGACCCCGCCCCGCAGGAGACAGACACCGACGATGGCATCCCCAGTTCCCGGCCAGGACAGCAAACCCTCGGACACCGAGCCGCGGCACTCGCCCGGCGAACCCTCCGGGCAGCCGAGCAACCGGGCCAGAATCATCGTCACCATCGTCGCGGCCGCCGTCGTCCTGATCGGCGCCGCCGCGTCGGTCTGGTGGTTCTCCGGTCGCGCCCCCCAACCGAACCAACACGCTGCCCCGCCACCGGTCAGCACCCCGCGCCACACCTCGAAGCCCAAGCCGACCCCGGATTCGTCCGCCTACGGCGTCGGCACCTGCCTCGACGAACCCGTCGACCCCAACAGCGGCGGCCTCGAACTCACCCCGGTCCCGTGCTCGGGCACCTCGGCGGTGCTCATGGTCGACCAGGTGGTCACGAACTACAACGACTGCCAGCAGGGCGCCGACTACGTCAACCACGGCTTCATCCTCAGCGACGAGGTCGCCAACGTCGACTACTGCGTTTCCCTTGTAGTGCCGGCGAACCAGTGCTTCGCGTTCAGCACCGACAACAGCAAACCCATCCAGCGCGCCGCCTGCGGCTCCGCCGCCAACGTCGTCCGCGTCGAATCCGTCGAGCCCGCCGCGAGCGTGACCGCCGCGTGCAAGGACCAAACCGCCCCGGACATCTGGTACTTCCAGTCACCGACGTCCGGCCAGTACGCCTGCGTCACCAGCCTCCCGCCCGGCGCCTCGTCGACCGACTCGCCGGCTACCAGCGCAACACCAACCTTGTAGAAGTTGCGATAATCGCAACCGCTGGTGGACGATGTTCCTCTGGAGGTTGCGATGGACGACAATCTGGCCGAAATGACCGGTTGGCGGGCGCTCGGTCTCGACGGGCCTCCCGAGCTGACCGACCAGGACCAGGCAGAGCGGGACGAGATTGGCGCGCGCATCGCGCAGACGCGGCGCAAGCTCGGCATGACCGGGACGAAGCTCGCTGAACTCGTCGAGTTGCGCAAGGACCAGATCTCCAAGATCGAGTCCGGTCGGCGCGGCGTCGATGTCGGCGAACTGCCTCGGTTCGCGGACGCGCTGGGTGTGAGCGTGCGGTCTCTGCTCGGCATGCCGGAACGGCCCGCGATGGCCATCTCCGCCCGCCTCGCCTCGGATGCGTTGCCGACTGCGACCGCGCCGGCGCGTCGGCTCGCCCGGCAACTGCTCGGCTATGACGATCTGCTCGATCAGATCGGCGAGAGCCGACCGGCCCGACCGAGCGAGCACGGCGCGCGGGTCGTCGAACAGGCCGCCACCGAGTTCGTCGACGCGCCGACAACCAAGACGCGGGCGCGGGCCCAGGGACTCGCCCTCGCCGAACTCGTCCGTGCCGAACTCGATCTCGGCAGCGACATGCTCGGCGACCTGGCCACGGTGATCGAGATGCACTTCGCGGTCGACGTGTCGCTGGCACCGTTGGGCGTCGAGGCGGACGGTCTGTGTGTGCACGCCGGCTCGACCTCGTTGATCGTCGCCAGCAGCGACTACTCCGACGGGCACCTGCGGTTCACCCTCGCCCACGAACTCGCGCACCACCTCTTCGGCGATCCGCGTGGCTTCATCGAAGAGGACGAGCACGCGATGTTCGCCGACGGCGCGATCGAGTGGCGCGCCAACGCATTCGCCGGCCACCTGCTGATGCCCGAGCGCGGAGTCCGATCGGTGCTGGACTGGATTCGCGAACGCCCCGCAGCGCTGACCGATCGGGCGGTCGCCGCGCTGATGGAACACTTCGGCGTGTCCAGGCAGGCGCTGCTGTACCAACTCAATCTGCTCGGGCTGTTGTCCTATGCGGACGGTAAGCGGATCTGCCGGGAGCACACCGTCACCGAGTTGATCGACGCCCATCGCGATGTGGCGCCGACCGGTGCCGCCATGGCGGTCAGCCGGGTGTACCGCGCGCCACGCCGTCTCGTGCACCAGGCCACGGTCGCCGCCCGCGAGGAGCGCACCGGTCTGACCATCATCGCCGGCCTGCTCCGCCGCGAGGACGACGAGACCCTGTGGAACGAGATCATGGGAACGGAGCCTGGACCGACCACCCCGGTGCCGTTGTGAACGATGCGCCGCGGGCCAAGCCCGCCGTCTGGTTCCCGGACACCAGCGCCTTGATCACCCTCGCTGTGCATGAACCGCTCCACGCCGCGGTTCGCGCTGTCCTGTCCCGGCAACGCCGGGTGCTGGTCACCGCGATCGTCGACGAACTCGACAGCCTGAGCCGGGCCCGAGGCTCGCTCGCCGACTGGGCGAGGACCGCGCTGGGACAACTGGACTGGTTGGGCCGGCCGGTGGAGGTCGACGTTCCGGTCGGCACCAGGCTCGCCGCGAGCTTTCAGGAGCGACTCGCCGGCGAGCGACCGCTTCGGCACTGCCTCGAACATTACGGCGAGGCAGCCATCGTCGCCCTTGCCTGCCGGGCGCGGAAGTTCGCGCCCCGCCTGCTTTCCGACGATTACGGAGCGCGTGCCTTGGCCAAGGTCAACGGTATCGAACCGGTCAGCGTGCACCGGTTGCTGTTCTCGATGATCAGCGCAGGCCACCTGGTTGACGCGGAGGCAGCCGATTTCGCTGCCGTGCTGCACAAAACCGGCCGAGCCGCCGACTACACGATCGAAGAGCTGCGCAGCGGACGACTCGGCCGGTCGGTGAACCCTGATCGTCAGCGGGGGAAGAGCAGGAGTTTGCCGGTGGTGCGCCGGCTTTCCAGGTCCTCGTGCGCCTTGGCCGCTTCGGCGAGCGGGTAGCGGGCGCCGATGAGCGGGCGAATGACGCCTTCGCGGATGGCGTCGAGGGTTTCCTGGCCGCGCCGGGCCAGTTCGCTGTCCTCGACGATGTAGTTGCCGAGCGTCGGTCGGGACAGGAAGATGCCGCCCGCCGCGAGTCGGCTCAGGTCGATGGGCGCCACCGGGCCGCTGGCCTGGCCGTAGACCACCAGGGAGCCCAGTGCTGCGACGCTGGCCAGGCTGCCGTCGAAGGTGGTCCGGCCGACGCCGTCGTACACGGCCTGCACGCCCTTGCCGCCGGTGAGCCTGTGCACCTCCGGCGCGAACTCGACCTCGCTGTAGCGGATGACCTCGGCCGCGCCCGCCTCCCTGGCCAGTTTTTCCTTGGCCTCGGTGGACACCGTGCCGATCACCCTCGCGCCGAGCGCGGTGGCCCACTGGGTGAGCAGCAGGCCCATGCCGCCGGCTGCCGCATGCACGAGCACGGTCTCGCCCGGCGCGACCTTGTGGCTGTCGTGCAGCAGGTAGTGCGCGGTCAGGGTCTGCAACAGGGTCGACGCGACCTCGTCGTCGACGCCGTCGGGCACCTTGATGGCCCGGCCGGCCGGCACGACGATCTTTTCCGCGTAGCTGCCGGACGTCTGCGGCCAGGCGACCCGGTCGCCCACGGCGAAGCCGGTCACGCCCGCGCCGAGCGCGCTGACCGTGCCGGTGCCTTCGAGACCGATCCTGATGGGCAGGTCCAGCGGGTAGCGGCCGGAGCGCTGGTTGATGTCGATGTAGTTGACGCCCGCGACCGCGATGTCGATGAGCAGCTCACCGGCGCCCGGTTCGGGGTCGGGGACCTCGGAGACGGTGAGGACCTCGGGTCCGCCGGGTTCCCGTACCTGTATCGCCCGCATGCGCGTGCCTTCCCGTGTCGAGGAGAGGTTGTGTCGGTCGTTCTCTCGGCGACAACTCGATCACGTCCCGGCCTGTTCCGCGCGGCCATGCGGTGTGATTGTTCGCGCGGATTTTGGCGATTGGTCGCTACTTGTCGGTAGGGTGCCGGCCAACGGGGTCCGATCCATCGATCGCTACCCTTCGACCAGGCCATTCGGGGCCTGTCAATGACGACATGAAGGAGTTCAACTGCCGTGACGACTGAGCGCACCCTGGTCCTCGTCAAGCCGGATGGCGTCAGCCGAGGTCTGGTCGGCGAGGTCATTTCCCGCATCGAGCGCAAGGGCCTCACGCTGGTCGCCCTGGAGCTGCGTGGCGTCGCCCGCTCGCTGGCCGAGCAGCACTACGCCGAGCACGACGGGAAGAGCTTCTTCACCAGCCTGCTCGAGTTCATCACCTCCGGCCCGGTCGTGGCCATGGTGGTCGAGGGCCCGCGCGCGATCGCCGCGTTCCGCCAGCTCGCCGGTGGCACCGACCCGGTGGAGAAGGCCATGCCCGGCTCGCTGCGTGGTGACTTCGGTCTCGAGACCCAGTACAACCTCGTGCACGGTTCGGACTCGCCCGACTCGGCCGCGCGCGAGATCAAGCTCTGGTTCCCCGACCTGTAAGACCCTGGATCGGGACTCACACCGGCCACGGGCCGTCGACCAACGCGTCGGCGGCCCGTTTTCGCGCAAGAAAACCTGCTGAAATTGGTCGGTGGTGGCAGCTACCGTCGGGGAGTGTCGGACAGCGCCGCAGCGGATGGCAGCGCCCTGGTGTCAGCCAGTGGCCTGGTGAAACGGTTCGGAGACTTCATCGCCGTCGGCGGCATCGACGTCGAGGTCCGCCGAGGCGAGGCATTCGGGTTCCTCGGGCCCAACGGCGCCGGCAAGTCCTCGACCATGCGCATGATCGCCTGCGTGTCCCCGCGCACCGGCGGTGACCTGCGCGTACTCGGCATGGAGCCGGACACGCAGGGGCCGCAGATCCGGGCCAGGATCGGCGTCGTCCCGCAGGGCGACATCCTCGACGGCGAGCTGACCGTCCGGCAGAACCTCCAGGTCTACGGCCGCTACTTCGGGTTCTCCCGCGCACACGTGCAGGCCAAGGCGACCGAACTGCTCGAGTTCGCCCAGCTCACCGAGAAGGCGGACGCCGAGGTCGAGGCCCTGTCCGGCGGCATGAAACGCCGGCTGACCATCGCCCGCTCGCTGGTCAACGACCCCGAACTGCTGCTGCTCGACGAGCCGACGACCGGCCTCGACCCGCAGGCGCGGCACCTGCTGTGGGAGCGGCTGTTCCGGCTCAAGCAGCGCGGCGCGACGCTGATCGTCACCACCCACTACATGGACGAGGCCGAGCAGCTGTGCGACCGGCTGGTCGTGATGGACCACGGCAAGATCGTCGCCGAGGGCGCGCCGAACGACCTGATCGGTCGCTACTCCACCCGCGAGGTGCTGGAGCTGCGCTTCCCGCCCGGCGAGCACGACGGCGACGAGCAGACCTCCGAAAACCCGCCGACCGACGATCTCAAGGACCTCGCCGACCGGATCGAGGTGCTGCCGGACCGGCTGCTGCTCTACACCGCCGACGGCGAGGGCGCGCTGGCGGCCGCGCACGCCAGGGGCGTGCGGCCGGTGTCCAGCCTGGTCCGGCGCAGCACCCTCGAAGACGTGTTCCTGCATCTGACCGGCCGAAGCCTGGTGGACTGATGACCGACACCACGACGCGCACCGAGACCACCCGGCCGCCCGGCACGACCCCGCGCGTGGTCTCCTCGCTGCACGCCAGCCTGCTCTTCGTCGAGGGCGCCTGGACCTGGTACAAGCGCAACTGGAAGGCCACCGTGGTCTCCAGCGTCGGCCTGCCGTTGCTCTACCTGTTGGCGATGGGGCTCGGCTTCGGTTCGCAGGTCCGGCCGGGCGCGCTGACCGGCGGCGTGAGCTACCTCCAGTACCTCACGCCCGCGCTGATCGCCACGGCGGCCGTGCAGACCGCGGCCGGCGAGTCGACCTTCCCGGTCCTGTCCGGGTTCAAGTGGCAGAAGCACTACCTCGGTATCGCGGCCACGCCGATCACGCCGGCACAGATCGTCGGCGGCCAGTTCATCTGGATCGGCCTCCGGCTCGTCACCTCCTGCGGCGCCTTCGTCGCGGTCGCCGCCGCGATCGGCGCGGTGACCAGCGCGGGCGTGCTGCTCTCGCTCGTCTTCGCGATCATGACCGGCCTGGCCTTCGCTGCGCCGGTGGTCGCGTTCGCCGCATCGATCGGGGGCGAGGGCAACACGTTCAATCCGCTGTTCCGGTTCGTGCTGGTGCCGATGACGCTGTTCGCCGGCACGTTCTTCCCGGTCAGCTCGCTGCCCGCAATGGTCCGTCCCATCGCCTGGATCACCCCGCTCTGGCACGGCACCGAACTGGCCAGGGGAGCGGCCTTCGGCACGCTGCGGGTGTGGCCGACCACCGGGCACATCGCCTTCCTCCTCGCGTTGATCGCCGTCGGCGTTGCCTTGTCGCGCTGGCGTTTCCGGGTCCGGTTGGCGAGTTAGGGCTGGAGAATCAGGGATGCGCACATGACCGATGTGATCATCGAACGCACCGACGGACCGCTCGCGCCGCCGCCGAGCAGAGGTCTGCTGCTGCGGGTGCTGCCGCCCGGCCTCTACGTCGGTCGGGCGCGGATCCTCGTCGAGCGCGCGTATCTGGTGAACCGGCGCACCTGGATGGCCGTGTTCTCCGGATTCTTCGAGCCGGTGTTCTACCTGGTCGCGCTCGGCGTCGGCTTCGGCAAACTGGTCTCGCACGTGGTCGGGCCGGGCGGCGCACCGATCAGCTACGTCGCGTTCGTCGCGCCCGCGCTGCTCGCCTCGTCCGCGATGAACGGCGCGGTGATGGACTCGACGTTCAACGTCTTCCACAAACTCAAGTACGCCAAGATCTACGACACCGTGTTGGCCACGCCGCTGGGCCCGGCCGACATCGCGCTCGGCGAAATCAGTTGGGCGCTGCTGCGCGGTGGCCTGTACGCGATCGGGTTCCTCCTGGTCATGGCGGTCATCGGATTGTTGGCGTCACCGTGGGCGCTGCTCGCGTTGCCCGCCGCGCTGCTCATCGCGCTCGCCTTCGCCGCGGTCGGCATGGCGGCGACCACGTTCCTGCGTTCCTGGCAGGATTTCGAACTGGTCAACCTCGCGCTGCTGCCGATGTTCTTCTTTTCCACCACCTTCTACCCGTTGTCCGTCTACCCTCGGCCGTTGCAGATCGCGGTGGAATGTTTCCCGCTGTATCACGGCATCGCGATGATGCGTCAGCTCACCACCGGATTCGTGGACTGGGGCCTGCTCGGTCACGCCGCGTATTTTCTCGGCATGGCGGTGGTCGGTTCGATATGGGCGTCGCGACGGTTGAGGAAGCTGTTGTTGAAATAGCGGGCGAGCTGTCATCATCGACACATGGGTGTGCGTCGGTGGATGCAGCGCCAGAAGTTCATTGACCCGGTTCCCGGCACGTTCGAGGTGCAGTCCTTGGACGTCGGGAAAACCGTTGGCTCGCACGCCGAACTGGATGCGAGCGGTGTGCTCAGCGCACCCGGGCTCGACCTGTTCACCGCCCAGTTCCACGGCATGGCGCCGACCGAGAAACTGCCGGCTCCCGGCCTGGTGCTGCCGGTGACGGTCGATCGCGCCCAACCGGCCGAGTTCCGGATCGAATGGGACCAGGTCCAGGCCGTGCCGGACGCGGTTCCCCAGGCGCAGCACCTGCCGGTGACCGGCGACGGCGTCGACCCGCCGCACGCGCATTCGCCCGCGCCGGACTGGGATCGGGCCACCGCGACGATCCTGATCAGTCACCACGCCAAGGTGCCGCCGTTCGCGGAGGACCAGGCGCCCGGCGGCATCGTCGACCTCTGGCTGAACGTGCGGCTGGACGACGGCTACGAGTACGGCACCAAGATCAGGGTCGCGTTCAGCTCGGGCGACCGAAGGGCCAAGGCCACCGAGAAGGGCACCGAACTGCCCGTGCTGGTCGACCCGAACGACCCGAACCGGGTGGTCATTGACATCGACCGAATCCCACACTGGTAATTCATCCATTCAGGTAAGGCTGGCCCGCCCACCCAACCGGGCGACATAACGTAGCCGCGCCGCGAACCCGACGCACCCGAAACCGCGCTGAGCAGCCAGGAAACCATTCGTTCCGACGCAGAACCGGCGCGCGCCGAGCCGGCCCGGTCACCCTCGGTGCAACGAGGCCGGATTCACGTGGCCGTAGCTGATCTTCCGATCCTTGCCAGGGCGCTGACCAGGGACGATCGTCTCAGCTATGACCAACTCGGTGAACCCGCAGGTTCTCCTCGACGCCGAGGTGTTCGACTCCACGGGCGAGCGGATCGGCAAAGTCGGCGAGGTCTACCTGCGCGACGATTCGCGTCAGCCGGCCTGGATCGTGGTGCGGTCCGGGCTGTTCCGCGCCAACGAGGCCATGGTGCCGTTGCAGGGCGCGCACATGTACGAACGCGGCATCCAGGTGGACGTCAGCAAAGATCGGATTCTGCACGCGCCGCAGCTGATCCCAGAACGGCGACTGTCCGAGGAGGACAGTGTAGAGATCTGCGAACACTACGGCCTGCGCGCCGAGGTGCCGATCAGCCGCAGCTCGCCGGAACATCGGCCGTTCCGCATTCGCAGGCCGGGCTCGGTCGCCTGACCTGGGAGCCTGTGGATCTCCGGCCTTGAGCCCCAACGTGTTCTCCACCCGCGCCCCGGCGCCCCACGGTGGGGAGCCGGGGCACGCACGGATCACTGGTTGTTCTGCTGCTCGCCGCCGCCGAGGACGTCCTTCAGCTTGTCCGCGCCCTGCTGAATCTGGTCGGAGTGCTGGCCGCCGGTCTTCTCGTCGATGAACTCGCGGGCCTTGTCGATACCCTGGTTGACCTGGTCGGTGTGCTGCCCCGCCAGTTCCTGGGCCTTGTTCTTCAGATCGTCGAGGTTCATGGATCTGGCATACCCGGCCCGTTCATCGATAATCCCGGCCAAACCCAGAACCACCCCTGTGGGTGGCCGTCGCCTGTGGATAGACACACGGCAGCGGGGCCGGGCTACGGTGCCCGGCCCCGCTGGACGCGGTGAGCGTGATTCCGCAGGGGTTCACGTCCTGCCCGCGCCTCGCACGCCGTGTTTCAGCTGTGAAACACGGCCTAGCTCACCGAGATGTCGTCGGCGTAGACGGTGCCTTGTCCGTACCAGCCGTGCACGTAGATCGTGACGCTGGTGGTGGAGGCGCCGGTGGTGAACGACGTGGACAGTTGCTGCCACGAGGTCGCCGACGGCGTCCAGTTGTTCACATCGGAGGTACCGGTTCCGCTGACGCCGAGATAGGCGTAGTTGCCTTCCACCCATCCGCTCAGCGTGTACTTCGTGCCGGGCGAGACCGCCACGGCTTCCGTGCACTGGGCGTCGTCGGAGTTGGTTGCTGCCGCCGCGAGGGCGTGCGAGCCGCTGTGCACGGGGCTGCTCACCACGCTGCCGGTGCCCGCGTCACAGGTCCACGGGCTCAGCGATCCGCTTTCGAAGCCCGAGTTGCTGACCAGGTTGCCGCCTGCGGGCGGGGTGGTCGTGGGCGGCGGGGTTGTGGTGGGGGGCGGCGTGGTAGTCGGCGGCGTGGTGGTCGGCGGCGGGCCCGAGCAGGTCGACGTGGAGCCGGCCAGATCGTTCACGGCGTCGTTGAACAGCGTGTTCGTCGGGTCGTTCAGGTCGTACATGGAGAACATCATCACGCCGGCCAGGCCGGTGCAGTGCACGTAGTCCGTTCTGGCCTGAATGGACTGTGGTGATTCACCGCCGTAGAAGTTGGTGCCGTCGTAGAAGTAGGCGGCTTCGGATACCGGATCCCAGAACGTGTCGGAGGGATTGTCGACCACGCCCGTCAGTTCCTTGTACATCGCGACGCCCGGCACGTTGCCGCTGTCCGCGTGGCCCACGGATGGTCCGCTCGCCGTCTGGTAGAGGCCGTGGTTGCTGCCGGCCGACACGCCCGTCCATCCTCGATAGTAGAACGGAATGCCCAGTGTCAACTTGTTGGCCGGGAAGCCGCCGGGTATGCCGTACTGCGAATCACCCTTGATGTAGGCGTTCATCACATCGTTGGTGTCGTACTGCTCGTTGCCGGGCGCGACCGTCCCGTTCGGATCGGCGGGGTTCGGGTAGAGCGGGTCCTGCTCGTCGGTCGGACCGGTGGCGGCCCACGCGCCGTGCATGTCGTAGGTCATCACGTCGCCGAAGGTCAGGTACTGGCCGATCTGGTCGGTCTGGATCTTGGCGATCTTGTCCTGGCCGCCGGGCAGTGCCGCGGACAGCGCGTAGCTCTTGCCGTTGGCCGAACCTGCCGTGTTCAGCTCGTTGCGGAACTCGCCGAGCAGAGCGGTGTAGTTGGCGGTGTCCGCCGAGCTGTAGTGGTTGCCCAGGTGACCCGCGCTGGACCCCGGGTACTCCCAGTCGATGTCGAACCCGTCGAAGATGTTCTTCGCCGTGCCCGCCCCGCCGAAGCCGCCCTCGGACGGGATGTTGCCGTTGATGAACATGTCGACGCACGAGCTGACGAACTTCTGCCGCGACGCCGCGCTGGCCGCCACGTCCGAGAAGTACTTCGAGAAGGTCCAGCCGCCCAGCGACAGGAGGATCTTCAGGTTCGGGTGCTTGGCCTTGAGTTCCTGCAACTGGTGGAAGTTGCCGGCGATCGGCTGGTTCCACACGTCCGAGGTGCCGTCGACGCTGATACTGGAGTCGAAGGACTTCTGGTAGTCGGCGAACGCGTCCTCGGCGCCGTCGCCCGCGTTCGGGTCGGTCTCGCCGCCCGGGTCGGGGTCGGACGCCTTCGTGTTCTCGAAGCAGGTCAGGTTGGTCGGGTCGATGTTCTCGAAGTCGTAGATCAGGTAGTTGATCTTGTTCGCCGCACCCGAAGCATCGAGATTCTTCAGGTAGTAGGCGTTCGCGTAGATGCTCCACTGGTCGTAGTAGGCGACCGTGATGCCGCCACTACCGCCCGCGGCACTCGCCGTGGGCTGGCTTGCCGCCGCGCCCTGACTCGCCGCGATGCTGATCCCGGCGAGTAGCAGCACGCTGGCCGCGCCCATGGCCAGTGCCGAGTGTCTGGATAACCGCATTCCGTCCTCCGCTGGCTCGATACGGGTTGGGTCGCGCGCCGGGCGTCCGGTTCCCACGCCCAGAGACGCCCGGCGCGCATGCCTTGCTCAGGCTCGGCTAGCAGGGACCGTCATCGGTCCACACGCCCGCCGGGCCTCCGGGAACGTCGTTCTCCGTCCACCACTTCGCGGTCCAGGTGTGCCCGTTGTAGGACGCCTGCTGGCCGCCGGTGTACGCGGTGGTCGACACCCACGCCGCCACCGTGCACTGACCGGGTGGGTTGGTGGTGGGCGGCGGCGGAGGTGGACTGGTCGGCGGCACCGCGCCACCGAACTCCGCCGTGTACTTGGTGAAGTCCCAGCTGTTCTGCGGCACGCTGCTACAGGTGCCGGAGAGTTGGCCGTTGTTGTTCGGCGGGTTGCACTGCAGGTCCCGGTTGACCGACCAGAACGTGTAGCGCGTCAGACCGTGGCTCTGCGCGTAGCTGAGCACGCTCTGGAAGTCCGCCTGGTAGAAGTACTCGGCCGAGTCGGTCCGGCCGTTCATCTGGGAGACGCCTTCGTGGTTGTAGGCGGTCGCACTGTTCCAGCCGAAGGTGTTCATCAGCAGGGTGTGGAACGACTCCAGGGCCGCGGTCTGGCTGGCGGCGCCGTTGAAGCCGCCGTCGAAGGGCATGATGGAGTAGTTCGCCGGCACGAAGTTGTCGCTCTTGGCCGTGTTCAGCACGTTCTGGCCGAAGTAGCCGGTGCCGGCCGTGGTGCCGGCGGTCGTGATCGACACGTACAGGCCCGCGTTGTTCTGTTGCAGGATCTGCGCCGCGCCGATCTCGTTGTCGATCGCGGTGGTGTTCTCGTACTCGGGCTCCTCGAGGTCGAAGTCGACCGCCTTGAGCTGGTACTTGTTGATCACCGCCTGCTCGGCCGCCGCGGTGGCCTGGGCCGATCCGCACACCTGGCCGAGCTTGGTCCCGCCGTATCCGCCGAAGGAGACCGAGACATCCCCGCCCGCGGCTCGGACCCCGCTGATGATGTTGGCGACCGCGGTGTCGGAGGAGACCTCCTGGGTGCCACCCCAGGCGGCGCTACAGCCACCGTCGGAGAGGACGAACGCCAGTTCGAAGGTCTGCTGCCCGGTCGCCGCCATCACCTGCGGCAGATTCGGTGGGTTGTTGTCCAGCGGCATCACGTAGGGTGCCGCGCCGTACCATCCGGAACTCACCGCGGCCGCGCGGGCCGTGGTGTTGTGCTGAGCCGAATTCTGGGTGGCGTTGCTGATCCCGGCGAATGCGATCAGCGAACCCGCCGCGACGACCGCGGCACCCAGCGCGGCTGTCATGGATAACCGTTGCATGCGTCCTCCTCGCCGACGAAAAGCCGGCGGACGCCCCCTTCTACTGCGGTGCTGTCCCCGTCTTTTTGTGCTGGTTTGTCGGATTTTCCCTCGCGCCGCCGCGAACGTTTGCTTCCGAATCCGTGCAGGTCTCCGAAAGCATCGGTTCACGATCGGTTCATCGAATGTGGCCTAGACCACTTACCCTGTCAAGAGGATGGACTAGACCAATCTGGGCGTGTTGACCATGTGCTGGACCTGGTCTAGGCGTGGTCTGTACCGAATCCGAAGGCGGCCGTTCCTTGGTCGACATGGCTGGTTCGCGCAGACCGATTACCCTTGACGACGTGCGTGCCGAGTCTGTCTTCCCCAGGTTGGAACCGCTGCTGCCGAGAGTCGGCAAGCCCGTCCAGTACATCGGTGGTGAGCTGAATGCCACGGTCAAGGACTGGGCGGCCACCGACGTGCGCTGGTGCCTGATGTACCCGGACGCCTACGAGGTCGGCCTGCCCAACCAGGGCGTGATGATCCTCTACGAAATCCTCAACGAGATGGACCGCGTGCTCGCCGAGCGCGCCTACGCGGTGTGGCCGGATCTCGAGGCGCTGATGCGGGAGAACCACATCCCGCAGTTCACAGTTGACAGCCATCGTCCGATCGGCGCATTCGACGTCCTCGGCATCAGCTTCGCGACCGAACTGGGCTACACCAACCTGCTCAACGCACTCGATCTCGGCGGCATCCCGCTGCACGCCGCCGACCGCGGCATCGACGACCCGATCGTGCTGGCCGGCGGGCACGCCGCGTTCAACCCGGAGCCGCTGGCGCGGTTCATCGACGCCGCGGTACTCGGCGACGGTGAACAGGCCGTCGGCGAGATCACCGAGATCATCCGGGCCTGGAAGGCGCAGGACCGGCCGGGCGGCCGGGACGAGTTGCTGCTGCGCCTTGCCGAGACCGGCTGGGTGTACGTGCCGCACCTCTACGAGGTGAGTTACGGGCAGGACGGTCGAATCGCGACCATCGAGCCGACCGATCCGCGTGTGCCGGCCACGATCGCCAAGCGCACCACCATGGACCTCGACGCGTGGCCCTACCCGAAACAGCCGCTGGTGCCGCTCGCGGAGAGCGTGCACGAGCGGATGAGCGTGGAGATCTTCCGCGGCTGCACTCGGGGCTGCCGGTTCTGCCAGGCCGGCATGATCACCCGGCCGGTGCGCGAACGCTCGATCGAGGGCATCGGCGCCATGGTCCACAAGGGACTTGAGGCGACCGGCTTCGAGGAGGTCGGCCTGCTCAGCCTCTCCAGCGCGGACCACTCCGAGATCGGCGACATCGCCAAGAGCCTCGCGGACCGCTACGAGGGCAGCAACACCGGCCTGAGCCTGCCCAGCACCCGGGTGGACGCGTTCAACATCGACCTGGCCAACGAACTGTCCCGCAACGGTCGTCGCTCCGGCCTCACGTTCGCGCCGGAGGGCGGCAGCGAGCGGATTCGCAAGGTCATCAACAAGATGGTCTCCGAGGACGACCTGATCCGCACGGTCTCGGCCGCGTACGCGGCGGGCTGGCGGCAGGTGAAGCTGTACTTCATGTGCGGCCTGCCCACCGAGACCGACGACGACGTGCTGCAGATCGCCAGCATGGCGCACGAGGTGATCAAGGCGGGTCGCGTGGCCAGCGGCCGCAAGGACATCCGCTGCACCATCTCGATCGGCGGGTTCGTGCCCAAGCCGCACACGCCGTTCCAGTGGGCAGCCCAGTGCGACCCGGACACCGTCGACGCCCGGCTGCGCAAGCTGCGCGAGGCGGTGAACTCCGACCGCGGTCTCGGCCGCAACATCGGCATGCGCTACCACGACGGCAAACCTTCCATGATCGAGGGACTGCTGTCCCGGGGCGACCGGCGGGTCGGCGCGGTCATCGAGCGGGTCTGGCGCGAGGGCGGCAAGTTCGACGGCTGGAGCGAGCACTTCTCCTACGAGCGCTGGGTTTCCGCCTGCGAGGCCGAACTCACGCCGCTGCGCCTCAGCCTGGACTGGTACACCAGCCGCGAGCGCGACGGCGAGGAGATCCTGCCCTGGGACCACCTGGATTCCGGGCTGGACAAGGAATGGCTCTGGGCCGACTGGCAGGATGCGCTGGACGAGCACGAGCAGGACGACTGCCGGTGGACGCCGTGCTTCGACTGCGGCGTGTGCCCGACCATGGGCACCGACATCGAGATCGGGCCGACCGGTCGCAAGATGCTGCCGATCACGCCGGTGGGCGTCGGTTCGCCGGTGCAGAACCCGGCGCTGTCGACGTGACTACCAGACGCCGTCGGGGATCAGCGAGCTGACGACCGGCGAGACGCTCGCCTCCGGTGGCGCGGTCGTCTCGCTGGTCGGCACGTTCGCCGGAGTGTCCTTCGTGGATGGTTTGCTGGATTGGCTCTGCAGCGCCGAATCCGTGTTCGGCGTGCTGGTCGGCGGCGCCGGGGTCTCGGTCGATGCCTCGGTGTTCGTCGACGGCTGCTGGTCGACCGAGTTCGCGGTGGACTGTCCACTCGGGAGGTCGTCGGTCACCGCGGCGAGCGCGTTCACCAGTCCGTGGCCGTAGAAGCTGTTGTAGCTGGAATCGCCGGTGCAGTAGGCATCCTGGGCTCCGGTGCCGTTGAGGTCGTAGTTCGACGGGCACGGCACCGGGGTGGCCTGGTCGTTCAGCAGCTGGGTCAGCTGGCGCGGGCTCGCGTGCGGATGCACCGAGGCGAGCAGCGCGGCCACGCCTGCCACGTGCGGCGTCGCCATGGACGTACCGCACGCGGTCGCGTAGCCATCGGGCACGGTGGACAGCACGCAGGTCGAACCGCCCTGCGCGCGCTGGTGGTTGTCGCCGCCGGGCGCGGTCAGGTCGATCGCGCCGAGGCCGTAGGAGCTGTAGCCGGCCTTGAGTTCGTCCGCGCCCACCGACGAAACCGTGACCACCCCGGGCAGTCCGGCCGGCAGCTGCGCGCAGTCGCCGCCGAGCTGACGTTGTTCCTGGTCACCGGTGTCCACGTTGTCCGGGCTGAGCGTGTCCTGGCCCGGATTGGTCAGGTCGACGCCCGCGTTGCCGGCCGCCGCGATGGACAGCACGCCGTGCCCGGTGGCATAGCCGACCGCGCGCTGCACGGCCGTGTAGACCACGTTCTGGCCGACGGTGTCCGAGCAGGTGAACACCCACGGGTCGATGAAGTAGCTGTTGTTGGTGATCGACATCCCGTTCTGCGCGGCCCACATGAACCCGCACACCGCGGCCTCGGGATAGATGTAGCCGTTGTCGTCGACCACCTTCACCGACGCGACCTTCACGCCCGGCGCGACACCCGAGGTGCCCCTGCCGTCGTCGGCCGCGGCGATGGTGCCCGCGACGTGCGTGCCGTGCGCGGAAGTCGTTGGCTCCCAGGCGCTTTCGGTGGTGTCCGGGGCGCCGGTGAGACAGCCTGCGGACGCGGCCGGGTCGATCGCCTGGGCCAGGTTCGGCTGCTGCGCGTCGATGCCGGAGTCGAGCACGCCGACGACCACCTGTGGGCTGCCCTTGTCGATCCGGCGGGCCTGGCTCGCCCTGATCATGGACATGTCCCACTGTTCCGAGGTCCGGTCCGTGGTCGGTACCGCGCTCGGGGCGTTCGTCACCGAAGGCAGGTTCGCCCGGATCTCATCGGACTTCTTGGACACTTCGGGCGTACCGTCCGCGTCGGCGTCGTAGAACGCCTGAGCCTGTGCGCTGTACGCCCGATTGGGGCCGATCCGGCTGGCGAACGTGGGGTCCGGCGACGTGGCCACCGCGACCGAGATCTGGGGGTAGTAGACGGTGGTCGAGCCGCAGTCCGCGGTGATCGTGTCCTGCGCGATCGCCGTCGACGTGCCTGTGTTGAAGACCACAAGATAGCGCAGGTCAGGGCCGTTCTGCAGGCAGGCGCCATCGCCGGGAAGCGGGTCGGCGACGGCCACCGTGGCCGTCGTCAGGCAGCCAACCGCCAGCACGGCGGTGCACAACGCTGCCGCCCTCGCTCGGCGGAGCAGAGGCACGGGAGACCTCCATCGCTGGTGAGACACACTCGGGGGAATGCGCGTCCACTCCCAGCGGGACGGTAGCCAGCGCAGACCGTACAGACAAGTTTGGCGGGATATTTACCCCGCCGGGTACCGTCGTGCCCCGTCGCCGCCGGATCGTGCCCGAAGCGACGACGTCTTGCTGATCACAGCCCGAAGGAGCAGCGCTGAGCCGCCAACCCGAGCCGAACAACCCCTCGGCTCCGCCCGCACAGAAACTGCGACTCCGTTACGCCAAACGTGGCAAGTTGCGGTTCGCGTCACACCGGGACATCGCCCGGACGTTCGAGCGCGCGCTACGCAGGGCGGGCGTGCCGATGGCCTACTCGCAGGGCTTCAACCCGCGCCCCCGGGTCTCCTGGGTGGGTGCCGCGCCGACCGGAACGGCCAGCGAGGCCGAGTACCTCGAACTGGCCGTCGTCACCCCGCTCGACCCGAAAGTGCTGGTCAGCGAGCTGGACGCGGCGCTGCCGCCGGGCATCGACGTACTGGAGGCGGTGATCTCCACCGGTGGCAGCCTGGCCGACCGGATCGACGCCAGTCGGTGGCGGATCGAGTTGGCCGGAGTGACCGACGACGAGCTGCGGAACGCGGTGGCCGCGCTGCTCGCCGCCGACGCGGTCGAGGTCGATCGACTCACCAAGAACGGCATGCGCCGGATGGACGTCCGGCCGGCGCTGGTATCCGTGCAGGTCAGCGCCCTGTCAACAACCGGAGACGGCGACGGCGGTGCGGCAGCGCGGGGGTGTGGGATACTTGACGTGGTCGTCCGACAGACAACCCCTGTCGTTCGGCCCGATGACGTGTTGAGCGCGATCCGTGTCGTCGCCGCGTTGAGCCATCCGGAGCCAGTAAAAGCTACCCGGTTGGCGCAGGGGCGGCTCGACGATGAAGGTCACCTCGCCGATCCGTTCGCCCTGGACAGGGGTGCTGCGGAGGCGGCGGTGGCCAGGGAGCCGGAGCCGGGCCAGCGCATCGTCGAACGACCTGCCGACTGAGCGCCCGAGATGGTTCGGGTGTCGGTCAGCGAAGGCAAGGATTCCCGTCGCCTGGTGCGACGGTGACAGGACAGGAAGGGCCCCTGCGCGGCCGCGTCCGACAGTCCTGGCGCTATTTGTGGCGCTGGTGCTGGGGACGCGCCCGGGGGCGGAGGAGTCATATGCCGAACACGGATGGGCCCGCCGCAACGACCGGCGGGAATAGCAGCGCATCCGGGCACCTGCTGCCCGATGAACTGCCGGCCAAGCTGCGCGTCCACGCACTGGCCAAGATGTTGGGGCGGAGCAGCCGAGAGGTGCTCGACGCCCTTGAGGAGTTGGGCAAGCCTGCGCGCAGTCCACAGTCGAGTCTCGACCGCGAGGTAGCGGTCGAGGTCGCGGACACGCTGCTCGCCGAGTCCGACGAGGACGTCGATGTCGAGGAGGTCGTCGAGGACGACACTCCGGACATCGTCGATGAAGCGGACGAACCGGAGATCGAACAGCCCGCGCAGCGTCGCGTCGCCGGTCTCGCACCGGTGTTCGCCGCGCCCGCACCGCTGTTCCAGACGCCCACCGCGCCCGCTCCGGCGCCGGTCAAGGCGAAGCCCGTCGAAGAACCGGCCGACGAGGCCGAGCCAGAGGAAGCGCCCGAGACCGACCAGGACGACGCCGACGACGACGCTGCCAGCCGCAGGCGCAGGCGGCGCGGCAGGCGTGGCCGGGGCCGTGGCAAGGGCGGCCAGGGCGACGACGCCGAGAACGCGGACGACGCCGAGAACGAGCAGGACGATGCCGCCGCCGAGGCCGAGGACACCGCTGACGAGGCCGGTGACGCCGACGACGGCGCCGAGGACGGCGACGGCACCACCCGGCGCCGCAGGCGCAGGCGCCGCCGCAAGGGCTCCGGCGAGGACGCCGGCTCGTCCGGCGAGGACGACCCGCCGAACACCGTCGTGCACGTGCGCGACACCCGCGAGGCCAAGGCCGGCAAGGAAACCTCCTCGGACGAGGTGCGCAGCGTGCGCGGCTCGACCCGGCTGGAGGCCAAGCGGCAGCGCAGGCGCGACGGCCGCGAGGCCGGCAGGCGCCGGGTGCCGATCCTGTCCGAGTCGGAGTTCCTGGCCCGCCGCGAATCCGTCGACCGCAAGATGGTCGTGCACGAGCGCGGCGACGTGGTGCAGATCGGCGTCACCGAGGACGGCGTGCTCGTCGAGCACTTCGTCACCTCGGCGGGCTCCGGCTCGCTGGTCGGCAACGTCTACCTCGGCCGCGTGCAGAACGTGCTGCCCAGCATGGAAGCCGCGTTCGTGGACATCGGCCGCGGCCGCAACGCCGTGCTCTACGCGGGTGAGGTCGACTGGGACGCCGCCGGCCTGGAAGGCAAGGCGCGCAAGATCGAGCAGGCGCTGTCCACCGGCGACAGCGTGCTGGTCCAGGTCACCAAGGACCCGGTCGGGCACAAGGGCGCCCGGCTGACCACCCAGATCAGCCTGCCCGGACGCTTCCTGGTCTACGTGCCGGGCGGCGGTGCCACCGGCATCAGCCGCAAGCTGCCGGACAACGAGCGCAAGCGCCTCAAGGACGTCCTCAAGCGGATCGTGCCCGAGGACGCGGGCGTGATCATCCGCACCGCGTCGGAGGGCGTCAGCGAGGAGGAACTCGGCCGCGACGTGCGCAGGCTGCGCGCGCAGTGGGACGTCATCCAGGAGAGGGTGGGCCAGCCCAAGGCCAAGGCCCCGCAGCTGCTCTACGAAGAGCCCGACCTGCTGATCAAGGTCGTGCGGGACCTGTTCACCGAGGACTTCTCCGCGCTGATCGTGCAGGGCGGGGTCGCCTACGACACCATCAACGACTACGTCAGCCACGTCGCCCCCGACCTGGCCGACCGGCTGAGGCGGCACGTCGGCACCACCGACGTGTTCACCGAGCACCGCATCGACGAGCAGATCCTCAAGGCGCTGGACCGCAAGGTCTGGCTGCCCTCCGGCGGTTACCTGGTGATCGACCGGACCGAGGCGATGACCGTCATCGACGTGAACACCGGCAAGTTCACCGGCTCCGGCGGCAACCTGGAGGAGACGGTCACCCGCAACAACCTGGAGTCGGCAGAGGAGATCGTCCGCCAGCTCCGGTTGCGCGACATCGGCGGCATCATCGTCATCGACTTCATCGACATGGTGTTGGAGTCCAACCGGGACCTGGTGCTGCGCAGGCTCACCGAGTGCCTCGGCCGGGACCGCACCCGTCACCAGGTCGCCGAGGTCACCTCGCTCGGCCTGGTGCAGATGACCCGCAAGCGCGTCGGCACCGGCCTGCTGGAGGCGTTCAGCGCGCCCTGCGAGCACTGCCGGGGCCGGGGCGTCGTGGTGTCCACCACGCCGGTCCAGGCGCACGGCAACGGCGGTAATGGCGGTAATGGCGGTAATGGCGGTAATGGCGGCCAGCACACGCACGCGACGCCTGCCGGCCCGTCCAGCGCGATCGCCCAGGCCGCGGCCGCCGTGCACGCGGCAGCCAACGGGAACGGCAATGGCAACGGTGGCAACAACGGCCACACCAACGGCCATGCGAACGAACAGCAGCCCGCCTCGGGCGGCGGTTCGAGCAGGCGCAGCCGGCACCGCAACCGCGGCGAGTCCCGCACGCACACCGAGCCCGCGGAGCAGCCGGTCGAGGCTGTCGAGCAGGTTGAGGTCGTCGAGCAGGTCGAGGCCCAGGTCACCGAGCCCGAGGCCATTGAGCCGGAGGTCGTCGAGCAGGCCGTGACCGAACCGGAGCCGACTGAGCTGACCCAGCCGAACGAGGCGCCGGAACCGGTGGCGTTGGCCACTCCCGCCGCTGAGGAAGCTGAGGAGAACGAGGACTCCGGCGGCATCGCGGTGACCAGCAACGGCCACTGGACGGTCGTCGAGCAGCCCCCGGTGACCACCCGCGCGACCAGGCGACCTTCGCGTCGCGCCGCCTCCCGCCCGGCCGGCCCGCCCACCGCGGCGAACCCGGCTCCGCAGCCCGAGGCAGCACCCGACGCGCAGCCCGCCGACCAGCACGAGAGTGCCGAATCGCAGGGTGAGCACACCCCGGTTTGACCCATGTCCGACCGGCCACGTAGTCTTGACTCTGGCCCGCCGTCCGGTGGGCTCTGTCGTGCCAGAGCCTTCACCTACGTGGACCGGCCAGCATGACCCCAGTTTCTTCGAGTAGCAGGAGACTTCCGTACCCATGTACGCGATCGTCAAGACCGGCGGAAAGCAGTACAAGGTCGCCGTCGGCGACGTCGTCCAGGTCGAGAAGCTCGACGGCGAGCCGGGCACCGAGGTCAGCTTCCCCGCGCTGCTCGTCGTGGACGGCACCGACGTCACCGCGGACGCTGAGGCGCTCGGCAGCGTGTCGGTCACCGGCAAGGTGGTCGAGCACACCAAGGGCCCCAAGATCCGCATCCACAAGTTCAAGAACAAGACCGGCTACCACAAGCGCCAGGGTCACCGTCAGAAGCTGACCCGCGTCGAGGTCACCGGGATCTCCAAGTAAGTCAAGGGAGCTGATCAGCAATGGCACACAAAAAGGGTGCGTCCAGCTCCCGCAACGGCCGTGACTCCAACGCCCAGCGGCTCGGGGTCAAGCGTTTCGGTGGCCAGGTCGTCAACGCCGGCGAGATCCTGATCCGTCAGCGCGGCACCAAGTTCCACCCGGGCGTCAACGTCGGCCGGGGCAGCGACGACACGCTGTTCGCGCTGGCCGCCGGTGCGGTGCAGTTCGGCGAGAAGCGTGGCCGCAAGACCGTCAACATCGTTCCGGCCGAGGTCTGAGGCCGACCGAGCGATTCGTAGCATCCCCGGCGAGGGGCGGACCGGCGCATCAGCTGGCCCGCCCCTCGCCGCATGTAAGGAGTAGATCGTGTCCCGTTTCGTCGACCGGGCGGTGATCCACGTCGCCGCCGGTGACGGGGGGAACGGCTGCGCCTCCGTGCACCGTGAGAAGTTCAAGCCGCTCGGCGGCCCGGACGGTGGTGACGGCGGTCGCGGCGGCAACGTCGTGCTGGTCGTCGACCCGAGCGTGCACACCCTGCTCGACTTCCACTTCCGCCCGCACGCGCGCGCCACCAACGGCAAGATCGGCATGGGCTCGAACCGGGACGGTGCGCAGGGCGAGGACCTGATCCTGAAGGTCCCGGACGGCACCGTCGTACTCGACGAGCGCGGTGAGGTGCTCGCCGACCTGGTCGGCGCCGGCACCACCCTGGTCGCTGCGCAGGGCGGTCGCGGCGGGCTCGGCAACGCCGCGCTGGCCTCCAAGGCGCGCCGCGCGCCCGGTTTCGCGCTGCTCGGCGAGCCCGGCGAGATCCGCGACCTGGTCCTGGAACTGAAGTCGGTCGCCGATGTCGGTCTGGTCGGCTTCCCGTCGGCCGGCAAGTCCTCGCTGATCGCGGTGCTGTCCGCGGCCCGGCCGAAGATCGCCGACTACCCGTTCACCACGCTGGTGCCGAACCTGGGCGTGGTCACCGCGGGCGATTCCGTGTTCACCGTCGCCGACGTGCCCGGCCTGATTCCCGGCGCCAGCCAGGGCAAGGGCCTCGGGCTGGACTTCCTGCGACACATCGAACGCTGCGCCGTGCTGGTGCACGTTGTCGACTGCGCGACCGAGGAACCCGACCGCGATCCGGTGTCCGATGTGGACGCACTGGAACGGGAACTGGCCCAGTACACGCCCTCGCTCGGCGGCGAACTCGCCGACCGGCCCAGGGTCGTGGTGCTGAACAAGATCGACCTGCCCGACGGCAAGGACCTCGCCGAGATGGTCCGGCCCGAGTTCGAGGCGCGCGGCCTGCCCGTGTTCGAGGTGTCCGCGACCACCCGCGCCGGCCTGCGCGAACTGACCTTCGCGCTGGCGCGGGTCGTCGAGGAACACCGGGCCGCGCAGCCGATCATCGAGCCGACCCGGATCGTGCTGCGGCCCAAGGCCGTCAACGACAGCGGTTTCACCGTCGAGACCGACCCCGAGAACGAGGGCGCGTTCATCATCCGCGGCGAGCGGCCGGAACGCTGGGTGCGGCAGACCAACTTCGACAACGACGAGGCCGTCGGCTACCTCGCCGACCGGCTCAACCGGCTCGGCGTCGAGGACGCGCTGGCCAAGCAGGGCGCGGTGCCGGGCGCGGACGTCACGCTCGGCGGCGTCACCTTCGAATGGGAGCCCTCCACCCCGGCCGGCATGGCGGTGCTCATGTCGCACCGGGGCACCGACCCGCGGCTGGAACGCACCAACCGGCCGAACGCCGACGTGCGCAAGGCAGCCAAGATCGCCCGGCACACGTCGCACGACGACGCGTACTACGCGAGCCTCCCGGCCGAGAACACCGACGACATCGAGGACGAGTAGCCGTGACCAGCGCGCCGAGTTCGCTCTCGCCTGCTCGATCGGCAGTTTCCGGCGCGCGACGCATCGTGGTCAAGGTCGGCTCGTCGTCGCTGACCACCGCGAGCGGCGGCCTGGACGGCG
>DASZJG010000029.1:0-245423 GCA_035948315.1 Pseudonocardiaceae bacterium | reverse complement strand
GGGCTCGGCTTGTTCGTCCGGGCCAAGGTCAGCTCCGGGGTGCCCAACGGCGTTCAGCTGTTCTTCGAGACGATCAACCGCCTGATGCGGGATCAGATCGAGAACGCGATCGGCGTCAAGGTCGCGCCGTTCCTGGTCCCGCTCTCGATCACCCTTTTCATCCTGATCCTGGCCTGCAACTGGCTTTCCGTACTGCCGATGAACTTCGGCGAGAACGGCTCGGACGTGCTGCCCCCGCCGACGGCGGACGTGAACCTGGTCTACGCGCTCGCCCTGCTGCTATTCGTCTGGAGGTACGTGGTAGGCGCCCGTCGCCACCACGGCCTCGGCAAGCACCTGATACACGTCGCCAAGGGACACTACAAGTACCTGGCGCCACTGTGGATCCTTGAAGAATTCACCAACCTGCTGTCGCTGCCGCTGCGGTTGTTCGGCAACATCTTCGCCGGTGGCATCATGATCGCGGTGCTCGGTCTGCTCCCGGCCTATCTGCTGTGGTTGCCCAACGCGGCGTGGAAGCTGTTCGACCTCGGCATCGGATTGATCCAGGCATTCATCTTCGTCCTGCTGACCATCGTGTACTTCTCCGACGCGATGGAGATCAGGGAGGACGAGCACTGATCCTCTCGATCTGGCGGCCGATCGGTTCGCCAGTAGACCGCAAGGACCTAGTGGAAAGAACCAGGTAAGGGAAAACAATGACCGACCTCAACCAGGCAATCACAACGGCCGGCGCCTACATCGGTGGCGGCATCGCACTCGGCGGCGGCGCGCTCGGTGCCTCCGTCGGTGACGGTCTCGCCGGTAGCCAGATGGTGGCCGGTGTCGCCCGGCAGCCCGAGGCCCAGGGCCGCCTGTTCACGCCGTTCATCATCACCGCGGGTCTTGCCGAAGGTAACTTCTTCATCGCCTTGGCGTTCGCCGCGATTCTGCTGTTCGTCTTCGGCGTGCAGCCCACCTGAGCCCGATGGTCACCAAGGAACTCGCCGCTGGCAACATCTTCCTGCTCCCGAACGGCACGTTCTTCATTGAGCTGATCATCTTCCTGATCGTGCTGTTCGTGTTCTGGAAGGTCATCCTGCCGCCGCTGCAGAAGTCTGTTGACGACCGCGACGCCAAGGTCCGCAAGACAGCGCAGGACAGCCAGCAGGCCGATGAGAAGCTGAAGGCCGCGCAGGACAGGTACGCCGCTTCCCTGGCTGACGCCAGGGGCGTGTCTTCGCGTCTTCGTGAGGAAGCTCGGGCCGAGGGCAGCACGCTGCTCGAAGAGCTGCGGGAGCAGGCGCATCAGGAGGCTGATGCGGTGGGGCGGCGGGCAAGCGAGCAGATGGCTGCTCAGCGCGCCCAGGCTGTTCGGGAACTGAACGGCCACGTCGGTGAGTTCTCGGTCGCGTTGGCAGGCCGGGTCCTCGGCGCTCCGTTGCCTGACGACCCGAACCGGTCGGTGGTTGTCGCCCGTTTCCTCGACGAGGCCGAGAACTCGACCCCGGAATCGGCAGGGAGTGCGCAATGATCGCGTGGATCGGTGAGCTGGTCGGCTTCGTCGTCATCCTGCTCGCGTTGTGGCGCTACGTCATTCCGCCGCTGCGCGCCACCATGCGCAGGCAGCAGGAGCTGATCAGCGCCCAGATCAAGGCGAGCGAAGCTGCGGCGGCGCAACTGGCCGATGCCGAGCGCAAGTACAGCGACGCGGTCACCGAAGCCAATGTCGAGGCGGCCAAGATCCGCGACGGTGCTCGGGCGGACGCCCAGCGCATCGTGGTGGAAATGCGCGAGCAGGCCGAGCGCGAGGTGGCCCGGATCAAGCAGCGCGGCGAGGAGGACCTGGTCCAGCAGCGCCAGCAGGTGATTCGCGAACTGCGCGGCCGGATCGGGCAGCTCTCCGTCGACCTGGCTTCGCGGTTGGTCACCGAACACCTGTCCACCGAGGCCCAGCGGGCCGCGACGGTGGACCTGCTGCTCGGTGAGCTGGAGCAGATGGCGGGCACCCCCGCGGGCAGCAAGGGAGAGGCGTGATGGAGCCCAGTGCACCGGAACTGGACGACGCCCAGTACCGGGCCGCGACGCGGCAGTCGCTGAAGGCCGCGCAGGAGCGGCTCGACGCGGTCGTCGCCGAAGCGGGCGCCGAGGATCTGAAGGTGCTCTCCGAGGACCTGTTCAGCGTGTTGGACCTGCTGGTCTCCGAGCGCGTGCTGCGCAGGCACCTCGCCGATCCCTCGACCGACCCGGAAGCCCGGCGCCGCCTGGTGGACACCGTGTTCGGCGGCAAGATCGGCCAGCAGGCCCTCGACGTGCTGACCGGCCTGACATCCAGCCGCTGGTCGAGCTCCGTCGACCTGCTCGACGTGCTTGAGCAGCTCGCCAGGGAGGTCGCGCTGGCCAGGGCCCAGCGGGACGAAGCGATCGAGGACGTCGAGGACGAGCTGTTCCGGTTTGCCCGCATCCTGGACGCGAACCCCGCGCTGCACGAGGCGCTGTCCAACGACAACAACCCGGTCGCCGGTCGGGTGCAGCTGCTGGACGGACTGCTCGCCACCAAGGTCAACCCGATCACGAAGCTGCTGGTCGAGCAGGTCATCCGGCTGCCGAGGACGGCTAGCCTGGAAGTGGTGGTCGGGAAGCTGGCCGAACTGGCCGCCGCCCGGCGCAACCGCTCGGTCGCCCACGTGCTCGCGGCCGGCCCGCTGACCGATGAGCAGGAACAGCGGCTCGCCCGCACGCTCGCGGCGATCTTCGGCCGGGAGATGTCGGTGCAGGTCGAACTGGATCCGGAACTGCTCGGCGGCCTGGTGATCAGGGTCGGCGACGAGGTGATCGACGGCAGTGTCCTAGCGCGGCTGACCAAGGCCCGCGAAGAGCTGCCCAACTGACGGCCGAGCACGGCCCCCACATACGACAAGAGTTTTTACTGATCGAGAGCAGGGACCGAATAGCCATGGCGGAGCTGACGATCTCGTCGGACGAGATCCGGAGTGCGATCGAGACCTACGTCTCCACCTTCTCCCCCGAGACAGCACGGGAAGAGGTCGGCGTCGTCGCCGACACCGGTGACGGCATCGCGCACGTCGAGGGCCTTCCCTCGGCGATGACCAACGAGTTGCTGGAATTCCCGGGCGGTGTGCTCGGCGTCGCGCTGAACCTCGACGTGCGGGAGATCGGCACGGTCATCCTCGGTGACTACGACCACATCGAGGAAGGTCAGGAAGTCAAGCGGACCGGCCGCGTGCTGTCCGTGCCGGTCGGCGACGGCTTCCTCGGCCGGGTCGTCGACCCGCTGGGCAACCCGATCGACGGTCTCGGTGACATCGTCGCCGACGACCAGCGCGTGCTCGAACTCCAGGCGCCGTCGGTGATGAACCGGCAGCCGGTGAAGGAGCCGCTGCAGACCGGCATCAAGGCCATCGACTCGCAGACCCCGATCGGTCGCGGCCAGCGCCAGCTGATCATCGGCGACCGCAAGACCGGCAAGACCGCGGTCTGCATCGACACGATCCTCAACCAGAAGAGCAACTGGGCGTCCGGCGACCCCAAGCAGCAGGTGCGCTGCGTGTACGTCGCGATCGGCCAGAAGGGCTCCACCATCGCGGGTGTCAAGACCGCGCTGGAAGAGGCGGGCGCGCTGGAGTACACCACCATCGTCGCGGCCCCGGCCTCCGACTCCGCCGGCTTCAAGTGGCTGGCCCCCTACACCGGTTCGGCCATCGGGCAGCACTGGATGTACCAGGGCAAGCACGTGCTGATCGTGTTCGACGACCTGACCAAGCAGGCCGAGGCGTACCGCGCGATCTCGCTGCTGCTGCGTCGCCCGCCGGGCCGCGAGGCCTACCCCGGCGACGTCTTCTACCTGCACTCGCGTCTGCTTGAGCGCTGCGCCAAGCTCTCCGACGAGATGGGCGCCGGCTCCATGACCGGCCTGCCGATCATCGAGACCAAGGCCAACGACGTGTCGGCCTACATCCCGACGAACGTCATCTCGATCACCGACGGCCAGTGCTTCCTCGAGTCCGACCTGTTCAACCAGGGTGTGCGGCCCGCGGTCAACACCGGTATCTCGGTCTCCCGAGTCGGTGGTTCCGCGCAGATCAAGGCCATGCGCAAGGTCGCCGGCTCGCTGCGGCTGGACCTCTCGCAGTACCGCGAGCTGGAGGCGTTCACTGCCTTCGCCTCCGACCTGGACGCGATCTCCAAGGCCCAGCTGGACCGTGGTGCCCGCCTGGTCGAGCTGCTCAAGCAGCCGCAGTACAGCCCGCTGCTGGTCGAGGAGGAGGTCGTGGCGATCTTCCTGGGCACCCGTGGCCACCTCGACTCGGTGCCGGTCGCGGACGTGCGCCGCTTCGAGTCGGAGTTCCTCGATCACCTACGCGGCAACTCCACCGTGCTGGCCAGCATCCGGGACACCAAGGACCTCAGCGACGACACCGAGGCCGCGCTGAACAAGGAGATCGAGAACTTCAAGCGTGGCTTCGCGGCGTCGGACGGCAAGCCCGTCATCGACGAGCACGCCGACGCGATGGAAGCCGACGAGGTCGAGCACGAGGCGGTCAAGGTCAACCGCCCCGAGCCCGCCCAGAAGTGATCGGGTGATTCATGGCCGCCGAGCTTCGGATACTCCGGGATCGAGTCCGGGGCGTCCAGTCCATCAAGAAGATCACTCGTGCCTACGAGCTGATCGCGACCTCGCGGATCGGTAAGGCCCGCGCCCGGGTCGCGGCCGCGCTGCCCTATGCCGACGAGATGACCAAGGTGCTCACCGCGTTGAGCACCGCGGCGACCAACCTGGACCACCCGCTGCTCACCGCGCGGGAGAACCCGCGTCGGGCCGCCGTCCTGGCCATCACCAGCGACAAGGGCATGTGCGGCGGCTACAACTCCAACCTGCTTCGGCAGGCCGAGGAGTTGCAGCAGCTGCTGCGCGAGGAGGGCAAGCAGGTCCAGCTGTACGTGGTGGGCCGCAAGGGCATCGCGTACTACCGCTTCCGCAACCGGCAGATCTCCGGCGAGTGGTCCGGCTTCTCCGAGCAGCCGACCTATGTGGACGCTTCGGAGATCGGCTCGCGGTTGGTCGACGCGTTCATGGACGAGAACAACCCGGAACGCCCGGACGAGCTGCACATGGTCTACACCGAGTTCCAGTCGATGCTCACCCAGAAGCCGGTCGCCAAGCGGATCGCGCCGCTGGACGTCGAGTACACCGAGGGAACGCCAGAGCAGCTGCCGGACTACGAGTTCGAGCCGGAGGCCGAGGAACTGCTCGGCTCGCTGCTGCCCAAGTACGTCAAGACCCGGTTGTTCGCGGCGCTGCTGGAGGCGGCGGTGTCCGAATCCGCCTACCGGCAGCGGGCGATGAAGTCGGCGACCGACAATGCCAATGAGTTGATCAAGACCTACACGCGTCAGATGAACTCGGCTCGGCAGGCTCAGATCACTCAGGAGATCAGCGAGATCGTCGGCGGTGCCGACGCGCTCGCCGCTGCAGGAAGTGAAGAATAAGAATGACTACCACTGAATCGACTGCAACGGCGACGGGGCGCGTCGTCCGAATCACCGGCCCCGTCGTGGACGTGGAATTCCCCCGGGAATCCGTACCTGACCTGTTCAACGCCCTGCACGTGGACGTGAGCGTGGCCGGCATCGATCGCACGCTGACCCTGGAAGTCGCCCAGCACCTCGGCGACAACGTGGTCCGCACGATCTCCATGCAGCCCACCGACGGCCTGGTCCGCGGCGTCGACGTCGAGGACACCGGCAGCGGCATCTCGGTGCCGGTCGGCGACGCCGTCAAGGGCCACGTGTTCAACACCCTCGGCGACTGCCTTGACGAGCCCGGCTACGGCAAGGACCTGGAGCACTGGGCGATCCGCCGCAAGCCGCCGGCATTCGACGCCCTTGAGGGTCGCACCGAGATGCTGGAGACCGGCCTCAAGGTCATCGACCTGCTCACCCCGTACGTGCGCGGTGGCAAGATCGGCCTGTTCGGCGGTGCCGGCGTGGGCAAGACGGTGCTCATCCAGGAGATGATCACCCGTATCGCCCGCAACTTCGGTGGTACCTCGGTGTTCGCCGGTGTCGGTGAGCGCACCCGTGAGGGCAACGACCTCATCCTGGAGCTCGGCGAGTCCAACGTGCTCAAGGACACCGCGCTGGTGTTCGGTCAGATGGACGAGCCGCCGGGCACGCGTATGCGCGTCGCCCTGTCCGCGCTGACCATGGCGGAGTACTTCCGCGATGTGCAGAACCAGGACGTGCTGCTGTTCATCGACAACATCTTCCGGTTCACCCAGGCCGGTTCCGAGGTTTCCACCCTGCTGGGCCGGATGCCCTCGGCCGTGGGTTACCAGCCGACGCTGGCCGACGAGATGGGTGAACTCCAGGAGCGGATCACCTCGACCAAGGGTCGTTCGATCACCTCGATGCAGGCGATCTACGTGCCCGCGGACGACTACACCGACCCCGCCCCGGCGACCACCTTCGCCCACCTGGACGCCACCACCGAGCTGTCCCGGTCGGTGTTCTCCAAGGGCATCTTCCCGGCCGTGGACCCGCTGTCCTCGACCTCCCGGATCCTCGACCCGTCGATCGTCGGCGAGGAGCACTACCGGGTCGCCCAGGAAGTCATCCGGATCCTGCAGCGCTACAAGGACCTGCAGGACCTGATCGCCATTCTGGGTATCGACGAACTGGCCGAAGAGGACAAGGTCGCCGTGCAGCGCGCGCGGCGCATCGAGCGGTTCCTCTCGCAGAACATGAACGCCGCCGAGCAGTTCACCGGCCAGCCCGGTTCGAACGTGCCGATCAAGGAGACGATCGAGGCGTTCGACAAGATCACCAAGGGTGAGTTCGACCACTTCCCCGAGCAGGCGTTCTTCCTGATCGGTGGCTTGGAGGACCTGGAGCGTCGCGGCAAGGAACTCGCTGGCTGAGGCTCGTGCAGGATCGATCGGGCGCCAGAGTCCACTTCGGACTCCGGCGCCCGATTCGTACCTGACGAAGTCCTCCCGCGCGGTCCCCATCGTCACCTTCCCGCCTTTTGTGGAGTTTCACTCGCCTCGACACCAGTGGGGCCGTCGGGGTTGGCAACAGCACCGTCTAAACTTGGTTTCAGATTTCCGGATGAATGGAGACCCTCGTGGCTGAGATGACCGTCGAGCTGGTGGCTGTCGAGCGTCGGCTGTGGTCGGGGCAGGCCACCGCGGTGTTCACCCGGACCACCGAGGGCGAGATCGGCATCCTGCCCAGGCACATTCCGCTGCTCGGCGAGTTGGTGCCGGACTGCGCGGTACGCATCGACCAGCCCAACGGCGAGCGCGTGTGGGCCGCCGTACAGGGTGGCTTCCTGTCCGTGACCGGCGAGCGGGTCAGCATCCTCGCCGAGACCGCGCAGCTCGCCGACGAGATCGACATCGAGCAGGCAAGAGCAGATGCCGCCGCCGACGACGAGGCGGTGCGCAACCGGGGAATCTCGCAGTTGCGCGCGACGGAGCAGCCGGTCTAGGCGCGGTCGCGGGCAGGCGGGAGCGGCCGTGGGGATCACCGGGTACATCGGGGTGGTCCTGATTCTGGTGGCCATCGTCTTGGCGTGGTCGGCCCTGCGCCGACTGAAACTCCTGCGGGAAGGCGGCGTGCACGTCGCGCTGCGCCGCCGGATCGACGACAGCGGCCGAGGCTGGCTGCTCGGCGTCGGCCGCTATCGCGGTGACGAGTTCGTCTGGTATCGCGTGCTGTCCGTCCGGTCCGGTCCGGACCAGGTGATCCCACGCATCGGCCTACAGATCTCCGACCGTCGCCAGCCGGAGGTCGCCGAGCACTACGCGATGCCCACCGAGGCGACCGTGCTGCGCTGCCGCGACAACGACATCGAGATCGAACTGGCCATGAACGGCGAAGCCCTCACCGGCTTCCTGTCCTGGCTGGAAGCCGCCCCGCCCGGCAACATCGTCCCCTGGGCATCCTGAGGCGCTCAGCCGCCGGTCACGTCGAAGAACGTCCAGGCGTAGCCGAACGGGTCCTCCGCCTCGACGTAGCGTTCGCCCCAGCGGCCGTTTCGACGTCCGGGGACCCGTAGGCCGATCCGAACCGGGGGCTCGCCGTTCATCGCAGCGGTACCGCCAGCTCGTAGACGATCTCGTCGATCTCGGCGTCGTCCGGGTTGCCGAGGAAGATCTGCCTCGGGTGGCCGATGGGCTCGGCGTGGTTCTCGGTGAACCAGCCGCGGAGTTGCTCGAACGCGAGCGACGTCGTCATGTTGGCCTTGGTCACCGGGATGTACGCCTCGCGGCCGGCCGGTTCTGCTGTGGTGGTCATGTCGGGATACCGGGCGGCGACCTCGTCGATCGCGGATTTCTCGACGGGGCAACAGAACTCGACGGGGCCGTCGCTGTCGTCGGTGACGTCGCCGTGGTAGCGCAGGAACGGACGGCCGGCGATGCCGGTCGGCCTCGGCACGGTGGGCCCGCCGAACAGGCCGAACAGCGGGCCGGCGAACGCGCCGATCTGGGGCGCGGTGAGGGTTTCGGTGATGGTGAGCAGGGTCCGCACGGGTACGTCGCGGACGTGGACGTCGGTCATGGTCGGCTTCTTTCCGGTCAGACGGTCGACGAGGAAACCGACCAGCTGCCGGCGCGCGTCCATGCCCTGCTCTTGTTCCGACCAGTACCGCGCCAGCTCGGTGGCCTGTGCGCCCGGGGCGAGGTCGATGATCTCGGCGATCCGGGCGAGCGGCATGTCGAGTTGGCGCAGCAGACCGACCAGCCGCGCCCGCTCCAGTTGTTCCGGTGCGTACCAGCGGTAGCCGCTGTCCGGGTCGACCTTGGCGGGGGCGAGCAGGTCAAGTTGGTCGTAGAGGCGCAGGGCCTTGGGCGAGAGCCGGGTCAGCCGCGCGAACGCGCCGATGGTCAGCAGGTCCATGTGGTCTCCTCGGTCCGGGCGGGGTGCCCGGCTGATCCGACTCTGCGGCCGGCCCCAGGGGGAAGGTCAAGGTGGGATGGTCAAGGTGGGATGGTCAAGGTGGCATGGTCACGGTGCGAACGAGACTGTTGCCGCGCCCTCGGTGACGATCACCTGGCCGAGCAGCGCGCCGGTGATGTCGCAGCGGTTGTTGGTGGTGGGCACGTCGACCTCGCCCGCGGTCATGGTCAGTTGGAACGTACCGCTGATGCCCCGGTAGGCGCCCGTTCCGGAGCCGGCGACGATCGGCACCGGCGCGCTCGCGGTCATGAAGCCGGAGCACGATTTGGGGCCGTGCTGGAACGGGGTGGAACCGGCCGCGGCGATGAAGTTCTTGTCCAACTCGGCGGTGTTCAGCCGGAACGTGCCCTGGCTGAGCACCATGTTCAGCTCGGTGTGCTCGGTGGACAGGGTGCCGTCGGAGTTGATGCTCACGCCCTCGCCGAGATCGCCGACGGCGCCGGTGACGACCGCGGTGGTGATCGCGTTGTCGTTGTCGATGTAGTCGATGATGTGCACCGTGCCACCAGGATGGGCGGGCGCGGAGGGTGCGGCCGCGGCCGTGCCGGTGAGGGTGCAGGCGGCGGCGATGCCGAGGGCGATCACGATTTTCTTTCGCATGACCGCGACGCTAAAGAGATGACTCGACCGTGATCGTCAGCCCTGCGAGGTAAACCTGGGATGTAGCCCTGGGATGTGGCTCAGCGCTGGTTCTGGTAGCCGAAGAAATGGAACAGCGGCTCGTCGACCTCCAGCGGTTTCGGCTCGCCGAGGAACCGGTGCGCGCCAACGCCGAAACCGGCGTCCGGCGGCGAGGTCCAGCGGCGCTCGAAGTCGCGTTCCTCGAACAGTTCGCAGATCAACGGGAACCGGTCGAACCTGGTTTTCCGCGCCCTGGTCCAGATGACCGTGCCACCCTGTGCGCACAGCTGGTCGCAGGTGTCGACGGTGTGCTCGATGTCCGCATCGGCGATGTTGCCGAACAGCCCGCACAGCAGCACCAGGCGCGCCGGCACGTGGTCCGCGTAGTGCGCGAGGTCGGCAGCGTCGCCGGTGACCACCTGGACCTTGTCCAGGCCCGCCGCACGCGCCGAGGCGCGGGCGAAATCGGCGTTGGCCGGGTCGAGTTCGACCAGCACCGCACGCACGTCGTGCCGGCGCGGATGGTCGGCGAGTGCCCCGATCAGGTCCCGGCCCTGGCCGGCGACCACGCTGATCGCGTTGATCTCTCCAGCGGGCGCATTGTCCAGCACGACACGGATCTGCGCCTGCACCATGAGAAGTCGGTGGGCCAGCGTGGAATCCGGCCGGTCGTAGTCGTCGTGCCAGCGCCGCCAGTCCATCGGTTCCACGGCGGGCGATTCACCGGGCGGGCGCAGGGCCACGATGCGGGCCGCGATGTCGTCGGTGCTGCCGGGCTCCGCGATCAGACCGAAGTGGTCGACGAGTTCGGCGCGCAGGAACGCGCCGATGGCCTTGGTGTCCGCGCCATCGTCCAGTCTGGTCAGCAGTTTCGGGATCAGGCAGTCGTACTCGTCGTGGACCTCGCCCCCGACGCCGATCGGATCCCAGTCGTTGAGCAGATCGCGAAGCCGTGGTTCTGCGTCACCAAGAGGCACCGAGGTAGTGTCGCACGGGTGTTCAACGGAGCGCACGTGATCATCTACAGCAACGACGCCGATGCCGATCGGGCGTTCATCCGGGACGTGCTGGGTTTTCCGCACGTCGACGCCGGCGCGGGCTGGCTGATCTTCCGGCTGCCGCCCGCCGAGATCGCGGTGCACCCGACCGACGGGGCGCCGCAGCACGAGTTCTACCTGATGTGCCCGGACATCGAGGCCGCACTGGCCACACTCGACGCGCCGGGCGAGATCACCGAGGCGCGATGGGGCAGGCTGGCCAGGATTCCGCTGCCCAGCGGCGCGGAACTGCCGATCTACCAGCCACTGCACCCCGTCGCCTACGATCTGCCCGACCAGGCTTAGCCGTTCTCGCCCGGCCGCCATTTCACGTCGCCGTCCGGGTTGGCCTTGCGGCACAGGATGAACAGCAGGTCGGACAGGCGGTTGAGGTACTTGGCGGTGAGCACGTTCGCGTGTTCACCGTCGGTGTCGAGCAGTGCCCACGCGCTGCGTTCGGCACGCCGGGTGACCGTGCGCGCCACGTGCAGCAGGGCCGCGCCCGGAGTTCCGCCGGGCAGGATGAACGAGTCGAGTGTGGGCAGACCCGCCAGGTACTCGTCGCACCAGCGCTCCAGCCGGTCGACGTAGCCCTGGGTGACCCGCAGCGGCGGAATCTTCGGGTCCTCGACGATCGGGGTGGCCAGGTCGGCGCCGACGTCGAACAGGTCGTTCTGGATCTGGCGCAGCACGCCCGCGAGATCGTTCGCGAGGGCGCCGAGGGCCAGTGCGACGCCGATGGCCGCGTTGGCCTCCTCGGTGTCGGCGTAGGCGACCAGCCTCGGGTCGGTTTTGCTGACCCGGGAGAAGTCGGCCAACCCGCTGGTCCCGTCGTCGCCGGTGCGGGTGTAGATCTTGGTCAGGTGAACGGCCATGACCCCGAGCCTACGGTGTGGGCAACATCCGTACGATGCATCGCGGATTGCAGGCAGTGCCGATCGGCAGCGAGGAGCGCAACGGCGTGAGTGAGCATTTCCGGGTGCAGGGCGGCGCACGCCTGCGAGGAGCGGTCGACGTGGTCGGCGCCAAGAACAGCGTGTTGAAGCTGATGGCGGCCGCGTTGCTCGCGCAGGGGCGCACGACGCTGACCAACTGCCCGGAGATCCTGGACGTCCCGCTGATGGCCGAGGTGCTGCGCGGCATCGGCTGCACGGTGGCGATCGAGGGCGACATGGTCGTCATCGACACGCCCGCCGAGCTGAACCACCGCGCGGACTCGGCGTCGATGGGCAAGCTGCGTGCGTCGGTGTGCGTGCTCGGGCCGCTGGTCGGCCGGTGCAAGAAGGCCGTGGTCGCGCTGCCCGGCGGTGACGCGATCGGGTCACGTCCGCTGGACATGCACCAGAACGGCCTACGGCAACTGGGCGCGCACAGCGAGATCGCGCACGGCTGCGTGGTCGCGGAGGCGGAGAACCTGCGCGGGGCGCAGATCTGGCTGGACTTCCCGAGTATGGGCGCGACCGAGAACATCCTGATGGCCGCGGTGTTGGCCGAGGGCACCACGATCATCGACAACGCGGCGCGCGAGCCGGAGATCTCCGACCTGTGCACGATGCTGACGCAGATGGGCGCGAAGATCGAGGGCGCCGGCACGTCCACGCTGACCGTGCACGGCGTGCCCGAGCTGCGGCCGGCCGGCACACACCGGGTGATCGGCGACCGGATCGTCGGCGCGACCTGGGCCTTCGCCGCCGCGATGACCAGGGGCGACATCACCGTCAACGGCGTCGACCCGCACCACCTCGACCTGGTGCTGGAGAAGCTGCGCATGGCGGGCGCCGAGGTGAGCACCGGTGAGCAGCACTTCCGGGTGGTCCAGCACGAGCGGCCGAAGGCGGTCGACTTCGTCACGCTGCCCTACCCGGGTTTCGCCACCGACCTCCAGCCCTTCGCGGTCGCGCTGACCGCGGTCGCGGACGGCACGTCGATGATCACCGAGAACATCTACGAGTCCCGGTTCCGGTTCATCGAGGAGATGATGCGGCTGGGCGCGGACGCGCGCACGGACGGCCATCACGCGGTCGTGCGCGGCGTGCCGAGGCTCTCCAGCGCGCCGGTGTGGGCGTCGGACATTCGCGCCGGTGTCGGCCTGGTTCTGGCCGGACTGTGCGCGGAGGGCGTCACCGAGGTGTGGGACGTGTTCCACATCGACCGCGGCTACCCGAAGTTCGTGGAGAACATGGCCAAACTGGGCGCGGACGTGACGAGGGTGGCCGCGCCGCCCGAGCGGGACTAGGGGTTACTCGCCCTCGTGCAGGTGCAGGAGGGCGGCGGTGGCCGCGTCGACATCGGAGGGGAAGACCAGGATGCGCTGGCCGATGCGGTCGTCGGTGGCTGCGGTGGTGGAGCGGATTCCGTTGCGCCGCAACTGATCCTGGACGTACTGGGCGGCCTGGTGCGACGGGACGATCGCGATCTCCCTGAGCAGGCCGAAATCGCCACTCCGTGACGAATGGCGCTGCGACCGACCGCGCCTGCGGTACTGCCGTGGTCGCGCCGTGTCGCTGCCGTAGGACCACCGCAGCAGGCCGGCGAGCGCGGCCAGGACGCACAGCACGATCAGCAGTGCTGTGGCGGATACGGGCAACATCTGTTCATCGTCTCCTGCGGGCCTTGACAAAGCCAATCTGACATCCGCCGCACATCGCCGAGTGGTCGTTGCCAGTCGGGCGAACGGCGGTCACGATCGGGTGCGTGTGAGGAATCGCACGGGCCAATCTTGTTACTCGTCAGTATCATCATGAGTCAAGCCGGTTAACGGAGGTTCACATGCCGTACCCGACAGACCATGACCGCGATCGCCCCTGGGTGATGCGGACGTATGCCGGCCACTCCTCGGCCGCCGCGTCCAACGCGCTCTACCGGATGAACCTCGCCAAGGGGCAGACCGGCCTCTCGGTGGCGTTCGACCTGCCCACGCAGACCGGCTACGACCCGGACTCCGAGCTGGCCATCGGCGAGGTCGGCAAGGTCGGCGTTCCGGTCAGCCACATCGGCGACATGCGGCAGCTCTTCGACGGCATCCCGTTGGCCGAGGCGAACACCTCCATGACCATCAACGCGACCGCCATGTGGCTGCTCGCGCTGTACGTCGGTGTCGCGCAGGAACAGGCCGAGGCGGACGGCGCGGACCCGCAGGCGGTACTGGCGAAACTGGCCGGAACCACGCAGAACGACATCATCAAGGAGTACCTGTCGCGGGGCACCTACGTGTTTCCGCCCGGTCCGAGCCTGCGGCTGATCGCGGACATGATCGCCTGGACGGTCACCAACGTGCCGCGCTGGAACCCGATCAACATCTGCAGCTACCACCTCCAGGAGGCGGGCGCGACGCCGGTGCAGGAGGTCGCGTACTCGATCAGCACCGCGATCGCCGTGCTGGACGCGGTGTTCGACACCGGCCAGGTGCCCGAGGACCGGCGCGCCGACGTGGTCGCGCGGATGTCCTTCTTCGTCAACGCGGGCGTGCGGTTCGTCGAGGAGATGTGCAAGATGCGCGCCTTCACCGAACTCTGGGACGAGCTGACCCGCGACCGCTACGGCATCACCGACGCCAAGGCGCGCCGGTTCCGCTACGGCGTCCAGGTCAACTCGCTGGGCCTGACCGAGGCGCAGCCCGAGAACAACGTGCAGCGCATCGTGCTGGAGATGCTCGCGGTCACCCTCTCCCGAGGCGCGCGCGCCCGAGCCGTGCAGCTGCCAGCCTGGAACGAGGCGCTCGGCCTGCCCCGGCCGTGGGACCAGCAGTGGGCGCTGCGCATGCAGCAGGTGCTGGCCTACGAGACCGATCTGCTCGAGTACGAGGACCTCTTCGACGGTTCGCCGGTCGTTCGGTCCAAAGTGGACGAGATTCTGACCGGCGCGCGCGCCGAGATCGACCGGGTCGCCGCGATGGGCGGCGCGGTCGCCGCGGTGGAGAGCGGCTACATGAAGTCGCAGTTGGTCAACTCGCTCGCGGATCGGCGGCGCAGGCTGGAATCCGGCGCGGACGTGATCGTCGGCGTGAACAGGTTCGACACCACCGAACCGAGTCCATTGCAGGCCGAGGGCGCCAAGGCCATCGAGACCATCGACCCGGAGGTCGAACGGGAAGCCGTCGAGCGGATCACCCGGTGGCGTGCCCATCGCGACGACGACGCGGTACACATCGCCCTCGCCGACCTGCGCGACGCGGCCAAGACCGACGTGAACCTGATGCACGCCACCATCGCCTGCGCGCGAGCGGGCGTGACCACCGGCGAATGGGCGGGCGCGCTGCGCGAGGTGTTCGGCGAATACCGCGCCCCGACCGGGGTTGCCGGCGCGAACCCGGGCGGCGAGGCCGCCGAGGAGATCGCGACGGTGCGGGAGAAGGTGAAGCGGGCCGGCGAGGAGATCGGCGAGCGGCTGCGCATCCTGGTCGGCAAGCCCGGCCTCGACGGCCACTCCAACGGCGCCGAACAGGTCGCGGTGCGCGCGCGGGATGTCGGTTTCGAGGTCATCTACCAGGGAATTCGGCTCACCCCGGCGCAGATCGTGGCCGCCGCGGTGCAGGAGGGCGTGCACGTGGTCGGCCTGTCCGTGCTCTCCGGCTCGCACATGGAGGTCGTGCCGGCGGTGCTGGCCGGGCTGCGTGAGGCGGGCGCCGAGGACATTCCGGTGATCGTCGGCGGCATCGTGCCGCCGCAGGACGCGGCCGCGCTGCGCGCCCAGGGGGTCGCCCGCGTGTTCACGCCGAAGGACTACCGGCTGACCGAGATGATGGCCGACATCGTCGATGTCGTGCTGGAGGCGCACGGACTACCGTCGGGTCCATGACCGAGTTCGAGCACATCCTGCTCAAGCGCGAGGCCGACACCGCGACGATCACCATGAACCGGCCTGCGCGGCGCAACGCGCTCTCCGCCGAGCACCTGAGTGAACTGCTCGCCGCCTTCCGCGCGGTCGGCGACTCGGACGCGACCGGGATCGTGCTGGCCGGCGCGGGCCCGGTGTTCTCGGCAGGCCACGACTTCGCCGATGTGGCCGCCAGGGACATGCTCGGCGTGCGCGACCTGCTCGCGCTGTGCACCGAGGTCATGCGCACCATCGAGGACGTGCCGCAGGTCGTGATCGCGCGCGTGCACGGCCTGGCCACGGCCGCGGGCGCGCAACTGGTCGCGTCCTGCGACCTGGCCGTCGCCGCCGAGTCGGCCGGGTTCGCGCTGCCCGGCGGCAAGGGCGGCTGGTTCTGCCACACGCCTGCCGTGCCGGTCGCGCGGGCCATCGGACGCAAACGTTTGCTGGAACTGGCGCTCACCGGCGACACCATCGACGCGGCCACCGCCGAGCAGTGGGGCCTGATCAACCGCGTCGTGCCCGACGAGCAGCTCGACGAGGCCGTGCTGGCGCTATTGGCCAGGGCGACCAGGGGCAGCCGGGCGAGCAAGGCACTCGGCAAACGCACCCTCTACGCGCAGCTCGACCGGCCCGAGGCCGACGCGTACGCGATCGCCGTCGAGGTGATGGCCGCCGCCTCCCAGCTCCCCGGTGCCCGCGAGGGCATGGCCGCCTTCCTGGGCAAGCGCAACCCGAGTTGGCCGGACTGACGTCGGCAACACGCCGCGCGGGCGATGATGGAGGCACGGATCGGGGGAGGGCGGCATGCGGATCGGACTGGCGGTGCTCGCCTGCTGCGCGCTGGCCGCGCTCGCCGCCTGCGGCGGATCGGCCACCCCGACACCCAAACCGACCCCGTCCGTACCGACCATGGTCGACGATCCGATCGACCTCCGCGGTATCGCCGGCAAACCGTGCACAATGCTGCGCCCCGACCAACTCGCCGAGTTCCACATCGTCGCGCCCGGCACGCCGAGCACCGCCCCGCTGAGCACCGCGGCGGGCACGCCGGTCTGCACCTGGCAGCCCTCGCTGAGCAGCGAACCGGTGTACGCGGCAGCCGTCGACCTGCACTCCGGCGGCCTCGACGCGCTGTACCGGCGTCGCGCGAGCCTGCCCGTGTTCCAGCCGTTCGCCGAGTCCGGCTATCCCGGCGTCAACACCGCGACCGGCCGCAACGTGCTCGCGCACGGCCAGTGCACGGTCCAGATCGAGGTCGCCGGGAGCGTGCTGCTCGATGCCGCCGTGACCGTCCGCGACCCGCAGGCGCCCGACTACACCGACCCGTGCTCGGACGCGCAGTCCTTCGCCGCCGCGATCATCGCGAACTCGCAGGGCCAGCAGCCGTAGAGATTCCCGAGCTCGCGATGAGTTCGACGTCAAAACCCGGTCCATAGCTCCGACCAGTGGCTGACAACTCGCCGAACCCATGCCGCGAACGGAGACTTCCCCCATGAGCACCGTCACCTCTGCCGACGGCACCACCATCGACTACGAGCGCTACGGCGCGGGCCCCGCCGTCATCTTCATCGGTGGCGCCCTTCAGTACCGGGCCATCGACCCGACCACCACCACAACCGCCCAGGAACTCGCCGCGGAAGGTTTCACCACCATCGACTACGACCGCCGCGGCCGGGGCCGCTCCGGCGACACCGCGCCCTACACGTTGGACCGGGAGGTCGAGGACGTGGCCGCGCTGATCGACGCCGTCGGAGGCTCGGCGACCCTCTGCACCAGCTCCTCCGGCGCGGCGATCGCCCTGGCCGCCGCGCAGTTCGGCCTCGGCGTCACCCGGCTCGCCCTCTACGAACCCCCGTTCTTCGCCGGCCTCGACCTCTCCGAGCACGTCGACGCGATGCGCGCGTTGCTCGCCGAGGGCCGGCACGAGGACATCGTGCGCCACAACCTGACCAAGGTCATCGGCCTGCCCGAGCAGATGGTGGACGGCATGGCGCAGAGCCCCAGCTGGGCCGGGTTCGTCTCGGTCGCGCCGACGATCATCTACGACGTGGCGAACAGCGGCGACGTCAACACCGACCAGGACTGGAAGTCCCGCTGGGCCGACGTCATCGTGCCCACGGTCGTCTTCTCCGGCGATCAGACCTTCCCCGGCATGCCAGAAGCCGCCGACGCGACCGCCGCCGCGCTGTCCAACGCGACCCGGCGGATCATCGCAGGCGAGGGCCACGGCCCCAGCACCGCCGGCATCCTCCCGCCGCTGCTGGAGTTCCTCCGCTCCTGAATCCCTTATTTCGCCCTGAATCCCTATTTCACGCAGGGGACTCCGCCGCCGGAGATACTGCTCATCGGGTTGGTGTCCGCGTCGTTGTTGCCGTTGTTGTTCGGCGCGGGCTGCGAGGGCAGCGGCCCGCTGCTCGTCGACGGAGTACCGCCCGAGGAACCCGAACTGAGGCTGCTGGGCATGCTGAAGTCCTTGCCCAGGATGACCCGCACGTGCCCGGCCGCAACCGCGCTGCTGTGCACGGGCGTCAGCCCAAGCGCATCAGCGACCGCGGTCCCGGCGGACGAGTCGGTGCCGTACTCCACCACCGAGGTCGCCCTGGACGCCACCGTGATCGCGCTGCCCTTGGTGAAACCCTTGGTGGCCAACGCGGTCGCCACCTTGTCCGCCTCGTGCGTGACGCCGGAGGCGTTCTCCACGTCCACCGTGCCGGACGGCGGCGGGCCGCTCGACGTGGTCGTCGTCGGCGCCGCGCCGGTGCTGCTCGGCGTGGTCGTGCCGGAACCGCCGCCGATCAGCGACTGCACGTCGGCCTGCACCGCCGGCAGACTCACCACGTTCACGTCGCCGATGGAGCCGCCCATGTTCGCGTAACTCGCGATCGGCAGCGTGTGGAAGGTGATGTTGCCACTGGTCAGGCTCTCCGCCTCGCCGGCGAACTTGATCAGGTCGAACCCGCTGTCCACGGCGATGTTCTGCTCGGCGACGTTCAGGATCCCGGTCAGTTTGGCCGGATTCGTGAACGTGCCCGCCTGCTTGAGTTTGTAGGCAAGGGAAGCGATGAACGCCTGCTGTCGCCGTTCCCGGTCCAGGTCGGTGAAGTTGTTGTAGTAGAAGTCGCCCTTGACGTTGTCCCGCCGCTGCCGCACGAACGCCAGCGACTGCGACGAATTGAGCTGCACCATGCCGGCCGGGAAGTTCGCGCCGGAGTACGTGTCCTGAGTGGCCTTCTGCAGACACACGGTCACCGGCTGCACGACATTCGCGATCTCGAAGAACGCGACCAGGGTGACCTCGATGAAGTGGTCGATCGGGATGCCGCCGAGGAACTGGCTGACCGTGCGCATCTCCTCCTCGCGCCCGGCATCGCGGCTCTGCTGCTCCAGCGCGGTCCCGCTGACCCCCTGCTTCACCAGTAGCCTGCGCTGCTGGTCGAACGCGAGGCCGTAACCCTGCTTGATCTTCTCCTTGCAGGTCCCGTCCGGGCAGCCCGGCAGGCTGGCGTAGTCGTCGCGCGGGATGGAGATCTCGGTCGCCTGCCCGTTCGCCGGCACGTGCAGCAACATCAGCACGTTCGCGTTCTCGCCGCCGTTGCTCTGGTCGCCGGCATGCAGCGCGTCGTAGATGTCCTGCGGCAACGGGTTGCCGTTCTCATCGAGCCGGGTGTCCAGGCCCATGATGAGAATGTTGGTGTCACCGTTGAGCGAGGACTTCACCCCGCTCACCTGCTTCGCGTCCGACCGGTGCAGGTCGTTGTTGAAGGTGGTGTAGGTCGCCCAGGCGTAGCCGGTGATGCTGAGCACGAGCAGCGAGACGAGCCCCAGCACGCTGTACCCGGTCACCAGCCCCCACCGCCGCCGACGGCGCGGCGGGGCCAGCGGATCAGGCCCCCCGGCCCGGCTGGGCACAGCCCGGGTGGGCCCGTCGTCGTACGCCCGGCCTCGCACGGCTCGGGTGGCGTCGGCGCCCCCTCGAACGGCGCGGGTGGCGTCGTCGGGGCGGCCTCGGGCGGCTCGGGTCGGGTCATCGTCGCGCGGGCCTCGGTTGGGCACCGCGCGCGGCCGCTCTTCCCCCCGGCCCGATTCCGGCCAGGCGGGCTCGTCCCCACGCCGCCCGACCGGGTCGGTCCGACCCCGGTCGTCCGGCTGGGGCCGTCGGGGCTGGCGCCAACCGGCGTTGTCCCAGTTGTCGTCCTCGTCCACCTAAGCTCCTCGCTGTCCGCATCGTCGCGTCCGCGCCAATTCGCCCCCGACTGGGCGTGACAGTTCTGCTGATGGACGTTTCGTTCGCGTCGATGGTTGCTCGGCATCGTCGCTTCCCGATTGTTGCGTCCCCGTGTGCTCGCCCCCGACGCCGCACAGTATCTCGCGCAACGTTGCGCAATCAGCCGACAATACCCGTTGAACTGGGGATTTAACGGACAGAAATCTCAGCCGCGCTCGGACAGCAGCAGCAACGCGTACGCGGCGATCGACTGCGCGTCGGTGATCTCGCCACCTGCCATCATCGACTCGACCTTCGCCCGGCTGAACCACGCCGAGCGCATGTCCTGCTCCTCCAACTCGCGCTCGGGCGCGCCCTCGGTCAACCCCGTGGCGAGAAACACCTGGCCGCGTTGGCTGGACATGCCGGGCGCGACGTCGAGCAGGCCGATCCTGGTCATCGTCTCGGCGCGCAGCCCGGTCTCCTCGCGCAGCTCACGGCGCGCCAGTTCGAGCGGATCCACGTCCGCCCGGTTCGGCGCGGTGCCCTGCGGGAACTCCCAGCGGCGCAGCCCGAGCGGATAGCGGAACTGTTCGACCAGATGCAGCCGATCCCCGTCCGACGGGATGACCAGCGCATAGTCCGGCTTGTCGACCACGCCGTAGATCCCGTCCGACCCGTCCGGCCGGAGGATCGAGTCCTCCCGCAGGCGCATCCACGGGTTGGCGTAGATCTCGCGCGAGCCGGTCGATTCCATGTCACGATCCTGCCCCACCCGATCTGCTCCGCCGCGTCGGGCGCCCTCGCCGTTAACCCCTCGTCTACCCTTGCCGGGTGCGTCTGGTCATCGCTCGGTGTCAGGTTGATTACGTCGGCAGGCTCACCGCCCATCTGCCCATGGCCCAGCGAGTGCTGATGGTCAAGGCAGACGGCTCGGTGCTCGTGCACTCCGACGGTGGCTCATACAAGCCACTGAACTGGATGTCGCCGCCCTGCTGGCTGATCGAGGAGCCGGACATGTGGGTGGTCGAGAACAAGTCGGGCGAAAAGCTGATCATCAGTCTCGAAGAGATCGTCCACGACTTCAAATACGAACTCGGCGTCGACCCCGGCCTGGTCAAGGACGGCGTCGAAGCGCACCTACAGGAACTCCTCGCCGAACACGTCACCACGCTGGGCGATGGCTGGAAACTCGTCCGCCGCGAATTCCCGACCGCCATCGGCCCGGTCGACCTGATGTGCAAGGACTCCACCGGCGTCTCGGTCGCGGTCGAGATCAAGCGCCGCGGCGAGATCGACGGCGTCGAGCAGTTGACCCGCTACCTCGAACTCCTCAACCGTGACCCGCTGCTCGCCCCGGTGAAGGGCATCTTCGCCGCCCAGCAGATCAAGCCGCAGGCCCGCACCCTCGCCGAGGACCGCGGCATCCGCTGCGTCGTGCTCGACTACGACGCCCTGCGCGGCACCGACTCCGAAGAATTCCGACTGTTCTGATGGCGGACCTGGATTGTGGCATCGGCTTTGTCGTGCTGTTCCGGTAATGGGTTGCTCGGAAGCGCCGTTAGCGCGGCATGGTACGAGGCGGCACCTACTTCCAGTCGTGCGAGTACTCCGGCTCGGTACCCAGCGACAGCTTGATCCACAGGTCGACTCTTCGTTCGAGCACCGGCAAGATAGTGTCCAGGTGTTGCTTGACGACGGTAACGCCGTCCCACTCGTTGCAGCGCAGGAAGACGTGTCGGCCGACGACGTTCCTGCGGCGCCGTGCGGAGAACTCGATGTCGTGGGTGAGTAGCACGGCACCGTGCTCGCAGGAGTAGACCGTCAGTGCGTCATCACTTGCCCGTGCCAGGCCAGCGCCCCCCACGGTCCAAGCGTCATGGCCGTGTGTGCGCAGCGCTGTGGCGACGCGCGCGTCAACGTCCTGGTCGAGAACGAACCGCACCGTCAGACGACCATATCCCGTCGTACGGCATCGATATCGGCCTCAGTGAGATCGGGGTATGCCTCCAACACCTCTGCGGCGGATCGCCCAGCCTGAAGGTAGCGTTCGACTGTGTCGACCGGGATGCGGGTGCCGGCCAGGACGGGCTTGTTGCCCACGGCACCTCGACGCCGTTCGGTCCGGCCCACCTGGGCACGGTCGCGGTGCACTCCCTCGGTGATGCGGTCGCGGATCGGTTGGAGGTTCAATACCTCGTGCAGCACGATCTGGTCGGGGCGCAGGCCGCCTTCCCACGTGCCATCCTCACCTTGGAAGTACACCTGCTTGTCGACCGTGGCATAGGTCAGCTGCGTCAGCGGACGCTCGTAGCCGCGAGCCTTCAAACGACGCACGATCTGCCGGATGTGCTGCAACGACACACCACGCTGCTTGAGTTCGGCGGCCACGGTCAGCGCGAGCAGGTCCAGGAAGCTATACAGGTGAACTCGACGATGGGCGCTGATGGCGCCGTCGATCGACGCCGGAACCAAGTCGGTCTTGGCCCAATAGTCCACCTGCCGCGTGGACAGCCGCGCGATCTTCGCAGCGGTTTCGCGGGTTACCGCGACTAGCCGCTCCTCCACCGTCACACCTCCGGATATCGGTCCCGATCAGCATCGCACATGTTAAGCGCCGATTTGCCGATCTCGGCCACGGCGTGCCGTGATCGGCGTCGTGAGAAAGTAAGATCAACAGACGTGGAAACTGGCCGGTGTGGAGCAGTTTCAGCCGCGCCTGCCGACCCAGGCCTCGATGAGGTCGACCGGGGTGTAGGCCGCGTCGAGCCCGCCGCAGGACACGCCCGCGCGAGAGACCGCGACGAGCGGCGGCAGGTCGTCGGTGAGCAGGGCGCGGTGGCGCAGCAGCGCGGCCAGGTCGTGGTCGTCGAAGGCCGAGCGTTCCAGCCACTTGATCGAGCCGACGAACAACAGTTGCCGCGCAACGGGTTCCCGGTCCGCGCCGATGATGTCGATCTCGACGTCGTTGCCGCGCGTCCAGTAGCCGCCGATCGCGGGCGCGGCCGGCAGGTGGTTGTCGGGCAGTCGGCGGGCGAGGGCATCTCTGATCAGCGGTTCGATCGCGCGACCGCGCCAGGTGGTCCAGTCGCGGCGGATCCGATCCAGGGTGACATCGCCCCGGCCGCGTTCGATCTCGGGCATGGCCGGGCCGAGGAACCTCAGCCAGAAACGCAGGTAGGGATCGGTGATCTGGTAGCGGCGTTGCGTGGACCGCTGGGTGGACAGCGGTAGTTCGGCGGCAACGATCCGCTTGTCGGTCAACGTGGCGAGCGACCGGTTCAGCGGCGTCGACCCGATGTTGCCGGCCGCCTTCGCGATGTTGGTGAAGGTCCGCTCACCGGAGCCGATCGCGGCGAGAACGGAGTTCGCCTGGGTGTGGCCGGGAAACTCCGCGGCGAGCGAGCGTTCCGCGGACACCAGCAGCGGCGAGGTGGGATTGTTCAGCGAGTCGGCGAGGAACTGCCACAAATCCTGGCCCGGTTGCCAGTCCGTACAGATCAGCGGAAGTCCGCCGGTGACCAGTGCGGCGTCGAAGGCGTCCGCTGCCGGCAGACCGAGCATTGTGGACAGTTCGAGCGGATTCAGTGGCCCGATCACCATTTCCCGGCCGCGCTGGTGGAACGGCCGGTCGTAGTCGTTGAGAGCCTCCATCATGGACAGATCCGAGCCGATCAGGATGAACAGCACGGGCTTGCGGCAGAGATAGCGGTCCCAGGCCCGTTGCAGCGTCCCCTCGAACGCGTGCTCGCCGTCCATGAGGTACGGCAGTTCGTCGAGCACCACGATGCTCGGAGCGTCGTCAGGCAGGGAGGCGGCGAGCAGGCGCAGCGCGTCGTTCCAGTTGGCCGGGTTGGCCGCGACGAGCAGATCGCGGCCGGGCAGAGTCGACTCGGTCGCGTCCTGGCGGAGCTGGGCGAGGTCGACCTCGGTCGAGGCGCCGGTCGCGGTGAAGTAGAGGAAGGGCACGTCCGCGCGGTCCGCGAAGGTCTCGATCAGCCGGGACTTGCCGACTCGTCGCCTACCTCGGACGAGTACGCAGCGGCCGGGGCGGTCGTCGCCGTCGGTGTGCCGGATGCGGTTCAGCTCGTCGCCGAGTATGTCCAGCTCACGATGTCGTCCCACGAAGCGCGCCACGGCATCATACTAACATCAATGTTAGTGACATGGATGTTAGTAACATCTATGGCAGCAAAGCGGCGATGAGGGCTTTGCTGATGAAGTCGCGGAAGTCGTCGAGGGGCCAGTCGCGGCCGAGGACGAGCAGTTCGTAGATCTCCGGCGAGTTGTATGTCCACACCAGATCGCGCGCCGCTTCGACGGTGATGTCCTTGCGCAGCAGGCCGTTCTCGTGTAGGTGGGCGATGAAGCGGGCGGCGCCGGTGAGGCGTTCGGCCTTCATAGTGGCCCAGACTTCGGCCGCGTCGGGGTCGGTCATGGCGGCCTGGCGGACGAGTTGGGTGATCGGGGCGAAACGGGGTTGGGTCGTCGCGATGAGGGTGGCGTAGCGGTCGACCTTGATCACCGGGTCGGGCTCGGCGATGGTTTGTTGGATGTATTCGCGGGCTTCGAGTGCGAGGGGTTCGTCGTCGCCTGCGATGGCCACGTCCGAGACGGCTTTGAGCAGTGCGGGTTTGGGGCCGATCGTCTTGTAGATCGTTTCCGGGGACACGCCGGCTGCCTTGGCGACGGCCGCGATGGTGACCTTGGCGTAGCCGCGCTCGATGAACATCTCCCTGGCGGCCGTGAGCACGACGCGGCGGTTGGCCTGCGCCTGGGAGCGGCGGCCGCTGGCGTCGTAGGCGCGGGCGGGCTTGACATCGTCCGACAATTTGATCCAGACTTCTGTATTGAATACATCGAGCAGTATCGGATTATAGGGGTCGTCGTCATGGTCGTGGGTGGGTTCGCGGTCGCGGCCATTGTGCTGGTCGGCCTGCTGGCCGGGGTTCACCTGGCCGGCCTCGGCGGGTTGAACCGGGCGCTGCGCGCGCTGCCGGCCGAGATCTACATCGCGACCAAGCAGTCGATGGACCGCGAGATCCCGGGCCTGGCCAAGCCGCTGACCATCGCGAGCCTGCTCGCCATGGCGGCCACGGCGACGACGGCAGCCGTGTCGGGGGCGGCTGCCGTGGCGCTGCTGGCGGGTGCGGGCCTGTTCGCCGGGCTGGTCGCGCTGGTCGCGGTGTTGCGCGGCGACCTGCCGATCAACGAGCGCATGGACACCTGGGACCCGGCCGCTCCGCCGGCCGACTGGCAGCGGTGGCGCGAGCGTTGGGAGGGGGCTTTCGTCGTTCGCGCCACCGCGTTGTTGATCGCGTTCTGCTGCGTCGTCGGCGCGGGGATCGTTGCAGCCAGGGGATAGTCGGGCTACTGGCGGCGCAGGCGCTCGGCGAGGACCGGGTCGTTCTCCCACCACAGGCCGCCGGTCGGCGCGGGTTCGCCCGCCTCGGCGGGGGTGGCCTCGGTCTCCTGGGCGTCGAGTTCGCGGTCGATCTCGGCGGCTTCCTTGTCGTCGTCGACAGCCATCCGGCGCATCAGCGCGCCGAGGAAGGGCAGGCCGGCCGCGTCTCCCGCGATCCAGAGGATGCCGGCGCCGATGATCTGGTCGTCGCGCAGGCTCGGGCCCCAGCTGCGCCCGAGCGCCTGGTAGTAGTCGTGCGCGACGATGTGCGGGTTGAGCCACAGCACCAGGCCGAGCGCGGCGTCGAAGATCACCTCGACGAAGGTGATCACGACCGAGATCAGGTGCGGGTACTTGTGCGGCACCGGGTCCAGCTGCAACCGGCTGTAGAAGTAGACGAAGCCGACGACCAACAGCGCCAGTCTGCTCAGCGCGTCGACAGCGCCGTTGGTGAGCACGGCCTGGTACCAGCCGGTGAAGTAGAACACCCAGGGCGTCGCGATCAGCAGCACCGAGCCGCTGACCGGGAAGCTGATCACCCTGGCGGCCTTGCTGGCCAGCACCTTCCTGATCCGCGCTGCACCGGTCTCGGACACGGTCTCCAGGGCGAGCGCGACCGGTGCACCCATGGCCAGGCAGAGCGGGGCGAGCATCAGCAGCGTGATCACCTGGCCGGCGCGCGCCCAGAACAAGGTGTCCGCATAAGCGCCGAAAAAGGAGACGCTGAAGAACAGGATCAGGCCGAGCCCGACGCCGAAGGCGATCTTGCGACCCCGTGCCCAGCTGCCGCCGCGCGCGGCCAACCGGTGCGCGGCCAGGTAGTAGCCGGTGCCGAGCAGCGCGACGAACAGGATCGCCGGGATGTCCAGCTGCCCTTGGGTAACGGCGCTGACCAGGGTGAACGGCGGCGGTCCGGGGTAGCCCGCCTGGACCGCGAGACCGGGGTGTCCAGCCAACGCGAAGGCATCAGGGGAGCCGACCAGCCGCATCAAAACTCGTCCACCTCGATCCGATCCGCGCACGCGCCGCTCCTCCAGTGTCGACCGCGCGAAATCCATGCCGTGTTTGGGGTGGCGCCCGGGGTGGGCGGGGCCGAAGATGAGCGCGACACGCGGTATCCGACCGGTGACACCCTGGTGAGCCGGTCGGATATCGCGTGGCATAGTGTCGAGCCCTGGGTTACTTCCTGGCGCTTTTTGTTGGAAGCTGTTGAATTGGAGGTGTGCCGTAGTGCACGTGCACGTCATGGCAGCCGCGAACCTTCGGCTGAACGCCGCACCGATCGACTACGTGCTGATCGCGGTGTACTTCGCCCTCGTGCTCGGCATCGGACTGATGGCGCGGAGATCAGTCTCGAACAGCCTGGACTTCTTCCTGTCCGGCCGTTCGATGCCGGCGTGGGTGACCGGTCTCGCGTTCATGTCGGCCAACCTGGGCGCGACCGAGATCTTCGGCATGACCGCGAACGGTGCCGAGTACGGCCTGCCGACCGTGCACTACTACTGGATCGGCGCGGTCCCGGCCATGGTCTTCCTCGGCCTGGTGATGATGCCGTTCTACTACGGCTCCCGGGTTCGCTCCGTGCCCGAGTTCATGCTGCGCCGGTTCGGCAAGGCCGCGCACCTGGTCAACGGCATCAGCTTCGCCGTCGCCCAGGTGCTCATCGCCGGCATCAACCTCTACGCGCTGGCGACGGTCGTCAACCTGCTGCTCGGCTGGCCGATCTGGCTGTCCATCGTCATCGCCGCCGCCATCGTGCTCGCCTACACCGCGCTCGGCGGCCTGTCCGCCGCGATCTACAACGAGGTCATGCAGTTCTTCGTGATCGTGGCCATGCTGCTGCCGATCACCTTCGTCGGCCTGCACAAGGTGGGCGGTTGGAGCGGGCTGGTCGACAAGATCCAGCACGCCAACACCAACCCGGCTAACAACGCCGCCGCGCAGCTCTCCTCCTGGCCCGGCTCGAACATCACCGGCATCCACTCCTCGGTGCTCTCCGTGCTCGGCATCGTGTTCGGCCTCGGGTTCGTGCTCTCCTTCGGTTACTGGACAACGAACTTCGCCGAGGTGCAGCGCGCACTGTCGGCCAAGAACATGTCCGCCGCCCGCCGCACCCCGCTGATCGCGGCCTACCCGAAGACGCTGATCGTGCTGGCCATCGTGATCCCCGGCATGATCGCGGCGCTGCCGCAGATCGCGCCGGAACTGGCCTCCTACAAGGCGAACATCATCGCCAACCCGAACTACAACGGCGGCAACGTCACCTTCAACAACACCATCGAGCTGTTGATCCGCGATCTGTTGCCCAACGGCATGCTGGGTGTGGCCATCGCGGGCCTGATCGCGGCGTTCATGGCAGGTATGGCGTCCAACGTGAGTTCGTTCAACACGGTGTTCACCTACGACATCTGGCAGACCTACGTGGTCAAGAACCGGCCGGACCGCTACTACCTGAGCGTCGGTCGGCTGATCACCATCGTCGGCTGCGTGATCGCGATCGGCACCGCGTTCATCGCATCCGACTACAACAACATCATGAACTACCTGCAGAGCCTGTTCGCGTTCTTCAACGCTCCACTGTTCGCGACGTTCATCCTGGGTATGTTCTGGAAGCGGATGACCCCGGCCGCGGGTTGGGTCGGGCTGGTGCTCGGCACGCTGTCCGCGTTCACCATCGACCGGTTGGTCGCCTACGGCGTCATTCCGCTCTCCGGTCAGGGGCCGAGTTTCGTGGCCGCGATCGTGGCGTTCGTGGTGGACATCGTGGCCAGCGTGATCGTGACCATGTTCACCCAGCCTCGGCCGGCTGCCGAGCTGACCGGCCTGGTCTGGTCGTTGACGCCACGCGACGAGCTGCGCAAGGCCGAGGTCGGTGCGGACGCGGCCTGGTACCGCAAACCGATGCTGCTCGGCGGCGTCGTCCTGCTGTTGGCCCTGGTCTTGAACATCGTCTTCTGGTGAGAGGATCGTCATGAGCGAGCTTGCGAGCACCAAACCCAAGGCGAGCCGCGCCGCCAGCCTGTTCGACCTGCGCTGGATCATCGCCCTGCTGTTCGGCGTCTACGGCGTCGTGGTGACCGTGATGGGCATCGGGTTCACCACGCAGGCCGATCTGGACAAGGCGGCCGGGATCAACGTCAACCTGTGGACCGGCATCCCGATGCTGGTGGTGGCGATCCTGTTCGCGCTGTGGGCGCAGCTGCGTCCGGTGCAGATTCCCGCCGAACAGCCGTTGGAGGACGCCAGTTCGGAAAGCTGAACCGCGAACGACAACGGGGCCCGGTGAGCGTGCTGCTCACCGGGACCCGTTTACGCTGTGTTAACAGCGTGTGTCAGGGACGCGTGGTTGGCCTGCGGTACGGGTGCACCGGGTTGAACGCCGCGAGCGTGTAGGCGTTCATCCAACGGGCCGCCCGACGGGCCCGGCTGTCTGCTTTGCGCGCATCCGTTTCCTGGTCACGACGGGTGCGCAGCGAGAGCTTGATCATCGAGGGTCTCCCTTCGGGTTGTGGGTCGGTCACGCCGTTGTGGTTCGTACGCCTACTATATCGATCCAGGAAGCTGAATCGTTCCCGAATCGGAGCGTGACCTCGACCACGGTTGCCGGCAGCGCTTTGCGGGTTCCGGCCGCGTCCGTCGGTCCCGCTCGCTACGGTTGGCCGCGATGTCCAGTTCAGTGCTCCTCCCGCGTGCCCGCCTGTTCGGGTTGCTCTGCTGCGCCGTCGCGCTCGTCGGCTGCTCCGCCGCGAACGCGGTCGGCACCACGCGCACCGACTCGACCCGCACCACCGTGCCCGCCGACGCGAACGCGCAGGTGAACACCGGCGGCTTCGGCTCGGCCGCGCTGCGCACCGTCGATCCGTGCGGCCTGCTCGACGCCAAGACCATGAGCCAGTTCGGCACGGTCAGCCAGAGCAGTGGCCTGAGCCAGCTCGACTCCTGCCAGCTGGACATCAACGACATCAAGGGGCACGACCTCAACGTCCGGGTGACGATCGGCGACGACCTGTCCGACAACAAGCCGACCGGCACCATCGCCGGCCTGCCCGTTGCCGAGCACGCCTCGGCCTCGATCTGCTTCGAGCGGCTGATCACCCAGCAGCACCCGACCACCGGCATCGAGGTCGAGGTCAACTACGACAACAGCGCCGACTCGTGTGTGGTGGCCAGGCAGGTCGCCGGCCTGGTGGTCGGCCGGATCAGGAACAAGGCGCCGCAGCGCGCCGGCGGCGTCGGTTCGCTGGCCCTGGTCAATCCGTGCGACACCATCGACGACGCGAGCGCGGCCAGCATCACCCAGGGGCAACCGGACAAGACCGCCGAGGGCTTCTACAAATGCGACTGGCAGAGCCAGGACTACGACCTCTCGGTGGAATTCAAGGTCGACACCAACCCGAAGGACGACACCTTCGACGGCACCCCGCAGCAGGTCGATGTCGGCGTGCCCGCCTACGCGTTCAGCTCGACCGACGTCTTCCCCTCCTGCGACGTGAAGTGGGAGGTTCGCCCGCTCGGCGCCGGCAGTAACAACGGTGCCAATCAGGGTGAGGTGGTCGACGTGCAGTTCGGCAACGTGCTCGGCGGCAACGTCGACCCGTGCGCGCAGGCGGAGACCGCGGCCAAACTGGTCGCCGCCAAGGTTCCGCACGCATCCTGAAGGCCCGGCCGTCCTGATTGGCCTACTCGAGTCCCATTAGGCCGATCGTGGTCGGACCGGAATCTTCTGGCGGCTCGTGAGCGGGGGTCCCCCGGTGTACAAAGGGGGTGATCGAATGACGCGGGTCAGCGGGTGGCGAGGAGCTGTGGCGTGAAGAAGATCATCGATGATCCCTCGACCGTGGTGGCCGATTCCTTACGTGGCATGGCGTTGGCGCACGCCGACCTGCTCCGGGTGAGTCTGGAACCAGCCTTCGTGGCCAGAGCCGACGCTCCGGTCAGCGGTCGGGTCGCGGTGATCTCCGGTGGCGGCAGCGGACACGAACCCCTGCACGGCGGGTTCGTCGGTCCCGGCATGCTCGCGGCCGCCTGTCCCGGTGCGGTGTTCACCTCGCCGACGCCCGATGTCATCGCCGCCGCCATCGCCGCGGTGCACGGCGGGGCGGGGGTCCTGCTGCTGGTCAAGAACTACACCGGTGACGTGCTGAACTTCGAGACCGCGGCGGAACTGGCGCAGGCCGAGGGGATCGACGTGCGCACCGTGGTCATCGACGACGACGTCGCCGTGCAGGACTCCACCTACACCGCGGGCAGGCGCGGCGTCGGCGGGACCGTGCTGCTGGAGAAGATCGTGGGCGCGGCCGCCGAGCAGGGCGCCGACCTGGACAGTTGCGAGGCGCTGGCCCGGCAGGTGGTGGCCAACGTGCGCTCGATGGGCCTCGCGCTGACCGCGCCGACCGTGCCGCACGTCGGCAAACCCAGCTTCGAGTTGGCCGAGGACGAGATGGAACTCGGCATCGGCATCCACGGCGAACCGGGCCGGCAGCGAATACCACTGGAGAACGCCGACGGGATCGTCGTTCGACTGCTCGAACCGATCGTCGAGGACCTGCCCTTCCGCGAGGCCGACGAGGTGCTGCTGTTCACCAACTCGATGGGTGGCACCCCGCTGCTGGAGCTCTACCTCGCGCACGGCATCGCCGAACGGCTGCTCGCCGAACGCGGCATCACCGTGTCCCGCAGGCTGGTCGGTCCGTTCATCACCAGCCTGGAAATGCAGGGCATCAGTCTGACCCTGCTCAAGCTCGACGAGCCGATGACGCGGCTCTGGGACGCGCCGGTGCACACGGCTGCCCTGCGCTGGGGTCGATGATGGGCTGCGACGCGAGCGCGGTGATCCGCGCTGTTCGCGCCGCCGCGGACGTGGTCGCGGAGCACCGGGACGAACTGGTCGAACTCGACCGCGTGATCGGTGACGGTGACCACGGCGAGAACCTCCGCCGTGGCTTCCAGGCGTTCGTCGCCGCGGTCGACTCGGCACATCCGGCGACGCCCGGCGCGGTGTTCAAACTCCTTGCCACCACGCTCATTTCCACCGTCGGCGGCGCGGCAGGCCCGCTGTACGGCACAGCTTGCCTTCGCGCGGCCACCGCGCTGGGCGCTGACGAGGAACTGACCGCGGCCAACGCGGTCACCGCGTTGCGGGCCGGGCTGCAAGGCGTTGTGGCGCGCGGAAAAGCCGTGGTCGGCGACAAGACCATGGTGGACGCGCTCTCGCCCGCCGTGGACGCGGCCCAGCGCGCCCTCGATGCCGGCGCCGATCTTCTCGGCGTGCTCTCGGCCGCGGCCGACGGCGCGGAGAAGGGCGCGGAATCGACCATTCCGCTGGTCGCCAGGAAGGGCCGCGCGTCCTACCTGGGGGAGCGCAGCGCGCAGCATCTCGATCCGGGCGCGCGCTCGTCCTCGTTGCTGCTGCGGGCTTTCGCGGACGCGGCGGCCAGCAGATGACCAGCGGCGCTGCGGTTGGCATCGTCATCGTCTCGCACAGCGCCAAACTCGCCGAAGGCGTCGTCGAACTCGCCGGCCAGATGGCGCCCGAGGTCGTCATCGTGGCCGCGGGAGGCTTGCCCGACGGCAGTCTCGGCACCGACTACGACACCGTGCTCGCCGCCCTCAACGAGGCCGACCAGGGCGCGGGCGTCGTGCTGCTCTACGACCTGGGCAGCGCGCGGATGACGGCCGAACTCGCCATTGAATCCCTGGACGACCAGGACAGCGCGCTGCTCGCCACCGCGCCGCTGGTCGAGGGCGCGGTGGTCGCCGCGGTCGCCGCGCAGGGCGGTGCCGACCTCACCGAGGTGCACCGCGTCGCGGAAACCGCGGGCGCGGAATCGGAATCAGGGCCGGAATCGGGTCCGCAGCCGCAGGTAGCCGAACCGGCAACACCTGCCGTGCAGGCGGCGTTCGTGCTCACCAACGGAGTCGGCCTGCACGCCCGGCCCGCCGCGCAACTCGCCCGCGCGATCGCCGGCCTGGACGCCGAAGTGACCGTGCGGCACGGCGAGCAGAGCGCGGACGCGGGCAGCGTGCTCGGCCTGCTCGGACTGGACGCGCGCGCGGGCGACACGATCGCCGTCACCGCGCGCGGAACGCAGGCGGGCGAGGCCATCGAGCGGATTTCGACCCTGGTGGAGACCAATTTCGGCGAGTAGCTTCCGGCCGCGCTCGACTCGGCCGCCCGCTGCCGCCCTCGGCCCACTCCGCCCGCGGTAGCACGGAGTAGCGTTGCGGCACATGGCCATCCGTTTTCCGGCGCTCGCCCTGGTGGCGTTGGGGCTGGCCGGTTGCCTCACCGGCTGCGCGCGGGGCATCGCCGGCACACCGGTGCCCGGCGCGCCGGGCGTTGCCGCGCCGATGTCGGCCAGCAAGGAACTCGGCGACTTCAGCACGATCGACCCGTGCCGCATGGTCGACGTCCCGGGCCTGCCCGCGAATCTGCGGGCCGAGCCGGAGCCTGCGGAATCCCTGGACTACTGCGCGCTACAGGTGAATTCGGGCGGCACCAACATCCAGCTCGACGTCGGCGCGCTGATCTACGACCAGGACGACAGCGACGAGATCGGACCACAGTCGTTGCCCAGCGGCCTGGCCCTCTACACCGGCAAGCTCCAGGACACCTCCTGCACGGCGTACCTGAAGTTCAGCGAGACCATCGAAATGACCTCGGTCGCCTACGCCAACGACGGCGACGGCACCAGCGATCTGTGCACGACGGCGGCGACCGTGGCGCGCAACGTGTCCGGCGTGCTCGCGAAAGGACCGGTGCCGCATCGCGGTTTCCCGGACAACTCCTTCGCGAAAATCGACCCGTGCACGCTCGTCGACCCCGCCACCCTCACCCCGCTCGGCCTCAACTCGGCCGACAAGAAGGTCTATCCAGCGCGTCATGAATGCGACTGGGACAGCGGCGGCGGCAGTGATCTGTCGATCTATCTGACCTTCATCGTCGGCCCGCCGCCGGTGGCGCAGGCGAATGTCAGCACCGAGGAGCCGATCAGCGGCCGCAATTCCGTGGAATTCTCCACGACCGACGACAGCGCGGCGGAATGCTGGATCGACACCGGCGGGGTCGCGTTCGGCGCGCAGCAGAACCTGGTCGAGATCGCCGAGGTCTACGTCAGCGACACCAACGTGTCCGCGGACACCGCGTGCCAGCTGGGCACCACCCTCGCCACGGCCGTCTGGCCGAAACTCCCGACGACCTCCTGAATTTCCCTTCCGCGAGAAACGCCGGACGAGTACCGTCCGGAAGGTTTTCCGACAAGGGGGGAATCCTGGTGTTGAACGCCGCATGGACAACGACGCCCAGACGCCGATCTCCACGCATTCGTGTCACGGTCGTCCTGCTTGCCGCGCTCGGTGCGGTGGGTTGCGCGACGATCGCAGTGCCCGGCCAGAGACCGTCGACCGCCACGATCAGCCCAAGTGCCGCCACGCCCAGCTCCGGTGACCTCCAGGGCATGGTCACCGCGGCGGCGAGACTCGGCAACCTACCCACGCTCGACCCGTGCAGCCTGGTCGACCGCGCCGCGCTGCCCGCCGACCTCAAGGCCACGCTCCGGCCGCGCGACTCGCTGGACTCCTGCGAGTTCGCCATCACCGCGGGCGGCCAGAACGCCACGCTCAGCGTCGGCGATCTGGCGGTGAACTGGCCGGTGTCGGCCGGAAACGACCAATCGCTGTCGAGGGGACTCGACCTGTATGCCGGCGACCTACTGTCCGGGTCGTGCGACAGCGCCCTCGAACTCGGCGACAGCGTCTACGTGATCTCCACGGCTAGCGTCGCGTCCGGTCCGGGCAGCGACGCGCTCTGCCAGGCAGCCAAGGCGGCCGGCACCGACGTCGCCAACGTGCTGCTCGGCAACGCTGCGATGCACCACTTCTCGGTGCCGAGCAACTCGCTGGTCGGGGTCAACGCCTGCGATCTGCTCGACGGCCAGAGCGTGCAGGGCTTCACGCTGCCGCAACCACCGCTCGGCTCGCCGCCCTCCGGCCACAGCTGCGACTGGACCCCGCAGGACGCCGACCCCACCGCCGCCGCCCTGCCCGGGTACGAACTGAAGTTCCTCGTCGGCGCGCCGACATCGGCGAACCTCACCGGCACCGATATCACGATCGCGGGCAGGCAGACCGTCCGCTTCGCCGCGCAGAACGTCGGCGGCAATTCGGCGTGCCAGTTGTCGCTGTTCGGGCGTCCGTTCGATCAGGCCAATGACCTCGTGGAGATGGCCCAGATATCGGTCGTCGAACCCAGCGGCCAGGCCGACACGGCGTGCTCGCTGGCGACGACGATGGCGCAACTCGCCTGGCCCAAGCTCCCACCGATCACCTGACCGAACCGGCACCGGAACAGGGATCGACCCCGGACGTGACCACAGGTCCGGGGTCGAAGCACTGTTGTCAGGATCGACGGCTCAGGCGTCAATCTCCTTGCCGCCCGCACCGGCGGTCACCGCGATCTTGCGGGACTTGGCCTGGGCCGCGACCGGGATGCGCAGGGACAGCACGCCCGCGTCGTAGTTGGCCTCGATACGGTCGGTGTCGAGGGTGTCGCCGAGGAACAGCTGGCGGCTGAACACACCCTTGGGCCGCTCGGCGACCTGCAGCTCGGTGCCGTCGCTCTTGCGCTCCGCCTTCACGGTGAGCACGTTGCGCTCGACATCGAGGTCGATCGACTCGGGCGCGACGCCCGGCAGGTCGAAGCGGACGACGAACTCCTCGCCGTCACGGAAGGCGTCCATCGGCATCACGGCGGGACGCGACTGCGTTCCGTGTACGCCGAAGAACTGCTGGGTCAGGCGGTCGAGCTCACGGAACGGATCGGTCCGCATCAACATGGCTGCTTCCTTTCGTGGTTACGCCTACGTGGTTGACAACACCAGGCTCAACTTTTGTATTTCCGGGTCAGCAGGTATCGATCGGGTTTCTTGCACGATCCGGTGGTGAAGCTCACCCGGAGCCGGCCGGCAGCCGTGCGACCATCTCCACAAGTTACCGACGCGTAGCTTTTTGATCGCACGCGAGGAATCGGGTGAGAGGCGAGGTGGCAGACGTGGCACGGGAGTTCCGCACGATCGGCATCGTCGGGCTGGGCACCATGGGTGCGGGCATCGCCGAGGTGGTGGCCAGGACCGGCCTGCACGTGGTCGCCGTCGAACTCGACGCGGAGAGCATCGACCGTGGCCGGGGTCACCTCGAACACTCCACCGAGCGCGCGGTGGCCGGCGGCAAACTCGACGCGGCCGGCCGCACCGAACTGCTCGACCGGGTCAGCTACGGCACCGACCTGGCCACCCTCAAAGACTGCGACCTGGTCATCGAGGCCATCCCGGAGAACCTGGAGAACAAGGCCGCCGTCTTCGCCGAACTCGACCGGATCTGCCGCCCCGAGGTCATCCTCGCCTCCAACACCTCCTCGCTGTCGGTCACCGAGATCGGCGTGCGCACCTCGCGCCCCGGCAAGGTCGTCGGCCTGCACTTCTTCAACCCGGCGCCGATCCTCAAGCTGGTCGAGGTGGTCCGCACCGTGGTCACCGAGCCGGACGTGATCTCCGACGTCGTCGCGTTCACCCGCGGCCTCGGCAAGGAACCGGTCGTCATCGGCGACCGCGCCGGCTTCATCGCCAACGCGCTGCTGTTCGGCTACCTCAACCACGCGGTCGCCATGTCCGAGCAGCACTACGCGACCAGGGAGGACCTGGACGCGGCCATGCGCTTCGGCTGCGGCTACCCGATGGGCCCGCTGCAACTGCTCGACCTGATCGGTCTGGACACCGCCCAGGAAATCCTGGACACCATGTACCACCAGTCGCGCAACCGGCTGCACGCGCCCGCGCCGCTGCTCAAGCAGATGATCACGGCCGGCCTGCTGGGCCGGAAGTCCGGCCGCGGCTTCTACACCTACGACGGCCCCGACTCGCCGACCGTCGTCCCGGACGTCCACACGCCGAGGCCGGACGAGGAGCCCGTGCTCAGCCGCGACATCCACCGGGTCGGCGTGATCGGCACCGGCACCATGGCCACCGGCATCGCCGAGGTGTTCGCCAAGAAGGGCTTCGACGTCGTGCTGCGCGCCCGCACCGGGGAGAAGGCGAACGCGGCCATCGCCAAGATCGGCAAGTCGCTGGACCGGTCCGTGGTCAAGGGCAGGCTGACCGAAGCCGACCGCGACGCCACCCTGGCCAGGGTCGTGCCGGCCGTCGAGTTCGAGGAACTGGCCGACTGCGATCTGGTCATCGAGGCCATCGCCGAGGAACTGTCGGTCAAGACCGCGGTCTTCGCCGCGCTCGACGAGGTCTGCAAACCCGGCGCCGTGCTCGCCACCACGACGTCATCCCTGCCGGTCATCGAATGCGCCGCAGCCACCTCCCGACCGTCCGATGTGGTCGGTCTGCACTTCTTCAACCCCGCGCCCGCCATGAAACTCGTCGAGGTGGTCGCCACCATCGCGACCGCGCCCGAGGTCGTCGCGACCGCGCACGCGATCTGCAAGACCGTCGGCAAGCACCCGGTGCACTGCGCCGACCGCGCCGGCTTCATCGTCAACGCGCTGCTGTTCCCGTACCTCAACGACGCCGTCAAGATGCTCGAAGGCCACTACGCCGAAGCCGACGACATCGACACCGCCATGAAGGTCGGCTGCGGCCTGCCCATGGGCCCCTTCGAACTGCTCGACGTGGTCGGCCTGGACGTCTCCCTGGCCATCGAACGGACCCTCTACAACGAGTTCCGCGAGGCCGGGTACGCCCCGGCCCCGCTGCTGGAACACCTGGTCACCGCAGGTCGCCTCGGCCGCAAGACCGGCAAGGGCTTCCGCGACTACACCAACCGCTGACCCGTCGGGTCGCCCGGTTCAGTTGCCGCAGCCGCAGGCGCCGCCGCAGCAACCGCCGCCCGAGGGGGCGCCTGCGGCGCGGCCGGCCAGGGCGACCGTGGTGAGCAGCTTGACGGTGTCGGTGTGGCCTGCCGGGCACTGTGCGGGGTCGGCGGACTCGCTCATCGGGCGGGCCAGCTCGAACTCGTCGGCGCAGGCCCGGCACTTGTAGGCATAGGTCGGCATGCCGTCAATTCTCGCACTCGCGCGCTACGGCTTGTAGGCGCGGAACGTGAGGCGGCGTTTGGGCTCGTGGGTCAGGTGGACGTCGGTGAAGCCGGCTGCGCGCAGGCGGTCGGGGAAGGTGGCCGCGTCGATCACGACCATGGTGTCGCCCAGGTGCAGCAGGCGGAACCGGAAGTTGAGCTGGCTGTCGAACCCGGCGAACACCCCGCCCGGCCGCAGTACCCGGCACGCCTGCGCGAACAGGTTGTCCTGCAACGACTTGGACGGCACGTGGTGCAGCATGGTGAAGCAGACGACCGAATCGAACTCGTTGTCCGGGAACGGCATGTTCGCGCCGCTGCCGGTGACGATCGTGACGTCGTCGTGGAACTCCTCGCGCAGGCGGTCGGCGGATTCGGCGTCGACCTCGATCGCGGTCAGCTCGTCGACCATCGTGGCGAGCACTCGGGTCGTGGCGCCGAAGCCGGGGCCGATCTCCAGCATGCGTTTGCCGAGTTCGACCTCGGCCAGTCCGACCGGCAGGCGCTGCGCCACGGTCTTCGCCCAGTCGTCCGACGCGCAGAGCTTGCGGTGCATCCGGTTCATTGACATGCCTCGACCGTAGGAAGCCGCGCGGCCGTCCGCCAGGCGTTATCCTGCCAGACAATGTTGCGAGACGGACAAGCTGTGCTGGTCGGCGACTTCGCGGTGCCGCGCGGTCGCTGGTTCGACTGGCATCAGCATCCCGAGCACCAGCTCGCCTGGGCCGCGACCGGGGTCGCGCTGGTCCGCATCGGCGAGCGCACCTGGGTGCTGCCGCCGGGGCGGGCGCTGTGGATTCCGGCCGGCGTCGTGCACACGACCGGCGCCTCGGTCGCGATGAACCTGCGCAGCCTCTACCTCGACCCGGGGCGCTGCCCGCTGAACTGGGCGCTGCCCACGGTCATCGCGGTGCCCGCGCTGCTGCGCGAACTCATCGTCCATCTCGGCGATCCCGCGTTGCCCGCACCGGCCCGGCTGCGCGCCGAATCGGTGCTGTTCGACCTGCTCGCGCCGGTGCCGACCACCGCGCTGGAGGTGCCCGACCCGAAGGACACGCGGCTGCGGCCGATCACCGCCGCGCTGCGCGCCGACCCCACCGACGAGCGCACGCTGGCCGGGTGGGGGCAGCTGGTCGGGGCGAGCGCGCGCAACCTGGCCCGGCTGTTCGTCACCGAGACCGGGATGACCTTCGGCCAGTGGCGCACCCAGCTTCGCCTCCAGGCCGCGCTGCCGCTGCTCGCGGACGGCATGGCGGTCGGCCGGGTCGCCGGTCGGGTGGGGTATGCGACGCCGAGCGCGTTCGTGGCCGCGTTCCGCCGCGCGGTCGGGGTGCCACCGGCAGCGTATTTCGGCTGGTCATCTTCGTCGGCTAAGGTCGATTTCCGTGCCGCGCCACAACCACCGGACCCGTAACCGCCGAGCTGGGACCGACGAGCCGGGCGGCTTCGGAGCCACGTTTGCGCGCGCCGAGTCGGCCTCGGACGGCGAATGGCTGGTGCGCAACGTGCCGGGCGCGCAGGCGACCAAGACCTACCGCTGTCCCGGCTGCGATCACGAGATCCGGCCCGGCGTGCCGCACGTGGTGGCCTGGCCCGCGCTCGACCACGGCTCAGTGCAGGACCGCCGGCACTGGCACACCGGCTGCTGGTCGGCACGCGACCGGCGCGGCCCGACCAGCAAACACTGGTGAGCCGCGCCGGGAGAAGCCAAAGCTTGCGCCGCGCCGGGAAGCTGACGCTTCAGCGCTTGACGGGCGACTGACGCTGGCCAGGCTGCTGCTGGTTCGGCTGGGCCGGCCGGTTGCCCGAGCCGGGCTTGTTCGGCGGGGGCGCAACCGGGCTGGTTCGCCTGGTCGGCGCGTCGACGGCGGCGACCTCCATGGTCGGCCGGTGGGTGTCCGGCACCTTGACCGGCGCGCTCACCTTGGTCGCCTGGTTCGACGGCGCCGGACCAGCGGGGTTGGCTGGCTGGGCGGCGTTGTCGGCGATGGGGACGGTGCGCTGGTCGGGGCGGCCCGGCTTGTCGTCAGCCGCCTTGGGCTCGTCGTCCTCCTCCGGCAGCGGGTCGAGCTGCGGAGTCGCGTTGACCATCAGGGAGTGCGCGGCGCGCAGCTGCTCGGCGAGCTGGCCGCGCAGCGAGCGCAGCGACTCGACCCGCGCGGTCGCGGCCGCGATCCGGCGGTTGGCCTCCTCGGAACCCTCCCGAACCCTGCGGTGCGCCTCGTCGGTGGCGTCCTGCAACCGGGCCTGGGACTCGGTCGCGGCCTCGTGCCGGCGGCGGTTGGCCTCTTCCGCGGACTCGCGCAGCCGCTTCTCCGCCTCGGCCTTGCTGACCCGCTGTTCCTCGGCGATGGCGGCCCTGACCTTGACCGCCTCGGCGTTCGCCTCGGTGCGGACCCGGGTGGACTCCTCGCTGGACTCGCGCAGCCGCTTGTCCGCGTCGGCCTTGCTGACCCGCTGTTCCTCGGCGACCTGCGCCCGGAGCTGGGTGGCCTCCTCGGTGATCTGGGTGCGGACCCGCGCCGCCTCGTCGGTTGCCTCGCGTACCCGGCGGTCGGCCTCCGCCTTGCTGGTGGCCTCCTGCTCGGCGAGCACCCGCATGGACTCGGTGCGCCGCGAGGCCATCGCGATCTCGAAGTCCTCTTCGATCTGCTGGCGCCGTGCGGCCGCCTCGCTGTCCAGCTTGTTGCGCGCGGCGTCGGCCGCCTTGTCCCTGGCTTCGATGTCCGCGCGCGCCTTCGCCATCAGCTCGCGGTGTTCGGTCTCCAGTTCGACGCGGCGGCCGTCGACCTCGGCGATGAGGTTCTCGTAGCGGGCGCGCAGCGAGTTGGCGTCGGCCTCGGCGCGGGCGCGGATCTGGCCTGCGTCGGCCTCGGCGCGGGCCTTGATCTCGTCGGACTCGTCCTGGGCGAGCCGCAGCATCCGCTGCAACCGCTCGGAAAGGCCCTCCAGCGTGGTCGGCGGGGCCGACAGCCGGTTCACCTGCCCGCGCAGATCCGAGATCTCGGATCGCGCCTGGCCCATCTGCTTGGCCATGTCCGCCGCCTGCGCGGTGGCCGCGTCACGGTCGAGCGCGATCAGCTTGAGTTCTTTGTCCAGCCGCTCGAGGTGTTCCTCGACCTGCGTGCGGGAGTAGCCGCGCTTGACGATGTCAAAGCCGGTTCCCAGGGGCACCACGTCACGCTCGCTACCGAAAGGCATGGGGCCACGCTACCCGGAAACGTAACCCGGTCGTGCGACACACCCCAGTCAGACGCCGCGGAATCGGTTGATGGCGTCGACGTGGCGGGCGCGGAACTCCGCGTCGCGCACGCCGAGCCCTTCCTCCGGTGCCAGGCAGAGCACGCCGACCTTGCCCTGGTGCCTGTTGGCGTGCACGTCGGCGGCGGCCTGGCCGGTGTCCGTCAGCGAATAGACGCGTGACACGGTCGGGTGAATTCGTCCCTTGGCGATCAGCCGGTTCGCCTCCCACGCCTCGCGGTAGTTGGCGAAATGCGAGCCGATGATCCGCTTGAGGTTCATCCATAGGTAGCGGTTGTCGTAGGAGTGCATGAAGCCGCTGGTGGACGCGCAGGTGACGATCGTGCCGCCCTTGCGTGCGGCGAAAACGCTGGCGCCGAAGGTTTCCCGGCCGGGGTGCTCGAACACGATGTCCGCGTCGTCGCCGCCGGTGAGTTCGCGGATCTTGGCACCGAACCGCTTCCACTCTTTGGGGTCCTGGTTGTTCTCGTCGGCCCAGAACTTGTAGCCCTCACCGGTCTTCGCGGACCGGTCGATGATCAGTTCCGCGCCCATCTTCCGGCAGATCTCGGCCTTCTCCGGGCTGGACACCACGCAGACCGGGATGGCGCCGCCGTTCAGCGCGAACTGAGTCGCGTACGAGCCGAGGCCGCCGGACGCGCCCCAGATCAGCACCACGTCGCCCTGCTTCATGTCGGCGCCGTTGCGCGAGACGAGCTGCCGGTACGCGGTGGAGTTGACCAGGCCGGGGGACGCCGCTTCCTCCCAGCTCACATGCGCCGGTTTCGGCATCAGCTGGTTGGACTTGATCAGCGCGAGGTCGGCGAGGCCGCCGAAGTTGGTCTCGAAGCCCCAGATCCGCTGCTCGGGGTCGAGCATGGTGTCGTTGTGACCGTCCGGGTGTTCGAGTTCGACGTTCAGGCAGTGCGCGACGACCTCGTCGCCGGCCTTCCAGGCGTTCACGCCGGGGCCGGTGCGCAGGACGACGCCGGCAAGGTCGGAGCCGACCACGTGGTACGGCAGATCGTGTCGTTTGGCCAATGGTGACGTCTTGCCGTAGCGCCTGAGAAACCCGAATGTCGACATCGGCTCGAAAATCGACGTCCACACGGTGTTGTAGTTGATCGCGCTGGCCATCACCGCGACGAGTGCCTCACCCGGGCCCAATTCCGGCGTCGGCACATCCTCGACGTGCAGCGATTTCCTCGGGTCCTTTTCCGCGCTGGGCAGGCCGGCGAACATTTCGGTTTCGTCGGCGTGCACGGTCACCGCGCGATAGTGATCCGGAATCGGCAGGTTGCCGATTTCATCCAGTTCATCGGCGAGAATCGCATCGAGGATCTTCTGCATGGCAGTGGGCCTCCGTCATGTGGAATTGGCCGGATGTTACCCGCGAGTAACGATACAGATCGAGCCTTGTGAGGGACGGCACGTCGATCATCGCCCAATCGCGCGAACAGGGATACCGAAGGGTCTTGACCGGCCGGCCAACCAAGGCGGATGATTCAGGCATCTTGGAATTTGGAGGTGAGCACGATGGTCGAAGCTCAAGCCTCTCCTCGGGCCTGGACCCGCTGGTCGGACTGGGTAGAAGTCGTTGTCGGTATGGTCGCGCTGCTCTCGCCGCTGCTGTGGCTGGACACGTCGACCAGGACCATGTGGACCATGGTCATCCTGGGTGCGCTGATCGCCGTCGACGGTCTGGTGTCGCTCGCCGCGCCCAGGCAGATGGCCAGTGAGACCATTCAGGCGGCGCTGGGCATCCTGTTGTTCATCGCGCCGTGGGTGATGGGCTTCGTTGCCGACTCCGGGGCCGCGTGGACCAGCTGGATCGCGGGCGGGTTGACCATCGTGGCCAGCGGCCTCGCGCTACCCGTGATGCGGACGACACACCGGCTGACCGGTCAGCACTGAACTCAGCAGCGAAGGGTGATGCGCTCTTGGGCACCAACGAGCCCGCTGACGACTCGTCCCGGGAGCGCATCCTCGTCGCCGCCGAGGAACTGTTCGCCGAATCCGGCTTCGAGGCGACCCCGACCTCCCGCATCGCCGACCGCGCGAATGTCCCCAAAGGACTCGTGCACTACTACTTCCGGCGCAAGGCCGACCTGCTGGTCGCGTTGATCGACCGGCTGCCGGACGAACATCTCGACGTGGCCGCCACCGTCGTGCCCGGCGACGTCGCGGCCAGCCTGCGTGCGTTGGTCGCCGTGCTCGACGCGCGCCTGGAGTCCTCGCGGCTGCTCTCGCACCTGCTCTGGCGGGAGGCCGACACGCACGAGGCCGTGCGCGACGCCCTGCGGAACCGCTACCGAAGCGTCGTCGGCCAGATCCGCGCGGTCATCGCCAGGGCACGCGGCGCGGACCCGTCGACAACGGGAACCGTCGATGCCGACACGGACAGCGCGGCCGAGCTACTCGCGTTGGCGGTCAGCTACCGGCACTCGGTCGCCCGGCACGACGAGAGCACGACCAGTATCGGCCGGGAGATCGACTTCATCGCCGCCGCGCTGGAACCGGGCACGGGATGACGGGACGTTAGTGCCCGGCCGGTTCCACCAGCTCGACCAGCACTCCACCCGCGTCCTTCGGGTGCACGAAGTTGACCCGGCTGTTCGCGGTGCCGTGCCGAGGCTCCGGGTACAGCAGCCGCAGCCCCCGGGCCCGGATGGCCGCGCTGGCCGCTTCGATGTCGGCCACCCGGTAGGCGATCTGCTGGAGGCCGGCGCCCCGGTTGCCGATGAACTTCGCGATGGTCGACTTCTCGTTCAGCGGGGCGAGCAACTGGATGGCCGTCGCGCCCTCCGGCGCGCCGTCGGTGGCGAGCATGGCCTCGCGCACGCCCTGCTCCTCGTTGGTCTCCACATGCGTCACCACGAAGCCGAACGTGTCGCGGTAGTAGGCGATCGCCTCGTCGAGGTCGGGCACGGCGATGCCGACGTGGTCGATGGCGGAGACGGACAGGCCCAGCGCGGAAGTCCCAGCAGGAGAGGTCACGCATCGGAGGGTAGTGAAACTGAACCGGTTCTGTTCGATAGCGCGTGACTGTGGTCATAGTCGGTCTGGTTACCGATCGGTATCGTCGAGCAACGGCTTGCTCGTGCGAGCATGGATTCGTTCGTGTCAAAGACTCCAATGATGGAGGCGTGGGATGTCGCCGGTTTCCGGTTCTGTCATCGTCGCCGGGGCGCGTACCCCGATCGGGCGGCTGCTCGGCTCGCTCAAGAACTTCACCGGCCCGCAGTTGGGCGGCTTCGCGATCAAGGCGGCCCTGGAGAAGGCAGGCGTCGCACCGGAACAGGTCCAGTACGTGATCATGGGCCAGGTGCTCACCGCGGGCGTCGGCCAGATCCCGGCCCGCCAGGCCGCCGTGCACGCGGGCATCAGCATGGACGTGCCGGCGCTGACGATCAACAAGGTCTGCCTGTCCGGCCTGGACGCGATCGCGCTGGCCGACCAACTGATCCGCGCAGGCGAGTTCGACATCGTCGTCGCGGGCGGCCAGGAGTCCATGACCCAGGCCCCGCACCTGTTGCCCAAGTCACGGTCCGGCTTCAAGTACGGCGACACCACGCTGGTCGACCACATGGCCTACGACGGCCTGTTCTGCGCGTTCGACCAGATGGCGATGGGCGCGGCGACCGAGAAGTACAACTCCCGCTACGAGATCACGCGTGCCGAACAGGACGAGTTCGCCGCGCGCTCGCACCAGCGCGCCGCGGCCGCGATCAAGGACGGCCTGTTCGCGGACGAGATCGCGCCGGTCAGCATCCCGCAGCGCAATGGCAGCCCGATCGTCTTCGACACCGACGAGGGCGTGCGCGGCAACACGACCGTGGAGTCGCTGGGCAACCTGCGGCCCGCGTTCGCCGCGGACGGCACCATCACCGCGGGCTCGGCCTCACAGATCTCCGACGGCGCGGCGGCGGTCGTGGTGATGAGCAAGGCGAAGGCGGAGGAGTTGGGCCTGACCTGGCTGGCCGAGATCGGCGCGCACGGCGTGGTCGCCGGCCCGGACGCGAGCCTGCACGAGCAGCCGTCGAACGCCATCAAGAAGGCGTGCGAGAAGGCCGGCATCAGCCCGAGCGACCTGGACCTGGTCGAGATCAACGAGGCGTTCGCCGCGGTCGGCGTGGTGTCCGCGCGCAAGCTCGGCCTGTCCGAGGACAAGGTCAACGTCAACGGCGGCGCGATCGCGCTCGGCCACCCGATCGGCATGTCCGGCGCACGCCTCGCGCTGCACCTGGCGCTGGAACTGAAGCGGCGCGGCGGCGGTGTCGGCGCTGCCGGGCTCTGCGGTGGTGGCGGCCAGGGCGACGCGCTGATCATCAGGGTGCCGGGCGCATAATCCGCAGGTGCCCAGGCAGAACGATGTCACCGAGCTGATCGACCGCGCGCGGGAGGGCAAGCCGCGCGCGGTCGCTCGGCTCATCTCGCTGATCGAGGACGCCAGCCCGCAACTGCGGGAGGTGGCGAGCGCGCTCGCGCCGCTGACCGGGCGGGCCAGGGTGATCGGCCTGACCGGTTCGCCCGGTGTCGGCAAGTCGACGTCCACCTCCGCGCTGGTCGCCGCGTTCCGCAAGCAGGGCAAGCGGGTCGGCGTGCTGGCGGTCGACCCGTCCTCGCCGTTCTCCGGTGGTGCGCTGCTCGGCGACCGGGTCCGGATGCAGGACCACGCGACCGATCCGGGCGTGTTCATCCGGTCGATGGCGACGCGCGGCCATCTCGGCGGCCTGTCCTGGGCGACGCCGCAGGCGCTGCGCGTGCTCGACGCGGCAGGCTTCGACGTGGTGCTGATCGAGACCGTCGGAGTTGGACAGTCCGAAGTGGACATCATCTCGCTCGCGGACAGCACGCTGGTGCTGCTCGCGCCGGGCATGGGCGATGGCATCCAGGCGGCCAAGGCCGGCATTCTCGAGGTGGCCGACGTGTTCGTGGTCAACAAGGCCGACCGGGACGGCGCGGACCAGGTCGTGCGCGACCTCAAGTACATGATCTCGCTGGGTCGGGTCGACCGAACCGGCCCGCGCTGGCGGATTCCGATCGTGTCGACCGTCGCTTCCCGCAACGAGGGCATCGACGACGTGGTCGAGGCGCTCGAGGCGCACCACACCTGGCTCACCGAGCACGGCGAACTCGAGGCGCGGCGGCTGAACCGAGCCACCGTCGAGGTCGAGGCGATCGCGGTCGAGCAGCTGCGCGAACGCTTCGGTGACCTGCGCGGCGGCCAGGTGTTGGAGAAACTCGCCGGCCAGGTCATGGCCGGCACGCTCGACCCGTACGCCGCGGCCGACCAACTGGTGGACGGCCTGCGCAGCGAGGGTTAGCCGAGGTGGCGGCGCAGGAAGGCCGCCTGCGTATGCAGGATGGCCTCGGTCGCAGGCGATCCGATCGCCGCATGGCCGATGCCGGGCAGCAGCATCAGGTCGTGCGGTTTGTCGGCGGCCAGCAGCGCGGCGGACATGCGCATGGTGTGCGTGGGATGCACGTTGTCGTCGGCAAGGCCGTGCATGAGCAGCAGCGGCTTTGTCAGGTTGGGCGCCTCGCCGAGCAGGTAGTTCTCGTCGTAGGCCTGGGGATTCTCGTCGGGCTGGCCGAGAAAGCGTTCGCGCCAGCGCGCGTGGTAGAGCCGCGCGTCGTTCGGCGCGGCACCGGCGATCGCGGCGTGGAACACGTCGGGCCTGCGCAGCACGGCGAGCAGGGCGATCGTGCCGCCGAAGGACCAACTGCGGATGCCGACCCGGCTCAGGTCCAGGTCGGGATGCTGGGCGGCGGCCGCGTGCAGGCCGGCGATCTGGTCGTCCAGCACCGGCATGAACGCGTTGCCGTAGATCTCGCGTTCCCAGTCGGGCCCGCGACCGGGCGTGCCGGCGCCGTCGATGACGAGCACGGCGAAACCCTGTTCGGCGAACCACTGTGAGACCAGGTCGCGCCAGTCGCCCTCGTCGGTAACCCGCTGCAGGCCCGGCCCGCCATAGGGGTCGAGCAGCACGGGCAGCGCCGTTCCGGGCTCGTGTCCCCAGGGCAGGTACAGGTCGGCGCGTAGTTCGCGCGGGCCCAGGATCAGGCGGGTGCGGTTGGTGGTCAGCACCGGTTGCTCGACATCGGAGCGGATGCGCGGTTCTGCGGCTTCGCGCACGCCGTTCTCGTAGGCGTAGCAACGGGTTTCGGTCGGCTGGGCGGAGGCGGTGAACACGATCCGCTCGCCCTCGATCCGCCGCACCTCGCGCAGTTGTAGGCCGGCCGGGCTGACCGGTTCGCCGTCGACGGCGAGGAATCGGGTGCCGTCCCGGTCGAGATGGGTGACGAGCCGGCCGGACGCGGTGCGCGCGGGCAGGCCGGGGACCTCCTGCACCCAGCAGCGGTCGCGCTGTTCGTGCTTGATCGTGCTCGCGCCGGTGTCCGGGTCGATGGCCAGGAAGCGCTCGGTGCGCTGGTCGCGGGTGAGGCCGACCGCGTACGGGCCGTGCGCGTCCCACCCGGCGGTGACCAGGTATTCCAGGTCGAACTCGACGTCGGCGTGCACACCGGCGAGGTCGACGATGGCGAGGCTGATCACCGCGTTCGGCCTGCCGACGGCCGCGTAGCGGATCGGACGCGGCGGGCCTGCCGGATCGGTCAGGTCCGTGAGGTACCAGGTGTCCACGTTGGACACATCGCTGCGGGCGAGGAGAAGCTGGTCGCCTCCGGGCGAGAACCAGAAGTCGTCGACCTCCTCGGCGATCGGCGCCTCGATACCGGTGACGTGCAGGGCCGAGCCGCACAGGTACGCGACCCGGCCGCCGCGTGGGCGCGGGTGCGAGATCGGGCCGGGCGTGGCGATGTGTTCGACCGTGCCGTCGGCGACGGTGTGCAGTTCGCCGCCGACCGAGCAGGCGATGACGGTCCCGTCGGTCGCGTACTCGTCGACGTGGTCGAGCAGGAGTTGGTCCGGGTCGTGCGAGAAGAGGGCGCCGGAGCGCAGGAACAGCACGGTGGGGCCGACGGTGATCTCGTCAGGGGCGCCGACGGTGAAGCGGCGGGTGCGGGCGAGTTGGGCCGGCAGCGAGTCCGTCACCGCTCGGCCAGCACCACGTCGAGCAGGCCGGGGAAGCGCACGTCGAACTCGGCCTTGCGCAGCCGGTTCAACCTGCGCGAACCCTCGTCGCGCTGCTCGATCAGGCCGGCCGCGCGGAGCACCGCGAAGTGGTGGCTGCTGGTGGCCTTGCTCACCGGCAGGTCGAAGGTGCCGCAGGCTTTGGTCCATTCGGGAGCCTCGGCCAGCGTGCGCACCATCAGCCTGCGGACCGGGTCGGCGAGCGCGTCCAGGGCCTCCTGCAGGCTCACCTCGGCCGGTACCGCGTGGGTGAGATTGCGGGCACGCGCGGACGCTGGGGCTGACTCAGTGTTCGATTGTCGTCGTACACTCATCGATCGACCTCCATCGAACATTCTACTGCTCGACGAGGCCACCGATCCGGGCCGCGAAGGCACCCGCGCCTACCACGCGGCTATTCGCTGAACATGATCTCGGGCTTGGTGACCATCGCCAGGATGCGCTCGCGCGGTTCCGGCAGCAGTTTGCGCGCGGTCAGGTCGAGCAGGCCCATGGTGCCGTTGACGGTCGCGGCCACGGTGCCGTCCGGTTTGGTCAGCTCGGTGCGCATGACGAACGTCTTGCCGGTGCCGAACTCGATGGTGGTGCGCACGTCCACCTCGTCGCCGTCGCGCAGCTCGCGCAGGTAGCGGGCCTCGCTGGTGAGCACCGCCGGCGCGTAACCCAGCTCACGCATGGCCTCCGGCGGGACGCCAGCCGCGCGGAACATCGAAACCCGGCCGTGCTCGGCATAGGAGTGGTAGACGGCCTGGTTCACATGGCCGAGCGCGTCGAGTTCGTAGTTGCGCACCGCGATCCGCACCGAAAAAGGAACAGCCCCGTTGTCCATACCCGGCACGGTAGCGCGCGGGTCGGACAACGGGGCTGTCGCTGTGACGAGGGTCAGCAGCTCGCCTTGTAGGTGTACTTGGCGATCGCCGCCGCGTCGCTCTGGGTGAGCGACACCAGGTTGGTGGAGATGCTCGGCGTGACCGACTTGCCCTCGATCGCGTTGACCACCTGGTCGACACCGTCGATGCCGATGGTCGCCGGGTCCTGGGCGATCAGCGCCTGGAACGTGCCGGACTGGAGGTCCTGCACCTCCTGCGGGCTGGCGTCGAAGCCGACCAGCTGGACGGCGCCCTTCTTTCCGGCGGTCTGCAGCGCGGTGGCCGCACCCTGGCCGGTGTTCAGGTTGGACGCGAACACGCCGATCAGGTCGGGGTTGGCGGCCAGCGTGCTGGTCAGCACCGACGTCGACTGTGCGACGTCGTTGTTGGTGTACTGCTGCGGCAGCATGGTCAGGTTCGGGTACTTCTTGATCTCGTTGGCGAACCCGGCCTCGCGTTCGTCCGTTGTGGACGTACCGGCGATGGTGTTGAGCACGATCACCTTGCCGGTCTTGCCGTTGAGCAGCTTGGCCAGGGTGTCCGCGGCCAGCTCGCCGCCCTGGGTGTTGTTCGACGAGATGGAGGACTGGACGATCGAGGCGTCCTTGAGCGCGGTGTCCACCTGGACGACCTTGGTCCCGACCTTGGTCAGGGTCTGGATCGGGTTGAACATGGCAACGTTGTCGGTCGGCGCGATCAGCACACCGGCCGGCTTGGTGTTCACCACCGAGTTCACGATCGGGGTCTGCGCGTCGACCGAGAACTTCGGCGCGCCCTGCTGGGTGATGCTGTAGCCCTTGCTGGCCGCCTCGGTCTTGGCCGCGCAGTAGATGGACGTGTAGAAGGGTTCGATGTCACCCGGGATGTAGACCAGGTTCTTGTTGGACGGCGCGGACGCATTGCTGCCGCCGCTCTGCCCGACCTGGCCGCTGCCGCCGCACGCGGCGAGCAGCGCGCCTGCGGCAACGATGACGCCGGCTACCACGATCGTGCGGGTCTTGTGCTGCATTCCTTCGTTCCTCTCGTCATTGAGCTGGACGTCCTTGTTGTTGATTCAGCGATTGCGGGCCTGCCTGCGCCGTTGGTCGAACCAGACCGCGGCGACCAGCACGATGGCGACCGCGATCGGCTGCCAGAACGGAGGCACTCCGCTGATCACGAAGCCGCTGCTGAGCACCTGCGGGATGAACGTGCCGAAGACGGTGCCCAGCAGGACACCGGAACCGCCGAAGAGGCTGGTGCCACCGAGGACCACGCCGGAGATCGCGTTCAGGTTGTCCGTGGTGTGGCCTGCGACGGTGGTCGTGCCGAAGAAGGCGAGCGAGAGGAACCCCGCGACGCCGGCCAGCAGGCCGGTGAGCAGGTAGACCAACATCAGCTGCTTCTTCAGCGGGATGCCGACGCGGCGCGCGGCCTCCGGGTTCGAGCCGACCGCGTAGGTGTAGCGGCCGAACTTGGTGGTGTGCAACAGCCAGCCGAAGAACAACGTGATCACCGCGACGATGATCACCAGGTACGGGACGTAGAACAGGGTGCCGGAGCCGACCGTGTTGCGCAGCGCGCTGGGCACCGTGCGCACGTCGTTGCCGTTGGTGATCAGGTCGGCGACGCCGAGCGCGGCACCGAACGAGCCGAGCGTGACGATCAGCGGCGGCACGTTGGCGTAGGCGACCAGCCAGCCGTTGATCAGGCCCCACAACCCGCCCGCCGCGACCGAGACGACCAGGCCCACCAGGATCAGGCCGATGCCGTCGTTGGTGGCGTCGCCGCCGCCGAGGCCCTGCATCACCTCGGCGCTGACCACGCCGGAGAAGATCAGCACCGTGCCGACCGACAGGTCGATGCCGCCGGTGATGATCACGAAGGTCATGCCGACCGCCAGCAACAGCAGCAGGCACAGCTGGATGAACAGTTCCTGGATGTTGAACAGGGTCAGGAAGGCGCCCGGGTGCAGGACGCTGAACGCGACCACCAGACCGACCAGGATCACGCCGACCCAGATCGTGTTGGAGGAGCCCAGCTTCTGCCAGATGGTCGTTTCGCCCCGGCCCGTCATGTCCTCGGGGTTGAACGCGGCCTTCGGGGTTTCGGTATTCGTCACGCCGCGTCCTCCTGCGACAGGGCGCCGGTCATCGCGCCGACCAGGTCTTCCAGCGATGCGTCCTTGGCGACGAACCGGGCGACCCGCCTGCCCAGCCGCATCACCTCGACGCGGTCCGCGACGGAGAGCACCTCGGGCATGTTGTGGCTGATCAGCACCACCGCGACGCCGGTGTCGCGGACCTTCTTGATCACGTCCAGCACGCGCTCCCGCTGCACGACGCCCAGTGCGGCGGTCGGCTCGTCCATGAACACGACCTTGCTGGCCCACACCACCGAACGCGCCACCGCGACGCTCTGCCGCTGGCCACCGGAGAGAGAGCCGATGGACACGTCGGTGTCCTGCAACTGCACGCCGAGCCGGGCGAACTCTTCGATGGACCGCTGGCGCATGGCCTTCTTGTCCAGCATGCCCAAGGCGCCGAGGATGCCCTTGCGCTTGAGTTCGCGGCCCAGGAACAGGTTCGCGGCCGGATCGAGGTCCGGCGCGACCGCGAGGTCCTGGTACACGGTCTCGATGCCCAGTTCGCGGGCGGCGGTCGGCGAGTCGATGTGCACCGGCTTGCCGTCCAGCAGGATCTCGCCGGAATCCGGGATCTCCGCGCCGGACAGGCACTTCACCATCGTCGACTTTCCGGCGCCGTTGTCACCGATCAGCGCGACGACCTCGCCCTGACGGGCGGTGAACGACGCACCGCGCAACGCCTCGACCGAGCCGTAGCGCTTCACCAGATTGCGGGCTTCGAGCGCGATCTCGGAGCCCGTGTTCTCGGTCATTTTCAGGCATCTCCCTGGCTGTCCGGGGCGGGCGGGCGACAGCGCACCATGATCAGCTCACCATCCACAGTAGACGATCCGGCAGCGTGCGGCACCACGGCGGTGTCACCCTTGCGCAGTTCCAGCACACCGCCGTGCTCGGTGCTCAGCCGGCCGCTGCCGTTCAGCGCGACCAGCACCGAGAATCCGGGATCCAACTCGACCGGGGCCTTGATCTGCAACCGGTCCGCGCGGAAGAACGGGGCGGCCGCGTCGTCGAACAGCGGCACGACCGGCTCCGCGTGGCCCGCGGTGTGCCGGACGATCTGCTCCAGCCGGTCGCCGTTCCAGCCGCTGCGGTCGACCGCGCCCAGCGCCGTGTCGAAGCCGATGCCCAGGTGCCCGGCCGTGGCATCGTCGAGGAAACCCTGCCATTCCAGGGTGATGGAGAAGTCGGTCGGCTGCTGGAGTTCGACGATGAACACGCCCGCGCCGATCGCGTGCGGCAGGCCGGAGGGGATCAGCACGGTGTCGCCGGGCGCGACGGTGATCTGGTTCAGCGAACCCAGCATCGCCTCGCGGTCCTGCACGTCCACCCAGGTCGCCAGCTCGCTCGCGTCGATGTCCTTCTGGAAACCGGCGTACACGGTGGGTTCCGCGCCCGAGGTCCCGATCACCGCCCACGCCTCGGTCTTGCCGAAGTGGGAGCCGAAGTGCTCCCGCGCGAAGGTGTTCGACGGGTGCAGGTGCACCGGCAGCCGCTGGCCCGCGTCGAGCAGCTTCACCAGCAGCGCCGTGCTGGTGCCGAAGGTCGCGACGTGCTCGGCACCCAGCCACTGCTCCGGAGCGGCGGCGACCGCGTCGCGCAGGAATCGCCCGTCGGGCAGGGTGGACAGGCCGTCGGTCTCCTTGCCGAACCTCGGCGTCGTCGACGCGACCCAGTCCTCCGGCCCGTACTCAGCGGCCGAGTCCATCCCGCGCAGCGCGGCGATCGCCTCGCCGCCCTGGTAGAACTGCCGGGGCTGGTTGGCCGGCAGCACCACCGGGCGGGCGGCGACCGGATCGGTCGTCGGCGTTGAGTTCATAGGGGGCTAACCTCTCCGGATCCTCGGGGTATCAGGCGCACCGGGGAGATCACCCGGTGTGGCGGCGAGTTGTCACCTGACAGCCGGGCGAACAACAACTCGGCGGCCGCTTTGCCGAGTGCCCCGGTGTCGTGTGCGATCACGCTGACCGGCGGGTTGAGCAGGTCGGCGAGTTCGAAGTCGTCGAACCCGACCAGTGCGGGCCGGTTCGCCTTGTGGGCGAGGGCGCGCAGCACGTGCACGGTGATCCGGTTGTTGCCGCTGACCACCGCGGTCGCCGGTTCGGGGAGGTTGCGCACCCGGTCGAGGGCCGCCGCGATACCGCGTTCGTCCGGTGCGCCCATGGTCACGAGTTCTTCGTCGAAGCGGATCTCGGCGCGCGCGCAGCCCTCGCGGAACCCGCGCAGGCGCTCGCTCGCGGTGAAGATCGTGGCGGCGTCACCGAAGAAGGCGATTCTTCGGTGGCCGTGGGCGGCGAGGTGGCGGACCGCCTCGACGGTGCCGCCCAGGTTGTCCACCAGCACGGTGTCCGCGACGATGTCGCCGGCGGGCCGGTCCAGGAACACCACGGGCATGCCGGCATGGATCTCGGGCACCAGGTAGCCGTGCCGCAGGCCGGCCGGGACGACCAGCAGGCCGTCCACGCGGCGGGCGCAGAACTCCAGCGCGAGTTCGCGTTCCCGGTCCGGGTCCTCATCGGACGATCCGGTCATGACGTGCCGGCCGAACTGCCGGGCGACCTCTTCCACGGCGCGGGTCAGCACCGAGTAGAACGGGTTGGCCACGTCCTCAAGGAGTAGTCCGATGGTTCCGGTGGAGGAGCCTCTGCGCAGGTTGCGGGCGCCGAGATTGCGGCGGAAGCCGAGTTGGTCGATGGCGGCCAGGACGCGCGCTGCCGTTGTCGGGTGCACTCCGGTCTCGCCGTTGACCACCCGAGACACGGTCTTGAGGCTCACGCCGGCAAGGCGGGCCACGTCGTTCATGGTGGCGCGCCGTACTCGGCCGGACCCGGCATTCGACAACGTTGTCATCGCCGGGGATTGGACACCAATCGACGCCCACTTGTCAACGGTTCAGAGGGTCAACCGATCGATTTCGCCCGGTCGCGTTCCTATAACGAAGATCGACACGTTGGGTATCGCGGACACCACGCTCGGTCGGCCTGGCTTTCCTTTGACAAGGTTGTCAGCGATCTTTGATCCGACCGTTGTCACCGACAGTTCGTTGGTTGTTCGGTGATTGAATCTTTCCGCCGGGGCCGGACATGGCGAAGGGTGCGAACGAATGCATCGTTGTTGCCACTGGAGGCCATTGTCATGCCCGAACTGACCAGACGACGCCTGTTGGGATCCGCCGCCGGAGCCACCGCCATCGCCGCGGCGGCCGCGTTGATGCCGCCGAACGTCGCCAAGGCGCTCGCTCAGGACGCGCCCAAGTCCGGCTCCATGCGGGACATCGAGCACGTCGTCGTGCTGATGCAGGAAAACCGGTCGTTCGACCACTACTACGGCACCCTCTCCGGGGTGCGCGGCTTCGCCGACGCGCAGCGGCAGAAGCTCGCGAATGGACGGTCCGTGCTCTACCAGCCGGACTCGGTGAACCCGGACGGCTACACGCTTCCGTTCCACCTGGACACCAACACCACCAGTGCGCAGCACATCCCGTCGACCTCGCACGCCTGGGCGGTCCAGCACAGTGCCTGGAACGGCGGGAAGATGGACAACTGGCTGCCCGCGCACCGCGCGGCCGACGGTGCCAACGGCCCCTACACGATGGGCTACCACAAGCGCTCGGACATCCCCTTCCAGTTCGCGCTGGCCGAGGCGTTCACCATCTGCGACCACTACCACTGCTCGGTGCAGGGCCCGACCTGGCCGAACCGGATGATGTGGATGACCGGCACGGTCGACCCGCAGGGTGCCAACGGTGGTCCGATCCTGGACAACACCCTCCCGCCCGGTGGCTACACCTGGACCACCTACGCGGAGCGGCTGGAGGCGGCGGGCGTCAGCTGGAAGGTCTACCAGCAGCAGGACAACTACGGCACGAACATGCTGGCCCAGTTCAAGAACTTCATCAACGCCAAGGCCGGCGACCCGCTCTACGACAAGGGCATCGCCTACGGCCCGGAGGGCCAGTTCGAGTACGACGCGCGCAACGACAAGCTGCCCGCGGTGTCCTGGATCCTGCCGACCAGCTTCCAGTCCGAGCACCCGGACTACATGCCGGCCGACGGCGCGGCGTTCGTGGCCAGCAAGATCGACGCGATCGCGGCCAACCCCAAGGTGTGGGCCAAGACCGTGTTCATCCTCAACTACGACGAGAACGACGGCCTGTTCGACCACGTCGTGCCGCCGACCCCGTCGGCAACGAGCAACCCGGAAGAGTTCGTCACCAAGACCTCGTGGAGCGGCATCAAGGGCAACAACCTGCCGGTCGGCGGCGGTTTCCGGGTGCCGTGCATCATCATCTCGCCGTGGACGGCCGGTGGCTGGGTGGCGACCGAGACCTTCGACCACACCTCCGTGCTCCAGTTCCTGGAGAGCTTCACCGGTGTCCAGGAGACCAACATCAGCGCCTGGCGCCGTCAGACCTTCGGCGACCTGACCTCGGCCTTCCGCTGGTACGACTACCAGGCCCAGCCGCCGGTCCTGCCGGACACCGCGGGCCCGCTGACCTACGCGCAGTACACCTCGACCGTGCTGCCCAAGCCGACCCTGCCGGGCGCGAACCAGACCCCGCCCTCGCAGGAGCCGGGCGGCCGCAAGCACATCTGAGTCAACCCGGTCAATTTTCGCTCAAGGGCCTCGGGCCGCTTCGCTAAGCGAAGTCGCCCGAGGCTTTGCGCACCTTGGCCAGCAACTCGGTCAGCGTCGCGGTCTGCTTCTCGGACAGGCCGCGCAGGCCGAAGTCGGCCTCGTTCACCGCCGCCGTCGCCGCGGCGCGCCGGGTGCGGCCCTCGTCGGTGATCTCCACCAGCGTGGTGCGCCGGTCGGTCGGGTGCGGGATGCGCTTGACCAGACCGTCGGCCTCCAGACGGTCCACGATGTTGGTCACGCTGGTCGGATGCAGCTGCAACCGTTGGCCCATCACGCGCATGGGCAGACTGCCGCGCCGTGCGAAGTACAGCAGCACAAGGGCTTCGTAGCGGGCGAAGGTCAGGCCGTGCGGCTTCAGTGCGGCGTCCACCGCGGACTGCAGGATCTGCTGGACCCGCATCACGCTGGTGACCGCGGCCATCACCCCGGACGGGCCGACCCGCTCCGCCCACAGATCGGCCGCTCGAGCGATGGGATCGAACGCGAGCGGCTGATCGGTCATGGGACGAAAGTTACCAGCGGGTTTGTTCCAGCGGGAACGGGCGGCATCGCGTGGTGTCGGGGTGCGGGCGCAGAATCGCGCGCGAACGTCCCACCGATCCAGCCCGCGGGCGTCCTACCCGAGCAGCCTGCGGACGTCCCACCCGAGTGAGAAGGAGTCGCACGTGCTTGTCGCGTTCAGCGTGAGCCCCAACGCCAGTACCGCCGATGGCGGGGTGAGTGAGGCAGTGGCCAGTGCGGTGCGCGTGGTGCGCGAGTCCGGTCTACCCAACTCGACCAACGCCATGTTCACCAACATCGAGGGCAGTTGGGACGAGGTCATGGACGTGGTGCGCCGCGCGGTCGAGGCCGCGGGCGAGGGCAGCACCCGGGTCGGCCTTGTCCTCAAAGCGGACATACGGCCCGGATACGACCACGGTCAGCTGGACGCCAAGGTTGCGCGGATCGAGGCGTATCTCGCCGAGGACGAGTGACTCATATCCAGGTGAATCGGCGAAATGCGCCACGAATCATCCTCCAAGATCTTTCCAAGAAATCCCCAGGCGGGCGGGGGAAGTGGGCCGCTTGTGAATAGTCAGGTGGATTGACGCGGAATCCGCAGCCGGGTGCGTGAATGAATGCGCCCAAGCGGGCCAATGCGGGTGCCAGCTGATCCGGTGACAATGGTCTTGGTTACTGTAGTGCGAACAGGCGGATACTGACCGTCGTCGGGGAGGGGTGTTGGTCCAAGCGACTGAGCGCACGTCGTACCGTGCGGTATTCGCTTCGCGCGAGTTCCGCGCGCTGTGGTTCGCGCAGATCCTGTCGGTCGCCGGCGACCGCCTCGCCCTGGTCGCCACGTCCCTGCTGGTCTACAGCCACACGCACTCACCGGTACTGACCGCGGTCACCTACGCGTCGATCTACCTGCCGTGGTTGCTCGGCGGCCCGTTCCTGTCCGGGCTTGCCGACCGGTTCCCACGCAGAGTGGTCATGGTGGTCTGCGACATCGGACGCGCGCTGCTGGTCGCCGGCATGGTCCTGCCGGGAGTCCCGGTGCTGGCCGTGGTCGTGCTGCTGTTCCTGGTCACCACCCTCCAGTCGCCGTTTCAGGCCTCCCGCACCGCGATCGTGGCCGACGTGCTCAACGGCGAGGCGTACGTGCTCGGCGTCGCCGTCACGCGGCTGACCAACCAGCTGGGTTACGTCACCGGGTTCGCGGTCGGCGGGACCATCGTCGCGTTCTCCGGCACGAAGACCGCGCTGCTCATCGACTGCGCCACGTTCATCGCGTCCGCGCTGCTGGTCCGGTTCGGGGTGCAGGCGCGACCCGCGCCGATCGAGAAGGCCGCCCGCCCGTCCACCTGGGCAACGGTGACCTCGGGCGCGAAACTCGTGTTCGGAAACCGGAAACTGCGGACGCTGATGGCGCTGGGCTGGCTGGCCGCGTTCTACGCCGTCCCGGAGGGCCTTGCCGCGCCGTACGCGGCGGGCTTCGGCGGCGGTTCGCTGGAGACCGGTTTGGTGCTGGCCGCATTGCCACTGGGCAGCGCGGCCGGCACGTACTTCTTCGGCAAGCTGGTGCGCCCCACACGGCGACTCCAGCTGATGGGTGCCCTTGCCGTCGGGTCGTGCGCACCACTGCTGCTGTGCGCACTGCGCCCGGGGCTCGTGCTGTCGATCGTGATCCTCTTCGTTGCCGGAGCCTCTTCCGCGTTCCAGCTCTCGGCGAGTTCGGAGTTCGTGACCGCGGTACCGAACTCCTCCCGCGGTCAGGCCTACGGTTTCGCGAACGCCGGGCTGGCCATCGGTCAGGGATTGTCGATTTCCCTTGCCGGTGCCTTGGCCGGAGCGCTGCCCGCGTCGTTGGTGATCGCGGTGAGCGGTGGGTTGGGGACCGTTATCGCGATCATGCTCGCGTTGAGCTGGCAACGATCGCCTGCCAATGACACCCGCGCGGTACTGGTGGACTAGACCCGGCGTCCGAGGTCAGCGATCACCACTCATCTCGGGTCATAGCCCCTCCTTTCCGCACCCGGCGACCGTGTGCCGGCATCATGCCACTGTTCGCCGCTCCCCGTCAGATGCGGATTGGACGGTGGGAACCGGCACATGGCCCTCGATCATTGTCGCATGTGTGATGCCATTGGTCATACGTCCGTCCGCCGGAATATCTTGTCCGGCAGGGATAACAATGAGATACGGCAAAGTCACGATCTGCGCTCGAAGCGGTAAGGTGCCGCTGGGCAACTGGGAAAGCCTCGGGGGGTGTGCCCGTGCTCCGCAAGTCAACAACAGCAACAACAGCAACAACAGCAAGCAGTAACAATCGAGAGACCGTGGTACACCGGCTGTGGTCGGTGCGGACGTGGCCGATGCGCCTTTTGTCCGCTCAAGTGCTCGGTTTCATTGTCGCGGTCGAAATACTCGCGGTCGTCGCTGTCGTATTTGCCCTTACGCACAGTACGTTTCGACTGAAAGATCTCGCGCTCTGTAGTGGACTTCTTGTTTGCTGCGTCGCGCTCGTCGAAGTACGACGCAGAGTGTCGGTTCCCCAGCCCGGTAACGCTGTGGTGAAGGAACTCATCTCGATCTGGTGCCTGCCGATCGCCCTGGTGCTGCCGCCCGCCTACGGCGTGCTCGCCCCGGTTCCGCTGCTCGTGCTGACCCACCTGCGCGTGCACACCGGTGTCGCCTATCGCCGCGTGTTCACCGCCGCGTCGATCATGCTCGCCTTCGGTGCCGCCGGACTGTCCTTTCGGGCCATCACCGGCGCCGGTCTCAACACGGTCGAAGTGCCCTCGCTGCACAACCTGCTGCCGTGGATCGGCGCGGTGCTCGTCGCCGCCGTTGTTCGCTGGGCGGTCAACGTCTTCCTGGTCACCGCGGCCATCGCCAGTACCACCGACGTGCACTGGTACAGGCTGATCGTCAACAAGGACACCGCGTTCAGCGACCTGATGGAGATCAGCTTCGGCGTGATCACCACCTTCCTGCTCGCGGTGAACCCGTTGCTCATCCTGATCACCGTGCCGCCGGTGCTCATGCTGCAACGCACCGTCCAGTACGCCCAACTGGTGGCGGCGGTGCGGCGCGACTCCAAGACCGGTCTGCTCAACGCGGCGACCTGGGACCAGGAGGCAAGCAACGCGGTGCGCCGGGCGACGCGGATCGGCGTGCCGCTGGCCATGCTGCTGCTGGACATCGACCACTTCAAGAAGGTCAACGACACCCTCGGTCACCTCGCCGGTGACCGTGTGCTGCTGGCGATCGCGAACACGCTGCCCGGCCAGCTGCGCAGGGGAGACCTGGTCGGCCGGTTCGGCGGCGAGGAGTTCGTGGTGCTGCTGCCGGATACGGACACCGACGAGGCGTTCTCCATCGCCGAGCGGGTCCGGATGATGATCGCGGACCTGGTGGTGTCGCTCGACGGGCTGGACGAGGTGCCCGTCCAGAAGACCAGCGTGACGGTCTCGATCGGCGTCTCCACGCTCGACATCAAGGTGCACAACGATCACGCCGACCTGCTGGCCACCGCCGACCGCGCGCTCTACCGGGCCAAGGACCAGGGCCGCAACCAGGTCTGCATCGGCGTCAACTAGCGCCGAAGAGTTCACTCGATCCGCTGAAGTGTTCGAGACCACAGCAGCTCACGAGTAGAAAAATAGTTGGACGTCCTACTATTGGGGTACCAAGTGTCAGTGCGAACTGCCATGGGCGACCCCTGGAGGCAACGGATGTCCGTCGACGAGAGCATCGAAGCCGGCCGCGAGCGCTGGCAGCGCGCTTACGACGCTGCCGAAGCCTCGGGCAAGGTCCGGGACGCCGACTTCACCACCCTCTCCGGCGTGCTCGTCGACCCGGTCTACGGCCCCCGACCGGGGGAGACCGTCGAGAACTTCGAGCGGATCGGCTGGCCGGGCGAGTTCCCGTTCACCCGTGGCCTGCACGCCACCGGATATCGGGGCAAGCCGTGGACCATTCGCCAGTTCGCCGGTTTCGGCAACGCCCAGCAGACCAACGAGCGCTACAAGATGCTGCTCGCCGGCGGTGGTGGCGGTCTCTCGGTCGCCTTCGACATGCCCACCCTGATGGGCCGCGACTCGGACGACCCGCGCAGCCTCGGCGAGGTCGGCCACTGCGGGGTCGCCATCGACTCCGCCGCCGACATGGACGTGCTGTTCGCCGACATCCCGCTGGAGCAGGTCACCACCTCGATGACCATCTCCGGCCCCGCGGTTCCGGTGTTCTGCATGTACCTCGTCGCCGCCGAGCGCCAGGGCGCGGACATCGGCAAGCTCAACGGGACGCTGCAGACCGACATCTTCAAGGAGTACATCGCCCAGAAGGAGTGGCTGTTCGCGCCCGAACCGCACCTGCGGCTGATCGGCGACCTGATGGCCTACTGCGGCGAGAAGGTGCCCGCGTACAAGCCGCTTTCCGTGTCCGGCTACCACATCCGCGAGGCGGGCGCGACGGCCGCGCAGGAACTCGCCTACACCCTCGCCGACGGTTTCGGCTACGTGGAGCTCGGCCTCAGTCGAGGTCTGGACATCGAGAAGTTCGCGCCCGGCCTGAGTTTCTTCTTCGACGCGCACGTCGACTTCTTCGAGGAGATCGCGAAGTTCCGCGCCGCGCGGCGGATCTGGGCGCGCTGGCTGCGCGACGTCTACGGCGCGACGAGCGTGAAGGCACAGCAACTGCGCTTCCACACCCAGACCGCGGGTGTCTCGCTTACCGCGCAGCAGCCTGACAACAACATCGTGCGCACCGCGGTCGAGGCGCTCTCCGCGATCCTCGGCGGCACGAACTCCTTGCACACCAACGCTCTTGACGAGGTGCTCGCGCTGCCCAGCGAGAAGGCCGCGCACATCGCGCTGCGCACCCAGCAGGTGATCATGGAGGAAACCGGCGTCACCAACGTGGCCGACCCGCTCGGCGGGTCCTGGTACGTGGAGGCGCTGACCGACAAGATCGAGGCCGAGGCCGAGCAGATCTTCGGCCGGATCAGGGATCTCGCCCGGCAGGCCGTGCCCAACAGGCAGCACCAGATCGGCGAGATGACCTCCGGAATCCTGCGCGGCATCGAGGACGGCTGGTTCACCGGCGAGATCGCCGATTCCGCGTTCGCCTACCAGCAGGCGCTGGAGAAGGGCGACAAGAAGATGGTCGGCGTGAACACGCTGACCGACTCCTCAACCGACGACCTGGAGATCCTGCGGGTCAGCCACGAGGTCGAGCAGGAGCAGAACCGGCTGCTCGGCGGTCGCCGCGACACCCGCGACGAGGACGCCGTCAAGCGCGCCCTCGCCGACATGGTCGAGGTGGCCAGGGGCGATGGCAACCTGATCGAGCCGATGCTCGCCGCGGCTCGCGTCGAGGCGACCCTCGGCGAGATCTGCGGCGTGCTGCGGGACGAGTGGGGCGGCTACACCGAGCCGGCCCGGTTCTGAATCCTTAGAACTACTAACACAATGCCTGTTCGGCTCGCGACGCCCAGGCACGCGATCTACGGCGTTGTCGTCGTCCCCGGTACAACAGAGGTACCGGGAACTCCTCCGCCTTGTAGCTCACGCACCTGGACGCCGCTCCCTGATCGAACAACACTGTGTTAGCAGTTCTTAGGCCAGCGGCGCGAACGCCGCGGCGACCGGGGCGAGCACGTCCGCCCTGGCGTCCAGCGGCAGGTTGAGCACGATCAGGTCCGCGCCGGCCGCCGAGTACGCCTTGGCCTGCTCGATCGCTTCCGCGTAGTCGCCCTCCTCGGGCAGCCGGATGTTCACCGAGCAGGTGATCTCCTTGACGTCGCGATCGACGTCCGCGCAGTGCCCGGCCAGGATCTCCTTGAGCGCCGTGTACTGCTCGGGCGTCTCGGTGATCGCGTTCCAGCCCTGCGCCCAGCGCGCCACCGCGCGCAGCGTGCGCTTGGGGCCCTTGCCGCCGATGGTGATCGGCGGATGCGGCCGCTGCACCGGCTTGGGCTCGCAGAACGCGTCGCGCAGCTGCACGTACTGGCCCTCGAACGTGCTCCGCTCCTGGGTGAGCAGCGCGACGATGGCGGTCATGCCCTCGTCGAACCGGTCGAACCGCTCGCGCAGCGGCGGCAGGTCGATGCCCAGCGCGTCGCATTCCTGCTGGTTCCAGCCGGCGCCGAGGCCCAGTTCGAGGCGTCCGCCGGAGATGATGTCGGTGGTCGCGGCGATGTTGGCCATCAGCGCGGGCGACCGGTAGATCATCCCGCTCACCTGGCAGCCGATCCGGATCCGGCTGGTCGCCTGGCCGAGCGCGGCGAGCATGCTCCACGCCTCCAGGTTCGGGCCTGCCGGGTCGCCGGAGAGCGGATAGAAGTGGTCCCAGTTCCACGCCGACTCGAACAGCTCCAGCTCGTCGGCCGCCTGCCAGACCTCGAGAATGTGCTGCCAGGTGGTGTGTTCGGGCCTGGTCTTGATCGCGAAACGCACGGTGTACGTCCTCCCTCGTGGCGTCGTCGCCTTGATCCTAGGACCGGCTCGGTGGGCTTGCCGGCATCCGTTTCACCATTCGTGCCAGGATGGAACCGTGACAAGGCCAGACCCACGTCGTTCAAACGCAGCCATGTCCGCGGCCCTCTCCGGCGCGGTGGACCTGTCCGGTCTCAAGGCCAGGGCGGAGGCGGCGAACAAACAACCGAGCACACCCAGCGGCACCGGCGGCGGTGACGGCGTTCCCGCCGGCCCGCGAAGCGCGTGGGTGATCGACGTCACCGAGGAGACCTTCCAGGCCGAGGTGGTCGAGCGCTCCCTACAGGTGCCGGTCATCGTCGACCTGTGGGCCGAGTGGTGCGGCCCGTGCAAGCAGCTCTCCCCGGTGCTGGAACGCCTGGCCAACGCGGCAGGCGGAGCCTGGGTGCTGGCCAAGGTCGATGTGGACGCGAACCCGAGGATCTCCCAGGTCTTCGGTGTGCAGTCCATCCCGACCGTGGTGGCCATCGCGGGCGGCCAGCCCATCGACGCGTTCGCGGGCGCGCTGCCCGAACCCGAGGTTCGACAGTGGCTCAGCGCCCTGCTCGACGCGCTGCGCGACCGGATGCCCGGCATCGCGGCCGCCGAGGCTGCCGCGGCCGGAGGCGGCGACGTGGTCGAGGAGCCCGTCGAGGAGCCGGAGGACCCCAGGTTCGTCGCGGCCGAGCAGGCCCTTGACGACGGCGACTTCACCGAGGCGGAAGCCGCCTACCAGCGGATCCTCGACGAGGAGCCGGCGAACGAACTGGCCCGCAACGCGCTCGCCCAGGTCCGCTTCCTGGCCAGGGTGACCTCCGCCGACCCGGCCGCGAAGGCCAAGGCCGACGCCGACCCGGACGACCTGGACGCCCAGTTCGCCGCGGCCGACCTCGACCTGGCCGAACAGCAGCTGGAGGCCGCGTTCGGCCGGCTGATCGGCGCGGTGCGGCGCACCGCCGGCGATGACCGGGACCGGGTGCGCAAGCGGCTGGTCGAGCTGTTCGAGCTGTTCCCGGCGGACGAGCCGCGCGTGCTCAAGGCCCGTCGCGACCTGGCCAGCGCCCTGTTCTGAGCCCCCGGTGTTCTGAGCCTCTGCGCTCGGCCGAGTTCGCTCAGTTCCAGTTGAACTCGGTCGAGCAGACCTTGCTGCCCTGCAGGAAGCCGATCTGGAACGCCTGAACCCGGGCAAACCCGGACGGCACCTGCTTGCCGTTCACGTCGGCCGCGATCAGGCTGTGCGGCGAGAGCAGTTCGGCCACGGCCTCGTCGAGGTCGCCGGGGCCGAGTAGCAGCTGCTGTCGGGGACCGTTGGCGAAGCGGTGCCGGGCCACCCCGGCCCACGCCCCGGTCAGGCAGGCCGTGCGCAGGCCCGCGTTCTTGTCGGTCAACGGGATCTTGCCCGCCTTCTGCACTGCCAGCACGTAGCGCGAGGCGACCTCGGCGAACGCGGCGAAATCGCCGAGACTGGTGCCCCCGACGCCCAGCTGGTCGTCCTTGGGCAGCTGGGCGAGCACGTTGAGCGTGTCCTGGTCGATCTGGACCGTGTTGCCGGCCGGACAGTACGAGGCGGGCGGCGTGCTCGTCCCGGTCGGGCACGTCCCGGTGCCGGTCACGATCTTCGGCGCACTGCCGGCCTTGCCGGTGGTGCTCGACCGGAAGGTCGCGTCCAGGCTCTGGGTGAGCAGCCCGAGCGTCTGCGCGTCCACCGGCACGTTGTCGTTGGCCAGCGATTCGCTGGTGAAGCCGAGTTCGGTGATGCGCTGCTGGATCTCGGCGTCGTCGATCTTGTCGCAGCGCACCGGGCCGTCGGTGAAGCCGAACTGGAACGCCGTCACCCGGTCGAACGCGCTCCCGTGCGCCGCCTCGTTCGTGCTGGTCGTGCCGACCTGGTCGCGGATGAACATCATGGTGGCCAGCACCTGGTTGAGGCCGTTGCCGGTGGACAGCTCGAAGTGCGGGGCACTGCCGGCCGCGACCCAACGCATGAACGCGCCCGCATAGCAGTCGGCCTGCTGTTCCTTGACGATCGTCGGCGTCTTCTCGGTCACCGAGCCGAGCTGGTACTGCACGGCGTGGCCCATCTCGTGGGCGAACACGGTGACCACCGCCATCGGCCCGAACATCTGGTTGAGCACCGGCAGCAGCGTGCCCCGGTCCCAGGCGACGCTGTCGTCGACCGGGCAGAAGAACGCGTTCTCCACACCGTTGGTGTCCTGGCCGCCGCACACCTTGACGTCGGTGCCGTTGGAGTCGAACGAGATCAACTTGGTCAGCGGCGCGAACTGCTTGCCGAAGGCAGTCGGCAGCTGCTGCGACCAATAGGTAAAAATGTCCGAAAGGGCGTCTTCGGCCAGATGATCCATGTCACCGTTGTCAGTGTTCTGCACGCTCAGGTTCGCGTTCGACACCCCCGGCTTGAGCCCGCTCGGCCCCTGCGTGACCGGCAGGCCGGCCACCGTGCCCGGATCGAGCTCGCCCGCGGGTGTCGCCTGGCCCGTGATCTCCACGGTCGAGCAGCCCACGCAGAGGCAGACCACAGCGAGCAGCAGTGAGACTGTGGTCCCGCGCACAACCATCCGTCGGCCCCGTCCATGACACCTGAGATTGATCTTTCGCGAACCGGACGTTGCCGGCCGATTAACACTGTTTTGCCTGGACCGGGGCGTGCTCACGCTCGGCTGGCAAACAGCACCCTACTGGTCCCCGACCACCGGTTTTCGCCGAACCGGGCAAGCGGGCCGGACACCATATCGGTGCGGCGCGCGGCGCTTGGATGTGGTTAGCTTGTTGTGGTCGTAGTTTCTGATTTGCGTAGGACAGCTGTAGAAACGATGTTGATAACGGATAGGTTTCCTCCGCAGTGGGAGAAATTCGCCGTCTGATACCGGCCGGGCGGTCACACCCGTGGTCGTTCTTTCGCCCACCTGTTGAGGAGACATCAGTGGCACAGGGCACCGTGAAGTGGTTCAACTCCGAAAAGGGCTTCGGCTTCATCACCCCCGATGGCGGCGGGGCCGACGTCTTCGTTCACTACTCGGAGATCCAGGGCAACGGCTTCCGCACCCTGGAAGAGAACCAGCGCGTGCAGTTCGAGATCGGCCAGGGCACCAAGGGCCCGCAGGCCACCGGCGTCAGCGCCGTCTGATCTGACACACGGTTCGGGCCCGTGACCTTCCCTGGTCACGGGCCCGACGTGTGTCTCCCTCAGCGCTGCTTGGGCTCGGGCGTCAGCCAGAGCACCCCGCTCGGCGGCAGTTGCAGCACCGCGGAGGCGGGCCGACCGTGCCACGGCGTCTCGGTCGCGAAGACGCCGCCCATGTTGCCGACACCCGAACCGCCGTAGCTCTCCGCGTCGGTGTTCAGCGTCTCCCGCCAGCGACCCGCATGCGGCAGGCCGACCCGGTAGTCGTGGTGCGGCACACCGGAGAAGTTCGCGACGCACACCAGCGCCGCGTCCGGCGCGGTCGGGCCGCCGTGCCGCATGAAGCACAGCACGTTGTTCGTGGAGTCGTTGCCGTCGATCCAGGAGAAGCCCTCCGGCGAGGTGTCCGCCGCGTAGAGGGCCGGGTTGTCCCGATAGGTGACGTTGACGTCGTGCAGCAGGTCGCGCACGCCCCGGTGCAGCGGATTCGCCAGCAGCTCCCAGTCCAGCGACCGATCCTCGGCCCACTCCCGGATCTGGCCGAACTCGCCGCCCATGAAGATCAGCTGCTTGCCCGGGTGCGCCCACATGTAGGCGAGCAGCGCGCGCAGCCCGGCCGCCTTGTTCCAGTCGTCGCCCGGCATCCGGCCCCACAGCGAACCCTTGCCGTGCACCACCTCGTCGTGCGACAGCGGCAGCACGAAGTTCTCGGTCCACGCGTACATCAGCGAGAAGGTCATCTCGTTGTGGTGGTAGTTGCGGTGCACCGGGTCATGGCCCAGGTAGCGCAACGTGTCGTGCATCCAGCCCATGTTCCATTTGAAGCCGAACCCGAGCCCGCCCAGGTGCGTCGGCCGGGTCACGCCCGGCCAGGCGGTCGACTCCTCGGCCACCATCACCACGCCCGGATGCCGCTTGTACACCGTCGCGTTCAGCTCCTTCAGGAACGCGACCGCGTCCAGGTTCTCCCGGCCACCGTGCACGTTCGGCAGCCATTCACCGGGCTTGCGCGAGTAGTCCAGGTACAGCATCGAGGCCACCGCGTCCACGCGCAGGCCGTCCACGTGGTACTCGGAGAACCAGAACAGCGCGTTGGCCACGAGGAAGTTGCGCACCTCGCGCCTGCCGAAGTCGAAGACGTAGGTGCCCCAGTCCGGCTGCTCGCCGCGACGCGGGTCGGCGTGCTCGTAGACCGGGCTCCCGTCGAAGCGGGCCAGGGCCCACTCGTCGCGCGGGAAGTGCGCCGGCACCCAGTCCATCAACACACCGATGCCGCGCGAGTGCAGGTGATCGACGAAATAGCGGAACTCGTCCGGTGTGCCGAATCGCGGCGTGGGCGCGTAGTACGAGGTGACCTGGTAGCCCCACGATCCGGTGAACGGATGCCCGGCCACCGGCAGCAGTTCGACGTGGGTGAAGCCGGTCTCCTCCAGGTAGTCGGCCAGTTGGGTGGCGAGTTCGCGGTAGTCCAGGCCCTTGCGCCAGGAACCGAGATGCATCTCGTAGATGCTCATCGGTCGCCGCGACCAGTCGGTCGCGTCCCGCTGCACCATCCAGTCCTTGTCCGACCAGCTGTAGTCCGACTCGTAGACGATGGACGCGGTGGCCGGCGGCAGTTCGGTGGCGAACGCGAGCGGGTCGGCCTTCTCGTGCCAGTTGTTGTCCGCGCCGAGAATCCGGAACTTGTACCGCGACCCGGCCGGCAGCCCCGGCACGAACAGCTCCCACACGCCGGAGGAACCCATCGACCGCATCGGGTTGGCCCGGCCGTCCCAGCCGTCGAAGTCGCCGCACACCCGCACGCCGCGCGCGGTCGGCGCCCACACCGCGAACGAGGTGCCGGTGACCTGGCCGTTCGGGGTGTCGTAGCAGCGCCGGTGCGCGCCGAGCACCTCCCACAGCCGCTCGTGCCGGCCCTCGCCGATCAGGTGCAGGTCCAGCGAACCCACGGTGGGCAGCCAGCGGTACGGGTCGTCGACGGTCTCGCTGTGGTCGCCGTAGCGCACCTCGAGCCGGTAGTCGCCGGGCGGCTCGGGCACCGCGCCGGAGAACAGCCCGGTCGCGATCTGCGTCAACGGGTGGCGCTCGCCGTCGAGCACCACCGCGACCTCGGTCGCGCCCGGCCGCAGCGCGCGGACCGCGGTGCGGGTCTGCTGGAGCGTGGTACCGCTGCTCGGCTTCTCCGGCAGCGGGTGCATGCCGAGCACGCCGTGCGGATCGTGATGCGCACCGCCCAACAGGCGGGAGACCTCTTCCGGCGAGGGTGCGTGCTCCGGTCGGTCGATCGGCTCGTTCACCTGGACTCCTTCGCCATGGCCGAGGAACAGCCGACGCGCCCCAACCGCAAGCGTGTGCGCGCAGGCCGCGCCGACATGCCCATTCTGCCGCCGAACCCGATCGAGGACATCATCGGATCACGTTTCTCACAGTGATCAGGCCGTGACATAGTGTCACGGCCTGATCACTCCGCTATGGACTGTTGTCCCGGGTCATCCGTGGGAGATGTAGGACTCCAACTGTTCCCGGTCGGTTTCCAGCTGGCTGATCCGGTTCTTGACCACGTCACCGATGCTGACGATGCCGACCAGTTGGCCGGCCGAGAGCACCGGCATGTGCCGGATCCGTCGCTCCGTCATGGTCGCGGCCAGGCTGTCCACCGAATCCATCGGCGAACAGGTCACCACGCTCCTGGTCATGATGTCGCCGACGGGGGTGCCGAGCAGCGTCGCGCCGTGCTCGTGGAGCCTGCGGACGATGTCCCGTTCGGAGACGATGCCGACAACGTTGTCATCCTGGAGCACCACCGTGGCGCCGATGTTGTGTTCACTGAGCACTCTCAGCAGCTCCGTGACGGAGGTGGTCGGTGAGACGGTCGCAACCGCAGAACCCTTGTCGCGCAGTAGGTCCGAGATCCTCATCGTGTGCCCCGATCCGTCCTGGAGACCGGACGCCGTCGACCGGTCGAGGTCAACCCAGATTAGGACGTGAGCTACATCACCGGAAGTCCCCAAAGCGATCATCACCCGGTTCGGCCAGCTCGACGCGAGCCTTACCGGTTCAGTTGCCCGGCTTGCCGGTCGGCTCACCGGCCGCGATCGGCGGCGCCGTGGTCGGTTTGCCCGACGACCCGACACCCAGCCCGAACTTCCGGGCCACCGTCCGCTCCACGTACCCCATTGCGATAGCGCTCGCCCTGGTCACCGGCGTGGACGGCGCCCTCGGGCCGGCGACCATCCCTGGCATCGCGGTCATGCCGCCCAGTGTCCGGTTGGTCACCCCGTTCGGCTGGGTCGCGTACAGGTCCACGGCCACGCTCACCCCGTTGATGTCGGCCAGCGACCACGCCCACTGCGCCGACCCGTCGATCCCGCTCGCCACCGGCCCGTTGCGCTGCAACGCCTTGTCGTTGCCGACGAACGTCGCCGTGCTCGGGCTCGCCTGCCAGATCACCCTGCCCTGATAGAGCACTTCGGACACGTCATACGGCTGGTGGTACTGGCCGTGGTTGGACGCCAGCATGAACGCCGCCGCCGCGTGCAGCGGCGTCGAGGTGAGATCGTCGTCCGAGGGCGGAATGTCCTTGGCGTTCGCGTCCGATACACCGAGCTGCCCGAGCGAGCTGATCGCATCCGACCAGTTCTGCCTCGGCGCGGTCGACACACCGTCGGCCAGCGCGATCGACAGATCCGACCCGATCGGCCCGGCCGCCTGCAACGCGTCGTCGAACCCCTGCCGGAGATAGTCCGGCCCGCCGTAGAATCCGAGCACCGCCCCGCTCGTCGTGTCGATCGCGGCCAACCCGACATGCACGTTCGCATCCGCCGCGTTGGCGCTCGGATCCAATGTGGACATGTTCTGCCGCACGGTCTGCTGCGCCGCCTGCATGTCGCTCTGTTGGAACGTGGTCACGATCCGGTAGCCGCCCCGCGAGATCATGGTCGAGTCCGGCACGTCCGGATCCGCCTGGTGCAGCTTGTCCAGGTACTGCGTTGCCGCGTTGACCAGGTAGCCGTTCATCCCGGCCAGATCGTTGGGCTGGTAGGGGATCGGTGTCGGAAAGGTCAGTTTGTCGCGCACCGACTTGCTCAGCCACCGCTCGGCGACCATGCCGTTGAGCACGTAGTTCCACCGCGCCAGCAACGCCTTCGCCGCCTTCGGATCCGTGCCCGCCGTGCCGAAGAAGTACGGCTGCTGCACCAGCGAGGCCAGATACGCGGCCTTCGCCGGATCATTGGCCAACGCGCCCACCGACTCGTCGAAATACGCCCGCGACGCCGTCTCGACACCGTAGGCGCCACGCGCGAAGTAGATCGTGTTCAGATAGTTCTGCAGGATCTGGGCCTTGCTCAACTGACCGTCGATCTTGATCGACACCAGCACCTCGTCCAGCTTGCGGCTCACGGTCTGCTTCTGGGTCAGGTAGTAGTTCTTCACGTACTGCTGCGTGATGGTCGACCCGCCCTGCAGATTCCCCGACGAGGCAAGGTCGTTCTTGGCCGCGCGCAGCATGCCGCTCAGCGAGATCGGCGCCTCGGTGTAGAAGGACCGGTCCTCGGCAGCGAGCAGCGCGTGCTGCATGTCCGGTGGAATCTGGCTCAACGGCACCGAAACCCGGTTCACCCCGACGTGCCCGATCTGCGTCTTCCCGTCCGCGTACTCGAAAATCGTGGCCTGCGCGACCGCGAAATCGTTCGGCTGCGGAATGACGACATTGTTCAGCGCTATGAAGAACGCGCCTACGAGCAGGCCGACGAACACGACCATCGTGCCCAGAATCAGTCGCCAGGAAGGAATCCAGTGCCGAATCCCGCGACGCCCGCGCCGAGGATAGTCGATGAACCGGCGCCGCTTCCGCGTAGGCGCTTCCAGTTCTCCGCTGATGGAAGTGATCGATCCATGATCCACGCCTGTATGACGCCACCCGCACGAAAATTGTTGTCTCGGCCCAGTTGGCTGTTGATCTTGAAATCCGAGAAACGACGCCAATTCCCGAATCTGGCTAGGATCCCGCGCGGTTTGCGCTGGCCCAGCCCTGACCAGCCCCGACTCGGCGCCCACCAGCGCAGCTCGCGCCCGCCCGCTCGGCTGAGCGCCCGTTCGAAATTGCGCAATCAGGCCAGCGCGCCGGACGCCCCGATTGCGCCCTCTGAAATCCGCGCGCCCTCCGGGCCAATCGCCCCGCACTCGCTCGGTGGCCCGGGTGTGGAAGCGGCCAGCTCAGGCCCGATTTCAGTCGCAGAAACCGCCCTGACCAGCGAAAACTCACATCGAGTGAACCTGTTGATCAACCCCGTTGACAGTGGGCTGAGCGCTGCTAGAGATGTCATACTGAAGCCAGTTGGACAGGGAGGTGAACGCGGTGAGCGCCGAGGTGGTGAATCCGATGGGGCCATACACGGTCCAGGACTGGCTTGATGAGGACCCTCCGCCGGACGGGTCGAAACGCGAGCTGATTCTGGGGAAAATCTACATGTCTCCCGCCGCCTCCGGCGATCACAACGTCATCGTCCCCGAGCTGTACGCGCTGTTCAAATCGGCATTGCTTCTCTCTGGACGTCGCGGACTCCGTCCGGTTGTCACCGTCAACGCCCGGCTCAGCACCGCCCGCCGAACCGCGGTTATTCCTGATGTCGCCATTATCAATAGATCGTCCTCCGCGGTCGCGTTCACTCCGGACGAGTTCGAGCTGGTTGCTGAAGTCTGGTCGCCGGGGAACTCCAATGCCGAGCGTGTGCGCAAGTTCGACGCCTATGCACAGGCAGGCATTCGCTACTTCTGGACGGTCGAGCAGGACGGGCCAGTGGTGGACGCCTTCGAACTGCGTGCCGGCCGGTACAAGCATGCCGCCACGCTGAGAGCCGGCACAGTCGGGACGATCACGGCGGCGCCGGTTCCGGTCAAGTTCGACCCGGCCGAGCTGTTGACCGACAAACTGTTCTAACACCATGCAACAGATTCCCTCCGGCGAGCATCAGTTCGCCTGCGACGAGCTGTGCGACGTCCTCAAGTTCAACTTCCGATGGGCAGAGCGTGATGACCTGTATCCGATCACCAGGCTTGCCGTCGAGATCGACTCGCGGAGCGGTCTTGTCATCGTCCCGGACATCGCCGTCCTGAACACGAAGCCGATTGGCCGGGTGTTCACGCCCGATCAGGTTGTACTGGTCGCCGAGGTGTGGACGGCGGACGATTCGGTCGACGAGCGGACCAGGGCGTTCGATCTGTACGCGCGGGCTGAGATTCGCTACTTCTGGACCGCGGACCTGGATGAGCCGTCGGTGAACGCCTATGAGTTTCTCGGCGACAGCTGGTACCGGCTGAGGGACACGCTGAGTGGCCGTGAGATCGACAGGATCGAAGCAGCGCCTGTTCCCGTCAGCATCCAGCCGGCGCAACTCGTGCGCAGAGAGAGGGCTCAGCCGACCAACGTTTCGATGGCGGCCAACGGGATGGGCAGCCAGTCGGGGCGGTTGTCGTGTTCGTAGGCGACCTCGTAGACGGCCTTCTCCAGTTCGAAGGCGCGCAGCAGGGCGGCTGACTCGCGGGGGTCGGGGCCGATTTCGGCGTAGCCGGCGCAGAAGGCGTCGCGGTTGCGGCGGGCCCATTCGGTGGCGCGGAATTCGAGTTGCCGGTCGGCGGGTTGGCCGAGGAGGAGTTGGTGGGCCGCGTAGTCGAACGAGCGGAGCATGCCGGCGACGTCGCGCAGGGGCGGGGCGGGCAGGGCGCGTTCCTCGGGGGAGGCCGCTGGCTCGCCCTCGAAGTCGATGAGCAGCCAGGTTGCCGTCGTGCGCAGGGTCTGGCCGAGGTGCAGGTCGCCGTGGATGTGCTGGATGGTGACCGGCACCTCCTCCGCGCGCGCCGCCTCGAACGCGGCGCGCAGGGCGGGCACGAAGGGGCGAAGGTCGGGGACGGTGCGCGCGGTGGCGTCGAGTTTGCGGTGCATGCGGTCGGTGATCGACGCCAGCAGGTCGGCACTGGCCGTTCGGACGCCGAGGGCGTTGCCGAGGTCGGCGTGCACGGTGGCGACGGCGTTGCCGAGCCGGTGTGCCTCGCCCGCGAAGTCGCCGCCGACTTCCTCCGCGTGTAAATCGGCTTCGGCCATCAGGTCGCGCACGCTGGCGGTGGCCATGGCCCAGCCTTCGGCCGCGTCCGGCATGAACCGCTGGAGGAAGCCGAAGACGGTCGGCTGCTCGGCGAGGATGCCGTTGACCGAGCCGAGCGGTTCGGCGATGTGTTCGCTGTGGACCCGGCGCAGCGCGCGGTGCAGGTCGACGTCGCGGTTGGGGCCGGGGGTGAGCCTGCGGAACAGCTTGAGGATGTACTCCTGGCCGAAGATCAGCGAACTGTTGCTCTGTTCGGCGCTGACGAGCCGCGCGTTGAGCCCGGTGTCGAGTTCGACGTCGGGTTCGAGGTCGAACTGGACGGAGCCGTGGCTCGGCTCGGTGAACTTCTCCAGCAGGCGCGCGCCGAGGGCGAAGTCGAGGGTGGCGTCGTAGCAGGACAGTCGGCCGACCCGCCCGAGCAGCGCGGAGCCGAGGTGCTCGGGCAGGTCGGTGCGCAGGCCGAGGAGGAGTTGGTAGGCGTCCTCGCCGCCGTCGGATGCCACGCTGACCACCGCGTGGATGAGGCCGGGGTCGTCCTCGATCAGCCATTCGGCGTGCACGGGCCGCACCTCGTGCACGGCGCGGCCCTTGCCGGCGAACCAGCGCTGGGTGGGCAGCCACTCGGCCAACGGGCCGGCCACCGCGTCCAGGATCGGGGTTGCCCCGGCCGAGGTCATCCGTTGTCTCCCTGTTGGGTTATCTGGAACCAGTAGAAACCGTGCCCCGGCAGCGTGAGCAGGTAGGGCAGCTCGCCGACCAGGGGGAACGGCACGCCGCCGGTCAACTCGACCGGTCGGGCCCCACGGTAGGCGCTCAGGTCCAGTTCCACCGGCTGCGGGAATCGGGACAGGTTGTTCACGCAGATGACCACGTCGTCGTCGGCGGAGAGTCCGCCGCCGTCGCCGTATTCGTGGCCCGGCGTCCAGCTGCGCAGATAGGCGAGCACGCTCGGGTTGGACGAGCCGAGTTCGTGGAATTCGCCGACGCCGAAGGCGGGGTGTTCGGAACGGACCCGCAGCATCCGCCGCGTCCAGTGCAGCAGCGAGGAGCCGTTGTTCATCTGGGCCTCGATGTTGACCGACTGGTAGCCGTAGACCGGATCCATGATCGTCGGGAGGTAGAGCCGGGCCGGGTCGCAGCGCGAGAAACCGGCGTTGCGGTCGGGGGTCCACTGCATGGGTGTACGCACGGCGTCGCGGTCGCCGAGCCAGATGTTGTCACCCATGCCGATCTCGTCACCGTAGTACAGGACCGGCGATCCCGGCAGCGAGAGCAGCAGCGCGGTGAACAGTTCCTGCTGGTTGGGGTCGTTGTCCAGGAGCGGGGCGAGGCGTCTGCGGATGCCGATGTTGGCCTTCATCCGAGGATCCTTCGCGTACTCCGCATACATGTAGTCGCGTTCCTCGTCGGTGACCATTTCCAGGGTCAGCTCGTCGTGGTTGCGCAGGAAGATGCCCCACTGGCAGCCGTCCGGGATGGCAGGCGTGTTGGCCAGGATCTCCGAGATCGGGAGGCGCGACTCGCGCCGGACCGCCATGAAGATGCGCGGCATGAGGGGGAAATGGAAGGCCATGTGGCATTCGTCCCCGCCGGTCTCCGGGTTGCCGAAGTACTCGACGACGTCGGCGGGCCACTGGTTGGCCTCGGCGAGCAGCACCCGGCCCGGGTACTCGTCGTCGACCACCTTGCGGCAGCGACGCAGGAACTCGTGCGTGCGCGGCAGGTTCTCGCAGTTCGTCCCCTCCTCCTCGAACAGGTAGGGGACCGCGTCCAGCCGGAAGCCGTCGATGCCCAGGTCCAGCCAGAACCGCAGGACGTCGATCATGGCCTCCTGGACGGCCGGGTTCTCGTAGTTGAGGTCCGGCTGGTGGGAGAAGAAGCGGTGCCAGTAGAACTGCTCGCGCTGCGGGTCGTAGGTCCAGTTCGAGGATTCGGTGTCCACGAAGATGATCCGCGCGTCCGCGTAACCGCTGTTGTCGTCGTTCCAGACGTAGAAGTCGCCGTAGGGCCCGGTCGGGTCGTTGCGGGACTGCTGGAACCAGGGGTGCGCGTCGGAGGTGTGGTTGAGCACGAGGTCGGTGATGATCCGGATGCCGCGCCGGTGGGCGGCGTCCAACAGATACACGAAGTCGTCGACCGTGCCGAACTCCGGTAGCACCGCGCGGAAGTCGCTGATGTCGTAGCCGCCGTCGCGCAGCGGCGAGTCGTAGAAGGGCGGCAGCCAGAGGCAGTCGACGCCGAGCCATTCCAGGTAGTCCAGCTTGTCCGCCAGGCCGCGCAGGTCACCGACGCCGTTGCCGTCGGAATCGTTGAAGGCGCGGACCAGCACTTCGTAGAAGACGGCGGTCTTGAACCATTGCGGCTCGGCGGGCACGGATCGGGCGTGCTGGAAGTCCTCGGCCTGAGGCTCGACCAGGTGGCCGTCCGGCGTGATCGACTCGCCGGTGTACGGGGTGCCGACGGGCATGTTCCGCTCGGGAAGCTCGGGGTGAACTGCGTCGGCAGTGTCGGTGGGGATCAAGTCGACCATGGGGCGGTACCTCGTTGTACGTGGGACAGGAGGGGGGCGGGCGGCCTGCATTGCCTATCATCCGCCTGATCCACGCATTCGTGCGGTGTCTCATTTCGCTTGCCACGTATGAGCCGCGCGAAACGTTCGCCGAGTCGGTGGTGCCGGCTCAGTGACGCCGGATCAGTGGCGCTGGACGTGCACGATGTGCGCGACCGTGTGCCACGGCTCCAGCTTCACGTAGTTGGCCTGGCCCCAGTCCCAGGTCGCGCCGGTCACCTCGTCATGCGCGATGAACCGCTCGGCCTCGTCCATCCCCAGCGCCGGCATGTCCAGCCACAGCGTGGTTTCCGAGGTCTCGTGCGGGTTCAGGTTGACCACCACGATCACCGTGTCCTCGGTGGCCGGGTCGACCTTGGAGTAGGCGAGGACGCCGGGATTCTCGGAGTGCTGGAAGGTGAGCGTGCGCAGCTGCTGGAGCGCCGGGTGGGCGCGGCGGATCTGGTTCAGCCGGGCCAGCCACGGCTCCAGCGACCGGCCGTCCTGCAGGGCGCCCGCGAAGTCGCGCGGGCGCAGCTCGTACTTCTCCGAGTGCAGGTACTCCTCGCTGCCCTCCTTGAGCGGCTCGTGCTCGTAGAGCTCGTAGCCGGAGTACACGCCCCAGGTCGGGGCCAGCGTCGCGGCCAGCGCGGCGCGCAGCGCGAACTCGGCCGGACCGCCGACCTGGAGGGATTCGTGCAGGATGTCCGGGGTGTTCACGAACAGGTTCGGCCTGCTCTGGTCCACGTGCTCGACGATCTCCTCGCCGAACTCGGTCAACTCCTCCTTGGTCGTGCGCCAGGTGAAGTAGGTGTAGGACTGGGTGAAGCCGAGCCGGGCGAGGCCGTAGAGGCGCGCCGGGCGGGTGAACGCCTCGGCAAGGAACAGCACGTCCGGATGGGTCGTCTTGACCTTCCAGATCAGCCAGTGCCAGAAGTCCGGCCGTTTGGTGTGCGGGTTGTCGACGCGGAAGATCTTCACGCCGCGGGCGATCCAGTAGTTCACGATGCGGAGCAGTTCGGCGTACAGGCCGGTCTCGTCGTTGTCGAAGTTGACCGGGTAGATGTCCTGGTAGCGCTTGGGCGGATTCTCCGCGTACGCGATCGTGCCGTCCGGTTTGGTGGTGAACCACTCCGGATGCTCGGCCACCCACGGATGGTCCGGCGCGCACTGGATCGCCAGGTCCAGCGCGACCTCCAGCTTCAGCTCGGCCGCGCGTGCCACGAACGCCTCGAAGTCGGCCACCGTGCCGAGCCGGGGATGGATCGCGTCGTGCCCGCCCTCGGCCGAGCCGATCGCCCACGGCGAGCCGACGTCGTCCGGCCCGGCGACCAGGGTGTTGTTCGGGCCCTTGCGGTTGACCTTGCCGATCGGGTGAATCGGCGGCAGGTACACCACGTCGAAGCCCATCTCGGCGACCCGGTCCAGTGAACTGGACGCGGTCGCGAACGTGCCGTGCACCGGCCGCCCGGTCTCGTCGACGCCGCCGGTCGAGCGCGGGAAGAACTCGTACCAGGAGCCGAACAGCGCCCGCTTGCGGTCCACCCAGATCTTGTGTGGCCTGCTGCGCGTGATCAGTTCGCGCACCGGGAACTCGAACATGATCGTGCGCACCCGCTCGCCCAACGCGAGCGAGACCCGCTCGGGCAGCGGTCGGTTGGTGTTGCGCAGGCATTCGGCGGCCATCACGAGCAGCGTCTTGTCCGCGCGCCGGTCCGGCCTGCGCCCGACCCGGTCCAGCAGACGCGCGCCGATCTCCAGGTCGTTCGCGAGTTCCTCGGCGCCCTGGCCGACCTCCAGCTTGACCTCGACCGCGTGCAGCCAGGTCGCCCACGGATCGCTCCACGCCTCGACGCGGAACGTCCACGCGCCCTCGACGTCCGGCACGATCGTCGCGGCGAACCGGTCGAGCCCCTTGCCCTTCTCGACCATGCGGACCTGGCGCGCCATCCGGTCGGTCGGCCCGCGCCAGGCGACGGTCGCGGAAACCGCGTCGTGTCCCTCGCGCCACACGGTGGCCTCGATGGGCAGGTGCTCGCCGACGACGGCCTTGGCCGGGTAGCGATCCTCGCCGATCACCGGCGTCACGTCGTCGATGCCCAATCGCCCAGTCACAACGCCAGTCTGCCTTCCTTGATCGGACGCATCCACGTTGGGCTACCCGGCGAGATCCCTTGGTAACCGGTTATTCATATGGTGACGATGGCCGGTCGAACGATTCAAGGCGACCAAGCGCGCCGGCGTGTACTCGGCAGTGTCAACGGTGGTACTCCCGGTGATGGTGAACAGCGGCTGACCGGGCGGGGAACAGAACCACCCGGCCTCGCCGGTATGGTCCCGTCCGTGAGAGCACTGCGTCGTTTCACCGTCCGCCCCGGTCTGCCGCAACCCCTGGCCGACCTGCGCACCCTGGCGACAAACCTGCGCTGGACCTGGCATCCGCCGACCCAGGAGCTGTTCGCGGCCGTCGACCCGACCGTGTGGTCCAGGGTCGAGAACGACCCGCTGCGACTGCTGTCCGAGGTGCCCGCCGACGTCCTCGACCGGCTCGCCGCGGACGAGGCGTTCCTGGCGAAGGTCAAGGCGGTCGCCGCCGACCTGCGGCACTACCTGACCGGGCCGCGCTGGTACCAGCAGCGCCAGGAGGACACGACCGCGGCGCAGCGCAACGGTCATCCGGTCAAGGCGCCCAGCTCGATCGCGTACTTCTCCATGGAGTTCGGCGTCACCGAGGCCCTGCCCAACTACTCCGGCGGCCTCGGCGTGCTCGCGGGCGACCACCTCAAGGCAGCCTCCGACCTGGGCCTGCCGCTGGTCGGTGTCGGTCTGCTGTACCGCTCTGGCTACTTCCGGCAGTCGCTGTCACTGGATGGCTGGCAGGTCGAGCACTACCCGGTGATCGACCCGCGCGGCCTCCCGCTCGAACTGCTCACCGAGTCCAACGGCACGCCGATCCTGGTCTGGGTCGCCATGCCCGGCGGTCGCACGCTGCGCGCCCGGATCTGGCAGGCGCAGGTCGGCCGGGTGCCGCTGCTGCTGCTCGACTCGGACATCGAGGAGAACGACGAGGACCTGCGCGGCGTCACCGACCGGCTCTACGGCGGCGACCAGGACCACCGCATCCGGCAGGAGATCCTGGCCGGCGTCGGCGGTGTGCGCGCGATCCGGATGTACTGCACCATCGCCGGTCACCCGCAGCCCGAGGTGTTCCACACCAACGAGGGTCACGCCGGCTTCCTCGGCCTTGAGCGCATCCGCGAACTCGTCACCGAGGACGGCCTCGACTTCGACCAGGCGCTGAGCGCGGTCCGCGCCGGCACCGTGTTCACAACGCACACCCCGGTCCCGGCCGGCATCGACCGCTTCCCGGTCGACCTGGTCCAGCACTACTTCGGCGACGAGACCCTGCTGCCCGGCGTGTCCGTGCGGCGGGTGCTCGCGCTCGGCGCCGAGGACAACCCCGGCATGTTCAACATGGCGCACATGGGGTTGCGCCTCGCGCAGCGCGCCAACGGCGTGTCCGCCCTGCACGGCCGGGTGTCCCGGACCATGTTCGGCAGGCTCTGGCCCGGGTTCGACACCTCCGAGGTGCCGATCGGCTCGGTCACCAACGGCGTGCACGGCCCCACCTGGGCGGCCCGCGACATCAGCACCCTGCTCGGCGAGTCCGAGCAGGGCGACGGCACCGAGCCGGTCAACGACTCGCTGCTCTGGGAGCTGCGCTGCGAACTGCGCCGCAGGCTGGTCGTCGAGGTGCGGCGCAGGCTGCGCGCGTCCTGGCTGCAACGCGGCGCGTCCGCGCTGGAGCTGGGCTGGGTGGACACCGTGTTCGACCCGGACGTGCTCACCGTCGGCTTCGCCCGGCGGGTGCCGACCTACAAGCGGCTCACCCTCATGCTGCGCGACCCGGAGCGGCTCAAGATCCTGCTGCGCGACGCCAAACGGCCGGTGCAGCTGGTCGTGGCCGGCAAGTCGCATCCGGCCGACGACGGCGGCAAGGCGCTGATCCAGCAGATCGTCCGCTACGCCGACGATCCCGAGGTGCGCGACCGCATCGTGTTCCTGCCCGACTACGACATGTCCATGGCCCGCTACCTGTACTGGGGCTGCGACGTCTGGCTGAACAACCCGACCCGCCCGCTGGAGGCGTGCGGCACGTCCGGCATGAAGTCCGCGCTCAACGGCGGCCTCAATCTGTCCATTCGGGACGGTTGGTGGGACGAGTTCTACGACGGCAGCAACGGCTGGGCCATCCCCACCGCCGACGGCGTCTCCGACCCGAACCGCCGCGACGACCTGGAGGCCACCGCTCTCTACGAGCTGCTGGGCAGCCAGGTCGCGCCGCTGTTCTACGACCGCGGCGCCGACGGCGTGCCGGTGCGCTGGCTGGCCATGGTCCGGCACACCCTCGCCTCGCTCGGGCCGAAGGTGCAGGCGTCCCGAATGGTCCGCGAGTACGTCGAGCACTACTACCTGCCGGCCGGCTCGTCGGCCGCGGCGGTGCGCGGCGAGAGCTATGCGGGCGCCCGCGACCTGGCCGCCTACCGCGCGAAGGCCGCGGCGGCCTGGCCGTTCGTCCGGGTCACCGGCGGCGAGCTGACCGTCCAGGGCGCCGTGCCGCCGGTCATCGGCTCGACCGTGTCGGTCACCGCGACCGTGCACCTCGCCGGCCTGGAACCGGCCGATGTGGACGTTCAGGCGGTGCTCGGCCGGGTCGACGACAGCGACGAGCTGCGCGACGTGGTCACCGTGTCGATGACCGCGACCGAGGACGGCCAGTACGCGGCCGAACTGCGCCTGCCACACGCGGGCGCGCTCGGCTACACCGTGCGCGTGCTGCCCAAGCACGACCTGCTCGCCTCGCCCGCTGAGCTGGGCAGGGTCGTCCTCGCGGACTAGTTTCTCGACGCCGCCCGGCGGGACCTAGTCGACCGCCGGGGTCGCGCTAATCGACCGCCCGGGTTGCTCCGGGCGACACCGGCAAGCCGGCCCGCGCCCAGCCGCGGAACCCGCCCACCAGATCGGTCGCGTTGCGCAGCCCCAGCCTGCGCAGATCCCGCGCGGCGAGGCTGGACGCGTAACCCTCGTTGCACACGACGATCACCGGCGTGTCCGCGTCGAACCCGGGCAGGCGATGCGTCCCGTTCGGATCCAGCCGCCACTCCAGCACGATCCGCTCCACCGGCACCGACCCGGGAATCTCGCCCTCCTCGGACCGATTCGCGACCGGCCGGATGTCGATCACCAGCCCGCCATCGGCCTGCAACCGCGCGGCCCGCTCCGGCTCGACCCGATCCAACTCGGCCCGTGCCTGCCCGAGCAGCTCCTCGACGGTCAGGCTCATCGGGCCACCTGCTCGGGGATCAACGCCGGAATCTCCGCCGGCACGTCCCACAGCGACGCGTACTCGCGGGTCGGCGTCAGCGGCGGCGAATACGCGTGCACGCTCGCCGACGGTTCGGTCGCCGTGCTCGCGTTGCCCAACTGATGCGCCCGCCCGGCGCCGAACCCGATCCCGGAACCCGGCGTGTGCTTGAAATCGCGGATCGGGCCGCCCGGATAGCGGTACTGCTCGGTCAGCTCTCCGGACAGCACCGTGAACGCCCCGGCCGCGCCGCCATGATCGTGGGGTGGGGTCCGCTGGCCCGGCAACCAGGTCAACAGCCACAGTTCGACGCCATCGGTCAGCGCCAGCCGCGACCACCACCGCTGCTCGGGAACGTATTCGGCGAGTTCGTGCAAAGGTCCGGACAATTCAGCTACCACTGTCCAGGTGAGATCGCGCAATTCCCTCGGTGACCATTCGAGGCGTTCCGGATGCAGCAGTCCGGACAGGTCCACCGCGGGTTCGATCGTGGTCATGATTGTTTCTCCTGCTCGTCAACGGCAACGTCGGCGCGTTGATCGAAAGCTATCGACCAATGCTGAACCGGGATTAAGGAATGACTTGGGGCCAGGCGCTCAGCAACCGCATCGTGCGCTGATACAGACGCACGATGCGACCAGCAACAAGTCGACTGTCCGGTCTCGCCAGACGTAAAGCGGCAGGTCCACGCCGACACTCTGCCAGGTCGACGCGTTATCGGCCAACCTTCTCAGCCACTGATAAAGCGTCGGGGTCCGACGGATTGTTTTAACTTTTTCCGCGCGTATTCATAAGAAGTACTCAGAAGGTCGCGCGGTAGAGCAGGACGGTTCTGGCCGGGACGGTCAATACCGACTTGGCGGGTTTGGGGGTGAGCTCGTCGGGGGCGCCGTCCGGTGTCGAGGTGTCCAGGGTGGGGACGTAGCGCTGGCCGAAACCGGCGACCGGGAGTGTCCACTGTTGATCCTCGTGGCCGGCGTGCATGATCAACAGCCAGGAGTGGTCCTCGACGAGTTCGCCGGATCGGGTGCGGGAGCGGCAGTTGGAGCCGTCGATCCACACGCCGACGCTGCGCACGCCGGAGTCGAACCATTCGGCCTCGGTGAACTCGTTGCCGTCCGGGCGCAGCCAGATCAGGTCCGGTTCGCCGGTCGAGGTGCGGCGGCCCTCGAAGAATTCGGGTTGGCGCAGCGCCGGACAGTCGGCGCGGGTCGCGATCAGGCGGCGGGTGAAGGCGAGCAGGTCGGCCGAGGTCGCCTCGGTGGTCCAGTCGAGCCAGGTGGTCTCGTCATCGAGGCAGTACGGGTTGTTGTTGCCGCGCTGGGTGCGCCAGCGCTCGTCGCCCGCGGTGATCATCGGGGTACCGGTGGCGAGCAGGAGGGTGGCCATCAGGTTGCGGGCCTGGCGGGCGCGCAGCGCGATGATGTCCTCGTCGGTCGTGTCGCCCTCGACGCCGCAGTTCCAGGACCGGTTGTCGTCGGTGCCGTCCCGGCCGTTCTCGCCGTTGGCCTCGTTGTGCTTTCCGTTGTAGGACACCAGGTCGCGCAGGGTGAAGCCGTCGTGCGCGGTGATGAAGTTGATCGAGGACCAGGGCCTGCGCCGGTTCGCGCCGTACACGTCGGACGAGCCGGACAGGCGGTAGGCGAGGTCGCGCACGTTGGCCGAGCCGCGCCAGTAGTCGCGGACGGTGTCGCGGAACCGGCCGTTCCACTCGGTCCACTGCGCGCCGAACCCGCCGACCTGATAGCCGTCGCCGGTCGCGTCCCACGGCTCGGCGATGAGCTTGCGACTGGCCAGCAGCGGGTCGCAGGCGATCGCGGTGAGCAGCGGCGCGTTCGCGTCGAACCGGCCGCCGCCCGGCCTGCCGAGCACGCTGGCCAGGTCGAACCGGAACCCGTCCACGCCCAGTTCGCCCGCCCAGTGCCGCAGCGCGTCGGTGACCAGCCGCACGACCGTGGGCGAGCCGGTGTCCAGGGTGTTGCCGCAGCCGGACAGGTCGCGGTAGCGGCCCCGGCCGTCGTGCAGGTAGTAGGCGGGCGCGTCCAGCCCGCGCAGGCTCAGCGTCGGACCGTCCGGCCCGCCCTCGCAGGTGTGATTGAACACAGTGTCGACGATCACCTCGATGCCAACGCCGTGCAGCGCCGCCACCATCGTCCGGAACTCGTCGACCTCGTGACCAGGCCTGCTCGCGTAGCCGGCGTGCGGGGCGAGGTAGGCCAGCGGCGAGTAGCCCCACACGTTGTGCCGGCCGCGCCGCATCAGCGACGGCTCGTCCGCGAAGCTCTGCACCGGGAGCAGTTCGACCGCGGTGATACCCAGCCCGACCAGGTACTCCAGCACAGCGGGGTGGGCAAGGCCCAGGTACGTGCCGCGCAGGTAGTCGGGCAGGTAGGGGTGGCCCTTGGTGAAGTTGCCCACGTGCAGCTCGTAGATCACCGTCTCCTCGAACGGCGTGTCCGGCGGGGTCCCGGTGTCGATCAGCACCGGCGCGTTCACCACCGACAGCGGCACCGAGCCGAGCGAGTCGCGGGTCGAGCGGTTCGGGCTGAACGGGTCGTCGTTGGCGTAGCCGAGCGCCGCGTCGAGGTCGGTCAGGGTGCCGCTCACCTGGTGCGCGTACGGGTCGACCAGCAGTTTCGCCGGATTGAACCGCAGCCCGCGCCGGGGCGCGTAGGGCCCGTGCACCCGGTAGCCGTAGCGCTGGCCGGGGATGACGCCCGGGACGATGCCGTGCCACACGCCGAAGGTCTGCTCCAGCAGCTCGACCCGGCGCTCCTTGCCGTCCCGGTCGATCAGGCACAGCTCGACCCCGTCGGCCGCGGCCGCGGTCACCGCGAACCGGACCCCGCCTGCCTCGGTATGTGCGCCGAGCGGAAACGGATGCCCCGCCGTCACCTGCGAGTCTCTGGGGAAGGGCAGGCTCGGCGTTGCGTTGCCGCCGTGCGTCGGGTGAACCCTGCCCAGCGGGTGGTCGGGGAGCGTCATGAGATCAATTTTCACTGGCCCGTCCAGTCCTTCGCCCATTCGAGTGACGCGGCACTCGTGGCCCGCGCGGATCGGGTGCGACGGCAGACGACAGAATGGCGGTCGTGGTCGAGCAGATCCCAAGCAACGGTGACTCGGACGAGATCGATTACGACGATCTCGTCGTGCACATGACCGGAGTGAGCGTGCGTCGCGGCAGCACCCACCTGCTGTCCGGACTGGAGTGGAGCGTCGAACTCGACGAGCGCTGGGTGGTGCTCGGACCCAACGGGGCCGGCAAGACCACCCTGCTGCGCATCGCGTCGGCGGAGCTTCATCCGACCACCGGCGTCGTGCACATCCTCGGCGAGAGACTCGGCCGCACCGACGTCTTCGAGCTGCGCCCGCGCATCGGCCTGAGCAGCTCCGCGCTCGCGCTGCGGGTGCCGGCCGAGGAGAAGGTGCTCGACGTCGTGGTCAGCGCCGGGTACGCGGTGCTCGGCCGCTGGCGGGAGAACTACGACAAGCTGGACACCAACCGGGCGGCCGCGCTGCTCTCCTCGATGGGCATCGGCCACCTGAGCGAGCGCACGTTCGGCACGCTGTCCGAGGGCGAGCGCAAGCGGGCGCTGATCGCCCGCGCGCTGATGACCGACCCGGAGATGCTGCTGCTCGACGAGCCGGCCGCGGGGCTGGACCTCGGCGGCCGGGAGGATCTGGTCGCGCGGCTGACCGAACTGGCCATGGACCCGGACGCGCCGGCGACCGTGTTGGTCACCCACCACGTCGAGGAGATCCCGCCCGGCTTCACCCACGCGATGCTGCTGCGCGAGGGCCGGGTGGTCGCCCAGGGCCTGCTCGACGACGTGATCACCGAGGACAACCTGTCGGCCACGTTCGGCCAGAAGTTGATCCTGGAGAAGACCGACGGGCGCTTCTTCGCCCGCCGAGCTACCGCGCGGTAGCCTGCGCGAAGGTCACTACAAGGAGGTAGCGGTGGGTGAGTTCGTCAACCTGGAGGTCGACGGCGGGATCGGCACGATCCGGCTGAACCGGCCTCCGGTGAACGCGCTGAACAAGCAGCTTCAGGTCGAACTCCAGGCCGCGTCCGACGAGGCGGCCCGCCGCGACGACGTCCGCGCGGTCATCGTCTACGGCGGTCCCAAGGCGTTCGCGGGCGGCGCGGACATCAAGGAGATGGCCGCCATGTCCTATGTGGAGATGGCCAAGCACGCGGAGGCGCTCTCCGGCGCGCTCGGCTCGCTGTCCACCATCCCCAAGCCGACGGTCGCCGCGATCACCGGCTACGCGCTCGGTGGCGGCATGGAGATCGTGCTGGGCTGTGACCGTCGCATCGCGGGCGACAACGTCAAGATCGGCCAGCCGGAGATTCTGCTCGGCATCATCCCCGGCGGCGGTGGCACCCAGCGGCTGGCCCGGCTGATCGGCCCGGCCAAGGCCAAGGACCTGATCTACTCCGGCCGCACCGTGCGCGCCGACGAGGCGCTGGCCATCGGCCTAGTGGACGAGGTCGTCGCGCCGGACGACGTGTACTCGGCCGCGCAGACCTGGGCAGGCCAGTTCGTGAACGGCCCGGCCCGCGCGCTCGCCGCGGCCAAGGCGGCCATCGACGGTGGTCTGGACACCGACCTGGCCAACGGCCTGAAGCTGGAGACCTACCTGTTCTCGGCGCTGTTCGCGACCGAGGACCAGCGCGAGGGCATGCGCTCGTTCATCGAGAACGGCCCCGGCAAAGCCTCGTTCAGCGGAAAGTAGCCACCATGAGTGACCCGAAGCCGAACCCGCACGCCAGCGCGGAGGAGGTCGAGGCCGCCTGGTCCGACCCGAAGCTGGCCAACGTGCTCTACCACGACTGGGAAGCCGGCACGTACGACGAGAAGTGGTCGATCTCCTACGACGAGCGCTGCATCGAGTACGCGACCGGCCGCTTCCGCCTGGTCGCCGGCGAGCAGGGCTGGCCGTACCAGCGGGCCATGGAACTGGGCAGCGGCACCGGGTTCTTCCTGCTCAACCTGATGCAGGGCGGGGTCATCGCCAAGGGCTCGGTCACCGACCTCTCGCCCGGCATGGTCGAGGTGGCGCTGCGCAACGCGGAGGGCCTCGGTCTCCCGGTCGACGGCCGAGTGGCCGACGCCGAGCGCATCCCGTACGACGACGACACGTTCGACCTGGTCGTCGGGCACGCCGTGCTGCACCACATCCCGGACGTCGACGCGGCCATGCGCGAGGTGCTGCGGGTGCTCAAGCCGGGTGGCCGGTTCGTGTTCGCGGGCGAGCCGAGCAAGATCGGCGACGTCTGGGCGCGCAAGATCAGCCAGCTGACCTGGTGGCTGACCACCAACGTGACCAAGTTCGGTCCGCTCAGCGGCTGGCGCCGTCCGCAGTCCGAACTGGACGAGTCGTCCCGCGCGGCGGCGCTGGAGTCCGTTGTGGACATCCACACGTTCGCGCCAGGCGACCTGGAGCGCACCGCCCGCGCCGCGGGCGCGCACAACGTGCGGGCGGTCACCGAGGAGCTGTCCGCCGCCCTGCTCGGCTGGCCGGTGCGCACGTTCGAGGCGGCCGTACCGCGCGAGAAGCTGGGCTGGGGCTGGGCCATGTTCGCCTACCGCTCCTGGCAGCGACTGTCCTGGTTGGACGAACGGGTGTTGTCCAGGATCGTGCCGCGCGACCTGTTCTACAACGTGCTGATCACCGGCACCAAGCCCGAATAGCCCCGGTGGCCTACCCGTTCAGCCTCGCCGACGTCGAGTACCTGCGCGGCGAGGCGGGCCGGGCCGCGCTCGCCGAGATCGCCGTTCGTCCGCTGACCGACCGCATCGCGGACGTGGCCGCCGCCCGCGCGGTGGCCGGCGAGCACGCGGCAGCCGTGCTGGAAACCACGATGCTGCGCGGGAAAGCCGCAGCGAAGCTCGCGCACGCCGACGAATGGCTGTTCACTGACCCGGCCCTGCAACAGGCGACCGCCACTCCCGTCGCCGAACATCGCGCCCAACGCCTCGCCGGCCGCGACGTGCACGACGTGACCTGCTCCATCGGCGCCGACCTCGCGGTCATCGCGACACTCGCGCGGCGGGCGATCGGCTCGGACCTCGACCCGGTCCGCCTGGCCATGGCCCGCCACAACTGCGGCCCCGGACCGCTGCTGCTCCGGGCCGACGCCCTGCACCCGACCACCCGCGACACCGTGATCGTGGCCGACCCGGCCCGCCGCGACGACACCGGCCGCCGCCACTGGCGCCCGGCCGACCTGGTGCCGCGCCTCGACCTCCTCGCCGACGTCTATCGAGGTCGCGACCTGGCCGTGAAATGCTCACCCGGCCTCGATTTCGCGGCCGTCGACTGGGCCGACGAGATCGAGTTGGTGTCGCTGGAGGGCACCGTCCGCGAAGCCTGCCTCTGGACCCGCGACCTCGCCACGCCGGGCGTACGCAGACGGGCAACGGTCATCCGCGACGGTGCACAGTGGACGATCACCGACGCCGAGCCGGACGACGCGCCGGTGCTGCCCGTCGGCGCCTGGATCGTCGACCCGGACGGTGCCGTGGTCCGCGCCGGCCTGGTCCGCCACTACGCGGCCCGGCACAACCTCGGCCAGCTCGATCCGCACATCGCCTACCTGACCGGCGACCAGCCGCCACCGGGAATTCGGGCGTTTCGGGTGCGCGAGCACGGCAAGTACAGCGAGAAGGCGCTCCGCGCGCTGCTTCGGCCCCGCTCGATCGGCACCCTGGAGATCCTGGTGCGTGGCCTCGACGTCGACCCGAACACGTTGCGCAAGCGGCTGAAACTGGCCGGCAAGGCGTCCGCGACGGTGGTCCTGACCCGCATCGGCGACACCCCCACCGCGATTCTGTGCGACGCCGTGCGTACCGTCGGAACATGACCTCGATGTGGGGAGCGCCGCTCGCCGACCGGCTCGGTTCGTGGCGCCGGGCCCGGGACCCGGAGCAGGCGCGGTTTCTCACCCTCGACTCGCTGCGCTGGGTGATCCGCAACCGCGCGTACACGCCCTGGTACCTGGTGCGCTACTGGCGACTGCTGCGGTTCCGGCTCGCCAACCCGCACATCATCCTGCGCGGCATGCTGTTCCTCGGCCGCAACGTCGAGATCCACTGCCGGCCCGGCTTCGGCAGGCTGGAGATCGGTCGCTGGGTACACATCGGCGACGGCAACTCGATCCGCTGCCACGAGGGGTCGCTGCGCATCGGCGACAAGGCCGTGTTCGGCAAGGACAACACCATCAACTGCTACCTGGACGTGGAGATCGGCGGCGCAACGCTGGTCGCGGACTGGGTCTACATCTGCGACTTCGACCACGTCACCGCCGACATCAACCTGCCCATCAAGGACCAGGGCATCGTCAAGTCACCCGTCCGGATCGGCCCGGACACCTGGCTCGGCGTGAAGGTGAGCGTCCTGCGCGGCACCCGCATCGGCCGCGGCTGCGTGCTCGGTGCGCACGCGGTGGTGCGCGGCGACATCCCGGACTTCGCCATCGCCGTCGGCGCCCCCGCCCGCGTCGTCCGCGACCGCCGAGCCGACTACGAGGCAGCCGCCGACCAGCGCGCCGCCGTCGCCGACATGGCCCGCAAGGCCACCCGCGCGTTGGCGAAGACACTGGAGAGCACCTTCGAGGTCGAGTCCTAGTCGGTCACATGGTGAACGCGTTGCCGGTGGCGATCTTGGGTCGGCCCAGTTCGGGGTGCTCGCCCACGCGGGCGGACGCGTAGACGCGGGCGGTCGCCTCGGCGATGTGCGTCCAGTCGAAATCCTCGGCGAGACGGGCCTTGGCCGCCCTCGCCCTGCGCCGGGCGGCCGGGGGATCGGCCAGCACCGAGGTCACCGCGGTCGCGATGCCGCCGACGTCGCCGGGGGCGAAGGACAGGCCGGTCCGGCCGTCGATCACCACCTCGCCCAGCCCGCCCGCGGTCGACGCCACGAGGGGTGCGCCGGCAGCCGCGGCTTCCAGCGCGACGATGCCGAACGGCTCGTACTTGCTGGGCAGCACGACCGCGTCCGCGCAGGCGATGACCGCGCGCAGTTCGCGATCGCTGAGATGGCCGACGAAATCGACCGCCCTGCGCACCCGGTGCCGCCGCGCGGCCTCGACGAGTTCGGCCTCGTGATTGCCCTTGCCGGCGACCACCAGCCGGGTGCCGGCGCGGGCGAGGCGGATCCTGGGCAGCGCGGCGATCAGGTCCTGCACGCCCTTTTCCCATTCCAGCCTGCCGAAGAACACCAGCAGGCCCTCGCCGCCCGGCGCATGGCGCTGCCGCGCCGCGCGCACGTCCGCAGCGCGCACCCGCCAGCCGTGCGACTCGATGCCGTTGTGGATGACCGTGATCGTGTCCGGGTCGACCTCGAAAAGGTACGCGGCCTCCGCGCGCATCGCGGCCGAGCAGGTGATCAGCGCGTCCGCGCGGTTGGCCAGCCACCACTCGGCCGAGTGCACCTGCTGGTTGAGCGGTTGGGACAGCCAGCCGCTGTGCCGGCCGGCCTCGGTCGCGTGGATGGTCGCGACCAGCGGCACGTCCAGCAGTTCGGCCAGCGCGACGGCCGGATGCACGACCAGCCAGTCGTGCGCGTGCACAACGTCCGGGCGCCAGCCGCGCAGCAGCCGGTGCGCGGCGCGGAGCATGGCGTGCCCCATGCCCAGCGTCCAGGCCAGCAGGTCGCGCTCGAACACCAGGTGCGGCGGGTCCTCGGCGACCCGGATCACCCGGACGCCCTCGACCGTCGTGTCCGTGTTCGGGTGATCGCTGGCGTCGCTGCCGGCCTCGTGCCGGCACAGCACGACGACCTCGTGACCGGCGTCGACCAGGTGCCTGGCCAGAGCATGGACGTGCCTGCCGAGCCCGCCGACGATGACCGGCGGGTACTCCCAGGACAACATCAGTACGCGCATGACCTCGTTGTCACCTTTCGCTACAGATCCCGGGCGTCGAGCCGGCCGAACGGACCGTCCTCGGCGCGCAGCCGAGCCAACCGCACCGGATCGGGGTCGCGCAGCAGATTGGCCAGTTCGGCGAAGCGTTCCCGATGTGTTTCGGCGCGGCGCCGGGCGTAGTCGGCGGCCGAGTCCTTGGTGACCATGAACGCCCAGTCGCTGGACAGCGCCAGCAACGCCTCCCGGACCAGCTGATCCAGCGTGGGATCGCGATAGGCGCCAACGTACTTGTCCACCGCGGCCAGCAGTTCGCCCTGGAGTTCCGCGCCGTCCGCGACCAGGTCGGCCACCTGCTCGCCGTCCCAGACCCGCCAGTCCTTGCCCGACCCCCAGGACGACGCCGGCAGGTCCACCGAACCGCCGAGGTGCCCTGCTCGCAGCGCGCCGGTCAACGTGGTCACCCGCACACCTGCCTCGGGCAGCGCCCGCAGCACGCCCTCCAGCCAGGCCGGGCCCTCGTGCCACCAGTGCCCGAACAGTTCCGTGTCGTACGCGGCGACCACCAGGCCGGGTTTGCCCGACTCGTCGGCGAGCGCGGTCAGTCGCTTGTGGACGGTGTCGACGAAGTCGGCGACGTCGCGGCGCACCGCGTCCGCCGCGAGATCGGGTCGATACGGCTGCTTGTCCTCGGAGCGCACGCGTTTGCCCGTGACCCGGCTCGGTTTGAGGCCGGAGGGGTGGTCGTAGGTGTGGAAGTCGCGGTATTCGGCCGAACCCGGGTAGCCGGCCCTCGGCGACCAGACGCGGTAGGTGACCTCAAGGTCGCGGCCGAAGCACACCACGTCCGATTCGCCGACCGTGCGCGCCGCACCGGTTTTTCCGCGCAGCGCCGGGCCGTCGACCAGGAAGTGCGTGACGTCGGCTGCCGCGTAGTCGGCCTCCATGCCGGGCGCGTAGCCGCATTCCGGCGCCCAGATGCCGCCGGGCGCGCTGCCCAGTCGCAGTGTCGTGTCGGCGAGGCCGGTGCGCAGCGCGAAACCGCGCACCCGCTCGGTCAGCAACGGCTGGAACGGATGCGTTGCCGGACCACCGAGCAACTCGAACACGCCGGATTCCCGCAACGGCCGCAGCACCGGGGAAAGCCCGTGCCGCCAACGGGTTTCGAACTCGGCGATGGCCGCGTCCGCCGCGCGGTGTTCGGCCGCGGCGAGGTCGCGCAGTTCCTGGGCCGGGCGCCAGCGACCGCTCCAGCGGGTCGCGGCATAGTCCGCGCGCAGCCGCCAGTCGCCGAGCCATTCGTGGCAGGCGCGCAGGCAGTACGGGTCGTCGAGCTGCGCGGCCAGGATCGGGGTGACGCCGAGGGTGAGCACGTCGCGCCTGCCCTCGTCGGCGAAGCGACGCAGCAGATCCACGACCGGCAGATAGGAATTGGCCCACGCCTGGTAGAGCCATTCCTCGCCGACCGGCCAGCTGCCGTGGTGCGGTAACCAGGGCAGATGGCTGTGCAGGACGAGACAGAACGTGCCGACCGGTTCCTCGCTCACGCGGGCCTCCTGGCCACCGCGACCAGGTCGAGGCTGGCCTCCACGTCGTGGTCGTGCACGACGAAGTCGTTCGCGCGCAACGAGTCCACGTCGTCCAGCAGCCGTTGCGGCCAGGCGGCCTCGCCGGGCAGGTGGCCCATGACCACGTCGAGCTGGGCCTGGATCAGCGAACCACCGTAGGCGGCGTCGAGCTCGCGCAGCCGCGAGCCGTGGTGCAGGCCGCCGAGGAACTCGACGGCGAAACCGGCCTCGGTGAGCAGTTCGCGCAGTTCATCGGGATTCAGTTCGCGGGTGTGGTACGGGTTGATCGGGCGATCCTGGCCGGGGGAGAAGGTGATCCGGTTCGGGGTGGTCAGCAGCAGCGTGCCGCCCGGACGCAGCACCCGCGCGCATTCGGACAGGAAGCCGACCTGATCCCAGAGATGCTCGATGACCTGGAGATTCGCGATCACGTCGACGCTCCGCGACGCCAACGGCAACATCGCCAGGTTGCCGCGCAGCACGTCGAGCCGGGGATAGCGGGCGCGCACGTGAGCCGTTGTCACCGGCTCGTAGTCCAGCGCGACGACCCGCCTCGCGACGTCGGCGAGCAGATCCGCGCCGTAGCCCTCGCCGCAGCCCGCCTCCAGCACGACCGCGTCCACGCAGTAGTCGCGGAGCAGGACATATGCGGCTTCGTGGCGTCGGAACCAGTAGTTCTCCTCCGGCACGTCGGGCACCGTGCGCTCACCGGTGAGTGGGAGGGTCTCCATTACTGAACGGTAGCCTGTGCCCGCCGCCACGGTGGGCGACGGGCACAGGCTACCTTCGTTCTTAGAACGTAACGCTGGCCGAGGCGTTGGTCGGCAGTGTCGCGCCGAGCGCCCCGCTCGAGAAGATGTACTGGCCGGACTCGACCGACGGTGCCTGCGCGCTGTTGATGTCGCCCTGCGTGATAGCCAGGTTCGACTTCGGCACGGTGACCGTCACGGTCGTGGACGCGCCCGCCGCCAGGTGCACCCTGGTGAAGCCGACCAGCCGCTGCGCCGGCACCAGCGGGTCGCTCACCGGCTGCGACACGTAGACCGGCACGACGACGTCGCCGTCCTTGCTGCCGGAGTTGGTGACCCCGACGGTGACCTGCACGCCGTTCCCGGTCTTGTTCGCGGCGACCGTGCCGAACGTGTAGTTCGTGTAGGACAGACCGGCGCCGAACGGGTAGAGCGGCTGGTAGACCGGGCCGGTGCCGTTGTAGGTCGCCGGGAGGGTGAGCAGCCGGTAGCTGTTCGGGTTGTCGGTGTTCTCCTTCGGCCACGAGACCGGCAGGCGACCGCTCGGGTTGACCGCGCCGTAGAGCACGTCGGCAACGCCGTTGCCGCCCTGGGTTCCGGGCCGCCACGCCATCAGCAGACCGGCCGGGGTGACGCCGCCACCGGCGGCCTCCAGGGAACCGAGCGCCAGCGGACGGTCGTCGACCACCACGACCACGACCGGCTTGCCGGTCGCGACCAGTGCGGCGATCTCCGCCTGCTGGTCGGCGGGCAGGCTCGGGTCACGCTGGTCGTTCGGGCCTTCCGCGCCCGGTCCGTGACCCACCACGACCACGTAGTCGTCGGTGCTGCTCGCGGCAGCCACCGCGGCGGTCTGGGTCGCCGCGTAGTTGACGTTCGCGCCGCCCTGCGCCTTGAGGCCGGCCAGCACGGTCACCGCGGTCTCCGGGCTACCGGTCGGAAGGCCCTGCCAGCCGATGGTCCAGCCGCCCAGCGTGTTGGTGACCGAGTCGGCGCTCGGGCCGGTCACGGTGATGTGCGCGGAGGTCGAGAGCGGCAGCGTCTTGTTGGTGTTCTGCAGCAGCACGCTGGACTCGGCAGCGGCCTTGCGGGCCACCGGGGCGTCCATGCCCTCGGTCTGGTTCGCCTTGGACGCGTCCACGTACGGGTGGTCGAAGATGCCGGTCTTGAACTTCAGTTCCAGCACCCGCTCGGTGGCCTGGTTGATCCGCCACATCGGGATCAGGTGGTCGCTCACGGCCTTGGTCAGGTCGGCCTCGAAGGTCGTGCCGTCGTAGGGGACCATCCCCATGTCGACGCCCGCGTTGACGGCCATCGCGATCGCGTGCTCGTAGTCGCCGACCAGGTGGTAGGTGGTCTGCAGCGACTGCACGTCGCTCCAGTCGCTGACCACGACGCCGGTGAAGTGCATCTGGTTGCGCAGCACGTCGGTCACCAGGTAGTGCGACGAGGTGGCCGGCACGCCGTTGATCGCGCCCGAGTCGACCATCACGGTGTCCGCGCCCGCGCCGATGCCGCCCTGGTAGGACGGGAACTCGTCGTCCTGCATCCAGCGCAGCGGCAGGTTCGCGTTGGTGCGGTCGAGGCCGGAGGTGGCGCCGCCGTAGCCGGCGAAGTGCTTCACGGACGCGGAGACCTGGCCGCTGGACTGCAGACCGGCGACACCGGCCGCTTCCATGGCGCCATCCAGCGTCGGGTCCTCCCCGAAGGACTCGTAGTAGCGCCCCCAGCGCGTGTCCAGGTTGACGTCGGCGACGGGGCCGAAGCCCCAGCGGACGTTCGTGGCGAGTGCGGCCGCCCCCGCGGATGCCTCGGCCTGCTTCTCAAGGGCGGGGTCGTAGGTCGCGCCCATGCCGATCTGGGCGGGGAAGATCGTGTCGCCGACGACGTTGCTGTGGCCGTGCACCACGTCGGCGCCGTAGATGATCGGGATGTGCAGCGGGTTGTGCGCGATGGCGTAGGTCTGGATCGCGTTGATCGCGTTGGCCCAGTCGGCGGGGGTGTCCGCGCCGTTGATGTCCTCGGTGGGCGGGGAGCCGCCGCCGGAGAGGATCGAGCCGACCGCGAGGTTGCCGAGCACGTTCTGGGCGCAGGTCGGGTTGAGCGGGCCCGCGCCGTAGTTGCAGTTGCCGACGATCTGGCTGACCTCGATCTGGGTCATCTGCCCGATCTTCTCGGCGAGCGTCATGCGTCCGACCAGGTCGTTGGCGCGCGCCGCGGCGTTGGCCTGCTGGTTGAGGTACAGGGGCTGGTTGTCGGCTGCCGCCGGACCGGAGCTGCCGGCGACGATGACCGAGGCAGCCACCGTGCCGATCGCCGCTGCGACCGCGATCACCGATCGCTGGCGGAGTAAGCGCTTTCTTCTCATCCGGACTCCTACCGCTGTGATTCGGGATGCACCCGTGGTCGACTTGATCGATAACGGGGCGGTGTCAGCCTTGACCGCGCCAGCTGTGTAGTCAATAGGTTGCGCGCAGCCAATCCGGCGGGTGACGAGTTTGTGAACTCGTTCGTCTTTCCCGCTCAGACCGGCGTCCACTGTGGTTCGCCGCCATGTGAGTGACCGCCATCTGGTCCGATTCGGACGTCGGTTTGGCCGCCAACCAAAGACGGGTGCGCTTTACGCGGAATTCACGAGATGCTCGCCTTGTCCTGCCATTCACCGAGGAGGAAATTTGTCCGAATCGAGAAGGTCCACCGGGCGAAGAAGAAGCGTCCTCTTATCCTTCGGCGTCGCGACGGTCACCGCGCTCACCGCGCTGACCGCGTTCACGGCGCAGGCCGCACCGGCGGCCACGCCCGGAATCGCCGCCAACCCGAACGCGGCCGCCGCGCTCGCCACGGCCCGCGCCGAGGTCAAGGCCGGCACCCTGTTGCAGACGCACGGCACGCTGAAGGCCTGCGCGACCGGCATGGTCAAGCTCGCCTGCCTGGCCGAGGTGGCCAGCACCGGTATCAACTCGACCAAGGCTCTCGCCACGACCACCCCGATCGGCTACGGCGCCACCGATCTGTCGAAGGCGTACAACCTGACCGGCGGGCAGGCCGGCACGATCGCCATCATCGACGCTGGGGCGTACCCGAACCTCGAATCCGACCTCGCCACCTACCGCGCGCAGTACGGGCTGCCCGCGTGCTCGACGGCCAGCGGCTGCCTCAAGATCGCCGACCTGCACGGCGGCCCGCCGTTGCAGCCCTCCAGCGACTTCCTCGACCAGTACATCGAGGAGCAGGTCGCTGTCGAGACCGCGCTCGACGTGGACATGGCCTCAGCCGCCTGTCCCGGCTGCAAGATCATCGAGCTGCAGCTGCCCGACGAGGACGCGCTCGTCACCGGCACCAACGCCGACGCGCAGACCACCGACTTCGGCACCGCGGTCAACACCGCAGCCTCGCTCGGCGCCAACGCGGTCAGCATGAGCTACCAGTACCCGAGCGACGCCTTCGAGGAGACCGGCACGCCCGGCCTCGACCTGTTCCACCCGGGCATGGCCGTGCTCGCCTCCTCGGGTGACGGCGGCTACGAGGGCAACGTGCACAACGGCTGGCCGAACAACCTGCCCTGGGTGACCTCGGTCGGCGGTACGTCGCTGTACCAGAGCGCGGACGGCAAGTCCTTCTCCCAGGTCGCCTGGGCGCAGGCCGGCAGCGGCTGCGAGACCGATATGCCGCCTGCCATCGGCCAGCCCACCTCGGTCAGCGACTACTGCGGTGGCCACCGGGCCGCGTCGGACATCTCCGCCGTCGCCGACCTGAACACCGGCGTGGCCGTGTACGACACCTACTCGCCGTTCTCCGGGCAGCCCTACAACTGGATCGTCGTCGGTGGCACCAGCGTGTCCTCGCCGTTCATCGCCGGCGTCTACGCGCGCGCCGGCAACCTCTCGCAGGTGATCGGCCCGAACACGCTCTACATGGACAAGGAGTCCGACTTCACCGATGTCACCGTCGGCGCGAACACCCTGCCGAACAGTGGCACCGGCCCGGCCCAGCTCTACACCGCTGGCAAGGGCTGGGACGGTCCGACCGGTCTTGGCACCCCGAAGGGCCTGACCGGGTTCTGATCAGCTGATCAGCCGACCTCGAACGCGGCTCGCGATCTCGCCGGCACGGTTTCGGCCGGCGAGATCGTGAGTCCGATCCCACCCGGTCCGACGTGCACCATGATGATCGCGCTGACCCCGACCACATTGATCTGGTTCAGGTTCGGCACGCGTTTGCGGAGCCGCTCCATGAGGTAGTCGACCCGCCGGTCCGCGCCGAAGTGCTCGATCGCGATGTCCACCGGCGCGTCGCCCGCCTTGGCCACCGCGGTGTCCACCAGCTTGCGGATCGCCCGATCGCTCCCCATGGTCTTGGCTATCGGCACGATCTCGCCGTTCCGCACGGTGAGCAGCGGTTTCACCGAAAAGGTGCTGCCGATCAGGTGCGCGGCCGCACCGATCCGCCCGCCCCTGCGCAGATACTCCAGGGTCTCCACGTGGATCAGTTCGACCGAGGAGGTCATCCGTCTGTTCGCCGCTTTGATCACCTGGTCCACGCTGCCGCCCGCGTTGGCGATCCGCGCCGCCGCGAGCACCGCGTAGCCAAGGCTCATGCCGGCCGTGCCGGTGTCCACCACGTGCACCGGCACTCGTGATTCCGAGGCGCCGAATTTCGCCATGTCCGTCGTCTTGGACAGCTTTCCGGAAATGTGCAGCGAAACGACGGCACTGGCGCCGCGCGCGATGGCGTCCTGATAGGTCCAGAAGAACGCGCCCGGGTCGGGTGGCGAGGTCGCCAACGGCGTGCCGTCGGCGAATGCGTTGAGCAATGTTTCAGGTGCGATCCTTGCCTCATCGTCCAGGTGATCACCCACGTGCAGCTGCTGCTGCACGATGGAAATGCCCCACCGTGCCGCCATATCGGTCGGCAGGCACGCGGTGGAGTCAGTCACAACAGTGACATAGCCGGCCATGAACCGGGACTGTAACGCCCAGGCAACGTTTGGCGATATAGGCGCACCTTGTCCACTGAGGAAGAGTAGAGAACACGCCTGCTCACCGGCTCAGGGGTGAGGATGGTCACCGCGCCTTCGTGTCGCGTACCGCTTGCCGTGCAGCTACTGGCGGGTAACATCTGGCCGTAGTGTGTTGGCTCGCCATACCGGCCCCTTGGCTCGCAAAGCCGCAAGCGACATGGCAAGGTCGGGCCAACCGGCGACAGTTTCGCCGCCGCATGTCCGGCGGTCACTTTCTCAGGAGGTCGAACCAGACCCATGAACATCGTTGTTCTGGTCAAGCAGGTGCCGGATACCTATTCCGAGCGCAAGCTGCGCGACGCCGATCACACCCTCGACCGCGACTCGGCCGACGCCGTCCTGGACGAGATCAACGAGCGTGCGGTCGAAGAAGCACTGTTGATCAAAGAAGCCCAGGGCGGCAACGTCACCGTGGTGTGCGTCGGTCCCGAGCGCGCCACCGAGGCCATCCGCAAGGCACTGTCCATGGGCGCGGACTCCGCCGTGCACGTCAGCGACGAAGCGCTGCACGGTGCGGACGTCCTGCAGACCGCCAAGGTGCTTGCCAAGGCCATCGGCACCGTCGACGCGGTCGACCTGGTGATCGCCGGCAACGAGGCCACCGACGGCACCTCCGGCACGGTCCCCGCGATCGTCGCCGAACTGCTCGGCCTGCCCCAGCTCACCCACGCCCGCAAGGTCACCGTCGACGGCGGCAGCATCACCGTCGAGCGCGAGACCCCGGACGAGGGCCTGATCCACCTCCAGGCGACCCTGCCCGCGGTGATCAGCGTGTCCGAGAAGATCAACGAGCCGCGCTACCCCTCCTTCAAGGGGATCATGGCCGCCAAGAAGAAGCCGGTGAGCACGCTCACCGTTGCCGACCTCGGCATCGACGCGGGCGAGGTCGGCCTGGCCAACGCATGGTCCTCGGTTGTCGACGCGGCCCCCAAGCCGCCGCGCACGGCCGGTGAGAAGGTCGAGGACGACGGGAACGGCGGCGCCAAGATCGCCGAGTACCTCATCGCCCAGAAGCTGATCTGACGAACCGAGCCGAGCAGGAGAGAGAAACACCATGTCCGAGGTTTTGGTCCTCGTCGAACAGGTTGACGGCGAGGTCAAGAAGGTCACCAACGAACTGCTGACCGCCGCGCGTCGGCTCGGCGAGCCCGCCGCCGTCGTGGTCGCCGCGCCCGGCACGGCGGCGAAGGTCCGCGACACCCTCGCCGGCCACGGCGCCGCCAAGGTCTACGCGGTCGAGTCCGACGACGCCGCCGGCTACCTGGTCACCCCCAAGGTCGACGCGCTCGCCGCGGTCGCGGCAACGGCCAGTCCCGCCGCCGTGCTCGTCGCCGCCACGTCCGAGGGCAAGGAGGTCGCCGGTCGGCTGGCCGTGCGGCTCGGTTCCGGTCTGCTCGTCGACGTCATCGACATCGACGGGGACGGCACCGGCACCCAGTCCATCTTCGGTGGCGCCTACACCGTCCACTCGAAGATCAGCCACGGCACCCCGGTGATCACCGTGCGCCCCGGCGCCCTGGAAGCCGAAGCCGCCGAAGGCGCGGCCGAGGTCGTCAACGTCGAACTGCCCGCAGTGGACACCGCCAAAGCCACCAAGGTGCTCGGCCGCGAGCCCGTCGAAGGCGGCGACCGTCCCGATCTGACCGACGCCAGCGTCGTCGTCTCCGGTGGACGCGGGGTCGGCAGCGCGGAGAGCTTCTCGGTCGTCGAGGCCCTCGCCGACTCGCTCGGCGCCGCCGTCGGCGCCTCCCGCGCCGCCGTCGACTCCGGCTACTACCCGCACCAGTTCCAGGTGGGCCAGACCGGTAAGACGGTCTCCCCGCAGCTCTACATCGCACTCGGCATTTCCGGCGCCATTCAGCACCGCGCCGGAATGCAGACCTCGAAGACGATCATCGCCGTCAACAAGGACGCCGAGGCGCCGATCTTCGAGATCACCGACTTCGGCATCGTCGGCGACCTTTTCAAGGTCGCGCCGCAGCTCACCGAGGAAGTCAACAAGCGCAAGGGCTGAGAATTTAACTGTATTTTCTTTAATGGCCAGCGAATTCGGGGCGATTTTCCCGTGACAACACGGCGAAAATCGCCCCGTTCGCATTCGACCACCCGTCATTAACCGGATTTCCACTTAGCTGCCACCGGTTTGACCTGCTGACTGTTGCCGGCGCAACGTAAACAGAGCGTATGGCGCAGTCAGAACTGCTCGTGAGCACTCCGTCAGCCGAGACCACCGCGCACTACTCCCTCCTGGTCGCCCACGACGACGCCGAGGTCCGCGCCGCGCAGCGGCTGCGCTACCGGGTGTTCGCCGAGGAGATGGGTGCCGACCTGCACAGCGAAATCCCCGGCCTCGACGTCGACTACTTCGACGAGTTCTGCGACCACCTCGTGGTCCGCCACGACCCGACCGGCGAGATCGTCGGCTGCTACCGCATGCTGCCCCCGCAACGGGCGCGCGAAGCAGGCCGCCTCTACTCGGACGGCGAGTTCGACCTCAGCGCACTCGCCGGCATCCGCGGCGCACTCGTCGAAACCGGCCGCTCCTGCGTCCACCCCGACCACCGCACCGGCGCCGTCGTCGGCCTTGTCTGGGCCGGCATCGCCCGCTACATGCTGCTCTCCGGCCACGAATGGCTGGCCGGCTGCGCGTCCGTCCCCCTCCACGATGGAGGCGAACTGGCCGCGGGCGTCTGGGACACCGTCTCCCGCAAGAACCATGCTCCCGACGAATACCGCGTGACCCCGCGCAACCCCTGGAACGTCGCGGCAGCCCCGCGTCCGGCCAAGGCAACCATTCCACCGCTCCTGCGCGGCTACCTCCGTCTGGGAGCCTGGGTCTGCGGCGAGCCGGCGCTGGACGAGGACTTCGGCGTGGCCGACTTCTTCGTGCTGCTCTCGATGGCCAGGGTCGACCAGCGTTACCTCCGCTTCTTCCTCGGAGAGGGCCGATAGCCATGGCACACGCCTGGATGCCCGCGTCGCCCTGCGGCCCCGGCTGCCACGCCGCCACGATGCCGACGGTAGGCCGATTCCGCCGTTTCACCAGGCTGACGGCCGCGGCCCTGGTCCTCCTGGCGGCTCTCGCCCTGGCGCCCCTCCTGATCGTCCTGCGTGGACGGTCGAGGACCGCGACGCTCCGCTGGGTCTTCACCTCGATGCTGCGCGCCTTCGGCGCCGAACTGGAAGTCCACGGCGACAACGACTTCGCCCGCGCGGAAACCCAACGTGGCGCCCTGGTCGTCCAGAACCACGTCTCCTGGCTGGACATCGTGGTCGCGAACGCCGTGCGCCCCATGCGCTCGGTGGCAAAGCGCGAAATCGGCGAATGGCCCTTGGTCGGCGCCCTGGCGACCAGAGCAGGCACGGTCTACCTCGACCGCGCGAGCCTCCGCGCCCTCCCCGCCACCGTCACGGAGTTGGCCGTCGCGCTGCGCGGCGGCGCCCAGGTCAATGTCTGCCCAGAAGGCACGACCTGGTGCGGTCTCGCTGCGGGCCACTTCCGTCCCGCCCTGTTCCAGGCCGCGATCGACGGCGGCGTCCCGGTCCGTCCGATTGCGGTCCGTTACCGCCTCGCGGGCGGTCAGACGACCACTTGGCCGTCCTTCGTCGGCACCGAAACCTTGATCGACTCCGTCTGCCGCACGGCAAGGCTGCGCGGCCTGGTCATCGAGGTCCACATCCTCGACGAAATAGCCCCCGGCCGCGCCGACAACCGCGCCGACCTGGCCGAACTCGCCGAAACGCAGATCGCGGCAGTGCTCGCCGGCCCCGGCATCCCCGCCCAACGGCGCGCCGCCCACGCCCGCATGCTCACCGCCGCACCCACCGACAGTTGACCCGTTCCCCGAACCGAGCGAACCAGCGCGCATTCCCCGGAACCGGACCCCACGCCCGCCGCGTCAGATACGCTACGAGACCGCGGGACAACTAGTAGCAACGGGGCGGGGTCATGTCGGAGAGCAGCCAGGACGCGATTGACAAGATCAATCAGCTTGCCGGCCAGCCGACCGCGCCCACTGCCCCAACCACCGGCCTCACCGACGGCGCCGCCGCCATGGCAAACGGCAGCCAAGCCATGCTCGCCCAGGCGCAGAGCGGCGGTTTCACCCTCGACCCGCACACCGGCCAGGCCCTGATCAACACGATCAACCAACAGATCGAGACATTGAACGACGCCGGCACGCACATCGCCACCATCGCGCGTGAAACGAAGTTGGGCATGACCGCTGGCGGCCAGGCCATCGCAAAGTTCAATCAGGAGGTCGCTGCGACCGGAAGCCGGGCGTTCGCCCCGGCTCATCAGCAGTTCGTGCAGACTCTGACGACAATGGTTCAAGCGATACAGATAGCCATGGACAATTACGTCAAGACCGAAGACGACAACGTGAACAAGCTCAAGCCGAAGGACTGACCTGACTCGTGACCAGAACCAGGGTGTTGCAGTGTGCGTTCGTGCTGTCGGCGCTTGTCTCGGTCGCCGGAGCCATCACCGGGTGCTCCGGAGGTGGCGTTACGGGTTCTACGACGACTGCGTCCACACCATCGACCACGGTTGCGGGCACGACCGGCGAAGCCGGCAATCCCTTGGCGGCCGTTAACCCCTGTGACTTGTTGACGTCTGACCAGGTCAATCAACTCGACCTAACCACAGAAGGCCCCCAGAGCAACGCCAAATCACGCGGTTGTGGTTGGCGAAAGGGCGCGACTTACTCCATGAACATCGATGTCCGCGACAACCAGGGAATAGGCCCTACCGACTCGCCTGGAGTCACCAAAGTGGCGTTGCAATCACACGATGCGGTGCAGGACACGTCCAGCGGATTCGGTTGTGATATCGGGATCGCGATATCCAAGTCGTCGAGTGCCGATGTCGTTGTTTCCGGCGCAGAGTCCATCCAGCAGCAGTGCCAGATTGCGACGCAGTATGCGACGTTGATCGAGCCGAAGTTGCCGGCACAGCAGAAGTAGCGATCGGGGAGGCGCTGACGATGGGTGCGGACAATTCCGGGGGCGGCACACCGTTGACCCCCAAGCAGGTCGAGTCGGTCATGGACGTCCAGTCGCGGGACGAAAAGATCGGCCAGATCCTGGAGCATGCGCAGAACGCGCTTCCGTCGTGGGCGAACTCGCCGGGCGTCGATGCCGGTATCGAAGCGAGCCTGAAGAAGTCCGCGGACACGTTTGCGCAGAACCAGTATCAGCAGTTGTCGTCGGACATCGAGACGCAGGCCGCGCCGAATTTCTCCGGGCACAACTACAATTCGTACTCGGCGACGCAATTGAAGCAGATGGTCACCACGAACATGGATCCGACCACTGCCGGAGACGGTGCCTCGGCGTGGACGAACATCGGAAACAACTACGTGACGGTCGCGCAGGGGCTGACCCAGGCGGCCGGGAGCAGTGAGTACGGCTGGCAGGGGAACGCGGGCGACGCCGCGCGGAACTTCATCAACGGCATCTCGCAGTGGGCGGGGACGGCCGGGCAGGGCGCGCAGCTCGCGGGCAACCGGCTTGCCGTGCAGTCGGAGGCGGCATCGACAGCGAAGAACTCGGTGCCGACGAATCCGACGGAGCCGCCGACCGGGTCCGACGTCGCGCAGACCATGTTGCACAACGTCTTCAATCCGGCGGCAGGCGCGGCCAAGTTGAACGCGCAGTTCGCGCAGGCGGCAGCTGACCATACCGAGGCGGTGCATGCCGCGCAGACCTACGACACGTCGCTGGCCACGTCGGGCGAGAAGTTTCCGGCTTTCAACGCGCCGCCGGCGTTCAATTCGAGCGCGGGCGGTGGCGCCGGCATGCCGTCGTCGGGTGGCGGCGGAGTGTCGGGGCTGCACTCGGCGGGGAATGTGCCTCGGGCCACTGCGAATGTCCGCAACGTCAGCTCAGGGTCGGGTGCCGGCGGGGTTGGTGGGTCTGGCGTGCAGGCGCCGGTGTTGTCGGGGGCGGGGACGCCGAATCTGTCGACGGGGCAGTCGGGGTTCGACTCGGGGCCGACGAGCGCCTTGCCGAACACGACGACAAATCCGAATGGGCCTGTGGGAAATGTGCCTTCGCAGGGTGGGTGGAATCAGGGTGGGTGGAGTTCGGGGCAGGATCCGACGTTTTCGGGGACTTTGTTGGGGGAGTTGGGCGGCCCTGGGGGCGGGGCAGCCGGTGGGTTGGGGGCCGGTGCGGGAGCGGGGGCGTTGCGTGGGTTGTCGGGTGGCGGGGCGGCTGGTGGAGCCGCTGGTGGAGCCGCTGGTGAAGGGGGCGGTTCCGGGGCGCGGAGTGGGGTTGGCGCGGGTGTTGCCGGCGAAGAGGGCGAAGGCGCAGGCGGCCTGCGGGGCGGTGCCGCTGCCGGCGAGCCTGGTCAGTCCGGGATGATGCCGCGCGGCGCGGGCGGGAAGCGTGGGGAGGATTCCGAGCACAAGCGGCCGGACTACCTGCTGAACCCGGACCCGGACGCCACGTTCGGCCCGGAGGGATATGTCGCGCCGCCGGTCATTGGTGAGTGATGGATGATCTGCTGAGCCTGTCCCATGCCGCCGTCGACATTCTGTGGGAGGACCTTGGCCTGGGCGCCGTGCCGACGCCGTTCGAGATCCGCTCGGTCGGGACGACCATGGACGAGCGCGCGGCCATTCGGCGCGACGTGTGGCTGGATCTGACCGAGCGCGGGCTGGCCCGGCGCGGGCGGCTGGAGCCGGAGGTCGAGGACCGGTTGTCGGTGCTGGTGCGCTACAACTCGGCGATCGGCGTGTTCGGTGTGCTGGACGACGAGCAGGTGTTGCGGGCACGCGTGTCGGGCAACGGGCAGTTCGCGGTGATGGCGGTGCAGTCACCGAGGAAGATGCATATCGAGGTGGTCGAGTCGCATCGGTTGATCGCGTCGATTCTCGGCCTGCTACCGACCACGAAGCCGTTTCCCGGCCGCCTGGTGACCGTGCTCGACCAGGATCCTCGGTCCTCGGGCTACCTGCATCCGGTGACCGCGCCCACTCCGGACGACGAACTGGCGCGGCGGATGCTGGCGAGCAAACGTGAGCGGGCCGGGTATTTCACCGCGTACGGGCTGGATCGGCGCGGGCGAGTTGTTCAGTCGCCGGAACTGGCCTGGACGGACACGGTGAAGGGGCGCTTCGTCTCCCGCTCGCGAACGGCCAACGACGGCAAGCAGTTCACCACGCACGAGCCGGCGACGCACGCGATCATGGTGCGCGGCCTGCGTGAGCTTGTCGCCTGGGTGCACGCCGACGACACCTGAGCCGAAATCGACTGGACCTCCACCAGGGTGGAGGTTGCAGGATGACCATCATGACGGCGACGACGACCCGAGCGGCACGGACCAGATCGACGTTGTGGACGCCCGCGCGGCGGTTCACCACGGTCGGGCTGATCGTCGTCATGACGCTGATCGCGTTCGAGTTCCTTGGCGTGGCGACCGCGCTGCCCACGTTGGTCGCGAGCCTGCACGGTGGACGGCTGTATGCCTGGCCGATCACGGCCTTCTCCGCGGCCAGCGCGATCGGCTCGGCGCTGGCGGGGCGGTGGGCGGACAAGCGGGGGCCGGGGATGCCGCTGCTGAGCGCGATCTCCTTGTTCTGTATCGGGTTGGTGGTCGCGGGGACCGCGGTCACCATGCCGATTCTGTTGGTCGGCCGGGTCGTGCAGGGGGTCGGGGCGGGCGCGGCGACGGTGGCCATGTACGTGTTGATCGCGCAGGTCTACGAGAAGTCAGACCGGCCCGCGATGTCGGCGGTGTTGGCCGGGGCGTGGGTGGTGCCCTCGCTGGTCGGGCCGGTGGTCGCCGGGGTCGTGACGGTGGCCTTCGGCTGGCGGTGGGTGTTTCTGGGGCTGGTGCCGCTGCTGGTGCTCGGCACCGCGTTCGTGATTCCCGTCGTGCGCAGGCTGCCGCCGCCTGGCCATGACACCGGCAGCCCCGCCCGTAAGGGGCTGGTGCTGGCGGCGATCGGGGCCGCCGTCGGGGTCGCGGCGATCACGGCCGGCGCGCAGCAGTTGGACTGGGTGAGCCTGCCGGTGATCGCGGTCGGTGGGTTGATGGCCGGTATCGCCGTGCGACGGCTGCTGCCGAAGGGGACGTTTCGGGCGGGACGCGGGTTGCCGTCGATCGTGTTGTCCAGGGGCATGATGGCCGGCGCGTACAACGCGGCCGAGTCGTTCGTGCCGCTGGTGCTGACCGCGGTGCACGGGTTCACGCCCTCCCTCGCCGGGCTGCCGGTGACCATCGGCGCACTCGGCTGGTCCGGCGCGTCGGCCTGGCAGGGCCGGTATCCGCACGTGTCTCGCTCGAAGCTGCTGCGGGTGGCGATGGTGCTGGTCGCGGTCGGGATCGCCGGGATCGCGCTGGTCGCGATGGGCGGCACGCCGAGTTGGGTGGCGTTCCCGGTCTGGGTGTGCGCCGGGATGGGGATGGGTATCGGCATGCCGGCCGTCGCCGTGCTGGTGCTGGGCCAGTCGCCGGACGACGAGCAGGGCTTCAACTCCTCCGCCGTGCAACTGGCCGAGGTGCTGGCCACGGTGACGCTGGTCGGGTTGGGCGGGGTGCTGGTCAACGCGTTGGCCTCGACCAGTCACCCGGGTGGTCCGCTGTTGCTGTTCGACCTGCTGCTGGCGGGCGTCGCCGGACTGGGCGCGTTGATCCCGGCCGGACGGACCAAGCCGGTGGGTCGTTAATCCCTACTTGGTCGGGTTACTCTTGATTACGCGATGGCCTACCTCGACCACGCCGCGACGACTCCGCTGCTTCCGGCGGCCGCGGCCGCGCTGACCAGTGCTTTGTCCCTTGTGGGCAACGCGTCGTCGCTGCATACCTCCGGCCGGCGGGCCAGACGTGCGGTGGAGGAGGCGCGGGAGGACATCGCGGACGCGCTTGGCGCGCGTCCTTCCGAAGTGATCCTCACCACTGGTGGCACGGAGAGCGACAATCTCGCGGTCAAGGGCATCTTCTGGGCCCGACGGGCCGCCGATCCGAAACGACGCCGCATCCTGGCCTCCTCGGTCGAGCATCACGCGGTGCTGGACTCGGTGCAGTGGCTGGTCGACGAGCAGGGCGCCGAGGTGACCTGGCTGGAAGTGGACGACTTCGGCCGGGTGCACGCGGACACCCTGGCCGCGGCCATCGGCGAGGACCCGGAATCGGTCGCGCTGGCCTCGGTGATGTGGGCGAACAACGAGGTCGGCACGGTCAACCCGATCCGCGAACTGGCGACGACGGCCGCGCAGTCCGACGTACCGCTGCACACGGACGCGGTGCAGGCGGTCGGTGCGCTGCCGGTGGACTTCGGCCGCTCCGGCGCTGCCGCGCTGAGCCTGACCGGGCACAAGCTGGGTGGACCGTACGGAGTCGGCGTGCTGCTGCTCGGTCGGGACGTGCCGTGCACGCCGCTGCAGCACGGCGGCGGGCAGGAGCGGGACGTGCGCTCGGGCACGCTGGACGTGCCGGGGGTCGTCTCGCTCGCGGTCGCGGTCCGCGAGGCAGTGCGTGACCAGCGGGAATCCGCGCTGCGCCAGACGCAGCTGCGGGATCGGCTGATCGGCGTGCTGCGCGAGGCGGTGCCGGACATCGTGCTCAACGGCGACCCCGGTCAGTCCACTGTGGATGACGGGCCGTCACGGCTGCCGGGCAACGTGCACGTGACCGTGCCGGGCTGCGAGGGCGACAGCCTGCTGATGCTGTTGGACGCCAACGGGATCGAATGTTCGACCGGCTCGGCCTGCACCGCGGGGGTCGCCGAGCCGAGCCATGTGCTGCTGGCCATGGGCGCCGACCGGATCGCGGCCCGGGGGTCGCTGCGGTTCTCGCTCGGCCACACCTCGACCGACGCGGACGTCGACGAGGTCGCCGCCGCGATCGGTCCTGCTGTTGCCAGGGCACGGGGTGCGGGGCTGGCTGGATTGAGTCGGGCGGCGCGCGAAGCCGCCGAGATGGAGGTTTGAGCACGATGCGGGTGTTGGCCGCGATGAGTGGCGGGGTCGATTCGGCCGTCGCCGCGGCGCGAGCGGTGGAGGCCGGGCACGAGGTGGTCGGCGTGCATCTCGCGCTGTCCGCGAAGCCGGGCACGTTGCGTACCGGTGCGCGCGGCTGCTGCACCATCGAGGACTCGCGGGACGCGCGGCGCGCCGCCGACGTGCTCGGCATCCCTTTCTATGTATGGGATTTCGCGGAGCGGTTCACCGAAGAGGTGGTCGAGGACTTCGTCGCGGAGTACGCGGCCGGCCGCACGCCCAACCCGTGCGTCAAGTGCAACGAGAAGATCAAGTTCGCGGCCCTGCTGGACCGCGCGATCGGCCTCGGTTTCGACGCGGTGTGCACGGGTCACTACGCCCGGTTGTCCACAGTGGATGATGAACCGGAGCTGCGGCGCAGCGCGGACGACGGCAAGGATCAGTCCTATGTGCTCGCGTCGCTGCGCGCCGACCAGCTGCGGCACGCCATGTTCCCGCTCGGCGACTCGACCAAGACGCAGGTGCGCGCGGAGGCGTCGCGTCGCGGCCTCGCCGTCGCCGACAAGCCGGACAGTCACGACATCTGTTTCATCCCGGACGGCGACACCAGGGCTTTCCTGACCAAGCGGCTCGGTGAACGGCCCGGTTCGCTGGTCGACGACGAGACCTCCGAGGTGATCGGCGAGCACGGCGGCGTGCACGGGTTCACCATCGGGCAGCGCAAGGGCCTGGGCATCCAGGCGCCCGCGTCCGACGGTCGGCCGCGCTACGTGCTGTCGCTGGAGCCGGTCAGCGGCACCGTACGGGTCGGCTCGGCCGAGCGGCTCGCGGTGACCGAGATCGTGGCCGGCAAGCCGGTCTGGCCCTCCGGAGCGGGCCTGGCCGAGCCGACCGACTGCGTCGCGCAGGTGCGCGCGCACGGTGGACTGGCCAAGGCCAGGGCGTCGGTCAGCGACGGCGCGGTGAACGTGACGCTGACCGAGCCGCTGCACGGCGTCGCGCCTGGCCAGACCGTGGTGCTGTACCGGCCGGACGCGGCAGGCGACGTGGTGCTCGGCAGCGCCACGATCATGGCGACCGCCTGAGCGGACGTGCCTTAGGCCGGCGTCCAGTCGGTGTTGGCGCCGCACAGGATGATGCACGGCAGTTCACCGGGCACCCGGCCGGCCAACCAGGCCGCGAGCGGCACCGCGGCGGCCGGTTCGACGGCCAACCGGAACTCGCTCCACAGCAGGTCGCGCGCTGCCAGCAGTTCCTCGTCGGTGACCAGCACCGAGGTGACCGCGTCGGTGTTCAGGATGGCGAAGTTGACGTCCCCGGTGCGGTTCGCGCCGAGCGCGGACGAGGCCACCGAGTCCACTGCGGACTCCACCGGGTGACCGGCCGCACGCGCGTCGTACAGGCAGCGGCACCCCTCCGGCTCGACCGTGACGACCGGCCGGCCACCACCGCCGAGCACCGAACCCGCGGCGAGACCGCCGCCGCCGACCGAGACCACGATCGAGTCGATGGCCGGCTCGTCGGCGACGGCCTCGGCCGCGCACGTGCCCTGACCGGCGATAACCTCGGGCAATGCGAACGGGTGCAGGTACGTCGTGTCCGGCTCGGCTGCCGCGACCCGCTCGGCCTCGGCGAACGCGGTGGCGATCCGGTCGAAGGTGACCAGCTCCGCGCCCGCTTCCCTGATCCGACGCGCCTTGACGGCGGGGATGGTCTCCGGCGCGTACACGGTCGCGGACACGCCGAGAATGGCGGCCGCGGTGGCCACCGCGAGGCCGTGGTTGCCGCCGGACACCGCGATCACGTGCTTGGGCAGCGGGCCGGCGAGCATGGCGTTGACGGCGCCGCGCAGTTTGAACGACCCGGTCCGTTGCAGATGTTCCAGTTTGAACACCAGCTCGCGACCATCCAGTTCGGTGCGCAGGATCGGCGTGCGGCGCACGTAGGGGGCGATGGTGGTCGCGGCTTGACGAACATCAATTTCGGTGGGCAGCGCAAAAGTTGTCACCCACTCGATCCTGCCCGCGGATCAGCGTGCGCGCCACGCCCCGTGCAGCAGTTCCTGGGTCGCCTCGACCAGCACCGCCGCGCCGTGCGGGTCGAACGGACTGGAACTGGCCTCGTAGACGGCCTCGTCGTGCGCGGCCGCGTCGGCGAGGTAGCCGAAGTAGCCGTCGGTGTAGCCGACGATCCTGGTGTGCCGGAACGGACTGCTGGTTCGGATCGCGTTGGCGTAGCAGGTGAACGGCTCGATCGGCAGGTGCACCCAGGCCAGCTCGCCGAACGCGACCACGCTGATCGGCAGGTGGAGGTGGGCCGGGAGGCCGGCGGCGACCTGTTCGGACTGGAGCACCGCCCCCTCGTAGCGGGTGCGGGCGATCCGGGCGCGCGGCGTGTCCCCGCCGCGCTCCCGTTCCGCGTGCCAGGCGTGTTCGGCCGCGACCAGCTGGTCCGCTGCCTCCGCCCGACCTGGCAGCATTCTGGTCGGCACCGTGACGGTCACCCGGTGCACGACCGGAATCGCGTCCGGAACGCGGGTGGGCTCGGATTCCAGCGCGCCGCGCAGCACCGCGCCGGCCAGAATCCCGCCCTGGCGTTGCATTTCCGCGAAATCCTGGGCCCGCCGGGTGAAACGGGTGCTCACGTCGCCCGCAGCGCCCTGCAGAAACGCCAGCACCGGCGGGGTTTCCACGCCCTGCGCGGCCAGCAGCGCGGCGGCCGCGACCGAGCGGGTCGCGGCCGGGAAGTCCGCGGAGTACTCGCGATTCGCGTGGCCGAGCACGGTCGGATGGCAGGCGTAGTCGAACAGGATGGCCACGATCGTGTCATCGTCCTGGCGCAGCGTCAGCACGCCCGCGCTGCGGTCGTGCGGGCCCTTGGGGTCGTATCGATTGGCGCCGATCCCGCCGTCCGCGACGGTCGCCCAACCGGCGGTGACCGGCGAACGGGTCTTCGGCAACCGGGTCGCGGCCTTGCTGATGTCCTTGACCAGCCGGTCGATCTGGCTGTCGTCGCTGTCCTGGTTCGGCCAGAAACTCAACCGCGACCACGCCGCAGCCGCGGAATGCGTGTGCGAGCAGCAGACCAGCACCGCCTCGGGCGCGATGCCGGCGCCCTGCGCAACCTCGGCCCTGATCCGCGCGCAGGTTTCCGCGTCCAGGCTCAGCGCGTCCACGCTGACCCAGCAGGCCGCGCGCTGTCCGGCTTCGTCCGAGAGCAGCAGCAGGCTCGCGGTGAGCCGGTCGTGCGCGCCGGTGGCCGGCTCGTCACCACGCGCGAGATAACCGCCGAGCGCGACCGGCACCCGCGGCGTCACGTCCACAGTGGTCGCCGCGTACCAGAGTCGGCGCTTCGCGCCCTCGGCGGTCATCGCATGGTCACTTCCCCGCTTTGCTCGCTGCTTCCCGCAGTTGCGCGGCCACGTCCTGCACGCCTTCCCGGCCCGCGTGCAGCGCGACTCCGACCAGGGCGGCCGCGGTCTCCTCGATGCTGGTCAGCACCTCGAGCACCATCGGCAGGTTGAGGCCGGAAACCAGGTGCAGATTCGGGTTGGTCAGCGCGAGGCGAGCGGCCGCATTGGACGGAGAGCCGCCCATCAGGTCGGCCAGCACGAGCGCTTCGCCCTCGGCGGCGCCGAGCCTGCTCAGCTCGGCCGTGATGTCCTCGCCGAGCTGCTCAAGGCTTCCGTTGGGCGGCAAGGACACCGTGCCGACGTGCTCCTGCTCGCCGAGAATCATCTCGGCGGCGTCCCGCACGCCCGCCGCGTAGCCGCCGTGCCCGACGAAGATCACCGGGACTGTCATAACCAATTCCTCCATCCACGGCAAAGCGGCGTCGGCAACAGTCAACGTTGCCGACGCCGCTTTGGCAATCCACGTGTCGATTTCTTAACTAGTGGGGAGCGGAACGATGGCCACCTTCGAGAACCACGGCACCCCGTTGATGAGGCCGGTGAGGCCACCGAGGCCGATGCCGAGCACGAAGATGATGAGAATGCACCACAGCGGGTGCAGGTTGAACCGGCGCATCAGGAAGTAGATGAGCGCGGTCACCAGCACCGGGAGCAGGAAGGGCAGGATCGAGTTCAGGTCGGTCTGGATGTAGCTGACCGTCGCCTTCGCGCCCTTCAGCGCCGACGGCGCCTTCTCCGAGATCTGCAGGTTGGTCTGCACCGCGACCACGCTCGGGATGAAGCCGCCGAGCACGATCAGGCCGACGATGGTCGCACCCTCGCTGACCTTGGCCAGCGCGCCCGCGGCGAGCTGGGTGATCAGGTTGCGACCCTGCGCGTAGCCCGCGTTGAACTGCCAGCGACGCAGGAAGTACAGCGGGACCAGGCACATGACCGCGGCGAAGATCGGGCCGAACGCCTGCCCGTTGAGCGCCCAGCTCGCGCCGAGCGTCAGGATGATGCTGTTGTAGAGGGCGTAGGTGACGGTGTCACCGATACCCGCCAACGGCCCCATCATGGCGACCTTGACGCTCTCCGCGGCCGACGGCGAACCGCCTTCCTCCATGGCGATGGTGGTGCCCAGGATCAGCGGGCCACCCACGACCGGGGAGGTGTTGAAGAAGGTGATGTGCCGCTGCATGGCCGCGATGAACTTGTTGTCATCGGGGTTGAGGTGCCGCAGCACCGGGATCATCGCCCACAGGAAGCCCAGCGCCTGGTCCCGCTCGTAGTTCCAGGAGATCTGGAAGGACCAGAAGAACCGCCAGAACGACTTGTTGAGCACGCTCTTGGGAAGCGGGGTGTGCTCCGGAGTCTGCTGCTCCGCGACGGTGGCCTCAGACATTGCTGGCCTCCCCTTCGGTGCTGCTGGCGGCGCTGGTCGCCGGGGTGGGAGATGGTGCCGGTGCGGCCGGCGTGGCCTGGTTCTCGCCCGGCTTGAGGATCATGAAGATGAACGCGATGGCAAGAGCGAACATCGCGACGCCGAGAACAGGGATCTTGGCGTACCCGAACAGGACGAAGCCGAGCATGAGCATGTACCAGTACTTGCGCACCGGCAGGAAGCCCAACAGCATCGCGAAACCGACGGCGGGCAGCAGACCGCCGGAGAGGGTCAGACCCTGCACCAGCCACTTCGGGATGCTGGTCTCCAGGTTGTGCACGAGGCTCGCGTTGAGGAAGTAGGTCAGCACGAACGTCGGGATGGCCCGCACGGCTGCCCAGGGGATGAACGCCGTCCAGTGCAGGACGGTGAGTTCTCGGGTTCGGCCCTCGATCAGCGCCTTGTCCGCCCGGTGGATGAACAGCGTGGTCAGGCTTCGGCCGATCGGGTCGAGCGGGGTCAGCACCAGCGCCGCGGCCAGGCCGAAGGTGACGCCGAGCGGGATCGCCGCCTCGTTGGGCACACCGGCGTTGTGGGCCAGCGCCACCGCGATGATCGCGCCGGTCGGCCAGTCCGGCGTGCTGGAGCCGCCGTAGGTGTAGGAGCCGAGCGCGGCGAATTCGAGCGTCGCGCCGATGGCCATGCCGAGTAGAGGGTTACCGACGATCAGGCCCGCTACCGTGCCGGCGATCAGGGGTCGCGAGGCGTAAATCAGATATGGCCCGAGAACATCGAAGATACAAGCTATCGCCCACAGAGTGAGCAGCAACGCGATGAGCATGTCTGCCCCGGCTTTCGGAGAATCGCGATGGCTGGAGGTTGGCTTTTCAATTTGGACTAGACCAGTGATCTAGATCTCACGGCAGAGTAACATCGAGCCCTGGTCAGTCAAGTGCGCGACGTTAAAAGTTACCGGTGTGTCATATACAGTCCGTTAATTATTGGCAGCTCAGAGTTTCCCCTGTTGTCACGGGGGAGACTGCTGCCCGGACCAGTACGGTTACCGGACCGGGGTCGTTTCTCGGTCCGAATAGGACAGGCTTGGACATGCGCAAGCGGTGCGCCGGCAGGCCGCCGACGCACCGCTTGGTGAGCAAGCTCAGATCTTCTTCTTCTCCATCAACTTGAGGAAATCGACCGGCTTGTCCTTGGGCATCATCTGGCTGGTCAGCCCGCCGAGGATGTCGGCGATCTTGCGGTACGCCGCCGCGTCCTCCGGAGTCACCGAGATGGACCTGGTGACCATGGTGAACTTCGTGCCCGGCTTCGGCGCCTGGTTGCCGACGTTGACCACCTCCGGTCGAACGCCCGCCTCGATGAGTTCCAGTGCGTCCGAGCACCATTTGGCCAGCACCATGATGTTCTCGCCGGCCGCCTCTGGGCTCAGGCAGTGCTTCGCCGCGTCGGCAACGGACAAAACGGAAGTACGCACGCCCCGGGCGGCCTGCGGCAGCAGCAACCGCTGCAACTCGTCCTGGGCCACCTCGTCGTTGGCCACCACGATGTGGTCGACCCCGATGTAGGAGACCCAAGCGACGGTGACCTGGCCGTGGACCAGCCGGTTATCGATGCGCAAGTGCTTGACGGTCATCCGCAGCTCCCTAGCCGATCTGTTCCCGCGGGCAGCGCAGGGCCTGCGGAAATGGTTTAGGCCACGCTACCCGACAAGGCCAGTTGACGGCGCGGTTCCGTTGTCGGTAGGCGCCTTGATCGCTAGTTGACGGTGATCGTCTGCTGCTGCACGCCCCAGTTGTTGGCCTCGCCGCCGGGGAGCCAGACGTCGGTGATGTCGCCCTCGATCCAGTCGCCGATGTCCGCCGCGTAGCAGGAGCCGTAGCCGGGCACGGTGAACCGGGTGCCCCACGGGATGATCCGCGCGTCCACCGCGCAGAACCCGAGGCCGGCGTTGTAGCCGAGCGCGGTCTGGCCACCGTCGTTGTAGGAGGTGACGGTGAAGGTGAACGTGGTCCCGGCCGGGATCGAGTACGGGGCGAGCTGGTTGTCCGAGCCGATGCGATACGCGGTCGAGATCTGGCCGATCGCGCTCGCATCGGTGTTGTCCTCGGTCATCGCGTACACCTGGTAGTTCGCGTCCTGGCACGGCGAGGAGTCGGTGACCAGGAAGCTCGGCTGGCCCCAGTCGTCGATCCACTGCAGGGCCTGGCCGTTCTTGAACGCGCGATAGGCGACGGCGCCCGGCACCCGGTTGAACGTGAAGGTCACCGTGCCGTTGGCGTTGAGGCTGCCGCTGATGCCGGTCGGCGCGGGCAGTCGGGTGCTGATGTCGACCGGCGGGGCGAGCGTGCCGGGGTCGGTGCCACCGACGATCGGTCGGGTGGGGATCGTGCCGGTGTAGAAGAACGGGCAGGCGGGCAGGTCGCGCGGGCTGACCGCCGGGCCCGCGGTCGCGGCCGGCGCGACGAGCACGCCAAGCGCGGCGATTCCGGCGCATAACAGGGTCAGCAGGCGGAGTCTTCTCTTCACCATCGAGCCACTCCTTGTCGGTAGGCATGGCGTTACGGGTGAAAACCGACGTTATGTGCGCTGGATCACATCGGTCAATGGGTCTAGACCATTCCCAGTTGACAGATCCCTCAGTCGACTCTGAGTGGTCCAGACCTCGTTCGACCTCGGCCTGCCCGCGCGGCCCCACGCGCCCGGTGATAGGCAGTGCACGTGTCGCAGAGTCTCTCGCCGCCCGACGGCGTCCCGCCCGACGAGTTCACCGCCGAACCCGCGCCCTCGCCCTGGTCACCCGGAGTGGCAACGGCAATCGGCTCGATGCCCGGCACCGACCCGGTCGAGGCGACCAGGACCGTGTACGGCGAACTGCCCGACCTCCCGCACCTGCCCGAACTCCCCGCCCGCGGCCTCGGCGCCGACCTGATCGGCCGCACCGCCGCACTGCTGGTCGACCTCCCGTTCGAGGTCGTGCCCTCCGGCTACCGCGTCGCCGCCCACCCCGGCGCCGACCAACGCCGCGCCGTCGAACTCCTGCACCGCGACCTCGACGCGTTGCAGGAAGTAGCCGACCGCACCGGCAGCCGGCCCGACGCGGTGAAGGTCCAGGTGGCCGGCCCGTGGACGCTCACCGCCGACATCGAACTGTTCCGCGGCCACCGCGTCCTGACCGACCAGGGCGCCCTCCGCGAATTCGGCCAGTCGCTGGCCGAGGGCCTGACCGCCCATGTGGCCGAAGTGGCCGCCCGCACCGGCGCCCCGGTGGTCGTCCAACTCGACGAACCAACCCTCCCGACCGCGCTGGCCGGCCGACTCCCGACCCCGTCCGGCTTCGGCATGGTGCCGCCGGTCGACACCCTCGCCGCCACCGAACTGCTCAACACCGTCATCGAAGCCGCCCGCGCCGCCAGCGGCCGGGATGTCGTCGTGCACTGCTGCGCCGCCAACCCGCCCATCGCCCTTTTTCGCGACGCGGGCGCCGACGCCATCTCACTCGACGCGACCCTGCTCACCACCGGCTCCCTCGACGCCATCGGCGAAGCCTGGGACGCCGGCACGATGCTTCTGCTCGGCCTCGTCCCCGGCATCGATCCGGCCCAGCCGTTCACCCTGCACGACGCGGCCAAACCCGCACTGGCCCTGGTCGACCGCCTCGGCTTCCCCCGCACCCTGCTCGCCGAACGCGCCGTGCCCACCCCATGCTGCGGCCTTGCCGGCGCCACCCAGTCCTGGGCCCGCCGCGCCCTCACCCTCACCCGCGAACTCGGCGCCGCGTTCGTCGAACCTCCCGAATCCTGGGGCAGGTAGATCGGCGGAGCTGCACAATGACCCATATGAAGTGGTTCCGGCGGCGCGGCTCAGCACCCATCGAATCGGTCGAAAACATCGCGCGAGCCCGCGCCGAACGATTCTGGACCCGCTGGTCCGAACAGCTCCCCACGATCAGCGCCGCCCTCGGCGACCGCGAACCCGGCCGCGTCGAACACGAGCTGTGCGAACTCGTCGCCGAACTACACCCCGACCTGCACTTCGCCCTCGACCGCGGCCAGCGGGCGGTGTACGCGCTGGTGATCAGCGGCCAGGAAGACCCGACCCTGCGCCCGTACACGGACGCGTGGAAGGCGGACGCGCCCGCCGACGACCTGATCTGGGAGTACCACGACTCGGTCCCACCCGTCCCCGACCCACGCGAAGTAACCGTCAACCTCGCCGGCCACGCCATCCGCCTGGCCGACGTGCTGGTCGTAGCCCAGGTCGACGAAGCGGAAAACGTCGTGGACGTCGCCGTCTACCACCCCGAGTTGGCCGAACTGGACCAGCCCAGCCAGCAGGCCCTCACCTTCCTACCCCTCGACGCCACCCTCGGCGAACGCGTGGCGGGCGAACGGCTGCGCCGAGTCGAGACCGCCCTCGAAAAACCCGAGAACGCGATCTCCCTCATCGGCCTCCGCGACCTCGTCGGCCACCTCGACGAACCCGCGCCAGAGCCCGAAGCCGACGCGGAAGCCGAGGCCGAGTAGCCGGCTACTTCTGCTGCGCCGGCAACTTCGACTCGATCATCTGTGCGTAGGTCTGCGCCACCCGGCACGCGTCCGCGACGGGCGTGAGCACGACATCAGCGCTCGCTGTCTTCGAGACGGCGATTTCGACATCGCAGCCGGGCCCGTTCGCTGTCGTCTGAACCGCGTCGTGCGACTCCAGAGTCACCGCGCTCGCGCCGTCAGTTCCCACGGCGTCGATGGGTTGGCTGCCGTCGAGGTAAACGGCGACCGTATAGGAGGTTCCCTTGGCCCACTGACACCCTCGGGATTTCGCCGTGTTGTCGGGCTTCCCCGCCTCCAGCCCCAACTGAGTCAGCTGACCCTGATCCAGTAGCTGGCACGGGTCGATAGCGGAAAAGGGGTCGGCCGCCGTGCTGGAGGGCCCGTTGCTCGATGTGCTGCTCGCGCTCGGCGTGGCGGTGCCGCCGATGTCTCCGGAACACGCGCTGATACCCAAAGTGAGTGCCAAGAGCGCGGGCAGGGCGAGCGAACGACGAATCAACTTGGTCACGGTTCGGGTCAGTCCTTCGCCTTGAGCTGCTGCGCGTTGTCAGTGTCGGTATGGGTGTAATTGTCCATCGCTATCTGGATCGCCTGAACCATTGTCTTCAGCGTGTCGATGAACTGCTGGTGGGCTGGCAGGAAGGCGCTGGCTCCTGACACCGCCACTTCCTGGTTGAACTTCGACATTGCCTGGCCACCCACGGTCATCCCCAGTTTGGTCTGCCGGCCGATGACGGTGGTGTGCGCGGTCAAGCCATTCAGCGTTTCGATCTGGGTGTTCAGGGTGTTGATGAGGGCCTGGCCGGTGTGCGGGTCGAGGCTGAAACCGCCGCTCTGCGCCTGGGCGAGCATGGCTTGGCTGCCGTTGGCCATGGCGGTTGCGCCGTCGGCAAGATTGTTGGCGGGTGGGCTGTTCCCAGGTGGGGCCGGTGCGCTGGGCTGGCTGGTGAGCTGGTTGATCTTGTCGATGTAGCTCTGGTCCGAGTCCGACATCCCCGACACCCCCGCTGACATTTCGTGACCCGCAATCTCGCAGAGTATCGGACGGTTCGGGCGCGGGCGGGGTTCCCGGGAAAAGGCGCTGGATCGGGTGGGCGCTGCGATGGGAAATGTCTGGGTGGCTGGCTAGTCTGCCACTGTGACCAGCACGGATGATGACGAAACGGTGGTTGCCGAGGGCGCCGAGGATGTGCCCGCGGGTGTTCGTGAACGGTATGCGGCGCTTGCCGATGAGTTGCGCGGGCATCAGTTCCGCTACTACATCCTGGACTCGCCGACGATCAGCGATGGCGAGTTCGACACCCTGCTGCGCGAGTTGGAGGCGATCGAGCAGGCGCATCCGTCGCTGATCACGCCCGATTCGCCGAGTCAGCGGGTCGGTGGCACGTTCTCCTCCGACTTCACGGCGCACGATCACCTTGAGCGGATGCTCAGTCTGGACAACGTCTTCTCGATCGACGAGTTGCGCACCTGGGCGGATCGGGTGCATCGGGATCTGGGCGACGTTGGCAGGGCGGTGCATTTTCTGTGCGAGCTGAAGATCGACGGCCTCGCTGTCAATCTCCTCTACGAGAACGGGCGGCTCACGCGCGGGCTGACCAGGGGTGACGGGCGGACCGGTGAGGATGTCACGCTGAACCTGCTGACCATGCAGGATGTGCCGACACAGTTGCACGGGACGGACGAGTTTCCGGTGCCGGCGCTGGTCGAGGTGCGGGGCGAGGTGTTCTTCCGGGTCGAGGAGTTCCTCAAGCTCAACGCCGCGCTCGTCGAGGCAGGCAAGCCGCCGTATGCGAATCCGCGGAACACGGCCGCCGGGTCGTTGCGGCAGAAGGATCCTCGGGTCACGGCGAGTCGTCCGTTGCGATTGATCTGCCATGGGCTGGGCAGGCGCGAGGGGTTCGAGCCCGCGCGGCAGTCGGACGGGTATCGCGCGCTGGGGGCGTGGGGGCTGCCGGTGTCGACGCACACCACGATCGTGCAGACCATCGACGAGGTGGTGGAGCGCGTCACCTACTGGGGTGAACATCGGCACGACGCGGAGCACGAGATCGACGGCCTGGTGGTCAAGGTCGACGAGGTCGCCCTGCAACGCCGACTGGGCAGCACGTCGCGGGCGCCGCGGTGGGCGATCGCGTACAAGTACGCCCCGGAGGAGGCGACCACGCGGCTGCTGGACATCAAGGTCCAGGTCGGGCGGACCGGTCGGGTGACCCCGTATGCCGAGATGGAGCCGGTGAAGATCGCCGGGTCGACGGTGTCCTCGGCGACGCTGCACAACGCGGACGAGGTGGTGCGCAAGGGCGTGCTCATCGGCGACCGGGTGGTGATCCGCAAGGCGGGCGACGTGATTCCGGAGGTGCTGGGGCCGGTCGCGGACGCGCGGACCGGTGACGAGCGGGCCTTCGTCATGCCGACGGTGTGTCCGGAGTGCGGGACGGTGCTGCGGCACGAGAAGGAGGGCGATGTCGACATCCGCTGTCCGAACGCGCGCGCCTGCCCGGCCCAACTGCGTGAACGGCTGGCCTACCTGGGCAGTCGGGCCGCGTTCGACATCGAGGTGCTCGGGTACGAGGCGGCGGCCGCGCTCTACACCTCGGGCGCGATGAGCAACGAGGGTGATCTGTTCGACCTCGACGAGCAGCGCCTGTTGGCAGTGGAACTGTTTCGTACCAAGGCGGGCGAGCTGTCCGCGAACGCGCACAAGCTGCTGGCCAACCTGGCGGCGGCCAAAGATCGTCCTTTGTGGAGGGTCTTGGTCGGGCTCTCCATCCGGCACGTCGGCCCGACCGCAGCGCAGGCGCTGGCCAGGGAGTTCGCCTCGATGGACGCGATCGAGGCGGCCGGCGAGGAACAACTCGCCGATGTGGACGGTGTCGGCCCGACGATAGCCGGCGCGGTGCGCGAGTGGTTCGAGGTCGACTGGCACCGCGAGGTGGTCCGCAGGTGGCAGGCGGCGGGCGTGGCCATGGTGGACGTGCGGGACGAGTCGATACCGCGCAACCTGGTCGGCCAGTCGATCGTGGTGACCGGCACGCTGCCCAACTTCTCCCGGGACGAGGCCAAGGAGGCGATCACCGGGCGCGGCGGCAAGGCGGTGTCCACGGTGTCCAAGAAGACCTCGTTCGTGGTGGTCGGCGAGAACCCCGGCACCAAGTACGACAAGGCGGTGCAGCTCAAGGTGCCCGTGCTTGACGAGGACGGATTCCGGGTACTGCTCGGGTCTGGACCGGACGCGGCCCGGAGTGTCGCGTCGATCGGTGAGGGTACGAGCCAGGAGGAGGCCGAGGAATGACTCGCGCGAGGGGGACTTCTCGCAGCTGGTCCGAGCCCATTGACGTGGGCTGATCGGCGATGCTTCAGTGCTGCCTCAACGGCACCAGGGCGATCAAGGACCATCCGGCCCTGCCGGTCAGCCCGGCGCAGATCGCCGACGACGTGGTGTCCCTGGCGGAGGTCGGCGTCAGATCCGTGCACATCCACCCGCGTGATCTGACCGGACTGGAAGCACTGGCCGGGCCGCGCATCGCGCCGACGGTCGCCCGGCTGCACTCGGTCGCGCCCACGATCGCCGTCGGCGTGACCACGGCCGCGTGGATCCAACCGGACCCGACGACGCGGATCGACCTGCTCGCCGGCTGGGCCGGTCTTGCCGCCGGCAAGCCCGATTTCGCCTCGGTCAACGTGCATGAGGACGGGTGGCTGGCTGCCTGCGAGGTGCTCGCGTCCGCGCGGATCGGCATCGAGTTGGGGGTTTTCCATCTGGAGGCGGCCAAGGTGCTGCGCGCGGCGGGTGTGCCGGCGGGCGTGATCCGGGTGCTGGTCGAGGTGCAGCCTGCCGAGCCGATGGCGGCACTGGCCGAGTTGGACAAACTGCTCGATGAGTTGTCCTGGTTGAACGTGCCGATTCTCGCGCACGGTGAGGAGGGCGGCGCCTGGCCGGTGCTGCTGGAAGCGTCGCGGCGCGGGCTGGACACCCGGATCGGGCTGGAGGACGTGCTGGTGCTGCCGGACGGGAGTCCGGCGCACGACAACCTCGACCTGGTCCGCGCCGCCCGCGAACTCGGCGCCTACGAGTAATACACCTGGCTGGTGTATTATTGGTGTATGAGCAGGACGAACATCGACGTTGACGACGAACTCGTCGCTGAGGCGATGCGGCGGTTCGGCTTGAAGACCAAGCGGGAAGTTGTCGACCTGGCATTACGTCGACTCGTCGGACCGGCCGTGACCACAGAGGACATCATGTCCTTGCGGGGTATCGGCTGGGACGAGGACCTGACGGACATGCGCGGCGGCAATGACCCGGAGCACAAGTGGCGCTCAGTCTGATCGACAGCTCGGTATGGATCGACTGGTTTCGCGGAGCTGACACCAAGGCCACCGTTGAACTGGCCGAGCTGGCCAAATATCCGCTGAGCATCGCGACAACCCAGCCTGTGTTGATGGAACTACAGGCAGGTGCGCGAACCGTCGAACTGGTCAGGATCAACCAGATCGTCGGTTCGTTCACCATGCTCGATGTCGACCCCTCGATCGACTTCGTCCGCGCCGCGGACATCTATCGGGCGGTGCGCGCCAAGGGGCATACGCCGCGCGCGTTGCTCGACTGTCTCATCGTGGCCGTCGCGCTGCGCCGGGACGCCTTGCTGGTGCACAAGGACGTCGACTTCGACCGGATCGCCGAAGTCGTGCCTGACCTGCGGGTCAGGTCGTTGATCTAGCCGTCCAGGACGACGGTGGTGATGCCGGCCAGGTGCGCGAGGCGGGCCACCTCGGCGGCGCGGAACATGGGGCCGCCGGGGCGGCCGACGAGCAGCGCCTGGTCCGGTTTGCCCAGGGGCGTTGCGGCGAGTTCGGTGCCGAGTTCCTGCCAGGTCTGGGGGACCCATGGGTCCTCGCCGTCCAGGATGGTGGCGCGGGCCAAGGGCATCCACGGCAGGTTGTCGCTGATCGCCTCGGGTGCGGCCTGGCTGGCGGCGAGGACGGTGACGCCCTTGGTGTCGGCGCGCAGCGCGACGGCCCAGCCGGCGCGGACGATCTTGGGTACGCCTTCGGTGAAGATCGCCAGGCCGTTGCGGGGGTCGTCGGCGACCTCCTCGACCAGTTCGAGTTCGCGGTGGGTGTCGAGCACGCCCGCGTAGGGGCGGACCGCGTCGACCTCGACGCCGTCGACGGATTCGGCTGCGGTGATCAGCACGTCGGGCAGGCGGCCCGCGGGCAGTTCGACCACGAGGTCGTCCACGGCGAGTCCGGAGCCGCGTTCGACGACATCCACGCTGAGGATGTCGGCTCCGATGCCGCCCAACGCGGTCGCCACCGCACCGAGCGAGCCGGGGCTGTCCGGGAGCTGAACCCGGATCAGAAAGGACAACGCCGAAGCCTCCTGTTTTTCGCGCGGAGCCTCGCCGTCCGCGCGTGTGGTGCTCGTTTCCGGGCGCCGATTGTGGCAGACAACGCCCGCGCCGGCAGGTCCTGTCCGTCTGACGGGACGTGCCCACCTGCGTCGACGCTGGCATAACCCGGTCGAATTCGGAAGCAGGACCACCATAGACTTGCCAGGTCACGCCCTGGGTGTCGGCACCGTGAACAGCCGAACATCCACCCACGCGGATCGACGCCAACGAATGACGCCGATGAACACGATCGCAGTAACACGGGAGATCCAGTGTCCTTGTCGACCCCCAGCGGGGGGAGCGCTCCAGAGGGGCGCACTATCTCGCGCGGCGATGTCGCACACCTCGCCAAACTGGCCCGGTTGGCCGTGACCGAGGAAGAGTTGGACCTGTTCGCCGGCCAGTTGGATGTCATCCTGCAGTCGGTGGCCACGGTCGGTGAGGTCGCCGCCGACGACATTCCGCCCACCTCGCACGCGGTTCCGCTGACCAACGTCTTCCGCTCCGACGAGGTCCGGCCGTGTCTGACCCAGGAACAGGCGCTGTCCGGCGCACCGGCCACCGAGGACGGGCGCTTCCGGGTCCCGAGGATCCTGGGGGAGGAACAGTAATGCCTGATGTGACCCGTTTCACCGCAGCCGAACTCGCCGCGAAGATCCAGGCGGGCGAGGTGTCCTCGGTCGAGGTCGTGGACGCGCACCTGGACCGGATTGCCGCCGTCGACGCGGGCGTGCACGCGTTCCTGCACGTCAGCGCGGAGCGCGCGCGGGAGGTGGCGCGCAGGGTCGACGCGGACGTGGCCGCGGGCCGGGCGCCCGCGTCGCCGCTGGCCGGGGTGCCGCTGGCGCTCAAGGACGTGGTGACCACCGAGGGCATCCCGACCACGGTCGGTTCGAAGATGCTGGAGCACTGGGTCCCGCCCTACGACGCGACCATCACCGCGCGCATGTACGCGGCCGGCATCCCGATCCTGGGCAAGACCAACATGGACGAGTTCGCGATGGGTTCCTCCACCGAGAACTCGGCGTACGGGCCGACGCACAACCCGTGGGACCGCGACCGCGTGCCGGGCGGCTCCGGCGGTGGTTCGGCCGCCGCGCTGGCCGCGTTCGAGGCGCCGCTGGCGATCGGCACGGACACCGGTGGCTCGATCCGCCAGCCCGGCTCGGTGACCGGCACGGTCGGCGTGAAGCCCACCTACGGTGGCGTGTCGCGCTATGGCCTCGTCGCCTTCTCCTCCTCGCTGGACCAGGCCGGTCCGTGTGCGCGCACCGTGCTGGACGCGGCGCTGCTGCACGAGGTCATCGGCGGGCACGACGTCATGGACTCGACCTCGATCGACGCGCCGGTGCCCCCGGTGGTCGAGGCCGCGAGGCAGGGGCTGACCGGTGACCTGAGCGGGGTCCGGGTCGGCGTGGTGCGCGAGTTCCGCGGCGAAGGCTACGAGGACGGCGTGCTCGCCTCGTTCAACGCTGCCGTCGAGCAGCTCAAGAGGTTGGGCGCCGAGGTGGTCGAGGTGTCCTGCCCGCACTTCGGCTACGCGCTGCCCGCGTACTACCTGATCGCGCCGAGCGAGTGCTCGTCCAACCTGGCCCGCTTCGACGCGATGCGCTACGGCCTGCGGGTCGGGGCGAAGGGCGCGAGCGCCGAGGAGGTCATGTCCGCGACCCGCGAGGCCGGCTTCGGCGCAGAGGTCAAGCGGCGCATCATGATCGGCACCTACGCGCTGTCCTCCGGCTACTACGACGCCTACTACGGCCAGGCGCAGAAGGTGCGCACGCTGATCAAGCGCGACTTCGACACCGCGTTCGGCTCGGTGGACGTGCTGGTCTCGCCGACCACCCCGACCACCGCGTTCAAGCTGGGCGAGCGCACCGGCAACCCGATGGCCATGTACCTGGCCGACCTGTGCACGGTGCCGGCGAGCCTGGCCGGCGTGCCGGCGATGAGCGTGCCGAGCGGCCTTTCCGCCGACGACAACCTGCCGGTCGGCCTGCAGATCATGGCGCCCGCCCTGCAGGACCACCGGATGTACCGGGTGGCCGCGGCCTTCGAGACCGCGCGCGACGCGGCCGACGGTGGCCCGCTGCTCAACCGGATCCCCGAACTGGAGGCAGTGCAAGCATGAGTTCGATGAAGAAGGTGCGCGCGGTCGCCGGCCTGGTGGGTCTCGGCTTCGGCGCGGTCGGTGCGGTGAAGGAACTGCGTGAGGCCAGGGGCAAGCGCGACTACCTGGCGCTGGCCAACGCGATCGTGAACATCGTCGCCGTGTTCACCGGTGGCGCCCTGGTGATCCGCGGGCTGCGCAAGGGAGACGACGCCGAATGACCGCTGTCGCCGACCTGATGGCCTACGACGAGGTGCTGGCGCGCTTCGATCCGGTGCTGGGCCTTGAGGTGCACACCGAGCTGAACACGAAGACGAAGATGTTCTGCGGCTGCACCACCACCTTCGGCGGCGAGCCGAACACCCAGGTGTGCCCGGTGTGTCTTGGCCTGCCGGGCGCGCTGCCGGTGGTCAACGCGATCGGCATCGAGTCCGCGATCCGCATCGGCCTCGCGCTGAACTGCGAGATCGCGCAATGGTGTCGGTTCGCGCGGAAGAACTACTTCTACCCGGACATGCCGAAGAACTTCCAGACCTCGCAGTACGACGAGCCGATCGCGTTCAACGGTTACCTGGACGTGCTGCTCGACGACGGTTCCACCTTCCGGGTGGAGATCGAGCGGGCGCACATGGAGGAGGACACCGGCAAGTCGCTGCACATCGGCGGCGCGGCCGGCCGCATCCATGGCGCCGAGTACTCGCTGCTGGACTACAACCGCGCGGGTGTGCCGCTGATCGAGATCGTCACCAAGCCGATCGAGGGCACCGGCGAGCGGGCACCGGAGGTGGCGCGGGCCTACGTCGCCGCGCTACGGGCCCTGCTCCGCTCGCTGAACGTGTCGGACGTGCGGATGGACCAGGGTTCGCTGCGCTGTGACGCGAACGTGTCGCTCAAGCCCAAGGGGCAGAAGGAATTCGGCACGCGCACCGAGACCAAGAACGTGAACTCGTTGCGCAGTGTCGAACGCGCGGTCCGCTACGAGATGTGCCGACAGGGCGCGGTGCTCTCCAGCGGTGGCACGGTGACGCAGGAGACGCGGCACTACGAGGAGGTCAGCCAGTCCACCCGGGCCGGTCGGATCAAGGAGACCGCCGAGGACTACCGCTACTTCCCCGAGCCGGACCTGGTGCCGATCGCGCCGTCCCGGGAGTGGGTCGAGGAGCTTCGCACGACGCTGCCGGAGTTGCCCTGGGAGCGCGACAACCGGCTCAAGGTCGAGTGGCACCTCTCCGACGAGGAGTTCCGCGACCTGGTCAACGCGGGCGCGCTGGAACTGATCGTGTCCACTGTGGACGCTGGCGCGGCGCCGGACGAGGCGCGCGGCTGGTGGGTCGCATACCTGACCCAGCAGGCCAACACGCGCGGCGTCGAACTGGCCGAGCTGCCGATCACGCCGGCCCAGCTGGCCAGGGTGATCGCGCTGATCGGCGAGGGCAAGCTGACCAGCAGCCTGGCCCGCCAGGTGGTGGACGGCGTGCTGGCCGGCGAGGGCGAGCCGGACGCGGTGGTCGCCGCGCGCGGCCTCGCGGTCGTGTCGGACGACTCCGCGCTGCTCGCGGCAGTGGACGCGGCCCTGGCCGCGCAGCCGGACATCGCGGAGAAGATCCGCAGTGGCAAGGTGGCCGCGGCGGGCGCGATCGTCGGCGCGGTGATGAAGCAGACGAAGGGGCAGGCGGACGCCAAGCGCGTGCGCGAGCTGGTCCTGGAGCGCTGCGGAGCCTGAGAACGCACGAAACGGGGCCGGGTTCACCTGAACCCGGCCCCGTTTTCGTTGCCCAGAGACGCTCAGACGGCTTCGAGGCGGAACACGGCCATGGTGTCCCAGTTCTTCGCGATCTCCTCGATCGACGCGCCCTTCTCGAACGGCCATTCCTCGCTGACCCGGCCGAGTTGGCCGAGGTACTGGTCGAGCACTGGCGCGCCCTCGTCGGCCTCGACGAGGAAGGCCCGGTACTCGGGCTCGTTCGGGGCAAGTCGGCAGTTGCCGGCGGCGAGCAGGTTGCGCACCCAGTCCCTGCTCTGGTTGGGCGCGCACAGGTAGCGGCGGTCCTCCCGCTGCACGACCGCGATCGCGGTCGCCCGGACCGCACCGCTGAGCCGGCCGGTCACCTCGAGCACGCGTAGCACGTAGCCGCCCTCGGTGTAGGGCGCGACCGGCATGGACCTGATCCGCTCGATCATCGCCGCTGCTTGCGTCATATCCGTGAAACCTCCCCGTCGATCAGGACTTGACCAGCGGCCTGATCCAGAGCGGGATCACGAACGCGAGACCGAGGATGACCGCGGCGACCACCGGGTGCAGCGCGGCCAGGTAGGGCGACGTGTCGTCGAGGCCCGCGATCAGGCCCTCGACGGCGGTGAGCACGAGCATCGCGATGGTGGCGATCAGGACGCGGGCGGGCGGCCGGGCCACGATCGCGATGATCAGCACGATCAGGGCGAGTCCGGCGAGGATGTTGCCGAACAGCCGGTGCGCGTCCAGGCTGTTCGCGTCCTTGACGGGGCCGGTGGCGGCGAAGATGCCGGAGCCGGCCAGGTAGAACTGCACCAGGACCGCGGTGCCGAAGACCATCGAGCCGATCCGCAGCGCCTGCAGCGGGCCTCGGCGCGGGGTGGTGGTGACCTGGGAGGTTGTCTCGTCGACCATGCGCAGAAGTAAACCAGCTGTGCTGTCCCGGGCGAATCCGCGCTATGACGGTCTCGGCGTCTACGCAGTCTGACGTAGACCGCGGGGGTATCCACGACGTACGGCGCGCTCCAGGATGCCCAGCGTGGCGCGCAGCGCGGCTTCCGAGATGACCGGGAAGATCCCCAGCTTGCGCCAGTCGTCGTTGATGCCCGACCAGTCGTAGTAGGAGGTGACCAGAGTCCCGTCGTCGGTGGGTTCGAGGCGGTAGCCGTAGATGTGGCCGATGGGCGGGCGGACCGTGCCCATGATGCCCCAGGCGATCTCCCGGTCGGCTTCGAACTTCTCGATGACGACGGTCACGTCGTAGTGGCCCATGGGCAGGTCGCCAAGGGCCTCGCGGTCCATGTGCACCAGGAATTCGTCCCCGGCCTTGGTGACGCGTTCGCCCTCGGCGTCCATCAGCATGCCGGACGAGTCGATGGCGACGTGGCCCTGCGGGTCGGTGAGCACGGCGAAGATCTCTGCCGGCTTGGCTGGGATGGTGCGGCTCACGTCGATGCGGTCGTTCATCGTCTGCTCCTTGGTCGACTCAATCTTGTCAGTGACTAGATTGAGCTAGGGCGGGCATCTTGTCAATGGCTAGATTCGGTCCGGTAGCGGCCGGGCGTACTGCCGAAGTGGCGTTTGAACGCGTGTGAGAACGCGAACGGCGAGCCGTAGCCGACCTCGCGGGCGATCCTGGGCAGCGCCAGGTCGGTCTGCCTGAGCAGGCGCGCCGCCGTGGTCATCCGCCACCAGGTCAGATAGGCCATCGGCGGCTGGCCGGTGAGCGCGGAGAACCGACGGGCCAGGGTCGCCCGGGACAGGCCGACGTGCGCGGCCAGGTCCTCGATCCGCCATGGCGCGGCCGGATCGGTGTGCAGGGCGGCGAGCGCGGCGGCGACCTCGCGGTCGCGCAGGGCACGCGGCCAGCCCTGCTGGGCGTGTTCGTCCAGCCAGGCCCGCACGATGTAGACGAGCAGCAGGTCGAGCAGGCCGGCGATGACCGCGTCGCGACCGGAGCGTTCGCCGGTGGCCTCGGCAGCCAGCAGGTCGATCGCGCCGCGCAGTTCGGGATGCCGGCCGAGATGGGCCGGCACGTGCACGAGCTCGGGCAGGTCGGCGAGCACCGGATGGGTTCTCGTGTGGTCGAGCCGGTACTTGCCGCACAGGAAGTCGGTATCGCCCTCCGGCGACCCGATGGCCTCGTCGAAGGCGATCGGGTGTGCGGCGGTCGGCGAGTCGGACAGCACGTGCGCACTGCCGTGCGGGAGGAGCACCACGTCTCCCGCGACCATCGCGACCGGCTCGCCACCGGCCGGGATCACCCATCCGTTGCCGCGCAGCAGTACGTGAAAGCCGGCGCCGTCGTAACTGTCCATCCGGAAGCACCACGGCGAACTGCCCCGCACCCGGTTCGACGAGGGGCGACCGGTGCGCATCGCCGCGATCGCGTCGCTGAGCACGTCCATGACCGTCATCGTAATGGTCGGCGCTGAGACGATGGCGCAATGATTCGAGCTGATCGAGCATTGGTCCACTCAGCTTGTCGACCTAGCGTGGTGGCATGCACAGCTTCCGACTCGGCGATGTCGAGATCACCCAGGTAGTCGAATTCGAGGGCGAGTTCGCGCCCGCGCGCGTGCTCGTGCCGGACAGTTCACCGCAACTGTGGCGGGACAACGAATCCTGGCTCGCGCCCGACCACTGGATTCCCGAGACCGACGGCTATCGCGGCGCGGCGCAGACCTGGCTGCTGCGCAGCGAGGGCAAGATCGTGCTGGTCGACACCGCGATCGGCAACGACAAGAACCTCCCACACATGCCGCTTTTCGACCACGTCACCACGGATTTCCTCGACCGGCTCGCCGAGGCGGGCGCCAAACCCGAGGACGTCGACGTGGTGGTCAACACGCACATCCACTTCGACCACGTCGGCTGGAACACCAGGCTGGACAACGGAGAGTGGGCGCCCACCTTCCCCAACGCCACCTACCTGATCCCGAGCCTGGACAACATTCGGTTCGGCCCGGAGAACACCCACGGCGAGCAGGGCAATCAGGCCGTCTACGCGGACAGCGTCGCGCCGGTGCTGGATCGCGCGGTGCTCTGGGAGGGTGCGCACCGCATCGACGCGAACCTGGTGCTGGCGCCGGCGCCGGGCCACACACCAGGATCTTCGCTGCTGCGGCTGGAGTCCGGTGCGGACCGTGCGGTGTTCGTCGGCGACTTGCTGCACAGCCCGGTGCAGATCCTGCGGCCGGAGTGCAACAGCTGCTTCTGCGAGGACCCGCGACAGGCCGCCGCGACCCGTCGCGGCGTGCTCGAACGCGCCGCCGACAACACCGAACTCGTTGTCCCGGCACACTTCGCCGGTCGGGGCGCGGTCGAGGTCCGCCGCGACGGGAGCAACTTCGAGATCACCCGCTGGGCGTGATCAGGGGCAGTAGGCGCCGTTCTCCGGGCGTTGCCCGGTGACCAGGAACCGGGTGGCCAACGCGTCGCCGCAGGCGTTGCCGTTGGCCAGATACACGTCGTGCCCGCCCGCGTTCACGGTGACCATCCTGGCCCGGCCGGCGAAGGCGGCGAGCATGGTGCGCGCGCCCGGGTAGGGCGTTGCCGGGTCGCGCAGGTTCTGCACCATCAGCACGTTCGACGGCCCGTCGCCGGTGATCGTGACCGGGGGCGTGGTCGGCGGATAGGGCCAGTACGAGCAGGCGGTGATGTTCGCCGGCATCCCGTTGGTCAGCGGGTATTCGACCCGGTTGGCGGCGACGGCGCGCGCATAGTCCGCGACCGAGGTGGGGAAGCGGACGTCGTCGCAGATGGTGGCGATGCTGACCGCGTCGGTGTTCTGCAGCACCGACTGCGGCGGACTCGGCGGCGCGGGCAGCGGCCCACTCGACCGCGCGGCCAGGATCAGTTCGGCGAGCAGGGGGAAGGACTTGTTCGAGTAGAGGGCCTGGAACATGAACTGGCGCAACGCGTTGCCGGTCAGTTCGGGCGGATTCGCGCCCGGCCAGGCGATCGGTCGACCGTCCAGTTTCGTGGCCAGCGCGAGGAAATCGGCGCGCACATCGGCCGGCGAGCCGGCGATGCGATCGGGATTGTCCGGCTGGGAAGCCCAGTTCGCGAAGTCCGGGAAGCGGATCGCCGCGCCGAGCGCCCAGTTCGCCAGCCAGCCCCGCTCGACGAGCGCCGGATTCGGGTCGTCGCTGCTGTCCAGCAGCACGCGGTCGGTGTGTCGCGGGAACAGCGTGGCGTACACGGCGCCGACATAGGTGCCGTACGACGTGGCCCAGTAGGAGATCGTGCGCTCGCCGAGCGTGGCGCGGATCCGATCGAGGTCGCGCGCCTCGGTCGCGGTGCTGATGGTGCGCAGCACGGGGCCGCCGTTGGCCGCGCAGTCGCGCGCGGTTTCCTGTGCCACGGCGACATTGCCGGAGATGTCGCCGTTCGGCGCGGGCCACTGGATGACGTTCTGTTCCTGGGGCGGGAGATCGCAGCTCACCGGACTGCTCGCACCGACGCCGCGCGGGTCGAAACCGATCAGGTCGTACTCGTCGACCACGGACTTCGGCAACCGCGTCGCGTCCAGGGTCGGGTTCGCCAGCCCGGAATTGCCCGGCCCGCCCGGAATCAGGACCAGGTCGCCGCGTCGCTCACCCGGTTGTGCCGTGCTGATCCGGGAAATCTCGATCGGGATGGTGGGGCCTGCCGGGTCGGCGTAGTCGAGCGGGACCGCGACCGTGGCGCACTGCTGGCGCGGGTCGAGCGGCGTCGGGCCGGCCGGGCACGGGCCCCAGAACGGGGTCGCCGAAGCGGGTGTCGCGGGCACGATCACGGCCGCGGCCAGGGCCACGCCGAGGCCGAGCGCGGCCCGGCGAATCGTCGTTTTCATGACCTTCAGGCTGGCCGCGCGGGACGCCCTGAGGAATCCGGCGGGCCGGTGTCCGGAAACTGGGGCAAACCCCACCTGCCGCACAATCCGCCTTGTTTCTGCTGGTCAACGGCCATTCACGGTTAACGGAACACTTTCGCGCGGCGGTTTACATCGTTGGTACAACGTGGTAAAAATCGTCCTGCCCAAGGCCGTGATGGCTGTTACACGACGAAGTGTGCCGGGAGGGTACGAGTGGCAACGCTCAAGGATGTGGCCTCCTTGGCGGGCGTCTCCGCGAAGACGGTGTCCAACGTCGTCAACGGGTACGCCTTCGTCAAGCCGGAGAACCGGCGCCGCGTGCTGGAAGCCATGTCCGCGGTGGGCTACCGGCCCAACATCGGCGCGCGCAACCTGCGCCGGGGCCGTACCGGGTTCATCGCGCTGGTCGTGCCCGAGCTGAGCATCCCCTACTTCGGCGAACTCGCCGGGCTGGTGATCACGGCCGCCCAGGAACGCGACTGGAACGTGCTGATCGAGCAGACCCAGGGCCGGCGCGACCGGGAGCGCTCCACGCTCGCCGCGCTCGGCCCGCACATCGTGGACGGCACGATCCTGAGCCCGGAGGCGTTGCACACCGGCGACTTCACCGAGCTGACCCAGGGCATCTCGATCGTGATGCTCGGCGAGCACAAGGTCGATCTGGACATCGACCACGTCGCCATCGACAACGTGCTGGCCGCGCAGACCGCGGTCGCGCACCTGATCGGCATCGGCCGCAGGCGGATCGCGGTGATCGGCCAGAACCCGCACCGTGGCACGGCCGCGCTGCGCCTTGAGGGATACCGCAAGGCGCTGGCCGGCGCCGGCATCGCGCAGCTGCCGGAGCTGGTCGTCCCGGCCATGACCTATCACCGCAGGGACGGCGCGGAAGCCATGGCGCAGCTGCTGTCCCTGCCCGAACGACCCGACGCGGTGTTCTGCTTCAACGACTTACTCGCCTTCGGTGCGCTGCGGGCCGCCGCGGACCGGGGGCTGCGCATTCCCGAGGACATCGCGATCGTCGGTTTCGACAACACCGAGGAAAGCGCTTACAGCCTGCCGTCGCTGACCACCGTCGCCCCGAACAAGCTCTCGATCGCGCGCACCGCGATCGATCTGCTGCACCGCAGGGTGAGCAGCGCGGAACAGTTCCCGCCGCAGGACATTCAAACCACGTTCTCCCTGGAGATCAGGGAGAGCACGGTCGGTCGCTGAAGGACAAGTCAAACAAGGAGGACCCGGATGAATACTCGGGTAGGGCGGATCACCGCCGTCGCCGGTCTCGCGGCCCTGACCGTGTTCGCCGCGGCGTGCACCAAGGCACAGTCGGGCGGCAGCGGTGGCAGCACCAACAACTCGCAGGGCGCCCAGCAGGTCGCGACCAGCTCGAACGGGCCCACCTGCAACTACACGTCCTACGGGGCGACCAAACTGGACCTGAGCAAGGCGACGGTCGGATTCTCCCAGTCGGAGTCGACCAGCAACCCGTTCCGCTCGACCGAGACCGACTCCGTCACCCAGCAGGCGCAGAAGCTGGGCATCAAGCTGATCCAGCGCAACGCCAACGCCGACGTGAACGCCCAGAACTCGCAGATCGAGGAGATGATCGCGCAGGGCGCGCAGGTGCTGATCGTCGCGCCGGAGAACTCCGACGGTCTCAAGCCCGCCCTCGACCAGGCCAAGGCCAAGCACATCCCGGTGCTGACCATCGACCGGACCGCGACCGGCACGGCCTGTCAGGACTTCATCGGCTTCCTCGGCTCCGACTTCTACCACCAGGCCCAGATCGCCGCCGACGACCTGGCCGGCGCCACCAACGGCGCGGCCAACGTGGCCGTGCTGATGGGCAGCTCCGGCAACAACGTGACCACCGACCGCACCAACGGTTTCCTGGCCGAGATCAAGGCCAAGGACCCGAAGATGAAGGTGGTCGCGCAGCAGACCGCGAACTTCGACCAGACCGACGGCCAGAACGTGATGGAGCAGTTGCTGCAGAGCAACCCGGGCATCAACGCGGTCTACGCCGAGAACGACGAGATGGCCTTCGGCGCGATCCAGGCGATCAAGGCGGCCGGCAAGACCCCGGGCACCGACATCAAGATCGTGTCCATCGACGGCACCCAGCAGGCCGTGCAGGACGTGGCGAGCGGCTTGATGGTCGCCGACGTGGAGACCAACCCGCGCTTCGGCCCGCTGGCCTTCCAGGCCCTGCAGGACTTCTACTCGGACAAGGGCACGTCGGAGAAGGTCACCATCACCGATCACCACTACACCAAGGACAACGCGCAGACCTCGCTGACCAACGGGTCCGTGTACTGATGACCGCGACCGCACCCGGCCCGGACGCAGGTGCCCCGCTGCTCGACGTGGCCGGGGTGGGCAAGTCCTTCCCCGGGGTACGCGCCCTGCGCGAGGCGTCCCTTGCCCTGCGTCCGGGGCGGGTGCACGCCCTCGTCGGCGAGAACGGCGCGGGCAAGTCGACCCTGATCAAGGTGATCACCGGCGTGTACCGGCCGGACAGCGGCCGGATCACGTTGGCCGGCAACGAGGTCTCCTTCGACACCCCGCTGGACGCGCAGCACGCCGGGATCTCCACGATCTACCAGGAGGTCAACCTCGTCCCGCTGATGAGCGTGGCCCGCAACCTGTTCCTGGGCCGCGAGCCGCGCCGCTTCGGCCTTGTCGACGTGCGCGCGATGAACGCGAAAGCGGCCGAGATCCTCGCGGATTACGGCGTCGACATCGGCGTGTCCGGGGTGGCGCGGCCGCTCGGATCGCTCGGCCTCGGCGCGCAGCAGATGGTCGCGATCGCGCGGGCCATCCAGTTGGCCGCCCGCGTGGTGATCATGGACGAGCCGACGTCGTCGTTGGAACGCCGCGAGGTGCTGACGCTGTTCGGCGTGATCCGGCGGCTGCGCGAGGCCGGCATCGCCGTGCTCTACGTCAGCCACCGGCTCGACGAGCTGTACACGATCTGCGACGACGTCACGGTGTTGCGCGACGGCGCCGTGGTGCACACCGGCGAACTGGCCGAACTGGACCGGTTGCGGCTGGTCTCGCTGATGCTCGGCCGGGACATGTCGCAGCTGCGCAGGGAGGGCGTGACCGCGTTCGGCGAGCACGACGCGGACGAGGACGTCGAACCGGTGCTGACCGCCGAGAACCTGACCATCCGGCCGAAGCTGCACGGCGTGTCGCTGAAGATCAGGCCCGGCGAGGTACTGGGACTCGGCGGACTGCTCGGGTCCGGGCGCAGCGAGACCGCGAAGGCCATCGCGGGCGGCCTCAAACGCGACTCGGGCACGGTCACGGTGGGCGGCAAGCGTTTGCGTCGCGGGACTTCCGCCGAGGCGGTGCGAGCGGGCGTTGTCATGCTGCCCGAGGACCGCAAGGCGGAGGGGCTGATCCCGAGCCTGTCCGTGCGGCAGAACATCGTGCTCGCCGCGCTGCCCCGGCTCTCCCGGTTCGGCCTGGTGTCCACGACCAAACAGGACGAGATCGTCGACTACTTCGTGGACCGCCTGAAGATCAAGGCGGCCAGCCCGGACCAGAAGGTCAGCGAACTCTCCGGCGGCAACCAGCAGAAGGTGCTGCTGGCCCGCTGGCTGTGCCTGCACCCCAAGGTCCTGCTGCTCGACGAGCCGACCCGAGGCATCGACGTCGGCGCCAAGGCCGAAGTGCAGAAGCTGATCGACGAATTCGCCGAGGAAGGACTCGGCGTGCTGCTGATCTCCTCCGAACTGGAGGAACTGATCGAGGGTTCGGACCGGGTGCTGGTGCTGCGCGACGGCATCGCGGTCGCCGAACTGACCGGTGCACAGGTCAGCGAGCCGGAATTGCTGCGGGCGCTGGCCAGCGAGCCGACCGCTGGGATCGACGGGGAGAACGCAGATGACTAGTGAGGTCGTCGCCGCGAGTGGCGTCGATCGTGCGCGGCTGCTCGCCTGGCTGCGCGACTACGGCGTGTACGCGGCGATCGTGCTGCTCGTCGTGGTGGCCACCAGCCTCCATCCGGCCTTCCTGTCCGTGGGCAACCTGCGGGTGCAGGCGTTCCAACTCGTGCCGACGCTGTTCGTGTCGCTGGGCATGGCGCTGGTGATCGCGACCGAAGGGGTCGACCTGTCGGTCGGCGCGGTGATCGCCCTCGCCGCGTCGCTGATCCCGCTCTACCTCGGCTACAACGCCTGGATCGCGATCGCGCTCTGCGTCGTCGGCGGCGCGATCGCGGGCACCGTCAGCGGACTGATGGTCGCGGTGGCGAAGGTGCAGCCGATCGTGGCGACCCTGGCGCTGATGATCGGCCTGCGCGGCGTCGCGGTCATCTTCAACGGCAACCAGGCCAAACCCGTGAACGACCCGGTCCTCGGCGCGATCGGCCTCAACAGCGTCGGCGGGGTGCCGATCGTGGTCATCGCCGCGGTCGTCGTCGTGCTGATCGTGCTGTTCGTGGTGCGCCGCACCACGTTCGGGCGGCAACTCGTCGCGGTCGGCGACAACCGCGCGGCCAGCGCCCTGGCCGGTCTGCCGGTGCGGCGCGTGCTGCTGACCGTCTACATCGTCTCCGGCGTACTCGCCGCGCTGGCCGGAGTGCTGCTGGTCGGTCACGGCGCCGAGGCCGACCCGGCCACCCAGGGCCTGAACATCGAACTGGCGGCGATCACCGCGGTCGTGGTCGGCGGAACTCCGTTGACCGGCGGGCGGATCCGCGTGCTCGGCACGGTCGCCGGTGCGCTGTTCATGCAGTTGCTCTCGGCCACGCTGATCCAACACGACGTGCCCAACTCCTACGCGCAGATGGCCGAAGCGGTGATCATCTGCCTCGCGGTCTACGCGGCGCGGGATCGGAGCGGACGGTGACCATCACGTCTTTGACAACCGCCAACCCGGAAACGCCGCCGCCGGTCTTCCTGCCCAGCAGGCGGGATCGGATCCTCGGCCGGATCCAGAACCAGGGCGCGTTCGCCGTGCTGATCCTGGTGGTGGTGATCGCGTCCATCGGGTCGCCGGGCTTCGCTTCCGGCGCGAACATCCTGAGCATCCTGGTCGGCAACGCCTATCCGGCGCTGCTCGCGCTCGGCATGACCTTCGTGATCATCTCCGGCGGCATCGACCTGTCCGTCGGCTCGGTGTTCGCGCTCGGCGGCGTGCTCGCCTCCTACGGTGCCTCGCACGGCGGCATCCTGCTCGCCTTGGCGCTGCCGATCGTCGTCGCCGCGCTGATCGGACTGGCTCAGGGACTGATGGTGGCGCGAGCGGGCATGGCGCCGTTCATCGTCACGCTGGCGGGCATGCTCTTCGCGCGCGGCCTGTTGCAGGCGATCAGCCACGAAGGCCAGACAACGTACGAAGTTCCGGCCGGGTCGGCGTTCCTGAAGCTCGGCCAGGGCAACTGGGCGCCGATCGTCACGGTCGCGGTACTGTTCGTGCTCGGCGGGCTCGTGCTGGCCAGGAGCCGCTTCGGGCACAACGTGTACGCGGTCGGCGGCAACGAGAACGCGGCAACCCTGATGGGCGTCGCGGTGCGCAGGACCAAGGTCTGGGTCTACGTGCTCTCCGCGGTGCTCGCCGGGGTGGCCGGCCTGCTCAACGCGTCCAGTCTCGGCTCCGGTGTCACCGCCATCGGCGTCGGCTACGAGCTGACCGCGATCGCGGTCACCGTCATCGGCGGCACCCTGCTGTCCGGTGGCGCCGGTTCGGTGCTCGGCACGGTGGCAGGCGTGCTGCTGCTCGCGGTCATCCAGAACCTGATCGGCCAGTACATCTCGCAGTACGGCTCGTCCGCGTCGGCGGCCGTGAACGGCGCGTTCCTCGCGGTCGTCGTGCTGCTCCAGACCTATCTCAGTCGGGCTCGTCGAATCACCTAGTTGCACTGGAGGGTGTCAATTGAGTGAATCACGTCGAACTGGTTTGTCTCGCCGCGACCTGCTGAAGCTGTCGTCCGCGGCCGGCCTTTCCCTGGCCGCGCTGCCGATGTTGGCTTCGCAGGCATCGGCCGCCACCGCGTCGCCGCTGGTCGCGTCGACGTTCAATCCGATAAGGCCGCCGGCAACGCCGCTGGCGGTGCGCTCGCCGTACCTGAGTTCGTGGCTCGCCGCCGACACGCTGCCGGGGTCGTGGGCGACCTTCTGGACCGGGCACGTCACCGCGATGACCGGCATCGCCCGCATCGACGGCACGTCCTACACGTTCATGGGCATCCCGCAGCTGGCCAACCAGCCCGCGCTGCAGGCGATGACCCAGACCGACCTGACCGTCACCAGCACCAAGTCGATCTTCACGCTGACCGGCGGCGGGGTGCAGCTGGTGGTCACCTTCCTGTCCCCGGTCGAACCCGGTGACGTGCGCAGACAGTCGATGCCACTGTCCTATGTGTCCGTCGTCGCGGCGAGCGCGGACGGCAAGGCGCACGATGTCAACGTCTATATGGACATCTCGGGGGAGTGGTCGGCCAACGACACCAACACCGAGGTCGTCTGGGCCGCCGAGGACAGCTCCTCGGTGCGCTCGCTTTCCATCACCCCGGCCAGTCCGATCGTGCTCGCCGAGAACGGCGACATGGCCACCTGGGGCACGGTCACCTGGAGCACCCCGGATCGCGCCGGTCTGACCTGGGAGATCGGCGAGGACCAGATCGTGCGCGGCTCCGCCGTCGGCTCCGGCGTGCTCGGCAACGTGGTCGACCCGGACATGCCGCGTGCGGTGAGCGACCGGTGGCCCGTACTCGGCCTCAACCTGCAACTGGGCAGCGTGCACTCCGCGACCCAGCCGTTCGTGCTGTCCATCGGCCACATCCGCAACCCGGCCGTCAGCTACCTCGGCACCGACCTCGCTCCGCTGTGGACGGCGTACTGGCCGTCCTGGCAGGACATGGCTGCCTACTTCCACGGCGACTTCACCGCGGCGACGGCCCGATCGAGCACGCTGGACGCCAAGATCAAGAGGGAGGCGACGGCGGCGGGCGGTGCCAAGTACGCGGCACTCTGCGCGATCGCGCTGCGCCAGGCCTACGGCGCCACCGAACTCGTACTGCGCGACGGCGAGCCGTGGGTCCTGCTCAAGGAGATCTCCAGCGACGGCAACGTGTCCACAGTGGATGTCACGTACCCCGGTACACCGGTGTTCACCTACCTCGACCCGAACTACCTCGGCCTGCTGATCGCTCCGGTCATCGAGTACGCCGAACACGGCGGATGGCCCAAGGTGTTCTGCGAACACGACCTCGGTTCCCACTACCCGAACGCGAACGGCCACAACGACGGCAACGAGGAGGACATGCCGGTCGAGGAGACCGCGAACATCCTCATCCTGTCCGCCGCCTACGCCCAGCGCATCCCGGCCGCCCAGGCGAGCGCCTGGGTCGGCACGCACTATCCGATCTTCAAGCAGTGGGCCGACTACCTGGTCGGCAACGCGCTCGATCCGGGCTACCAGAACCAGACCGACGACTTCACCGGGTTCATCGCGCACAGCGTGAACCTCGCGCTGAAGGGCATCATCGGCATCGGCGCGTTCAGCCAGATCGCGAAGGCAGCGGGCAACTCCGCCGACGCCGCCAGCTACCTGGCCACCGCGCGGAGCTACATCGCGCAGTGGACAACGAAGGCGGAGGACACCACCAACTCCAACCTCAAACTCGCCTACGACCAGCCGGGCACCTGGAGCCTGAAGTACAACGGCTACCCGGACGCCCTGCTCGGCACCAACCTGATCAGCGCGGCCGTCACCAACCAGGAAGCCAAGTGGTACCTGGCGCACGAGAACCAGTACGGCGTGCCGCTGGACCTGCGGCACTCCTACACCAAGACCGACTGGGAACTGTGGACGGCGGCCTGGCAGCGCAAGAACAAGACGATCAGTCAGCATCTGATCGAGGACGTCTACGACTTCGCGAACACGACAACGTCGCGGGTGCCGTTCTCGGACTGGTACGACACGATCTCCGGCCGGCAGGTCGGTTTCCAGGCCCGCCCGGTGATCGGCGGCGTCTTCGCGCTGCTGTCCCTCACCGCATGACCTTCATGAACTGACCGAGGGGGTCAACACGGCCTCGGTGGCGGCAGGCTCAGTCCTGGCCGCCGCCGGGGCCGGACGCGCCGAAGATCAGCACCACCCGGTCGTCACTGGACACCGGCGCTCCGCCGTCCTTGTTCACCGTGCCGGCCATGGCCGCGCTGTTGCCGATCAGGTCCAGCCCGCCCAGCCGGCCGTACCCGGTGGCGCCGTTCAGCGACACCTGCGGCGAACCCCCGAACGACCCGTCCGCGTTCAGCGACAGGCTCTGCACGTTGCCCGCCGTGGAGGTCGCGATCATCACCGAGTTCGGGAACGACGCACAGCCCGCCACTCCCGGCCGGTCGGGCCACGACCAGGCGGGCGAACCGAGCGCCTGGCCGACGTTGAGCCGGTACAGCACATCCTGCGCCTTCGCCCGGTCGGTCACCCAGGCCCGCGACCCGTCCGCCGAACTGCACACGCCGCCCGGATCGGTCAGCCCGGACGCCACCACCACCGAGTTCGGGTTCGGGTTGCCGGGCGCGGGTGCGCCGTTCACGTCGATCCGCAACACCTTGCCCGCCAACGAGTTCGGGTCGTTCGCCGCCTGCGGACTGCCCGCGTCGCCGGTCGCCACCAGCAGCGCGCCCTTGTGGTCGAGCGCGAGCTCGCCCCGATTGTCCTTGCTGCCCCGAGGAATCCCGGTCAGGATCGGCTTCGGTGAGTCGCCCGGCGCGATCCGCACGATCCGGTTGTCCGTCGACGTGGTGATGTAGGCGAAGACCAGCTGGTCCTGCGCGTAGGTCGGGGACAGCGCCAGGCCGGTCAGGCCGCCGTCGGTCGACGCGTCGACCTGGATGGTGGTGACCACCTGTGGCTGCTGCCCGGACTGCACCCGCACGATCGTCCCGGACGTCCGCTCCGCGGCCAGTCCGACCGGGTCAGCCTGGGTGCCCGGCAGCATCGCGACCGCGGACACCGGGTCCAGGCAGGTCGCGATGACCTCCTGGTGGAAGTCCTTGCAGCCGTCCGGCGGCGGCACCGAGGCCGGGTCCTGCTGCCCGTTCTTGCCGCTGTTGCCCTGGTTGCCCTGCGTGTTGCTCTGGCCCGGCAGCTGCGGCTGCGGCGCCGCCTCGGGGGTGAACGTCGGCGCGGGCTGCCAGCTCGTCGGCGCCGCCGAGTCGGAGAAATCCGCGCAACCCGACACCAGCACCGCGACCGCGCCCAGCGCCAGCGCGCCGCTCACCAGCCGCCGGGACGACCTGGCGGCTGGCGGGCGACGGAAGGCACACACAGCACCCACCCTAGGCGGCCCCGCGTGAGAGGCGGGTGAGCGGTGCTTAGGGTGGCCTCGTGACCATCACAGTTCTGGTTCCGACCGAGATGGGCCTCACGGCGCTGGCCGACGTCGACGGCGTGGAGGCACTCCGCTACCAGCCCGGCGAGCCGCTGCCGCCCGGCGCCGAGAAGGCCACGGTGCTGGTGCCCGGATTCCTCTCCGGCGACGACGTCACCCAGCTGCTCGACGACCTGCCCGACCTCGACTACGTGCAACTGCTCACCGCGGGCGCCGAGCGGTGGACCAAGATCCTGCCGCCGAACATCAAGCTGTCCATCTGCCGGGGCGCGCACGGCGGCAGCACCGCGGAATGGGTGATCGGCGCGCTGCTCTACATCTACCGCGAGTTCGGCCCGTTCGCGCAGGCGCAGCGCGAGGGCACCTGGGCGCACGACTGGGTCACCAGCGGTGGCACGGACACGTTGCAGGACAAGTGGGTGCTCATCGTCGGCGCCGGTGATCTCGGCGAGCAGCTCACCCGCAGGCTGGTCACCTTCGACGCGAGCGCGACCCTGGTCGGCCGGCACGCGCGGGACGGCGTGCACGGCATCGACGAGCTGCCGGACCTGCTCGGCGAGCACGACGCCGTCGTGCTGATGGTCCCGCTGACCTCGGAGACCACCGGCATGGTCGACGCCGAGTTCCTGGCCCGGATGGCCGACGGCGCGATCCTGGTCAACGCCGCGCGCGGCCCGGTCGTGCGGACCGACGCGCTGCTCGCCGAACTGAACAGCGGCAGGCTGCGCGCCGCCCTGGACGTCACCGACCCGGAGCCGCTGCCCGAGGGACATCCACTGTGGACGGCGCAGGGCCTGTTCCTCACCCCGCACGTCGGCGGCAGCGTTCGGGGCTCCGAGGTGCGCTCCTGGCGCGTCGCGGCCGCCGAGATCGCCCGCTACGCGGCAGGCGAGGAACCGAAGAACCTGGTGCACGGCGAGTACTGACCACCCGTCCGGGGCCGGGAGTGATCAACCTCGCACCCGGCCCACACCCACCAGGAGCACCGCTTTCACCGGGTTGCGCCGTCCAGGTGAAAATTCGTCCGCCGAACAACCTCGCGCGGGTGATGCGCATCACGTACGGTGCGCACCGTGAGTACTCACGACGAGTCGAGCGGCAGCAGGTTCTCCGGCGGCGGGGAGCACTACAACGCGGAGGGCCAGGACCCGGTCAACCTGTTCGCCGAATCCGGTTACGGCAGCAGCACCAGTAGCAGCAGCGGAGCCGGTGCGAGTTCATCCTTGTCCAGCGCGCCGGAGGAGAGCAGCGCGCTGGACCGTGACCCGAGTTCGTTCGATTTCCCGGACTACGGCGACCAGAAGACCTCGCTGATGGCCAACGTCGGCGAACCGGTCAGCAGGCTCGACGACGGCCAGCTCTCCGACACCCGCAGACTCGGCAACACCTGGCACGGCGGCGCCGACTTCGGCCTGCTCGTGCTGCGCGTCGTCGTCGGCGGCCTGGTCGGCATGTACGGTCTGCAACACCTGTTCCATCTGTTCCACGGCACCGGAATCGACGCGTTCGCCAAGTTCCTGCAAACCGCCGGCTACCACTACCCGACCATCATGGCCTGGGTCGGCGGCGGCGCCGAACTGGTCGGCGGAGCCCTCCTGGTCCTCGGCCTGTTCACCCCGGCCGCCGCGGGCGCCGTGCTGGCCGTCCTGGCCAACGTGATCGTGCTCAAATGGCCGGTCGGCTTCTGGGCCGCCAACGGCTACCAGTTCCAGTTCGTCCTCGCCGCGGGCGCGTTCGCCCTCCTGTTCGCCGGCCCCGGCCGCGTCTCGCTGGACCGGCCGACCCCGTGGTACCGACACCCGGTCGCGAACGCCTGGACCTTCCTGATCATCGCCGCCGCCGCGTCCGTCGCCGTCCTGCTCTTCCTGCGCACACACTGAGACTGGCGTCGCACTTTTGTATGCTCGCGAACATACATTTTTCGTATGCTCGGCGACATACAAAAATGACAACGCTGGCATTGACGAACGCAGGGCCGGATCTCGGGTGAGATTCGGCCCTGCGGCGATCACCTGGGTTACTTGTCGACGTTGCGGACGGCGCCTCGGTCGGCCGAGGTGGCCATCCGGGCGTAGGCGCGGAGCGCGGCGGTGACCGGGCGCTGGCGGTCGACGGGTTGCCAGGGGCGTTCGCTGGCGTCCATCTTGGCGCGGCGCTCGGCGAGGACCTCGGGGTCGACGAGCAGTTCGAGCTTGCGGCCGTGCACGTCGATGCGGATCCGGTCGCCTTCCTGGACCAGGCCGATGGTGCCGCCCGCGGCTGCCTCGGGGGAGATGTGGCCGACGGACAGGCCGGACGAGCCCCCGGAGAAGCGGCCGTCGGTGATCAGCGCGCACACCTTGCCGAGGCCGGCGCCCTTGAGGAACGCGGTCGGGTGCAGCATCTCCTGCATGCCGGGGCCGCCTGCCGGACCTTCGTAGCGGATGACCAGCACGTCGCCGGGCTGGATCTGCTTGGTCAGGATCGCGGACACGGCCTGCTCCTGGCTTTCCAGCACCCGCGCGGGGCCGGTGAACTGCCAGATCGACTCGTCGACGCCCGCGGCCTTGATGACCGCGCCGTCCTCGGCGAGGTTGCCGCGCAACACCATCAGGCCGCCCTCGGGGCTGTAGGCGTGCGCCTGGTCGCGGATGCAGCCGGCCTCGGCGTCGGTGTCCAGGCTGGACCAGCGGTTCTCCGTCGAGAACGCCTTCGTCGTGCGCACGCCGCCGGGGGCCGCGTGGTAGAGCGCGGTGGCTTCGTCGGTGGCCTTGCCGCCGCGCACGTCCCAGTCGGACAGCCACTGCTCCAGCGACGGGCTGTGCACGCTGTGTACGTCGCGGTGCAGCAGGCCGGCGCGGTCGAGTTCGCCGAGGATGGCGGGGATGCCGCCGGCCCGGTGCACGTCCTCCATGTGGTAGTCGGAGTTCGGCGCGACCTTGGACAGGCACGGCACCCGACGGCTGATCGCGTCGATGGTGTCCAGCGGGAAGTCGATCTCGCCCTCGATGGCCGCGGCGAGGATGTGCAGCACGGTGTTGGTCGATCCGCCCATCGCCATGTCCAGCGCCATCGCGTTGTCGAACGCCTTCTGGGTGGCGATCGAGCGGGGCAGCACGGACTCGTCGTCCTGCTCGTAGTAGCGCTTGGCCAGCTCGACGACGGTCCTGCCGGCACGCACGAACAGGTCGCGGCGCAGCGCGTGGGTGGCCAGCGTCGAGCCGTTGCCGGGCAGGGCGAGGCCGAGCGCCTCGGTGAGGCAGTTCATCGAGTTCGCGGTGAACATGCCGGAGCAGGAACCACAGGTCGGACAGGCGCTGCGCTCGACGATGGTCAGGCCGTCGTCGTCGACCAGGCTGCTCGCGGACGCGGAGATGGCCGTGATCAGGTCGGTCGGGGCCTGGGCGACGCCGTCGACGATGACCGCCTTGCCGGCCTCCATCGGACCGCCGGAGACGAACACGGTCGGGATGTTGAGCCGCATGGCCGCGTTGAGCATGCCGGGCGTGATCTTGTCGCAGTTGGAGATGCACACCAGCGCGTCGGCCTGGTGCGCGTTGACCATGTACTCGACCGAGTCGGCGATGATCTCGCGCGAGGGCAGCGAGTAGAGCATGCCGCTGTGGCCCATGGCGATGCCGTCGTCGACGGCGATGGTGTGGAACTCGCGCCCGACACCACCCGCTTCGGCGATCGCGTCGGCGACGAGCTCGCCGAGGTCGCGAAGGTGCACGTGGCCCGGCACGAACTGGGTGTAGGAGTTGGCGATCGCCACGATCGGTTTGCCGAAGTCACTGTCGGTCATACCGGTGGCGCGCCACAGCGCGCGGGCGCCTGCCGCGTTGCGGCCGTGGGTGGTCGTGCGGGAGCGGAGCGGCGGCACGGCTCCTCCAAACGTGAATGCGGGCCTGACAAATCCATCCGGACGCGGGCACCTGGTGGGCGCCTCGAGCATGACTCGGTGCCGGTCACGTTACTCCGCCGGCCCGCGTCGATCCGCCGGCCGGCCATCCGCTGGGACGCAAGGGGCCGCGGCACAAGAGGGAGGTCCGACTTCTTAGTGGGTTTTTATTTCACACTATTATTTTGGGATGTCAATTTATCTTGATGGGCGAATGTGCATATCCGATTATCCTGTTAACGGCCAAAAAGGCTGCTGTGAATAGGACACAGAAAGGATACCCCGATGGGTATCAAATCCCTGCGCATTATCGCGATCGCCGGCCTTGCCGCCGGTGTCGTGCTCGCGTTGGCCCCGGCCGCGAGCGCGACTCCGGCCGCACATGGCAACGGGCCCGACCGCGTGATCGGCCACGGCATCAACGCCCAGCAGTCCAGCAACTGGTCCGGCTACGCCGAGACCGCGGGCGGCTACACCACCGCGACCGCCAACTGGAAGGTGCCCTCGGTCTCCGCGAGCAGCACCCCGACGTACTCCTCGGCCTGGGTCGGCATCGACGGTGACGGCAACTCGAACCTGATCCAGACCGGCACCGAGGCCGACTACTACTCGGGCAGCGCGCACTACGACGCCTGGTGGGAGATCCTGCCGGCCGCCGAGACCGTGATCACCAAGATCGCCGTGCACCCGGGCGACTCCTTCACCGGCACGGTGGCCAAGGTCAGCGGCACGACCTGGAAGATCACCCTGAAGGACGACACGACCGGCGCGTCCTACTCCGCGAACCACACCTACCGCGGCCCGGGTCATTCGGTCGAGTACATCCAGGAGGCGCCCGAGGTCAACGGGTCGATCGCGCAGATCGCGCATTTCTCGACCTTCAGCTTCAGCGGCCTCACCGTGAATGGCCACGGCCCCGCGCTGAAGAGTGCCGACGAGATCCTGCTTGTCCAGAATGGGCACACCTACTCGACGCCGAGCGCGCCGAACTCAGCCGGAAATGGCTTCAGTGTTTCGTATACGGGCTAACTGAATATCGTCAGGCGTTGGCGCCGGTCTCGCTCGCGATTTCCGCGGACGGGGCCGGCGCCTCGTCATTTCCCGAGTCTGCCGGCGGCTCGGTCGGGTCGGGCAGGCGGCCGCCGCTGAGCAGGGCGAGCACCGGGAGGTGACGCGGCTTCACACACGGGAGAGCGACCTCGTCGCCGTCGGTGAGCACGGCGCGGACCCACTTGCGTTCACGCACCCGCAGGCCGGCCAGGTCCGACCAGTCGACCCGTCGAGTGGTCAGCATGCGCCGGACCCTGATCGTCTCGGCCTCCACGACGGTTCGCGTGCGCAGGACCCAGATGCCGATGCCGATCGGGATCAAGTACAACAGCAGCAGCCACTTCGGGCCGGCGAGTGCGACGACCGACCCGGACGCGAACGCGAAGAACACGCCGACCAGCGCGACGCCCGGGATCCGGAACACCAGCCTGCGCGGGATGCTTTCCACCACATGACAGATGGTGCACTCCCGCCGTCGCACCTGGTGAGCCGGCCCACCTTCACCCGAACGAGGGTCCACCATGCGAGAGCATCATCCCGCCAGGTTGACGCGCACGCGTCGTTCGGATTACCGTCTGCGGCGTGTCGACAACCAGCATTCTCGTACTTCCCAGGCGCGTCGACGCCTGAAGTACTCGTTGTCGACGCGCCACCCTCGAATGACCGCCGTGGTCATCGAGGGTTTTTTGTTGCCCGGATCACTCCACCCGTGAACTCCAACGCGAGGCGAACCGATGACCACCGCAACGCCGCGACCCGCTCCGCCGCCCGGGGCACCGCATCCGCCGCACCACCCGCGACCCAAGCCGGCCCCGCCCGTCGGCGCCCCGGTCAGCGTGACCGGCGCGCAGTCGCTCGTACGGTCCCTCGAGTCGGCAGGCTGTGAGGTCGCGTTCGGCATTCCGGGCGGCGCGATCATGCCCGCGTACGACGCGCTGCTCGACTCCACGAAGGTGCGCCACGTTCTGGTCCGGCACGAGCAGGGCGCGGGCCACGCGGCGACCGGCTACGCGCAGGCCACCGGCAAGGTCGGCGTCTGCATCGCCACCTCCGGTCCTGGCGCGACCAACCTGGTCACGCCGCTCGCGGACGCCTACATGGACTCGGTCCCGGTCGTCGCCATCACCGGCCAGGTGTCCACGCCGCTGATCGGCACCGACGGGTTCCAGGAAGCGGACATCTGCGGCATCACCATGCCGATCACCAAGCACAGCTTCCTGGTCACCGATCCGGCCGAGATCCCGAGCGCGATCGCGGAGGCTTTCCACCTCGCCTCGACCGGCCGTCCCGGTCCGGTGCTGGTGGACATTCCGAAGGACGTGATGCAGGCCACCACGTCCTTCTCCTGGCCGCCGGAGATCCACCTGCCCGGCTACCGGCCGACCACCCGCCCGCACGGCAAGCAGGTGCGCGAAGCCGCGAAGCTGATCTGCGCGGCGCGGCGCCCGGTGCTCTACGTCGGCGGTGGCGTGCTCAAGGCCGAGGCGACCGAGCAACTGCTGGCACTGGCCGAACTGACCAACATTCCGGTGGTCACCACGCTGATGGCGCGCGGCGCGTTCCCCGACTCGCACCCGCAGCACCTGGGCATGCCCGGCATGCACGGCGCGGTCGCGGCCGTCGCCGCGATGCAGCGCGCGGACCTGCTGATCGCGCTGGGCGCCCGGTTCGACGACCGGGTCACCGGACAGCTTTCCTCCTTCGCGCCGGACGCGAAGATCGTGCACGCGGACATCGACCCGGCCGAGATCTCCAAGAACCGGCACGCGGACGTGCCGATCGTGGGCGACTGCAAGGAGATCCTCACCGAGCTGATCACCTCGGTCACCAGCGAACGCGAGACCGGCACCGCCGACCTCACCTCCTGGTGGCAGCAGCTGACCGAATGGCGCTCCACCTTCCCGCTGGGCTACGACTGGCCTGCCGACGGCACGCTGTCCCCGCAGTTCGTCATCGAGCGGATCGGCGCGATCGCCGGACCGGACGCGATCTACGCGGCAGGCGTCGGCCAGCACCAGATGTGGGCGGCGCAGTTCGTGCACTACGAGCGGCCGCGCAGCTGGATCAACTCCGGCGGCCTCGGCACCATGGGTTTCGCGGTGCCGGCCGCGATGGGCGCCAAGTTCGGCATGCCGGACACCGAGGTGTGGGCGATCGACGGCGACGGCTGCTTCCAGATGACCAACCAGGAACTGGCCACCTGTGCGATCGAGGGCGCGCCGATCAAGGTCGCGGTGATGAACAACGGCAACCTGGGCATGGTCCGGCAGTGGCAGAACCTGTTCTACGACGGCCGCTACTCGCACACCGACCTGGGCACGCACAAACACCGCATCCCGGACTTCAAGCTGCTCGCCGAGGCACTGGGCTGCGTCGGCCTGCGCTGCGAGTCCAAAGAGGATGTCGACGCGGTGATCAACAAGGCGCGCGAGATCAACGACCGCCCGGTCGTCATCGACTTCGTGGTCGGCAAGGACGCGCAGGTGTGGCCGATGGTCGCGGCGGGCAAGGGCAACGACGAGATCATGGCCGCTCGCGGCATCCGCCCACTGTTCGACGAGGACGACGTGTGATGGCGGAGAATCACAAAGGAGCTGCACGGCCATGAGTAAGCACACGCTGAGCGTGCTGACCGAGAACCGCCCTGGTGTGCTGGCCAGGGTCGCCGGGCTGTTCTCCCGGCGCGGCTTCAACATCGAGTCCCTCGCGGTCGGCCCGACCGAGAACCCGGACGTGTCCAGGATGACCATTGTGGTCTCGGTGGACGAACAACCCCTGGAACAGGTCACGAAGCAGCTCAACAAGCTGGTCAACGTGATCAAGATCGTCGAGCTGGAACCGTCCACAGCGGTCCAGCGCGAACTGCTGCTGGTGAAGGTGCGCGCGGACGCCACGGTGCGCACCCAGGTCCTGGAAACCGTACAACTGTTCCGGGCCAAGGTGGTCGACGTTTCCCCCGAGTCGCTGATCGTCGAGGCAACCGGGACCGCGGACAAGCTGGACGCCCTGCTGCGCATACTCGAACCGTTCGGGGTGCGTGAGATGGTGCAGTCCGGCGTGGTCGCGGTCGGCCGCGGCCCCCGGTCGATCACCGCGACCGCGGTTCGCTGACCGGACTGCCGGTAGCGCGAAGTACGTGAAAGGAATATGGAAGGCACATGAGCGCCGAGATTTTCTACGATGACGACGCCGACCTCGGCATCATCCAGGGCCGCACGGTCGCCGTGCTCGGTTACGGCAGCCAGGGCCACGCGCACGCGCTGAGCCTGCGCGACTCCGGCGTCGACGTGCGCATCGGCCTGCCCGAGGGCTCCAAGTCCCGGGAGAAGGCGGAAGAGGCCGGCCTGCGGGTGCTCACCCCGGCCGAGGCCGTCGCCGAGGCCGACCTGATCTCCATCCAGGCGCCGGACACCGTGCAGCGCAAGCTGTACGCCAACGACATCGCGCCCAACCTCAAGCCCGGCGACGCGCTGTTCTTCAGCCACGGCTTCAACATCCGCTACGGCTACATCACCGCGCCGGACGGCGTCGACGTGGTGCTGGTCGCCCCGAAGGGGCCGGGTCACCTGGTGCGCCGCCAGTTCGTGGACGGCAAGGGCGTGCCGGACCTGGTCGCGGTCGAGCAGGACGCCTCCGGCAACGCGCTCGCGCTGGGCCTGTCCTACGCGAAGGCCATCGGTGGCACCCGCGCTGGGGTCATCAAGACCACGTTCACCGAGGAGACCGAGACCGACCTGTTCGGTGAGCAGGCGGTCCTCTGCGGCGGTACCTCAGCGCTCATTCAGGCCGGGTTCGAGACCCTGGTCGAGGCCGGCTACCAGCCGGAGATCGCCTACTTCGAGGTGCTGCACGAACTCAAGCTCATCGTCGACCTCATCTACGAGGGCGGCATCGCGCGCCAGCGCTATTCCTGCAGCGACACGGCCGAGTACGGCGACCTCACCCGCGGCCCGCGGATCATCTCGCCGACGGTCAAGCAGGAGATGCGCAAGGTGCTCGACGAGATCCAGGACGGTAGGTTCGCCCGTGAGTGGGTGGAGGAGGACGACAACGGTCGCCCGGTCTTCACCAAGCTCCGCCAGGAGGGCGAGCAGCACCAGATCGAGCAGGTCGGCAGGAAGCTGCGCGGCCTGATGTCCTGGGTGGACCGTCCCATCACCGAAACCGCCTGAAGTCTTTCAAACAAACGGGAAAACTGGAGCGAGCGTGTCTACGTCAACGCCTGAACTGGACTTCGAGACCGAGGTCTTCGACAAGGAGTACATCAAGGTCGGTGACCGTTCCGAAGCCATCGTGCGCGGCGGGCGGCACCTGTTCGACCGGCTGCCCCGCGCCTTCGAGGGCGTATCCCAGATCGGCGTGATCGGGTGGGGGCCGCAGGCCTCGGCGCAGGCACAGAATCTCCGCGACTCCCTCGGCGACGTCGTCCGGGTGAAGATCGGCCTGCGGGCCGACTCCGGCTCCCGGACGGCGGCGATCGAGGCCGGCTTCACCGAGGAGAACGGCACCCTCGGCGAGATGTTCGAGGTCATCGGCTCCTCCGACATGGTGCTGGTGCTGATCTCCGACGGCGCCCAGGCGCACCTCTACGAGGAGATCTTCGCGGCGCTGCGGCCCGGCACCACGCTGTGTTTCTCGCACGGCTTCCTGCTCGGCATCCTCGACAACGAGGGCAAGCACTTCCCGGACAACGTCGACGTGATCGCGGTGTGCCCCAAGGGCATGGGCGCGTCCGTGCGCGCGCTGTACGTGCAGGGCGCTGAGGTCAACGGCGCGGGCATCAACGCCAGCTTCGCCGTGCACCAGAACGTCACCGGCCGCGCGGTCGAGCGGGCACTGGGCTGGTCGGTGGGCATCGGTGCGCCCTACACCTTCCAGACCACGCTGCGCTCGGAGTACCTCTCCGACATCTCCGGTGAGCGTGCCATCCTGCTCGGCGGCGTGCACGGCATCGTGGAGAGCCTCTACCGGCGCTTCCGCGACCTGGGCATGAACGACGAGAAGGCGTTCCAGCACTCGGTCGAGTCGGTGACCGGGCCGATCTCCAAGATCATCTCCAAGGATGGCATGGACGGCGTCTACAACCGCCTGGACGCCGAGGGCCGCAAGATCTTCGTCGAGGCGTACTCCGCTGCCTACCCGGTCGGCGCCGAACTCGTGCACGAGATCTACGACGAGGTCCGCTCCGGCAACGAACTGCGCGGCGTGGTCCTGGCCAACGACCGCTTTCCCCGCTTCCCGATGGGCAAGATCGACCAGGCCAACATGTGGCTGGTCGGCCAGAAGGTGCGCGCGGACCGCGTCGAGAAGGAGATCCCGCTCGACCCGTTCACCGCGGGCGTGTTCGTCGGCATCATGATGGCGCAGATCGACACCTTCATCGAGAAGGGCCACCCGTACTCGGAGATCGCCAACGAGTCGGTCATCGAGGCCGTCGACTCGCTCAACCCGTACATGCACGCGCGCGGCGTCGCGTACATGGTGGACAACTGCTCCATCACGGCACGGCTGGGCTCGCGCAAGTGGGCGCCGCGGTTCGACTACCTGCTCACCCAGGTCGCCTACCCGGCCATCGACTCGGAGGACCCGGTCGACACCAAGCCGTTCGACAACTTCCAGGGGCACATCATTCACGACGTGCTCAAGGTGTGCGCGGAAATGCGGCCCTCGGTCGACATCTTCGTGCAGTAATCGCGTTACGCGTCAACGGGGCGGCACCGTGCTGGTGTCGCCCCGTTCGCGTTTTTTCGGCGTTTTTCCCAGCGTTTTGCCAGGTTTTCATCGTTCGGCACGCCGAAGCAGATGCGCAGCGTGCATGTACGGGTGCGTATCGTGCAATGCACCAGTCACATCGCACCGGGGGTTTGTTCCGATGAGCGACGAAGCGGCGAGCGCGCCGATCTACGACGACAAGGCGCACGTGCGCGGCCAGCTCGACCTCGGCAAGGCCGAATGGCAGCGGGCCGGCGATCCTGGCGACACCGACGGCGAATACGTCGAAGTCGCTTTCGTGCCGCACACCGACGGCATCACCTACATCGCTATGCGTAATTCCAAGTTCACGGGTCCGTCGGACACCGTCCTCGTGTTCACGCCCGGAGAGTGGGACGCCTTCATCGCGGGCGCCAAGGACGGCGAATTCGACGAACCCTGGTGAGTCCCGGAAAACCGGTGAAACCCTTGGGTGGCAATGATTTCGGGCGAAGCCGTGACGGACGCACACTGGCGGCGATGTGATCGGCACGTTTCCATGATGTGAACCACTTGCGAAGATGCTCACACGAGCGGGATAGAATGCGTCCGATCCGGACACAAAGTGGTGGCCGGCACACGCGGGCACTGTCCGTGCGCCGCGAGGATCGCAACCGCAACCCGGAGTCGCCGCCGTGACCAGTTCGCGCCCTGTCGTTCTGCTCGCCGAGAAGCTTGCCCCGTCCGTGCTCGACCTCCTCGGCGACTCCGTCGAGATCCGGCACGTCGACGGCACCGACCGGCCGGCGCTGCTCGCCGCGGTCGCCGATGCCGACGCGCTGCTCGTGCGCTCGGCCACCAAGGTCGACGCCGAGGTGCTCGCCGCGGCCAACCACCTGAAGGTGGTCGCCCGCGCCGGTGTCGGCCTGGACAACGTCGAGGTACCCGCGGCCACCGCGCGCGGCGTGATGGTGGTCAACGCGCCCACCTCCAACATCGTCTCCGCCGCCGAGCACGCCCTCGCCCTGCTGCTCGCCGTGGCCCGGCGCATCCCGGCCGCGGACGCGAGCCTGCGCGGCGGCGAGTGGAAGCGCTCCTCGTTCAACGGCGTCGAGCTGAACGGCAAGACCGCCGGTGTCGTCGGCCTCGGCAAGATCGGCCAGCTGCTCGCGCAGCGCCTCGCCGCCTTCGGCATGGACCTCATCGCCTACGACCCGTACGTCGCGCCCGCGCGCGCCGCGCAGCTGGGCATCGAGCTTGTCACCCTGGACGAACTGCTGGCCAGGGCCGACACCATCTCCATCCACCTGCCCAAGACGCCCGAGACCAAGGGCCTGATCGGCGCCGACCAGCTGGCCAAGGTCAAGCCGGGCGTGATCATCGTCAACGACGCGCGCGGTGGCCTGATCGACGAGCAGGCGCTGGCCGACGCGGTGCGCGAGGGTCGGGTCGGCGGTGCCGGCATCGACGTGTTCGCGACCGAGCCGACCACCTCCAGTCCGCTGTTCGAGCTGGCCAACGTGGTCGTCACCCCGCACCTCGGCGCGTCGACCACCGAGGCGCAGGACCGCGCCGGCACCGACGTCGCGCGCTCGGTACTGCTCGCGCTGGCCGGCGACTTCGTGCCGGACGCGGTGAACGTGCAGACCGGCGGCGTGGTCGGCGAGGAGGTCAAGCCCTACCTGCCGCTGACCCAGAAGCTCGGCGCGGTGCTCGCCGCGCTGGCCAGCAAGGCGCCCGCCTCGATCACCGTCACCGTGCGCGGCGAACTGTCCAATGAGGACGTCACGGTGCTGCCGCTGGCCGCGCTGCGCGGCGTGTTCGGCGGCATCGTCGACCAGCAGGTCACCTTCGTCAACGCACCAGCGCTGGCCGAGGAACTCGGCGTCACCGTCGAGCTGACCAAGGAGTCGGAGAGCGCGAACCACCGCAGTCTGGTCACGGTCAAGGCCGCTCTGCCCGACGGCGGCTCGCTGAGTGTGTCCGGCACGCTGACCGGCCTGGACGGCGTGGAGAAGGTGGTCGAGATCAACGGCCGGGGCTTCGACCTGCGCGCCGAGGGCGACGCCCTGCTGCTGGAGTACCCGGACCGGCCGGGCGTGATGGGCACCGTCGGCACGCTGCTCGGCGAGGCCGGCGTGAACATCGAGGCCGCGCAGCTGAGCCAGACCAGCCGCGGCGCGAACGCGCTCATGCTGATGCGCGTGGACCGCGCGGTGGACGCCGAGGTGCTGGAGTCGATCGGCGGCACGGTCGGCGCCAAGCTGATCCGCGCCATCTCCTTCGGCTGATCCTTTCGGTTCCGACGCTGGCCGGCCCTCCGCGGAGGGCCGGCCAGTTCGCGTTTCCGGGCTGGTTCGATTCTGAAACGCGGGTTTTTCGATTTCGTTGTGCTGTGACCCCGCGCACGCTACCGTCCAGTAAGTTTTGTACTACTCGGAAGTAGGTTTCGTCGGGGAGGGTCGTGTGCGTAGGCGAGTCGGTGTTCTGCTCAGTTGCGTTCTTGCGATACTCGGGATTGTCGTCGCGACAACAATCCCGGCTCAGGCTGATTCCGGCGGTTTCACGACGAGTTATCAGACGATCCCCGGCGACGGCGGCACGCCGCTGCGCGGCTTCGTGATCACGCCGACCGGCCCCGGGCCGTTCCCGCTCCTGGTCATGCCGAGCAGTTGGGGCGCGCCGGACCTGGAGTACGTGGGCGAGGGCGCGAAGCTCGCCTACCAGGACGGCTACGAGGTGATCAGCTACACCAGCCGTGGCTTCTACGACTCGGGCGGCGAGATCGACGTGGCCGGCGCGCAGACCATGGCCGACGTGAGCAAGGTGATCGACTGGGCGCTGGCCAACACCCCGGCCGATCCGGGCAAGATCGGCGTCGCCGGCATCTCCTACGGTGCGGGCCAGGCCCTGCTCGCCGCCGGCATGGACCCCAGGATCAAGGCCGTCGCGGCGATGGACGCGTGGAGCGACCTGTCCACGTCGCTCTACCCGAACCAGACCATCAGCAGTCTCGGCGCGGACGCGCTCATCGCCGCCGCCAACCTCACCGGCCGTCCCGGCCCGGATCTCCAACAGATCGAGAAGGACTACGCGGCCGGTGACATCAAGGACATCCTGCCGCTGGCCGCGAGCCGCTCCGCGATCAACGAGATGCCGGCGATCAACGCCAACGGCGCGGCGGTGCTGATCGCCAACGACTGGGAGGACTCGCTCTTCCCGCCGTCGCAACTGGTCAGCTTCTACAACCAGCTCACCGGCGCCAAGCGCCTGTTGCTCGAACCCGGCGACCACGGCACCGCGTCCGGTCCCGGCGCGATCGGGCTGCCCAATGACGTGTGGGACTCGGTCGCCGCCTGGTTCGACCACTACCTGCGCGGCATCGACAACGGTGTGAACACCGACAACCCGATCCAGCTCAAGCCGGCCAACGGCGGCAGCTGGGCGGGCTACCCGAACTGGAACGCGGTGACCGCGGCCGGCCACACCTACTACCTGACCGGGCCGAGCGGCATCGAGCCGACCGGTTCGCTGGCAGGTTCGGCCGCCACCGGCTGGCAGTCGGGCATCGCGGCGGGCGTGGACACCATCGCGGACAGCGGCGTCCCGTTCCTCACCGGTGCCCTGCAGGAGTACGCGAACCTTCCGGTCGGCGTGTCGATCCCGCTCGTCGCGCGCGGTCTCGGCGCGGTCTGGTCCGGTCCGAGCTATCCGGACGGGCTCGCGGTGACCGGCGCACCGGTACTGCACACCACGGTCACGCCAAGTGCGGCGAACACCTCGCTGTTCGCCTACCTCTATGACGTGGACGCGCTCGGCACCGGGTCGCTGATCACATCAACGCCTTATTCACTGTTGAACGCGACCCCCGGTCAGCCGCGCGGCGTGGACATCGCGTTGCAGCCGATCTCGTGGATCGTGCCTTCCGGGCACCATCTCGCTCTGGTGGTGGACACCGTGGATCCGCGCTATACCAGTGCCAGCAGCATCGGCAGCAGCGTGACGTTCAGTTCACCTGCTGGGAATCCGGCCTCGCTGACGATCACCGGCAGCTGATCGTCTTCGGGCGGGTCGGAGATGATCTCCGGCCCGCCAGGGTCGACATGCTTACGCCGATCGGGTGACGGTTGCCCCGATCGAGTGTCCCGCAGTACGGGAGTTGTTACGCAGAATTGGTGCCTGCGGTGGGAGGAGCGCTCTTCGGCCGGTAGCCTGCCAAAGTCAAGAGTCCCACAGCGGGACCCTTACTGCGGAGGTGTACATGCGGCTCGCGGTGATCCCAGGTGATGGGATCGGGCCCGAGGTGGTGAACGAAGCACTCAAGGTGCTCAAGGAGGTCGTGCCGAACGCGGAGACGACCAACTACGACCTTGGCGCCGCCCGGTGGCATTCGACCGGCGAACTGCTTCCCGAGTCGGTGCTGGGCGAGCTGCGTCAGCACGACGCGATCCTGCTCGGCGCGGTCGGCGATCCCTCGGTGCCGAGCGGAATCCTGGAGCGCGGTCTGCTGCTGCGGTTGCGCTTCGAACTCGACCACCACGTGAACCTTCGGCCGGCCCGCCTCTACCCGGGTGTGCACGGTCCGCTCGCCGACCAGCCCGAGATCGACATGGTGATCGTGCGGGAGGGCACCGAAGGTCCGTACGCGGGCACCGGCGGCCTGCTGCGCAAGGACACCCCGCACGAGATCGCCACCGAGGTCAGCGTCAACACCGCGTACGGCATCGAGCGGGTGGTGCGCGACGCGTTCCAGCGCGCCTCGTCCCGGCCGCGCAAGCACCTGACCCTGGTGCACAAGACCAACGTGCTCACCTTCGCGGGCGGCCTGTGGTCGCGGATCGTCGAAGAGGTTTCGCTGCAACACCCCGACGTCACCGTGAACTACCAGCACGTGGACGCGGCGACCATCCACATGGTCACCGACCCGGCCCGGTTCGACGTGGTCGTCACCGACAACCTCTTCGGCGACATTCTCACCGACCTCGCGGCCGCCATCACCGGTGGCATCGGCCTCGCGGCCAGCGGCAACCTGGACGTGACGCGGCGCAACCCGAGCATGTTCGAGCCGGTGCACGGCAGCGCCCCGGACATCTCCGGCCGCGGCGTCGCCGACCCGACCGCGGCCGTCCTGTCCGTTGCGCTCATGCTCGACCACCTCGGCATCCACGAGTCGGCCCGGCGCATCGAGGCGTCCGTCGCGTTCGACCTGGCCACCCGCGACCACGCGTCGCCGGGTGCGACCGAGGCCATCGGCGACCGGCTCGCCGCCCTGGTCTCGTCCAACCAGTCCCGCGCGGGACTGTAGGAGTTCCTGTCACGATGGGCCGGTCCGGGATTCGGGCCGGCCCATCGTCGTGTCTCGACATGCGGGAGGTTGCACCCGGGGAGTGGACGCCCCGGGACAGGTGTGCGACTATCCCAAGCATGGCTCACCAGGTGGTCATTATTTGCGAGCGTGCCGGCTAGCTTTCCTTCCAGCCTCCGGCACGCAAACCTCTCGCGCCCATGCGGGAGGTTTTTTGTTTGCCCAGAACCCCTTTGTCCAGAAACACCTTCCGGTCGACAAAAGTCCTTGACAGGAGACTCCAGTGACCCGCACCAGCCCGGCTGGCACCCCGCTCGGCGACGATTTCCATCTGTTCGACACGACGCTGCGGGACGGGGCGCAACGAGCCGGCATCAGCTACTCGGCGACGGACAAACTCGCCGTCGCGCGGTTGCTGGACTCGGTCGGTGTCGGATTCATCGAGGGCGGCTGGCCGGGCGCACTGCCCACCGACACCGAGTTCTTCGCCCGCGCCGCCGCCGGTGAACTCGAACTCGCGCACGCCGCGCTCGTCGCGTTCGGCTCGACCCGTCGCGCCGGCCTCGACGTACGCGAGGACAAGCAGGTCAAAGCGCTGCTCGACGCGCAGGCACCGGTGGTAACGCTGGTCGCCAAGTCCGACCGGCGGCACATCGAACGTGCGCTGCGCACCGACGTCGACGAGGCGTGCGCGATGGTCCGCGACACCGTGCGCTATCTCGTCGACAACGGCAGGCGCGTGTTCCTGGACGCGGAACACTTCTTCGACGGCTACGCCTACGACCCGGACTGCGCGCTGCGCGTGCTCCAGTCCGCTGTGGACGGCGGGGCCGACGTGGTGGTGCTCTGCGACACCAACGGCGGGCAACTGCCCGGCAGCCTCGGCCAGACCGTGACCGAGGTCGTCGCCCGCACCGGTTTCCGGGTGGGCATCCACTGCCAGGACGACACCGCCTGCGCGGTCGCGAACTCCATCGCGGCCGTGCAGGCGGGCGCGACGCACGTCCAGTGCACCGCGAACGGCTACGGCGAACGGGCCGGCAACGCCGACCTGTTCGCGGTCACCGCGAACCTCGTGACCAAGCTCGGCATGCCGGTGCTACCCACCGAAAAGCTTGCCGAGTTGTCCCGCGTCTCCCATGCCATCGCCGAAATCGCGAACATCGCCCCGAACGCCCACCAGGCGTATGTCGGGCAGTCGGCCTTCGCCCACAAGGCGGGTCTGCACGCGAGCGCGATCAAGGTCGATCCGGTGTTGTACAACCACATCGATCCGGCCGTCGTCGGCAATGACATGCGGGTACTGGTCACCGAGATGGCCGGCAGGGCGAGCCTCGAACTCAAGGGACGTGAGTTCGGGATCGACCTCGCCGGCCGCCCTGAAGTGCTCACCACGGTGGTGCGGCGGGTGAAGGAACTGGAGTCCACCGGCTGGTCGTTCGAGGCCGCGGACGCGTCGCTGGAGTTGTTGCTGCGCGCCGAACTCGACGAGTCGGCCGTGGAAGCACCGTTCACGCTGGAGTCCTACCGGGTCATTCTCGATCACCGCGCGGACGGCGTTGTCATGTCCGAGGCGACCGTCAAGGTGATCGTGGACGGCGAGCGGGTCATCGCGACCGCGGAGGGGAACGGGCCGGTGCACGCGCTGGACGCCGCGCTGCGCCAGGCCCTGCGCCCGCACCTGCCGTGGACGGACACGGTCAGCCTGGCCGACTACAAGGTCCGCATCCTGACCAACTCGCACGGCACCGACGCGGTCACCCGAGTGCTCATCGAGTCCACCGACGGCGAAGCCGAATGGACCACGGTCGGCGTGCACGGCAACATCGTCGAGGCCAGCTGGCTGGCCATGTGCGATGGCCTGGCCTACAAGGCGATGCGCCGCCCCTCGGTGGCCGCGTCCGTGTCCTCCTGAAATGAGTGGCCGAATCCTGCGCCGAGGCGGAGGATTCGGCCATGGTCACGGACATCGGCGTCGGCGGTACGCGGATCGGCTGGGCGGAGGTCCCGCACCGGGTCCGCGACGCGCTCACCGCGCGACTCGGCGCCGAAGTCGTGGCCGAGGCGAGCCAGCCCGGCGGTTTCTCCCCGGGCCTGGCCGCCCGGCTGCGTCTGGCCGACGGCCGCAGGGTGTTTGTGAAAGCCGTTGGCAGGCAACGCAATCCGGACTCGCCACTGATGCATCGCCGCGAGATCGAGATCCTGGGCGCGTTGCCGGCCGGTCTGCCGGTGCCCGCGCTGCTGGACAGTTACGACGACGGCGACTGGGTCGCGCTGGTGATCGAGGACATCGAGGGCCGCTCGCCGGACGTGCCGTGGCAGACCGAGGAACTGGCCGAGGTCGTCGACGCGCTCGGCGTGCTGGCGCAGGGCCTGACGCCCAGCCCGATCGCGGCCGAGCCGATCGAGGTCGCGCACCCGGAGTTGTTCACGAACTGGCGCTCGTTCGCGGAAAACCCGGTCGGTGCGGCGCGGTTGCCGGACTGGGCGGCCGACCATCTCGACCTGCTCGTCCGACTCGAATCCGGCGCCGCCGAGGCCGCGTGGGGCGAGACGTTGCTGCACGGCGATCTGCGCGCGGACAACATGCTGCGCACCGCCGATGGCATCGTGTTCGTGGACTGGCCGCACGCGTCGGTCGGCGTCGACTGGGCGGATCTGTTGTTCTTCCTGCCCAGCGTCGGCCTGGCCGCGGGGCCCGATCCGGAGACCGTGTGGCAGCAGTCCTTCGCCGCGCGAGCCGACCCGGACCGGGTCAACGCGCTGCTCGCCGGCGTGATCGGCTTCTTTCTGGTCAACTCGCTGCAACCGGCCCCGCCCAACCTGCCCCGGCTGCGCATGTTCCAGCGGTTGCAGGGCGACGTCGCGCTCGGCTGGCTGCGTGACAGGCTGCGTCGGCGCGGCTGAGCGCGCGGTTCTAGAGTGCTGATGTGCGTATAGGTCGGATTGCTCACCCAGACGGTGTTGCCTTTGTCGCGATCGAAGGCGACGACCCGGACAACTACACGGCGGCGGAGATCGCCGAACACCCCTTCGGCCAGCCGAGCTTCAGCGGCAGGCGATGGCCGCTCGCGGACGCGCGACTGCTCGCGCCGATCCTGCCGAGCAAGGTGGTGTGCATCGGCAAGAACTACGCCGATCACGCCAGGGAGATGGGCGGCGAGGCACCGGCCGACCCGGTCATCTTCATGAAGCCGTCTACCTCGGTCATCGGCCCCAACGCGGCGATCAAGCTGCCCAAGGACTCCAGCCGGGTCGACTACGAGGGCGAACTCGCCGCCGTCATCGGCACCCCGTGCCGCGACGTGCCGGCCGAGAAGGCGGCGAGCGTGCTGCTCGGCTACACCGTCGCCAACGACGTGACAGCGCGCGACCAGCAGCAGCACGACGGCCAGTGGACGCGCGGCAAGGGTCACGACACGTTCTGTCCACTCGGGCCGTGGATCGAGACCGTCCTCGACCCGAGCGACCTGGCCATCCGCACCGAGCTGGACGGCGTGGTCAAGCAGGACTCGCGGACTTCGCTGCTGCTGCACGACATCGGCCAGGTCGTCGAGTGGATCTCGCACGTGATGACCCTGCTGCCCGGCGACGTCATCCTCACCGGCACCCCGGCCGGCGTCGGCCCGATGACCGACGGCCAGTCGGTGTCCGTGCACATCGAGGGCATCGGCACCCTCACTAACCCGGTCGCCACCCGCTGACCGGTTGTCCACAGCGCTGGTTGTGCACAGCGCTGGTAGTTGTCCACAGCGCCCGCCCCGATTTCCCCGCCAAGATCCACCACACTGGTAGATTCAAAATGGGGGGTTCCGCCAAGCCTATGTGGGGCCGCGGCCCAAGCCTATGTGGGGCCGCCGCGGTTTCCTGTGTGGGGCCGCGGCGGTTTCGGGGTGGGCGTGGTGGTTTCTCGGGGTGGGGTTGTGGTTCAGTCGCGGGTCAGGGCGGCCGGCTTCCGGCGGGCGAAGGGCGGCGCGTGTTCCGGGCGCGGGCCGATGGCCACCACATAGCCGGGCACATAACGCAGCCAGGGGATGCGCCGGAACATCACCACGGCCTTGGGGAAACCGGTGCGCTTCCCGCTCACCATCGGGCCGAGCGCGACGCGTTGCAGGCCGCGCTGTACGGCCTGGACGATCGCGGTCGCGAGCCAGCGCCGCCGGTGCACCTTGGCCAGATCGGCATCGGTGATCCTGTTGCTCAGCAACGGTTTCGCGAGCAGCGTCGCCGCGCCGACGGCGTCCTGGACGGCGAGGTTGATGCCGACCCCGCCGATCGGCGACATGGCGTGCGCGGCGTCGCCGATACACAGTAGACCGTCCACATGCCAGCGTCGGAGCCGGTCGATCCGGACGTCGAGATGCTTCACGTCGTCCATCGTGCGGATTTCGTCTGTTCGGTCGGCGAGCGTCGGAAACAGGCCGGCGATGCGGGCGCGGAACCTGTCGATTCCCTCGGCGCGCAGGACTGGGTCGTAGTTCTTCCGGTTCAGGTAGGCGATCTGATAGTTGTCGCCGCGATCGATGGTCAGGCCCATTTCGGAATCGGTGATCCGGGCGCGCAAACCGCTCGGTTCGTCGCCCGGGTGTTTGCTCATCCGGAACCACCACACGTCCACCGGCGACGGGAATTCGCGCGGCCGCAGGCCGACCGAGGCCCGCAGGGCCGACCCCCGGCCGTCCGCGGCGACGGTGAGCGTGGCGCGCAGTTGGCCGGTCGTGCCCTCCGAGGTCTGGTAGGTCACCCCGACGACCTTGCCGTTGTCGATGATCGGCCCGGTGACCTCGGTGTTCATCCGCAGGTGGAAGCTCGGTTCGCGCTTCGCGGCGTCGGAGAGCAGGTCGAGCAGGTCCCACTGCGGCACCATGGCGATGTGCTGGTAGCGGCCGGGCAGCTTGCCGAAGTCGCCGATCACGATGATGCCGGCGCCGGGAATCTCGAATTCCATCCGGTGCAGCGTGCTGTGCGGCAACGCCTCGAACGCTTCCCCCAACCCCAGTTCGTCCAACAGCCGCAGGGTCGACGCGTGCACGGTGTCGCCACGGAAGTCACGCAGGAAGTCCGCGTGCTTCTCCAACACGGTCACGTCGATCCCGGCGCGGGCGAGCAGCAGGCCGAGGAACATGCCGGCCGGTCCGCCGCCCGCGATGGCGCAGGTCGTCCTGTCCTCAGGTTCGGTGCGCATCGTCCCCTCCTTTTTTCAACACCAGTTGAATAAGTCGAGGATGCACCCGTTCCTCGCCCTGGTCAAGGGCGGGGTTGGTAGCGGTAAGTAGCCGGCTATCGGAGGGCCGAGGCGGGCGTTGAGCCCTAAACGATGACGGCGCGTATATCAAGTTGCGCGCGGAGCAACTACGGAGTGCGAAGGGCCGAATGGTTGCAGGGTGGACGCTCTTGACCGTGTCAGCGCCTCGGAAGTTCACCATGATGGACGAATCGCGGCCAACTGATTCACGCCTAGCCTCTCCAGGTGGCCTTTCCTCCCGCGAATTCCCTGTCAGTCGATGATCGGCGGAGCCCGCGGGCGGTGACTCGCGGTGTTCGAGCGGTCAGCCTCGACGTCGATGACACGCTCGTCGCGCACACGGAATCCTCGCGCTCGGCACTGCGCCTTCTGCTCGGCCACGACGACGCTTGGTCACTCTGGGCACAGCTCACCGATGAACAAGTCGCCCGCGTCGTCGCGGGCGAAGTCGACTCCGACACCATGCGCTGGCAGCGCACCAAGGAGTTCTTCGCCTGCCTCGGCGAACACATCGACGACGCGGAGGCCATGCGTCGCGAGGACATCCGGGTCAAGGCCATGCGGGCCGGGTGGGACCTGTTCGACGACACGCTGCCCTGCCTGGAATGGCTGCGCGGGGCCGGGGTCAAGATCGGTGTCGTCACCAATGCCTCGGGGTCCTACCAGCGCAACAAGCTGGCCAATCTGGGGCTCGCGGAGTTCGTCGACGGGATCGTCATCGCGGGCGAACTGGGCGCGGCCAAGCCGGACGCGGTGATCTTCCACACGGCCTGCACCCAGCTCGGCTGCCGGCCCGGTGAGGTCGCGCACATCGGCGACCGGCTCGACCTCGACGCCATCGGCGCCCGCGACGCCGGACTCCGCGGCGTCTGGCTCAACCGAACCGAGCCCGTCGAAGGTGAACTGCCGCACGGTGTCTCGGTGATCTCCAGCCTCGCCGAGCTGCCTGAGCTGCTCGTCTGCGAACTGGATCTCGTCGTCGGCTGATTGCCTCCCTCGACCGAGCAGGGGCCGATTTCCGGCCCGCGTCAACCTTGGTCTACTATTCGTCTTCAGCAGGAGGTCAACGGCGACGACGGTTGTCCGGCGATCACCAAGATCCTGTTGGGGTATGGTGTAATTGGCAACACGACTGGTTCTGGTCCAGTTATTCTAGGTTCGAGTCCTAGTACCCCAGCGAACACACACGCTGTGTTGTTCTAGGGCCCCGTCGTCTAGCGGCCTAGGACGCCGCCCTCTCAAGGCGGTAGCGCGGGTTCAAATCCCGTCGGGGCTACAGATCCGAAAGATCCCTGCCTGCTGGAAAGCGCAGGCAGGGATCTTTCGTTGTGTCTATATGGGGGCATGGCCCCCATAGGCCCCCGCACCAGGGGGCTGCCGCCCCCTGGACCCCCGGTGGCTTTAGGGGCGCGGATCGGCTTGGCTTAGTAGCGCTTCGCCCAGGGTGGACCTGGTGTGCTGGACCGACGAGCCGATTCGCTTGGTGGCGAGTAGGCCGGCGTTTCTGAGGATTGTGGCGTGGTAGCTGGCGCTGGCGGCGGAGATTCCTACCCGCGCCCCCAGATCCGTTGTGGTGCAGCCGTCGGCGGCGATCAGTACTTCCGCCCTTGTCGCGCCGAGGAGGGCTACCAGGGCCGAGTTGTCCGGCTGGATGGTGCCGCCGGTCAGGGCCAGCTGGCGGTCGATGGGGTAGACGAGGACGGGGGGCAGGGCCTTGTCCTCCAGCACCGTGGGGGCACGCCAGGCGAAGTAGGACGGGATGATGCGCAGGCCCCGTCCGTTGAGGTAGAGGTCGCCCGCGACGTGGCGGCCGTGGAGTTCGAGGATGGGGGCCAGCCAGCGGATCTTGGGGTGCAGAGTGGCCAACAGGCGCTGGTTGCCGCCGGTGTGCATGGCGTGCAGGCGGCTGGCTCGGTCGGTGGCCACCGCGGCTTTGATGGTGGACCAGTGTGGACCGATCGCTTCCCGGTGGTAGCCGCGCAGCGAGGCGGCCAGTTCGTCGAGGGGCTTGGCCTTGCCGCCGGCCAGGTCCGTGCCCCAGTCGGCGAGGCGGCGCTTGGTGCTGAGCTTGGCCAGCTCCGTGGTCAGGCGGCTTCTTGTGGTGTGCAGCATGGCTTCGATGCCGGCGTCGAGGCCGGATCGGCCCTCGTCGGGGGTGAGGAAGTCGGGTGAGTAGCCGCGCGGCGGGGCGAGTGCCGTGAGGCGGGGGAGATGGCGGCAGGTGCGGACCTGCTGGCGCCAGCGGTCGAAGACGACGGCGCCGTCGTGGGTCTGCATCACGTGGAGGCTGAGCAGAACCTCCCACAGCGGGTCCGGTTGGTCGGCCACTGTGGTTTTCGCGATGTCATCGGTTGAGAAGTGGATCCGTAAGCCCATGGTGCGCGCTCCAGTCCGCTACTGAAGTGTGGAGACCCTTTCGTCCGATTGTTGCATGTTTTCGCTATGTGGAAGGGCCTTACAGTCGGGCTTGCAGGGCTTCCGCCGCGGCCAGCAGGTCGGCTGCCCATCGGACGCCGGGCCGGCGGCCCATCCGATCGACCGGTCCGGAGACGGAAACGGCGGCCACCACCTGTCCGGCGCCGTCGCGGACGGGGGCCGAGACGCTGGCGACGCCGGGTTCGCGTTCGGCGACGCTCTGGGCCCAGCCGCGGCGGCGGACCTCCAGCAGGGTGCGTTCGCCGAACACGGCGTCGGCGAGGACGCTGCGCTGGGTCGCGGGGTCGGCCCAGGCCGCGAGGACCTTGGCGCCGGAGCCCGCGGTCATGGGGAGCCTGCTGCCCACCGGAACCGTGTCGCGCAGGCCGCTGGGCGGTTCGGCGGCCAGTACGCAGACGCGTTGCATGCCGTCGCGCCGGTAGAGCTGCACGCTCTCGCCGGTGATGTCGCGGAGTTTGGGCAGGACGACGGCCGCGGCGTCGAGCAGGGGGTCGGTCGCGCCGCCCGCGAGTTCGGCCAGGGCGGGGCCGGGACGCCAGCGGCCGTCCGAGCCGCGGCGCAGGAGCCGGTGTACTTCGAGGCCGACAGCCAGCCGGTGCGCGGTCGCTCTCGGCAGACCGGTCCGGTTGCACAACTCGGCAAGGCCGCACGGCTCCTTGGCGATGGCATGGAGCACCGCCACCGCCTTGTCCAGAACTCCGATCCCGCTATGCTGTCCCACAGCTCGATATTAACTTCCCAGATTGCGGGAAGTCCAGTCCTTGGGAGTCGGTTTCCCACTTTGCCTGCTCATGGCGGCGGCCTACCGATCTCCGAAGAAATCTTGGATAGGAGAGGGGAGCGATGGGTTACACGCTCGCCGAGAAGGTATGGAACGAGCACGTCGTGCGCCGCGGCAGTGGGGCGGAGCCCGATTTGCTCTATATCGATCTGCATCTGATCCACGAGGTGACTTCGCCACAAGCCTTTGACGGTTTGCGGCTGGCCGACCGTCCGGTGCGACGACCAGATCTGACGATCGCGACCGAAGATCACAATGTACCCACGGTGGATATCGAACTACCGATTGCTGATCCCGTTTCCCGGACTCAGGTCGAGACGCTGCGGCGCAACTGTGCCGAGTTCGGCATCGAGCTGTACTCGATGGGCGACGCGGAACAGGGCATCGTGCACGTGATCGGGCCGCAACTCGGCCTGACGCAGCCGGGTATGACGATCGTCTGCGGCGACAGCCACACCTCGACGCACGGCGCGTTCGGCGCGATGGCCTTCGGTATCGGCACGTCCGAGGTGGAGCATGTGCTGGCCACCCAGACGCTGCCGTTGCGGCCGTTCAAGACCATGGCGATCAATGTGTCGGGTTCGTTGCGGCCGGGTGTCACCGCGAAGGACGTCATCCTGGCGGTCATCGCGAAGATCGGCACCGGCGGCGGGCAGGGCTACGTGCTCGAGTACCGGGGGCCGGCAATCGAAGCGCTCTCCATGGAAGCCCGGATGACCGTCTGCAACATGTCGATCGAGGCCGGGGCCCGTGCGGGTCTGATCGCGCCGGACGAGACCACGTTCGCGTATCTGAAGGGGCGCAAGCATGCTCCGGAGGGCGCGGAGTGGGATGCCGCCGTCGCTTCCTGGACCTCGCTGCGGACCGACTCCGACGCCGTGTTCGACGTCGAGGTCGACATCGACGCGGATACGTTGACTCCCTACGTAACCTGGGGCACCAACCCGGGCCAGGGCCTGCCCTTGTCCGGGCGGGTACCGGATCCGGAACTGATCGCCGACGAGACCGCGCGGGCCTCCGCGGAGAAGGCGTTGGCCTACATGGGCCTGGCGCCGGGCACCCCGCTGCGGGAGATCGCGGTGGACACGGTGTTCCTCGGGTCCTGCACCAACGGGCGGATCGAGGACCTGCGGGCGGCCGCCGAGGTGCTGCGCGGTCGCAAGGTCGCGCAGGGCGTGCGGATGTTGGTTGTGCCCGGGTCGATGCGGGTGCGGGCGCAGGCCGAATCCGAGGGCCTGCACGAGGTCTTCCGGGCCGCCGGGGCCGACTGGCGGCAGGCGGGCTGCTCGATGTGTCTCGGCATGAATCCGGACCAGTTGGCGCCGGGCGAGCGCAGCGCGTCCACCTCCAACCGCAACTTCGAGGGCCGGCAGGGCAAAGGCGGCCGGACCCACCTGGTTTCGCCGCTGGTGGCCGCCGCGACCGCGGTTCGCGGCCGGCTCTCCTCCCCGGACGACCTGTTGGTCGGCTGAGAAACCCCTGATACCCGCTTGAGTGAGGAGTTGGACATGGATCCGTTCACCACGCACACCGGCATCGGGGTTCCGCTGCGCCGGTCCAACGTGGACACCGACCAGATCATCCCGGCGGTGTACCTGAAAAGGGTCAAACGCACCGGGTTCGAGGACGGGCTGTTCTCCGCGTGGCGCGCTGACGAGCACTTCATCCTCAATGTTGAGCCGTTCAAGTCAGGCTCGGTCCTGGTGGCGGGGCCGGACTTCGGCACCGGCTCGTCCCGCGAGCACGCGGTCTGGGCGCTGATGAACTACGGCTTCCGGGTGGTCATATCCGCCCGGTTCGCCGACATCTTCCGCGGCAACGCGGGCAAGCAGGGCCTGGTGGCTGCCCAGTGTGACCAGTCCGACATCGAGTTGTTGTGGAAGCTGCTGGAGAACGAGCCCGGCACGGAGGTCACCGTCGACCTCAGGGCGAAGACGGTGTCCGCCAAGGACTTCCTCTGCCCCTTCTCGATCGACGACTACACGGCCTGGCGACTGCTCGAAGGACTCGACGACATCGGCCTGACCTTGCGAAACGTCGCCGACATCGACGCCTTCGAATCGGCAAGGCCGGCTTGGAAACCGTCGGTCGCGACGAGCACGACCGGGTGATCACGGCGTTGGATTCCCTGCCTCGCAGGGAATCCGACACCCTCCCAAAGGGCCCCTCGGGCGCCTCGATCATCCCGAAAAGCGTCGCTCGGAGGAGGGCAATCTTCTCGATATAACGAAAAATTGGGCGTGGCGCATTGGCATTTCTGTTGCAATGGGCTTATCTTTGCGTGCAGTCGGCCCTCGTGAGGCCGTAAGTGTCTGTGTGGTCTCTGGAGGGACTAACAGTGAACAAGGCCCAGCTCATCGAAGCACTGTCCGAGCGTCTCGGCGACAAGAAGGCGGCCGGCGCCGCTGTTGACGGCCTCGTCGACGTCATCGTCCGGACGGTCAACAAGGGTGAGAAGGTAAACATCACCGGTTTCGGCGTCTTCGAGAAGCGTGCCCGCGCAGCTCGCACCGCCCGCAACCCGCGCACCGGTGAGACCGTGAAGGTCAAGAAGACCAACGTGCCCGCCTTCCGCGCCGGCACCAGCTTCAAGGATGTCATCAGCGGCACCAAGAAGCTGCCGCGCGTGGCCGCGACCAAGGCCGCCGCCACCACCCGCACCACCACCACTCGTGCGGCTGCCGCGACCACCACCACGCGTGCCACGGCCACCCGCACCGCTGCCGCCAAGGCACCGGCCACCACCACCCGTCGCGCGACCGCGACCAAGGCCGCCGCCGCTCCCAAGGCGACGACCGCCAGGAAGCCTGCCACCACGGCAAAGGCTGCTCCGGCCGCCGCGAAGAAGGCCACCCCGGCTGCGAAGAAGGCCACCCCGGCCGCGAAGAAGACCACTCGCAAGAAGTGACTTCGCGCCTCGGCTGACCGGCTGACGTGACCCCCCGCTCGCGGATTCCGCGAGCGGGGGTCACTTATTTATGGGGATGTGCAACGGCTTGCCAAGGCGCCATTGGTCGCGATTGGCGGCCGATCGGTAATGCCGTTTCGGTATTGCCAGTCAATCAACGCCGATTCGTTGAATTGGCCTTGGACCACGGGTTTTCTTACAAGCTCGGTACTGGCGCCGGGAGTGCGGTCGGCAGATAGTCCGCGGCCAGCAGCCGGTCTTCGTCGAGGGCGAAGGACAGCACCCACACACTGGCCTTCTTGCACGGGATCTCGTCCAGGAACAGTCCCGCGTCGTCGGCGAAGCCATCGATCAGCGCCGGAATCGCCCCACCCTGACTGCATATCGCCGGTGTGCCCGGCTCCCGCGCGATGTCCAGCAGCCGCTGTGCGGCGCTGTCCGGGTCCGCGTGGTACGACTCCTCGGTGAGGGCCTGCTCGATGCCCACGGGCACACCGAGATCCTCGGCGAGGCCCTGCACGGTCTGCACGCAGCGGACCCGGTCGGCCGCGAACACCCGGTCCGCGCCGAAGCAGGGCAGCAGCCCGCGCAGCGCGTCGGCCTGGGTCCGCCCGGTGCGCGAGAGCGGGCGCAGATCGTCGTCCGCAGGCCAGTTCGCGCGGCTGCCGGCCTTGGCATGCCGCACCAGCAACACGGTCCTGGTCATCGCCGGCAGCTCGGTGAAGGCGTCCAGCACGGCCCGGTCGGCCTCGTAGCTCAGCTGCGCGGCCGCTCGCTCCGGGCGCAGCCAACGCAACTCGTCGACCTCGTCGTTGGCCCGGAACCCGCCGCCGACCGCGCGGCCCGCGTAGTAGCTGATGCGCTTGCGCAAGCCCGCGCGCGGGCCGGTCTCCAGCCGGTAGCTCACCTCGCCGACCAGCCGGCCCAGCACGGCCTGGAAACCCGTCTCCTCGCGGGTTTCCCGGACCGCGCAGGCCGGCAGCGTCTCACCGGGCTCGGCCTTGCCCTTGGGCAGCGACCAGTCGTCGTAGCGGGGCCGGTGCACCAGCGCCACTTCCAGCGCTTCCCGGCCGTGCCCGTCGGGCCTGCTCCGCCACAACACGGTGCCGCCTGCGGGCACGATCGTGCGGGCCGCCTCTTCCGTGGTCATCCGGCTCTTACTCTTTGTATTCCCTGCTCGCGTGTTGCAGCATCAGCTCGGTCTGGTGGTCACGAACCTGGCTGCCGCCGTCCACCGGGGAGGGTACCCACTGCCCGTCGGAGTGCAGTACCCAGCAACGCGTCTCCGGGTCGAGGGCGGAGTTGAAGGTCGCGTCGAGCTGCGCGGCCAGCTTCGGATCGGTGACCCGGACCAGCACCTCGACCCGGCGGTCGAGGTTGCGGTGCATCATGTCCGCGCTGCCGATCCAGTACTCGTTCTCGCCGACGAAGTGGAAGATCCGCGAGTGCTCCAGGAACCGGCCGAGGATCGAGCGGACCGTGATCCGCTCGGAAAGGCCGGGCAGGCCCGGTTTGATGGCGCAGATGCCGCGCACCACGATGTGCACGTCGACGCCGGCCTGCGAGGCGCGGTAGAGCGCGTCGATGACCTGCTCGTCGACAAGGGAGTTCAGCTTCATCCGGATGCCGGCCGGCTCGCCCGCGGCGGCACGCGCGATCTCGTGCTCGATCCGCTCGATGATGCCGCGCCGCACTCCACGCGGTGAGACCAGCAGGCTGCGGTAGACGTTCTGCCGCGCGTAGCCGGTCAGCACGTTGAACAGGTCGGTCAGGTCGGCGCCGACCATCGGTTCCGCGGTGAGCAGGCCGACGTCCTCGTAGAGGCGTGCGGTCTTGGGGTTGTAGTTGCCGGTGCCGATGTGGCAGTAGCGGCGGATGGTCGAACCCTCCTGCCGCACCACGAGCGCGGTCTTGCAGTGCGTCTTCAAACCGACGAGGCCGTACACCACGTGCACGCCCGCCTTCTCCAGCGCCCGCGCCCACTTGATGTTGGCCTGTTCGTCGAACCGCGCCTTGATCTCCACCAGGGTCACGACCTGCTTGCCGGCCTCGGCCGCGTCGATCAGCGCGTCCACGATCGGCGAGTCACCCGAGGTGCGGTACAGGGTCTGCTTGATGGCCAGCACCTTCGGGTCGGCCGCGGCCTGCTCGATGAAGCGCTGCACGCTGGTGGAGAACGAGTCGTACGGGTGGTGCACCAGCACGTCGCCCTCGCGCAGCGTGGCGAACACGCTCTTGGGCGTCTCGCGCTCGCCGAAGGCGGGATGGGTGGCCGGCACGAACGGCGGGTCCTTCAGTTCCTTGCGGTCCACCGCGTACACCTGCCACAGGCACGACGCGTCCAGCGGCGCGCGCACCACGACGACGTCCTCCTGCGCCACCTCGAGTTCGCGCAGCAGCAGGCTGAGCATGTCCTCGCTGATGTCCTCGCCGACCTCAAGGCGCACCGGCGGGCCGAACCGGCGCTGCGCCAGTTCCCGTTCCAGCGCCTGGAGGAGGTCCTCGTCGCGGTCCTCCTCGACCTCGAAGTCCGCGTTCCGCGTCACCCGGAAAACGTGGTACTCACTGACTTCCATTCCGGCGAACAATTCACCGAGATGCGTCGCGATGAGTTCTTCCAGCAGCAGGAAGGTCGCGTCGGCGGCGTTGCGGTTGGTCTCCACCCGGATCAGCCGGTGCACGTTGTCCGGCACCTTGACCCGCGCGAAGCGCCGCGTGCCGTCCTCCGGGTCGCGCACGGTCACCGCGAGGTTCAGTGAGAGCCCCGAGATGTAGGGGAACGGGTGCGCCGGGTCGACCGCGAGCGGCGTGAGCACCGGGAAGATCTGGTCGGAGAAGTAGTTCGACAGGCGCAGCCGCTCGGCATCGTCGAGGTCGCGCCAGCCGACGATGCGGACGCCGTGCTTGGCCAACTCGGGCAGTACGTGATCGAGCATGGCTGTCGAGTGTTGCTCGACCAGCTCCTGGTTGCGCTTGCGGATGTAGGCGAGTTGTTCGCGCGGGGTCAGGCCGTCCGCGCTGCGGACCAGTAATCCGGTCTCGTCGCGGCGTTTCAGTCCGGCGACCCGGACCATGTAGAACTCGTCCAGGTTGGAGGCGAAGATCGCGAGGAACTTCGCCCGTTCCAGCAGCGGCTGCGAGGAGTCCTCGGCGAGCGCGAGCACGCGTGCGTTGAAGTCCAGCCAGGACAGCTCGCGGTTGACGTAGCGATCCTCCGGAAGATCGACCGTGTGCGCCGGCCGGGTCACCGCGGGCGGCGCCGATGGCATGCCGCGCGACTCCGCCGAGAACGCCGAGGGCACCCCGTCGACCGCCGGATCACCGTGCGTCTGTTCGGTCGTTTCCACCTGCTGATCTCCGTTGTCGCCGCTCACGAAGGCCATTGTCCCGGATAACCACCAGTTTGTGCCCCTATCGTGATCCGGCCACTGGGTGAACTCCACACCACGCTTTAGAGTGAGAACTCGCCCGAACGATCAGTAACCGGTCGGACAGGACACGCCCAACGCGCTCGCGGTGTGTTTGCCCAGGCCCAAGGCGTGCGCGGCAACGAGATCCTCGACCGTGTCGACGTCGCAGCGCAGCGATTCCAACGATTCGGCGATCGCCAGCGCGCCGGACGCGGCATGCGCGGCCGCCGATCCGACGCCGAACCGCGGCTCCAGTCGTCGGCCCGGCGCGGCCAGCAGCAACGTGGTGCCGGTGCCCTGGTGGTCGGCGACGAACGCGCGCCCGCCACGCGCCGCCTCCAGCGCGACAGCCAGTTCCTCCTGACGCAGCGCGGGCAGATCGGCCTGGAGCGCGCCGACCGTCGCCATCGGATCGCGGCGCAGCAGCGTGTCCGTGCCGTGCGTGAGCGCCTGGTTGAGGTCCATCGCGGGATCGTCGGGCAGCACCTCGATGCCGTCCCCGGTCAACACCGACGCGATCGTCGGATCGGAACTGACCACGAGCACCGTGCGCACGTTGGTCGTGCCGGCCGCGGCCGCCGTCGTGTCCCGCAGGAACGCCAGCACCAGGGCCTCGTGCGCGACTCGGTCGCCGCCATCGAACAGCCGGCTCTTGGCCCGGTTCAGCATCTTCACCGGGATCACCAGATCCACCCCATGTCCCACGGTTCCATCGTGCCCGATTTCGCCCTCGCGGTGTTCTGTCACCGTGCCCAATCCGCTATGTGGTCCTGACCACTCCGGCGCTGAGCTGGACCTGCTCCAGCGCTGAGCCGTCGGATACCGGGTGACCCCCTGGCTGGACTGGCCAGGATCGGCCAGGAAGACTCACGGCACGATCGCGTGCGGTCATCCGTTCTGGTGGGGCAGGTGGAGAGGAGTTGCTCGTGGCGAAGGGTGCACGGTTGCCAAGGGAACGCAGCGGCGGCTGGGTGTGGTTCGCGGCGTCGTTCTTTTACCCGTTGTGCACGCTGCTGGCCAAGCGAGTCAACAAGGGCACCGAGCGGATGCCGGCGCGCGGCCCGGTCATCCTGGTGATGAACCACATCTCCCACCTCGACCCGGTCTACGACGCGGTGTTCGTGCACAAGACCCGCCGCACCCCGCGCTTCCTGGCCAAGTCCTCGCTGTGGGACAAGCGGTTCGTCAGCAAGGTGCTCACCGGAACCGGACAGATCCCGGTGTTCCGCGGCACCATGCAGGCCCGGGAGAGCCTCAGGCACGCGAGCGACGCGCTGGAGCAGGGCCGCGTCGTGGTCGTCTACCCGGAGGGCACCATCACCCGCGACCCCGACGGCTGGCCGATGAACTCGCGCACCGGGGTCGGCTGGATGACCCTGGACAACCTGGACAAGGACGTGCTGGTGCTGCCGGCCGCGCGCTGGGGCACGTTGAGCATTCTGGACATCTACAAGAAGAAGTTCCGGTTCGTCCCGCGCGCCGCGACGGTCAGCACCACCATCGGCGAGCCGGTCGACCTCTCGGCGTACAAGGGCAAGCCGGTCACCAACCACCTCGCCCGCGAGGTAACCGATCTGTTGATGCACAAGGTGGCCGAGCTGCTCGGCGAGATCCGCGGCGAGGCCGCGCCCGCCGAGTTCTACCGCTACACCAAGCAGAAGCCCGCGAAAATCCAGCCCGAGCCTGAGGTGGAGAAGGGCTGATGGCCGAGAAGATCGAGCGGATCGCGGTACTCGGCGCGGGTTCCTGGGGCACCACCTACGCGAAGGTGCTCGCCGACGCGGGCCGGCAGGTGTCGCTGTGGGCGCGCCGCGCCGAGGTCGCGGACGCGATCAACGCCGATCGGGTCAACGCCGAGCGGCTGCCCGGGGTTCGATTGCCGGCCAACCTGACCGCGACGCACGACGCGACGCGGGCCCTGGACGGCGCCCAGGCCGTCGTGCTGGGCGTGCCCAGCCAGACGTTGCGCGCCAACCTGACGGCGTGGCGCGACCTGCTGCCTGCCGGCGTTCCGCTGATCTCGCTGGCCAAGGGCGTGGAACTCGGCTCGGTCAAGCGGATGAGCGAAGTGGTCATGGAGGTGCTGAACGTGCCGGCCGCGCAGGTCGCGGTGGTGTCCGGGCCGAACCTGGCGATGGAGATCGCCAAGGAGCAGCCGACCGCGACCGTCATCGCCTGCGCCGACCACGATCAGGCGGTCCGGTTGCAGCGCGCCAGTTTCACCGGCTACTTCCGGCCCTACACCAACGCGGACGTGGTCGGCTGCGAACTCGGCGGCGCGTGCAAGAACGTGATCGCGTTGGCCTGCGGCATGGCCAGTGGCCTTGGCTACGGCGCGAACACGACCGCGTCGCTGATCACCCGTGGCCTGGCCGAAACCGCGCGACTGGGCACGGCGCTCGGCGCGGACCCGCTCACCTTCGCCGGCTTGGCCGGCCTCGGTGACCTGGTCGCGAGCTGCTCGTCGACGTTGTCCCGCAACCGGACCTTCGGTGCGCGGCTCGGCGCGGGCGACACCGTGGCGCAGGCGCAGGAAGCCGCGCATGGTCAGGTGGCCGAGGGCGTGACATCCTGTTCGTCGATCCGCGAACTGGCGGCGCGGGCCGGGGTGGAGATGCCGATCACCGAAGCGGTGCACCGGGTCTGCCACGACGGCGGCGCACCGCGCGACATGGTCAGCGAGCTGCTGGGCCGGGAGCGCAAGCCCGAGTTCAGCTGACACCACGGAGGTTCGGCGTGGGCGAGGATTGGGGCGACGGCACGCGCAGCGTGCACGCGGGCTATCCGGAGCCGGTTGCCGGCCAACCGTTCCTGCCCGGTCCGGTCTTCGCCGCCCCGTACCACCTCGGTGCCGGCGGTCCCGCCGACGTGACCGACGGCTACGGCCGCGCGTCCAACCCGACCTGGCGCGCGCTGGAATCCGCGCTGGCCGAACTGGACGGTGGGCACAGCGTGATCTTTCCGTCCGGCATGGGCGCGCTCGCCACCACGCTGCGCGTGCTGTGCCGCGCGGGCGACACCGTGATCATGCCGGCCGACGGCTACTTCCTCGCGCGCCAGCTCTTTGCCGCCGACCTGGACCACCTCGACGTCCGGTACGTGCCGACCACCGGGCCGTGGACGGCCGACGCGGTCGCGGGCGCGCGGCTGGTGCTGATCGAGACGCCGAGCAACCCGGGCATGGAGGTCTGCGACATCACCGCGATCGCCGAACTCGTGCATGCCGAGGGCGGACTGCTCGCGGTCGACAACACGACCGCGACCCCCCTCGGTCAGCGACCGCTCGCGCTCGGCGCGGACCTGAGCGTGGCCAGCGACAGCAAAGCCCTTGCCGGGCACAGCGACCTGCTGCTGGGCCACGTCTCGTGCGCAGACGCCGAACTCGCCGAGCGGCTGCGCACCGCGCGCTCGGTCGGCGGGCTCGCGCCGGGACCGTTCGAAACCTGGCTGGTGCACCGCGGTCTGGGCAGCCTCGACCTGCGGCTGGGCCGCCAGGCGGCGAACGCGGCCGCGCTCACCGAGTTGATGCTCGACCATCCGGCCGTCGCGCGGGTGCGGTGGCCCGGCCTGTCCGGCGATCCCGGTCACGCGATCGCGAAGCGCCAGATGCGCCGCTTCAACGGCGTGTTCAGTTTCGTGCTGTCCTCCGTCGACGCGGTGAACGTGTTTCTCGCGACTACGCGGTTTGTTGTCGCGGCGACAAGTTTCGGTGGCCTGCACAGCACCGCCGATCGGCGCGCGCAGTGGGGCGATCCGGTGCCGGCCGCGCTGGTCCGGTTCTCCTGCGGCTGCGAGGACACCGACGATCTCGTCGCCGACGTGCGGCAGGCACTCGATCGAGTCCAGTCGGCGGGACGCGCTTGACCCGAGTCCCGACCGCCTGTCACCCTACGTGCATGTTGTTGCGCGCCATGATCGACAGGCGGGGTCACATCGACCTCGGCCTGGTCGCCAGCGCGCTGTGTCAGACCTGGTGAACGTCCCGTTTGCCCCGCTCGCCAGGATCTGAAAAGGACTCTTTCTCATGTTCGCCGTGCCGCCGAACACCGTTGCCCTGCCCGACGTCCCCGCCGCCGCCCATCCCGCGCGCATCGCCGCCATGGTCGCGCGCGACCGCTCCCGCTGGGCGCATCTGCTGCGCTACGACCCGACGGAGCGCTTCTCCGCGCTGGTCGAGTCGACCGAGCATTTCGAGATCTGGCTGCTCAGCTGGCTGCCCGGCCAGTCAACCGACCTGCACGACCACGACGGCGCGGCCGGCGCGTTCACCGTTGTCACGGGTGAACTGACCGAGCGCGTCGTCAAGCCGGGCAAGCCGGACGCGGTGCACACCGTCGCGGTCGGACAGTCGCGGGTGTTCGGCGCGCAGTACGCGCACCAGGTGCGCAACGACGGCATCGACCCCGCGGTCACCATCCACGTCTACCGGCCGCACCGCGGCATGCGCACCGTCGGCTAATTCGCGCGATTGTGGCGGCGCAACTGTTGCGCCGCCGCGGAAAGGTCCCGGCCGCTCGCGCGATTGTCGAGCTTGTCCGCGATCTCGTTCTGGAGTTCGGGTTTCCGGTCGTCGTACTTGAATTTCGCCCGCGCCCCGACGATCGTCAGCCGGATGCCGCGAATACCGGACAGCAGCCGGTGATACGGCTCCGCGCCCACCTCGACCGGACCGTGATCGCCATCGGGCTGGAAGTGGCCCAGTTGAGCGCGCAGCAGCTCTGCCTTGGCCGCTGGATCGTCCAGAATCGTTGCCGTGCAACGAAGTTGGACGTTCGCGTAGTAGCTGGTCGGCACGCCGTTCTCGACCGGCCGGGTCTCGCCGGCCCGCCAGCCGCTCGGGATGAACGCGTAATCGTCCAGCACGCTCAGGGTGGCCTCGCCGCGCAGTTCCAACGCGGGCCACACCGGATTCGGACGGGCCAGATGCAGCAGAATCGTCGATTTCCCGTCGAAATGGAAATGCGTCGGCACGATCACCGGTGCGCATTCCGCGTCGACCGCGATCAACTGCCCGAAATCGTGTCCGGCCGAAAGCCACGCCCGCCATTCCGCGTCCGCGCCCGCGTCCCACGGGTGGATCAACATACCGGCCTCACCACCGCCGCTCGCTGATGTGCGTCGGCACGCCCAGACCCGGGTCGACGAAGTCCGCGGTGACCGGCGTGCCCCACGCATAGGTCACCGGCAGCACGCCGGCCCAGATGTCGGTGGCCGCCTCGTCCTCCGGGTCGCGGCTCGGACCGCCGTCGCGCACCTTCACCGCGGCCTCGGCCAGATCCATCGCGAGCACCGTGGTCGCGGCCAGTTCCTTCTTGCTCGGCTGCCGCGTGTAGTCCCACGAACCGGGCGCGAGCTGCTCGGTGACCACGGCCAGAGCGTGCACCTTCGCCTCCAGGTCGGTCACGATCCCCGCCTTGCCGTGGATCACCGCCGAGCGGTAGTTGAGCGAGTGGCTGAACGCGGACCGCGCGTACACGATGCCGTCGAGCAGGCTCACCGTGAGGCATGCGTCGACCTCCGGCCGCGCCGCGAGCAGACTCCGCGAACCACTGGATCCGTGCACGTAGACCGTGTCACCATCACGGCCGTAGGCGGTCGGCAACACGACCGGCGCCCCGTCCAGGATCAGCCCGAGGTGGCAGATCAGCCCGGCGTCGAGCACGGCGTCCAGTTCGGACCGATCGGTGCGAGCGCGCTCCGGGTGACGGCGTGGCGTGCTGCGGCTGGTCGGTGACAGGGTCGGTCGCGTCATATGGCCAGCATCGCCCACGGAGTGGCATGCTGGAATGGCCACTTTTCGCCAATGATGAAAGGCCACTGTGAGCATCACCCACAGGTCGGACCGGATCGGTGAAGCCGCGGAGGGGGCGGGCCCCCGGCAGGGGGTCGGTCACAACACAGTCGCCGTGACCGACCTGCCGCCGACCGTCCCGATCGAACTCGAACGCTCCTCCGGCGTCCCGCTCGCCGTGCAACTCGCGGACACCCTGCGCGCGGCCGCGGCAGCGGGCCAGCTGCGCGGCGGCGACCGGCTGCCCTCCACCCGCGCGCTCGCCGGCCGGCTCGGCGTCAGCCGAACAGTGACAGCGGCCGCCTACGAACAGCTGCACGCCGAAGGCTGGATCGCCGGCCGGCACGGCTCCGGCACCTACGTCACCACCGCCCCGCCCGGCTCACCCGCACCCGTGCCACGCCGCGATCCGCAGCCGATGGCCGCGCCGCCGCGCATCGACCTGGTGCCTGGCGCGCCCTGGGTGGAGGGCCTGGACCGGGCCGCGTGGCGCCGCGCCTGGCGAGCTGCCGCCGACATGCGGCCGCTGCTCCGCCCGCAGCGCGCCGGCCTCGACGAATACCGCACGGTCATCGCCGACCACCTGCTCCGCCATCGGGGGCTGACCGTCGCGCGCGGCGTCGGCGACCAGGACGTGCTCGCCACCTCCGGCACCACCGCCGCGGTTGCCGAACTCGCCGCCGCCGTGCTCCGCCCCGGCGACGTGGTCGCCGTCGAGGAACCCGGCTACCAGCGCGCCGTCCAGGCGTTCCGCACCCTCGGCGTGCGCGTGGTCGCCGCGCCGGTCGACCCGGACGGGCTGCGGCTGGACGAGGTGCCGCGCGGCATCCGCGCCGTCTACTGCTCGCCGTCGCACCAGTACCCGCTCGGCGGGCGGATGGCCGCCGCGAGCCGGATCGCGCTGGTGCAGCGGGCCAGGGCCGAGGGCTGGCTGGTGGTCGAGGACGACTACGACGGCGAACTCCGCTACGACGTCGCCCCGCTGCCGCTGCTCGCCGCGCTCGCCCCGGACGTGGTCGTGCACCTCGGCACCACCAGCAAGATCTTCACCTCGACGCTGGGCACCGGCTGGATGGTCGCCCCGCCCTCGGTCGCGAGCGCGATCCTCACCCACCGTGACCGGACCGGCATCGGCCCCGCCGTCGCGGGCCAGTCCGTGCTGGTCGAACTCGCCCGGCACGGTGACCTCGGCCGCCACCTGCGCAGGCTGCGCCGCGAACTGTCCGCGCGCCGCGATCTCGTCGTCGAGGTGCTCGCCCAGGCCGACATCGACGTGCTCGGCGACGCGGCGGGCGCGCACGTCGTCGTCCAGCTGCCCACCGACGAAGCCGAGCGCAGGGTGGTCAGCGGCGCGCACCACCGCGGCATCACCCTCGACGGCCTGGCCCGCCACCACGACGGCAGGCCGCGCTGGCACGGCATCGCGCTCGGCTACACCGCATGCTCCCGCGCCGAACTCGAAACCGCCCTCCCAGTGGTCGCGCAGCTGCTGGCCCAGGCTCGCTGACCGGTCCGAACGGGTGACACCGCGGCCCCGGGTAGGGTCGGGCCCCATGACCGAGCCCAAGCTCCGCGTTGCCGTGGTGTTCGGCGGCCGAAGCACGGAACACGAAGTGTCCTGCCTGTCCGCCGGCAGCGTGCTGGCCAACCTGGATCCGGAACGCTTCGACGTGGTGCCCGTCGGCATCGCCCGCGACGGCGCCTGGGTGCTCGGTCCCTCCGACCCGGCCGCGCTCACCGCCAACGGCCGCGAACTGCCCGCCGTGGTCAGCGAAACCAGTGCCGGCACCGAGGTCGCGCCCACCGCGACCCGCTCCGCAGGCGAGCTGATCAACGGCGTCGACGTGGTGTTTCCCGTGCTGCACGGCGCCTTCGGCGAGGACGGCACCATCCAGGGCATGCTCGAACTCGCCGGCATTCCCTACGTCGGCCCCGGTGTGCTCGCCAGCGCGGCGGCCATGGACAAGGAAGTCACCAAGAAGCTGCTGGCCGCGGCCGGTCTTGCCGGCGGCGACTACATCGTGCTGCGCCGCACCGTCGCCACCCTCACCGACGAGCAGCGCGACCGGCTCGGCCTGCCGGTGTTCGTCAAGCCGGCGCGGGCCGGCTCGTCCACCGGCATCACCAGGGTCACCGACTGGGCCGATCTGGACGACGCGATTGCGACAGCCCGCGCGATCGACCCCAAGGTGATCATCGAGGCCGCGGTCGTCGGCCGCGAGGTCGAGGTCGGCGTGCTGGAGTTCCCGGACGGCCGGATCGACGCCTCGCTGCCCGCCGAGATCCGGATCGTCGCGGACGGCGTGAACTTCTACGACTTCGACGCCAAGTACCTCGACGCCGCGACCGAGTACGACATCCCGGCCAAGCTCGACGACGACGTGATCGCGCGACTGCGCGCGCAGGCCGTCGAGGCGTTCACCGCGCTGGACTGCCAGGGCCTCGCCCGGGTCGACTTCTTCGTCCGCCCGGACGGTTCGCTGGTGGTCAACGAGATCAACACGATGCCCGGGTTCACCGAGATCTCCATGTACCCGAAGATGTGGGCGGTCACCGGCATCGACTACCCGACGCTGCTTTCGACCCTGGTCGACACCGCGATCGCGCGCGGAACCGGACTCCGCTAGATCAGCCGCCCGCCGGGTGGATCGGCACCGCCGGCATGGCCGCCGCGACCGCCGTGGAGATCTCCTGGAGCGGCCCGGTGCCCGACCCGCTCGGCACGGTCAGTGCCACGATCGCCGGCCGATCGACCGCGTACCAGGTCGCCGCGCCGTCCCCGGTCACCTGCAACCAGCGCACCTGGTTGACCTGCAACAGTTGCGAGGTCGCGACGAACTCCGGCGGCTGCTCGACACCGCAGCGCAACACCACCGGGCTGTCGCCGGCACCCCACGCGGCCGACGCCGCCGGAGCCGGCTTGGCCAGTGCGCGCCGGGTCACCGTGCTGCCGTTGTCCGGCAACTGCCGCGGCAGGCCGTCGATCAGCTTCGCGCAGCCTGCCGAATTCGCCTGCGGCGAGTCCACCGGGACCAGCGCCACCGGCCCGGTCGAGGCCGAGTCCGAGGGCGCCGAGTCGCTGCCGTTCAACACGATGCCGGTCACCACCGCACCGACCAGCAACGCGACACCGAGCCCGGCCGCGACCACCAGCGACGGGGACAAACCCCGCTTCGGCGGCTGCGGCTCGGACTCGGTGTCGATGGTCTTGGTCGCGGACTCCACCCGTCCAGTATCGGTATCAGCCGAGGCGGACCACCGGGCAGGTCAGGGTTCGGGTGATGCCCTCCACACCCTGTACCCTCGCCACGACCAGCTGCCCGAGCTGGTCGACGTTCTCCGCCTCGGCCACCACGATGACGTCGTACGGTCCGGTGACGTCCTCGGCGGTGGTCACCCCGGGCAAGCCCGCGATCTCCGATGCGACCGCGGCGGCCTTGCCGACCTCCGTCTGAATGAGGATGTATGCGTGGACCACGGCGCGCCCCTTCGTGTGGATGGGTCAGGTCGGGGTAGGACCAGAACCGATGCCTTACCCATGAGCACCGGAGGCCGTTAACGTACCCCGCATCGGGATCATTATGGAGTCCGAACGTTCACTTCAGGAGGTAATGGTGCGCCCGGAGCCCCCGACAGGGCCGGAAACGGTCGCCAGTGTGGGTGAGTTCGGTCTCATTCGGCGCGTCAGCGAAGGCCGCTCACAACCCGCCACCACCCTGCTCGGCCCCGGCGACGACGCGGCCGTCGTGTCCGCACCGGACGGCCGCGTCGTGGCCACCACCGACGTGCTCGTCGAGGGCGTGCACTTCCGCCTCGACAGGTCGACACCCGAACAGGTCGGCCGAAAAGCGGCCGCCGTCAACCTCTCCGACATCGCCGCCATGGGCGCGGTACCGACCGCGCTGCTGGTCGGCTTCGGCTGCCCGGCCGACACACCGGCCACAGTGGTCGACGAGATCTCCGCCGGCATGTGGGCCGAGGCCAGCAAGGCGGGCGCCGGCATCGTCGGCGGCGACATGGTGACCTCCGACATGTTGGTGGTCTCCATCACCGCCCTCGGCGACCTCGAAGGCCGCGAACCCGTGACCCGCGCCGGCGCCCAGGTCGGCGACGTGCTCGCGGTCGCAGGCAGGCTCGGCTGGTCCGCCGCCGGACTCGCCGTGCTCGGCCGCGGTTTCCGCTCCCCGGTCACGGTCGTCGGCGCGCACCGCACCCCCGAACCGCCCTACTCCGCCGGTCCGCAGGCTGCGCGGGCCGGCGCCACCGCGATGATGGACATCTCCGACGGCCTGCTCGCCGACCTCGGGCACATCGCCGAAGCGTCCACTGTGGCCATTGACGTGCGCACCGACCTGCTCGACGTGCCGCAGCGCCTGGTCGAGGTCGCCGCCGCGCTCGGCGCCGACGCGCGGCACTGGGTGCTCACCGGCGGCGAGGACCACGCGCTGGCCGCCACCTTCAGCGACCCGGCCGCGGTGCCGGAGGGCTGGCACACCATCGGCACCGTGCGCAAGGGCCCGGCCGCCGTGACCGTCGACTCACAGCCCTACCAGGGCGGGTCCGGCTGGGAACACTGGCGAGCATGACCGAACTGGAGATCCGCCGGTCGACCTATGACGACCCGGACGCGGCCAAACTCATCAACGAGGTCCAGCAGTACTACGCCGAGCTGTACGGGCGACCCGACGTCGCCCCGAGCACGCCCGCCGACTTCCTGCTGCCGACCGGCCTGTTCCTGATCGGCTACGTCGACGGCACACCCGTGACCACCGGCGCCTGGCGGCTGCACGACGCCGACGAACCCGGCTACGTCGAGGGAGACGTGGAACTCAAGCGGATGTACGTGGTCCCGGCCGCGCAGGGCCGCGGCCATGCCCGCACGATCCTGGCCGAACTCGAACGCACCGCGCGCGCCGAGGGCCACCGGCGCATGGTGCTCTCCACCGGCGCGCTCCAGGTCGCCGCCATCCAGCTCTACCTCTCCAGCGGCTACGAGTTGGTGCCGCCGTTCGGTTTCTACCGCGACAAGTCCTTGGTCCGCTGCTACGTCAAACCACTCGCCGCAGGAGCCTGACCGTGCCGATCTACGCCCTCGGTGACCTCGAACCGACCATCCATCCCGATGCCTACGTGCACCCGGACGCCACCGTCATCGGCGACGTCCGGCTTGCCGCGTTCGCCTCGGTGTGGCCGCAGGCCGTGCTGCGCGGCGACTACGGCTACATCCAGATCGGCGAGCGGACCAACGTGCAGGACGGCACGGTCATCCACACCACCGAGTTCACCCCGGCGATCATCGGCCCGAATTGCGTGATCGGCCATAACGTGCACATCGAGGGCGCCACCGTCGGCGCAGGCTGCCTGATCGCGTCCGGCTCCGTGCTGCTCAACGGATCGGTCGTCGAAGACGGCGCGGTGCTCGGCGCGGGCGGCGTCGTCTCCTTCAACGGCCGCATTCCCGCGCACCGCATGGCGCTCGGCGTGCCCGCGAAAATCCGCGAAGGCTATGAAGTTCCGGAAAACGCCTTCGCCGAGATCGTCGAACGCTACGTCGCGAACAGCGCCCTTTTCCGAGCCGAACTTCGCCGTATCTCCTGACCGCCCCCCGCGCACGTTCGCTCCCCGTCGAAGCAATAGAGTTCGACGGTGGCAGCACGTCCGCTCAATGAAATCGTCGAGGCCGGCTGGGCGCAGGCTCTGGAACCGGTCGCCGATCGCATCGCCGCGATGGGTGAATTCCTGCGCGCCGAAGTCGCCGAGGGCCGCACTTATCTGCCGGCCGGCGACAATGTGCTGCGCGCGTTCAAGCAGCCTTTTCACCAGGTTAGGGTGCTGATCGTCGGCCAGGACCCGTATCCGACTCCTGGTCATCCGGTCGGCCTGAGTTTCTCGGTCGCGCCGGACGTCCGTCCGCTGCCCAAGAGTCTGATCAACATCTTCCGCGAATACTCCGACGACCTCGGCTTTCCGCTGCCCGCCAACGGCGACCTCACCCCGTGGACCGAACGCGGTGTGCTGCTGTTGAACCGAGCCCTCACGGTGATGCCCGGCAAACCCAACTCGCACCAGGGCAAGGGCTGGGAAGAGATCACCGAGCAGGCGATCAAGGCGCTCGCCGCCCGAGACGAGCCGCTGGTCGCGATCCTGTGGGGCCGCAACGCCCGCAACCTGCGCCCGCTGCTCCAGGCGTATCCGGCGATCGAATCGGCGCACCCGAGCCCGATGTCGGCCAGCGCAGGCTTTTTCGGCTCCCGCCCGTTCAGCCGCGCCAACACGCTGCTCCAACAGCAGGGCGCCGACCCCCTCGACTGGAAGCTCCCCTGACCCAGCGTGAAAATTCGGCTGCGTTCGGTCAGCGCGCCGGTTTACCGTGGCTCGCATGGCAGTTCGGGGGGCATTCCGAGGTGAGCGGCGCCGTGATCTGATCCTGGTCAGCACCGGCACCGCGGTCACCTGGTTCGGCAACTCGCTGGCCGTCCTCGCGTTGATGCTGGTGCTGCGCGCCGACGGCGGATTCGCGCTGGCCGGCATGTTCCTCGCCGAATCCCTGCCGCTGTTCCTGGTCGCGCCGCTCGCCGGACTGCTCGTCGACCGGCTGCCCAACCGCACACTGATGATCGCCGCCCAGTTCGGCCAGGCCGCCGCCACCCTCGGCCTCGCGCTCTGGCAACCGAACCTGGCCGCCGTGTTCGGCTTCAGCGCGCTGCTCTCCGCCGGCAACGCGATCGCCCGCCCCGCCGCCCAGTCGCTCGTCCCGGTGATCACCGGCGAGGAGCGCGCCACCCGCGGCTACGCCTGGGTCTCCACCGGCGCGTCGACCGGCCTGCTGCTCGGCGCCGCAGCGGGCGGTGTGCTGGTCGCCGAGTTCGGCCCGCGCACCGCGCTGCTCGTCGACGCGATCACCTTCACCGTGCAGGCCGGCACCCTGCTGCTGGTCCGCGCCGAACGCAGGCCGAGCCGGCACCCCGACCGCCCCAAGGCAGGCAAGGAGATCACGGCCGGCCTGACGTTCCTCATCAACGACCGACTGCTCACCGCCGCCATCCTCGGCATCGCCGCGACCACCTTCGCCGGCACCGTGATCAACGTGGCCGAAGTGTTCTTCATCACGGTCACCCTGCGCGGCAGTGCCGTCGTGCTCGGCCTGATGCAGGCCATGTGGATGGTCGGTCTGCTCGTCGGCGCGCGGCTCGCCGCCCTGATCAGCACCACCCGTGGGGCCGCCATGATGCTCGCCTGTGCCGTGTGCGTGATGGGGTTGGCGTTCGCGCTGCCCTCGGCGTTCCCGATGATCGCGATGCTCGCGGTCGGCTACTTCATCGGCGGCATCTGCAACGCGATCCAGAACGTCAGCCAGTCCGCGTTGATCAGGGCCCGCACCCCGCAGGAGATGCGCGGCCGCGCTTTCGCCGGTTCCGGCACCGCCATCAACGCGTCCAACACCGTCGGCAGCGTGCTCGGCGGCCTCCTGATCGGGTTCACCGGTGCGCGCGGCTGCTTCGCGCTCGCGGCCGGACTGTGTGTTGTGGTCGGCCTGATCCTGCTGGCCGTGAACCTGCGCCGCTCCGTGCCGGCGGTCGTCGAAGAACAGCGAACGGCCCGGACGGTGTGACACCGTCCGGGCCGTTCATCCGCCTGTGGAGCGGAACTGCCCCAGTAAGACCGACCTCTGACTCAGCCGCGAGTGACCTTGCCGGCCTTCAAACACGAGGTGCACACGTTCATCCGCTTGCGCTGTGAAACGCCGATCTTGGCGTGCACGGTCTGGATGTTCGGGTTCCAACGACGGTGAGTCCGCCGGTGGGAGTGCGAGACCGACATGCCGAAGCCAGGCCCCTTGCCACAGACGTCGCACACGGCAGCCACGTCAACACTCCTTCAATCGCTTGGTTGGGTCCGGCACGTCAAACGTCGATTCGAACCGAATCGGGACGCGGGACACCGCCGATACTGAAAACAGGATAACGCGTCGCGCTCCCGGCCTCCAAACCAGGCCCGCTACGGTGGGCGGCAACCCAGCGAGGAGGCGGCGAGGAGTGCTCACGGCGTTGGACGCGACGGCGGTGCGGCACTGGGCAACCGCGTGCGTGCGCACCCTGGAGGCGCACCGCACCGACATCGACGGTATCAACGTCTTCCCGGTCGCCGACCAGGACACCGGCACGAACCTGCTGGCCACCATGTGGGCCGCTGCCAACGCGGTGAACCGCCTGGCCCGTGAGGACGGTGCGCACGCGGACCGGGCCGCGGCCTGGGCCGCGCTGGCGTCCGGTGCCCTCGCCGGCGCGCGCGGCAACTCCGGCGTGATCCTCTCCCAGGTGCTGCGCGGCTTCGCCGAGGTGTTCGGCAGGCCCGGCGACGCCGACCCGCGCGCCGCGCTCAACCGCGCCGACGAACTCGCCGCCAAGGCGGTCAGCGAACCCGCCCCCGGCACCATGCTCACCGTCCTGCACGCGGCCGCGCTCGCCGCTGACGAGTCCGACGGCGACCTCGCCGACACCCTCGACCTGGCCGCCCGGGTCGCCACCACCGCCCTCGCCAGCACCACCCACCAACTCGACGTGCTGGCCAGAGCCGGCGTGGTGGACGCGGGCGCGCAGGGCCTCGCGCTGGTCCTCGACGAACTCGCCGCGCTGGCGGGCGAGCGCGAGACCACCGTCAAGCCGCTGACCTTCACCCGCCAGCCGCGCGACGCCGCCGCGCTGTCCACCTCCCGCGAGGCCGGCTCCGCCGACTATGCCTACGAGGTCATGTACGCGTTGACCGACGTCGCCGAGCACAAGGCCAACCACCTGCGCGGCGCGCTGCGCAGGCTCGGCGACTGCGTGTCGGTCGTCGGCGACGGCTCCGGCCGCTGGGCAGTGCACGTGCACTGCAACGACGTCGGCGCGGCCATCGAGGCCGGCATCGATCTCGGCAGGCCGCAGCGCATCGCGGTCGTCCGCTTCGACGACCAGGTCGCCGCGCCGAGCCGGTTCGCCTACGAACGCGCCGTCGTCGTGCTGGCCAGGGGCGAGGGCATCGTCGAGCTGTTCCGCGACGAGGGCGCGGCCGTTCTCGCGCTGCCCGACACCGGCCCGCCGGACGTCGCCGACCTGGTCGCGGTGATCGCCGGCACCCAGGCCGCGTCGGTCACCGTCCTGCCCAACGAGCCCGACCTCGACGACGTGCTCGACGCGGCCCGCGCCCAGGTCGCCGAGGCCGGCCAGGACGTGCTCGTGGTGCCGACCGCCGCGCCGGTCCAGGGCCTGTCCGCGCTCGCCGTGCACGACGCCACCCGCCGCGCCGCCGACGACGTCGTCGCCATGGCCGAGGCCGCGGCCAGCACCCGGCGCGGCGAGCTGACCGTGGCCACCGAGGAAGGCATCACCTGGGTCGGCCGCTGCTACCCGGACGACGTGCTCGGTCTGCTCGACGGCGAGGTCGTGCTGATCGAACCGGGCCCGGCCACCGAGAACGCGATCACCAACGCGGCCGGTCTGCTGCTGGATCGGATGCTCACCTCGGGCGGCGAACTGGTCACCGTGCTGCCCGGCCACGGCGCCCCCGCCGACCTGGTCGAGGTGCTCACCGAGCTGACCAGGATCGAGCACCGCGAGGTCGAACTGGTCGGCTACCCGGGCGGCCAACGCACCTCGCTGCTCATGCTGGGCGTCGAATAGCGCCGACCAATACCGGCAGCGCGGCCAGCAGCACCAGCGTCCGCAGCGCGCCGGCGACCGGGAACGGCACGCCGATCCCGAACCGCGCGGCGAGCAGCCCCGCCGACCGCCGCACCGACCTTCTGACTTTGCTCGGCAACGACCTGGCTGACCAGGCACGACAGCCCTGACGCCGCCAGCGTCGGGGCCAATCGCTAACTTGGTAACGGGCACGCGCGGGAGGAGGAACATGGTCGGGCTGGACGAGCCACTCGAACGGGTACTCGGCGCCAAGACCGCCAAGGCGCTGGAGTCCTCGCTGAAGCTGACCACCGTCGGCGACCTGCTGCGCCACTATCCCCGCCGCTACGTCGAGCGCGGCGAACTGACCGACATCGCCGGCCTCCAGATCGACGAGCACGCGACCGTGCTGGCCAAGGTCGAGCGGGTCGCCAAGCGCACCATGCGCAGCAGGCGCGGCACCATCCTCGACGTCCGCATCACCGACGGCAGCCGCTCGCTGACCTGCACGTTCTTCAACCAGGCGTGGCGCGAACGTGAACTGCTGCCCGGCAAGCCCGGCCTGTTCGCCGGCAAGGTCACCCGGTTCCGCGACCAGCTGCAACTGGCCAACCCCGAGTACCAACTCCTCGACGACGACGCCGACGAGTCCACTGTGGAGGAATTCGCCGCGGCCATCCTGCCGGTCTACCCGGCGGCGGCCGGGCTGCCCTCCTGGTCGATCGGCCGGTGCGTGCGCCAGGTCCTGGACATCTGGGACGGCGCGCAGGACCCGCTGCCCGAGTTCTTCCGGAGCCGACACCATCTGCTGCCCTTCGCCGACGCGATCCGCAGTATCCATCGCCCCGATGGCTGGCCAACCCAGAAGCGCGCGGAACACCGGCTGAAATGGGACGAAGCCCTCACCGTGCAGCTGGTCATGGCGCAACGCCGCCAGTCCGCGGTCGCCCGCCCCGCACCCGCCTGCCCGCCGAAAGCGGGCGGCATCGCGGAAGCCTTCGACCAGCGCCTGCCCTTCACCCTCACCGATGGCCAGCAGGAGGTCGCCAAGGCGATCTCCGCCGACCTCGCCGGCGAGCACCCGATGAACCGCCTGCTCCAGGGCGAGGTCGGTTCCGGCAAGACGATCGTCGCGCTGCGCGCCATGCTCCAGGTCGTCGACTCCGGCCGGCAGGCCGCGATGCTCGCCCCGACCGAAGTCCTGGCCGCGCAGCATGCCCGCTCCCTGTCCGAGCTGCTCGGCGACCTGGCCATGGCGGGCGAACTCGGCGCGGCCGAGCAGTCGACCAAGATCACCCTGCTGACCGGTTCGCTGCCCGCCGCCGCCCGCAAACAGGCCATGCTCGACGTGGCCAGCGGCGCGGCCGGCATCGTGGTCGGCACGCACGCGCTGATCCAGGACAAGGTGTCCTTCGCCGAGCTGGGTTTCGTGGTCGTCGACGAGCAGCACCGCTTCGGCGTCGAACAACGCGACGCGTTGCGCGGTCGGGCGGGGGAGGGCGTCAGCCCGCACGTGCTCGTCATGACCGCGACGCCGATCCCGCGCACCGTCGCCATGACCGTCTACGGCGACCTGGAAACGTCCTCGCTGCGCGAACTCCCGCAGGGCCGCTCGCCGATCTCCACCTCGGTCGTGCCGGTCACGGACAAACCGGCCTGGCTGGACCGCGCCTGGCAGCGGATCCGCGAGGAGGTCCAGGCCGGCCATCAGGCGTACGTGGTCTGCCCGCGCATCGGCGAGGCGTCCGCCGCGGGCGAGGACGTCGACCCCGATGGTCCGGACGGCGAACCGCCCGCCGAGGGCGGCGGCGACCGGCGCGCCCCGCTCGCCGTGTCCGACGTCGCGCCCCAACTGGCCGAAGGCCCACTCAGGGGACTGCGCATCGAGATCCTGCACGGCAGGCTGCCCGCCGACGAGAAGGACACCGTCATGCGTGCGTTCGCGGCGGGCGATGTCGATGTTCTCGTCGCGACGACGGTGGTCGAGGTCGGCGTGAACGTGCCCAACGCGACCGTGATGGCCATCATGGACGCCGATCGCTTCGGCGTCAGCCAGTTGCACCAGCTGCGCGGCCGGGTCGGCCGGGGCAGCGCACCCGGCCTGTGCCTGTTGGTCAGCGAAGCCCTCGAAGGCACCGCGACCCGCGAGCGCCTTGACGCCGTTGCCTCCACATTGGACGGTTTCGAACTGGCCCAGCTGGATCTGGAGATGCGCCGCGAGGGCGACATCCTCGGCGCCGCGCAGTCCGGCCGCAACTCCGGCCTGAAGCTGCTCTCCCTGCTGCGCGACGTCGACCTCATCACCGAGGCCCGCGACGAGGCCCGCGCCCTGGTGGCCGAGGATCCCACCCTCGCCCAGTACCCGGGCCTGGCCGGTCTGGTGGCGAACCTGGTCGACGACGAACGCGCCGAGTACCTGGAAAAGTCCTAGCTCTCCCAGCCCCGGCACCGCGACCAGTCCGGCCGCGCCTGCGCGGGCCGGGCCTGCTCGTAGAACCGGGCCATCCGCAGCACGCCGAGATCGTCGAAGCGGCGCCCGGCGATCTGCACGCCGATCGGTCGCCCGTCCTCGGTCCAGCCGCAGTTGAGCGAACACGCCGGCTGCTCGGACATGTTGTACATCCCGGTGAACACCACGTGATCGAGCGCATGGGTGGCATCGTTGGTCGGCGAGGGCAACTCGGCCGGAATGGTCGGCACCGGACATACCGGCGACACCACGAAGTCGTACTCGTGCGTGGCGGCAACCGTCCGCTGCGCGATCTCCAGCAACCGGTTCGCGCACCGCATCACCACGACACCGGGCACGTCCGCGCCCTTGGCCGCCCAGTCCGCGACGTAGGGCAGCACCAGGACCTGCCGCTCGTGCGGCAGCTGGCGCAGCGACTCCCAGGCACGCACCCGCAGGTACAGGTCGAAGTCGTCGAAAGCCTGCTGGCTCAGGAACGGTTCGATCGGTTCGACGATCGCGCCGGCCGCCTCGAACACCCGCGCCGCCGCCTCGATCGCGGCCCGCACCTCCGGATGCACCGGCAAACCTGTGCCCGCCGCCAGCAACAACCCGATCCGCGACCCGCGCACGGCGGCGCCATCCAGGTTGGTGAAGTCGATCCGCTCCTCGGGCAGGCTGCGATAGTCACGCCAGTCCGGCTGCGCCAACACCCCCATGAGCAGGGCGGCGTCCGCGACCGTTCGGGTCAGCGGCCCGGCCACGCGGCCGTGATACGGCGGATCGATCGGCACCCGCCCGTTGCTCGGTTTGAACCCGACCAGCCCGGTCCAGGCGGCTGGCACCCGCACCGACCCCCCGATGTCCGTGCCGATGTGCAGCGGCCCGTACCCGCCCGCGGCCGCCGCCGCCGCGCCCGCGCTGGAGCCACCCGGATTCCACACCGGATTCCACGGATTCCTGGTGAGCTTGTGGAAACTGGACAGTCCCGAGGTGAGCATGCCCAGATCCGGCATGGTGGTCTTGCCGACGAGGATCGTGCCAGCCTCCCGAACCCGCGCGGCGGGCGGCGCGTCCGCGCTCGCCGGCACCAACGCGATCGCGGCGCAGCCCTGCGGAATCGGCACGCCCTCGGTGGCGATGTTCTCCTTCACCGTGATCGGGACGCCGTCCAGCGGACCCATCGGTGCCCCGGCCCGCCAGCGCGCCTCGCTCGCGGAAGCTTGTGCCGGCCACCGTTCGGCATAGTTGAGCCAGAGCGCGCACAACGTCGGCTCGGCCGCCTCGATCCTGGCCCGCACCGAAGCGAACACCTCGACGGGGGACAGCGAGCCCTGGGCGTAACAGCGGAGGAGTTCGGTGGCCGGCAGCTCGGCCAGATCGGTGTCGGCGCCGGCCATCAGATCTCCCTCATGCTCGCCCAGAGTGTGGCATGCCGTCGAGATCGGCGGACCCGCCTAAAGGAGGCCCGTTTTCGCTCGACTTACGGAAGGCATCTCGCACTACCCGGGCAGCTTCGCAGCAACGTGACGGCGGGCGCCGCCGTGATCACGGCGGGTGCCCTGCTCGCCCCGTCCGGCCACTGGATCGAGATCGCGATCGAGGACGAGTCGTTGTCGTAATCGCTTTCCAGGATCGTGTGGTCCGCGTTGACTGTGTTGACGATGTCGTAGGTGCCGGAGGGCGCCGAGGTCAGATCCAGCCACTGGAAGTCGACGTCGTAGGTGTAGTCGTCGCCCCGGCCAACCGAAATGCCCTCGGTCACGTCCGTGGCCTGCGGCTTGAGATGCTCGCAGTTGGTGTCCTGCAGGAAGTTGGCCAGCTGGTTCTGCGGTGCGCCACTGCCGTCCGCGTGCGGTGTGTTGGCCAGCTTGCCCGCGTCGGCCGTGTGATAGCGGTCGCCGAGACAGAACCCGTTCTTCCGGTCCGTCACCACGACCCCACCTTCGAGGGTCATCAGTTGGAAGTGCTCGAACCCGAGCAGGTGCCAGTGTTCGTGCATCTTCGCCGGTTCGTAGTACATGCTCATCGCGGTCGGCCGCTGTGCGGCCGCGTACGTCGAGGGGATCGGCCCGCCGACGCCCTCCTGGAACGCCTGCCGGACGCTCATCGTCTGCTGGCCCGCGGCGCGTTCGCCCAGTACCACCAGTGGTCCGGCGCCCACGTTGTCGGCCGCCGTGGTGAACCGGAATCGCACTGCCGCGATCGGTCCCGAGGTCACGCAGTCGCCGTTGGGATCGCTCGCGTCGCGAACCAGGCAGACGTCCCAGTCGTCACACTTCATCGGGTTTCCGCCGTAGCCGCCCGCGCACCCGACCGGCGCCTCCCGCAGATCCGGCAGCAACAGTTCCGCGTTCGGGTCTGCGTTACCGGACGGTGCCGGCAGCACCAACGCCAGGCAGGCGCCCAACACCAGCAAAATCACGCGCGTTCTGACGCCGCGCGCCGTCGTCCTCGACATGAATCGTCGGCCCTTCCTCGGTGGGGATGAGCCAACCTATCGATTCTCCGTCCACCAACCCGACCATGATCACCCGACCGGGTTTCACTTGGTCGGGTGACATGAGCGGCGAGACATCCTCAGCCGTGGTCCCATCGATGGCCGACGAGAAGTGGTTTCCAGTGATCGGGGAGTTCACCATGTTCCGAAAGGCCGCCGTGGCCTGCGCTGTCACTGCTGTCGGCGCGGCCCTCGCCGTCCCGGCCGCCGCGGCCGCGACGCCCACCCCGGTCTGCCTGATCACGACCAGTTTCGGCAAGGAGACCATCTGCGCCGAACTGCTGTCCCGCGACCGGGCCCGCGCCACCTTCCACACGCCCGCCTCGGCAACGCTCACCGTGACGCTGGAGTACGAGTCGCTGGTCCCGACCGCCGGTCACGTCGTGCTGGCAAGCAAGACCGTGACCGGCAGCGGCCTGCTGAGCGTCGACACCGATCCGGCCAACGTGCCGGCTCTCGGGTCGGTGCAGGCGTGCGCGACCGCCGTGGAATCGCCCGAGGGCAAGCAGTTCCACCTCTGCGCATCGCACTGAGCCGGCCAGCCCCGTTCAGCCGCTGACCACGCCGGCCGATCGCCGCGCGCGGGCGATGGTCCTGGTCAACAGGATCGCGATCAGCGCGCCGAGCAGCAGCAACCCGGCCAGCCAGTCCAGCGTCGTGGACACCGCGTGCGCGGACGCGTGCGGCTCGGTCTGGCCGGCCAACGTCAGGAACAGGCTGCCGAACGTGGCAACGGCGACCACCTGACCCAGTTGCACGGCCGTGGTGAGCAGTCCGCTCGCGTCCGCCGCCGACCTGGTCGGCACGTGCACCAGCGAGTTCATCAGCAGCGGGCTGTAGCCGATGCCCATGCCGAACCCGAGCAGTGCCAGTTCGAGCAACAGCCCCGTGCCACCGCTCGACCCGGCGCGCAACGTCAACGCGATGACGGCGTAGGCGAGGGCGGCGATGGTGAAACCGATCGGGGTCAACACGTGGTGCACCCGATCCGGCAGGCGGCGCCAGTAGAAGCTGCACAGTCCGAATGCGACACCGGTCGGGGCAAAGGTGAGGCCGGCCCGTAGCGCACTGTCGCCGAGCCCCGACTGGAGGTGCAGGCCGATGGTGAACAGCGACCCGCCGTAGGCGATGATCCCGGCCGACAGTGCGCCGAGACCCGTTGCCACACCGGGAATGCGCAGCACGTCGATCTTCAGCAGCGGATCACCGCCGCGCGCCGCCACCCGCCCCTCCACCCGGACGAACACGGCCGCCAGTGCCAACCCGAGCGCGATGCAGATGAACGACCACGCCGGCCAACCGGCCTGGTGGCCGAGCACCAGCGGCAGCACGATCAGGAACACGGACGGGACCGCGATGGACAGTCCGAGGAGATCCAGCTTGCGGGTGCCGCGCGGGCCGTCGGCCGGCATCAGCCGGGGCACGAGCACGGCGACCAGGATGCCGACCGGCACGTTGACCAGGAAGACCGGTCGCCAGCCGGTGCCGAGGATGTCCGCGCTGACCAGCAGGCCGCCCACGATCTGCCCGGCGACCGCCCCCACCGCGATGACCGCCGAGTACGCGCTCAGCGCCCGGGTCCGCGCCGCGCCGGTGAACTGCTTCTGAATGGTGCTCATGATCTGCGGCATCATCACCGCGGCCGTCGCGCCCTGGACGAACCGGGCGATGATCAGGGTGAGCGCGTTGGGCGCGAGCCCGCACAGCAGCGAACTCGCGGTGAAGCCCATGACGCCGAGCCAGAACAGCCTGCGGTGCCCGAGCAGTTCGCCGAGCCGTGCGCAGGTGATCAGCAGCATCGCGTAGGTGATGGTGTAGCCGGACACGATCAGTTGCAGGGCCGCGCCGGAGGCGTGCAGGTCGGTGCCCATGGTGGGCATGGCCACGTTGACGATCGTGATGTCCAGCATGGCCATGAACTGGCCGATGAGCAGGACCGTCAGCATCAGGGTGGGTCTGCGGTCCGATGTGGCGCGTTCGGTGATCGGTGGAGCGGTCGTGGTCATACCGGTAACCCTGGGGCCGGGCGGGCGCGGCTCAGGAGAGCCCAGTGATGCTGTTACCGGCAGCACCACCCTCGCGACTGCTCACGGGCCGCATCGCTCTCGCGACTGTCACGGGCAGCATCGCTCTCGCGACTGTTCGAAATTTTTCGAACTAATTTGTGGAACCAGCGGAAAATGTCGGTGGTGTCGGGAACACTGGGGGCCGTGACCGTTGAAACGCCTTCAGGGGGCAAGGCTGCCGCGACGGGCCGACGGCGAGCCGAGCTGGGCGCGTTCCTCAAGGCGCGGCGCGCAGAGGTGCGCCCGCAGGACGTCGGCCTGCCGCCCGGTCCGCGCAGACGCACCGCCGGCTTACGCCGCGAAGAGGTCGCGATGCTCGCCGGCGTCGGCGTGACCTGGTACACGTGGCTCGAACAGGGCAGGCCGATCAACGTGAGCGTGCAGGTGCTCGACGCGGTCGCCAGCACGCTGCGGATGGACGGCCCGGAGCGCTGGCACCTCTACCGGCTCGCCGAGGCGACTCCGCAGCGGCTGCCCAGCCCGGCCAGCGTCGTGCCCGAGCCGGTCCTGGACATCCTGCGCTCGCTCGACCCGCTGCCCGCGTCGCTGGTCAACGGCCGGTTCGACATGTTGGCCGGCAACGAGGCGCACGAGCACCTGTTCTGGAACTGGCACAGCCTGCCGTGCGTGCACAAGAACACGCTGTGGTGCTGCGTGACCGAGCCGAACGCGCGGAGGTACTTCCTCAACTACGACGAGGAGATCCCGTTCACGGTGGCGCGGCTGCGCGCCGAGTACGCCAGCCACGTCGGCGACCCGGAGTGGGAGGAGGACATCCGCAGGCTGCTCGACCTGTGTCCCGAGTTCGCCGAACTCTGGGCGCGCCGCGAGGTCGCAGGCCCGGAGATCCGCTACCGGAAGATCAACCATCCCGACGCCGGCCTGCTGACGTTTGCCATGTCCGAACTGGCCGTTTCGGCGGTCGACGGCCTGCGCATCCAGGTGTCCACGCCCGCCGACCAGCAGACCTGGGCCCGGCTGCCGCTCACCCGCCAACACGACACCGAGGCCTCGGCCCGCTCCGACGCCTACCGGCTGAGCCCGCCTGCCCAGGACAGCGTCCCGGCCGAACTGCCCGTCGTTCCGGTCGGCCGAGCCCGCGCCTGAGGGTGAGGGCTTTCGCGGTGGGTGAAAATTGTTCGGGTTTTGCGTCGCCCTACCCGGTGATGAGAAGGTCACGTGGGGTTGGCAAGATACCGGCAGCCGCTGGAGCTGCAGGTCCGCCCTCCCCAGCGTCAGAAACGGGAAGGGGACCAGGTGCACGCTCACACCGCGCAAATGGACGATCTTGTTCTCGTCGCTCTGCCCACCGCGGTTACCTGCACCGACCTGTTCGTCCAGTTCGCGCTCACCGAGTGGTCGCTGCTCGAGATGCGGGGCGAAGTGACGCAGGCGGCGCGCGAACTGGTGAACGCGGCGGTAGCGAAGAACGACCCGAGGGCGCCGAGGTTCCTGACCGTTCGGCTGAGCCTGGCGGGCGGCAACCTCACGATCGAGGTTGACGACGGTCAGATCAACTGGCGCGAGCTGCCGCTGCCGGGCGGGCTGTCCGCCGAGGCCGTGCAGCTGCCGCGGCGCGGCCGGCAGCGCAAGCCGGCGCTGCCCGAGCCGCCGGTGGACGAGGCGCCGTCGGATGTCGACCCGGACGTGATCCGGCGGGTGTTCGCGGCGCTGAGCCGCTCAGTCGAGCCTGAGTGACGACTGAGAGTAACTTTTTGCGGTGATCGCGGCCCTGGCCTGGCGATGTTGCGCCAGGGCCGGTGAAGCTGGCAGTTGGCTGGCAAGTTTTTTCTCCGACGAGGCAACGTTTTACGGGATGCCGGCGTCTCCCCATATGAGCGACGAAATTCGGTCGCCATTGTGAATTCGGGGAAAGGGAAATCCACATGCGTTCTGTGCGTATTGCCGCTGCGGCTGGAATTGTGGCGACCGGCCTGGCACTGGGGGCGGCCGGAATTGCTTCCGCCGCGACGCCGAACACCGCGCCCGCGCCTGCGCCTGCTCAGGCGAAGGCCGTGCCCGCGCCCGCCCACAGCAAGGCGCCGGCCCGCACGAAGGCGGCGAACACCGCAGCGGCGGCCCACGCGAAGGCGGCGCCGCTGCGCGTCGTCAAGATCTCGCCGACCAAGGCCAAGGCGATCGCGGAGGCGCGCGCCGAGCAGGCCAAGGCCAAGGCGGCCGCCTCGCGCGGCACCACCGCGCGGGCGAACTACCTGGTCACGGCCTCGCACCTGAACGTGCGCACCGGTCCGGGCACCAAGTTCCGCGTGGTCGGCACGCTGGCCAAGGGCGCGCACGTGGTCGCCGGCACCAAGACCGTCAACGGCTTCCGCCAGCTCTCCGACGGCCACTGGGTCAGCGCGCACTACCTGAAGGCCACCCGCTGATCAGCGTGGACAGGTGATGGTCGCCGGCATACGCTCCGGCGACCATCATCGCCCCCGGAGGCCGCCATGGACACCGCCGCCAAGCGGCTCGCCACGCTGACCGACATCTGTCTTGCCCTTCCGGGCGCCGAATCCTTCACCTACGGCCAAACGCATTACGGATTCACTATCGGCAAGAAGAAATTCGCCTATTACCTGAATGACCACCACGGTGATGGGCGAATTGGCCTGTGCTGTAAAGCCGGCCCCGGTGACCAGGAGGCATTGATCGGTTCGGATCCGGAGAAATTCTATTCGCCCGCGTATCTGGGCGCCAATGGCTGGATCGGGGTGCGGCTCGATCGTGGCGCGGTGGACTGGGTGGAGATCGCGGAGCTGGTGACGGAGAGTTATCGACTGCTGGCGCCGAAGCGGATGGTGGCGCAGTTGGAGTCGCCGGGCTGAGGGCGGGACGGCGCCACGTGGTGGGGTGGTGTTGTGCGCCGCGTCACCATCGGCGGGGTCGCGGGTGATCGGACCCGACCGGCGCCTGGCCGGTTGGACCGGCAACTGCCAGGCTTGTCGGCGCCAGCGGCATGGCGCGCATCGGTGTCATGATGTCCGTCACCTGGGATGATGCTCCCGGTAGGCGGGATCGGCACGGTACCGTGCGACCGCCGTCACGACGACCGTGCTGACACGACAGGGAGCCGGCCATGTTCAACAAGGTGCTCGTCGCCAACCGCGGCGAGATCGCGATCCGGGCGTTCCGCGCCGGTTACGAGCTGGGCGCGGGGACTGTTGCGGTGTTCCCCTACGAGGACCGCAACTCGCTGCACCGGCTCAAGGCCGACGAGTCGTACGAGATCGGCGAGCCAGGGCACCCGGTTCGGGCCTACCTCTCGGTCGAGGCGATCATCGCCGCGGCGCGCAAGGCCAGGGCGGACGCGATCTACCCTGGCTACGGCTTCCTCTCCGAGAACCCGGAACTCGCCGCTGCCTGCCGCGAGGCCGGCATCACGTTCATCGGGCCGACCGTCGAGGTGCTGGAGCTGACCGGCAACAAGGCGCGGGCGGTCGCCGCGGCGCGCGCGGCCGGGCTGCCGGTGCTGAGTTCCTCCGCTCCGTCGGCGGATGTCGACGAGCTGCTGGGCGCGGTCGACGCGATCGGCTTTCCGGTGTTCGTGAAGGCCGTTGCCGGCGGTGGCGGGCGCGGCATGCGGCGGGTGGAGCAGCCTGCCGCGCTGCGAGAGTCGATCGAGGCGGCCATGCGCGAGGCCGAGTCGGCCTTCGGCGATCCGACCGTGTTCCTGGAGCAGGCGGTGACCAGGCCCCGGCACATCGAGGTGCAGATCCTCGCGGACGGCGACGGCAACGTGATCCATCTGTTCGAACGCGACTGTTCCATGCAGCGGCGGCACCAGAAGGTCATCGAGATCGCGCCCGCGCCGAACCTCGATCCGGCGCTGAGGGAGCGGATCTGCGCGGACGCGGTCGCGTTCGCGCGGCAGATCGGCTACGTGAACGCGGGCACCGTCGAGTTCCTGCTGGGCCCGGACGGCAAGCACCACTTCATCGAGATGAACCCGCGTATCCAGGTCGAGCACACGGTGACCGAGGAGGTCACCGACGTCGACCTGGTGCAGGCGCAGATGCGGATCGCGTCGGGGGAGACGCTGGCCGATCTGGGGCTGGAGCAGGATCGGTTGCAGTTGCGCGGGGCCGCACTTCAGTGCCGGATCACGACCGAGGACCCGGCCAACGGGTTTCGGCCGGATACCGGTGTGATCAGTGCCTATCGGTCGCCGGGCGGGGCGGGGATCCGACTGGACGGGGGCACGGCGTTCTCGGGAACCGAGGTGTCTGCGCACTTCGACTCGATGTTGGTGAAGCTGACCTGTCGCGGACGCGACTTCGCCACGGCGGTCGGCCGCGCGCGGCGCGCGGTCGCGGAGTTCCGGATTCGCGGGGTGTCCACGAACATCCCGTTCCTCCAGGCGGTGCTGGACGATCCGGACTTCCGCGCCGGCAACATCACGACCGCCTTCATCGAGGAGCGGCCGTATCTGCTGACCGCGCGGCAGTCGGCGGACCGGGGCACCCGGTTGCTGAACTACCTCGCGGACGTGACGGTGAACCGGCCCAACGGGCCTCGGCCGCATTTTCTCGATCCGACGGCGAAGCTGCCGCTCGCATCGGTCGCGGGTGATCCACCGGAGGGGTCGAAGCAGAAGCTGACCGCGTTGGGGCCGGAGGGGTTCGCGCAGTGGATGCGCGGCGCCAAGAACATCGGGGTCACCGACACCACGTTCCGGGACGCGCACCAGTCGCTGCTGGCGACCCGCGTGCGGACCAAGGATCTGCTGGCCATCGCGCCGTATGTGGCGCAGACGACGTCGCAGATGCTGTCGCTGGAGTGTTGGGGCGGGGCCACGTATGACGTGGCGCTGCGGTTTCTGGCCGAGGATCCGTGGGAGCGGTTGGCCGCGTTGCGGACGGCGGTGCCGAACATCTGTTTGCAGATGTTGCTGCGCGGGCGGAACACGGTCGGCTACACGCCGTACCCGGAGGCGGTGACCGACGCGTTCGTGCAGGAGGCGGCGCGGACCGGGATCGACATCTTCCGGATCTTCGACGCGCTCAACGACGTCGAGCAGATGCGGCCCGCGATCGACGCGGTGCGGGCCACCGGGACGGCCGTGGCCGAGGTCGCGGTGTGCTACACCGGGGACCTTTCCGATCCGGGCGAGCGTCTGTACACATTGGACTATTACCTGAAGCTGGCCGAGCAGATCGTCGGTGCGGGTGCGCACGTGCTCGCGGTGAAGGACATGGCCGGGTTGTTGCGGCCGCCTGCCGCGAAGACGCTGGTTTCCGCGCTGCGCAAGGAGTTCGACCTGCCGGTGCACATCCACACGCACGACACGGCGGGTGGGCAGCTGGCCACGTACCTGGCGGCCATCGCGGCGGGAGCGGATGCCGTCGACGGGGCCGTCGCCTCGATGTCCGGGAACACCTCGCAGCCCTCGTTGTCGGCGATCGTGGCCGCGACCGATCACACCGAGCGGCCCAGCGGGCTGAGCCTGCAGGCCGTGTGCGATCTGGAGCCGTACTGGGAGCTGGTGCGACGGGTGTACGCGCCGTTCGAGTCGGGGCTGCCGGCGCCGACCGGGCGGGTGTACACGCATGAGATCCCGGGTGGGCAGCTGTCCAACCTGCGCACGCAGGCGATCGCGCTGGGGCTGGGCGACCGGTTCGAGGAGATCGAGGACGCCTACGCGGCCGCGGACCGGATGCTGGGGCATCTGGTGAAGGTGACGCCCTCCTCGAAGGTGGTCGGCGATCTGGCGCTGCACCTGGTCGGCGCGGGCGTGAAGCCCGCGGAGTTCGAGGCCGATCCTGGTCGGTTCGACGTGCCGGACTCGGTGATCGGGTTCCTGCGCGGCGAACTGGGCGACCCGCCCGGCGGGTGGCCGGAGCCGTTCCGGACCAAGGCGCTGGCCGGCCGGCCCGAGCGCAAGCCGATCGCGGAGCTGACCGAGGAGGACCGGGAGGGTCTGCGCACGCGGACGCGCGCGACGCTGAACCGGCTGCTGTTCCCCGGCCCCGCGAAGGAGTTCTCCGCGCATCGCGAGACCTACGGCGACACGAGCGTGTTGAACAGCAAGGACTTCTTCTACGGCCTCCAGCCGGGCGAGGAGTACCGGGTCGACCTGGAGCCGGGCGTACGGCTGCTGATCGAGTTGGAGGCGATCGGCGAGGCGGACGAGCGCGGTCTGCGCACCGTGCTGGCCACGCTGAACGGCCAGTTGCGGCCGACCTCGGTGCGGGACCGTTCGGTCGCCGCCGACCTGCCGACCGCGGAGAAGGCGAACCGGGCCGATCCGAACCAGGTGGCCGCGCCGTTCGCCGGGGTGGTCACGCTGTCGGTCGGCGAGGGCGACGAGGTCGCCGCGGGCGCGACCGTCGCGACCATCGAGGCGATGAAGATGGAGGCCGCGATCACCTCGCCGAAGGCCGGGAAGGTGGCCCGGCTGGCCATCAACTCGGTGCAGCAGGTCGAGGGCGGGGATCTGCTGGTCGTGCTGGCGTAGCGCGGTGGCGTCCCCTGACCCCGGGACGAACCGGGGTCAGGGGAGCCAGGTGTTGTTCGTGGCGAGCACGCTGAGGCGCTGGGTCGCCCTGGTCAGGGCCACGTAGAGGGTGCGGCGGCCGGTGTCGACCATGGACTCGCCGAGGATCTCCTCCGGGCCGACCAGCAGCACGCCGTCGTACTCAAGGCCCTTGGCGTCCAGGCTGCCGACCACGCGCAGGCGGTCGTCGGCGACGCCGTCCAGCCAGTCGGCCACCTCGTCGCGGCGGTCCATCGCGGTGATCACGCCGACCGTGCCGTCCACCACGTCGAGCAGTTCGCGGGCGGCGTCCCTGGCGTGCTCCGGCAGCTTCTCCGGGGAGACCGTGCTGATGGTCGGGGTGAAGCCGGTCTTGCGCACGGCCACCGGCAGGTCCTTGGCGCTGGCCAGGTCGCCGAGCACGTCGGCGGCCAGCGCGAAGATCTCGGCCGAGTTGCGGTAGTTGGTGCGCAGGGTGAACTCGCGGCGCGTGCGGATGCTGCGCAGCGCGTTGTCCCGCGCCTCGCGCGCTTCCTCCGGGTCGGGCCAGGAACTCTGCATCGGGTCGCCGACGATCGTCCAGCTCGCGTACTTGCCGCGCCTGCCGATCATCCGCCACTGCATCGGCGAGAGGTCCTGCGCCTCGTCGAGGACGATGTGCGCGTACTCGTCGTAGTGGCGTGGACGCACGCGTACCTCGCCGTTCTCGTCCTCGGTCGGCCTGCGACGCCGCCTCGGCTCGCCGAGCAGCATCCGCAACTCGTCGAGCAGCGCGATGTCCGCGACCGACGAACCCCGGGTCGGGCGCTGGGCCAGGGATTCGGCGAGCAGGGTGAGCTCGGCGGGGGTGAACATGCGGCCCGCGCAGGCGGCCAGCCGGGCCGGGTCGCCGAGGCTGTCCAGGACGCCGTTCGGGGTCAGTTCCGGCCACCACTGCACCAGGAACCGGTGGAACTCCATGCGTTCGCCGAGTTCGGTGACGAGTTCGTCGTGCGCCGCCGAGAACTTCCGGCCACCCTGCTTCGCCGCGTTCTGGTCGTCCTCGGCGTAGGTGGCTGCCTTGCGCCACAACGCTTCCAGCAGCGCCTCGGCCGCGTCCACCCTGGACCGGTTGGCCAGTCCGCCGCGCCGCAGCACGGCCTTGCGGACCTGCTCCAGTTCGCTGTCGGCGAGCTTGAGTACCTCGCCCTTGAACACGATGCGCATCTCGGTCGGCACGTCCGGCGGCATCTGCCGGGTCGCCTTGCGCAGCAGGCGCAGCATCTTCGGCGAGCCCTTGAGTACCGCGACCGGCGCGGTGTCGGTGTGCGTCGCCTGCTCGCCGTCCAGGATCTCGCCGAGTGCGCGCAGGTCGACGCTGTCCTCACCCATCGACGGCAGCACGCGCGAGATGTAGTTGGTGAACACCGGGGACGGGCCGATGACCAGCACGCCCGCGCCGGTCATCTGGCGGCGGTTGCGGTAGAGCAGGTAGGCGGCGCGGTGCAGGGCGACCGCGGTCTTGCCGGTACCGGGACCGCCGGTGATCTGGGTCACGCCGGCGGAGGGGGCCCGGATCGCCTCGTCCTGCTCGCGCTGGATGGTCGCGACGATGTCGCGCATGGTGTCGCCGCGGGCCCGGCCCAGCGCAGCCATCAGCGCGCCCTCGCCGATCACCGTGATGTCCTCGGTCAGCGCGTCCGGGATGAGCACGTCGTCGTCGATGTCCAGGACCTTCTCCTGCGAGCAGCGGATCACCCGCCGACGCAGCACGTCCATGGGTTCCTCGGCGGTCGCCTGGTAGAACGCGGCGGACGCGGGCGCGCGCCAGTCCAGCACGAGGTTGTCGAACTCGGCGTCGCGCAGGCCGAGCCGGCCGATGTAGAGGGTCTCGCCCCGTCCCTCGGTGGTGCCCAGATCGAGTCTGCCGAACACCAGGCCCTCGTGCTCGGCGTCGAGGGTCTTCAGCATCTTGGTGGCGTGCTGCACCATCACGTCGCGTTCCAGCAGCATCTGGGCCTGTTCGAAGATGGCTTCCTTGCCGGCGCCGTGCGCCAGCTCGTAGCCACGATCTCGCAACGCCTCGGTCTCGGCGCGCACTTCGGCAAGGCGCGCGTACACGAGATCCACGTGCTGCTGCTCTATCGCGATCTCGGCCTCTCTGGCAGAGGTCTCCGGCACCCGATTCTCCTGATTGCTGCGTTCGTGCTCGCCGGTTTATGGGCGAGATGGTGACGGTACGCCCTTCCTCTCGGCATGAAATCGCACGCCAGGTGGATGTTTGTTCCAGTCGACCACGGTAACGTGGTATCCGGCGTGAAATCTCCCCAGGGCGGGCCCGCCATACTGAACCGGTGACCAGGATCGTGGCCGGTGCGGCGGGTGGTCGGCGGCTGGTCGTACCGCCGAAGGGGACCCGGCCGACCTCCGAACGCGTGCGTGAGGCGCTGTTCGGCGCGCTGGAGGCCGCGTTCGACTTCGACGGCATCCAGCTGCTCGACCTCTACGCGGGCTCCGGCGCGCTCGGTTTCGAGGCGCTGTCCAGGGGAGCGGGTGGGGTCACCTTCATCGAGTCCGACCGGCGCGCCGTCGAGGTGCTGCGCGGCAATGTGGCCGCGCTCGGCCTCGCCGGGGCACGCGTTGTGTCCGGCCCGGTCGAGTCCGTAGTGGCCGCCGAGCCGGACCGCGTCTACGACATCGTGCTCGCCGACCCGCCCTACGCGCTGACCAACGAGGCGCTCGGCGCGGTCCTTGCCGACCTGCTCGGGCGCGGCTGGCTGGCGCCGGACGGGCTGGTGGTGCTGGAGCGGGCCGGACGCGACGGCGAGCCGGACTGGCCGGACGGGCTGCGACCGACGCGGAGCAGGCGCTATGGCGACACCGTGCTGCATTGGGCGGAATCCTCGTCAGAGTGATCGTTGCCACGGCCAAGCAGGCAAACGGCTGCCCGGCTGCTAGCGTCCGGGCCCATGCGGCGCGCGGTGTGTCCCGGTTCCTACGACCCGGTCACCAACGGCCACCTCGATATCGCGGAACGGGCCGCGGGCCTGTACGACGAGGTGGTCATCGCGGTTCTGGTCAACAAGAACAAGGCCGGCCTGTTCGCCATCGACGAGCGCATCGAACTGCTCCGCGAGGTCACCAAGGGCCTGCCGAACGTGCGCGTGGACTCCTGGCACGGCCTGCTCGTGGAGTACTGCCGACGCAACGACATCAAGGTCATCGTGAAGGGCCTGCGCGCGGTCAGCGACTTCGACTACGAGTTGCAGATGGCGCAGATGAACCATCAGCTCTCCGGCGTGGAAACCCTGTTCATGCCGACGAATCCGCTGTGGAGCTTCCTGTCCAGCTCGCTGGTCAAGGACGTGGCCATGAACGGCGGCGACGTCGCGCACCTGGTGCCGGACGCGGTGTACCGGCGGCTGGCCGAGAAGTACGCGGCCTAGCTGAGCGGCAGCTTCATGCCGACGTGGCTGGCCACGAAGCCGAGGCGTTCGTAGAAGCGGTGCGCGTCGGCGCGGCTCGCGTCGGTGGTCAGCTGGACGAGCGCGGCGCCGTGCTCGCGGGCCTGCTCGATCGCCCAGTCGAACAGCACCGTGCCCAGGCCGGTGCCGCGCTGGTCGGACCGCACCCGCACGGCCTCGATCTGCGCGCGGGTCGCGCCGAGCCGGGACAGGCCGGCCAGGTAGGTCAGCTGGAGGGTGCCGATCACCTCGCCGTCGAGTTCGGCGACCGCGAGGAACTGGTTCGGGTCCGCGTCCAGCGCGTCGAACGCGGCGAGGTAACGAGGATCACCCGGGTTCTCCCGTTTCGCGCCGAGTTCGTCGTCGGCGAGCAGCGCCACGATCGCGTCCACGTCGGCCCGCCGGGCCCGCCTGATGTGTGTGTCGTTCATGTCCTTCGCCCCCTGTCCGCTGACACGCCCGGTAGGTCCTTCGTCCCCTGTTTGCCGGGCGAGTAGGAGCAAACTGTACGTGGCAGTGTCCGCGCCTCGCGCCGGATGAAGGATCGCACCGGGGAGATGCCGTGTACCGGGTGTTCGAGGCTCTCGACGAACTCGTCACCATCATCGAGGAGGCCCGAGGGGTCCCGATGACCTCCGGTTGCGTCGTGCCCCGCGGCGACGTGCTGGAGCTGCTCGACGACGTGCGGGACGCGATCCCCGGCGAGTTGGACGACGCCCAGGACGTGCTCGACCAGCGGGACGAGCTGCTCGGCAAGGCCCAGCACGAGGCCGACCAGACCATCAACAAGGCGAACGCGCAGGCCGAGCAGACCGTGGGGGACGCGCAGGCCGAGGCCGATCGCCTGGTCGCGGAGGCGACCGCGCGGGCCGAAGCGCTGCTCGCGGACGCGGAGGACAAGGCGGCGCGCGCGGTGGCCGAGGGCCGGGCCGAGTACGAGGACCTGTGCGGGCGCGCGGAGAGCGAGGCCGAGCGGATGCTCCAGGCCGGCCGCGCCTCCTACGACCGGGCGGTGGCCGAAGGCCGGGCCGAGCAGGCGCACCTGGTCTCGCAGACCGAGGTGGTGCAGGCCGCGCACGCCGAGTCCGCGCGGGTGCTGGACGAGACCGACGCCGAGGTGGGCAGGCTGCGCACCGAGTGCGACGCGTACGTGGACGACAAGCTGGGCGAGTTCGAGGAACTGCTCACGCACACCCTGCGCACGGTCGGCAAGGGCCGCTCGCACCTTCGGCCGCCGATGGCCGAGGCGGGCAACGCCCAGTACGACTACCGACAGTAGAACTCGATCTCGATTTTTCATCCCGCGCTCGCTCGCGTACTCTGGAGCGGCTGCGCGTGGTAGGTCCCGCGCCGGCACACCCACTTATGACACGTAATCGTTCAACTTCCGCGCGCCCAGCAGTGGCCGGGCCCTGGATTCTCGACACCAGGGACATCGGTCGCAGGCCGGGCACGAGTCATCGCTACCACCGCGAAGCCGCGGTGGAGTACGCGCTCGGCTTCGAACCGGTGATCATGGTGCCCAAGGGCGGCGCGGTCACCTTCGACGCGCTGGCCGAGTCGGTGGTGGAGGGCGTGCTGGTGTCCGGCACGGCGTCCGCGCACACCGAGGGCGAGTGCTCGCGCTGTCTCGACCAGCTGACCGATTCGGTCGAGGTCGACTTCACCGAGCTGTTCGCCTACCCGGACAGCCTGACCGAGGCGACCACGGACGAGGACGAGATCTACCGGATCACTGACGACCTGATCGACCTGGAGCCAGTGATCAGGGACGCGATCGTGCTCGCCCTGCCGCAGGCGCCACTGTGCTCGCCGGACTGCCTCGGGCTGTGCCCGGAATGTGGTGGTCGCCGGGCCGAACTCGGGCCCGACCACGGGCATGAGACGATTGATCCTCGATGGGCTGGTCTCGCTGACCGGTTCGACGGGGCGCGCGAGGACTGAGTCCGGCTCGCCGTCGAGGATTCACCCCCCAGATGTACCGCGTTTGACGAGGAGAACAAGTCGTGGCCGTCCCGAAGCGGAAGATGTCCCGCGCCAACACCCGCGCACGCCGGGCCCAGTGGAAGGCATCGGCTCCTACCCTGGTCACCTGCTCGAACCGGGCGTGCAAGGCGCAGAAGCTGCCGCACGTCGCCTGCCCCACCTGCGGCCAGTACGACGGCCGCCAGGTCACCTCGCCGGCCTGATCCGCGCTGGAAGGCAATCTGCGCCACATGGGAACTAGACCACCCAGGGGCGAGCCAGTGGACCGATCCGAGCTGTTGAGCGCGCTCGGCGTCACTCTCGACGCCGAGCTGCTCGTTCTTGCGCTGACCCACCGTTCCTACGCCTATGAGCACGGTGGGCTGCCGCCCAACGAGCGTCTCGAGTTCCTCGGCGACGCCGTGCTCGGCGTCGTGATCACTGATCGCCTGTACCGGGAACACCCAGACCTGCCCGAGGGCCAGCTGGCCAAGCTGCGGGCCAGCGTCGTCAACATGCATGCCCTGGCCAGGGTCGCCCGCCAACTCGGTAGCGGCGGCCTTGGCACCTACCTGCTGCTCGGCCGCGGTGAGGAACTCACCGGCGGCCGGGACAAGGCCAGCATTCTCGCGGACGGCCTCGAGGCCGTGATCGGCGCTGTGTACCTGGAGCACGGCATCGAGACCGCCCGCGAACTGGTGCACCGGCTGTTCGCCACGCTGCTGGCGGAGGCGCCGCTGCGCGGTGCCGGCCTGGACTGGAAGACGAGCCTGCAGGAGCTGACCGCCGCGGCCAGCCTCGGCGTGCCCGAGTACCAGGTCGAGGAGCAGGGGCCCGATCACCGCAAGGAGTTCACCGCGACGGTGCTGGTGGCCGGCCAGCCCTACGGCGGCGGTGAGGGCACCACCAAGAAGGAAGCCGAGCAGAAGGCGGCCGAGTCCGCCTACCTGCAACTCAAGCAGGAGATCGCCGAGCGCTCCGCGGCCGACGCGGAAGCGCAGAGCGGCACCGAGTAAGCGGCCCACCGAAATTGTCGGTGGGCCCGGCGAGAATGGTCCGATGCCGGAGCTTCCCGAGGTCGAGGTCGTTCGTCGCGGCCTGGCCGAACACGTGGTCGGCCGCACCGTGAAACTGGTCGAGGTGCTGCACCCGAGGGCGGTGCGCCGGCACCTGCCGGGCGCCAACGACTTCGAGGCCCAACTCGCCGGCCGCACCATCGCCAGCGCGCGGCGCCGGGGCAAGTACCTCTGGCTGGAACTGGCCGATCCCTCGCCCGCCGAGGCCGCCCTTGGCGACGCGGTGATCGCGCATCTGGGCATGAGCGGGCAGTTGGTGGTGCAGCCGGTCGGCTCGGCCGACGAGACGCACCTGCGCGTCCGCGTCCGCTTCGCCGATGACGGTCCCGAGCTGCGTTTCGTGGACCAGCGCACCTTCGGCGGCCTGGCCATGAGCGAACTGGTCGAGGTCGGCGGCGACCGGGTGCCGGAGCCGATCGCGCACATCGCCCGCGATCCGATGGAGGACGGGTTCGACCTCGATTCGGTGATCAAGCTGTTGCGCCGCAAGCACACCGAGATCAAGCGCGCCCTACTGGACCAGACGCTGATCTCCGGCGTCGGCAACATCTACGCGGACGAGTCGCTGTGGCGGGCGAAGCTGCACTGGTCGCGGCCGACCGACAAGCTGACCCGCGCACAGGCCGCCGAGGTGCTCGGCGCGGCCCGCGAGGTGATGGGCGAGGCGCTGCTGGCCGGCGGCACCTCGTTCGACGCGCTGTACGTCGACGTGAACGGCCAGTCCGGCTACTTCAGCCGTGCGCTGGCCGTGTACGGGCAGGAGGGCGAGCCGTGTCCGCGCTGCGGCGCCCAGGTGCGGCGCGAGCCGTTCATGAACCGCTCGTCCTACTTCTGCCCCAAGTGCCAGCCCGCGCCACGTTCCCGCTGACCTGGTCGCGGGCCTCGGCCCGCATGCTGGCTTCGGCGATGTCCAGCATGACCGGCACGGCCGCGATCATGATGGCCCGGTCCTGCTCGGACAGCTCGTTCATCAGCGTGTCCAGGTAGGCGGCCTCCTGCTGGCCGACCTCGCGCAGCGACGCCAGGCCCGCTTCGGTCAGGCTGACCTTGATGGCGCGGCCGTCCCTGGTGTCCTTGATCCGGCGCACCAAACCGATCGCCTCAAGGCCGTTCACCACGGTGGTCGCGGTCGGCTGGGAGCAGTGCACGCGCTGGGCCAGCTCGCCGACCCGCATGGGATCGGAGCCGGCGAGCTGGGTGAGGATCAGCAGCTGGGTGGGGTTGAAGTTGAACTGGCCGGGCGGCAGCGCGGCCCGCAGGCCGCGCCGCAGCCGGTGGATGGCGAGCACCAGGCTCAGGGCCGGCCCGCCGGCCCGCTCGGTCGGCACCGCGGGGCGCACCTGCGCCGCGGCTCCCGGCTCGGTGGCCATATCGCTCCCTCCCCGGCCGACCCCCGCCAACCGGTGTGGTTCAGGAGGTTCGCACCTCCGGCCGATAGATGTCCAGCCAGGCGGCCATGTCGAGGGCCCGTTCGAGGGCGAAGCGGGACATCCCCATGCCGTCTGACGGCTCTGTTTCGACCATGCTCGAAAGCCATTCACGGTTGATGACGTCGAACACCGGGCTGTCGTGCTCGGTGAGCAGTTCCTTGACCTGTAGCTGGAGCATGGCCGGGTACTTCGGGTCCTGAGTGGACGGATACGGGCTCTTGACGCGTTCCACCACCGAGCGGGGCAGCACGTCCGCGGTGGCGCCGCGGAGCAGGCTCTTCTCCCTGCCGTCGTAGGTCTTGAGCGACCACGGCGTGTTGTAGACGTACTCGACCAGGCGGTGGTCGCAGAACGGCACCCGGACCTCAAGGCCGACGGCCATGCTCATCCGGTCCTTGCGGTCCAGCAGCATCCGCACGAACCGGGTCAGGTGCAGGTAGCTCATCACCCGCATGCGGTTCTCGAACTCGGTGGCGCCGGCCAGCGGCGTCACCTCGGCGACCGCGGTCGCATACCGGTCGGCCAGATAGCCGGGCAGGTCGAGCTTCTTGTCCAGACCCGAGCTGAACATCCCGCCGGCGCGGCCGGGGTCGCCGCGGTGTGCGACGAACTGGGTCAGCCACGGGAAGGTGTTGGCCTCCTGCGCTTCTTTGGTGTGGAACCAGCGGTAGCCGCCGAACACCTCGTCGGCCGACTCGCCGGACAGCGCGACCGTGGACTTCGCGCGGATCGCCTTGAACAGCAGGTAGAGCGAGGCGTCCATGTCGCCGCGGCCGTTGGGCGCGTCGTTGGCGGTGACGACCAGCCTGCGCAGCGCGGGGTCGGACAGGTCGTCGGAGTTGAGCATCACGTCGGTGTGGTCGGAGTGCACGTGCTCGGCGACGTCCCGCACGAACGGCGCGTCCGGGGTGGGCCGGAGGTCGTCGGCGACGTAGTTCTCGGTCTGGCCGAAGAAGTCGACGGAGAAGCTGCGCACGGTTTCGCCCTGCTCGCCGAGTTGCCGGGCGGCCAAGGCGGTCAGCGCACTGGAGTCGAGGCCGCCGGAGAGCAGCACACAGCGCGGCACGTCCGCGACGAGCTGCCGGCGCACGATGTCCTCCAGCAGCTCGCGCACGTGCGCGACGGTGGTCCGCTGGTCGTCGGTGTGCTCGCGGGTCTCCAGCCGCCAGTAGGTGGCGCTGCGCAGGCCGTTGCGGTCGACGGTGACCACCGTGCCCGGCTCGACCTCGTGCATGCCGGCCCAGATCGCCGCGCCGGGCGTCTTGGCCATGGTGTACAGCTCGCGCAGGCCGTCGAGGTCGACGACGCGCTTGGCCAGCGGGTTGGCCAGGATCGCCTTGGGCTCCGAGCCGAACAGCACCCCGTCGGTGGTGGGGTAGTAGTAGAAGGGCTTGATGCCCATCCGGTCGCGGATCATCACCAGCTTGTCGGTGCGCGCGTCCCAGATGGCGAAGGCGTACATGCCGTTGAGGCGTTCGGCCATGGCCTCGCCCCACTCCTGGTAGGCGTGCAGCACGACCTCGGTGTCGCTGGTCGTGCGGAAGGTGTGGCCGCGGCGGCGCAGTTCGTCGCGCAGCTCGGTGAAGTTGTACGCCTCGCCGCTGTAGACCATGGCGAGCGTGCCCTGCGGGGTGTCCAGCGTCATCGGCTGGGCACCACCCTCGATGTCGATCACGGACAGCCGCCGGTGCCCCAGTGCGGCGTGCGTGTCCAGCCAGGTCCCGCGTGCGTCCGGGCCCCGGCAGACCATGGTCTCGGTCATCGCGTCCACGGTGGCCGACTCCGTGGTCAGGTCATGGTTGAAGCCCACCCAACCGGTGATTCCGCACATAACGCCCTCCCTCTACGTGCTCGCTTCGTTACGACCACGTTAACAACATTCATAGCCTATGAATGTAAATCTGACGAGGGCCACTTCCCGCGATCGGGCGAATACGGCCAGTTGGACGGGCGTATCGGCGTCGGAGTGACTTGGCTCACGGGTATGGGGCGGATACGCAGCGCGGGCCTACCGCGAGCACCGCTCTGCCGATCGGGTGACGCGCGACCGAGGTGTGGGAGAGCTGAGTCACCAGCGCTGTAAAGACCGCGTCAATGCGCACCTGCGCGGTGTCAAGGAGCCGTCAGGTGGCCTCAATCGACTGACCCGCGGGCGCACGCTTTCGGCCGGACATTGGAACGAGAGAGAAGGACCCCGCGAATGGCCGACGTGGCTTACGTCGCCCTGACTATCGCCTTGTTTGGGCTGCTGGCGCTGATGGTGCGCGGATTGGAGAAGCTCCAGTGAGTGGTTCCGGAGCTATCGCCAACGTCATCGGCGGCGTACTGGCGCTGTTGCTGATCATCTACCTGTTCGTCGCGCTGATCCGACCGGAGAAGTTCTGATGTCATCGACATGGGCCGGCCTGGGACAGGTCGGCCTTCTTCTGCTCGCCCTGGCGATCTGTTACGTGCCACTGGGCGACTACATGGCGCACGTGTTCACCACCAAGAAGCACTGGCGGGTGGAGCGCTGGATCTACCGGCTGGTCCGGGTCAACCCCGACTCGGAACAGAAGTGGACCACCTACGCCGGTTCGATCCTCGGGTTCTCGCTCGCCGGCGGCCTGTTCCTGTACCTGTTGCAACGCGTCCAGCCGATCCTGCCGTGGGCCTTCGGCCACGCCGCGGTGATCCCGAACGTCGCGTTCAACACGGCCATCAGCTTCATGACCAACACGAACTGGCAGTCCTACGTTCCGGAGCAGACGCTCGGCGACAGCATTCCGCTGGTCGGCCTGACCCTGCACAACTTCGTCTCCGGCGCGGCGGGCATCGCGGTCGCGGTCGCGCTGATCCGCGGGTTCTCCCGCGCGCAGACCGACCGGCTCGGCAACTTCTGGGTCGACATGACCCGGGCCTGCATCCGGATCGCGCTGCCGATGGCGTTCCTGTTCGCGATCGTGCTGATCGGGTTCGGCGTCACGGACAGCTTCGCGGGCGCGCACACGTTCACCGCGCTCGACGGAACCCAGCACACGATCTCGATGTATCCGACCGCGAGCCAGGAGAGCATCAAGGAGCTCTACAACAACGGTGGTGGCATCTACAACGCCAACTCCGCGCATCCGTACGAGAATCCGAACGCCTGGACCAACCTGATCGAGATCTTCCTCGAACTGGTCGTGCCGTTCTCGTTGACCCGCACGCTGGGCAGGATGGTCGGCAACAAGCGGCAGGGCCACACCCTGCTGGCCGTCATGGTGACCCTGTGGGGCGCGATGCTCGCCGTGATCTGGTGGGCGGAACTGCACCCGACCGGCCAGGCCGCGATCGCCGCGGGCGCCGGTATGGAAGGCAAGGAGAGTCGGTTCGGCATAGCGGCTTCGGCGCTGTTCGCCAACTCGACGACGGCGACATCCACCGGCGCGGTGAACGCCGCGCACGACAGCCTTTCCGGCCTCGGCGGTGGCGGCACGATGCTGAACATGATGTTCAGTGAGATGACACCGGGCGGTGTCGGCACCGGCATCTACAGCATCCTGTTCATCGCCATCGTCGCGGTGTTCCTCGCCGGCCTGATGGTCGGCCGCACCCCCGAGTACCTGGGCAAGAAGCTGGGCAAGGTCGAAGTGACCATGGCCAGCGTCGGCATCCTGATCATGCCGATGCTCGTGCTGATCTTCACCGGTATCGCGATCGTCGTGCCCAGTTCGCAGGCCGCGATGAACAACTCGGGTATCCACGGCTTCTCCGAGGTGCTCTACGCCTATACCTCGGCGTCCAACAACAACGGCAGCGCATTCGGCGGCTTGACCGTCACCAACGACTTCTTCCAGTCGACGCTGGGCATCTGTATGACCCTCGGCCGATTCGTGGAGATCATCGCCGCGCTCGCCCTGGCCGGTGCGCTGGCCAGGCAGAAGAAGGTGCCGGAATCGGCCGGCACCCTGCCGACGACGGGCGGGCTGTTCGCGTCGATGGTCGGCGGCACGCTGGTGCTCGTCGCCGCGATCGTGTTCATCCCGGCCCTCACTCTCGGTCCGATCGCGGAGGCCCTGTCGAAATGACCACCACAACCACTCAACCCCGTACTCCGGAAGAACAGCAGCTGCACAACGCGGTCAACGCGGGCCGGGTCACGGCAGGCGTTTTCAACCCGCGTCAGCTGCTGATCTCCACGCCGGACGCGCTGCGCAAGCTCGACCCCCGGCACCAGTTGCGCAACCCGGTCATGATGGTGGTGTGGGTCGGCTCGCTGCTGTCCACCGTGTTCGCCGTCACCGACCCGAGCGGGTTCTCCATCGGCACCACGGCCTGGCTGTGGTTCACGGTGATCTTCGCGAACCTGGCTGAGGCGGTCGCCGAGGGCCGGGGCAAGGCGCAGGCGGAAACCCTGCGCAAAACCAAGCGCGACACCATCGCCCGCCGCCTCACCGAAGATGGCGACGAGGAACGGGTACCCGGAACGGACCTGCGCATCGGCGACCTGGTGGTGATCGAGGCGGGCGAGGTGATCCCCGGTGACGGCGACGTCGTCGAGGGCATCGCGACCGTGGACGAGTCGGCCATCACCGGCGAGTCCGCCCCGGTCATCCGGGAGTCCGGCGGCGACCGTTCCGCGGTGACCGGCGGCACCACCGTGCTGTCCGACCGGATCGTGGTCAGGATCTCGACCAAGCCAGGCGAGTCCTTTGTGGACAAAATGATCGCCTTGGTCGAGGGTGCGTCGAGGCAGAAGACGCCGAACGAGATCGCGCTGACCATCCTGCTCGCCGTGCTGACCATCATCTTCCTGCTCGCGGTCGTCGCGTTGCAGCCGATGGCCAGCTACGCGGGCGCCACCCAGTCGGTCATCGTGCTCACCGCGCTGCTGGTCTGCCTGATCCCGACCACGATCGGCGCGCTGCTCTCCGCGATCGGCATCGCCGGCATGGACCGGCTGGTGCAGCGCAACGTGCTCGCCATGTCCGGCCGCGCGGTGGAAGCCGCGGGTGACGTGGACACGCTGCTGCTGGACAAGACCGGCACGATCACCTTCGGCAACCGGCGCGCCACCGAACTGCTCGCGGTCGGGACCTCCACCGTGGAGGATCTCGCCGCGGTGGCTCGACTGTCCTCTTTGGCCGACGGCACGCCGGAGGGCCGCAGCATCGTCCAACTCTGCCACGAGCGCTACGGCCTGCCGGTCGAGGCGAACGAGGCGGAGAAGACCGCGGAGTTTGTGCCGTTCACGGCGCAGACCCGGATGAGCGGCATCGACATCGGCGAACGCGAAGTCCGCAAGGGCGCTGCCGCCTCCGTCCAGTCCTGGGTGGAGGACCACGGCGGCACCGTGCCGGACCAGGTGCGCCAGTTCGTCGACCGGATCAGTGGCGAGGGCGGCACGCCGCTCGTGTGCGCCGAGATCTCCGGCGGCGTCGCCTCGGTGCGCGGCGTGATCCGGCTGTCCGACGTGGTCAAGCCGGGCATCAAGGAGCGCTTCGCCGAGATGCGCAAGATGGGCATCAAGACCGTCATGGTCACCGGCGACAACCCGCTGACCGCGAAGGCGATCGCGGAAGAGTCCGGTGTGGACGACTTCCTGGCCGAGGCCAAGCCGGAAGACAAGATGGCCCTGATCCGCAAGGAGCAGGAGGGCGGCAAGCTCGTCGCGATGACCGGTGACGGCACCAACGACGCGCCCGCGCTCGCGCAGGCCGACGTCGGTGTCGCGATGAACACCGGCACCATGGCGGCCAAGGAAGCCGGCAACATGGTCGACCTCGACTCGGACCCGACCAAGCTGCTCCAGATCGTGGAGATCGGCAAGCAGTTGCTGATCACGCGCGGTGCGTTGACGACGTTCTCCATCGCCAACGACCTCGCGAAGTACTTCGCGATCCTGCCGGCCATGTTCGGCGCGGTCTATCCCGGCCTCAAGGCGCTGAACATCCTGCACCTGCACTCGCCGCAGTCGGCGATCCTCTCGGCGGTGATCTTCAACGCCCTGATCATCGTCGCGCTGATCCCGTTGGCGCTGCGCGGTGTCCGGTACCGGCCCTCCAGCGCGTCCAGCCTGCTGCGCCGCAACCTGCTGATCTACGGGGTCGGCGGCGTGATCTCGCCGTTCCTGTTCATCTGGCTGATCGACCTCGTCGTGCGTCACTTCCCTGGATTGAGCTGAGCGAAGATGAAATTCACCGTGTTCCTTCGGCAGACCTGGGCCGGGTTCAAGGTCCTGATCGTGCTGACCGTGGTGCTCGGCATCCTCTATCCGGCCGGCGTGTGGGTCGTGTCCCGCGTGCCCGGTCTGGAGGGCAAGGCCGAGGGGTCGATGGTCCAGGCCGACGGGCGGACCGTCGGTTCGAGCCTGATCGGCATCAACCCGATCGACCCGAACGCCAAGAAGGACGTCACCGACGACCGGTACTTCCACACCCGGCCCTCGGCCGTCGCCTCGGACTTCTCCGCGACCGACAAGACCAAGCTGGGCCTGGGCGCCAACGACGCCAACAACTCCGCACCGTCCAACCTGGCCGAGAACAGCCCGATCCTGCTGGCGCAGGTCCTGGCCCGCAAGGACTACATCGCCAAACGGGACGGTGTGAGCCCGGACCAGGTGCCGGCCGACGCGGTCACCACGTCCGCCTCCGGCCTGGACCCGGACATCAGCCCGGCCTACGCCTACCTCCAGGTGGACCGGGTGGCCAGGGTGAACGGGCTGTCCCAGGACCAGGTGCACCAGATCGTCGCGCAGAGCATCGTCAACCGACCGCTGGGTGTGCTCGGTGACCCGTACGTCGACGTGATGACCCTGAACGTCGACGTGCAGCAGGCCCTCCAGCAGCGACATGCCGGCTGACCGAGCACATGGATGACGTGGGCGGCGCCGAGGTAGCGCAGACTGAACCCGTGGACGTTGAACCGACAACGGAGACGCACAAGCCACGGCGGGGCGAACTGCGCATCTACCTCGGCGCCGCTCCCGGCGTCGGCAAGACCTTCGCCATGCTCGGCGAGGCAAGGCGGCGCCTGGAACGCGGCGCCGACCTGGTCGCCGGCCTGGTCGAGACGCACGGCCGCAGCAAGACCGCGGAACTCCTCGACGGCATCGAGGCCATCCCGCGCAAGGTGATGAACCACAGAGGGCACGACTTCACCGAGATGGACACCGACGCGATCCTCGCGCGCAAGCCCGAGGTCGTGCTCGTCGACGAACTCGCGCACACCAACGTTCCGGGGTCCACGCACGAGAAGCGCTGGCAGGACGTCGAGGACCTGCTGGAGGCCGGCATCGACGTGCTCGCCACGGTCAACGTGCAGCACCTGGCGAGCCTCAACGACGTGGTCGAGCGGATCACCGGGGTGCCGCAGCACGAGACCGTGCCGGACCAGGTGGTGCGCGGGGCAGAGCAGATCGAACTGGTCGACATCACGCCCGAGGCGCTGCGCCGCCGCCTCGCGCACGGCAACGTCTACCCGGCCCAGCGCATCGATGCCGCCCTGGCCAACTACTTCCGGGTCGGCAACCTGACCGCGCTGCGCGAACTCGCCCTGCTCTGGGTCGCCGACCAGGTCGACACGGCGTTGCAGCGCTACCGCGCCGAGCAGCAGATCACCGACACCTGGGAGACCAGGGAGCGGATCGTGGTCGCCATCACCGGCGGCAAGGAGAGCGAGACGCTGATCCGGCGCGCCCGCCGGATCGCCAACCGGGCGGGCGCCGAACTGCTCGTGGTGCACGTGCTGCGCGGCGACGGTCTCGCGGACGTGCCGCCGGACGCGGTGTTGCGCTACCGCAAGCTCGCGGAGGACGTCGGCGCCACCTACCACCAGGTGGTCGGCGAGGACGTGCCCAGCGCGCTGCTCGACTTCGCCCGCGGCGCCAACGCCACCCAACTGGTCCTCGGCACCTCGCGGCGCTCGCGCGTCGCGCGGCTGTTCAGTGAGGGCGTCGGCACCACCGTGATCAACCAGTCCGGCCCGATCGACGTGCACATGGTCACCCACGCCCAGGCCGGTGGTGGCCTGCGTGCGCAGCTGGCGCAGGGCGCGCTGACGCCCTCGCGCAAGGTCATCGGCTGGCTGCTCGCGTTCCTGCTGCCCGCCGTGGTCACCGGCGGCGGCCTCGTGCTGCACGAGGCACTGGACATCTCCACCAACGCGGCCGCCTTCGTGCTCGCCACGGTCGCGGTCGCGCTGGTCGGCGGGCTCGGGCCGGCTTTGCTGTCCGCGCTGCTCGGCGGGATCCTGCTGAACTACTTCTTCGTCCCGCCGATCTACACGCTCAATATCGCGACCCCGGAGAACCTGGTCACGCTGATCACCATGATGGTGGTCGCGGTGCTGGTCGCGCTGGTCGTGGACCGGGCGGCACGACGGGCGACCCAGGCGGCGCAGGCGCGCACCGAGGCCGCGCTGCTCGCCTCCTACGCCCGCACCGTGCTCACCAACCCGATGCCGCTGGTGCGACTGCTGGAGAAGGTGCAGGAGAACTTCAACCTCACCTCGGTCGCGCTGCTGGAACGCGACGGCACCGCATGGCGCCGGGTCGCCTGCGTCGGCGGCCAGCCGTGCGACGAGCCGGACGAGGCCGATGTGGACGTGCCGGTCACCCCGGACGTGCACCTGGCGTTGCGCGGTCGCGCGCTGCCCGCCGCCGACCGCCAGGTGCTGGAGGCAGCCGCCGGCCAGGCGCTGCTCGCGTTGCGCCAGCAGCGGATGACCGCGAAGGCCGCCGCCGCGCAGCGCCGCGCCGACACCACCGAGCTGCGCACCGCGCTGCTCTCCGCGGTCGGGCACGACCTGCGCACCCCGCTCACCTCGATCAAGGCCGCGATCAGCAGCCTGCGCGACCCGGACCTCGAACTGTCCCAAGAGGACACCAACGAGCTGTTGGCCACCGTGGAGGAATCCGCGGACCGGCTGCACGCCCTGATCGACAACCTGCTCGACTCGTCCCGTCTGGCCACCGGTGCGGTCGAACCCACCATGCGCCCGGTCGGCTACTACGAGGCCGTCGCCCGCGCGCTGTCCGGCATCGACGAGCGCAACCTGGTCGAGGTCGACGTGGAGGAGCATCTGCCGCTCGTGCTGGCCGACGCGGGCCTGCTCGAACGTGTCATCGCCAACGTGATCGACAACGCGCTGCGCCACGGCCACGACCGCCACTCCGACGGCGGCCCGCAGGTCGCGGTGCGCGCCAGCAGCTACCGCGGCGTTGTCGAGCTGCGCGTCGTCGACCACGGGCCCGGCCTGCCCAAACGTGCCTCCGAGACGGTGTTCGCGCCGTTCCAGCGGCTCGGCGACCGCCAGGCCACCGTCGGCGTCGGGCTCGGCCTGTCCGTCGCCAAGGGCTTCACCGAAGCGATGGGCGGCACCATCCGCACCGAGGACACGCCCAGCGGCGGGCTCACCGTGGTGATCTCATTGCCGGCAGCGGACGGCCCGGCGTTACCGCCCAGCCAGCCCGCCGAACCAGCATCGAGCACGCCTGGAGTGAACGGATGACCGCACCGACCACGGGCCCGGCGATCAAGGTGCTCGTCGTCGACGACGAGCCGCAGATCGTCCGCGCCCTGCGTATCAACCTGACCGCCCGCGGCTACCAGGTGCTCACCGCACCGGACGGCACCGGCGCCCTGCGCGCCGCCGCCGACGGCAAGCCGGACGTGGTCGTGCTCGACCTCGGCCTGCCCGATTTGGACGGCACCGAGGTCATCGCCGGCCTGCGCGGCTGGTCCAAGGTGCCGATCATCGTGCTGTCCGCGCGCACCGACTCCACCGACAAGGTCGAGGCCCTCGACGCGGGCGCTGACGACTACGTGACCAAGCCGTTCGGCATGGACGAACTGCTCGCCCGGCTGCGTGCCGCGGTGCGCCGTTCCAGCGCCAGCTCGGTCGACGGCGAGGAGGCGGTGGTGGAGACCGACTCGTTCACCGTCGACCTCGTCGCCAAGAAGGTGCGCAAGGAAGGCGCCGAGGTGCACCTGACGCCGACCGAGTGGGGCGTGCTGGAGGTGCTGGTGCGCAACCGGGGCCGGCTGGTCGCGCAGAAGCAGCTGTTGCAGGACGTGTGGGGACCGGCCTACGCGACCGAATCGCACTACCTGCGCGTCTACCTGGCCCAGCTGCGCCGCAAGCTGGAACGCGAACCGGCCCACCCCAAGCACCTGCTCACCGAACCCGGCATGGGCTACCGCTTCGAGGTCTAGCGGTAGCCGGCCGCCTGGAGTTCGAACAGTTCGGCGTAGCGGCCGCCGCGCGCGAGCAGGTCGGCGTGGCTGCCGAACTCGACGATCGTGCCGCCGTCCAGGTAGACGATCAGGTCGGCCATGAGGACCGTGGAGAACCGGTGGGACACCAGCACCGTGACCGCGCCGGTCCGCGCCGCGTTCTCCCTGGCCGCCTTGGCGTACTGGTCGAACAGGGCATGCTCGGCCTGCGCGTCCAGACTCGCGGTCGGCTCGTCCAGCACCACCAGCAGCGGCTCCTCCCGGCGCATCGCCCGGCCCAGCGCGAGCCGCTGCCACTGCCCGCCGGACAGTCCGTGCCCGCCGGTGTAGGCGGTGCCGACCCGGGTCGCCAGGCCCTTCGGCAGCTGCTCGACCAGTTCCGGCACGCCCGCCCGCACCAGCGCGCGCGCCGCGGCCGGCTCGTCGTCGAGCCTGGGCAGGTCGGCGACGCCGATCGAGCGCACCGCCGACATCTGGAACCGGGCGAAGTCCTGGAACGCCGCGCTGGCGCGGTCACCCCAGGCCACCGGGTCCAGTTCGGACAGTGGAACGCCGTCGACCAGGATCTGGCCGCCGTCCGGTTGGTACATGCCGAGCAGCAGCTTCACCAGCGTGGTCTTGCCCGACCCGTTCTCGCCGATCAGCGCGACCGTCGAACCGGCCGGCAGGTCGATGTCGACCCCGGTCAGCACCGGTCGCCCGGTGCCCGGGTAGTGGAAGGCCAACCCGCGCAAGGAGATCCCGCTGCGCAGCTTCGCTGGCGGCGCGGTCGTGCCGGCCGATGCCGCCTGCTCGGCCGCGTGGTCCTGCAACCAGAACAGCCGGTCCACCGTGGCCAGCGTGGTGACCAGGCCGCCGGCGCCCTGGGCGGCCGTGGCCAACTGGTTGCGGGAACGGCGGATCAGCGACACGGTCATCAGCACGGTGCCCAGCGACAGCGCGCCGTCGGTCGCGCGCAGCACCACGAACGCGACCGCGCCCATCAGCATCGCCGCGTAGACCAGCCAGCCGACCGCCTGCACGCCGAGCACCTGACCAGCCTCGACGCCGCTGCGCCGGTTGAGCTGTGCGCTCAGTTTGCCGTGCAGGCCGGCGAGATGCCTGGTCAGCCCGTACGCGCGCACCTCGCTCGCGCTCGCCGCCTCGGTGGTCAGCTCGAAGATCTTGCCGCTGAGCCTGCGCGCGGTCGCCATGTCGTCGTCGGCGTTTTTGCTGATCCGCTTGGCGAAGCGGTCCGCGATCATCGGCGGCAGCGCGCTGATCGGCAGCAACAACAGCCACGGCGACACCGAACCCAGCAACACCAGCAAGGTGATGATCCGGGCCATCGAGGAGGCGTTGCTCAGGATCGTGCGCGGCGCGGCCGCCAACTGGCGCCGGTTCGCGTTCAACCGCTCCACCTGCGCCAGATAGTCGGCCCGCTCCAGGTGTTCCAGCGTGCGCACGCCGCTGATCAGCTTGATCAGGTTGGCCGTGCGGTAGATCGCGATCCGGTCGGAGAGCGCCATCGCGTTGGTCGCGCCGACCGAGTACAGCAGCCAGCCGATCGCGATCAGCCCGGCGACGATGGCCACCCCGCCCACCACCTGCGAGGTCGACCCGCCGAGCGCGCCGTCCACCAGCAGCCGGTAGCCCAGCGGGTAGCAGGTGGACGCGACGCTGCCGAGCACCAGCATCACGGTGACCAGCGTCATCCAGCCCGGCGCCGCGCGGAATCCGTCGAAGAACAGCACCGCGGCAAGGCGCGTCAGCCTGCGCTTGCGGCTCATGACTCACCACCGAACCTGCTGGCCTGCAACTGATACATCTCCGCGTACGTGCCCCCGGCCGCGACCAGGTCGGCGTGGCTGCCGCGTTCGGTGATCCGGCCACCGTCCAGCACGCAGATCACGTCCGCCTTGCGCACGGTCGCGAACCGGTGCGAGATGACCACCGTGGTCAGGCCCTCGGTGATCTGGAAGAACCGCTGGTAGAACCGGGCTTCGCCGCGAATGTCCAGGGCGGCCGTTGGTTCGTCGAGCACCAGCAGTCGGGCGCCGTGCCGGGTCGCGAACAGCGCCCGCGCCAACGCCAACCGCTGCCACTGCCCGCCGGAGAGGTCGACACCGTCCGGCAGTTCGCGCGAGAGCACCGTGTCCCAGCCCTTCGGCAGCGTCGCCAGCACTTCGGCGAAGCCCGCGGTTTCCGCGGCCTGCTCGATGCCGTCCCGATCGTCGAGGTGCTCGATCGCGCCGAACGCGATGTTGTCGTAGACCGTGCTCGGATAGTGCACCGGATCCTGCGGCATCAGCGCCACGGTCCGCTGCCAGCCCGCCGGATCGAACTCGCGAACATCCCGACCGTCCACGGTGATCCGGCCCGCCGTGGGATCGCGCAACCGGGCCAGCAGACTGACCACAGTGGACTTTCCGGCGCCGTTCACGCCGACGATCGCGGTGGACGTGCCCGCCGCCAGCTCCAGATCCAGCTCGCTGAGCACATCCTTGGCGCCCACGGGATAGCGGAAACCCACCGACTCGAACCGCACACTGTGCTCGGGCCGCGCGCCGACTGGCTCGGTCCCGGTCAGCGTCTCCGGTTCGACCAGTTCGGACTCCAACCGGGTCACGTCGGGAATGCCGGCCAGCGTCCAGGTCAGCGTGATGTCGTCCATGGTGATGCTGCCCGCCGACATGGTGACCGCGAGCATCGGCAACAGGATCGCCAGCGACCGCAGGTCGATCGTGCCGGCATGCGCCTGATACGCGATCAGCGCCATGGCGGTCGCATAGCCGGCGAACACCACCGCGAAGCCGATCAGCGCGCGCCGGTGCAGATCCCGCAGGCCCGGCAGACCGGTCGCGAGCGCCTCCCGGTACTCGCCGCGGAACTCGTCCGCGATGAAGTCGGCGAGGCCGAACACGCGGACCTCCTTGGCGTCACGCACCTTCGAGCCGACGCCGATCAGGTACCAGGCGCGTCGCATCGCCGTCGTCTGCCCGCGCAGTTCGGTCGCCTGCCGCAGCACCGCGCTCAGCACGAAGCGCCGCACCAGCACCCACATCACCAGCAGGCCCAACCCCAGCCACCACTGGAACGCCGCGACCGCGACGCAGCCCAGGACGCCGGCCGCCCGGGAGGCCAGAATGCCGGCGAAGGTGACCGGCGCGTCGCCGGGGAAGTAGCCGGTCAGGCCGCCCTCGGCCCGCGCCAACCGGTCCAGCACCTCGGTGTTCTCCAGATGGCTGATGCCGACCGGCCCGGACACCGCGCTCATCAGCCGCGCCTGCATGTCCGAGGTGATCCGCGCCTTCGCGGCCGTGCCGATCGCGTTGCCGACCGGGCCCAGCATCAGCGACACCGCGTACACGACCGCCGCGAACACCAACGTCATGACCAGCGTGTCGCCCTCGCTCGAACCGAGGCCGTGCGCGACCGCGCCGGGCACAGCAGCCACAACCAGGCCCAGCGCGATCACCACGAGCGTCGGCAGCACTGTGCTCAGCACGACCCAGGCGCCGGTCAGGATGGTCAGCGCGCGACTGGCCGACCACAACAAAGCCAGCGCCTGCCGGCCGGTCGCGCGTTCCTCGGCCGGCACCTGGCTGTACGCGACGGATGTCGGCCTCGCGCTCATCGATGTGCCCCTTGTGGTCGAACGTCTCCCCAAGGAGGCAACGTATCCGGTGTCTCCGGTCGCGCAACTCCTTTTCGCGGCCGGCCAAATCAGGTGACGACCGCGCCACAAAACAAAAGCGGCCCCGTCCCAAGGAAATCGGGACGAGGCCGCTGCGTCGATCGCGCCTCAGGGCTTCGGAGTGCCGGTTCCGGTCGTCGTCGTAGTGGTCGTCGTGGTGGTGGTTGTTGTAGTCGTGGTGGTCGTAGTCGGCTGCGTAGTCGGCTTGGTCGGCGGGTCCGTGGTTTCCGGGATGGTCACGGTGGTGTAGCCGTGCGGGCCGCTGGTCGTGGTCACGATCAGCCGACGCGTGGTGGTCGGCCTGGTGGTGCTCGTCGACGTCACCGGGGTCGGGCTGCCCAGCGAGGTCTGGTCCGTCGTGGGCACCGTGGTCGACGTGCCGACCGTCTGCCCGGTGTACGGGTTCACCTGAACATGGGTGTTGTTCGACGGCTGGCCGTTGGTCGACTTGGGCGCGGCCGAGACCGTCGCGATCGTGCCGAGTGCGGTCGCGAGCACGACGCCGGACACCGCGAGCATGATCGGCACCCGCGCGCTCTTGCGCGTCTCGGGTGGCGGAGCGGTCTGCTCGCGCGGGTTGTCCTCATCCATCGGTTCTCCTCGCGGGGGTTCACATGGCGGACGCAGCGCAGTGTGCCCTAGTCGTTGTCTACCGGTGCTGCCGGGGCCGTGGTGATATGGGCTCAGTATCCGAAATCCTGGGTCCAGAACCAACCCTGAGTGTCCAGCCCGACACCCATTGCGACAAAGTCGCAGTTGAGGATGTTGTCGCGGTGGCCGGAGTCGCTCATCCAGGCGTCGAACACCTGTTGTGCGGAGGTCTGTCCCTCTGCGATGTTCTCGCCGCCGGGACTGCCGTAGCCATACGACTCGATCCGCTTGTCGAAGCGGGTGCTACCTGGGCCGTTGTGCGAGAAGTAGCCGTTGTTGGCCATGTCCTCGCTGTGCGCGAGCGCGGCATTGTCCAACCGGGAGTCTTCGTTGAGCGGATCGCAGCCGAAGTCCTGCCGCGCCCCGTTGACCAGTTGGAACAGCTGCTCGGCCTGCGCGGAGTCGGTGGGCACCCGCTGGGTGGTCGGGGTGGGTCGATTGGTGGTGGTGACCGGCGGCGCGAGCGCGGTGGTCGTCGGGACCGCCCTCGTCGTGGTCGGGGTCGTGCTGGTAGTGGTCGGGGTCGCTGTCGTGGTCGGCGCGGCGGAGGTGGGCGCGGTCGTGCTGGTGTTGACCATCAGACCGGGCGCGGGCAGTTCCTCCGCGTTCGCGATCTGGGTCGGCCCGGTGGACAGCGCGACAGGCTGCGGTGTCGTGGTCAGATGACCTGCGAGGCTGGCGCTACCGGCGACAACGGCGCCGAGGGCAATCGCGACCAGCACCGCCCGGACGGTGGGGTTATGGCGGCGCGACCCGTTCACGGACGGGGACCGTATCACTACCCGAGTGACCGTCGATCGTGTGTTAGGAGATCTTGCGGCACGATGGCCGGGTGACCGAAGACCTGAGCCGGCTCGCTCGGCTCACTGCCTGGGTGCACGGTGAGGTGCAGGGTGTCGGCTTCCGCTGGTGGACGCGCGCCCGTGCGCTGGAGCTCGGTCTCGCGGGCAGTGCGAGCAATCTTTCCGACGGCCGGGTCGAGGTGGTCGCGGAGGGTGCGCATGGTGACTGTGCGCGACTGCTCACCTTGCTCAGGTCCGGCACGGCACCTGGTCGGGTGAGCTTGGTCGTGGAGCGATGGTCGCCCGCTAAGGGTGGTTTGCACGGTTTCCGCGAGCGGTGAACCCGACCCCACTCACTCACGCGAGTGATACTGGTCCCAGGGGAGGCGCGATCCGCGCAGGCCGCGTTGGTGGCAGGCACAGACCTCCCACTGTTGACCAGTAGGCCCAGGTACCCTCGTCCGAACGGATTCCGGGAGGCCCGCGCGCATGCACCTGAAAAGCCTGACGTTGAAGGGCTTCAAGTCCTTCGCCTCGGCTACCACGCTGCGCTTCGAACCCGGCATCACCTGCGTCGTCGGGCCCAACGGCTCCGGCAAGTCCAACGTCCTGGACGCACTGTCCTGGGTCATGGGGGAACAGGGAGCCAAGGCGCTGCGCGGCGGCAAGATGGAGGACGTCATCTTCGCCGGCACCTCGGGCCGTGCCCCGCTGGGCCGCGCCGAGGTCACGCTGACCATCGACAACTCCGACGGCGCCCTGCCGATCGACTACTCCGAGGTGTCCATCACGCGGCGGATGTTCCGCGACGGCGCCAGCGAGTACGAGATCAACGGCAGTTCGTGCCGGCTGATGGACGTGCAGGAACTGCTCTCCGACTCCGGTATCGGCCGCGAGATGCACGTCATCGTCGGCCAGGGCCAGCTCGGCGCGATCCTGGAGTCCAAGCCGGAAGGCAGGCGCGCCTTCATCGAGGAAGCCGCCGGCGTCCTCAAACACCGCAAGCGCAAGGAAAAGGCGCTGCGCAAGCTGGACGCGATGCAGGCCAACCTGACCCGGTTGACCGACCTCACCGCGGAACTGCGCCGCCAGCTCAAACCGTTGGGCAAGCAGGCCGAGATCGCCCGCCGCGCCCAGGCGGTGCAGGCCGACCTGCGCGATGCCCGGCTGCGCATCTACGCCGACGACCTGGTCAACCAGCGCACCGACATCGCCAGGGACGAGGCCGACGAGAGCGCGGCCCGCGCGCGGCGCGCCGAAGTCGAGCAGGCCGTGCAAATGGGCCAGGCCGAGCAGAACGAGCTGGAGGAGCGGGTTGCCGCCGACGCGCCACGCCTGGCCGCTGCGCAGGACACCTGGTACCGGCTCTCCGCGCTGGAGGAGCGGCTGCGCGGCACCGTGCGGCTGGCCGCCGAGCGCGAACGGCACCTGACCGCGCAGGTCGAGACGCCGCGCGGCGGGCGCGACCCGGAGGAGTTGGACGCCGAGGCCGAGGAGACCGCGTATCGCGAGGCCGAACTGCTCGCCGCGGTCGACGAGGCGCGCAGCATCCTCGCGGAGACGGCCGAGGAGCGCGGCAGGCTGGAAGCCGAGGTCGCGGCGGCCGAACGGGCCCACATGGCGGCCATGCGCGCGGTCGCGGACCGGCGCGAAGGGCTGGCCCGGCTGACCGGTCAGGTCGAAGCGTTGCGCAGCAAGAACAACGCGACCGCCGACGAGATCGAGCGGCTGTCGACTTCCCTTGCCGAGGCCGAGGAACGCGCCGAGGTCGCCGCGATGGAACTGGCCGAGGCGCAGGCCGAGGTCGGTGGCGAGGAATCCGACGACGTCGACTTGGTCGAACGCCACCAACTCGCGGTCGCGGCGCGGGATACGGCGCAGGCCAGGGTCGAGGAACTGGTGCGCACGGAACGCACCGCGGAGAAGGAGATCGCGTCCTGGAAGGCCAGGGTCGACGCGCTCTCGCTCGGCCTGACCCGCAGGGACGGCGCGGGCGCGTTGCTCGCGGCCGGTGACCGGCTGCCCGGTGTGCTCGGTTCGGTCGCCGCGCTGCTCACCGTGCGCCCCGGCGCCGAGGTCGCGCTGGCCGCGGCGCTGGGCGCGGTCGCCGACGCGGTCGCGGTGGCCGGCGGCGACGACGCGGTGTCCGCGCTGAAGCTGTTGCGCGACAACGACTCCGGCCGGGCCGGCCTGCTGGTCGGCGGCGTCGAGTCCATTGTGGACAAGTCCGGCTGGCCCACGCTGCCCTACGGTGCGTCCTGGGCGGTCGACCTGGTCGAGGCGCCGCAGGCGTTGCGCGGGGCCCTCCATCGCGCGCTGGACCGGCTCGCGGTGGTGGACAGCCTGTCCGTTGCCCGCGACTTCGTCCGGCAGCAGCCGGGTGTGCGTGCGGTGACCTCCGACGGCGACCTGCTCGGCGCCGACTGGGCGGTCGGCGGATCCGGCCGCAGCCAGAGCGTCATCGAGGTGCAGGCCGCGGTCGACGAGGCCAACGACAAGCTGATCCGGGCCGAGCAGACGGCTCAACAGGCCGGCGCCGCGCTGACCGGCGCCAAGGCCGAGCAGGAGGCTCGCCGGGACGACGTCGCGTCGGCCAAGGAGGCGCTGAACGAGGCCAAGGTGCGCCAGGCCCGCTCCTCCGAGCGGCTGACCCGGCTGCGCCAGGCCGCGCGGTCGGCCGAGGCTGAGTCCGAGCGGATGCGCAGCCAGCGCGGGAAGGTCGAAGCGGCCCGCGAAGAAGCCATCGGCACGCTCGCCGACCTGGAGGAACGACTTTCCGTCGTGCAGTCCGAGTCGGTCGAGGACGAGCCGGACACCGCGGTCCGCGACGAGATCTCCGAGCAGCTGGGCGGCGCACGCCAGCGCGAGGTCGAGTCCCGGCTCGGCCTGCGCACGGCCGAGGAGCGGGCCCGCGCGTTGCAGGGCAAGGCCGAGTCGCTGCGCCGCGCCGCCCGCGCCGAGCGCGAGTCCCGCGACCGGGCCGCCCGCGCGTTTGCCGCCCGAGCGCGCGGTGCCGCGGTCGCGACCGCGGTCGTGCAGGCCGGTGAGCTGGCGCTGGAACGGATCGCCGTATCGCTGCGCCGAGCGGCCCAGGACCGCGACATCGCCCAGACGCGCAAGGCCGAGCGCGAGACCGCGCTGGCCCAGGTGCGCAACCGGGTCCGCGAACTGGCCACCGAACTGGAGAAGCTCACCGACGCGGTGCACCGCGACGAGGTGCTACGCGCCGAACAGCGGCTGCGGCTCGAACAGCTGGAAGCCAAGATCGCCGAGGACTTCGGCATCGGCCTCGACGACCTGGTCGGCGAGTACGGCCCGGACGTGCCGGTCCCGCCGAGCCCCGGCGAGCTGGCCGAGTACGAGGCGGCCAAGGAGCGCGGCGAGGAGGTCACCTCGCCGCAGCCGATGCCCTACGACCGCAACACCCAGACCCGCCGGGCCAAGCGCGCCGAGCGCGACCTCGCCACGCTCGGCAAGGTGAACCCGCTGGCGCTGGAGGAGTTCGCCGCGCTGGAGGAGCGCTACAAGTTCCTGTCCACGCAGCTTGAGGACCTCAAGGCGACCCGGCGCGACCTGCTCACCGTGGTCAAGGACGTCGACGAGAAGATCCTCGAGGTGTTCACCTCCGCCTACACGGATGTGGCGCGCGAGTTCGAGACCGTGTTCAGCGTGCTGTTCCCGGGCGGCGAGGGCCGGATGATCCTCACCGAGCCGGACGACCTGCTGACCACCGGCGTCGACGTGGAGGCCCGGCCGCCGGGCAAGAAGGTCAAGCGGCTCTCGCTGCTCTCCGGGGGGGAGAAGTCGCTGGTCGCGGTCGCCATGCTGGTCGCGATCTTCCGCGCCCGCCCGTCGCCCTTCTACGTGATGGACGAGGTCGAGGCCGCGCTGGACGACACCAACATGGGTCGGCTGATCGGCCTGCTCGACCAGTTGCGGGCCGCCTCGCAGCTGATCATCATCACCCACCAGAAGCCGACGATGGAGATCGCGGACGCGCTCTACGGCGTCAGCATGCGCGGCGACGGCATCAGCCAGGTGATCTCGCAGCGCCTGCGCGCCCGGGGCGAGCGCAAGCAGGCGATCGACGCGCCGGCACCGGAGCCGACTCCGGAACCCGAACCGGAACCTGTGGGCGTCGGCGACTCGCTACAGTGACGCGCGAGATTCGGCCAAAAGAACCAAGGTGAGGGTGCGATGAACCAGCCGTACGGCGGGCAGTTCCCGGGGGGCCAGTACGGTCAGCCCGCTCCTTATGGTGCGCCGCCGCAGCCGGGCTACCCGCCACAGGGCCAGCCTGGCTACCCGCAGCAGGGCGGTTTCCCCCAACAGCAGCCTGGTTTTCCCCAACAGCAGCCCGGATTCCCGCAGCAGCCCGGTTACCCGGGCGCCGCGCCGCAGGGTTTCCCCGGTGGCCAGCCCGGCTATCCGCAACAGCAGCAGGGCGGGCTCGGCCGGATCGTGATCGAGTCCTCGTACTTCTTCCTGGCCTGGCGGCTGGGCAGCGTGCCGATGACCGTGTTCGTGGACGGCATGCCGCAGCAGATGCAGTGGGGCCAGACGTTCCTGGACGTGCCGGCCGGCCAGCACCAGATCGCCATCCAGGGCGACTACCGGGGCAAGCGGATCATCGGCCAGGCGCAGACCGTCGCGCCGGTCATGCCCGGTCAGCAGACCGTGCTCTACTACCGCGCACCCGCGCTGGCCAGCGCGCCCGGTTCGGTCGGCCCGGACCCGAAGCAGCCGACCAACGGCCTCGCGGTGTCGCTGTCGATTTCGCTGATTCCGCTCGCCATCGCGCTGATCTTCCTGATCATCACGCTGGCCACCACCTGAGCGGCGCGGCCGTCCGTCCACGGGAGCGCCGCGCCCGTGAAAGGATGGCCGGGTGTCAACAACGACTGTGATCGTGATCGTCGTTGCCGTCGTCGTGGTGCTGTTGGTGGTGCTCGCCGCCGGTCTGCTGCTCGCGCGGCGACGCCGGATCAGCCTCGGCGAGGGCAAGCCCGACGCGGTGGAGCGCCCGAGCGGCGGCAGCTACCAGGCGGGCGGCGGTATCGCGCTCGCCCCCGGCGGCAAACCGGAGCAGCCCACCGGGCCGCCCGAGCACCCGGCCGGTGAGCGTACCGAGGTCGACGGTCAACCCGGCGTCGGCGACGACGCGTCCGTGCCGCGCGACGCGCCCAAGCGCACGCTGGTCGACGTCGGCCTGCCCACCGAGGAGCAGGCGCGGGTCGAGCCGCCGACCACACCGGTCCCGCTGCCCCAGGAGCCGCGGACCGACTCGCTGGCCATCGGCGACGTGCTCGGCGAGCGCACCCAGCACGAGCAGCAGTTGGAGCCGATCGAACCGACCTCGGGCCGGCTGGAGCGGCTGCGCGGCAGGCTGGCCGCCTCCCGGTCCGCGTTCGGCCAGGGCCTGCTCGGCCTGCTCGGGGCGGGCGACCTCGACGAGGAGTCCTGGACCGACATCGAGGACACGCTGCTCATGGCCGACCTCGGCGCGGCGACCACAACCGAGATCGTGGACAAGCTGCGTTCGGAGATCGTCAGCCGAGGCGTGCGCACGCCCGCGCAGGCCCAGGAGATGCTGCGGGACGTGCTGATCGGCGCGCTGCACCCGGAAATGGACCGCGCGGTCCGCGCCCTCCCGCACGCCGACGGTCCCGCGGTCGTGCTGGTCGCGGGCGTGAACGGCACCGGCAAGACCACCACCACCGGCAAGCTGGCGCGGGTGCTCGTCGCCGACGGTCGCCGGGTCCTGCTCGGCGCGGCCGACACCTTCCGTGCGGCAGCGGCCGACCAGCTGGAGACCTGGGCGAACCGGGTCGGTGCGGAGGTCGTGCGCGGCAAGGAAGGCGCCGACCCGGCCGCGGTCGCGTTCGACGCGGTCAAGCGCGGCATCGAGGCCAAGGTCGACACGGTTGTGCTGGACACCGCGGGCAGGCTGCACACCAAGACCGGCCTGATGGACGAGTTGGGCAAGGTCAAGCGGGTCGTGGAGAAGCAGGCCAAGGTCGACGAGGTGCTGCTCGTGCTCGACGCGACGACCGGCCAGAACGGGCTGGCCCAGGCCCGGGTCTTCGCGGACATCGTGGACGTCACCGGGATCGCGCTGACCAAACTGGACGGCACCGCCAAGGGCGGCATCGTCTTCCAGGTCCAGCGCGAACTGGGCGTGCCGGTGAAGCTGGTAGGTCTCGGCGAGGGCCAGGACGACCTCGCACCGTTCGAGCCGGGCGCGTTCGTGGACGCGCTGCTCAACACCAACGGGCTGCAACACTAAGGAGCGGGGGATGCACTCATGATCATCAGTCGGCTGGCCAGGCCGCTGATCGCGGCGATCTTCATCGTCGGCGGCATCGACACGCTGCGCAATCCGGAACCGAAGGTCAAACAGGTCGAACCGTTCCTGACCAGGACCGTCGGCGGGGTCGCCGAGTCCCTGCCCGAGCAGGTGCCGACCGACCCGGCCACCCTGGTTCGGATCGACGCGGCGGTGAAGGTCGGCGCGGGCGTCCTGCTCGCGCTCGGCAAGTTCCCTCGGCTGGCCGCGTTCGCGCTGGCCGTCGGCCTCGTCCCGACCAGCCTCGCCGCGCACGCGTTCTGGGAGCACGAGGACCCGCAGGCGCGCGCCGCCCAGAAGTTCCAGTTCCTGAAGAATCTCGGCCTGCTGGGCGGTCTGCTGCTGGTCGTGACCGAGCCGCGCAAGAAGTCGGCCGCTCAGCGGTAGATCGACAGCGTGAAGGACGCGGTCGCCCCGACCGGTTCGGTGATCGCGTCCAGCGCGCGTTGGTGGTCCTCGGTCAGGTGGTGCGCGCTCGGGCCCATCCGCACCAGGTTCGCGGTGTCCCGCGCGGTCAGTCGCAGTGGCACGGTCAGGCTTTCCCGCGCGTCCAGGCCGAAGTGATCGTCCAGGCTGGCCGCGAGCCGCTGGTCCTTGTTCGGGTCGACGGTGAGCATGCCGAACCGCTCGCCGAGTTCGGCCAGGTGCTCCGCGCCGGGCGTGACCACCAGCAGCGCGCCGTCCGCGCGCAGCACGCGCCGGAACTCGGCGCCGTTGCGCGGGGCGAACACGTTGAGCACCAGGCCCGCGCAGCCCTCACGCACCGGCCACGGTCGCCAGACGTCCCAGACGACCGCGCCGATCCGGCGATGCGCGCGGGCCGCCCGGCGCAGCGCGACCGCCGACAGGTCGAGCGCCAGTCCGGGTCGCGGGTCGAGCGCGGTCAGCACCGGCGCGAGGTAGTGCCCGACGCCCGCGCCCGCGTCGAGCGCGATCCCTTCGGCGGGCGCGATCTCGGCCGCGAGCGCGGCGATGCGGTCGGCCAGCGGCGCGTAGTGGCCCGCGGCCAGGAACTCGGCGCGGGCGCCGACCATCTCCGCGCTGTCCGCGTTGGCCGAGGCCGGGCCGAGCAGGTTGAGGTAGCCCTGGCGGGCCAGGTCATAGCTGTGCCCGGCCGTGCAGCGCACCGTGTTGCCGGCCTGCGTGAGGTCGTCACCGCGGATCGGACAGCGCAGGCAGGACAGGACGTCGGCGATCATCGGGGCAACGCTAGCGTTATCCGGCAGTGCTACGCTGCGCAACCGGTTCGTTCCGGAGCGGAAACCTGGTCGTAACACGAGGGTGTGGACAGTTCACCGCGCCGAAACTTTGCACGCGTTCGGGTGAAACAGCGCCTCTCGATCCTTCGCACTAACAATTTTTGCGGGAGGACAATGTGAACACCGGAGATACCGCCTGGGTGCTCGCCAGCGCCGCGCTGGTCATGTTGATGACACCCGGGCTGGCGTTCTTCTACGGCGGCATGGTCCGCCGCAAGAGCGTGCTCAACATGCTGATGATGAACTTCATCACGCTCGGCGTCGTGGGCGTCCTGTGGATGTTGTACGGATACAGCGAGGCGTTCGGCAACGACGCGTTCGGCAGGCTGATCGGCGGCCTGCACAACGCCTTGCTGAACAACACGATCGGACAGTTGGCCGGCACGAAACCGGACCAGATCAGCACGCTGTCCTTTGTCATGTTCCAGCTCATGTTCGCGGTGATCACCCCGGCGCTGATCTCCGGTGCGATCGCGGACCGCGCGAAGTTCTGGTCCTGGACGCTGTTCGTGGCGATCTGGGTGACCGTCGTGTACTTCCCGGTCGCGCACTGGGTGTTCTCCTTCGACGGCTTCACCGGCTCCGGCAACCTCGGTGGCTGGATCGCCAACAAGCTCAAGGCATTCGACTTCGCCGGTGGTACAGCCGTGCACATCAACGCCGGATCCGCCGGCCTCGCACTCGCGCTGCTACTCGGCAAACGCAAGCGCTGGCCCAAGGAACAGCACCGCCCGCACAACGTGCCGTTCGTCCTGCTCGGCGCCAGCCTGCTCTGGTTCGGCTGGTACGGCTTCAACGCCGGCTCCGCGCTGACCGCGAGCGACCTGGCCTCGGTCGCGTTCACCACGACCACCGTGGCCACCGCAGCGGCCGTGCTGGCCTGGCTGGTGGTCGAGCAGATCAGGGACGGCAAGCCGACCACACTCGGCGCGGCCTCCGGCGCGGTCGCCGGCCTGGTCGCGATCACCCCGGCGTGTGGTTTCGTCAACCCGCTCGGCGCGCTGGTCATCGGCATCGTCGCGGGCGCGGTGTGTGCGCTGGCGGTCGGCCTGAAGTTCAAGTTCGGCTTCGACGACTCGCTCGACGTGGTCGGTGTGCACCTGGTCGGCGGCATCATCGGCACCGTGCTGATCGGTTTCTTCGCCACCATCAGCGTGAACTCGGCGGGCGGCAACGGCCTGTTCTACGGCGGTGGGCTCAACCAGTTGTGGCGCCAAGTGGTGGCCGCGGGTGCGGTGATGATCTACTCGTTCGTGCTCAGTTACGCGATCGGCTGGGTCATCAAGAAGACCATCGGCTTCCGGGTCGACGACGATTCGGAATCCATGGGCATCGACGAGGCCGAACACGCCGAGAGCGCGTACGAGTTCGCCGACACCCCCAGCGGCCTCGGCCACTCCCGGCCCGAGTCCGCACCGATTCCCGCCGTCGCTTCCGCGTCCGCGAAAGGTGCCACGTCATGAAACTGGTCACCGCGATCATCAAGCCGTTCACCCTCGACGACGTCAAGGAGGCCCTGGAACAACTCGGCCTGCTCGGCATGACGGTCAGCGAGGTCCGCGGCTACGGACGCCAGAAGGGGCACACCGAGGTCTACCGGGGCGCGGAGTACTCGGTGGACTTCGTGGCCAAGCTCAAGGTGGAGGTCCTGGTCGAGGACGACACCGCGGACCGGGCGGTGGACGCGGTGGTCAACGCCGCGCGCACCGGGCGCATCGGTGACGGCAAGGTGTGGGTGACCCCGGTGGACACCGTGGTGCGGGTGCGCACCGGCGAGCGCGGAGTCGACGCCTTGTAGTCGTCGGTTCGGCCAATCACTTCGTCGGGGGAGCAACACATATGAACATGCCCGGTTCGAGCGCGGAGGATCTGCTCTGGGCACGTGATCTGCTGATCAACCCGCCCGCGGGTCGGCGTCGCCTCATCGGCGCCGACCTGCGGGCGGCGCTGGTGGATCTGCACGACTTCTGGCTCGCCGGGCACGCGACCCGCGCCGGCATCACCGGCGGCGGGGTCGCGCTGCTCGCCGTTGGTGCGTTGGGCCGCAAGGAGTTCGTGCCCTACTCCGATCTCGACCTCGTGCTCGTGCACGACGGCCGGGACGAGGTCGCCGGCTTGGCCGAGCAGCTCTGGTATCCACTGTGGAACGCGGGCATCGGCCTTGATCATTCGGTGCGCACCGTGCGTCAGTCGCTCAACGTCGCGGGCAGCGACCTGCGGGCCGCGCTGGGTCTGTTGGAGGCGCGGCTGATCACCGGCGACGCCGAGGTCGCGCAGCGGCTGGTCTCGTCAACTCGGCAGGCATGGCGGGTCACCGCGCGGGGCAGGCTGGACGAACTGGTCGAGTCGGCGACGGCGCGCTGGGCGCGCAGCGGTGAGGTGGCGCAGCGCGTCGAACCCGATCTCAAGCACGGTCGCGGCGGCCTGCGCGACCTGCAACTGCTGGATTCCCTTGCGGTCGCACAGTTCGTGGACCGGCCGGGCGGCGAACTGTTGGAGGCCAAGGAACTTCTGCTCGACGTGCGCACCGAGCTGCGTCGCGTGGTCGGCCGCGCGCGCGACATCCTGCGCGCGCAGGACGGCGACGAGGTGGCCGCCGCGCTCGGCCTCGCCGACCGGTTCGAGTTGGCCGGCAAGCTGTCCTCGGCAGGCCGCTCGGTCGCGTATGCCGTGGACGTGGCGATCCGCACCGTGCGTGCGGCGACGCCACGCCGAACCGTCGTGCCCGGCCTGCGCCGGCAGCCGGTGCGCCGTCCGCTGGACGAAGGCGTTGTGCTGCACGGCGCCGAGGTCGCGCTGGCCCGCGACGTCGACCCGGCCCGCGACCCGGCCCTGCTGTTGCGCCTGGCCGCCGCGGCCGCACGCGCCAACGCGCCGATCGCGCCTGCCACCATGTCCCGGCTCGCCGACCGCGCCCCGGAACTGCGCAAACCGTGGCCGAAATCCGCGCGCGAGGCCCTGTTCTCGCTGCTCACCACCGGCGCCGGGCTGGTCGACGTAGTCGAGGCACTGGACCGCACCGGGCTGTGGGGGCGGCTGTTCCCGGAATGGGGCGCGGTGCGCGACCTCCCGCCGCGCGACGCCGTGCACGTGTGGACGGTCGACCGGCATCTCATCCAGGCCACCGTGCAGGCCGGCCGGCTCGCCACCACGGTCTCGCGCCCGGACCTGCTGCTGCTCGGCGCGCTGCTGCACGACATCGGCAAGGGCCGCGACGCGGACCATTCGGTGGTCGGCGCTGCCATCGCCGCCCAGGTCGGCGAGCGGATCGGGTTGGCAGCGGCCGATGTCGAGATCCTCTCCGGCATGGTGGCGCACCACCTCCTGCTGCCGCACACCGCGACCCGCCGCGACGTCGCCGATCCCGCGACCGTGCACCGCATCGTCGACACCCTGGGCGGCAACCTCGTCCTCCTGGAACTGCTCGGCGCGCTGACCGAGGCCGACTCGCTGGCCACCGGGCCGGGCATGTGGACGGACTGGAAGGCCGGCCTGGTCGCCGAACTCGTCGCCAACTGCCGCACCGTGCTGGCCGGCTCGCCGCCGCCCGGCCCGGAACCGCTCACCCGAGCGCAGCAGGAACTGGCCGACTCAGCTGCGGCCAGCGGCAAGCTGGGCGTGCTGATCTCCGGCAACGCACCCGATGCCACGGTCACCATCGTCGCGCCCGACCGCACCGGCCTGCTGGCCCGCGCGGCGGGCGTGCTCGCGCTGAACTCGTTGCAGGTGCACGCCGCGACGCTGCGCAGCCATCACGGCATCGCGGTCGACGTGTTCGGCGTGTCCCCGCGCTTCGGCCAACTGCCCGACCCCGCGCTGCTGCGCGAACAGTTGGCCCGCGCCCTGGACGGGTCGCTGCCGCTGGCGGAGCGGCTGCTGGCCAAGGAACAGGACTACGCACACACCATGGGGGAGCGCGCCAAGCCGCACGCGCTGTGGTTCGACGACGAGGCCACCGGCGCGATCGTGCTCGAACTGCGGGCCGCCGACCGGATCGGCCTGCTCTACCGGATCGCGACCGCGCTGGAGGAGTGCGGCGCGGACGTGCGCTGGGCCCGGGTGGCGACGCCGGGCGCGACCGCGGTCAGTTCGTTCTGCCTGGCCACCGAGGGCGAACCGAAACTCGACCCGAAGGACTGCGCCCGCATCGAGGAACACGTACTCGCCGCCGCCCGCTAGATCTGCTCGGTAGTCACCCGATGACGTGCGGAAACACCCGCATCACGAGTTCGGTAGGAATACGTATTCGGGTTCCCGCGCGATCACGCTCCCTGGTGATCTTGTAGTCGGACAGGCTTACCCCGCGACGGAAACACCGACTGATCTCAGGTTGGCGTCGAGCGCGACGCCATTCGGGACCTGCGAAAACGTTGGTGGGCGGCACGTCGTGGCAACACAGGTGCGGTGACTTGCGGCGGCTGGTCGAGGGGTCCGGCTGCCAGGGCGTTGCACCGGGGGACTGCCCCAGGAAATGCGCGTTTCGTGGGGCTTGGCGGCGGGTCGGCTCCGCCGTCAGCACAAGCCGGCCGGGACGCCTTCCCCGAGGGGTGCGTCCCGGCCGGTTCCGTATGCGCGCACCCGCTGCTCGTGCAGCGACTACGCTCGTCGGTATATCCACTCGACCTGCTGGAGCGTTGTAGACGTGTTCGACACTCTTTCCGACCGGCTCACCACGGTCCTGTCCAACCTGCGTGGCAAGGGCCGACTGTCCGAGGCGGATATCGACGCGACCGCCCGCGAGATCCGGATCGCGCTGCTCGAAGCCGACGTCGCGCTGCCAGTGGTGCGGACCTTCATCGCCGGGATCAAGGAGCGCGCCAAGGGCGCCGAGGTCTCCCAGGCGCTGAACCCGGCCCAGCAGGTCGTCAAGATCGTCAACGAGGAACTCGTCACCATTCTGGGCGGCGAGACCCGGCGACTGAGCCTGGCCAAGAACCCGCCGACCGTGATCATGCTGGCCGGTCTCCAGGGCGCCGGTAAGACCACGCTGGCCGGCAAGCTCGGCAAGTGGCTCGGAGGCCAGGGCCACACGCCGCTGCTGGTCGCCTGCGACCTCCAGCGCCCCAACGCGGTCACCCAGCTCCAGGTGGTCGGCGAGCGGGCCGGCGTGCCCGTGTTCGCCCCCGAGCCGGGCAACGGCGTCGGTGACCCGGTCGACGTGGCCCGGCGCGGCATCGAGGAGGCCAGGCGCGCCCAGCACGACATCGTCGTGGTGGACACCGCGGGCCGGCTCGGCGTCGATGAGGTGCTGATGCGCCAGGCCGCGGACATCCGCGACGCGGTCAAGCCCGACGAGATCCTGTTCGTGGTCGACGCCATGGTCGGCCAGGACGCGGTGAACACCGCGACCGCGTTCGCCGAGGGCGTCGGCTTCACCGGTGTCGTGCTCACCAAGCTCGACGGCGACGCCCGCGGTGGCGCCGCGCTGAGCGTCCGCGAGGTCACCGGCCAGCCGATCCTGTTCGCGTCCAACGGCGAGAAGCTGGAGGACTTCGACGTCTTCCACCCGGACCGGATGGCCAGCCGGATTCTGGGCATGGGCGACGTGCTCACCCTGATCGAGGCCGCCGAGCAGGCGTTCGACGCCGAGCAGGCGCAGACCGCGGCCGCCAAGATCGGCACCGGCGAGCTGACCCTGGAGGACTTCCTCGGTCAGATGCTCGCGGTGCGCAAGATGGGCCCGATCGCCAACATCCTCGGCATGCTGCCCGGCGCGGGCCAGTTCAAGGACCAGCTCGCCAACTTCGACGAGCGCAGCCTGGACCGGATGCAGGCGATCATCCGCGGCATGACCCCGGCCGAGCGGGAGGATCCCAAGATCATCAACGCCTCCCGGCGGCTGCGCATCTCGCGCGGTTCCGGCGTCGAGGTGCGGGAGGTCAACGACCTGGTCAACCGGTTCTTCGAGGCCCGCAAGATGATGCAGCAGATGGCGGGCCGCTTCGGCATGCCCGGCGGAAACACACGGCGGGCCACCAAGAAGGGCGGGAAGAAGGGCAAGAAGGGCAAGGGGCGCGGCCCGACACCGCCGAAGGTGCGCGGCGGCTTCCCCGGTTTCCCAGGTGGCATGCCCGACCTCTCGCAGATGCCGGCGGGCCTCAACGAACTCCCGCCCGGCCTGGCCGGTCTCAATGAACTCCCGCCCGGGTTCGACCCGTCGAAGCTGAACTTCGGCAACAACAAGAAGAAAAAGTGAGCCTGCATCTGCGTGGCGTGCTGCTTCCCGAGGAGGAAGTGCGCGACCTGTGGGTGGTGAACGGGCGGATCAGGACCGTGCCGGTGCCGGACGCGGAAACCGTGTTCGACGGCGGGTTCCTGCTGCCCGGCCTGGTCGACGCGCACTGCCACGTCGGGCTCGGCGCGCACGGCGCCGTCGACCTCGATGAGGCGGCGACCCAGGCCGAGGCCGACCGCGACGCCGGCACCCTGCTGATCCGCGACTGCGGTTCACCGCTGGACACCCGGCCCCTACAGGAACGGCGAGACCTGCCCAGGATCGTCCGCGCGGGCCGGCATCTGGCCCGGCCCAAGCGCTACATCCGGGAGCTCGGCGTCGAACTCGACGACCCGGAACTGCTCCCCGAGGCCGTCGCCGAGCAGGCCGCCGATTCCGACGGCTGGGTGAAGCTGGTCGGCGACTGGATCGACCGGTCCACCGGCGACCTCGCCCCGCTCTGGCCGGACGACGTCCTCAAGCGCGCGATCGACGCGGCGCACCAGGCCGGTGCCCGGGTGACCGCGCACGTGTTCGGCGAGGACGCGCTGCCCGGCCTGATCAACGCCGGCATCGACTGCGTCGAGCACGGCACCGGCCTGACCGAGGACACCATCGCCGAGATGGCGCGGCGCGGCACCGCCCTGGTGCCCACGCTGATCAACACCGACAACTTCCCCGGCATCGCGGACTCCGCGGACAAGTACCCGGGCTACGCCCGGCATATGCGCGAGCTGTACGCGCGCTCCCGGCAGACCGTGTCGGCCGCGGTCGAGGCGGGCGTGCCGGTCTACGCGGGCACCGACGCGGGCGGCGGCATCGGGCACGGCCGGATCGTCGACGAGATCGTCGCGCTGGCCGACGCCGGCCTCGGCGCGGAGCGTGCGCTCGCCGCCGCGTCCTGGTCCGCGCGATCATGGTTGGGGTGGTCATCGGTGAAAGACGGTGCCCCGGCCGACTTGATCGGCTACCGTGCTGATCCGCGCCTCGATCTCGGCATTCTTCGCGAACCGAGCCGAATCGTGCTGCGCGGCGTCGTGCTTGTGTGACCGAGGCGGGAGTAAGCGCCGTGAACCAGCCAACTGAGGGCTCGCAACCCCCTGGGCAGCCCGGGTTGCCGCAGCAGCCTCCGCCCGGTTACCAGGTATCGGTCCCGCCGCCGGTCCCGGTCACGCCGATCTTCCCGCCCCAGCCCCAGCCCGCCCCGCCTCCGTACGCGCCACAACCGCAGTACGCGCCGCAGCCGCGGCCCGACCAGCCCTCCTGGGCCACCTACGCGCGCCCGATCGGCGACATCCGCGACGGCCACAACGCCTTCCTGCACGAGCGCGACTACGAGGGCCAGCTCGCCGCCGCCAGCCGTGGCCCGATGCCCTGGGGATTCCTCGCGTTCTTCCTCGGTCTCGGCGTGTTCTACATCGTCGGCCTCGCCCTGACGCCCGTGCTCAGCCACGCCCTCACCGACTTCGACAACACCGCGGCGAGCGACGCCAACGGCCCGCTGCTCATCGTCGCCTTCGTGCCCAACCTCGCCTTCGCGCTGTTCCCGCTGCTGTTCTCGTACTGGAAGGGCAGCGGCCCCAAGCTCGATTTCGGTCTCGCGATGCGCTGGCGCGACCTGTGGATCGGCCTCGCCTGCGGTGGTACCGCGATCGGCCTGGGCATCCTGGTCAACCTGATCCTGGCCCGGTTCGTGTTCAGCGGCGTCGGCACCGGCAACACCGGTGGCAACGGCGGTCTGAGCCAGTTGACCGAGCTGAGCAACGGCCGCACCATCTGGCTCGCGCTGTTCGCGCTGTTCGCCTTCATCGGCGCGCCGATCACCGAGGAGCTGTTGTTCCGCGGTGCGCTCTGGGGCGCGCTGGAAGGCTTCAAGATCAATCGATACGTGGTCCTGGTGCTGGTCACTCTGGTCTTCGCCTACGGACACCAGGAACCGCAGGCCACCCTCGCGCTGTTCTGCCAGGGCCTGTCGATCGGCACCGCGCGCATGATCACCGGCCGGATCTCGTCCAGCATGGTGGCCCACGCGACCAACAACCTCATCCCCGCACTGGTCCTGTTCCTCGCGCGCTGAAGCTGTCTTCTAGCTGTGATCTGCCCCGACAGGGGGCGAATGCGCCGTTCGCGCCCTATTCTCGATCGGCACGTCGCTGCACGTTGACCCGGAGGCGCCCGTGACATCACCGCACGCATCGGATGATCCCGCCGATTTCCCGGATCCCACCGCGGAATTCGACGAACCGGATCATCGATGGGGGTTCGGCGCGTTCCTGTTGGTCGAAGCGGTGTTGTTGCTGTCCGCGGTTTTCCTGGCCGCGATCCTCGCTCCCGGTACGCCGGATCCGAACGCGCCGGTGCCGGTCGACACCGCGCTGATCGGCACGATCGTGCCCACCGCGCTCGCCGCGATCGTCGCCGTGCTGATCACCAGACTTCGCGGCAACGGACCTGTGATCGACCTGCGGCTGGCCATCTCCTGGTCGGACGTGAAGGTCGGCCTCAAACTCGGTGCCGGCGGTGTCGTGCTCACCGTGATCGCCGCCTACATCTGGACCAGGATCGTCGGCGCGAACGACGCCAACTCCGCCATCGGCACCCTGCTCGACGGCGGCCGCATGTCGGTCGCGCCCGCGGTCGCCATGTTCGTCTACATCTGGCTGATCGGCCCGATCTTCGAGGAGATCATCTTCCGCGGCCTGCTCTGGGGCGCGATCGAACGCCAGAAATGGGGCCGCTGGGCCGCGTTCGGGCTGAGCACCGCGATCTTCGCGGCAAGCCACCTCGAACCGCTGCGTACCACCCTGCTGCTGGTGATCGCCGTGCCGATCGGCCTCGCCCGGCTGTTCACCGGCAGGCTGCCGGCCAGCATCATCGCCCACCAGATGAACAACTTCCTGCCCGCCGTCGCCACCCTGCTCGTCGCATTGGGTTTGATGAGCCAGTGAGCGGAGCATGCGGAGCGAACCGACGAGCACAGTCTCCTGCGCGAAGCGCGGGCCACGAAGTGGACGTGCCGTGACCGACCTCGACCTCAACAGCGATCTCGGCGAGGGCTTCGGCGCCTGGCCGCTCGGCGACGACGACGCCCTGCTCGACGTGATCAGCAGCGCCAACGTGGCCTGCGGCTTCCACGCCGGCGACCCGTCGATCATGCGCCGCGTGTGCGCGTCGGCCGCGACGCGCGGGGTGGTCATCGGCGCCCAGGTCTCCTATCGCGACCTGGCCGGCTTCGGTCGCCGCTTCATCGACGTCGAGCCTGGCCAACTGGCCGACGAGGTGCTCTACCAGATCGGTGCTCTGCAAGCCTGCGCCCGCGCTGCAGGCTCCCGGGTCGCGTACGTCAAGCCGCACGGCGCCCTCTACAACGCCACCGTGCACCACCAGGCCCAGGCCGCCGCGGTCGTCGCAGGCGTGCGGGCCTTCGGCGACCTGCCGATCCTCGGCCTGCCCGGCTCCCTGCTGCTCGCCGAGGCGGGCGAGCGGGGCGTGCCCGAGGCGTTCGCCGACCGCGGCTACACCCCGGTGGGCACCCTGGTGTCCCGCCGCGAGCCCGGCGCCCTGCTGCCGGACACGGAAGCCGTGGTCGAACGGGCCCTCCGGCTGGCAACGAAGGGGGAGATCGTCGCCGTCGACGGGACCGTCCTGCGCACGTCCGCCCGGTCGCTGTGCCTGCACGGCGACACCCCCGGCGCGGTCGGCCACGCCCGCGCGGTCCGGGCCGCGCTGGCCGAGGCCGGCATCACCCCGACGCCCTTCGCCTGACCCGGGTACCCAGCCGATTTAGCCCCCACCTCGGCCATCTGGCAGAATGGGCGGCTGTCCGCCGCGGCTGGTCCCTCTCACTACGCTGTGGCACCCATGAACTCCAGGTGATCGCACGCCGTCCCCACTGGCGTGGCGCCCGCCTGAACTTGAGTAACGAGAGTTTGAGGAGCACCCGTACTCGTGGCTGTCAAGATCAAGCTGCAGCGTCTCGGCAAGATTCGCGAGCCGTACTACCGCGTCGTCATCGCCGACTCGCGCACCCGTCGCAGCGGCCGGGCGATCGAGACCATCGGCAAGTACCACCCGAAGCAGGAGCCCAGCTTCATCGAGATCAACTCGGAGCGGGCGCAGTACTGGCTGGGTGTCGGCGCGCAGCCGACCGAGCCCGTGCAGCACCTGCTGGAGATCACCGGCGACTGGCAGAAGTTCAAGGGCCTGCCCGGCACCGAGGGCACCCTGAGGGTCGCCGAGCCCAAGCCCAGCAAGCAGTCCCTGTTCGAGGCCGCGCTGGCCGCCGCTGGCGAGGAGCCGACCACCGAGGCCACCACGCCGAAGCAGCGCAGGAGCACGCCGAAGAAGGCCGACGCCGACAAGGTCGAGGCCGAGGCGTCGGACGGCGAGAAGTGAGCTTGGTTACCCAGGCTTTCTTCATGGGGTGCGAGGAGAGGGCGTGAGTGTGTTGTCCGACGCGCTCGAACACCTTGTTCGCGGCATCGTCGATCACCCGGACGACGTGCGGGTCAACCTGTTGACCACGCGTCGCGGTCGCACCCTTGAGGTGCACGTCAACCCCGAGGACCTGGGCAAGGTCATCGGGCGGGGCGGCCGTACGGCTACCGCGCTGCGCACCGTGATGGCCGGCATCGGCGGTCGCGGCCTGCGCGTCGACGTGGTGGACACCGATCGCTGAGGGACCAATGGCTGACCGCTCGGCCGGCCGCCTCGTCGGCCGGATCGTCAAGCCGCACGGGATTCGCGGTGAGCTCGTCATCGAGCTGCACACGGACTCGCCGGAGATCAGGTTCGCGATCGGCTCCGTGCTGTCCGCGAACCTGCGCGACGGATCCACCCGCGAGCTGACCGTCACAGCCGCCCGGCCACACTCCGGGCGGCTGTTGGTCGTCCTCGACGGCGTCGCGGACCGCGCCGACGCCGAGACCCTGCGCGGCACCCTGCTGCTCGCACCCGAGGGCGACCTCCCGCCCATCGAGGACCCGGACGAGTTCTACGACCACGAACTCGAGGGCCTGTCCGTGGTCACCACCGACGGCACCAAGGTCGGCGTGCTCGCCGAGGTCCTGCACGGCAGCGGCAACGAGCTGTTGCTCGTGCACCGCGAGGGCGGCGGCGAGGTCATGGTGCCCTTCGTCAGCCAGCTCGTCCCCGAGGTCGACGTGCGCGGCGGGCGTGTTGTCATCGACCCACCCGAAGGACTCCTGGAGCAGGAGTAGCGCCATGCACATCGACGTCGTCACGATCTTCCCGGAATACCTGGTCCCGCTGCGCGCCGCGCTGCTCGGCAAGGCCATCGACAAGGGCCTGCTCAGCCTGTCCGTGCACGACCTGCGCGACTGGACGCACGACGTGCACCGCGCCGTCGACGACAGCCCCTACGGCGGCGGGCCCGGCATGGTCATGAAGCCCGACGTCTGGGGCGAGGCCCTCGACCAACTGGCCCCAGAAGGCACTGACACTCTCCTCGTCGTGCCCAGCCCGGCGGGTCGCCCCTTCACCCAGGAAACCGCGCACCGCTACGCCGCCCAACCCGGGCTGATGTTCGCCTGCGGCCGGTACGAGGGCATCGACCAGCGGGTCATCGAGGACGCGGCCCGCAGGATGCCGGTCGAAGAGGTCTCCATCGGCGACTACGTGCTGGTCGGCGGCGAGGCCGCGGTCCTGGTCATGGTCGAGGCGATCGCCCGACTGCTGCCCGGCGTGCTCGGCAACCCCGTCTCGGCCGAGCAGGACTCCTTCTCCGACGGCCTGCTCGAAGGCCCCTGCTACACCCGGCCCGAGGTGTGGCGCGGCCTGGCCGTGCCCGAGGTGCTGCGCTCCGGCAACCACGCCCGGATCGAGCGCTGGCGACGTGACCAAGCCCTCGAACGGACCGTCGAGCGCCGTCCCGACCTGCTGAAACGCCTTCCCGAGGGCGCGCTGGACAAAAAAGACCGCGCGCTGCTGGAGTCGCTGACCGAGGCCGATTTCACGTCCGGCTGAGTCATCTGGCACACTAGAACGGTTGCCGCGCCCGGACCACGTTTCGGCGCGCCTCAAACCTCCCCAGGTTGCTCCCTCTTGCAGGTACCTGTGGGCACATGAAGACACAGAGTCGATGACGAGGACGGATCACCGATGAACACCCTGGACGCGCTGGACGCTCAGTCGCTGCGTTCCGACATTCCGGACTTCCGCCCGGGCGACACGCTCAAGGTGCACGTCCGCGTCATCGAAGGCTCGCGCGAGCGGGTGCAGGTCTTCCAGGGCGTTGCCATCCGCCGTCAGGGCGGTGGCATCCGGGAAACCTTCACGGTTCGCAAGGTCTCCTTCGGCGTCGGCGTCGAGCGCACCTTCCCGGTGCACTCCCCGAACATCGCCAAGATCGAGCGGGTCACCCGGGGAGACGTGCGTCGCGCCAAGCTCTACTACCTCCGTGACCTGCGCGGCAAGGCCGCCAAGATCAAGGAGAAGCGCGACACCCCGTCGGCTTCCTGAGCCGGGCGCTTCATATCGCCTTAGCGGTTGTTCCCGTAATCTGATCTGGTGCCCGATCCGGTATCCACGACGAGTCCGTTGCCGGATACCGGTCGGGACGCTGTGCCGCGCCGCAAATACAGCGGCCGGCACCGCAAGAACCAGCGGCGCATTCCGCGATGGGTCGAGTTTCCCGCGCTGATCATCCTCGTCGGGTTGATCACGTTCTCGGTGCAGACGTTCCTGTTCCGCGTCTACGTGATCCCCTCCGAGTCGATGGAGCAGACCCTCTACGGCTGCACCGGCTGCACCGACGACCGCGTGCTCGTCGACCGCGTCGTCTACGACTTCACCTCTCCCCGGCCCGGCGACGTCGTCGTGTTCAAGGGCCCACCCGGCTGGTCCGACAACGAGGTCCAGTCCGGCCCGCCCACCACCACGCTCGGCAAGGTCGGTGACTGGGCCGGTCAGCTCATCGGCCTCACTCCGGCCAGCGAGGTCGACTTCGTCAAACGGGTGATCGCGGTCGGCGGGCAGACGATCTACTGCTGCGACCCGAACAATCACGTTGTGGTGGACGGAAAACCGATCACCGAGCCCTACCTCTACTGGTGGCCCGGACGAGGCACCAAACAGGCGTCGTTCGCGCAGATCACCGTCCCACCGGGTGAACTCTGGGTCATGGGCGACAATCGCAACGACTCCAGCGACTCCCGAATCCAGGCGGGCGGCGGCGTCGCGGGCGCCGTTCCGGTCGCCGACGTGATCGGCAAGGTCCGCACGATCATCTGGCCCTTCTCCAGAATCGGCGGCGTCGGCGACCAGAATCCGCAGGCCATAGCCATGATCGGCGTCCTGCCGATGGCGCTGATGAGCCGTCGGCGACGACGCTCGCGGCGCGCCCCTCGGTCCGACCCGGCGATCGGGCGACATGCGCGGTGGCGTGCGAAGTCGGGCGGCTCGGTAGGGTAGTTTCGTTGGGTCGGCCGCTATCGCGGTGGCGAAGTCGGTCATCTTCTTCAACCGTCTTGGGAGCCGACCGCGGTTCGGTTTCAGACCCCTGGGTGAATCACAGACGAGGAAGGCGATGACGGCGTCCGAAGACGAACGCGAGGACACCACGCGAGTGGATGGCCACGCCGCATCCGTCCAGCAGCTCCCCGACTCTGCGGACAACGGGGATGAACCGACCGCCAAGGGAAAGGTCGACGAGCGGGACGACGACTCGGGGAAGCCGGCAGGCAAGCCGAAGAAGAAGACCCCCTTCTGGCTCGAACTGATCATCCTGGTGGTCATCGCGTTCGCGCTGACGTTCCTGATCCAGACCTTTGTCGCGCGGGTCTTCTCGATTCCCTCGGAGTCGATGGAGCAGACCCTCAACGGCTGCTCCGGCTGCGTCGGCGACCGCATCCTGGTCGACAAGCTCACCTACGACTTCACCGACCCGTCGCCCGGCGACGTGATCGTGTTCAAGGGCCCGCCCGGCTGGGCGCAGAGCGAGTACGTGACGCAGAGTTCCAGCAATCCGATCGTGCAGTGGTTCCGCGAACTCGGCTCCTCCGTCGGCATCGGCAGCCCGCCCGAGTACGACCTGGTCAAGCGGGTCATCGCGGTCGGCGGCGAGACCGTGTACTGCTGCGACGCGCACAACCGCGTCGTGGTCAACGGCAAACCGCTCGACGAGCCCTACGTCTACTTCCAGCAAGGCATGGCCAACCAGCCGGTCCAGTCGCAGCAGAACGACCCGCCGCCCTACGACAACAAGGTCGGCCTGCAGGCGGGCTTCCCGGCGATCACCGTCCCCAAGGGCTACCTGCTGGTGATGGGCGACAACCGCAACAACTCCGACGACTCGCGCTACCAGAACAGTGGCGGCCTGGCGGGTCTCGTGCCTGTCTCGGACGTCATCGGCAAGGCGAGGACCATCATCTGGCCCCCGTCCCGCTGGCGCGGCATCGGCGACTACAACGCCCAGACCGGTGCGCTCGGCGTGCCAGGCTGGACGCGGGAGCTGCCGCTCGGCGTCGGTTTCGCCGGTGCGTTCCCGGTGTTCTGGCTCGGCAAGCGGGCTCGCCGCGGCCTGCGCCGAGCGGCGGCCCGCCGGTCGGACAAGTGACCACCCTGCGCCCCCAACGAGCCGTCGTTCGTCGGGACGCCGGCAACTGGGCGTTACAGGGCGCACTGGACCGGCGCGGTCTCGGCCCGGTCGCCGGCGTCGACGAGGCAGGCCGGGGCGCGTGCGCCGGTCCGCTGGTGGTCGCCTCCTGCGTGCTGCGCCCCAACGACGCCCGGCACCTGGACGGCCTCACCGACTCGAAGCTGCTCACCGAGAAGGCCCGTGAGCGGATGTACGACCTCGTGCTGGCCCGCGCCCTCGACTACGCGATCATGATCATCCCGCCTGCCGAGGTCGACCAGTTCGGCGTGCACGCCGCGAACATCGAGGGCATGCGCAGGGCCATCGCGAGCCTGGACACCCATCCGGGTTACATCCTCACCGACGGCTTCCGCGTGGCAGGGCTCACCGCGCCCAGCGTCCCGGTGATCAAGGGCGACAAGGCAGCGGCCTGCGTGGCGGCGGCGTCGGTCCTGGCGAAGGTCACCAGGGACAGGATCATGGTCGACCTGCACGAACAGCTGCCGGACTACGGTTTCGACGTGCACAAGGGCTACTGCACGACCGAGCACACCAAGGCCCTCGACGAGTTCGGCCCGACCATCGAGCACCGCTGGTCCTTCGCCAACGTGACCGCGGCCGCCGCCAAACACGGCCTCCGTACGCCGAGGCGGGTGGTGCGTAGCGCGTCAGCGGTTGGCGTGGTCCAGAATGGAAGGCCAGCCGAGGTGTCATGAGGAGGAGTACAGGCCCCGTGGGTGACGTTCGCGAGCGAGGACAGCGATGAGCGCGGAAGATCTCGAGAAGTACGAGACCGAGATGGAGCTTCAGCTCTATCGGGAGTATCGCGACATCGTCAGCCAGTTCTCCTACGTGGTGGAGACCGAGCGGCGGTTCTACCTGGCCAATTCGGTCGACGTCCAGGTCCGAAACTCCGACGGCGAGGTCTACTTCGAGGTCCGGATGTCGGACGCGTGGGTGTGGGACATGTACCGCCCCGCGCGATTCGTG
>DASZJG010000028.1:0-36927 GCA_035948315.1 Pseudonocardiaceae bacterium | reverse complement strand
GATCATGCGCATGGTGGTGGATTTGCCGGCGCCGTTGGGTCCGAGGAAGCCGGTGACGCGTCCGGGTTGGACGGTGAAGGACAGGTTGTTGACCGCGAGGGTGCGGCCGTAGCGTTTGGTCAACCCAACCGCCTCAATCATTGACAACTCCTCGTCGATGTCGGATGCCGCGAAGCAACGGCGGCTCAGGTTGGTGCTCAGCATGCCGGCAGTCCTGCTGCCCCCGCGTCGACCTTGAGTCCAGACCTGCCGTGATCGTGACCTACCGTGGTCTGAGCTTGTCTCATCCCGAAGTCGTACGAATCTCGGATGACCCTGAATTCACCCTGACGTTGATCAGACGCCTCGGCCGGGTGACGGGTTCACCCGAACCAGCGGCGCAGCGCCAGGGCCAGTCCGTCCCGCGCGACCGGCGCGGTGACCTCGTCGGCGACCGCGCGTACCGACTCGGGCGCCTGGCCCATCGCGACCCCGTGCGCGGCCCAGGCCAGCATCTCCACGTCGTTGAAGCCGTCCCCGACGGCCATCGTGTCGCTCGCCGAGATGCCCAGCTCCACCCGCAGGGTCTCCAGCGCCGATCCCTTGGTGACCCCGGTCGGCGTGGCCATCAGGCAGGCGTCGCCGTGGTCGAGGCTGTAGTGCACGCCGGGGATCTCCACGCCGCCGACCACCGCTGCCAGGTCCGGGTAGGTGTGGCCGGGCCAGAGCACGCTCATCCTCGGCGTCGCGAAGCTGATCAGGGTGTCGAAGTCGACCACCGTGGTGGTGCCGAAGAAGCTGCCCAGATCCATGCCGACGGTGGCCCGGTTGCCGACGCCGACCTGCTCGGCGATGAACACCGCGTCCGGGATGAGCTTGCGCAGCACCCGCGCCGGCTCGGCCGGGTCGAAGGTGACCGTCCTGGCGATCTCGCCGGTGGCCGCGTCCAGCAACACCGCGCCGTTGGAGCAGATCGCCCAACCGGTGGACAGGTGCAGGCTCGCCAGGAACGGCCGCACGCCGATCACGGTGCGGCCGGAGCAGAGCACCACCTGCGCGCCCGCCTCGACGGCCGAGGTGAGCGCGGCGCGCACCGGGTCGCTGATCCCGCTCGGGCCGGTGCGGCGGATGTCGGTGCCCTCCAGCGCCAGGGTGCCGTCGATGTCGATCGCGATCAGTCGGGGCTGCCACGTCCCCTGCCGCTGCGCTGGAGCTGTCACGAGGAGAGAGACTAACCTTCCCAGGATGCAACCCGGACCGCCGTATCAAGGGCAGCCAGGTTATCCACAACCGGGTTATCCACAGTCCGGGTACCCGCAACCCGGCTACCCGCCGCCCGCGCCGCGCAAGTCCCGGCGAGGGCTGGTCGTGTTGATCGTGCTGGCCGTCGTGGTGGTGCTCGGCGGCGGCGCGGGCGCGTACTTCCTGTTCGTCAAGTCGGGTCCGGGCCCGGCCGGGCGCTACGTCGCCCAGCCGGCGTGCACCAAGCTCAGCGCTGCGCCGTACAAGTTCGTCGGCAGTCCGGCCGCCATGGAGGACGGCGCGCTGAAGGAGAACTGCACGGCGAGTCTCGGCAACGAGCCGACCGACGGCTCGGCCATCGTCGAGGTGGACATCTATCCCGGCCAGGGCGGTGTCGGCAATGCGCAGCGGAACACCGTCGGCGACAGCCAGACCGTGCCCGGCACCGGGTTCGAGAACCCGCTGAACGCGACCTACCAGGCGGCCACCGTCGCCGGCAACTACTGCGCGTTCGACTACTACCGCAGCAACGAGTACGTGCAGATCGGCTTCAACTACGTGGCAAGCGTGCGCAGCCGGGACGACTGCGTCAGCGTCACGCTTTCCTACGTGAAACAGCTCTACGGCCAGATCGGGTGACCACTCAGCCGTCGCCGGGTCGGACCAGACCGGTCTCGTAGGCGAGCACCACGGCCTGCACCCGGTCGCGCACGTCGAGCTTGGCCAGAATCCGGCCGACGTGCGTCTTGACGGTGGCCTCGGACAGGAACAGCTTGCCGGCGACCTCGGTGTTGGACAGGCCGCGCGCCATCAGCACCAGCACCTCGCGCTCCCGCTCGGTGAGCGCGTCCAGCACACTGGGGTCGCGCAGTTCGCCGCCGGACGCGCCGAGGAAGCGATCCAGCAGCCTGCGCGTGGTGCTGGGCGCGACCACCGCGTCGCCGCTGGCGACCGCGCGCAGCGAGGAGACCAGCTCGGCCGGCTGGGTGTCCTTGAGCAGGAAGCCGCTGGCGCCGTTGCGCAGCGCGGACAGCGCGTACTCGTCGAGGTCGAACGTGGTCATCACGAGCACCTTGGCCAGGCCGGCGTCGGCGATCTGCTTGGTCGCCTCGACTCCGTCCAGGATCGGCATGCGCACGTCCATCAGCACCACGTCGGGCTTGAGTTCGCGGGCCAGTTCGACCGCGCGGCGGCCGTCACCGGCCTCGCCGACCACGTCGATGTCCGGCTGCGCGCCGAGCACCATGCGAAAGCCCATCCGCATGAGTTCCTGATCGTCAACAAGCAGTACCCGGATCACGCGACTCAGCGTAAAGCGATCAGGGCAGGGCCGGCGTCTTCGCCCCTCGAACCGGGAATGTCGCCCGCACCTGCCAGCCGCCGCCCGCCCTCGGTCCGGCCTTGAGGGTGCCACCGAGCACGGTGGCCCGCTCGCGCATGCCGATCAGGCCGTTGCCGCCGGACACGCCGACCACCTCGCGCGGATGGGCGAAGCCCGCGCCGGTCGCGTCCGGGCCGCCGTCGAGCACCTCGACCTCGATCAGGCCGCCGACCCGCTCGACCCGCACGTGCGCCTCGGCCCCGGCACCCGCGTACTTGAGCGTGTTGGTGAGCGCCTCCTGCACGATCCGGTAGATGCCAAGGCCGACGGTGGCGGGCAGGTCGGCGAGGTCGCCGCGGAACACCAGCCACACCCGCAAGCCCGCCGAGGTGACCTTCTCGGCGAGTTCGGGCAGCGCGGACACGTCCGGCTGCGGGGTGCGGGTGCCGCGCTCGTCGGTCTCGTTGCGCAGCAGTTCGAGCAGCCTGCGCAGTTCGTGCAGGGCGCCGCGGCCGGTCTCGGCGATGGTGTGCACCGCGGTCTCGGCCAGGTCCGGGTTGTCGCGGATGGTGTAGGCGGCGCCGTCGGCCTGCACTACGATCACGCTGACCGCGTGCGCGACCACGTCGTGCAGTTCGCGGGCGATCCGGGCGCGTTCCTCGGCGACCGCGATCTGGGCCTGCTGGTCGCGTTCGGTCTCCAGCAGGCGCAGCCTGCTCTCCAGCTCGTTGTGGTACGCGCGGCGGGCGCCGACGAACTCGCCGAGGACCCAGCAGAACCCGTAGATCACGCCCGCGCCGAACAGCATCCAGCCGAGCACCGACGCGCCGCCCGGGGCGAGCCGCCACAGGGCCCAGATCGTGGTGCCGATCACCAGCAGGCCCGCGTACTCCAGCGAGCGCCGCCGGTTCGTGCAGGTCACCATCGTGTAGAGGGCGACGCCGATGGCGAGGTCGCCACCGCGCACCAGCGGCGAGGCGTGCTCGCTGTAGGAACCGTTGGTGAACACCTGGATCCAGGCGCCGAACATGATCAGGTAGCTGGCCAGCACCGGGCGCTTGCGCCGGAAGATCACCGGGACGAGCAGGAAGACGCCGGCGACGAGGTACCAGGCCAGGTTTTCTGCGGTCCACGGGTCGCCGCCGATGCCGCTGAGCAGGTCGAAGAAGCCCAGGGCCACCGCGATGATGGTGTCCCCGAACATCGGATGCGCGCGCATCCACAGGCTCAGCCGCCGCACTGTTCCAGGTTAGGCAGTTACTCGCGGGCCGACGTCACCCTCCGGTACGACATGCCGCTACCGCCCTGGGCTGACGGCCCGGCATGGCACGATGACCGCGCCAGCGGGGCGTCGAGGAGGGTGGCCGATGAGCGCGGACAGTGATTCCTTCGCCGGTCCCCTCTCGGCCGCCGTCGCCGATCTGTGCAACCGGCTGCGTCCGCAGGTGGCCCAGGCGACAGCAGCCGGGTTCGACGAGGTGCTCTACCGGTTGGCCGCGCCGTTGCAGGTCGCGGTCGCCGGCCGGATCAAGTCCGGCAAGTCCACTTTGGTCAACGCGCTGATCGGCAGGCGGGTCGCGCCGACCGACATCGGCGAGTGCACCCGGCTGGTCACCCGGTTCTCCTACGACGCGCTGGACCGGGTCGAGGTGATCTTCACCGACGGCGGCAAGCAGGTGCTGCCCTTCGACGACGAGGGCATGATCCCCGCCGATCTCGGGGTCGACCTGGCGAAGGTGTCGCACCTGGAGGCGTACCTGACCAACGCGGTGCTGCGCGAGCTGACCGTGATCGACACCCCCGGCCTCGGCTCGCTGGACTCCGGGTCGGTGGCGAGGACCGAGCAGGTGCTGGACCCGGTGTCGGCGAACGCCGTGGCCGGCGCGGAGGCCGTGCTCTACGTGCTGACCCAGTCGGTGCGCGCGGACGACCGCGAGGTGCTGGCCGCGTTCACCGCGGCGACCGCGAGTCGCGACGCGGGCCCGGTCAACGCGCTGGCCGTGTTGAACAAGGCGGACACCGTGGTCGCCGACTCGGTGCGCGGGTCGGACGGGACCGTCTGGCACGCCGCGAGCCTGCTGGCGCGTCGGCAGGCCGAGGTGCTCGGCACCCGGGTCGCGGACGTGGTGCCGGTGATCGGGCTGCTCGCCGAGTCGGCCGAGACCGGCCGGTTCACCTCGGCGGACGCCTACGCGCTGCGCGACCTGGCCCAGCTGGACGAGGCGACCATCTCGACCATGCTGGTCTCGGCCGAGCTGTTCACCACCTGGGAGGCGCCGGTCCCGGCCGCGACCCGCGCCCGCCTGCTCGCGTGCCTTGACCTCTACGGCATCGAGTGCGCGATCACCGCCATCCGCGATCAGCCGAACATCACCACCGGTTCGCTGCGTCGCCTGCTGCTCGACCTGTCCGGCCTCGCCGAGGTGCGCGGCCGACTGGACACGGTGTTCCGGGCGCGGGCGGACGGGATCAAGGCGGCCGCCGCGCTCGCCTCCATCGCCGCGCTCGCCGCCGCGTCGACGGAGGCGGGCGAGCGGCAACGCCTGCACGACGCGATCGAGGTGCTGCTGGCCAGGCCGCAGGCACACCAGCTGAGGCTGCTGGAAGCACTGACCCTGATCGCCTCCGGCGCGCTCGACCTGCCCGAGGAACTGGCCGAGGAGGTGCTGCGGGTCGGCGGAGCGATCTCGATCGACGAGCAGTTGGGCAGGCCGGGCGCGGAACCGGCGGAGCTGACCGGGTACGCGCTGGAGCGGGCCGCCTGGTGGCGCTCGTTCGCCTCGTTCGGTTCGACGCCAGCGCAGAGCCGGGTGGCGCACGTGGTGCATCGGGCGTATTTCCTGATCTGGCAGCAACTGCGCGAACAGGGGGGAAAATGAGGGCCGAGGGAACGGATCCGCCCGATCGTGCGTCGCACATGGGCGTGAGGCCCGAAGACGTCGACCTGATGGCCGAGGTGGATCCGGTGGATCCCATCGATCCGTACGGCCTGCTGGAAACCGCGCTCGCCGAGCGGCGAGCCGTGGTGATGCTGTGCATCTACGCGCTGGACCGGGCCCGCAGTACCGGGGTGGCCACCCAGCTCGAACGCGGGCTCGCCGAGGTGGGCATCGTCGCGGTCCGACCGGACGGGCAGCGGTTCGACCCGTCCCATCACGAGGCCGCCGGCACCGTGCCGACCGACGATGCCGAGCTGGTCGGCACGATCGCGGAGACCGAGGCGGTCGGGTTCGTCGATCATGGCCGGGTCGTGCGCGCGCCCGTCGTGCTGGTCTACGCGAGCAACGAATGACCGACCTGCCGCAGGCCGTCCGGCAGGCCAGGGAGCGGTTGCTGGAACTGCTCGCCGACCTGGATCCGGCCGCGCTCACCTGGGTGCGGGCGCAGCGGGCCGGCAAGGCGGCCAAGCCGGGCCTTGTCGTGGTCGGCGAGACCAATCGAGGCAAGAGCTCGCTGGTCAACGCGCTGCTGGCGACCCCGAACGCGTCGCCGGTGGACGCGGACGTGGCGACCAGCAGCTATCTCGTGTTCGGCCACGCGCGGACGTGGCAGGCGCGGGCGCACTATCCGGGTTCGATGGCCTCGGTGCCCGTCGACATCGCCGAGCTGCCGAACTGGGTGACCCTGCGGGGCGAGTTGCCGCTCGGCGCGCTGCCGCCCCGCTTCGTCACGGTCGACGGGCCGGTGCCACTGCTCGAACGTCTGACCATTGTGGACACACCAGGCGTCGGCGGGCTGAACTCGGTGCACGGCGAACTGGCCAAGGAAGCGGCAAGGGACGCGACCGCGCTGCTGTTCGTCGTCGACGCGTCGGCCCCGTTCACCTCGGGGGAACTGGGTTTTCTCGCGGAGGTCGGCGAGCGGGTCGAGACGGTGCTGTTCGCGTTGACCAAAGTGGACGCGTTCCGCGGCTGGCGGGAGATCCTGGACGCGGACCGCGCGCTGCTCGCCCAGCACGCGCCGCGCTTCGCGGACGCCACGTTCTACCCGTGCTCCGCGCGGATGTTCGAGTTGGCCGGCACCTCGCCGAACGAGCAGGCCGCCGCCATGCTGCGCGAGCGCTCCGGCATCGTCGAACTCCAGGTCGCCGCGCAGGAGCTGCTGATCGGGCGGTCGGTGATGCTCACCGAGGCCAACGGCCTGCGCACGGTCGCAACCGCGCTGGCCGAGCAGGAGGCCACGCTGGCCGCGAAGGTGCGCGCGCTGGACTCGGGCGCCGAGGAGGCCGCGACCCTGACCGAGCGCCGCGACGAGCTGGTGACCGCGCGCCGCTCGGCGACCCGGGGCTGGCAGGTGCGGCTGCGCGCGGAGATGCAGCGGGCGCGGATGGAGACCGGCCACGAGGTCAGCCGGGAAATGCGTGATCTGCAGTCCTGGTTCCGGCAGGCCATCGAGGCGTCCGACCGGGCCACCCTGGCCGACGCGCCGCGTCAGGTCGACGCCGCGTTGCAGTTGGCGTCCGGCCGGATCTCCGAGACGTTGGCGGCCCGGCTGGGCCGGGTCGCGGACACCGTGCTCACCGAACTGTTCTCGGCGGAGGAACTCGCGGTGCTGCGCGCCCAGTTCGTCCGCGACGGCCCGCCGGTCGTACTGCGCGCGCTGGAGCGGCGGGCGCCGAGCGCGGATGACAAGCTGTTGGTCTTCATGGGCATCACCGGCGGGTTCGGCGCGGCCCGGGTGGCCGCGCTGCCGCTGGGTTTCATCGGCGTCGCCGCGCTCAACCCGCTCGTGCTGCCGGCGACCATCGTCATCGGTCTCGGCGCGGGCTGGTGGCTGGCCCGCACGCGCAAGTACGCGGCCGAGAAGCAGCAGATGAAGCAGTGGCTGACCGAGGCGATCGCGGACGCCCGCGCGACCCTCGACCAGTTGGTGTCCGAGCAGCTGATCGAGGCCGAGGCCCAGCTCTCGCTAGCCCTCGACGAGGCGCTCGGCAAGCGGATCGACGCGATCGAGGCCGAGCTGCGCGAGCTGGACCGGACCATGAAACTCCAGGCCGGCGAGCGGGCCAAGGAGCTGGCCCGAGCGAGCGCCGCGCTGGCCGATGTCCACTCCGGTCAGGCCCGCGCCGCTGACCTGCTGGAACAGATCAGGGTGCTGCGCGATCGCCACTAGTGCAACTGGTGGTTGGACCAGGGAACCAGATCGGCATACGGTGAGTCTCAGGTAGGCAAACAAATGCCCCGCGTACAAGATCGGCCGAGGGGGACACGGTGTACATCGACAACGGTGATCCAGGCGACTCTGGTGAGCTGCAGATCGACGTCGACGGTCACGAGTTCACCGAGCAGGAGAACTACTCCTACACGGGCAACGAGGTCATGGACTCCTACGAGTTGACCGAGGCCAACGGCGACCATCTGGTCTACACCGACGACCACCACACCGGCACGGCCGACCTGGTGACCGAGTACGACGCTCAGGGCGATGTGCTCCGGCAGGCCCACCTCGATGCGGGCCACTGGGCATCGACGGGCTCCTCGGACGCGCCGTCGTCCGGCACCGACACCAACGCGGCCAGCACCGGGGACGGCCACGGGAACGGGCAGACGATCATGGTGGACACGCCGACCGGCGAGCACAGCATCGGACCGGCCACGGTGGACACCAACCATGACGGCAAACCGGACACCGCGGTGGTGACCGACGCCAACGGCGACACGATCATGTACACCGACACCCACCACGACGGCCAGGCCGACGTTGCGACCGAGATCACCCCGGACGGCAAGGTCGTGATCGCCGACCACACCGGACCGCACACCTGGACCGAGGAGCAGGTCGGGCATCTCGACCAGAACGGTCAATACCACCAGGACAGCGGCGCGGGTGGTGCGTTCGATCCGCAGGTGGGCGGTGCCCAGCAGTCGAATGTGGTCGACGCGGCCGCCGACGAGCACTGGACCGAGCCGGACCAAACCGACACCGCCAGCGCGTTCACCGGCCAGGGCGTCGTACGCATCGACGCGGTCACCGGTCAGTGGATTTCGCCGAACTGAGCACTGAAACCGAGATCTCATTGAGATCTGCCCCGCATCGCCGAACTCACAAGATTTTTTCAGGGTCACTCATCCGGCGCAATCTTTTCGGTGCTGAATCGATTTCCTGATCGTTTTTGTGAGCGAGCCGACAGGTCAGGACTCTGCGACCTGCGGTCCGGCCAGCTAATCTCAAGTAATCCCATTTCTCGCTACGCCCGACTTCACCAGCGGGCGTGCGAAGCCATTTCCAAGGACGACGTTGTCCCGTGATTCGGCACGGAGGCTGCCGAATCACGGGACTACGTCTCGTCCAGTCAGGAGACGACGCGAGATGACCGCAGTGTCAGACGCTCAGGCCGCGCCGGCAACCATCCCCGGTCTCGACAAGGCACCGACCAGGCACGCTCGGTTGCTGGCCTGGGTGCGTGAGGTCGCCGAACTGACCACCCCCGACGAAGTGGTGTGGGTCGACGGTTCCAAGGACGAGTGGAACCGACTGACCGGCAAGCTGGTGGACGCGGGCACGTTCGTGCCGCTGAAGAAGAAGGAGAACTCGTTCTGGGCGGCGTCCGACCCGGACGATGTGGCCAGGGTCGAGGAGCGGACTTTCATTTGTTCGGCCGACGAGGCCGACAGCGGTCCGACCAACAACTGGATGGATCCCGCCGAGATGAAAGGGATCATGACCGAGCTGTACCGGGGCAGCATGCGCGGTCGCACGATGTATGTGATCCCGTTCTGCATGGGCCCGCTCGGTGCCGAAAACCCCATGCTCGGCGTGGAGATCACCGATTCCGAATACGTCGTCGTGTCGATGCACGTGATGACGCGTGCTGGCGAGAAGGCGCTGGCGAAGTTCGGTGACGACGCGGATTTCGTGCAGTGCCTGCACTCCGTCGGCGCGCCGCTGGAGCCGGGCCAGGACGACGTGCCGTGGCCGTGCAACACGACCAAGTACATCACCCACTTCCCCGAGGAGCGGGCGATCTGGAGCTACGGCTCCGGCTACGGCGGCAACGCGCTGCTGGGCAAGAAGTGCTACTCGCTGCGCATCGCCTCCGCGGTCGCGCGGGACGAGGGCTGGATGGCCGAGCACATGCTGATCCTCAAGCTGATCTCGCCGGAGGAGAAGGTCTACTACATCGCGGCCGCGTTCCCGTCTGCCTGCGGCAAGACCAACCTGGCGATGCTGGAGCCGACCATCCCGGGCTGGAAGGTGCAGACCCTGGGCGATGACATCGCCTGGATGCGCTTCGGCGCCGACGGCAGGCTCTACGCGGTCAACCCGGAGTACGGCTTCTTCGGCGTCGCGCCGGGCACCGACTACCACACCAACCCGAACGCCATGCGCACCATCGAGCAGGGCAACACGGTCTTCACCAACGTCGCGCTCACCGATGACGGCGACATCTGGTGGGAGGGCATGGGCGAAGCCCCGCCTGCCCACCTGACCTCGTGGAAGAAGCAGGACTGGACGCCGGAGTCGACCGAGAAGGCCGCGCACCCGAACTCGCGCTACTGCACGCCGATGTCGCAGTGCCCGATCCTGGCGCCCGAGTGGGACGACCCGGAGGGCGTGCCGATCTCCGCGATCTTCTTCGGCGGTCGCCGCGCCAGCACGGTTCCGCTGGTCACCGAGTCGCGCGACTGGCAGCACGGCACGTTCATGGGTGCCACCATCTCCAGCGAGACGACGGCCGCGGCCAAGGGCAAGGTCGGTGTCGTGCGCCGCGACCCGATGGCCATGCTGCCCTTCATCGGCTACCACGTCGGTGACTACCTCCAGCACTGGATCAACATCGGCAAGCACGCCGACGCGACCAAGCTGCCGAAGATCTTCTACGTCAACTGGTTCCGGCGCGCCGAGGACAAACACTTCCTGTGGCCGGGATTCGGCGAGAACTCGCGCGTGCTGAAGTGGGCGATCGAACGGATCGAGGGCAAGGCGGGCGCCCAGGAGACCCCGATCGGCTACGTGCCGACCGTGGCCGATCTGGACATCGACGGCCTGACCGAGGACCCGGCCGACTTCGCCAAGGCGCTGACGGTCGACCCGGACGAGTGGCGCGCCGAGCTGCCGCTGATCCAGGAGTGGTTCGACAAGATCGGTGAGAAGGTGCCCAGCTCCCTGCACGACGAGCTGGCCGCTTTGCGGGAGCGCCTCGGCTGATCGCCCTTCGCGCAGGCAGCGGATCTAGTTGTCCACAACTTGTGGACGGACTTGTGCACAGCTGTGGACAACTAGATCGCGAGCACGTTCACCGTCGATGAGCCGAGCGTCGGGTGGGTCGCGGTCAGCCGGATCAGGCCCGCGCGGCCCGGCAACGAGCGCAGCCAGACCGCGCCGACCCCGCCGAAATCCGCGAACGCGAACGGGTTGTCCCCGACCACCAGCGCGGGACCCTTGACCTGCAAGGAAACCGAGCCGCTGACATAGGGCCGCTGGTTGCCGTGCGCATCGAGCGCGCGGAACACCACCCGGGTCGCGTCGCTGCCGTCCGCGGTGATCTCCGGATCGTCCGCGACCAGGCTCAACCGGTCGCCGTGCGGGTCGCTGGCGAACGTTTTCGCTGTGACGAGCCGGTTTCCGACATAGCCGTCGATGCGCAGCTCGGGCAGGCCGACGCCGGTCACGGTGAGATCGGCGAAGGCAGGCGGATACCGCAGGTGGGGGAAGCGATCGCGGTCCGGCAGCGCGGTGCCGACGTGCTTGTCCGCGACGAAAAGCTCCAATCGGTCGCAGTTCGTCGCGACCACCGTGTTCGGGCCGGGACCCGTCGCCGGTGAGTTCGGGCCGAAATCCCAGAAGAAGCCGGGCGCGATCACCGGCCGCACCCTCGGGTCCACTTGGGACTGATAGAGGCCGGCGCCCGGCTTGGGCACCCGGAACGTGTCGACGACGCCCGGCCATTTCACGTTCTGGTAGATGTGCCCGTTGAGCGAGTCGTAGTCGAACCCGGCCCAGCCGAGCAGGCCCGCGTAACGCTTGTTGCCGCGCGCGATGTCATGCACGGTGGCGTGCATGATCAGTTGGGTGGCGAGCACCCGCTGGGTGTCGGTCCAGCGGTAGTAGGGCGCGCCGTCCAGCGCGCCGACCGCCTCGGTGACCAGGTACGGGACGTCCGGCAGCGGCGGGAGCAACGTCGCGTTGCCGGCCGGGTCGGTGTGATAGTCGTCGAAGGCGAACACGTCGGCCGAGAAGTTGTCGGTCGAGTAGATGTCCATCGCGCCGGAGGTCTGCCGCGAGCCGTCGAGTTGCGCGGCAACGGCAGCCGTTCGCGCGTAGAGCGCGGGATCGTTCGCGGTCTCGTTGAGCCGAATGCCCCACAGGATCACCGACGGTCTGCTCCGATCGCGCACGATCATGTCGTGCACGTCCCGCACGGCAAGGTCCTGCCAGGCGTCGTCGCCGAGGTAGTGCCAGCCCGGCGGTTCCTGCCACACCATCAACCCGAGTTCGTCGCAGGCGTCGAGGAAGTGCGGCGACTGCGGGTAGTGCGAGCAGCGCACCATGTTGCAGTTCAGGTCCTGTTTGAGGATCTGCGCGTCGCGGCGCTGCACCCGAGCGGGCATGGCCAGGCCGGCGTAGGGGTAGATCTGGTGCCGGTTGAGGCCGAAAATCTGGTACGGCGCACCGTTGAGCAGGAAGCCGTCGACGGTGAACGTCGCCTCGCGGAAGCCGACCCGGTTGGTGTAGTCATGACTGGATCCGTCGGCCATGAGCAGGCTGGTCCGAATGTCGTAGAGGCGCGGATCTTCCGGTGACCACAAGGAGATCTCGCCGAGATCGGTGAGGTTCAGGTCGACGACGTTCGGGCCAGGCTGCGTCGAGACCTGGGTGGTCGCGGTGGCGAGCACGCGGTCGTTGTCCAGTAATCGCGTCCGTAACTGGCCGGAACCCGTTGCGGCGGCATCGATCGTGACCCGCACGGCGACGCTGCGCGCGTCGGTCAACACCTGGTCCGGCCGGGCGAACACGTCGGCGATGAACACGGTCGGCACCACCCGCAGCGACACGTCGCGGTAGATCCCGCCCGGTTCCAGGTAGTCCACCGCCGCGGTGCCGGCAGGCGAACCCTCCGGCGGAACTTCCTGCCAGGTCGAGTCGAGGACAACCGTGAGTAGGTTGTCCGTCTCGGTGAGCGCGTCGGTGAGTTCGACGCTGAACGGGAGGTAGCCGCCGGCATGCGCGGCCAGCTGCTTTCCGTTGCAGGACACGGTCGCCGACACCATGGCACCGTCGAAGTCGACGAATAATCGGGTGTTCGGCGCGGTCGGGCCGGGCAGCTGTCGTCGATAGGCCCAGATTCGCTGCCAGGTCGAGGGATCCCAGTTCCGCCACGACAGGTCGACCACCGAATGCGGCAGCGTGACCGGCTCGGTCGCGGTCGAACCGTATTCGCCGAACAACCAACCGGTGTTCAACGAATATCGGGCGCCCGATGGCCCGCGCGCCGGCGCGGCCACCGCATCACCCCAGCCCACCGCCGCCAGCATGCCGCCGGTCAGCATTCCCGCTCGTAGCAACGACCTTCGCGATAAACCGGACCTCCCCATGGCCATCGATCTGACCAGTGCGCCGCAGCGTCGTCAATGCCGCGCGGAGAGCGACCACCATCCGGACGGGTTGACACAATCTGTCCACAGGTTTGTACACAGGCCGGAGTGGGAAATCAGTTGTCGCGCGCACCGATGAACCCACACCATTCGTGGTGCGTCCTCACTACTGAGGCGGAACGGAACCGCCGAAGGGACGAACCCGATGTGAAGGAGGTGCGCCGTGGTCGCAGCTGGCCTTGCCATGTTGGTATTGGCCGTGGCCGCCGTCGTGATGGTGCTCGTGTTCCCGGGCTGGAACCGGTCCGGAACTGATCACGATTCGGACACCGCATACCTGTAGGGCCCCTGTCACCGGATGACTCGCGCGTTACGGCGGTTTAACATCGCCCGACGTAGCGCTATGCCCCTGCCGAGAAGCTTGCGAGGGCCGAGAAATGTCATCCTCCCCACCCGACGAACGGCGATCCGGCCTTCGGTTCAGCGCCTGGAACCTGCTACTGCTGGTTCCACTGCTGATGCTGATCACGCCGTGGTTCAACCATGACTCACCGCGGTTGGCCGGGTTGCCGTTCTTCTACTGGTACCAGTTCGCGTTCGTCATCGTGGGCGTCGCCTGCGTGTGGATCGTCTACGCGATGACCAAGAAACCGGCAGATCGACCCAAGTCGGACGACGGGGAGGGCCGGTCGTGACCAGCCAACAGGTCATTGAGCTCGTCGTATTCCTGATCCTGTTCGCCGTGGTCACCGTGCTCGGCTTCGTGGCGGCCAAGTGGAAGGCCGGTGACAACCTCAACCACCTCGACGAGTGGGCGCTCGGTGGGCGTCGCTTCGGCGGCTGGGTCACCTGGTTCCTGGTCGGCGGCGACCTCTACACCGCCTACACCTTCGTGGCCGTGCCCGCGCTGGTGTTCGGCTCCGGCGCGATCGGCTTCTACGCGCTGCCCTACACGGTCGTGCTCTACCCGATCGTGTTCCTGCCGGTGTTGCGGCTGTGGTCGGTGTCGCGGACCAACGGCTACGTCACGCCCGCCGACTTCGTGAAGGGCCGCTACGGCTCACCGCTGCTCGCCCTGCTGATCGCCATCACCGGCATCGTCGCGACCATGCCCTACATCGCGTTGCAGCTCGCCGGCCTGGAGTCGGTGCTGCGCACCATCGGGCTGAACTACGGCGGGTTCCTCGGGCACCTGCCGCTGTTCATCGCGTTCGTCATCCTGGCCGTCTACACCTACTCCTCCGGCCTGCGCGCGCCCGCCCTGATCGCGTTCGTCAAGGACTCGCTGATCTACCTGGTGATCATCGTCGCGGTGATCTACCTGCCGATCCACCTCGGCGGCTTCGGCCACATCCTCGACCAGGCCGCCGCCAAGCTCGGTACCAAGAGCCCGACCACCGGCAAGCCGGCCGGGTCGATCCTGCTGACCGGCACCAACCAGCTCCAGTACGCGACGCTGGCCCTCGGCTCGGCGCTGGCGCTGTTCCTCTACCCGCACTCGGTCACCGGTGTGCTGGCCTCGAAGAGCCGCAAGGTGATCAAGAAGAACATGATCGCGCTGCCGGCCTACTCGTTGTTGCTCGGTCTGCTCGCGCTGCTCGGCTACGTCGCCATCAGCGCGGGGATCAAGCCGCTGGTCAACGGCGCGACCGGCAAGGCGGACACGAACACCGTGATCCCGCTGCTGTTCTCGCACTCGTTCCCGGCCTGGTTCGCCGGCATCGCCTTCGCCGCGATCGGCATCGGCGCACTGGTCCCGGCCGCGATCATGTCGATCGCCGCGGCCAACCTGTGGACCCGCAACATCTACAAGGCATACCTGCACAAGCGGGCCACGCCCGAGCAGGAGGCCAAGATGTCGAAGTGGGCCTCGCTGGTGGTCAAGTTCGGCGCGGTGCTGTTCGTGGTCGCCATCGACCCGACCTTCTCCATCGACCTGCAACTGATCGGCGGCGCGCTGATCCTGCAGACGCTGCCCACGGTCGCCATCGCGCTCTACACGCGTTGGCTGCACTCGTGGGCGCTGATCGCGGGTTGGGTGGTCGGCATCGGCTGGAGCGTCTACCTGCTCTACACGATCCCGGCCGCGACCGGGAAGGGCCACTTCGGCGGGTCCGCGCTGGCGCTGGGCAAGCTGTCCGTCTTCGGCTGGCACCCGTTCCCCGGCTCGACCACCCAGATCTACGTCGGCGTTGTCGCGCTGATCGCCAACCTGATCGTGGCCGTCGTGTTCACGCTGGTGTTCCGCGCGATCAAGGCGAAGGAAGGCGTCGACGAGACCGTCGGCGACGACTACCACGCCGAGGAGGGCGACCCGGTCCGCACGCCGGGCGGCGCCCTCGTCGGCTGAGGAAGGTTCAGAACGTATCGGGCTGGGCCGCGGACCAGTCCGCGGCCCAGTTCTGTGGGCAGTCCGCGACGAGTTCCCCGTCGGAGAGCCACTCGTAGAGTTCGGCGTAGGAGCGCACGGTCGTCGGGTCGATCCGGCGTTGCAGCATGTCGGGGCGCAGCCGCGCCGGGTCGTTGACGCCCATCGCCGCCATGAGCCGGGTCGCACTGGCCACAGTGGACGACTGGAACCGGTGCACCCGGACTGATTTGTCCGCCACGTCCAGCGCTCGCGCGCGCAGCGGGTCCTGGGTGGTGACGCCGACCGGGCAGGTATTGGTGTGGCAGCGCTGCGCCTGAATACAGCCGACCGCGAACATCATCGCGCGCGCCGCGTTGGTGTAGTCCGCGCCCTGGAGCAGCCGCTTCACGATGTCCGCGCCGGTCGCGATCTTGCCGCTCGCGCCGAGCCGGATCTTCTCCCGCAGGCCGGTGCCGACCAGGGCGTTGTGCACGGTGATCAGCCCGTCGGTCAGCGGCAGGCCGACCTGGTCGGCGAACTCCAGCGGGGCCGCGCCGGTGCCACCCTCCGCGCCGTCGACCACGATGAAGTCCGGCGTGACGCCCTCGGCCAGCATCGCCTTGCACACCGCGAGGAACTGGCGGCGCGAGCCGAGGCACAGCTTGAACCCGACCGGCTTGCCCCTGCTCAGCTCGCGCAGCCGCGCGACGAACGCGACCAGCTCGCGCGGCGAGGAGAACGCGCGGTGATACGGCGGCGAAATCACGGTCTGACCGACCGGCACCTCGCGTGCCCTGGCGATCTCGGCGCTCACCTTCGGCCCGGGCAGCACGCCGCCGATGCCGGGCTTGGCGCCCTGGGACAGCTTGATGGACACGCACTTCACCGCGTCCTGCGCCACCTTGTCCGCGAAGACGTCCGCGTCGAACCCGCCGCCCGCGGTGCGGCAGCCGAAGTAGCCGGTGCCGAGTTCCCAGATCAGGTCGCCGCCACCGCGCAGGTGGTACTCGGACAGCCCGCCCTCGCCGCTGTCGTGCGCGAACCCGCCCAGCGCCGCGCCCTTGTTCAGCGCCAGGATCGCGTTGCCCGACAACGCGCCGAAGCTCATCGCCGACACGTTGAGCAGCGCCATGTCGTAGGGCTTGGTGCAGTCCGGGCCGCCGATGCGCACCTTGGGCACTGCGTCCGGTTCGGGCACCGGCGCCATCGAGTGCACCAGGTACTCGGCGCCGACCGCGTTCACGTCGCTCTCGGTACCGAACGCCTCCTCCGCGTCGGTGCCCTTGGCGCGCTGGTAGACGATGCTGCGCACGTCGCGGTCGTAGGGCCGGCCGTCGAAGTTGCGCTCGATGAAGTACTGCTGCAACTCCGGCCGCAGCGCCTCCAGCATGAACCGGAGGTGGCCGAGCACCGGATAGTTGCGCAGCACTGAGTGCCGGCGCTGAAGGATGTCGTAGCCGGCGGTCGCCGCGGCGAGGAGCAGCGGCGCGGCCAGGAACCACCACCAGGGCGAGGTGAGCACCGCGAGCGGGACGGTCGCCGCGAGCGCGGCGACCGCGAGCAGACCCACGAACGAGTATCGGATCACGAGGCGAAAGCTACCCGGTTAGAGCACCTTTGCCAGGAAGGACTTGGTGCGCTCGTGCTGAGGGTCGCTGATCACGTCCCTTGGCTTGCCCTTCTCCACGATCACGCCGCCGTCCATGAACACCAGCGAGTCGCCGACCTCCCGCGCGAAGCCCATCTCGTGCGTGACCACCACCATGGTCATGCCGTCCTCGGCCAGCTGCCGCATCACGGTCAGCACGTCGCCGACGAGTTCCGGGTCCAAAGCGGACGTCGGCTCGTCGAAGAGCATCAGCTTGGGCCGCATGGCCAGCGCCCGCGCGATCGCCACCCGCTGCTGCTGGCCGCCGGACAACTCGCGCGGATAGGCGTCCCTCTTGTCCGCGAGACCGACCTGCTCCAGCAGTTCGGTCGCGCGCGCCCGCGCGGTCGCCCGGTTCTCGCCGCGCACGTTCACCGGCGCCTCGGCGATGTTGTCCACCGCGGACATGTGCGGAAACAGGTTGAAGCGCTGGAAGACCATGCCGATCTCCTGGCGCTTCGCGGCCACCTCCCGGTCGCGCAGCTCGTAGAGCTTGTCGCCCCTCTGCCGGTAGCCGACGAGTTCGCCGTCCACCCACAGCTTGCCCGCGTCGATCTTCTCCAGGTGGTTGATGCAGCGCAGGAAGGTGGACTTGCCCGAGCCGGAGGGCCCGATCACGCACATCACCTCGCGCGGCCGGACCTCCAGATTGATCCCCTTCAACACTTCGAGTCGGCCGAAGCGCTTGTGCACGCCCTCGGCCTGGACCATGGGTGCGGTCACCGCATCTCCGCTCTGCGTTGCGCCATCATCCTGCTCAGCCACCCCTGCTCGCGCACCTGCACGGCACCGCGCGAGTAACGGCGTTCGATGTAGTACTGGCCGACGGACAGCACCGAGGTGAGCACCAGATACCAGATGCTGGCCACCACCAGCAGCGGTATCTGCTGGAAGTTGTTGCCGTAGATGAACTGCACGACGCCGAACAGGTCGTGGATGGCCACGATGGTCACCAGCGACGTGGTCTTCAGCATCGAGATGACCTCGTTGCCGGTCGGCGGGATGATGATCCGCATGGCCTGCGGCAGCACGATCCGCCGCAACACCTTCATCCGCGTCATGCCCAGCGCCTCGGCCGCCTCGGTCTGGCCGGAGTCCACCGACAGGATGCCGGCGCGCACGATCTCCGACATGTACGCGGCCTCGTTGAGCCCGAGGCCCAGCGTCGCGCCGACGAACACCGGGATCAGCTGGTTGGCGTCGAAGTAGACGAACGTCGGTCCGAACGGGATGCCCAGACCGGGATACCGGTAGAGCAGCCCGATGAACGACCAGAACACGATCTGCACCAGCACCGGCGTGCCCCGGAAGAACCAGGCGTAGAGCCAGGCGATGCCGGACACGATCGGGTTCGTGGAGAGCCGCATGACCGCCACGACGATGCCCAGCACGACACCGATCACCATGGCCAGCAGCGTCAGTTCGATGGTGACCAACAGGCCGTCGAGTACCTGGCCGCTGAACAGGTACTGGCCGACCGTGTCCCACTTCCACGCCGGGTTGGTGACCAGGCCGTGCACGAACATGGCGGCCAGCACCACCAGGATCACCGCGGCCACCCAGCGGCCGGGATGCCGGACCGGGACCGCGACGATCGCCTCGGGCGCGGCCGGTTGATCCGGCCGCGCCGCTTCGGTCGTGGTCATGTCAGCTGACGGACGGGTTGAGGCCCGCGGTCTTCACCGCACCCGAGCCGACGCCCCAGTGCGTGAGGATCTGCTGGTAGCTGCCGTCGTCCATGAGGTGCTGCACGGCCGCCTGGATCGCGTTGCCCAGCGTGCCGGCCGACTTCGGGATGGCGATGCCGTACGGCGCGGTGTCCACGTTGCCGCCGACCTTCGCGAACGCGTCACCGGTCTGCTTGAGCTCGTAGTCGACGACCGGGCTGTCCGCCATGTACGCGTCGATCCGTCCGGCCTGCAACGCCGAGTTCACGTCGCTCTGCTTGGGGAAGCCCTGTGCCTTCGGGGCCGGCTTGTTGGCCTGCTGGCACATCTTCACGATCGAGCCGTCCACGTCCGGCTTGGAGAGCTGGTCGAGCTGGGTGGTGCCCTGCTCGGCGCCGACCGACTTGCCGCACAGGTCGGTCAGGGTCTTGATGTTCGCCGGGTTGCACTTGGTGACCATGGTCGAGGTGCCGGCGGCGAAGTAGCTGACGAAGTTGACCTGCTGCTCACGCGCGGCGGTCACGGTGAACGAGGACATGCCCAGGTCGTAGCGGCCGGCCTGGATACCGGCGAGGATGCCGTCGAAGCTGGCGTTGACGAAGCTCGCCTTCAGCCCGAGGGTCTGCGCGATCGCCTTGCCGAAGTCGACGTCCATGCCGATGATCGAGCCGTCGCTGGCGGTGAACTCGTTGGGCGGGTAGCTCGCGTCGGCCGCGATGGTCAGCGTGCCCTTGGCCTTGTAGCTGGCCGGCACCTGCGCCGAGGAGGCGCTGTCCGCCTGGACGGTCAGGTTCATCGGGGCCGGGCTCGGCGCCTCGGTCGCCGCACCGGGCGTGCAGTTGCTCCCGCTGCTCGCCGAGCCGCCCGGGGCCGACGTGGTCGCCCCGCAACCGGCCAGGGCCATCGCCGCCGTCACGGTGGCCACGCACACCCCGGTGACGACGAGTTTTCCTGTGCCGATGCCTAGGCGACTCAGTGAGTTGGACAGCCGGGTTCGGACAGCCACGATGACACTCCTCGCGCTACTGACGGTCGGTAAACCGAGTTGATTGGGGCATCCTGCCACCCACGGGCCCCGACGTGCAGCGTTGCGCCCGTTAAGTGTTCGACACGAAATCAACCGACCGTTCGGACGGTACTCAGCGTGCCGTGGCGTGCGCGTTGAGCACCACCGCCATCGCCTCGGTCACCCTGGCCGCGTAGCCGAGGTTGATCGACTCGTTGGGCACGTGCGCGTTGCTGTCCAGGCCGAGCACGCCGGTCGCGATGAACTGCGCGGTCGGGTACATCTCCTGCAACAACCCCATGAACGGGATCGACCCGCCAAGGCCCAGCGTGCGCCAGGGCGCGCCGCCGAACGCGGTCTTACTGGCCTCGTCCAGCGCTGCGGTCAGCCACGGCGCCAGCGGCGGCGCCTGCCAGCCGTCGGCCGCCTCGACGTGGCCGAGTTCGATCTGCGCGCCGTAGGGCACGTCGGTGGTGACCGCGCGCCGGATCGCGGCCAGCGCCTTGGCCGAGTCCACGGTCGGCGGCAGCCGGAAGCTCAGGCACAACGTGGTGAACGGCCGCAGCACGTTGCCCGCCGAGTCCGGCTCGGGCAGGCCGGCCGCGCCGGTGATGGACAGGGTCGGGCGCCAGGTGTTGTTCAGGGTCAGTTCGACGTCGTCGTCGGAGACCGTGCGCACCCCGGGCGTGAGCGGGAAGTGCTTCAGCGCGCCCGGCGCCGCCTCGACGCCCGCGCGCACGTCCGCCAGCAGGTCCTGGGAGATCTCCACATGCAGCTCGGGCAGCAGGATCTCGCCGGTCCGCGCGTCCTCCAGCCGATCGAGCAGTTCCCGCAGCACCCGGAAGGAGCTGGGCACCACGCCGCTGGCGATGCCCGAGTGCTGCCCGCCCTCCAGCACCTTCGCGGTCACGTGCACCTGGGCGAGGCCGCGCAGCGAGGTGGTCAGCCACATCCGCTCGTAGTCGTTGGCGCCCGAGTCAAGGCACACCACCAGCGACACCGCGCCCAGCCGCGAACGCAGCTGGTCGAGGTAGGCGGGCAGGTCCGGGCTGCCGGACTCCTCGCCGGTCTCCAGCAGCACGACGCACCGCGCGTGCGCGCCGCCTGCCGCGCGGACCGCCTCGATCGCGGTCAGCGCCGCGTACGGGGCATACCCGTCGTCGGCCGCGCCGCGACCGTAGAGCCGACCGTCGCGCACCACTGGAGTCCACGGGCCGAGGCCCTCCGCCCAGCCGCCGACCGGCGGCTGCTTGTCCAGGTGGCCGTAGAGCAGCACGGTGCCGGCCGAGGAGTCCGGCGAGCTGGCCGGCACGTCGATCAACAGGCACGGCGAGGCGCCCTCGGACACCACGATCTCCGCGGTGACCGCCGGGATTCCCCGGCCCAGCGCCCAGTTCCGCACGTGGTCGATGGCCCGGTCCAGCTCGCCGTGCGCGGCCCAGTCCGGGTCGAACGCCTGCGACACCGCCGGTATCGCGACGAGTTCGGACAAGCTGGACAGGATCGTCCCGTCCCACGCCGAGGTGACGGTGGTGCGCACTGCCGCTGAATCCAAGGAAGCCATGGCCCGATCTTGCCATCGGTGTGCTGGCGCAGCGGAATGTGGCGAAGGCCACGCACGCTGGGCCGATCGGGTGTCGACCGTTCGAGTAGCACCGACGACCAGCCAGGACGGCCCGCCCGTAGGGCGACCAACCATCGGCCTTCCAACTATTTGCGCTGATCAGCGCCGTTTTTTTAGCGATCGATCAGTTGCCGGGACTCACCGGATCGGGTTCGCTCGTGCCAGGATGGGAGATGAACCGTCAGTGTTGACGGTCACCGTGCGCTCCCAAACCGGGCAACGGCGGTGGCCCTCACCATGGCCGGCGTCGGACGCCACAAGCGCCCGGCTCGGCCACGTCCGACTAGGAGAGACGCGCCATGTCGTCCCCAGAGCGCTGGACCGCGGCCCGGCCCGATACGCCGGCCGCCACCGCCGCCACACCGACAGCAGAACAGGTGATAGCCGGTTTGCGAGCGACGAGTGAAGGCGGTGCCGACCTGGTGCAGCTGCTCACCCCGGAAGGTGAGCGGGTAACCCACCCGGACTTCGACATCGACATCGAGCCCGCGCAGTTGCGTGCGCTGTACCGGGACATGGTCCTGGTACGCAGGGTGGACCGGGAGTCCAACGCCCTGCAGCGAAAGGGAGAACTCGGCCTCTGGGTGCCGCTGCTCGGCCAGGAGGCCGCTCAGGTCGGCGCGGGCCGGGCGATGAAACCGCAGGACATGGCCTTCCCCAGCTATCGCGAGCATGGCGTTGCCTTCTGTCGCGGCATCGACCCCGCCGATCTGCTCGGCACCTTCCGCGGCACCGACCACGGCAGCTGGGATCCGCTGGAGAAGAAGTTCGGCCTCTACACGATCGTCATCGGCAACCAGGTGCTCAACGCCACCGGTTACGCCATGGGCCAACGCTTCGACGGCAAGGTCGGCAACACCGACGGGAACGGCAACCACGCCGATGACGACGAGGCCACCATCGTCTTCTTCGGTGACGGCGCCACCAGCCAGGGCGACGTGCACGAGGGCTTCGTCTGGGCCGCGGTCTACGACGCGCCGCTGGTGTTCTTCTGCCAGAACAACCAGTGGGCGATCTCCGAGCCGACCGAGCGGCAGAGTCGACTTCCGCTCTACCAGCGCGCCCGCGGCTACGGCTTCCCCGGCGTCCGGGTGGACGGCAACGACGTGCTCGCCTGCCTCGCGGTCACCCAGTGGGCGCTGGAAGAGTGCCGACGCGGCAACGGGCCGGTGCTGATCGAGGCGTTCACCTACCGGATGGACGCGCACACCACCACCGACGACCCGAGCCGCTACCGCCTCTCCGACGAGGTCGAGGAGTGGAAGCTGAAGGACCCGATCGAACGGGTCCGCGCCTACCTCGCTCGCAACGGTCTCGCCGAGCACTCCTTCTTCGAGGAGGTGCAGGCCGAGTCCGACGAACTGGCGGAGCGGCTGCGCGAGGCCTGCGTGAACATCCCGAACCCGCCACCGGAGCGGATCTTCGCCAACGTCTACGCCGAACCCAACCCCGTGCTGGACGCCGAGCGCGAAGAACTCATGTCCTACCTCGCAAGCCTGGAAGACGTACACAGTGGGGGTGAGCACTGATGGCCGCCCCCACGCTGGAACCGACCGCGAAGGCGGCGAAGCCGCAGACGATCACCATGGCCAAGGCGCTCAACGCCGGCCTGCGCGCGGCCATGGAGGCCGACCCCAAGGTGCTGATCATGGGTGAGGACGTCGGCAAGCTCGGCGGCGTCTTCCGGATCACCGACGGCCTGCAGAAGGACTTCGGCGAGCACCGCGTGCTGGACACGCCGCTGGCCGAATCGGGCATCATCGGTACCGCGATCGGCCTGGCCATCCGCGGTTTCCGCCCGGTCTGCGAGATCCAGTTCGACGGCTTCATCTTTCCCGCGTTCGACCAGATCGTCAGCCAGTTGGCCAAGCTGCACTACCGCAGCCAGGGCAAGCTGCGGGTGCCGATCGTGGTCCGGGTGCCCTTCGGCGGTGGCATCGGCTCGGTCGAGCACCACTCCGAATCGCCCGAGTCCTACTTCGCGCACACCGCCGGTCTGCGCGTGGTGTCGTGCTCCAACCCGGTGGACGCCTACTGGATGATCCAGCAGGCCATCACCTCAGACGACCCGATCCTGTTCTTCGAGCCGAAGCGGCAGTACTACTCCAGCAAGGCCGAACTGGACACCTCCGCGACCCCGCAGCCGCTGCACACCTCGCGGGTGCTGCGCACCGGCACGCACGCGACGCTGGTCGCCTACGGCCCGTCGGTCAAGGTCTGCCTGGACTCGGCCGCGGCCGCCGCCGAGGACGGCATCGAACTGGAAGTGATCGACCTGCGCACGCTGTCCCCGCTGGACCTCGGTCCGGTGTACGACTCGGTGCGCAAGACCGGGAGGCTGGTCGCGGTCAGCGAGTCGCCGATGGAGGCGTCGCTGAACTCGGAGATCGCCACCAGGGTCAGCCAGGAATGCTTCTACTCCCTGCAGGCACCGGTGCTGCGCGTCAACGGATTCGACACCCCGTATCCCCCGTCGAAGCTGGAAGAGGACTTCCTGCCCGACCTGGACCGGGTGCTGTACACCGTTGACCGTTCGCTGGCCTGGTAAGGGGAATCGGGATGCCTGATTTCAAGAAGTTCCTGCTGCCCGACACCGCCGAGGGACTCACCGAGGCGGAAATCCTCACCTGGCACGTGAAACCCGGTGACGACATCGAGGTCAACACCATCGTGGTGGAGATCGAGACGGCCAAGGCCGCGGTCGAACTGCCCAGCCCGTGGGCGGGCCGGGTCACCGAACTGCTGGTGGAGACCGGCCAGACCGTGGACGTCGGTGCGCCGATCATCGTCATCGACGTCGACCCGAACGGCGCCGCGCCCGCTCCTGTGCCCACCGTGTCCACTGAGGACAGCGGCGCGGTGCCGAACCTGGTCGGCTACGGCCCCAAGGGCGGCGCCGGCAAACGCCGTCGAGCCCGCGTCGACACCGCACCGGCACCGGCACCGGCCATGACACCGGCCCCGGCGCCGGTCGTGGTGGCGCCCGAACCGGAGCCGGAACCTGTTGCCACCGGTCAACTCGTCCCGCTGACCAAGCCGCCGGTGCGCAAGCTGGCCAAGGAACTCGGTATCGACCTGCGCGCGCTCACCGGCTCCGGCCGGCGCGGCGTGATCACCAGGGAGGACGTGCAGCGCGCGGCCGACGCTCCCGCGGTCGTCACCGAAACGCCGACTTATGACGCGGCGGCCAGGGAACGGCGGGTGCCGATCCGTGGCGTGCGCAAGGCGACCGCGACGGCCATGGTGTCCAGTGCGTTCACCGCCCCGCACGTGACCGAGTTCCTCACCGTGGACGTCACGCCGATGATGGAGTTCCGGGCCAAGCTCAAGGTGAGCCCGGCCTTCCGCGACGTCAAGCTGACCCCGTTGGTGTTCTGCGCCAAGGCGGTCTGCCTTGCCGTGCAACGGACTCCGGATGTCAACGCGACCTGGGACGAGGCGGCAGGCGAGATCGTCTACAAGTCCTATGTGCACCTCGGCATCGCCGCGGCCACCCCGCGTGGCCTTGTGGTGCCCAAGGTTCGCGATGCGGAGGCGTTGTCGCTGCGCGATCTCGCCATCGCCATCGACGGCCTGACCGGCACCGCGCGGGAAGGCAAGACAACACCCGCCGACATGGTGAACGGCACGATCACCATCACCAACGTCGGTGTGTTCGGAGTGGACACCGGGACGCCGATCATCAACCCCGGTGAGTCCGCGATCCTCGCGTTCGGCGCGATCCGCGACATGCCGTGGGTGGTCGACGGGCAGATCGTGCCGCGCAAGGTCTGCCAGCTCTCGCTGAGCTTCGACCACCGGGTGGTCGACGGCCAGCAGGGCTCGCAGTTCCTCGCCGACGTCGGCGCACTGCTCGCCGATCCGGCGACCGCGATCACCTACTGAGCGCCTGACCTCCCGCCGAACTCCCGGCGGGAGGTCAGCGCCTGCGCGGCTTGGGAATGTCGAACATGCCGGAGAGCTTGATCGCGTACCGGATGTCGCCCTTGAACTTCAGCCGCCGCGTCGCTACCAGCCTGGGGAAGCCGATGCCGCCTGCGGCCATCCGCAGGAAATCCGCCAGGGTCAGCGTGACCGTCACCTTCGGGTCCTGGTCCAGCGAGGTGCTGGTCAGGCAGGCGCCCGAGGCGAAAACGGTCTGGAAGCGCTGGTAGTCGACGCCGTCGCCGCAGTCGATCCGCCAGCGCACCACGCCGTCGCTGCCGGTCGCCTTGTCCGCGCGGACATGGCCGGACATCCGCCGGAACACCTCGCCCAGCACCATCTCCCGGGCCTTCGGCGAGCGCGCGACCTCGGCGATCTGCTGATCGGACGCCCGCGCGATCAGCGTGACCAGGGTGACCGTGTCCAGCGAGTCCAGGTCGATCCCGGTGTCGGCCCTGGCCAGCAGGTCCAGGGTCTCGATGAGCTGGGCAAGACCGCGCGGTCCCATCTTCCGTGGATCCAGGGCGCGCGCGATCATCTCGATGTCGATGGGGGGAGCCTACGAGGCGCGGGGCAGATCGAAAAGGCTGGTGAGACCGGCCGCGAACGCCAGATCACCCTTGATGCGCAGTTTCCCGGTCATGAACAGCACCGGCCCGGAGGCGTTGCGGGTGATGAGCTTGAGGAAGTCGGCCGGGTGCACGGTGATGGTCACCCTCGGGTCGCGCCGCGGCTCGGCATTGACCACGCAGGTGCCGCTCTCGATCACCGTCTCGTACCGGTCGAACCCGCCCGCGCCGTTGCCGCCGGTGATCCGCCAGTGCACGACCGCCCTGGTGGACGCGGCCTTGTCGGTGCGGAAGTGCTCGCTCATCCGGCGGAAGATCTCGCCGAGGATGCGGGCGCGCAGTTCCGGCCTGCTCATCATGCCCTCGACCTGGCCTGCGGACGCCCTGGTGATGATCCGCGCGAACGTGGCAGCGCCCATCTTGCTCAGGTCGATGTCCGCGCCCGCGTTGGCCAGCCGGTCGAGCGCGGCGAGCAGTCGGACGAACTCGTCCCGGGAGAGCGTGCGCGGATCGATCGCCGTGCCGAGCACGTCGATGTCGAGATCGAGTTCGTCGACCTGGCTCGGGTCGAGCGCTTCGAGCGCGTCGACGAGCTGGCTCGGCAACAGCTGACCGACGGTCTCGCCGGTCAGCGGCCGGCGCTCCCCGCGCGGGCCTTGGTTGGACATGGCCGCCCCTTCGCTTACCTACTCTGGAGTAAGGCTACGTATCAGTAGGTATTGCGGCAAGCCGAACCGCTACCCTCATTGGAAGGTCTCCTGCCGAAGAGGTGTTCATGTCCCTGCCCGAGTCGCCGCTCGCCGAGCCCGAGAAGCCCGGTCGGGCCAAGCGCCTGCCCCGAGAGGTGCGCGAGCGGCAGATCCTGGACGCCGCGGTCACGGTGTTCTCCCAGTACGGCTACCACGGCGCGTCCATGGACGAGGTCTCCGACGTCGCGGGCATCTCGAAGCCGATGATCTACGCCTACCTCGGCTCCAAGGAGGACCTGTTCGCCGCCTGCATCCACCGCGAGGCCACCCGGCTGCTGGAGGCGATCGTCGGCGGCATCCACGCCGAGGAGCCCGCCGACGTGCAGCTCTGGCACGGGCTCACGGCGTTCTTCGGCTTCGTCGGCGAACACCGGGAGAGCTGGCGGGTGCTGCACCGCCAGTCGCTGGCCCAGGGCGGACCGTTCACCGAGGAACTGATGGCCATGCGCGAGCGCGCCATCACGCTGGTCGCGGCCGTGCTGGTGCGCGCGGGCAGCGACGAGGGCGTCGGCCACGCCGCGTCCCGAGCCGGCGAGGCCCTGGCCGCCGCGCTGGTCGGCGCGGGCGAGTCGCTCGCCGACTGGTGGCTGGACCACCCCGAGGAGACCGTGGACGTGATCGCCGCCCGACTGATGAACCTGGTCTGGATGGGCTTCGGCGACCTGCTGGAGGACCGCGTCTGGAAGCCCCCGATCATCGAGGCGTGATCGACCCGTCCAGGTGCGGGGTGTCCTTGCCCGCGTGCCGCAGCGCGAACCGGAACCCGCCGTCGGTCCGCTCCGCGTACAGCGTGACCTTGGCCGGCAGCAGGATCGGCCGCTTGAACCGCACATCGACGGTGTAGGCGTCGGGCAGGCGTTCGGCGAAGAAGGCCAGGCAGCGCGCCTTGGACCACATGCCGTGCGCGATCGCGCGCCGGAACCCGAACAGCCGGGCGGTCAACGGGTAGAGGTGGATCGGGTTGTGATCGCCGGACACCTCGGCGTAGCGCCGCCCGGTGTTTCCGCCCAACCGCCACTGCGCGGCAGGCGCGCCGCCCAACGGATCGGCCCCGGCCGACGAACCGCGCTCGGACGGTCCGGACGAACCGCCGCGGCGCAGATAGGTGCTCACGTCGGTCCACACCACCTCGCCGTCCGCGAGCGCCTCGCTGACCATGTCGAACTGGCTGCCCCGCTCGTGCGGCCGCAACCCTTCGGCGTGCACGCGCAGCACGAACGACTCGTCAGCGCGCAGCGGGCGGGTCTGGGTGATCCGGTTGGCCAGGTGCACGAGGCCGATCATCGGGAACGGGAAAGCCGACTCGGTCATCAGCTTGGCCTGCAACGGAAAGCTCAAGATGTGCGGGAAGGTCGCCGGCAGCTGGTCGGACACCCGAAAGCCGCACACCCGGTCGTACGCGGCCAGCCGCTCCCGGTCGATCCGCACGTCGTTGCGGACGAACGTGGTGCTCGGCAAGGTATCGCCGGACCGGCGCACCATCGGCAGCGCGCCCAGCGCGGCCTTGCCGAAGATCGGCAGCAGGTTCGGCGTCGACTCCAGTTCCACGGTCATGGCCTGCCCCTCACGCGCCGAGCAGGCTCTGCCCGCACACCCGGACGATGTTGCCGTTCACCCCGGCCGAGGCCGGATTCGCGTACCAGGCAATGGTTTCCGCGACGTCCACCGGCAGACCGCCCTGCGACATGCTGTTCATCCGCCGCCCGGCCTCCCGGATGAACAGCGGAACGGCCGCGGTCATCTGCGTCTCGATGAACCCGGGCGCCACCGCGTTGATGGTGCTGCCCAGCCGCGCCAGCTTCGGCGCATAGCCGTTGACCATGCCGATCACGCCCGCCTTGGACGTGCCGTAGTTGGTCTGGCCGACGTTGCCGGCGATGCCCGCGATCGAGGACACCCCGATGATCCGGCCGTTGGCGCGCAACGTCTTCTTGGCCAGCAGCGCGTCGTTGATCCGCAGTTGGCTGGCCAGGTTCACGGACAGCACCGCGTCCCAGCGCGCCGCGTCCATCTTGGCCAGCGTCTTGTCGCGGGTGATGCCCGCGTTGTGCACCACGATATCCAGGCCGTCGTGCCGACCGGCGAAGTACTCGACCAGCTTGGCCGGCGCCTCGCCGCTGGTGATGTCCAGTTGCAGCGACGATCCGCGCACCTCGTTGGCCACCCTGGACAGGTCCGCGCCCTGGCTCGGTACATCCAGGCAGACCACGTGCGCACCGTCGCGCGCCAGCACCGTCGCGATCGCCGCGCCGATCCCGCGCGACGCGCCGGTCACCAGCGCGACCTTGCCGTCCAGCGGCTTGTTCCAGTCGTCCGGCTCGACCAACTCGTCCTTCGGCGCCCCGATTCGGATCACCTGCGCGTCCACATAAGCCGACTTCGCCGAGGCGAGGAATCGCACCGTCGACCCGATTGCCCCCTCCGCGCCGGGCGCGACATAAACCAGCTGAGCGGTCGCGCCCCGCTTGAGTTCCTTCCCCACCGACCGGGTGAAACCCTCCAGCGCCCGCTGCGCCACCTTGGTCGGGATGTCGGTCACGCCCTCCGGTGGCGTCCCGAACACCAGCACCCGTCCGCCGCTGCGGACCCTGCGGATCACCGGGTGGAAGAACTCGTACAACTCGCGCAGGCTATCGGGGGAGTCGATGCCGGTCGCGTCGAAGATCAGCGCCCCGTACCGCACTCCCTCGTCGCCCGCTGACTTGGCGACCTCGGCGTCGGCCGTGATCAGCGTGTCCTCGATCGAGTCGACGAGCCGGCCCGAACCGCCGAGCAGGGCGGGGCCGGTCAGCAACGACTGGCCGGGTTCGTAGCGGCGTAGTGCAATGGGATCGGGCAGGCCCAACCGGCCCACCACCAGCTTGCCAACGGCCGAGGTCGCGAACTGCTGGTACCGATCCGTCATGATGACCGCCCTGTCCCGTCGGTTCCTACTCGCTGGTAAGTCTACTCACCGGTAGGTTATGCTGGCCAGCATAGGGCACTTCCGGGTGGTTGGAGGACAGATGGCCGGGACCGACACACCGCGCAGGGTCGCCGTGATCGGTGGCAACCGCATCCCGTTCGCCCGCTCGAACGGGCCCTACGCCACCGCGTCCAACCAGGACATGTTCACCGCCACCCTGGACGGCCTGGTCAGCCGGTTCAACCTGCAGGGCGAGCGGCTCGGCGAGGTCACCGGCGGCGCCGTGCTCAAGCACAGCAGCGACTTCAACCTGATGCGCGAATGCGTGCTCGGCAGCCGGCTCGCCCCGGAAACGCCGGCCATGGACGTGCAGCAGGCGTGCGGCACCGGCCTCGCGGCCATCATCGGCACCGCGAACAAGATCGCGCTCGGCCAGATCGAGGCCGGCATCGCGGGCGGCGTCGACACCGCAAGCGACGCGCCGATCGGCGTCAACGAGGACCTGCGCGCGGTACTGCTGCAGTTCAACCGCACCAAGGACCTGATGGGCAGGCTGCGGCTGATCACCAGGCTGCGCCCCGGCCAGATCGTGCCGAACATCCCGCGCAACGCCGAACCGCGCACCGGCCTGTCCATGGGCGAACACGCCGCGATCACCGCACGGGAATGGCAGATCGGCCGCGAGGAACAGGACGAGTTGGCCGCGGCCAGTCATCAGAAGCTCGCCGCCGCCTACGAGAGCGGCTTCTTCGACGACCTGCTCACGCCGTTCCTCGGCCTGACCCGCGACCAGAACCTGCGTCCCGACTCGAACGCGGACAAGCTCGCCAAGCTCAAGCCCGCCTTCGGCGGCCCGGACGGCACCATGACCGCCGGCAACTCCACCCCGCTCACCGACGGCGCCTCCGCCGTCCTGCTGGCGAGCGAGGACTGGGCCGCCGAACGCAAACTCCCCGTCCTCGCCTACCTCAGCTTCACCGAAACCGCGGCCGTCGACTACGTCCACGGCAAGGAGGGCCTGCTCATGGCCCCGGCCTACGCGGTCCCGCGCATGCTCGCCCGAGCCGGCCTGGCCCTGCAGGACTTCGACTTCTACGAGATCCACGAGGCGTTCGCGTCCCAGGTGCTCGCCACGCTGAAGGCGTGGGAGGACCCCGAGTTCGCCAAGGACAAGCTCGGCCTGGCCGAACCGCTCGGCTCGATCGATCGCGCCAAGCTCAACGTGCACGGCTCGTCGCTCGCCGCGGGCCACCCGTTCGCCGCGACCGGCGGCCGGATCGTCGCCACCATGGCCAAACTGCTGGCCGAACGCGATTCGGGCCGTGGCCTGATCTCCATCTGCGCGGCAGGCGGCCAGGGCGTCACCGCCATCATGGAGCGCTGAATCGGCTTCTATAGCCAAATCTAGACTTTCGCCAATAATGCCGAATGCTCCCCAAGTGTGAGCCGCAGCCGGCACACCACGGGGGACACGCCATCGCCGAATCTGTCGGGGTATCGGACGAGTCCTAGAAATGGCGATACGGTCCGATGATGGACCCGGTCCGTAACCCGTTCGCGCCCGGCGCAGGCCAGCGACCACCGGAACTCGCCGGTCGGGACCGCGAACTGGACGCCTTCGACGTGGTGTTGGAGCGGGTCTCCCGATCCCGGCCCGAACGCAGCCTGGTGCTCACCGGCCTGCGCGGCGTCGGCAAGACCGTGCTGCTCGGCGAGTTACGGTCGATGGCCGTGCGCAGGGGGTGGGGCGCCGGCAAGATCGAGGCCCGCCCCGAGGCCGACCTGCGCCGCCCCCTCTCGGCCGCGCTGCACCGCGCCATCCGCGACCTCGCGGTGCGCCACCGCGCCCCCGACCGGGTCGAAGGCGTGCTCGGCGTGCTCAAGGCGTTCGCGCTGCGCGCCAACCCGACCGACGCGAAACTCCGCGAACGCTGGCAGCCCGGCATCGACGCGCCTGCCGCCGTCGGCCGCGCCGACTCCGGCGACATCGAGATCGACCTGGTCGAACTGTTCACCGACGTCGCGGAGCTGGCCCAGGACGTGGGCACCGGCGTCGCGCTGCTCATCGACGAGATGCAGGACCTGCGCGCCGACGACGTGTCCGCGCTGTGCGCCGCCTGCCACGAACTCTCCCAGTCCGGCGCCCCCCTGGTCGTCGTCGGCGCCGGCCTGCCGCACCTGCCGGCGGTGTTGTCGGCCAGCAAGTCCTATTCCGAGCGACTGTTCCGCTACCTGCGCATCGACCGACTCGAACGCGAGGAGGCCGACCGAGCCGTGCTCGCCCCGATCGAACGCGAGAACGCCGGCATCGCCCCCGACGCGCTGGACGCCCTGTTCACCGCCTCCAGCGGCTACCCGTACTTCATCCAGGCCTACGGCAAGGCCGCCTGGGACGCCGCCCCCGCCGACCCGATCACCGCCGACGACGTCGCGGTCGCCGCCCCCGAGGCCGAGGCCGAACTCGCGGTCGGCTTCTTCGGCTCCCGCTACGAACGCGCCACCCCGGCCGAACGCGAATACCTGCGCGCCATGGCCGAGTTGACCGAGGGCCGCGACGAGGGCGCGGGCAGCACGGACGTCGCCGTGTTCCTCGGCCGCAAACCGTCCTCGCTCTCGCCGTCGCGGGACAGCCTGATCAAGAAGGGCCTGATCTACTCGGCCGAACGCGGCCAGATCGCCTTCACCGTCCCGCACTTCGGCCGGTTCCTGCTGAGCAAGGACGAGTAGCGCGCTATCGGAGAATCTAGAAAATTTGCTAGATAACCCTCGACATTGCGATAAGCAACTAGGAGTTGTCCGAACGGGTGAAAAACTAGCTCTCATTCGGATGTGAGCCGAGTCACATCTACTGTAAGTGTAACGAGGGGTCTCGATACGGCGATGACCATTATGGCTCCGCAGTGCTGACGGACCCCCGACCTGGCAGCGCTGCGGAGCATCCTTATGTCCACACCCTGCCTTTCCGGCAGGGTGTTTTTGGTTGAATCGACCGTTTTCCGGTCAGGGGCAGGTTTCCCCGGTTTTCACCACGCCGAGCGTGATCGGGGTGTCCGGCGTCAGTTCGGTACCCGGTGCGGGCGTCTGCGTACAGACCTTCCAGATCGTCGGTAGCAACGCGATGCGATCTGCGCCCGTGGCGTCAACGGTCGAGATGTCGCCCAGCGGCGGCAGTTCGTCGAGAGCCGTCCACAGGCTCTGGCCGACCACGTTCGGCATCGTCGCGGCCGCGGTCACGGTCCGCGCCTGAACATCGGCACCCGGGGTCGACGCGGCAACCGCGGGCAACGCGCCCGCGATACTCGCGCCGAGCGCGACCGTCGCAATGATCATCAAGCGGGTTTTCCTCACAGCGCGGGCTCCCTACCGACAACTCGTATCCGATCAAGCTCGTACAGGTGGCGCCCCACGTGCGAAGAGCCGGGATCGCCAACCCTGCGACACAGACTTGTCAAAATGGGGGAGTTCTGCTCGTCGAACCACTCAAAAAAGGGGGGTGGTTCTGATAAGGAACACTCGATCTGGTGAGGCGCAGCCGGCAAATCCCACGCCGCGAGACCGGGAACAGGCGAGGTGCGCGCCGATGTTCAATAGCGCGTGACCTCCACACAGCAGCCGCAAACCCGCAAGCGAGCCCGGGTTCGCGCCCCTGAGCTGGTCGGACGCGGTTGGCTGAACACCGGCGGCCGGTCCTATTCGATCAAGGACCTGCGCGGCACTTCTGGACGTTCTGCTGACGCACAGTCACTCACGCTCTCGTGCACCTGATGGTGTGACTCACGTTGCGGGCGCTCACGTAGTCCACTACAAGTAACCAGCCGTGACATACGGTCACAGCTGGTGCAGCGAAGGACGTGGGTCAACGTGGACGCTTTGAGTGGTTTGCTGGGCGGCTTGCTGGGCGGCATGAGTGGTGGCTTGGGGCTCTGACAGACGCGATCCGTGTTCCCGTCCCGCGAGATGGGACGGGACACGCCTGTTCGTGTTTGGGTTGTTCGTGACCTCCACGCAGCAACCGCAGCAGCGTCTCCGTGCCTATGTCCGCGCCCCTGAGCTGGTCGGACGGACTTGGTTGAACACGGGCGGCGAGTCCTTCGGGATCAAGGACTTCCGAGGCAAAATTCTGCTCTTGGATTTCGTAACCTTCTGCTGACAGAACGTCCCTACAAGCCGCTGCACTCCGACGCGATCGGTTGACGCCCGATCAAGTGAAGTGTCTAGTGGTCTCTTGACGCTGGTGTCTAGGGGTCACTAGACGTACGATGTGAAGCGAAGGGATCTGGTCAAGAAGATCGCAGCTGAGGCGAAGCGAAGCGGTGCGGAATGGGAGTTCGTCTGAGAAGGTGCGAATCACACGGTGTACGCGCTTGATGGGGTGATGATCCCCATCCCACGACATAATGAGCTGGGTGAGGATCTCGCAACGGACATCTTCAAGGAGTGCCAGGATACGTTTGGGAGGGGCTGGTGGCGGAAGTGAGGACTTACCACGCTGAGGTAACCAGGGATGGCAAGTTCTGGCTCGTCCGTGTCGCGGAGATCGGCCGATCAACCCAGGCGCTGCGCTACAAGGACGTGCCAATCATGGCTGGTGAGTTGATCGAGATCATGGAGGGTCTCGGCAACGAGGACTACCAGCTGGATATCCGAGTCCACTTGCCAAGTGCTGTGCAGGATCACCTTGGTCGTGCTGAAGTGCTACGCGTGGAGGCTGGACGCAAGCAGGCTGAAGCTGCGGCCGAGTCGCGCGCCGCAGTTCGGGAACTGCTTGCGGAAGGGTTGTCCCAGCGCGAGGCTGGGGAAGTCCTCGGCTTGTCATTCCAGCGCGTCAACCAACTCGTGAAGTCTTGACGGCGCGCAGAGCGCATTAGTCGGTGGCTAGCTTTCCACATCTCGGGACGGGAACAGGCACGACGCGGGAAGGCGTTGGCTCTGGCGTGACCTCTACGCAGCAACGCAAGCGCGTCCGTGTCCGGGCCCCTGAACTGGTCGGACGCACCTGGTTGAGCACCGGCGGCAAGTCCTATGGGATCAAGGACTTCCGGGGCAAGATCCTGCTGCTGGACTTCTGGACGTTCTGCTGCGTCAACTGCATCCACGTGCTGGACGAGCTGCGTCCGCTGGAGGCCGAATTCGCCGACGTGCTGGTGACGGTGGGGGTGCACTCGCCGAAGTTCGCGCACGAGGCCGAGGCCGGCGCGGTGATCGACGCGGTCGAGCGGGCCGCCGTGCATCACCCGGTGCTGGACGACCCCGAGTTGACCACCTGGCAGGCGTACGCGGTGCATGCGTGGCCGACGCTGGTGCTGGTCGACCCGGAGGGTTACGTGGTGCACGTCGCGGCAGGCGAGGGGCACGTGGACGCGCTGCGCCAGGTGATCAAGGAACTCGTCGCCGAGCACGAGCAGCGCGGCACCCTGCATCGGGGTGACGGCCCGTACGTGCCGCCCGCCCGCGCCGAGACCGAACTGCGCTTCCCGAGCAAGGCGCTGGCCACCCCGAGCGGCACCCTGCTGGTCGCCGACACCGCGCACCACCGCATCGTCGAACTCGCCGACGACGCGCGCACCGTGCTGCGTGTCATCGGCACCGGCCGCCGTGGCCGCGCGGACGGCGCACCGGAGCAGGCGAGCTTCGTCGAGCCCGGCGGCCTCGCCCTGCTGCCGCCGGACATCGCCGCGCGGGCCGGGTACGACGTGCTGGTCGCGGACACGGTCAACCACCTGATCCGCTCGATCCGGCTCTCCGACGGCACCGTCGGCACGGTCGCCGGGACCGGCGAACAGTGGCGTAACGGCCCGACCGACGGCGCCGCGACCGACATCGACCTGTCCAGCCCGCTGGACCTCGCCTGGTGGCCGCCCGTCGACGGCGTCGTGCTCGCGTTGTCCGGAAACCACACGCTGAGCCTGTTCGACCCGATCGATGCCACGGTGCGCCGCTTCGCCGGCAACACAACCGAAGGGTTGCAGGACGGTCCGGTCGCGGACGCGTTCTTCGCCCAGCCCTCCGGGCTGGCCGCGACCGAGGACAAGCTGTGGCTGGTCGACGCGGAAACCTCCGCGCTGCGCTTCGTCGAGCCGGACCTGGTGGTGCGCACCGCGATCGGCACCGGCCTGTTCGACTTCGGGCACCGCGACGGCTCGGCCGACAAGGCGCTGCTGCAACATCCGCTCGGCCTCGCCGTGCTGCCGGACGGCAGTGTCGCGATCGCGGACACCTACAACGGCGCCATCCGCCGCTACGACCCGGATACCGCGCAGGTCTCCACGCTCGCCACGGACCTGGCCGAACCGTCGGACATCGTGGTGCTCGGCGAGGATCTCGTCGTGGTCGTCTCGGCCGCGCACGAACTCGACCGACCCATCCCGCCCGGCGTCGCGGACGAACTCGTGCACGGCCAGGCGCACCAGGTTCGGCGCCCCGCAACGGATCTGGCGCCCGGCGAGGTCACCCTCACCGTGATTTTCGACCCGCCGCCCGGCCAGCGCATCGACGACCGCTACGGCCCGTCCACCCGCCTGGAGATCACCTCCTCGCCGCCCGAACTGCTCAAGTCCGGGGCAGGCGTGAGCACCGAACTGAGCCGCACCCTCGTCCTCGCCGAGGACATCCCGGACGGTGTGCTGCACGTGATCGCGCAGGCGGCCAGTTGCGACGCGGTCGGCGAGCATCCGGCCTGCCGGCTGTCCCGGCAGGACTGGGGCGTGCCGGTCCGGTTGCGGGACTGGGGTGCGACCCGGCTGCCGTTGGTGCTCGGCGGACTGGACGGCTGAACCGGCCAGTACCATCAGCGGCGTGCCCGACCCCAAGCTCGAGATTCAGCTGCTGTACGACCGGATTCTGGTGAAGGTGTCCCAGGAGGAGGGCGAACGCCGCAGCAGCGGCGGCATCGTCATCCCGGCGACGGCGCAGATGGCCAAGCGACTGGTCTGGGGCGACGTGCTCGGCATCGGCAACAACGTGCGCAACGTGAAGGTCGGCGACCGCGTGCTGTACAACCCGGACGATCAGCTCGAAGTGGAAATCCAGGCGGCAACGTACCTGGTGATGCGCGAGCGCGACGTGCACGCGGTCGCCGCCGAGCGCACCGAGCACGGCACCGGCCTCTACCTGTAGCCACCCGTAGCGCTCTGCCTTGTGCCACACCATTTTCTTCCGGCACAGAAGGCGGACGAAATAGGCTCGGCCCGCACTCCTGAGCACACAACGAAACCGCTCCCCGGGATCGAATTCCGGGGAGCGGTTTCGGCTGTCGGCAGGGATCAGTGCCCGCTGGCTCAGAACGCGGCTTCGGGCACGTCCATCAGGCTGTTGTCGGTGCTCTCCACGACCTTGCGGCGCGCGGCCAGTTCCGGCAGCACGGTCTTGGCGAAAAACGACGCGACCGCCAGCTTGCCCTGGTAGAACG
>DASZJG010000027.1:0-13480 GCA_035948315.1 Pseudonocardiaceae bacterium | reverse complement strand
CGGCGGCAGTCTCCAGCGCGGTCAGCGCCCGCCGGGCGTCCCCGGCAGCAAGTCGCACCAGATGCTCTTCGGCGGCGGGCGCCAGCGTGATCGACCCACCCAGCCCACGCGGGTCGGCGAGGGCACGCCGGATCAAGGTCTGCACGTCGTCGTCGGACAACGGGTGCAACCCCAGCACCAGCGAGCGGGACAGCAGCGGCGACACCACCGAGAAGAACGGGTTCTCAGTGGTCGCGGCGACCAGCAAGACGACCCGGTCCTCGACGGCACCGAGCAGCGCATCCTGCTGGGTGCGGGAGAAGCGGTGCACCTCGTCGATGAACAGCACGGTGGCCTCGCCGGTCCGGCCGAGCCGCTTGCGGGCCTCCTCGATGACCGCGCGCACCTCCTTGACCCCGGCGGACAGCGCGGACAGCGCGACGAACCGGCGGCCGGTCGCGGTGGACACGAGGGTCGCCAGCGTGGTCTTGCCGGTGCCGGGCGGGCCGTAGAGCAGCACCGATGCCGGCATACCCCCCTCGACCAGGCGGCGCAGCGGGGCACCGGGCCCGAGCAGGTGGTCCTGGCCGAGCACCTCATCCAGCGTCGCAGGCCGCATCCGCACGGCGAGCGGCGCGTTGGCGGCCCTCAGCGCCGCGCCACGCTCGTCCGCGGCCGCGGCGAACAAGCCGTCGTCGAAGAGCTGATCGTCCACATCCAGGAATGTTATGCGGTCGCCACGACACTTATCCCCGCGTACGTAAACGGTCGCCCGTGGTAGCCAGATAGGGTCGGCGTCCAACCGGCTGTAATGCTTCTGCTTCACAGTGCAGTCGGGTAGAACTGACCCGACAACGAGTATCAACGAGGTGACCGACCGTGGCCGATGCGGCTCCGAGAAGTTTCGGCGCCGTGTTTCGGGTGCGCGAATTCCAGGCCCTGTGGTTCGCCCAGGTTTTTTCCATTGCCGGTGATCAGCTGGCCAGGGTCGCGCTGACGCTACTCGTTTACGCGCGGACCGGCTCCGCGCTGCTGACCGCGTTCACCTACGCGCTGACCTTCCTGCCCGACCTGATCGGCGGGCCGCTGCTGTCCGGGATCGCCGACCGCTATCCCCGGCGCGCGGTGATGGTCACCTCCGACCTGGCCAGGGCCGTGCTGGTCGGCGTGATGGCCATCAACGGGATGCCGCTTGTCGCGGTGTGCGTGCTGTTGGTGCTGGTCCAGCTGCTGAACTCGCCGTTCAACGCGGCCCGTGCCGCCGTCCTGCCGGCCATGCTCGACGGCGACCTGTTCGTCGGCGGGCAGTCGATCATCAACATCACCTACCAGACCGGCACGCTCGCCGGCTATGTCGCGGGTGGTGCGCTGGTCGCGTTCACCAACCCGCACGTGGCGCTGGCCATCGACGCGGCCACGTTCGTGCTGTCCGCGGCGCTGGTCCGGCTCGGCCTGCTGCACCGCGACGCGGCGGCCGTGCGCAGGACCGGGCAGGGCGGCAGCGACACCTTCCGGGCGCTGCGCGAAGGCACCTCACTGATGATGCGCAGCAGGCCGTTGCGCGGCCTGGTCGCGCTGGCCTGCCTGTCCGGCTTCTACGTGGTCGGTGAGGGTCTTGCCGTGCCCTACGCGCACCAGTTGCACGGCGGCGCGCTGACCGCGGGTCTGCTGTTCGCGGCGATGCCGGCCGGGACAGCGCTGGGCATGCTGCTGTTGACCCGGTTCCTGGCGCCGGCGACCCGGTTGCGGCTGATCGGGCCGTTGGCGGTGGTCTGCTGTGCGGTGCTGGTCGCGTGCTTCGCCAACCTGGGCCTGGCCGGAACGGTGGCGGTGTGGGTGGTGTCCGGGTTCGCGGGCGCCTACCAGACCTTCGCGGCCGCCGCGTTCGTCATCGCGGTGCCGGACAACCTGCGCGGACAAGCCTATGGCTTGGCCTCGACCGGAATTCGGGTGGCGCAGGGTCTGGGCGTGGTTATCGGAGGTGCCGTGACGGAGAGTTTGATGCCGTCGCTGGTCGTGGCGATTTTCGCCTCGCTGGGCACGATTCTGGCCGTTGTCGCCGCATTTGCCTGGGATCGGGCGCGGCGCGACATCACCCCGGGTGACAATGGTGGTACTGAACGAGTGGCGGAATCCTGAACCGAAACACGAACCCGGCTAGTCAGCGGGTCGATGGACGGTCCCCCCAGATGCCCCTGGTGCCTGAGCACCCCTACATCCCGTCCCGCTCAACTCGATCATTGACCAACACCTACGCCCAGATGATGTCTTCCTTCACCGGTCTGTCCCTTCCAACGCCGTTCGCCCCACGCATCCGCGGAGCGAACCAATAACATTCGGCAACACTACGGGTGACCCGGCATTCCGTTTCAGCTACCGTCCACCTGTGGCATCTGCTGAGGGTTCAACAGCTGACCGGGACAATTCTCCCCGGCACGGGCTGTTGAGGCATACCTTCGTCACCAACTTGTGGCGAAGAATAACGAAGTGGCCCATGTGGTCGCTACGCCGCCCGGCGATTATAACCGTCCTGGTTGTCGAAGCCATCACGATCGGCGTCACCGCCGCGATAGCGGATTGGACACCGATCCACTCCGAAGCGTTGATGATATTCGGAGCGTTACTGGCCGGCTCCATCGTGCACATGGAGTCCGTGCGCGGTATCGAGCGGATCCGCGAGCAGGCCCGAGCGACCGCGCCGCTGGTCAACCTGACCGCGGTCTGGACGTTCGCGGGCGTGGTGCTGCTGCCGCCGATCCTCGCGGTCGCCATGTCGGCGCTCACTTTCACGCATCTGCGTTTCCGCGTCGCGCGGCGGGACACCTTCCGTACCGTCTACAGCGCGTCAGCGGTGATTCTGGGCACGGAGGCCGCCGCGGCGATCCTCTACATCGGCCTGCCACACGGCACCTACCCCGGGCTGCCGGAGCACTGGCGCGGCGTCGCGGTGATCGTGTTGGCCGGTGTCGTCCGCTGGTTCGTCAACTACGGACTCGTCGTCGTGGTGATCCTGTTGTCCTCGCCCAGTGCGCCGGGCAAGGAGGTGCTGGGCAACTTCAACGACAACATTGTCGAAGTCGCCGCGCTGAGCCTGGGCGCGGTCACCGCGATGGTGGCCAGCCACGATCTCTGGTACCTGCTGTTGGTCCTGCCACCGCTGCTGGTGCTGCATCGCAGCCTGCTGATGCACCAGTACGAGACCGCGGCGCGCACGGACGCCAAGACCGGACTGGCCAACGCCGCCTACTGGAGCCAGATGGCCCGCGCCGAACTGGCCAGGGCGGAGCGCTACGAGACCGCCGTCGGCATCCTCATGCTCGATCTGGACCACTTCAAGCGGATCAACGACAGCTTCGGCCACCTCACCGGCGACGAGGTGCTCAAGGCGGTCGCGGAGGCGCTGAAGAAGCAGACCCGCGACTACGACCTGGTCGGCCGGTTCGGCGGCGAGGAGTTCCTGGTGCTGCTGCCCGGGATCACGCCGCTGGAGTTGCGCACCGTGGCCGAGCGGTTCCGCGGCTGTATCGGCGCGGTCGTGGTCAACGCTCCGGAAACGTACGACCGCGTTCCGGTGACCGCGTCGGCGGGTGCGATCAGCTATCCCGATGGCGGCAAGGACCTCGACGAGTTGCTGCTCGCCGTGGACGCCGCGCTCTACGAGGCCAAGCAGAACGGCCGCGACCGCACCTGCTTCGCGCCCATCGGCAGCCCGGACATTCCCGAGCAGCACTGAGCGTTTCGCTCTGGGCGAACACCCCTTCGCCCGCGACGAACCCGCTATTGCCCACTCCCCTGCGCTCGCCAGACTCGGCTGCATGCTGAACTCGGTCGCGGTACTGGCGGACGTGCACGCGGTACTGCCGGCGTTACGCGCGGTGCTCGCCGAACCCGACGTGGCCGGCGCGGACGCCGTGGTGCTGTTGGGCGACATCGCCAGCGGCCCGCAGCCGGTGGAAACACTGGACCTGCTCACCTCGCTCGGCGAGCGCGCGGTGTGGATCTCCGGCAACGGCGAGCGCGAACTGGTCACGATCGCGGAGGGCGGCGACCTCGAGCCGCCGGACGAGATCACCGGGTGGGCAGCGCAGCAGTTGCGCGGCGATCAGGTCGAACTGCTGGCGACCCTGCCGATGCTCGAAACCCTCTCCGTCGACGGCCTCGGCGAGGTGCTGTGCTGTCACGCGACCCCGCGCGACGACGTGGAAATGGCCCTCGTGGACAGCTCCGTGGCGCGCTGGCAGGAAGTTCTCGCCAGCGTGCCCGAATCGACACGCACCGTAGTGTGTGGACACACGCACATGCCCTTCGTTCGACTCGTCGACCGCCGCACCGTCGTGAATCCGGGCAGCATCGGCATGCCCTACGGCACGACCGGCGCGCACTGGGCGTTGCTGGGCGGTCACGATCGGCCGAGCATTTCCTTGCGGCGAACGGAGTACGACGCGAGCGCGGCGGCCGAGGAGATCATCGCCGGATCGGCCTTTCCGGACATCGCCGCGTGGGTCGATTTCTTCGTGCGCGCGCCCGCGTCCGATCTGGACGCGCTGGAAACCTTCGCGCCGAAGGACGGACGAAGCTAGCGCGGCGCCACAATGGACCTCATCGGCTCAGCCGGCGGCACCCAGCACCCGCCCCAGCGCGGCCAACAGCAGCTCGACCCGATCAAGGCGCGCGTTGTCGCCCATCAGCCCGATCCGCCACACCGACGACGCGTACTTGCCGGCGCCCGCGCCGATCTCGATGTCGTACTCGGTCAGCAGCCGACCGCGCACCGTCGCCGAATCGACACCTTCCGGCACCCACACCGTGGTCAACTCGGGCAGCCGCGAACCTTCCTCGGCGAACAGCGTCAGGCCGAGATCGCGCAGCCCCTCGGCCAACCGGGCGCCCGCGGCGCGGTGCCGCCGGAACACCGCCGGCAGGCCCTCTTCGAGGATGCGGCCGAGCGCGGCGTGCAGCGAGGCGATCATGGCGACCGGCGCGGTGTGGTGGTACGTGCGGCCGCCTGCCGCGTTGCCGCCCACGTAGTCGCCGATCATGCCCAGGTCCAGGTACCACGTCGGCGGCTGCTCGATGCGGTTGGCCCAGCCGCGCTCGGAGATCGTGAACGGCGCGAGACCCGGTGCCACGCCAAGGCATTTCTGGGTGCCCGAGTAGGCGAGATCGACACCCCAGTCGTCGATGGCGACCTCGATGCCGCCCAGCGACGTGACGCAGTCGGCGAGCACCAGCGCGTCCGCGTCCCGCTCGTGCACGGCAGCGGCCAGCGCGCCGATGTCGCTGCGCACACCGGTGGACGTCTCCGCGTGCACGGCGGCGACGAGTTTCGGCGCCGGATGCGCGGCCAGCACCGCGGCCGCGTCGACCGGCTTGCCCCACTCGTGCTCGACGCGCACGACCCTGCCGCCGTAGCGGGTCGCCACGTCGCACATGCGCTCGCCGAACAGCCCGTTGACCGCGACCACGACGACATCGCCGGACCGCACCGTGTTCGCGAACGCCGCCTCCATGCCGATGGAGCCGGTGCCGGACAACGGCAGGGTGCGGCGATTCGCAGTGCCCCACACGGTGCGCAGCCGATCGCAGGTGTCGTCCAGGATCCGCAGAAACTCCGGGTCCAAATGGCCGAGCAGCGGCGCGGCCAGCGCGGAGGTCGCCTCGGGATAGGGATTGGACGGACCGGGACCGAGCAGCGTGCGGTGCACCAACGACATACGTCGAGACTAAGCCGTGTGGATCAGGCTCCTGCGGCCGGGCGGGCGGCTGCCGCGTCGCGGATGGCGCTACACCATTCGAGGAGTGCCTTGTCACACTTGGCGGCGACGACAGCATCGTAGAGGTTGTCCCACAAGCGCACCCCGGTCCATTCAACGAACCGGCGATACGCGGTGGGCACCGCGATACCGAACGAATCGGGCAGCCGACGCCAGGCGCAGCCGCTGGTGAGGACGAAGACCACGGCGACGAAGACCGCGCGGTCACCGACCCTGGACCGACCACCTCCTTGCGGTCGGACCTTGGGCAACGGGATCAACGGATAGGCCAACTCCCACAATTCGTCGGGCAACAAACGTCGCGACAACGGGGAAATCCGTTCGTCCAAGTCAACGGAACGCACCACACGAGCCACCTCCAGCCGGATTGGCCTCTTTGTTGTAGAGGTGTCCCGGCCGATGGTCAATCGTCCGCTTGGGCCAAATATTGGCATCACCGCCCAACGCGGACGGCGGCCAGATCCCGCGCGTGCCACGCCTGCATCGCATGTTGAACCATCGTGATCAGCGTTTCTTTGGTTGATTCCCGTTCGCGCGCGTCACATTTCACCAACGGAATCTCGGGCGAGATCGCCATGGCCTCCCGAACATCGGCCAACCGGTAGGGCAGCGCGCCTTCAAACGCGTTCACGGCGACGATGTAGGGCAGCCCGTGTTCCTCGAAATAATCGACCGCCCCGAAGGAGTCGGCCAGCCGGCGAGTGTCCACCAGCACCACGGCGCCGATCGCACCGCGTACCAGGTCATCCCACATGAACCAGAATCGTTGCTGCCCAGGGGTGCCGAACAGGTACAGGATCAGGTCGGAGTCCAGCGTGACCCGGCCGAAATCCATGGCAACGGTGGTCGTACATTTGTCTGGCGTGGCACGCAGGTCGTCTATGCCGGCGCTGGCGTCGGTCAGCACGGCTTCGGTCGTCAACGGGACAATTTCCGAGACCGAACCCACAAATGTCGTCTTACCTGCGCCGAAACCGCCGGCGACCACGATCTTTGCCGACGTGGCCGTCGGCGAGCGGCGGGTCGTCTTCGACCTCTCAAAGTCGACGGAGTCCACTCAACACCCTTTCCATCAACACGAGATGCGCCGCGATGTCGTCGTCGGCGAATGTGCGGTGAATACTGATCAAGCCCAGTTCGGCCATGTCACTCAGGATGACCTTGGCAACACCGAGTGGCACCGAAAGCTTCGCGGCGACTTCGGCGACCGAGTGCGGATGGCGGCATAATGTGCCGACCGCCCGATATTCGACCTGGGTCAGCAGGGCCTCGTCCTCGCCGAGGTCGCTGGTGGAAATCAGCGTCTCCAATTGCAGGTCAACGCTGGCGCGCGTGCGTCCGCCGGTCCAGGCATAGGGCCGGACGCGTGATGCCTCGTCACCGAAATCGTCGATGGCGAAGTAGCCCGAATCGCCGAATCTGCTGCCACTGGGCGGATAGGAGACTGAAGGAACAGTAGAGGGAGGCCCGACCGGGTTCGGGGGGACGGGCGGAGTTACCACCCGGTCGGGCCAGTCCGTGGGGTGCTGCCACACGGCGGGGTCGTCGACGCGGTCGGGCAACACGAGCCCGGCATCGGCGGCGGTGAGGTGCTCGATACTCGGGTCGGGTTGCTCGGCTGGGCCGAAGGACATGGTCATGGCGACCTCACACCGGCTGACGTGTCAGCAGACGTTGCGAGCCCTGCAGTTCGGCTCGCAGTTCCGGGGTGAGCAGCTGCCCGACCCGTTCGACGAGCAGTGTCATCTCGTACGCGACCTGTCCGATGTCGCAGTTGGGTGCGGCCAGTACGGCGAAGGAGGACCCGTCACTGATGGCCATCAGCAGCATCACGCCGCGTTCCATCTCGACGACGGTCTCCCGGACCGGGCCTGCTTCGAAACACCGCGCGGCACCCATGGTGAGGCTGGACAGACCGGAGGCGACCGCGGCGAGCTGGTCGGCGCGATCCCCCGGCAGTCGGGCCGACGAGGTCAGCAACAACCCGTCCGCGGACACCACGACGGCGTGAGCCACTCCGGGTACCCGTTCGGTGAAGTCGGTGACCAGCCACCCGAACCGCCCGTGCGGCGACTGACTTGACATCAATCGTTCTCCCATTCGAATCCGTGCTCGTTGCCATCGGCCGCGGGCGAGTCGTCCCGGCCCTGGCGGACTCCGCGTTGGAAACTGTTCAGTCGATCCCGGACCGCGCCCGCGTCGACGCCGGCCATGACCGGCTTGCCTTTCGCGGCAACGCTGCCCGGTACCAGCTGGGCGCGCGGCCTGCGCCGGGGCAGCCCGGCCGGGGTGTACGCGGCCGGAGTGGGGGTCAGCGCGTCCTCGGCCGCCTCCCAGCCCTCGTCCGCCACGGTCGGCCAGATCGCCGTGTCCTCCATGCTGTCCGCGTTGACGGCGGCGGCAGTTTCGGTGTTCTCGCTGGTCACCGTGCCGTTGACCGGCTTGGTGCCATTCACCCGAGCCGGTGCGTCCTCCACTGTGGACGCCGACTCGTCGATCGCCTCGACCGAAATCTCGATCTCGGCCTGCTCCGGCTCCGGCTGCTCGACGAAGAACGCGCTGTCCGTGCTCTCCTCGGGCCATTCCGGTTGGGCGACGCCGACCTCGTCGATCTCGTGGCGCCCCTTCTGTACGCCGCGCTGGAACCCGGCGAGCCGCTTGCGGATCTTCTCCGCGCCCACGCCGGTCGGTGCCGCCGCGGCGTGTGCCGGCGCGCCCGCGGCCGGGACACCCGGCGCACTGTTCGCGCTGCCGGGCAGCAGTCGCGCCTTGGGCTGCCGCTTGGGCAGACCGGCCGAGGTGTACGTCTCGGGACTGGCCTGGGTGACCGAGTCCGCCGCCCGCCAACCGTCGTCCGCGGCGAAGCGCCAACCGGTCCGGCCGGCGAAACTCGCGTCCTCCGGCGGTGTGTCGTCCTCCGCCGCGTCGACCGGCCGGGCCGAGTCGAACCAGGCGGAGAGCATGTCGTCGAAGATCGGCGTGGTCTGGCCCGCCCGGTCCGGCTCGCCCTGCTCGGCCTCCTGCGGCCCGTCCGCCGCGGTCGCGCTGCCGGGCAGCGGCGCGAACAGATTCACGCCGGACTCGGCAACACTGGGCAGTTGCGGAATGGTCACGGTGATCGCGTTCATCGACGCGTCCGGCCTGCCCTGCGACGTCTCCAACTCGGCGCGCGGCAGCTGATCGTCTTCGTCGCCGACGATCAGCTGCACCGGCAGGGTGACGGTGACCCGCAGGCCCGGAATGTCCTCACCGCCGTGCAGCCGCACCTTCACCCCGTGCTGGCCGGCGAGCTTGCTCACCACGAACAGGCCCATCCGCCGGGTGATCCGGCCCTCGAACCCCTCGGCGTGGCCGAGCCGTTCGTTGGCGGCGCGCAGTTCCTCGTCGCCCATGCCGATGCCGTGATCGACGATGTCCACCACGATCGCGCGGGACCGGGTGCGGTGCGAGGCGATGGTGACCTGGGTGTCCGGCGCGGAGAACGCGGTCGCGTTGTCCAGCAGTTCGGCCACCAGCCTGACCAGATCACCGGCCGCGTAGCCGAGGATGTGCACGCCGGGCGGCGGCTGCACGGAAACCCGTTGGTACTGCTCGATCTCGCTGACCGCGGCGCGGAGCAGGTCGGAAAGGGGCATGGCCTGGCTCGGCCCCCGCCCCAGCTCACCACCGGAGAGGACCATCAGGTTCTCGTTGTTGCGCCGCATCCGGGTGGCCAGATGGTCCAGTTTGAACAGTGCGGCGAGTTGGTCGGGATCCTCCTCGTCCCGTTCGAGTTGTTCGATCAGCCGCAGCTGCCGTTGCACCAGGCCCTGGCTGCGCCGGGACAGGTTGGTGAACAGGTCGCTGTAGTTGCCGCGCAGGTTGGCCTGTTCGACGGCCAGCTTGAGCGCCTCGGCGTGCACCGCGTCGAAGGCGCGCGCCAACTGGCCCACCTCGTCGCCGGTGTGCACCGGCACCGGGGTGACCTTGATGTCCACCGTCTCGCCCGCCTGGATCCGCTCGACCGCCTCCGGCAGCTGCCGGGTGGCGACGTCGCGGGCGCTGCGGCGCAGCACGCCGATGGAACGCAGCAGCTGGCGGGCCACGATCACCATCACCAGGGCGGCGATCAGCAGCGCGGCGAACAGGATCACGGCCGCAGTGCCGGCAGTATTGCTGGCCTGGCCCTGCATGGTCGCCGCAGTGGTGCGCAGCTGGCCGGCGAGAGCATCGGTGACCGAGGTGAGGCCGCCGGTGACGGCGTCGGTGGCCGAGTTCCAGGTGTCGAGCGGAATCGTGATGGCCATGCCGGGCATGACCTGTCCGCTCATCCCACCCGACTGGTTGATCGCCTGGTCGAGCAGCGCGCTCTGCTGGCTGAGCACGGTGCCGCTGACCGCTTTCTGGTAGTCGGTCGCGGCATCCTGCGCGGCGACGGCGTGGAAGTCGCTGATCCGACTGGCCAGCCGCGCCTCGGAACCGTGCAGCGAGGTCACCTCGGCGACCGTCATGGTGCCGTGGCCGATCCCGACCAGGACCACCGCCTGCTGGTAGAGCACCTCCTCTCGCGCGGAGAACAGGTCGTAGAGGGCCATCGCCTCGCGGGTCAGCTGCGGGTCACCGAGGTCGGTGGCGAGCACTCGGTCGAAGGCGAACAGCCCGTCCACCAGTTGGCTGTAACTGTCCACCTCGGCCGATGCGTTCGTGCCCTGCGCGACTTGCGCCGAGCGCAAGGCGGGCAGCTCAGCGAGCTGCCGGGACGCATCGGCCCAGGCGGTCGCGGCGACCGGGTCGAAACCGGCGCGCGCCGCGCTGGTCGCCTCGGTCTGCCGCAGGCCGGCCAGCGCCAGGTCGACCTCGCGCTGGATGCCAGCCAGCGAGGTGTCCGGCGCGTTGGCCGTGGTCATTCCCGCTTTGGGCGCGGACATCGAGCCCGGCGCCATGGCCGCGCTGTTCGCGGCGACCTGTTGTCGTTCCTGCTGCAACGCGGAAATCGCCGACCGGGCATTGTCACTGAGTTGGGTGAGCCCGTCCGCGCTGATGTACACGTCCGCCTTCGCCATCTGCGCGCTGATCACCACAATGCCCAGCGTGAGCGTGGTGATCACCGGTACCAGCATGACCGCGATGAGCTTGACCGGAATGCTCCAGTCTCGCCAACGCACGATCGCGGACAACGCCGGATTGCGGCCGGTCTTGGTCACGCGTCCTCCTCGCGGGCAACTAAAACTGACAGAGCGAACCGGGCGGCGGACGTCGCGGAATGCACGTCACACCATTTCGTTCGGGCACGACAAAACAGCACAAGCATGTTTGTTCACCTCGCAGCCGATATCGTCGGGCGCGGCAAATGCGTTTCTTCCCGTCACGCAACTACACACCATTGGGTAATGGCGGTGGTCGCGAATTACCGACTACCGAAACACGCGGTCAGCAGGGTCAGTTGAAGCGGACAGCGCGCATTCGGTGTTCTCCAGTTCGGGTACTTGACCCTACATCAAACGTCGCGATCAAGATGCAATTCGCAACACAGGGCGATGACCTGCTGTTTTACGCGTGAGTACGGGATCTTCTCGACTGAACAGGCATAACGGACAGATCAAGATCCGATTTTTGTTGCCCTGAGCAGCACATTCACTCGCTTCGTCACACGATAGCGGGACGCATTACCTCCCGAAGGTGTGCATCTCGCAGTTTGCATGTCCGACTCAACTGGCGCACTCGCACGGCCGCCCCCGCCGAACACATCGGCGACCACCTGCAATCGCCCATTACACCCGGCAAACCAGGTGCTCAGGCCGCATGTTTCAACCGCTGCCAGATGATCGGGATCAGCCAGGGAGGCCCTCCCCTCAAGTCCGCGACCGCTGCTCGAAAGGGTGACGGCAGGCAACCCTGCCCCTCGCGCAGCATCACGCCGAACCATCCGCCCCCACTCCACCGGAAATGGCTCTGAGCTGTGCCAACAAACATCATCACCGACCCGGACCGGGGTCCCACGTCCCCACCGCACGGGAGCCACCTGAAGCGGGAGCCTCAACAAGTCATCTGACGCTGCGTAGCCAAATTATTCACTCTTATGTGGTAAATTTTTGCCGACGCGGGCGAACTCGGGTGAATCTCGACTGTTCCGATACGCGGGGAAATCGGCACAAACTTGATCACGACACTATTAAGGCGAACGTCGGGCCGGAACACGCCGACCGCATCAGCGTACCCACTTGTCGATCGGGTATTGACGGAATAAATAACAGCGTACTCACGCGTTCACCGAATCGGCGATGCGTCAAATCGCCGCTCTGCCCGAATCACCGCTGTGCCCATATCACCGCTGCGCCCAAATCACCGCTCTGCCCATATCACCGAAAGGCGGGATACCGCGGCAGATCGGACGCGCCGAACCGCTGCTCCAGCGCCTCGACCACGGCCAACGCGTGATCGGCCAGCTGGTGCTCGCCCCCGCGCTCGGCATCAGCGGCCAGCCGGATCCAGCGCGAACGCAGCGCGACGCTGCGCCGCGGCGCGCGCAGCTCCCCCTCGATCGGCAGATCCTCCTGGTTGGGCGTGGGCAGGAACCACCACGTCGAGAGCCACACCCAGAACACCTGCGCGTCCAGCAGGCCGGGCGCGAGCACCGCGTCGTCATCCAGATCCGGCCACACGGTCGCCGCCTCCGACCGCCAGGCCGCGACCATCGCCTCGATCATGCCGGCCGGCAGCGCGTAACTGCACCAGCAGGACGGAAACGGCACCCGCAGATAACCGGCGTCCAGCAACACATCTCGCCAGCAGCCGCCCTCGAAGTCCAGGAACCGCACGCCCTTGCTGGTGATCACGTTGTTGTCCGGGCAGGCGTCCGACGGGCTGAACGCGCGATGCCTCGGCGAGCCGACCAGTCGGGCGGCCCAGGACGCTCGTTCGTGCACAGCAGCCGGCGTGTCCACGCCGAGACCGACGGAGAGCAGATCGGGCAGTTCGGCCAGCGCCTTCCGGCCTTGTCCGACAAGGGGATCCACCGACCTCGGCCGGCCGAGCCGCCTGCTCAACGCCTCGAAGTCCCGCTCCCGGCCCGCCGTGCTCGCGTGCAGCCTGCCCAGCGACCGCGCCCAGGACAACAGCGCGCGCTCGGCGGAGCGCGGGTCGTTGCCGAGCAGCTTGTCCGCCAACGTCGGTGACCGGCCCAGATCCTCCAGCACAACAAGGCGTTCACGCCCGTCGTGCGCGAACATCTCCGGACACATCCGTTCCTCGGACGCGAGCGCGGTGAAAAGCTGGTAGCTGACGGCTTCCTGCACGAAAGCGTCGGTGACCGCGCCCGGATCCGGTGGCCCGTAACGCTTCACGACCAGCGTGCGCGGCAGCGAGAAGGGGGTTGCCGCGACCCGCACCCTGATGACGGTCGATTCGCCGCTGCCGCCCAGATCCTCTGGGGCGGCAAGCCGAACCGCGGCGCCGAAACGGTGACTGAGCACCTGTTGGGCCGCGGCCATCGTCTCGGACACCTCCGATCGGATGTCGTCCACGACATCCGATGAGCCTGCGGCGGCATCCACACCCATCTGTACCGACCCTACTCCTGGTTGGTGGCTGCGGCCGTTGCTCGGCGAGATCTGGTCCGCATCCAAAGGGTTCGATCGCAAGCGACCGTAGTGCCCTTCGGGGTGCGTTGACAGCCACGAATTCATAACAGGTTGTTGACAGTGCATGACACTGCGCGATTGGTGTGAATTGCAATCGTGCGCAACACA
>DASZJG010000026.1:0-7521 GCA_035948315.1 Pseudonocardiaceae bacterium | reverse complement strand
CGACCTGGCCTTGGCGATCGTCCGAGCGAGCAGCCCCGCACTGGCCGACCTGGTGGCCCGCTATCTGGTCGTCGACGACCGCCCATCGCAGGCCGCCTACACGATCCCCAGCGCGCTGGCCCAGAGCGATCCCACCGTCGCCGCGTTCGAGCGCTGGACACGCGAGCACCTCGCCGAACCCTTCAGTCTGCTCGACGCGGCCAAAGCCATCGGCGTTGGCGAGCGGACTCTCCAGCGCTGCGTGCAGCGAACTATCGGGACGTCACCGATCCGGTTTGTCCAGGACCTGCGAGTGGAACGGGCCGCACATCTGTTGCGTACCACCGAACTGTCCCTGGAGACCATCTCCCGAAAAGTCGGCTACGAACACCCCAACACCTTGCGCGTACTCCTTCGTGAACGCACGGGAAAGACCACCGCGGCGCTGCGCGGTAGGTGAGCGCTTCGAAGCAGACCCGCCGTCGGTCAGTGCCGATTTCGATCACGGTGATGGGGATCGTCGGCGGGCAACCAGGTGGTGTCGGCGTCCAGCCCCAGGGCGCCGACGTCGCGGCTCAGCGCCTCGATGACGGCTCGCACCGCGCCGCGGGTCTCGTCCCGTCGCCACACCAGTGACCATGTCCAGACCGGCGACGGACGCACGACCGGCCGTTGGGCCAGGTCCGGCGGCACCGGCGTGGTCTGGCCCTTCGGCGAGTTCAGTACCGGCCGCCGCAGCCTGCGTACGTGTTCAAAAAACGCCGGACCGGTGATGCCACCGTCGTCGATGTGAACGACCCGCGCACCGGTATCGCGAGCGAACTCTTCGGCGAAGACGTTCCAGGACGACCAACTGGCGGTGTCGGCGTCGACCAGCACAACGGTGTCCCGCGCGGGTATTTCGCCGGTGTCGGCCCCGACGCCGACCGCGTGGATCCGGTCCGCGCCGATCAGGTTCGCCTGGAGGCCGTGTTCGGTGAGGTCGCTGGTTCGTACCCAGCAGATCGCCACGTCGATGCTGTGGTCGGCGACCCGGCGCGCCTGCTCGTGGGAGGGCAGTACCCAGGTGTCGACGTTGAGCTGCGCCACGCCCGAGACGCGGTGGAACAGGTCGGCAGGGCGCCAGTTGACGTAGCCGAGCCGCACCGGTTCGCTCGCGGCCATGCCCGTCGCGGCGCGGCGTAGTTCGTCGGCCTGCGCCAGCAGCACCCGGCTCTTGGGCAGCAGCGCCTTGCCGTGTTCGGTGAGGGTGACCGACCGGCGATCCCGGTCGAACAGGCGCACACCGAGGTCGCGTTCCAGCGCCTTGATCTGCTGGGAGAGTGACGGGCCCGCGATGCGCAGCCGGACGGCCGCCCGGCCGAAGTTCAGCTCCTCGGCGACTGTCACGAAGTAGCGAAGCTGGCGTAGCTCCATGCGCAGAGCCTAATCGGTAGGAGGCCCAGCCTCCTACCAGAGAGCAAGCTGGTCGTGGCGCATGTTCCCGCAGCGGGCACACCATGGGTGCATGACAGGCTCAGCGTCGGGGATGGCGGTCCGACTGATCGGCGGACCGACCGTGCTGATCGAGGTCGGCGGGCTGCGGCTGCTCACGGACCCGACGCTCGACCGCACCATGGACGAGATCGGCCCAGTCGACGCCGTGCTGCTCTCCCACGACCAGCACGGCGAACCCCTCGGTCCCGGCGGGCGATCCCTGCTGGAGCGGGCCCCGCTCATCCTGACCAACCCCGGCTGTGCGGCGCAGCTGGGCGGGTGCGCGCGCGGCCTGCCGCCCTGGTATCACCTCAGCCTGGCCCGTTCCGACGGCGGCGTGCTCCGCATCACTGGAGTACCCACTCAGCAGGGACCCGACGAAACCGTTCAGCGCACCGGGTTCGTACTGTCCGGTATGGACATACCTACCGGCTACATCAGTGTCACCAACATCTCGCTCGACGTCGTTCGGGAGATCGCCCGACGCTGCGGTCCCATTGACTTCGCCGTGCTGAACGGCTCCTTCGCTCGCAGCGGCAAACAAGCGTTCCAGGTCGCGGCAATCCTGGACTTCCCCACCATCATCCTGGCACCCATCGAAGGCTGGGAGCATCTGCGCGTCCTCGCGCCAGGCGAGACCGCGATGTTCTACGCGCAGCGCCGGTGGTCTGCGTCCCAACGAGAAGAAGCAGGAGAACATCTGCCATGAACAGCACCAAAGTGGCTGTCATCACCGGTGCCTCGCAGGGCATCGGCGCCGGCCTTGTCGCCGCCTATCGCAAACTCGGCTACTCGGTGGTCGCGAATTCGCGCACCATTGCCCCGTCCGAGGATGCCCGGATCCTGGCCGTCCCCGGCGACATCGCCGATCCGGCCGTTGGCGCCCGCGTGATCGAGCAGGCGCTGGAGGTTTTCGGCCGGGTCGACACCCTGATCAACAACGCGGGCGTCTTCATGGCCAAGCCGTTCACCGACTACACCGATGCCGACTACGACTTCGTGACCGGCGTGAACCTCCGTGGCTTCTTCGGGACCTCCCAGCGAGCGATCACCGCGATGCTCGATCACGACGGCGGGCACATCGTCAACGTCACTACCAGTTTGGTCGACCACGCTCTCTCCGCTGTCCCCTCCGCGCTCGCCTCTTTGACCAAGGGCGGCTTGGCCGCGGTCACGAAGTCGCTCGCGATCGAGTACGCGGGTCGTGACATCCGGGTCAACGCGGTGTCGCTGGGCATCATCCGGACACCCATGCATCCGGTCGAGACCCACGACGCGCTCGCCGGGATGCACCCGATCGGGCGGATGGGCGATGTCAGCGATGTCGTCGAAGCCGTCATCTACCTGGAGAACGCTCCGTTCGTCACCGGTGCGGTACTGCACGTCGACGGCGGCCAGAGCGCCGGACACTGAAGGGACATCACCATGAACGCCACAGAAGTCGACATCCTCACGTCCGTGCTCGACCAGTGGAAGTCAGCCGTCGACGCACACGATGCGAAACGTGTCGCGACGTATTTCACCGACGACGCGATCTTCCAGGGCCTGCACCCGTACAGCGTCGGCCGGGACGGGGTCGCCGAGTACTACGACAGCCAGCCCGTCGGCATGACCGCGCACTACACGGTGCTGGAAACCCGACGTCTTGCCGACGATCTGGTGCTGGGCTACCTCAGCGTCGATTTCACCTTCGCCGACCGCCCGACGGTCAGCGTCAATCTCGGTGTCGTCCTGCGTCGTGTCGAGGAGTCCTGGTTGATCGATCACTATCAGGTCTCCCGGCTCGGCTGAACCGGAGCAGATCATGGAATTTCTGGTTGAGATGGTGACCACGGTTCCCGAGGGCACCACCGCGGATGCCGTGGCCGAGATGAAACGACGCGAAGCCGCGCGTGCGAAGGAACTCGCGGCGCTGGGCAACCTCCTGCGGCTGTGGAAACCGCCCGAGGCACCCGGCGAATGGCGTACGTTCGGCTTGTTCGGTGCGGCCGACGAGAACGAGTTGCAGCAGGTGCTCCTCTCGATGCCGCTGCGTGTGTGGCGCGAGGACACAGTCACCCCGTTGATGCCACATCCAAGCGACCCGGGAACGCCCATATCCTTGCTGTGACACGACATTGTCGTGTCACCGGACGGTCTCCGCCATGGCGGAGAGCGTCCGGTCTAGCCAGCCGACAATGGTCGGGAACACCTCAGGCAGTTTGCTGACCGCGCAGTGCCCGGTGTCGGGAACGAGGTCGACCACGGTGTCGCGGCGACCCTGGAACACCAGGGTGTCGTGCTGTGGGACGTGGACGTCGTCGGTACCGTTGACGACCAGCATCGGGCCGTTGCGGTCCTGGTCGAGCAGCGGGCGCAGCGAGAATTGCGTCAAGCGGGCGTTGAGTTCCTCCTGGCTGGGTGGCGCGTCGAAGCCCAGTGCGTTGCCGAAGATCCCGTCCATGCCGAATACGGCCTTCTTCTCACCGCTGAACGCTGCTTCGACCGGTCCACCCAGCACGACGGCGGCGTCGACCTCCCCGGTCAGGCCGGATCGAGCGGAGAAGTATCCGCCCATCGAGATGCCCACGTGCCCGACCACGCCGTTGCCGAGCGAGCGGGCGTGTTCGATCAGCCCGGTGACGATCTCCGCGCCGCCGGAACCGGTCATGGGTACCGTCGACTCTCCGGTTCCCGCGATGTCGAAGACCAGCACCGTCACCCGGAGCTGGGTGGCGAGCAGCACCATCAGCCCGTGCACATCCATCTTCCAGCTGTCCACGCCTCCGCTGGCCACCACCACCGGCCGACCGGAGGGGAGGCCGAAAGGCGTGAACAGGTGCACCGGAACCTGCGTGGTACCTCCGCCATGCGGTAGTTCCAGCACGACACGCTGGAATTCCACGCCGAAGCCGGGAGCGGCGAGCTGGTACTGCTCAAGCTGTTTGGCCAGCGCGACGCGTTTGTGGTCATCGGCCAGGGCGGGAAACTTCGCCCATCCGTAGGCAAGCGCAGCGTGCTGGTGCGAGCCCGCGTCGGCGTAGCTCGCGGCCAGTTTCGACCACTCGTGAACCCACCCGCCCGGGGCGTCCGCCCACATGTCGGTGACCGCGGCACGCACGGCGTCGACGTCGGTCACCGGCAATCCAGTGTTGATCATCTGTGGATACCGCTCGCCGAACAGCTCGGACGCGTCCAGTGACCATTGGTAGGACATGGCGACCCCTTCAAGTCGAGCAGCTAACGCAGATATCTTGCTTTAGCTGACGGTACTGCCGAAGGAGCTCAAACGCAACATCTGAGCGTTAAGGTGGGATCGTGAGTGGGAACGAGATGCGAAACCAGGTCGCCCAGCGCCCTGGCGGCCGATCGGCGCGGGTCCGCGCCGACGTCCTCCGGTCGACTCTGGAAGCGGTCGCGGAACTTGGTCCCGACGCGCTGACGGTGAGCGAGATTGCCCGCCGGTCCGGCGTGCATGCCACGTCGATCCAACGGCGATGGGGTGCGCTCCAGAACCTGATTCTGGATGCCCTGCTGAGCTACAGCCAGGACCAACTGCCGGTCCCCGACACCGGGAACCTCCGCGACGACATGGTTGCCCTGGCTCGGCTGATCACGGCATACCTGGACACCCCGCTCGGTGCCGCGCTGGCGAAGGCAATGGCCACTGTGGACGATGATTGCGCCCTCGCCAGCAGCCGTGCCCAGTTCTGGCAAGCACGCTACGAGGCGACCCGGGTGATCGTCGACCGCGCCATCGAGCGCCAGGAACTGTCCGCTGGCACCGATCGTGAGCTTGTTCTCGAACTACTCGTCGCACCGCTGCACTTCCGGACGCTGCTGATTCGACAACCCTTCGACGAGGGCCGGATCGAGCGTACGGTCGACGCGCTCCTGCGCGGCTTGACCGGATGAGCCGAGGCTTGACACGAGTCGGTCCCTGGCCTAATTCTCTGTACTGAGAGCGCTCTCACGCCCGTGCAGATGACGACCCCGGTCAGCCCACCGAGCTACCCCGATCGGCCGAGGGGCTTGGCACGGGGAGTTCAGCCAACCGAAGGGAATGCAACGATGCCTTTCCCCGTCTCCCGGCCCGCGCGTCGCAGATCGCGAGCGCCGCGCCGCCGCCCCGCGTTACGCGCACTGCTCGTGGTCACTGCCCTGTCCGCGCTCTCCCTCGCCGGTGCGCCGACCGCCGCCTACGCCGCAGGTGGCGCACCTTTCGGCGGTACTCCGACGGCTGTCCCCGGCACGATCCAGGCCGCCAACTACGACACCGGCGGCCAAGGCGTCGCCTACAACGTCGCGTCCACCAACGGCACCGCCAACAGTTACCGAGCAGATGGCGTCGATCTTGAGGCCACCGCGGACACGCAGGACACCAGCGCTGCCGGCGGCGGGTACGACATGGGCTGGACGGCAGCAGGGCAGTGGTTCGACTACACCGTCAACGTCGCCACCGCCGGAACCTACAGCGTCGCCTTCCGGCTGTCCTCGCCGTACGGGATCACCGACGCCCTGCACATCGCCAACTCCTCCGGCGCCAACCTCACCAACCCGGTCGCCGTGCCGAACACCGGCGGGTACGAGACCTGGACGACCGTCACCGCCAGCGTCACGCTGCCGGCGGGCCAGCAGACGCTCACCGTCGACCAGGACTCCAACGGCTGGAACTTCCACTCGATGACGTTCGCCCTGAACTCGGGTGGCGGCTCGGGCGGTTCAACCGGCGACCAGCCGTTCGGCGGTACTCCGGCCGCGGTACCGGGCACGGTCCAGGTGGCCAACTACGACACCGGCGGCCAGGGTGTCGCCTACAACGTCGCGGCGAGCAACGGCACCGCCAACAGCTATCGAGCGGATGGTGTCGATCTTGAGGCCACCGCGGACACGCAGGACACCAGCGCTGCCGGCGGCGGGTACGACATGGGCTGGACGGCAGCAGGGCAGTGGTTCGACTACACCGTCAATGTTGCGACGGCCGGGAGCTACACGGTGAGCTTGCGGGTCGCGTCCCCGTACGGGAACACCGATGCGCTGCACATCGCCAATTCCGCCGGCGCCAACCTGAGCGGCGCGGTCGCCGTGCCGAACACCGGCGGGTACCAGACCTGGACCACGGTCACGGCGAGCGTCACGCTGCCCGCGGGCACCCAGACGCTGACCCTCGACCAGGACTCCAACGGCTGGAACTTCCACTACCTGGCGTTCACCCAGGGCGGGGGCAACGGGGGCGGCGGGCCTGGCCCGACCGAGTACTGCGGCGCGCAGGACCTCGCGCTCGACCAGCCGACCACGGCCTCGTCGACCCAGGACGCCACCAACTACCCGGCGTCCGACGCGACCGACGGCGACCCCGGCACCCGCTGGTCCAGTGCGGCCAGTGATCCGCAGTGGCTGGAAGTCGATCTCGGTGCCCAGCAACAGATCTGTAGCGTCGGCCTGCTCTGGGAGGCCGCGTACGCCACCGCGTTCCAGATCCAGGTGTCCAACGACAACACGAACTGGAGCAACATCTACTCGACCACGACCGGAACCGGCGGGCACCAGACGCTCACCGTTTCCGCGACCGCCCGCTACATCCGCATGTACGGCACGGCGCGCGGCACGCAGTTCGGGTACTCGATCTTCGAGTTCGACGTCTACGGCCTGACCACCGTCGCGCCGCTCACCGGCGGCAATGGCAACGGCGGCAACGGAGTCTGTCCGTGGGTCGGCTCGACCGCCCCGGTCACCCAGCGGGTCCAGCAGGTGCTGAACACGATGGACCAGTCCGAGGAGTTCACCATGCTTTCCGGCGACGGTGGATCGAGCTACATCGGCCAGGTCGCCGCCATCCCCAACCTGTGCATCAAGCCGATCAACATGCAGGACGGCCCGAACGGGGTCGGTGACGGAACCGGCGGCGTGACCGCCTATCCGGACGGCGAGAGCGCCGCCGCGACCTGGGATCCGGCGCTGATCCAGCAGGAGGGCACGGCGATGGGCGCCGAGTTCGCCGGCAAGGGCGTGAACGTCTCGCTCGGCCCGACAGCGAACCTGGTGCGCGACCCGCGCTGGGGCCGGACCTACGAAACCTACGGCGAG
>DASZJG010000025.1:0-65504 GCA_035948315.1 Pseudonocardiaceae bacterium | reverse complement strand
CGACCTGGCCTTGGCGATCGTCCGAGCGAGCAGCCCCGCACTGGCCGACCTGGTGGCCCGCTATCTGGTCGTCGACGACCGCCCATCGCAGGCCGCCTACACGATCCCCAGCGCGCTGGCCCAGAGCGATCCCACCGTCGCGGCATTCGAGCGCTGGACACGCGAGCACCTCGCCGAACCCTTCAGTCTGCTCGACGCGGCCAAGGCAATCGGGGTGAGTGAACGTACCTTGCAGCGTGTGGTGCAGCGGACCATCGGGACGTCACCGATCCGGTTTGTGCAGGACCTGCGAGTGGAACGGGCCGCGCATCTGTTGCGTACCACCGAACTGTCCCTGGAGACCATCTCCCGAAAAGTCGGCTACGAACACTCCAACACGCTGCGGGTGCTTCTCCGCGAGCGTACCGGGAAGACCATCGCGGCCTTGCGCAGCAGGTGATCTGACCCCTGGCAACCGCAAGAAAGGAACGTGCATGAAGATGATCCGAGACAAGCGAGCGCGTGCGGACGCTGAGAGCGCGGACGGCGTGGGTGGCACTATCCTGAGTCGACGCCGTGTCCTTGGTGGTATTGGTGGCCTGGCCGCCCTCCCCGTCCTGGCCGGCATCGGATCAGCCGTCCCTGCTGTGGCTACTCCTGCCCAGGCCGCCACGGCGAGCGGACCTGCCTCGGCGGTCACCGGTGAGCTGGTGCGCGGGCCGGAGCGCAGGTACAACGCACCTCATCTGGTCGCGGGCACACGTCTGGTGCTGCCGGCGGGCATCAGGGCCGTTGCCGTCCAGGATTACTACAGCGGTCCGCGCCTGGCATCGGCGGAGACCGCGTGGCCCAGCGTGATGGCAACCAACGGCACCACGGTCGACGCGTCGATCGTGCCCGAACGCGGGGCTCCTACCCGTATCGCGATCCTCAGTGGCTTCGCCGAGGGTTGGTATGAACTCGTCCATGCGAGCGGGAGGGTCGACCGGGTGATGTGGGATTCCCGCAAGTTCCCGGTTCTCTGGCTCTACGGCGAATACGGCGCCACGAAAGAAGCTCCTTACCACAACAGGTTCTACACGCTCGCGCTGCGACCGTTCTCGCGCAGTCCGTATTCTGCAACAGCCTGACCGACTAGGAAGTGCCATGTCGCACCACTTTGACATCCCCGATGGAATGCTGGACATCACCGATGCCTACTGCTTTGCCGGAGCGGGTGGTCTCCTCGGCGGCCCGCGCACGGTGTTCGGGGTGAACACCTCGCCGAGCATGGGCGAGCCGTGGAGCTCCGCGGGCTACTACGAGCTCAAGATCGACACGAACGACGACTACGTCGAGGACATCACCTTCCGCGCGACCTTTCCGACCGACTCCGACGGTACGCAGCACGTACAGGTAGCCATGCTCACCGGAGCCGCCGCTCGCGATCGCAGCGCCCAGGGCACGATCATCAGTCCTCCCAACGCACCCGTTGGCGAGGTCGTCGAATGCCAGCATGGCATCAAGCTGTTCGCCGGCCAACGCCGCGATCCGTTCTACAACTTCATCCCCTACCCCGTCACAGTGACCAAAGCACTGGCCAACGGGACCTTTCCAGACCTGGCCGCGCTCGGTCCCGCCAGCGACAGCTTCGCGAACATGAGCGTCAGGTCCTACGTACTTGAGGTGCCGGTCGAGATCACCGGCTTCCGCCCGGTGCACTACTGGGCGGCCACCGCGTACTTCGATACCGGACACAACATGTGGGTCCAGGTTCAGCGGGGCGCGGAGCCCAACATGAACACCTTCTTCGACTTCGCCAACGGCTCGGCGCACGTCAACTACAACGCCACCGTCCCCACCGACGATCGGGTGGGACGGCCCCGCAACCCCGCGACCGATCCCGCCACGGGAATCTGGGGTCAGGTTCGGGACAACATCGCAGCGGTCGTCCAGGCGGGCGGGACGTTCGGCGACTTCCCGCACAGCTTCCCGACCGCACGGGCCTACGGCGCGTGGGCGGCAGACAAGTTGCTGCCCAACGTCATCACGTTCACACCTGGCACCGTCGCCGACTGGAACCCCTGGTGCGACATTCAGAACGGCAAGGGCCTGAGCGAGGACATCGCGGGCAACATCATCAAGATGGTCCTGAACCAGGACTTCTCCACCGGCCTCGAACCAGGCCCGCTCCTCGACTACTTCCCGTACGTCTCACCACCGCCGGCCGGCTGATTCGGCAGGTGCGCCCGGCGGAGTGTCTACACGCTCCGCCGGGCCGGCGTTGCCCCGGAGGAGACCACAGTGAACCTCGCAGCTCGTTTACACGATCGCCGGGTCCTGGTCACGGGTGCCGGTTCCGGTATCGGCCATGCCACCACGCTGCGCCTGCTCTCGGAGGGGGCCTGCGTCGTCGCCACCGACGTCTATACCGAAGGCTTGGAAGGACTGCCCCGGTCGCGCAATCTGATGACGTTTCCGATGGATGTCGCGGACGAGACGTCGGTCGTCTCGGGTACCGCGACGGCCCTCGAACAGCTCGGCAGGCTCGACGTGCTGGTCAATGCGGCGGGAGTCCTGCTGGCCGAACACGTCCACGAAACTCCGTTGGAGTTGTGGAACCTCCTGCTCGGGGTGAACCTGACCGGCACGTTCCTGGTGACGCGCGAGGCATTGCCGGCACTGCTGGAAACGGGTAACGGCGTGGTGGTGAACTTCAGTTCGACGGCCGCGGAGTTCGGACACCCCTACATGGCCGCCTACGCCGCCAGCAAGGGAGGTGTTCGGGCGTTCACTCATTCGCTGGCTCTGGAGTACAGCAAGCAGGGCCTGCGCGCGGTCAGTGTCGCGCCCGGGAGCGTGCGGAGCGGGATCAGCGACGCCATGGCGAGCGGGCTGCCGACCGACGTCGACATGACACTGTTCGGAAAGCTACGGCCGATTCTGCCGACCGGTCTCACCGACGATGCCGGTACGGCGATGGGGCGACCGGAGGCGGTGGCCGGGGTCGTCGCGATGCTCGTCTCCGATGACGGCGAATTCATCACCGGCACGGAAATCCGGGTCGACGGCGGTACCCACGCCTGATCTTCGGCGTAGCCAGGCTCAGGCGGTGGCCGGTGTCAGGTCTGCGAGGAGAGCGGTCACGAGGCGGTCGATCTCGTCCCGGATTGACCGGACGTGCTCGACGTCCTGACCGGCGGGGTCGTCGAGTTCCCAGTTGAGGTAGCGCTTGCCAGCGTAGACCGGGCAGGCGTCACCGCAGCCCATCGTGATCACCACATCGGCGGACCGGACGGCGTCGTCGGTGAGCGGCTTGGGGAATTCGCGAGAGAGGTCGAGACCGAGTTCGGCCATGGCCTCGACCACGGCCCGGTTGACCGAATCGGCTGGTGCGGAGCCGGCCGAGCGGACGGTGACGCGTCCGGCGGCGTGGTGGTCGAGCAGGGCCGCGGCCATCTGCGAGCGGCCGGCGTTGTGGACGCAGACGAACAGCACCTCGGGCAGGTCGGACACGATGACTCCTCGGTCGGTCACGCGGTCACCGGTTCGGCCTGGTCCGGCGTCATGAGCACGCCGGACAGCTTCTGCAAGACGGCGGGTTGCACCCGGTAGTAGACCCAGGTGCCGCGCCGTTCCCCGTCAACGATCCCGGCTTCGCGCAGCACCTTGAGGTGGTGGGAGATGGTCGGGCCGGTCAGGTCGAACGCGTCGGTCAGGTCGCAGACACACGCCTCGCCACCTGCATGGGACGCGATCAGCGAGAGCAGCCGCAGCCGGACCGGGTCACCGAGCGCCTTGAACACGTGCGCGAGGTCGGCCGACTGATCCTCGGTGAGCGGCTGTCGCATGAGCGGCGAGCAGCACAGCGAGCTCGTCTCGATCACCGGAAGCTGTTTCGGCATGTATCTATCTTGACAGCTCTCTATCTAGAGTGCAATCTAATCAACGCCTTGTTTAGATAAAAGTCTACGCAAGGAGTGCGTTGTGTCGCGAGTTCAGCTGGCCCTGCTGCGCGACGGATGAGCCGGCGAAGACCACGGCGCCGTTCGGTTCCGCAGCGGGCGGTTGCCGATGACACGCCAATGTGGACGTCTGCCGAGATGATTGCCGATGCGCCGGGGATCGTCGTGCTGGTGCGAACGATCGCGTCATCCGCGCGCGTGCGGTGTAGTGTCGACACTACCGGGAGCATCTCGTGCGTTGGCAGCCAAGCCGACGACGTCCTCGGCGCGGTACACGCCGGCCGTCGATGGGGCCGGAGACGGGAGTACCGACATGGTGTCGGGCCCGCACAATCATCCGCTTGCCGCGCCAACGCCGAAACCCGACGTCCGGCCAGCACCCGCCCTACGGCTGCGACTGAAGCCGAAGGGGTCGCTGGCCGGTTGCGTCGACGGTGGCTGGTGGCCCAGATCCCGAGACCTGGTCGTCGAACTGCCGACGCTGGTCAGAGTGCTCGGCGTCCGGCTGGGTCGAGTCACCAGAATCGCGTTCCCGTTCGCTGCTTGGGATATCCCACCACGGCAGATCACTGTCGACGGTGGAACCGTTCGGCTGGAGGGATTCCGGCACCAGGACGAGTACGTCGTGCACGTGTCCGGACCGGATCGGCGGCGGATCAGCTTGCTGGTGATCCCTCAGGAAGCCACCACGAGCGCCGCTCACGAAGCCATGACGGCGGCGTCCGGACGGAGCAACGTCGATCAGCCGCTCGACCTCCTGACCGCTTCCGGCGCGGTGTCCAGCGAGACTCGGCCTCGGCTACGGCTGGTACACGACGACAACCAGGATCGTTGGGCCAACGGCGGTGGACTGCCGGGCGAACGCGGCTGATCCGGGGCGGCTCGGCTTCGGCCGCCAACTGGGTATCGCGTCACCACACGCGCCGACACTGAACTGCGCGGCAACACATCTTCGGCCACTCGGGTGGCCGACGGTCCCTTTTCGCTTCATCAACACCATGTTTGTTGGGATTCATCATGATCGCTGCCATTCTCATTCCGATTCTCATCCTCGTCCTCATCGTGCTCGGCTCCGGCGTTCGTCTTGTGCAGCAGTACGAGAAGGGCGTCGTCCTGCGGTTCGGCCGGCTGCTGCCGGGCCTGCGCCAGCCCGGTTTCCGGGTGCTCATCCCGTTCGTCGACCGGATGCGGAAGGTGTCCATGCAGACCGTCGTGATGGGCATTCCCGCGCAGGGCGCCATCACCAAGGACAACGTCACACTGACCGTGGACGCCGTCGTCTACTACCGGGTGATCGACCCGGTGAAGGCCGTCATCAACGTCCAGCACTATCCGACCGCCGTCTCACAGGTGGCCCAGACCTCGTTGCGGTCGATCATCGGCCGGGCCGACCTTGACACGCTGCTGTCCGACCGGGACCAGATCAATGCCGAACTCAAGGCCGTCATCGACACACCGACCGAGGGACCGTGGGGCATCCATATCGAACGCGTCGAAGTGAAGGACGTCGCCCTGCCCGACAGCATGAAGCGATCGATGTCCCGGCAGGCCGAGGCCGAACGGGAGCGCAGGGCGCGAGTCATCTCCGCCGACGGCGAGTTCCAGGCGTCCACGAAACTGGCCCAGGCCGCCCGCGCCATGGGTGACACCCCCGGCGCGTTGCAGCTGCGACTGCTCCAGACCGTTGTCGATGTCGCCGCGGAGAAGAACAGCACGCTCGTGATGCCGTTCCCGGTGGAGCTACTGCGTTTCTTCGAACGCGCGACCGCGCCCGAACCGGCTGTCGCCGCCACGCCGTCGGTTCAACCGGAGATCCCCGACGAGCACCACGCGACCCTCGACACCACCCCGGTCGAGCCGATCACGCTGGCGCCGATCCGGACGGTCGAGCCGGTCTGAGCGCACGGCAGGAGGACGGTCTGCTTCGGGCCTACCACAGGCTCCGGGGCAGATCGTCGGTCAGCGCGTCGAGTTCTCGCCTGGTCGTGGCCGCGTACGCCGCCCGGGTACGTTCTTCGAACTCCGCCATGGTGATACGGCCCTCGCCAACGGCGGTCCGCAGAAGGGTTACCGCGGCCTCGCGCTCGGCGTCCGATGCCCGCATGTCCCGCCGCATCGCAACCACCACCCTGCTTCCGGTCCTGTCACCACATTAGGGCCTGTGACTGTCGCGCAGGGCCGGCTGGGCGGCGCGCAGTCGCGCGAGCAGCGACTCCACTGGCACGGTTGCCATGGCTACCCGGGTGTCACTGACGCCGTAGGGGAGCCAGAGCGTCCCGTCGTGGATGATTCCACCGCACGAATAGACGACATTGGGGACGTACCCGTCCCGCTCGCGTCGGTCGGCCATCAGCAGCGGCTCGGGCAGCGTGGCCAGTATCCGGGTCGGTTCGGCGAGGTCGAGCAGGAGAGCGCCGATCGCGTACGTGCGCATCGGTCCGACGCCGTGGGTGAGTACGAGCCAGCCTTCGGGGGTTTCCAGCGGGGAACCGCAATTGCCGACCTGTAGCAGTTCCCACGCCGCCTGCGGTCCGTGCAGCGGCACCTCGTCGGTCCACGTCCGACCATCGGGAGAGCTCGCCAGGCTCATCGTTTCGCCGTCTCCCCGGCACAGCGCCAGGTATCTCCCGCCGACCGGCCGGGGAAACAGCGCCATGCCTTTGTTGCGAGCCGCCGGACCGGTCAGTGGTAGGGCATGGAACGTGTCGAGGTCCGTGCTCTCCAACAGTTGGGGCGCCACCGAGGAGCCGTCGTAGGCGGTATAGGTGGCCCGGTAGCCGGTGGTGCCGTCGAGAGCCGTGCAGCGGACGAAACGTGCGTCCTCCATGCCGTGGCGCTCGGTGGGGCTGGTCGGCCACAACACTCGCCGCGACAGGGCGATTCCGTCCGGAAACCGCACGGTATAGCTGGCAGCGGCCAGTTCACGGATGCGCCGCGTGGTGGTCTCGGCACCAGCGCGCTCTCGCAGCCGGGGATGCAGCGCTCCCAGTTGAACATCGAGATCGTGCTGGCCGAAGTGGTCGGGCAGGGTGGCCAGCACGGTGGCCGTGATCTCGTTGTCGCACCTGTCATGTGTCAACGCGGCCCGGAACCAGGCGCGCTCCCAGGAATCCGGCTCACGCTCGCCGGTGCTGACGGGTCCGCTGCGGGACTGCCAGCGTGCTTGTGGACCCGGACCGAGCACCCCGGTGGCGAACCCGATCGAGGACACGTGGCCCTCGCCGATCCCGCGCAGGCTCAGCACCACCCGCAACTCACCAGGCGCGAGGGCCTGTTGTCGGGGATGCGGTATGAGAGAAGGGTTGCACAGGGCGGTCGCCTCGATGGCGTATTCATGGGTGAAATAGGCGCCAAGCAGGAGCCGGCGTTGCGGGCTCAACGCGTCCGGTGCCACGAGCCGGTGGCTCATGATCGACGCGGTGCGCTCCAGGATTGCCGGGAAGTCGCGATGCCGAGCCGAGAACTCTGCCAGGACGCCCGCAAGTACCGCCGCCACCTCGTTCTCCGGCAGCGCGAGGACCCGCCCGACGAGCGTGGCGGCCCTGGATTGGGTCTCCGGCGTCTCCTCGCCCGGCACGAACAGTTTGGTGATGACGCGGCCAGGATCTGGCGCGAAAACGGTGCCGTGTCTGGTCACCAGGCTGGGCGTCTCGGTGATCACCCGGCACTCCTGGCGGGCACGATGTCCAGTCGCTGCCGATCGAGTTGGAACGTGGACAGCAGCGCGAGAGTCGATTCGGCGCCCTGATTGATACTCGCGCCGTCGGCTCGCAGGCCGTCGCCACAGCCGCCCGTCTCGCGGTCCGCCAACCGCGCACCGGCGTCGTTGACGCCCAGGAACCAGTCCCGCGCCAGCCGAACCGTTGCCGCCCAATGGGAAGCTCCGGTGACCGCGTGGGCACGGGCACAGGCCGCGGCGAGCGCGGCCACCTCGATCGGTTGCTGGTCGAAAGCCGGTGGTCCCTGACCGGGATCCCAGCCGGTCGACGGGACCACCGACAGCCGCCCACGGTGGGTCTGTAGGTCGACCAGCCAATCCAGCACACGCAGCCCGTCCGCCAGCACGTGCTCGTCGGGCAGTAGCGAACCGGCCGCGATCAGTGTTTCGGCGAGAGCGGCGTTCGCGTAGCTGAGCCGGGGCTCCGGCCAAGGCCACCCGGGCTCGACCGGAATCGGGCCGATCGTCGCGACCGCAGCGTCGAGCAGTCTGCGTGCGGGGTCGTGGCGCGGGTAGGGCACGAGCACCTCGGCGGCGCCCAGCGCGGCGAACGCCATGGCGCGTGGGGACGGCGATCGCTGCTCAGCCGCTTCGTCGAACAGGGCTCTGGCCGCCGTGCGCACCCAGGTCCGGTCGGCGTGTGCTGCCGTGCTGCCCAGGCCCCACACCGCGCGTCCCCACCAGTCGCCGAGGGCCGTGGCATCCTGCCAGCGGCGGTCGTAGCCAAGACGGTTGCGGAAACGCCCGCCGTCGTGTGCGTGCGCCGTGAACGCGAGGAAGATCTCCTGTAGCCGCAAAAGTTCCGGGGTCAGCCGTGGTTCCCTGCTGAGCACCACCAGTCCGCGTGCGACATCGTCGAGGCAGTATCCGTGCTCGCGGCGCGGCAGCGATCCGCAGGCGTGCTCGAACAGGCCGACGTCGTCGGACATGCGCAGCAGATGACGGCAGTCCAGCCGAACGCCAATTCGGGCCGGTCTCACGTCACCACCGGCGTTGCCAGCCGGGTGAGCTGCTCCGCCAGCGTTCGGTACCGGTCGGCCACCGCCGCCCAGCCCAGAGATCGGGCGGCGACTCCAGCGGCGGCCGTCATCGCGGCCGCCGCCCACCTGTCGGTGAGAATCATGCGCACCGCCTCGGCGATCGCGACCGGATCCTGATGGTCGACAAGCACCCCGGCGCCGTTGCCGAGCAGTTCGACGGCATGCGGAAACCGGGTCGCCACAACGGGGATCTGCGCGGTGACCGCCTCCACGAGTACGCCGGAGGTGACCTGGTCGCGGGAATCGTAGGGCAGCAGGACGACCTGGGTGCGGGCCACCAGGGCACGCAGCGAGGTGACGTCGAGGTAGCGCGCGTCAAACCGGACTCGACCGTGCACGCCGAGCTCACCGGCACGCGAGGACAGGGCGCTGCGGTAGCGCTCTCCCTGGTGAGCAAGGACTTTCGGATGGGTTCGGCCTGCGACGACATACCGCGGCTCGGGCGATATGTCACCGAGCAAAGCCATTGCCTCGATGCCCCACTCGATGCCCTTGCCAGGACCGAGCAGTCCCCAGGTGAGAATCTGGCCACGGTCACCGTTGTCGACCTCGGGCACGGTCTGGGCCTCCGGGGCTCCGTGCGGTACGACCACCACGCGGTGGGCGGGCACCTGGTAGCCGTTGACCAACCGCGATCGTGCTGTCTCACTCATCACGACGACCACCGCCGCTGCCGCGACCACCCCGTCGAGCACGAAACGCTGGTGCGCGCTGGGCTTGGAGAGCACCGTGTGCAACACAACGATCGCCGGTACCGACAACAACGCCAGTACGCGCAGTACGTCGTCGCCGTCCTCACCACCGTAGATGCCGTACTCGTGTTGGACTATCGCGACATCCTGACTGTTCAACCTGTCGGCGGCCACCCGGCAACTGGCCGCCGAGCCGGCGACCAGTTCTCCGACCACGCCGTCCGGCCAGGTCGCTCCATCCGCGTCGACGAGCCGAACCACACCGCCCGCGGCGCCTTCGGGCAGTGCGGCCCGCAACGCGGAGGTGAACGACGCGAGTCCGCACAGGGTAGGCGGATATGTACTCAGGAAACCCAGCGTGACCATAGAGTCCTTTCGGATCGAGAAATGAGTTGACCGGTCACGTAATGCGGCGGCTCGGTCAGCGCGCAGCCACGTCTCGCCCGAGCCGACCTGGCCCAGCTACTCCGATGGCGATCCGGACGCTCGCACCTCACCTGATGGCAAGCCGTACCTGGCCGCTTCCTGGTCCTGCCAGAGCGCGGCTTCGTCCAGCGCGAACCACAGGGTCTGGTCCAGTGCGGTGCCGTTGTCGACCGCACGAGCCTCCCGGTAGACCTGTGCGATCTTGTGCCTGGCGTCGGCAAGCGCCTGGTACTGCGCGTCGGTACCCGCGCCGTTCGCATCGGCGAGCGCCTTCAGCGCGGCGGTGACCTCTTCTCGCGCCAACAGGAAGCGGTGGTTCACCTCCATCGGCAGGACAGTGAATTCATCAGGCATGGCGACCTCCTCGACCGTCGTTGGTGCCGAAACAGAGCCTCTGCGAGAACTGTCTATTGTGGTCAGTGCGCCTCACGGGCCGCTCCGACAGGTTGGCCTCGCCTCGGCCAGTCGTCGCTGACGGCACGTGCCGCGCCGGCCAGCTCCGCGAACCGTGCACCGCTGTCCCTCTGCTGGGCCAGGATCGCGGCCACCCCGGCCGTCGCCTCGGCGCCGTGTGCGCCGCAGCGGACGAGCATGACAGCGAGGTTTGCCGGCAACTGACCGGAATCCATGGTGCCGGTCATCGCCTGTGTCTGCTGCCAGACGGCGGCCAACTCGTCGAGTGCGTCGACCAGTCGCCACCAGACGACGAGTTGGTTCGTACTCTTCTCGGGTGCGTGCGGCATGCCGTTGTCCTCTCGTAGTGGTCAACGATCATCAGCGCCACCCCCGCGTTCGACCCCGCTCGCGACCAAGATCTGCTTTGCCCGATCGGTATTGTCGCCACTCGACGCCAGCGCGATGGCAGCCAGGGCAGTCTGAGCGTCGGCCTGCGGTGGGATCACCAGCAGGACCATCCGGTGCCAGTTGACGCCCGATACCACCACGGTGCGCCGATCCAGCGAACGAGACCCTGCCAACGTGATCGGCGCGTCGGCGACGACTATCCGATCAGGTGCGTCGTCCCAGGCGATCCAACTGAAGGTCACCCGATCGACCGGCCCGCGGTGCAGTTCGATGCCGGCGATCAGGGCGGGAAATTCGGCGAGCGGGTTCGTCGTACGTGGCCACCACGCACCATCCACCGCGCCCATCAGCGCGGCCTCCGGCTTCAGTGCCAGTCGCAGCCCAACGCGCCCGGACAGGGCCAAACCGTAGGTGCCGCCGTAGACTTCGACGCACGGTGGCGCGCCCGAACTCATGTCGGTGCTCCCGTCTCCGGCCACGAATCGGCCGGTCAAGACGTACGCCGGGAACGACGCCGACCTGACTGCCAACGCTCGAAATACTCTCGGTATGTTCGACCGTACTCGCATCGACGCCCAGGCGATAGAACTCACCGGTCAGGCAGGCGACGCCCGGTCACTTCCGCATGGCTCCATGATGATTCGCCTTGCGCCCGTTGCCGCAGACGCATCCCCGCTGCCAGCCGCCGGCCACGGTCGCCGTGCAATAGCGCAGGCCGATCACATCGTGGGTGTCTACCGGGTGGGGACACACCGCGCACATGGCGCTGGTTCGATCGTCGGCATTTGCCGCGGTTGCGTCCGTTTGCGCACCGGTGATGGAAGCGGTCATGGTGTCCCGTCTACAAATTCGCTGTCCGGAGCTTGAACTGGACTCGGTCGCATGCTACTCGCATTACGCGAACAGCGTGATGCGAGTAGTATCGCGGACAGAGTTACTCGCCGGCGACGGATCGCCGGACGTTTTCTCCCTTTTGTGTCGCCCCGGCCTTTGGCGATTCTTCAACCACGCCAAAGGAGTTCATTCGGTGACATCGTCCACATCGGCGCACTGGCTCGTCCGATGACCGCCCCGGTGACGGCTCCCGCGCCGCAGCCGCGAATCGGCGCGCACGAACCAATGATCAGCGGTGACCGCACGTTTTCCGAGCACAGCCTTGTGCACGTGTTCATTCTCGTTCCTTTCCTGGCGTTGATCGTGGCCGTCCCGTTCGCCTGGGGATGGGGTCTGAGCTGGCTGGACGTAGAACTCGCAGGCGCGTTCTATGTCGTCACCGGACTTGCGGTGACCGTCGGCTTCCACCGGCATTTCACGCACGGCGCGTTCAAAGCCCATCCGGTGCTGCGAATGGCGCTCGCCGCGGTGGGCATCATGGCCGTGCAGGGACCCGTGACCGAATGGGTGGCAGATCACCGACGTCACCACGCCTTCTCCGACCGCCAGGGCGACCCGCATTCCCCGTGGTTGTACGGAACCGGCCCGGCAGCACTGGCCAGAGGATTCTGGCATGCGCATCTCGGTTGGATCTTCGACCGGGGCAAGACGAATGTCGATCGGTTCGCCCCCGACCTCGTGGCGGACCGACAGATTCAAGCCGTTGACGGTCTGTTCGTGCTGTGGACGGTGCTGACCTTCGGACTGCCCGCGTTGCTCGGTGGTCTACTCGGCTGGTCGTGGTGGGCCGCGATCACCGCGTTGTTCTGGGCCGGTCTGGTCCGTATCTCGCTGCTGCATCACGTGACCTGGTCGGTGAACTCGGTGTGCCACATGGTCGGTGCGCGCCCGTTCGCCTCACGAGACAAGGCGGCGAACTTCTGGCCGCTGGCGATCGCGTCCTTCGGTGAGTCCTGGCACAACTCCCACCACGCCGACCCGACCTGCGCACGGCACGGTGTGCTGCCCGGACAGATCGACATCTCCGCCCGAGTGATCTGGTTGTTCGAGAAACTCGGCTGGGCGTGGGATGTGCGCTGGCCGACCCCGCACCGCCTCGCCCGGCTCAAAGCACCCCGCTGATGTCAGTTCGGCTTATTCCGGTCGCGGATCCCACCGGAACCGCCGTACCGCGACCACCGCGCCGACAACACCCCACGCCAAGAGGACTGCCAGATGGGGCCAGTCGAAGCCGGTGTGCTCGGCGAACGGGCCCAACAACGCCTGGTTGAACGGTCGCACCGGCAACACGTCGGCGATGCGGTTCAGTACGTCCGAGTGGATCGGAAAGTACGTGCCGGAAATGAACACCAGCGGGAAGAGAACGAATTGCACCACCGCGGGCGCTGCCTCGGAGTTGCGGATGAGCGAGGCGACCGCGACGCCCAGCGCGCAGAAGCTCGCCGCGCCGAGTACCAGAGTGACCAGGATCGCCGTCCAGTGCGTCGGCATCGGTACGCCGTAGAGGCGGCCGACACCGATGATCAACGCGACCTCGATCACGCTGATCACGACGCAGTGTGCCAGCAGCCCGACGAAATAGATCCACGCGGGCAGGGGAGTGGCTCGCAGCCGTTTGAGAATGCCGGTTTGGCGCCGCATGGCGAGCACGACCGCCAGATTGCTGTAGCAGGCGCCGAGGACGGACAGCGCGGCGATCGTCGGAACGTAGTACTGGAGGCTGGCCAGACCGTAGAAGAACGAGCCGCCGGAGCTGCCACTGAACACGGCCCCGAAAATGACGATGATCACTACCGGGAACACGAACGTGAAGAAGGCGCTCTGCGGATTGCGCCAGAACGACAACTGCTCATAGCGGATCTGGTGCGCCAGCAATGCCAGGTCGTTGCGACGCGGGACGGGTGCGGTCCGGGTGTTGGTGGTCATCGGCCGATCCTCGCCAGTCTGCGGCGCCGACGCGGTTTCGCCGGCTCGGCTTCCTCATGCTGCGTCCCGCTGCCGGTCAGCCGCAGGTAGGTGTCCTCAAGACTGGGCCGATCCACCGACAGCCCCGGTAGCGTCGCGCCACGATCGATCGCCCAACCGGTGAGCCGGTGCAGCAGTCCGGTCGGCTCGTCGGTCTCGATGGTGACCACTCCGTCGGTGCCGGTCCGCACGCCGGTACTCGTCGTGAACGGCAGATCGGCGACGGTGGCCCCGTCCGGCAATGCGAACCGGATGCGGGTCAGCTCGGAATCCCGCCCACCGATCGTGGCCGGGGTGCCCTGTGCGACGATCTGGCCCTTGGCGATCACGGCGACCCGGTCGGCCAGCACCTGCGCCTCGTCCATGTAGTGGGTGGTGAGCACGATCGTGGTGCCCGCCGCCCGTAGGTTCTCCACGACTTCCCAGGCGCCACGGCGGGCGTTCGGGTCGAATCCGGTGGTCGGCTCGTCGAGGAAGAGCAGCTTCGGGTTCCCGACCATGCCCAGCGCCAGATCGAGGCGACGTTTCTGGCCGCCGGAGAGATCCTTCACCTTCTGCTTGCGCTGCCCGGTCAGGTCGACGAGGTCGATCACTTCGGCGATCCCACGTGGATTCGGGTAGTAGCCCGCGTTGCGCGCGATCGTCTCGCGCACCGTGAGGTAGGGCTCGACCGCGATGTCCTGCAACACCAGCCCGATCTGCTCGCGCAGCACCCGGCCGGAAGCTCGGTGGCCCGGATCGTGGTCGAGCACCCGCACCTCACCGCTGTCGCGTTGACGGAATCCTTCCAGGATTTCCAGGGTGGTCGTCTTGCCGGCACCGTTGGGGCCGAGCAGCGCGAAGATCTCACCGTCCTCGACGGTGAAACTCACGCCGCGGACTGCCTCGACCGGACCGTAGGTCTTGCGCAGATCCGTCACCACCACAGCACTCACGGCGCACCTCCTCTGGAGGTCCAGCATCCACCCAATCCCGAGAAACACCTAGTCCATCTGTCACTACCGCAGAGCCGAACGCGCGGTATTTTTCACCTGCCAGGGCGTAGACTCGACGGTGTCGTACGTGCCCGTCCAAGACCCCGGCTGGCCACCAGCAACACAGCAGCGGGGCAGGTGAGCACAAGAGTTATCTCTTTCGCGGTCGACCCGTGCCCTCGACGTCGCAACCTCAGTCCTTCCAAGGCACGCGCAACACCAACGACAACCAGATGAGGGTAATGACATGACCGCTGGAACCACGTACGTCAGTCGATACGACCAACGCGTGAAACTCGTCCACGACATCGTGGCGGCACACACGACGCTCGACAGCAAGGCAGCCTCCGAAGTCGCGGTGCTCGTCCTGCACGCGATCGACTCGATTCCGGAGAAGGTGCGCTGAGCCAAGCTGATCGGTGTAACGTTGGCCGTACCGAGAGCATTCCGAGCGTCGGCAATCGAGTCGGCGTCGTCCTCGGCGCGTCCAACGCCGGTCCTTTTGCGACCGGAGACCTGGAGCACCGACATGGTGTCTGGTCTGCCTACGCCCATCGCGGCCACAACCACCGCGCCGCATCACGCGTTGCGGTTGCGGCTCAAGCCGAAGGCGCCGCCGACCGGTAGCGTTGACGGCGCTTGGTGGCCCCGCTCACGTGATCTTGCCAGGGAACTGCCCGCACTGGCCGAGGTGCTCGCGATTCGGCTTGGCCCGGTGACCAGGGTGGCGTTCGCCATGAACGCGTGGAAGCCCGCTCCGCGACGGGTAGCCGTCGGGGGACGGGTCATCCGTCTGGAAGGCTTCCGCACCCAGGACGAGCACATCCTGAACGTGTCCGGTTCGGACGGACAGCGCATCACCTTGCTGGTGATCCCACCGGAAGCGCCTGAGGTGGGCGGGCACGACGCGATGATGTTCGCCGCCCGGCGAGCCGGCATTGGCCGACCTGGGGACATCCTCACCGCGGCCGGCGCTCTGCCCGCGGTGTCGTCGGTCCCGCGGCCGCGCTCGGCCGGAGACGGCGCCATTGACCGGTGGGCGACCGACGGCGGCCCCGACCGCGAACGACGCTGACGCGAGGGCGTCGCGTGACGGCGACGGCACCGGTTCTGCCTGCCATGGGGTAGAATGAGTGTTGGTTGCGGTAGCCGCGACGTCGAGCCCGAGACCCCGGTACGTCTTCTGGTATCGGAAAGGTTTCGGATGATTCCGAACGGTGTTGTGGCCGCGCCAAGAGCCGGTCGTGGACAGGGTAGCGATTTCGCCGAGCTGTCCAGATCAGTCCAGCAGGCTGGATTGCTCTCGCGGCGCCGAGGCTACTACCTGGCGAAGGAAATTCTCACCCTCGCGATCTTCGCCGGCGCCTGGGTTCTGTTCGCCTATCTCGGAAATTCGTGGTGGCAACTGCTCACGGCGGCGTTGCTGGCCATCGCGTATACCCAGTTGTCGTTCATCGGCCACGACGCGGGCCACAAGCAGATCTTTCGCAGTCGCCGGGCCAATGACGCGGTGGGTTTCGTGCATGCCGGGTTGGTTGGTCTGAGCTACGGCTGGTGGATCGGCAAACACAATCGCCATCATGCCAACCCCAATCATGAGAGTGACGACCCCGACCTCGATATTCCCGCGCTGGCCTTCACAAAGGGGCAGGGCATCACGAGGCGCGGTTTCCTGCGGTGGATGGCGAAATACCAGGCGTTCCTGTTCTTCCCGTTGCTGCTGCTGGAAGGCCTGAACCTGCACTGGGCGAGCATCAAAGCCAGCTGGCGCGACGAGATGAGATCACCCCGGCTGGAGACGGCGCTGCTGATCACGCACATCGTCGTCTATCTCGCGGCGGTGTTCTTGGTGCTCTCGCCCGGTTTCGCGGTGGTGTTCATCTTGGTACACCAGGGTTTGTGGGGCGTGTACATGGGTTGTTCGTTCGCGCCCAACCACAAGGGCATGCCGACGCTGACCGATGACGATCAGTCGGACTTCCTGCGCAAGCAGGTCCTGACTTCCCGCAACGTGCGCGGCAGCCGTTGGGTGGATTTCACCCTGGGCGGACTGAACTACCAGATCGAACATCACCTGTTCCCCAGCATGCCTCGCCCCAATCTCCGGCACGCTCAACCGATCGTTCGCGAATTCTGTCTCGCCCACGGCGTCGCGTATACCGAGTCCGAGTTCCTGCGCTCCTACGCCCAGGTGCTCCGCCATCTGCACGAGGTCGGTGCGCCATTGCGCGCCGAACGGCGCTGAGAACCCCTCCGTAGCGGGGTTCGACGGCCGGAGAGGCCAGGCGATCGGCATGACGGGGCGCCGCAGTGGTGCGCACCGGCTGGCACAGGTGCGGATCTGGATTGCCGAACACGCGGCCGGCCTGGGGATGCCGATCACGGTCGAGATGCTCTGCGAGACCGCCGTGCTCCGGCTGGGCGTGTCCGGAGCCACGCTGACCGTGGACGCGGCGCAGGGTTGGCAGGACACCCGGTATTCGACCGGCCTGTTGGGCGCTCGGTTGGCGGAACTTCAGGTCACCGTCGGCGAAGGGCCGTGTGTCGACGCCCGGCAGGAGGGCGGCCCGGTGCTGGTCGCCGATCTGGACACGCCGGCGAGCCAGCGTCGCTGGCCCCTGTTCGGGCCCTTGGCGGTCGAGGCCGGGGCGGGCGCGTTGTTCGCCCTGCCACTGTGCGTCGGCGCCATCCGGATCGGAGTCCTGGCTCTGCACCAGGTCGAGGCGGGCCAACTCGAACCGGCGACGCTGACCGATTCGCTGGCGTTCAGCGTGGTGTGTCTTGACCTGCTACTGGACGAGCAACTCGCCCTGCCGGTCGCGGACGGCGGGTGGGCACCGGGACTGCCTCTGCACAACGTCGCGCTGCACCAGGCCACCGGCATGATCGCCGCTCAACTCGATGTTGCCATGGACGTCGCCTTTTCCCGCCTGCGGGCGCGGGCGTTCGCCGAGGCGCGACCCTTGGCCGAGCTGGCGGCCGACGTGGTCGCCAGGCGGCTGCGATTCGACCCAGCCGATGGGCAGGCGTTGTGAATCGAGTCGAGCTGCCCAGGTGGGTGACCACTAGGCTGGAGACGTCAGTGGAGGTGACGTGCGATGGGCGATAGGCGCCTCGTCGAGACATTCGTCGATCTGGCAGATACCCTTGTCGACGACTTCGATGTGATCGACTTCCTGCACGTGCTGGTGGAACGGTGCGTCGAACTGCTCGACGTCGACGCGGCCGGCCTGTTGCTCGCCGACCAACACGGTCAGTTGCAGCTGATCGCGAGCTCCAACGACCAGGTCAGGCTGCTGGAACTCTTCCAGCTGCAAAACGATCAGGGCCCCTGTTTGGACGCCTTCAACACCGGCAGCCAAGTCAGCAATGCTGACATGAGTGCGACCGCACCGTGGCCCCGCTTCAGCGCGGCGGCGATCGCTGCCGGGTTCGCCGCGGTGGACGCCCTCCCGATGCGCCTGCGCAGCGACGTGATCGGTGCGCTCAACCTGTTCCGCACCCATCCCGGTGAGCTGACCGACCTGACCCTGCGTACCGCCCGCGCGCTGGCAGACGTGGCCACCATCGGGATACTCCAGGAGCGCTCCATCCGCCACCACGAGGTCCTCACCGAACAGCTCCAGGCCGCCCTCAACAGCCGCGTCATCATCGAGCAGGCGAAAGGTCTCATCGCCGAACGGCTCGACGTGGACATGAACGCCGCCTTCGCGGTACTGCGCGGCTACGCCCGCAGTCGCAACCTCAAACTCGGCGCGGTCGCCAGGGCCGTCATCGCGGGCCGCACCGCAACGCCCGACCTGCTCGACACTCCCGCCGCGCCACGTCAGCACAAGCCATAGCTGCCCGAGGCGACGGTCCACTTCGGATTGAGGGACGAACTGGGGCAAAAATCGCATGCCGCGCGAGCCCGACGACCGGCCGTGATCCGAGTAGACTGGAGATGTCCGGAAGCGGCAATGCCCCAGTCGAGGTGCCTGCCACGCCGGCGCTGCAGACAAGGCATGTCATGCCCTCTCTCGTTGAACGGGCCCGCCGCACTCGTCGCCGCCACAGCACCGAGCCTCCTGTCCCCACCCCCGTCGAGGAAACCGATCCGGTCACGCCCGCCCCTGAGACACCGGCGTCCGTGGCGCCCGGGTCCGACCCGGAGACCAGTCCCGCGGAACCACAGCAACCGCCCGTCAGGATCGCCCGAACGAGAATCAGTGGCGCCTGGGTCGCCGCGCTCGTCGCGGTCGTGGGTCTGGTCTTTCTGCTGATCTTCATCCTGCAGAACCTCAGCCGCGCCAGCGTGTCCTTCCTCGGCTTCGGTGGCACCCTCCCGATGGGAGTGGCCATGCTGTTCGCTGCGGTCGCCGGAGCGTTGTTGGTCGCACTGGTCGGCTCGGCCCGCATCCTGCAACTACGACGCGGCACGCGTCGCCGCCACTGACCATCAGCCCCGACGCGACAGGCGAATGCCATGTCCGTGCCCGCAGGTGGGCACCTCCCACCTGGTCGATCCAACACCGAACGGCGGGGCGAAATCCCAGCAGTCGATGGACCCAGCGATGGTGGCCGCGCCGAACCGGCGGGAGTGCCGTCGTGGCAGCATGACCTGCCCCGAGTGGGGGAGACGCTGGCGCATGCTCGTCTGGCCGAGTTGCTGGGTGAGGTTCATGTCCGGATCGAGGAGATCGTTGCCACTACCCGAGATCGCATGACCGGGCTGGTGGAAGCGGTGCTCGCGGTGTCCTCCGGGTTGCAGCTGGATGAGACCCTGCGTCGGATCGTGCATGCCGCGATCGATCTCGTCGACGCCCGCTACGGCGCGTTGGGTGTTCTCGACGAGGGCGGGATGCTCAGTCAGTTCGTGTATGTCGGTATCGACGACGAGACCCGGGAACGAATCGGGCCGCTCCCGACCGGTCACGGCGTCTTGGGTGTGGTCATCGGGGACGCTCAACCACTGCGTCTCGCCGACTTGTCGGCGCATCCGATGTCGGTCGGGTTCCCGCCCAACCATCCTCCGATGCGGACCTTTCTCGGCGCACCGATCCGGGTGCGCGGTGAGGTCTTCGGCCGCCTGTACCTGACCGAGAAGAACGGCGGTCAGGATTTCACCGAAGACGACGTGACGGTGCTGCGGGCATTGGCAGGCGCCGCCGCCGTCGCGGTCGACAACGCCCGCCTCTACGGCGAAGCTCAGCGTCGGCAACGATGGCTGGAAGCGTCCAGCGAGATCACCGGCGCCCTGCTCGGTGGCACGGATCCGACCGACGTACTCCAGTTGATCGCCAGCAGAGCGCTGGAGTTGACCGGCGCCGACTACACGGTGGTCGCTCTGCCCGAGGACCCCGACGGGGTGCGATCGGAGATCACCGGCCTGACTGTCGCGGTCTGCGCCGGCCTGGACACCGACACCTTGACCGGTCAGCGGATTCCGGTCGCCGGTTCGACGTCGGGCGCCGTGTTCACCGACCGCGTGCCGCGCAGTGTCCCCAGTCTTGCCTTTGATCTTTCCGAGGGGCTCAAGGTGGAATTCGGCCCCGCGCTCGCGTTGCCGCTGGGCGGGGACGACATGGTCGCCGGCGTGCTGCTCGTGCTGCGGACACCGGGCTCGCCCATGTTCCAGGATCACGACGTGCAGGTGGTGGCTTCCTTCGCCGACCAGGCCGCGTTGGCGCTGCTGCAGGCGGAGCGCCAGGTCGCCCGGCAGGAACTCGACCTGTTGGCCGACCGCGATCGGATCGCCCGCGACCTGCACGATCAGGTTGTTCAACGACTTTTCGCGATCGGTCTTGCCCTGCAGGGCACCCGCAGGCTGACGACATCTCCGGCCGTGATGACCAGGCTCGCCGAGCACATCGATCAACTGCACGAGGTCATCCAGGATATTCGCACCACGATCTTTGATCTGCAGGCCGATCCGACCGACGCACCTCGGCTGCGCGCGGCTCTGCACAGCGCCATCAACGAGCTGACCGCCGACGCGCGGCTGCACACGACGGTCCGCATGTCCGGTCCGCTGGACGTCGTGTCGGCGGCATTGGCCGATGACGGCGAGGCGGTGGTGCGAGAAGCCGTCAGCAACGCGATACGCCACGCCAAGGCCACCGAACTGCTGGTGACCGTCTCGGTGGACGACGATCTGGTGATCGACGTGACCGATGACGGCATCGGCATCCCGGACACCGTGGCCCGCAGCGGTCTGCACAACCTCCAGCAGCGCGCCGTCAACGCCGGCGGGTCATGCAGTGTGGTCCGAATCGACGGCGGTGGGACCCGCGTTCTCTGGGCGGTGCCGATGCCCTGACGAGTAGGGCCATGCGACTCTTGCCCAGCCTGCTCGCGCGTCTGACGATGGGGAGAACACCTCGTAGGAAACTGTTGGCGGCGACGGCCGAGAGGAGAGCTGTGATGACGCACTGCCGGGTCGGCAATGTGATGACGCGGGACGTCGTGTCGGTCCGGGTGCGAACTCCGTTCCACCTCATCGTCGAGTTGATGAGCACACGTCAGGTCAGCTCCGTCCCGGTGCTGGGGGCGACGGAAACGGTCCTGGGTGTGGTGTCCGAAGTGGACCTGCTACGCAAGTATCAGGCGGCCGCGGCCGGATACCGACCACCGTGGTGGGCGCGGATTCGTGGCAGGGTATGGCTGAGGACGACCGACACGGTGGCCGAGGATGTGATGAACGCTCCGGCGATCACCGTCGATGTCGATGCGAACATCGGCTCCGCGGTCAGATTGCTGATCGACCGCAAGCTCAAACGGCTGCCGGTGGTGGACGCATCCGGACATCTCGTCGGCATCGTCAGCCGCAACGATCTGGTGCGGGTGTTCGTCCGCTCCGACGACGACATCCAGGCGGAGATCAACGAGTACGTACTGGTCGGCGCATTGTCCGTCGATCCACGCGCGGCGCGCGCCGAGGTACTGGACGGTGTTGTGACGATGCACGGTGAACTGGAACGCGGCAGCATGGTGCCGCTGGCACTGCACCTGGTCTGGTCCGTCGATGGTGTCGTGGCCGTCACCGATCAACTCACCTTCGCGCTGGACGACTCGCCCGGCAGCGTCGGCGTGGCCGAGGTCAATCCACGGCCGGTCGCGCCTGGTTCCTGAGATCGGTGGCCAGCACCGCGGCCTGGGCTCGGCGTCGCATACCCAATTTGGCGAGCAGCCGGGAGACATAGTTCTTGACCGTCTTCTCGGCAAGGAACATCCGCGCGGCGACCTGTCGGTTGGTCAGGCCCTCGCCGAGCAGGTCGAGCAGGACGCGTTCCTGCCCGGTCAGATCGGCCAACGGGCTGGGTTTGTCCACGTCGGTCCGCAACCTGGTCATCAGCGCCGCGGCAGCCCGATTGTCCAATAGGGACTGTCCTGAACCGACCTTGCGGACGGCCGAGACCAGCTCCATCCCTTTGATGTCCTTGATCACGTAGCCGCGAGCCCCGGCCAGGATCGCGTCGAGCATGGCCTGCTCGTCGGTGTAGGACGTGAGCATGAGGCAGTTCAGTTCGGGCATGGTGGAGCGCAGATCGCGGCACAGTTCGACGCCGTTTCCATCAGGCAGCCGGATGTCCAGCACGGCGACGTCGGGACGCAGCGCGGGCACTCTGACCAGTGCCTCGGACACGGTCGCGGCCTGGCCGACCACAGCCAGGTCGTCCTCCGCGTCGATCAACCCGGCGACACCTCGTCGGACCACCTCGTGATCGTCCACCAGGAATACGTTGAACACCGGGACCGTCAGCCGTTGCCAAGGTATCGGCGAGGGTCCCCGCCGGGGCGGTCGAACACACGAGCCCACATTTGGCATCATCCACCCAGCGAACACGAGAAAGAGGATCGCCGGGGACCCGAGCGGTGCCGAACCACGTTGATGGATCACCGGCCGCCGACATGCGCGGATGATCCAGGCCGAGTATAGCCCCGATGGCGCCCATCAGCGGTCTTGAGTGCCTTGCGCGGCAAGGTCAAGTATCTTTCGTCGTCGGTTCATGCCAGACTGACCGCACCGCTGCGCTGGGATCTTGCCCGGACCGTGTGCTTCCCTCGCCGCTCCCACGGCGTCGCCGGTTCGGAGGCATTCGATGGCCACGCACGACTCCCCGTCCATGGTGTCCGCCATGCGGTCACGTTACGAACAGCGGGGCGAGCGACTGACCGCGTTGCGCCATGTCCGGAACGCGTTGGTCAGTCTGGCCGGACTGATCGGCAGGCCGGTACTGGACCAAGCCAACGGCGAGATCGGCACAGTGGTGGACGTCGTCGCGCGTTGGGATGGTGACCGGGCTTATCCGCCGGTGACCGGGGTTGTGGTGCGCGTGGGCCGACGGCGGGCCTGGTTGCCGATCGAGGCGGTCGAGGAGTTCCGGCATGGCCTGATCCGGTTGCGCACCGCCAGGGTTGATCTGCGTGAGTTCGTCCGCCGTCATGGCGAGGTCGAACTGGCTCGGGATGTGGTGGATCACCAACTGGTCGACATCGATGGCGTGCGCGTGGTCCGGGCTTCGGACCTGTACCTGGCACGAGTGGCGGACGTGGTGCGGTTGGTCGGGGTCGACGTCGGATTCGGCAGCATTCTCCGCAGGCTCGGACCCGCGCGGTTGCGGAGCAGACCGACGCCGGAGAAGGTCATCGACTGGGCGAGTATCACCAGCTTCGGATCCCAGCACGGCCCGAGCGGCACCCTGCAGGCAGCCGAGAGCGGACTGCGGCGCCTACGCCCCGGCGAACTCGCCGACCTGTTGGAAGACCTCGGGCGCGCGGAACGCCGCGAACTGCTCGCGGCGCTCCCACCCGACCAGGCGGCGGATGCATTGGAGGAGATGCAGCAAGGGGAGTTGGTGCGCCTGCTGCGGGAATCCGACACGGTCGACGCCGCGCGGTTGCTCAGCCGGATGGAACCGGACGAGGCCGCCGACGGACTACGCGAACTCGGTACCGACGAACAGGAAACCCTGCTGGCGGCAATGCCGGTCGAGGCGAGGCAGCGGTTGGCGACGCTGCTCGGCTACGGGGAGCGGACGGCCGGCGGCGTCATGACGACGTTGCTGGTGGTGGCCACGGCTGCTGAGCCGGTCGCCCTGGTTCGGGAGCGCCTGCGGGCGAATCGGGCGCATGACGAGGATCTCGCCGGAGTGGTCGTCGTCGACGACGACGGCCGGTTGCTCGACGACCTGACGATGACCGAGCTGTTCCTGGCCGACGTCGATATCACGGTGCATGAACTGATCGGTCCACCGTGGCCGGTGACCGTGACTCCCCAGGCGAAGCCGGCGCAGATCGCGCATCGTCTGGTGGAGTCGCGGCACGGGTCGGTGGTGGTCGTGGACGACGAGCAGCGTCCGCTTGGCCGGATTCTGGCCGATGACGTGCTGGATGCGCTGATGCCTGAGCGCGGAAGGCTCCCCTTTCCGCGCAGGCGCCGATCGTGACCGAGCAGGTATCGGCGCGATCCCCGGTCGCCGAAGGGCCGCCACCTGCCCGGCCGCGTCGGTCGCTGCGGCGGCGGGTGGTGTTGCTGCTGGCATTCATGGGACCGGGCATCGTCGCGGCGAACGCGGGCAATGACGCGGGTGGCATCGCGACGTACGCCAGCGCCGGCGCCGAGTATGGCTACCGCACCCTGTTCGCGATGGTGTTGGTGACCGTCGCATTGGTGGTGGTGCAGGAAATGTGCGCTCGTCTCGGCGCGTACACCGGCGAGGGGCTCGGTGCGCTGATCCGCGAGCAGTTCAGCATCCGGGTCACCGCGTTCGCGTTGCTCGCCCTCGTCGTGGCCAATGTCGGTTTGGTGGTCTCGGAGTTCGCCGGGATCGCGGCCGCACTGGAGCTACTGCACGTCTCGCGCTTCGTCAGCATCCCGATCGCGGCGGTCGCGATCTGGGTGCTGGTGGTGTTCGGTACCTACAAATACGCCGAACGCCTGTTTCTGTTGCTGAGCCTGGTGTTCTTCGCATATCCGATCAGCGCGTTGCTCAGCCATCCCGACCTCGCGCAGGCCGGCGCCCAGCTGGTGTACCCACATTTCCTGCTGACCAAGGACTTCCTGTTGCTGGTTGTCGCCCTGATCGGCACCACGATCACCCCGTACATGCAGTTCTATGTCGCTGCCGCGGTCGCGGATCGCGGGATCGGCCCCGCGGACTATCCGAGGGAGAAGCTCGACACCATCGCCGGATCGATCTTCTGCAACGTCATCAGTATCTTCATCATCATCGCGACGGCCGCCGCGATCAAGGTTCGTGGGCCGCTGGAATCGGCGAAGCAGGCCGCCCAGGCCCTGACTCCGGTCGCCGGGCGCTTCGCCACCCAGTTGTTCGCGATCGGACTGCTCGGCGCCAGCGCGCTGGCCGCCGCGATCGTCCCGTTGTCCACCGCGTACGCCATCAGTGAGGCGAGCGGCGTTGAGCGCAGCGTCAGCAAGTCCTTCCGACAGGCGCCGCTGTTCCTCGGCCTGTTCACCGGCCAGGTGTTCATCGGTGCCGCGATCGCGCTGATTCCCGGCAATCTGATCGCGCTGCTGGTCCAGGCTCAGATTCTCAACGGGCTGATCACGCCGATCCTGTTGAGCTACGTCCTGGTCCTGGCCAACCGGCGAGGCTTGCTCGGCGACGCCGCGAACGGCCGGGTATTCCGTGTCGTGGCAACGATCAGCGTGGTCGCGGTCGCGGTGCTGTCGCTGACCGTGTTGGTGCAGTTCGTCATCGGACTCTGGTAGCAAGGACAATGAAGGCACCTTGCCGATCGACCGGAGCCATTGTGCTCTTTCGTGACAGCGGCGGCCGACGACAGGCTTGGGGTCATGACAAACACAATGCGTAGGCCCGACGAGGAACTCAAGAGCGCCGTTGTCGAGGAGTTGCGCTGGATCCCCAGCGTGAACAGCACCCGCATCGTGGTGGCTGTCAGCGGTGGCGCGGTGACGCTGACCGGAGAGGTCGAGAGCCTTCCGGAGAAGGTGTTGGCCGTCGAGGCCGTGGAGCGCGTGCGCGGAGTCACCGCGCTCGCCCAGGAGATCGTGGTGCACAGCGTCTGGAGCGAGGTGACGGACACCGACATCGCAATGGAAGCCGGTGACGCCATCCAACGCGCCATCGACGTACCCAAGACGGTGAAGGTCGCCGTGCACGACCACGTGATCACGCTTTCCGGTTCGGTGCAGTGGCACTATCAGCTTCAGGCTGCCGAGCGAGCGGTCCAGTACCTCAGGGGCGTCCGGGCGGTCGCGAACACCATTGCGATTCAGCCGACCATCTCCACCGAGAACATCAAGGCAGTGATCGGGGCGGCGCTCATGCGCGACGCTCGGATCGAGAGCCGGCGCATCACCGTCTCCGCGGACTCGGCAGGTGTCGTGACGCTCGAAGGCACCGTGGACACGTGGCCGCAGCGCCGCCAGGTGGAAAACGCGGCCTGGTCCGCGGCCGGAGCGACCGAAGTCGTCGACCACCTGCGGATCGGCTAGCGAGTTCACGTTCGGTACGGGGGTGGCACAAGCCACCCGCGTACCGTTCGCGTGTGGACGATCGTGTCGCGGCCGCAAGGATGAGGTCTACGACGGAACATCCACTTCGATCTCCTTGCCCAGGACGGCCTCGGCCGTCAGGCTGAGATGGTCGCCGCTCCAGAATCGGCCTGCGTCATACCAGTTCGGTCGATGCCTGCGCGGCAACAGGCCCATGGCTTCGTAGGTGAGGGCGACTACTTCTGCGCAGTAGGCCGTTTCCAGGTCAGGGTGCGGAGTGTCCCGTTTTCGCTGTGGCATTCGGCCTTGTAGCCACCTGGAAGCCAGTCTGGCCATCGACGGAAACGGGGTACCGTCCAGGCGAGCGATGGTGCGTAGCACGGCGTCGTCCATCTGGCGGGTGAGCGGACAGTCGAGCTGCCGCAGCCACACCTGCTGGTGGTATTTCGTGGCCCAGACGGTGACGGCGCGGCTCAGGTCGTGTAGTTGTGCCCCGCGCTGGTGGGTTCCCGACCACAGGTCAGGTAGGGCTCGGCCGAGTTCGGCGTGCCACATCAGCGCGGGCAGGTCCTCGATGACCACTGACATGCCGACATGGTTGACCGGGCTGTTCGTCGCGACCCGGATGGTGCGATCGGCTCTGGTGCGGCCTCGAAACAACCACACATCCCCGGTTCGCGTGAGGCGGACCGCCCGGTCGAGACTGAGATGTTCTCCGGACATGAGCTAGCCTAGGTCAGTGCAGTGGTGGAAGGTGCTGGGACTGGCCGGTTTTGTCGGGGTCGCGGCAACCGGAATAGTGATCGTCCGGCAGGAGCGCCGACGGCGCGCCTACACACCCGAGCAGATCCGCGAACGGCTGCACGCCCGCCTCGCCGAGGCACCCGACCTCACCGGCCATGAGTGAGTGACCACCACCTTGGCCTCGCGTCAGCCGATCCGGTCCGGCCCAGGCAATGCGAGGCGGCGGATCAGCGTCGTCACCACCGTGCCGAATCCCAGCCATACGAGGGCAGCGAGTCCGTCGTTGAGCAGTACCCGGACGATCGCGTTCGCCGGGGTGAACAGGTTGTCGAATCCCAGCGAGATTCCATTCGACCAGCCCGCCACGAACGCGGCGACACCGTTGGCGGGGTTCGCGCTACCGATGACCATGATGATCTCTGCGACGAGCACGACCGCGAACAGCCCACACACAGCCGTGATGATCGTGCAGGCCACCCGGATCGTGCGGTCCCGGTCCCACCGCCGCTGCTCGCGATCCCGGTCCTCGGCGAAGGCGGCCGGGCGACCGTCGGGCGGCGGTTCGACCAAACCTGGTCCGGGGTTCGGATAGAGGTCTGGCGGGTTCAAGATCTGGGTGTCCCTTGTCGCGGAGCGCCGGGCTCGACGCCAACGCGCCCCGGTAGGAGAACCCGTCACCGGCGTGCCCGACGACGCAGCGGCCGACGGCCACCGCTTCTGCCGGTGACCGCGTTGTAGATCAGCAGCAGGACGAAGGAACCGATAATGGCGCTGATCCAGGTGGTGATGTTGAAGAAACCTTGACTGGTGTCGATGTGGAAGATCGTCGATGCCGCCCAACCGGCGAGCAATGCCCCGGCGACGCCGATCAGGATCGTGATAATGATGCCGTGCTTTTCCCTGCCGCCCAACAATGTCTTGGCAATGATGCCGGCGACCAGGCCGAGTACGATCCAGGCGATGATGCCCATGACGGGCTCCTTGGTGCTTGAGATCGTGGATACGCCAGTGATCGGGTCACGGTCGCTTCGGCGACAGTCCACTTGAGATTGTGGAGGACTCCTCCTCGGCACGCCTGTGACTCGGCGCCGTGCGCCGCCAAGGGCCGGAGCGGGTGTCCGATGCATCCACGAGCTGGGTGATACCACCCAGCGTAGACCCCCAGCGCGTCATCGAACAGGAATCTGGCCGGGAGAATCCGAGCGACCTCGGCTGCCGGCGCGCCGGGGCGGCGAGCACCTGGAACTTTTCGACCCGTTGGCGCGTTGGACCGGGTAGTCGTAGTGTTTACGTGTTCGTGTTGACCACGCTTCGCGGATTCATCATGGTGCGGGCGTGTTGCTTGTCTTCGCGGTAGCTGGAGAAGCCCACCTTCACCCGGCGGCTCCATCCGGTACCCACAAAAATTTCGTGGACACCGGTCAATCCAGCTCCTGAAGGAGACATATGACACAGGGAACCGTGAAGTGGTTCAACGGTGAGAAGGGCTTCGGCTTCATCACTCCCGACGAGGGCGGCGCCGACGTTTTCGTGCACTACTCGGAGATCGACGCCAGCGGCTTCCGCAGCCTCGATGAGGGCCAGCAGGTGACCTACACGGTCGGCCAGGGCGCCAAGGGCCCGCAGGCCACCGGTGTCCGAACCCGCTGAATCCAACCGGCCGTCGGTCGCTCGCCGCACCCAATCTCTGGTGGTGAGCGCCGACGGCGCTGCATTCTCGCAACACGAAGGGACAATGATCATCACTGTGCCAGCAGCTGCATCAACTCTGGTCCGCGACGAACCGGTCCAACCGGTGGAGTTCAGTCATCCCACCCCGGACATCCCGGCAGACCGCACGCGTGCCGATCACGAGGCCGCATCCCCGTGCCCTCCGGTGCTGTTTCGCGCGCCGCCCGGCACCGTGAGTGTCGAGAGTGGGCCGCCTCCGCGCCACAGCCGAACCAGAACGGGCATGCCGATGCGAGCATCCAGGAACAGGGCCTGAGAAGGCGTCATCGCATCAGCCGGTCGAACCGCAGCTCGCAGGCGCACCGGTACACATAGATCGGCATTTACCCACCTCAATGTGGGTCCATCGCGTCACCGACGTCCGCGCGCGGCTTCAGGGCCGATAGCGCCGGGGCTGGTTCGAGCGTGGAGTCCAGCCGTGCGGCTTGGCGGAGTAGCTCCGCGAGGCATGCCGTCAGCAGTTCGACCATGTCCTCCGCTGGGAACGGAAATCCGTCCTGAATCCAGGCGACCGTGATCTCGTTGACGGTGGCGAGCCAGGACCGTAGGACCAGCCGGAGCGCCGGCCGTTCGGGGTCGAGCCCGAGGATCTCGCTGGCGGACTGGACGGCGAGCTGCTTCCCGGACTCGATGATCGCGCGACTGTCGGGATCGGCGCTGAGCATCAGGCCCAGGTAGGCGGTCGGATTCTGCTCGATCGCCGCGAGGTGGTCGCGGATGAGATGCCGGATCCGCATCCCAGGGGGACCGGGCGGCGGCGGGGCCTGGGTGAGCTGGCGGGCGATCTGCCGCATGGCCTCCAGGTGGATGCCCCGCTTGTTGCCGAAGTGGTGGGCGACCAGCCCGTAGGCGACCCCGGCGGCATTGGCGAGGTCGTGGACCGACACCTCGTCGTAGGGCTTGTCCACGAACAGTTGGACCGCCGCGTCGAGGAGTTTGCCCCTGGTCGAGGCCGCGCGCTCCGCTCGGCTGGTGCTCATGATGCGCATCCTAACTGATTCGCTATCATTGATCTGAAATCAACGAAGGAGGTCCCGTGCCGGACATCGCGATCATCGGAGGCGGCCCCGGCGGGCTGACGGCGGCCATCGCGCTCGCCCGGCGCGGCATCCGCACCACGGTGTTCGAGCGTGACGACCACCCCGAACGCATACCGCGCTTCAACCCTGACCGCTCCTACCCCATCGACATCACCGGACACGGACTCAACGCACTGCGCCACATCGACGCCGTCGCCACATTCGACGCCCGCCTGACCCCGTTCCGCGGGATCACCTACCGGGGCCGGATCTTCGACCCCTGGCCCGAACCTGGCTGGATCGGCTCGCGGGGCGACATCAGCCGCGCGCTGATGTCGCTGGCAGAGCAGCGGCACCGCGACCAAATCGAGTTCGTGTTCCGCAGTGACGTCCGCACCGTCGACGTGCACTCGGGCGAAGTGGCGGGGCGACGCTTCGACCTCGTCGTTGGGGCTGACGGCGCCGGCTCGGCCGTCCGAACGGCCATGCTTGAGCAGGTCGAGGGCTTCACCGTGGAGACGTCCACCGTGCCCAACTACGGACTGCTGCTGGAACTCGACCAAGTCGGCGACAAACTGGACAAGCACTTCCTCAACGGCTTTGCGTTGCGCCCGCTCGCCCTGGCCGCCGTCATCCTCGACGAGACCAAACCGGACGGCGTGCGGTGGCTGTGCGTGCTCGGCGTGAACAAGCCGACCACCTTCACCTCTCCCGATCAGGCCACCGCATGGCTGCGCCGTTACGTGCCCCGCACTCTGGAGCTGACCAGCGCGCAGGCGATCGCCGAGTTCGCCCGGCGTCCCTACGTCCACCTTGGACAGCGGCTGACCTGTTCCAGCCTGCATGCCGGCCGAACGGTGCTACTCGGCGACGCAGCTGCCGCATTCCCGCCGATCGGCCAGGGCGGCAACGCGGCTCTGGAGTCAGCGATGGTGCTCGACCAGTGCTTCGGCACCGGAGGGCTGGACGCTGTCGGCGCCCGCTACGAATCGGCCTGGAAGCCCGAAGCCGATGCGATCTCCTGGATCGGCTCGCAGGTCCGCTACCAACACACGAGGACGGACGTGCGCATGATGATCGCGCGCGCCTTCGGGGTCAATGTCATGAGCCAGGCCAAGAGCTCCACCCGCAGCTACGCGGACGTGCGACGTACCGCACGCCGCCGCCTTGCACCGCTCTGGGCTTAAGCCGCCCTCGAAAAACGAGACAGTAAAGGAGCACCAACCATGCCCGGTCATCGCATTGACGTCCACACCCACGCCATGCCGGAGGAGGCAGCTGCGGCCGTCGCCGCTCGTGGCTTTCGACCGACGGGCGGCTACAAGATCTCCGTCCGGTGGACACCGGAAGCCGCCCTCGCCTACATGGACCGCCACGAGATCGCCGCCCAGATCCTGTCGATGCCCATGGCGTTCCCCGGAATCGACGACGACCCGGACTTCGGGATCCGACTGGCCCGGACGATCAACGAGGGCAACGCCGAGCTGATCGCCAAGCACCCCGACCGGTTCGGCGCCTTTGCCAGCCTGCCCGGCGACGGCCCCGACCAAGCCCTGGCCGAAATCGGCTACGCCCTGGACGAGCTGGGCCTGGACGGCGTCGTGCTCACCTCGAACGTGGCCGGCCGCTACTTCGGCGACCCGACCCTGGAACCGGTACTGGCGGAACTGGCCCGACGAGGGGTGCCGGTGTTCGTGCATCCGGTCGACTGCCCGCACATCGACGTCCTGGGCTTCGGCCGGCCGAGCTCGATCGTGGAATTCCCCTTCGACACCGCGCGCAACATCACCAACGCCCTCTACACCGGCCTGTTCCAGCGGGTTCACGGACTCAAGCTGATCCTCGCCCACTGCGGCGGGGTGCTGCCGATGCTCGGCTGGCGGATCGGCGAACACACCGTCATGGGTCGAGGACCCGAGGACGCGGACATCGATCCCGCGCACGTCGCCGAGGTACTGCGCGGGCTCTACTACGAGACGGCGCTGGCCGGCAGCCGCAACTCCCTCCTGCCCACCCTCGAAGTCACGAGCTCCGATCACATTCTGTTCGGCACCGACTGGCCCGCCGCCCCGGAGCCGACCGTCGTGCACAACATCGACAACCTGACCAGCTTCGACGGCTTCACCCCGGACGAACTGCGCGGCGTCGAACGCGACAACGCCCTCACGCTGTTCCCCCGGTTCGCCTAACAGTGAGGCCCGTCGACAAGTGCCAAGCGGGTGTGGTCGATGTGGCGCGCCAGCAACGCGACACATTCGTCCACTTTGCGCGCCAACGCCAGCTCCATCAGCGTCCGGTGTTCGGCCGCGATGTCCGCCAGCGGCCGAACGACCAGTGGCGACCACATGCGGTACAGCTCGGCCTTGTCGCGAAGCGAGTTGGCGACGGCGCGGAGATGGGCGTTCGGGCAGCCGGCGAGCAGGGCTTCGTGGAACTCGGCATGGATCGGAATCAGCTCGGTGTTCAGGGTGCCGTCCGGGCGAAGCGGCTGCATCTTGGTCAACCGGTGGTGCGCCGCGACGACATCGGCTTCCCATGCGTCGGTCCCGAACCGCAGGGACTCCCGTAGCAGCAACGTCTCGATCTTGATCCGGGCCTCGGTCAGATCCTGAAGGTCCGCGATGGACAGTTCGGCGACGCGAAAGCCACGCTGGGCCGAACTCTCGAGGAGACCCTGCGCGGTAAGGCGATTCAGTGCCTCCCGCACGACGGAGATGCTGACCCCGAAGCGCCGCTGTAGGTCAGCGACCTTCATCCACTGGCCAGGACGAAACTGCGCCGCCAGGAGATCGGCCCGCACCGCCGCGTACACGTCGTCGGCACGCGTTCCCGATGAAGCCATCGTCGTCACCGGACCAGCATAGATGCCGTCATCTCGGGCACCGTCCCTTCGAGGAAGGCCGTGGTCCTCGCGGGTGCGTGCCCGCGAGGACCACGTCCTGGCTACGCCAGCACGCGACCGGCCAGGTCGCGCACCATACCGTCGGTGTCGTGCTCGTCCGCGGCACCGCCGAACATTTCGAAGTCCGGGCGGATCACCACGACCGACGCGTTCAGCCGGTCGAACCACTCGCCGTACTTGCCCTCGACGTCGGCAAGGCCACCCTGCCCGAAGTGGGCGGCGCGCCCCCGCAGCTGTCGCCAGGCCGCGTGCTGGGCGGGGGAGAGCAGCTCCTCCGGGTCACGCTCGCGCCCGAGCAGGACGAAACCGGGTGGCGCGATCACCTCGTCCAGCAGTTCGATCCGCGCGCCCTGACCGACCTTGGCCTGTAGCCCCGGGTTGCCACCGATGCCGTCGTCGCAGATGGTGCCACCCAGCAACGGCCAGTTCTGGTGCGCCGCCTGAATACCCTGGGCGCCCGCCTGTTTCATCCCGGCGTCGCGCAGCGCGGTCTGCTCCGGGTCGGTCATGCAGATCAGTTGCCCGATCGCGACGGTCTCCTGGATGATCTGCGCGACCTGGACGCGACGTTCCACCACGTAGTCGTCGAGCAGGGACAGCCTGCCCGTCCCCTTGACGAGCAGGGCGAGCCGCCACGCCAGATTGGCCGCGTCACGGATGCCGGAGTTGAAGCCCTGCCCGAGAAAGGGCGGCATCTGGTGGGCCGCGTCGCCGGCAAGCAGCACCCGACCCTTGCGCCACCGGTTGGCCCAGCGACCACGGAAGGTGTAGCGAGCGTGCCGTACCAGCTCGGCGTTACCCGGGTGGATCTCCCACGGTTTGAGCAGCTGCCAGGCGTTCTCGTTGGTGTCGACGCTGTCCTGGTCGTCGCCGGGCATGATCATGAATTCCCAGCGGCGCCGGCCGGGGCCTGCGGGCACGAGCGTGGTCGGTCGGGCGGGGCCGAGCTTCTGGCATGCGTAGGGCAGCCAGGCCGGCGGGGTGTGCGGGACGACATCGACCACCAGCCAGTCGCGGTTGAAGTCGAGGTCGGTCATGTCCAGCCCGAGCAACGTGCGGACGGTGCTGTTGGCGCCGTCGCAGCCGACGAGGTAGGAGGCCCTCAGGGTGCGGGGTTCGCCGTCGGCGGTCGGGGCGAGCCCGGTGTGTGGCCGAATGGTGACCTCGACGCCGGTCCCGTCGTCGGACAGCTGCTCCAGCGAGTAGCCCCGGTACTGCTCGATCAGCGGATCGTCGTGCACGTGCCGTTCGAGCACCTGCTCCAGATCCGGTTGCGAGAACCCGGACATCAGCGGGAAACCGGAGTCGGAGTCCAGCGGGTACCCCGCCTCCACCAGCGTCTGGCCCAACTCGTCGGCGAAGCTGAAGGTGTGCCCGTCCTGCCCCCACGGTTCGAGCATCCCGGTGAGTTCGTCACCGAGGCCGAGTTGCCGCAGCACCCGGAGCGCGTCGTGGGCGATGGCCACCGCGCGCGGCAGGGGATAGGGCCGTGCCCACCGTTCGACCACGCTTACCCGCAGTCCCTGCTGGGCCAGCAGCAGCGCCAGCACCTGGCCCACCGGACCGGCGCCCGCGATCAGCACGTCATTGTCTGGTCGCTTGATCTCGTTGTCGTTCATCGGCTCAACCCAACGGGCCCATGTAGGTCTGGTCGGCGTAGGTGTCCGAGAGCGGCGTGAGTGTCTCGGGCCACGGGTCGATCACCTGCCGCCGTTCGTCGCGCGGCCTCGGCCTGCCGTCCCAGCCCACCTGTTCCATGTAGTAGTACAGGCAGATCAGGTGGCCGTCCGGGTCCTGGAGGTGGGCGGCGTAGTCGATGCCCAGGTACAGCTCCGGTGGGACGTCCTTGACCAGGGTGTGCCCGTTGTCCACCAGATGCCGGACCGCCGCGCGCAGCTGGCTGTAGCTGCCCACCTCAAGGCCGATGCTCAGGCACGACGTGTGCTCGCTGAGTCCCATCAGGCCGCGCAGTGCCTTGTCCACGAGGACGAAGGTGTGGTGCTCGCTGCCGCTGCGCAGGTACACGATGCGCTTGCCCTGGTACTCGGCCTCCTCGACGAGCTGGAAGCCGAGCAACTCCGTGTAGAACGTGAGCATCTCGACCATCCGGTCGGTGAACATCGACATCGGACCGAGCCGGGTGATCTTGAACGGGCGGGCCAGCAGCATGCCGCCGACGTCGTGCGTCTCCGCAAGATGGGTTTCGGAGGGTTGCCAGCCGGAGTCGATGTCGATGCCCTTGGCCAGCGCTTCCCGAACCTCGGCTGCCTCCGACATCTGGGGCAGCGGCGGCGCCTCGAAGAAGCCCCGGTAGCGCATCTCGCGCGGCGGGGACTTGCGCTGCCAGCCGATCTGTTCCATGCCGTAGTACAGCTCGACCGTGTTGTCGTCCGGGTCGAGGAAGTAGACGTGCCAGTTGCCGCCGGGCATGTCGCGCCCGACGCGGACGATCTGGACGCCCTTGTCACGGAGGAACTCCGCGGCGTCCATGACTTCTTGGAGGCTGCCGACCTGCCAGGTGAGCTGGCTGAGCGTGTTGTCCTTGGCGATCCGGTCGTTGCCGAGCAGGGTGCCGAAGGTGCGGTGCGCCAGCAGCAGTGCGTGGTGGTCGGCCGAGTTGCTCGTGAAGATCATCCGTGGGTCGGTGACGACCTTCGAAATGGCGTCCCGTGCCTCGGCGGGCACCTCGTCGAGGATGGTCGTCTCGTCGGTGATGCGGAAACCGAGCAGGTCGGTGTAGAACGTGATCGCCTCGTCGAGGTGGTTCAGGTTCAGTCCGAAGTGGCCGAACCGACGGATCTGGAAGGGGCGCGGCAGCAGCACGCCGCCGACGTCGAACTCCTCCGGTGCCGTGGTTGTCATGACTTGTCTCCCAACGTGTTGTCGTCGATGTAGCCGTGCCCGGCCGTCACGGAGTTGTGCAGGTCGCCGATGCCCTTCACCCAGGTGACCAGGGAGTCGCCGGGCTTGAGGAACAGCGGTGGGTTGCGGAAGGCGCCGACACCCGCGGGGGTCCCGGTGAAGATCACGTCGCCTGGCAGCAGCGGGCACACGGCGGAGATGCGCGCGACCAGTTCGGCCACCGAGAAGACCATGTCGGAGGTGCGGCCCTTCTGCATGACCCGCCCGTTGAGGGTGCAGCCGATCTCCAGATCGTCGGGGTCATCGAGGGCGTCGGGGGTGACGAGCACCGGGCCCATCGGGCCGAAACCCGGGAAGGACTTGCTCATCGAGAACTGCGGGGCGGCGCCCGCCATCTGCAGCACCCGCTCGGAGATGTCCTGGCCGACCGTGAGAGCGGCAACGTGCTGCCACGCGTCCTTTTCGGACACTCGCTCGGCGCGTCGCCCCATCACGACGACGAGTTCGGCCTCCCAGTCGACGTTCGTGCTGGGCAACGGGATCGCGTCGTAGGGGCCGGCCAGGCAGGCCGGGAACTTCGTGAAGATCAACGGTGCCGTGGGCAGCAAGGCGCCGATGTCTCCGGTGTGTCCGCTGCCCTTGGCGGCCTCGGCAACGTGGTCGCGGTAGTTGGCGCCGACGGCGAAGACCTGGCGCGGCGCGGGAACAGGATTCTGCAAGAGGTCGACGTAGAGCCGCTCCCCGTCGGGTTCCGTGCTGGCGGCCCAGTCGACGAGTTGGTCCCAGGCGTCGAACATGTGGGCCGGGTCGGCACCGAACCGGCGGTTGCTGGCCCGCTCGACGTCGATGGCGCTCTCCCCGTCGACGAGGACGAGCCTGTTGGCGATCACTCCAAGGCGCATGACGACGCCTCCTTCGGATTGGTGGAATTCATCGGGCTGTTTCGCTGAGTGCGGTCAGTCCGGGCCGGTCGCTGTCGAGCTGCACCCCGAGCGAGGAGAGCGTCCCGGCGAGCAGGATGTAGTGGCCCACCAGCATCGGCAGTTCGATCAGCTGCTCGGTGGTCAGCTGTGCGCTCAGCTCATGCCAGGTGGCGTCGAGGATCGTGTGGTTCGCATGCAGTTCGTCGACGGCGGCGATCAGCAACCGTTCGCGTGGCGTCCATGCGGGCGACGGTTCGCCGGTCACCGCGGCGAGATCGTCCTCGGTCAGGCCCTCGTCGGTGCCGAGCCTGCGATGGTGCCCGAGCTCGTAGGTGCTGCCGCACAGCCACGCGGTCCTGATGATCAGCAGCTCCCGTTCCCGTGGCGGGAACACGGAGTTCGTCAGCAACTCCATGCAGAACGGAAGCCAGGTGCGATACAGCGTGGGGTGTCGCACGACCGTGGTGAACAGGTTGGGCGCGCGGTCGCCCAGGACGGCCGTGAGCAGGGCGCGTTGCTCGTCCGTACGGTCCGCCAGCGGCACGGGCGCGATGCGTGGTTGCGAGTCGGACATGCCTACCCTCCAAATCATCGATGATTAACGGTATCATCGATTATTCAGGAGGGCGCGTGAGAGTCCGGTCACTAGATGTAGTGAAAGGCGCCGAGCTAGGTCGCGTCGTTGCGAATGCGCGTCGACAGGTCGGCAGCGGCCCGGGCCAGGGCCTTGCGCGCCAGCGCTCGATCCGGTTCCCGCACGGTGGTCCTGAATGCGAGCGTTGCGATCACGCCGACCAGGGTGTCCTCGACGAGAACGGGCACTGCCATCGTGGTCGTGCCGCCGTCCTCGGGAACATCGTGCGACGCGAACCGCTCCCGGCGGGCGAGTTCAAGTTCGGGCTCAAGCTCACGCAGACGCGGGTCCGAGGCGTGGGTGCGCCGCGCCTCCTCGGAGAACGCCAGGAAGATCCGACCCTGCGCCGAGGGCTCGCGCCGGCCATCGGACTCGCGGGTCTGGTCACGGCCACCGTGCTCGGTGCGGAACTTCGCCGTGCTCACCGGTACCACCTCCGCCGTGGTCACCGCGCTGCCTTGGCTGATCGCCGTCGCCGCTCTTGCCGGCCTCGGGTACGCCTGGTGGCTGCGCCGCCACCGGCCGACGATCTACGCGGGGCTCGCCCAGGATCCGACAGCGTCTATCCACGAATCCACCGCATAGCGACAAGCGGGTCGGCGGGAGACGGCTCGGGGAGATCGATGAGCACGACGAGCTTGCCGTCCACGATGTGCCTGGATGCCTTCGGCGCGAGCGCGGTGACGAACTGGCGTACCGAGTGATTCTCCAGCATCATCGTCGCTCGGAAATGGTGGATTCCGGCCTGCGACGCGGTGATCATCAGCTCCTGCATCAGCGTGCGACCGATGCCCGCGCGCTGCCATGCATCGGCGACGACGATGGCGGCCTCTGCCGAGTCCGAAGCCGGCGCGTCGCGCACGTAGCGGGCTACCGCGACGATCCCTTCATCGGTCTCGGCGATCACCGCCTCGTGGCGGCCTTCCTCAAGGTCAAGTAGCCGGTCGAGCGTTGGTGTGGTGAGCGCACCCACGACGCCGTGAAACCGTGCGTACGAGGTGCCTGGTGACATTCTTGTTGACAGTGCGGCCAGGGCCGCGCGGTCATCGGGCGTCAACATCCGCATTCGAGGCATGGCAGACCCTTTTGTCCACTCGGCAAGTCACGACGCCAACGTCGCGTCCAACGTGATCTCGGGTACCGCGGCGAGCGCCTTGCTCACCGGACAGTCCGCCTTGGCGGCGAGGGCGTGCTCGGTAAAGGCAGCTTGGTCGATCCCCGGTACCCGGCCGACGGTCGCCAGGGCGATCTTCGTGATCGTTGGTGCGCCATCCACCAGTCGCAGCGTCACCGTGGCGTCGGTCCGTACCGAGTCGGCCGGATTGCCCGCCTGGGCCAGGGAGTTGGACAGGGCCATGGAAAAGCAGGCAGCGTGTGCTGCTGCGATCAACTGCTCCGGGTTGGATCCGGGGCCGTCCTCGAACCGCGACTTGAACGTGTAGCCGCCGCTGATCGAGTCACCAGCGGTGAAGGTGCCCGACCCTGTCGGGACGTCACCCTGCCATTCCGCGCTTCCCCGTGCCGGCATGACTGTCTCCAATCGTCGTCAGGTCAACAATTTCATGGCAGCGTCAACAAGTTCGTCCTTCAGGTCTGCCGGTACTGCCACGATCCCGGTGACCATCGCGCCGTTCATGAGCATCGCCATCTGGGACGCGACGCGCTCGGGATCCGCGACACCGAGCTGGGCGACGATATCGGCGAGCCTGGTGCGCATTTCCTCCTTGTTGGCCCGCGCAACGAGCCGGCCGGGATGGTCCGGGTCAGGGAACTCCGTCGCCAGGTTCAGGAACGGGCACCCCCGATAGTCCGGGCGTCCGATCAGCTTCGCGAGCCCGGACAGCAGCGCCTCAAGCGCTGCTCGTGGGTCATCGGCGTGGCGCTTCGCAGTGCGATCCCACCATGACCAGAATGATCGATCCCGCTCCGTGGCGAAGGCCGCGATCAGCTCGTCCTTGGAGCGAAACACTCGATAGAGACTCGTTTTCGACACTCCGGACCGCTCGACCACCGTGTCGACCCCGGTCGTGTGAACGCCCTCACGGTAGAACAACTCGTTCGCCGTCGCGAGGATGCGTTCACGGGCGCTCGCGTCAGTTTTGCGCGGAGCGCCGCGCCGAGGCGTGGCTACCTCCTCCATCGCTGCTCCTCTCGTTGCGACCTCGTTGTTGACATAGTGACAGACCTGTCCGTAACGTGCAACGTGCGGTACAGATCGGTAACTTTTCAGGAGGCTGGCGATGCTGGCGATCGAAGCGACGACGTTCGCGGGCTACGGCGGACTGCGGCAGACGGACTTGCCCAAGCCGCACGCGGCCAAGGACAGGGTGCTGGTTCGCGTCACGGCCGCGGGTGTCACGCCCCTCGACCACACGATTCTGTCGGGTGGCCATCCCCGTGCCGTGGCGCCGCTGGTGCTTGGCAACGAAGGGGTCGGTGTCGTCGAGGATGCTGGCGAATCCGGTCTGGCGGTTGGCAGTCGCGTGATGTTCACGGGGCCTTACGGCTTGAGTGAGCCTGGCACGTGGCAGGACTGGCTGCTGGTCAGACCGGAACATCTGACTCTCGTGCCGGACGCGATCGAGGACGTCGTCGCCGCCGGCCTTCCGGTGGCCTATCTGACGGCGCAGGTCGCGTTGACGTCGGCCGGATTCAAGCGGGGCATGACGGTATTGGCTCCGGGGATCGGCGGCTCGGTCGGGAACGCGACCTACCAGCTCGCACGAGCGCACGGTGCTGGCACGGTCATGTCAACCGCGGGTAGTACATCGAAGGCCGCCAGGGCGCGCGAACTCGGCTTGAACAACGTGGTCGACCTGAGCGCCGAAGGGCTCGCCGACGGAGTCCACCGGATAACAGGTGGCAAGGGCGTTGATGTGGTGGTCGAGAGCATCGGTGGCGCGGTGACCGGTGCGGCGCTGAGCAGCCTCGGCACCGGAGGTGTCCTGATCACGTTGGGCTACTCCGCCGGGACGACAACGACGATCGACGTGACCGACCTGATCTGGAAACGCGCGCGGATGGTCGGCTTTTCGCTGTTCGGCCAGTCACCAACCACGATCGCGGTGGCGTGGCAGGAAATCCTTCCGCTGATTGCGAGCGGCGCGATCGCGCCCATCGTCGACCGGGTCTATTCCTTCAGCGAGGCCGGTGCGGCCTTGCGCCATCTGATCGAGGATCGACCGTTCGGCAAGGTCGTCCTGGCGAGGAGGACGCGGTGAATCAGGTGAGCGAACGCTACCTTGAAGATTTCGCGGTGGGACAGACGTTCAACTCCGGCCGGCTGCGCATCGAAGAGGGACGGATCGTCGCGTTCGCCGCCGAGTTCGATCCGCAGCCCTTTCACCTCGATGATGCGGCGGCTCGCGAGTCTTTTTTCGGTGAGCTGACCGCCAGCGGCTGGTATACCGCCGCGGTGTCAATGCGGCTGTTGATGGAGACCGGACTCAAACCGGCCGGCGGCTACATCGGTGCCGGCGCCGATGGATTTCGCTGGCCACGACCGGTGCGCCCCGGCGACGAACTACGCGTCGAGTGCGAGGTGATCGAGGTACGACCGTCACACTCGCATCCGGATCGTGGCTTGATCAAACTCCGATTGACCACGTTGAACCAGGACGACCAGGCCGCGCTCAGCTACATCGCGAACATGGTCGTGCTGCGCCGCCCAGAGCTGAGACTGGTGACGTCACCACCACCTGCACGCTAGCTATGACGGCCACTTATACGAGGCCATCGTGGGCCGTGCGACGGGTGTCGGCGATGCTGACTCGACTGGTGGATCTGGGCGTCCCAGTGGGATCACTGCGGCTCTTGGAAGGTCGTCGAACCATTCCGGTGGAGCTGTTCCGGCTCGACGGACAGGACTGGCTGGTGTCGATATTCGGCGAGACGGGATGGGTCAAGGACCTGCGCTCGACCGGCGTGGTTCGGCTGCGCCGAGGACGGCGCACCGAGACGTTCGCGGCGGTCGAAGTCGACGGCGAGCAGGGCGCGACAGTGGTTGCCCGGATGCGCAGGCAGGCCAGGGTGAATCCGCTGGTACGCCAGGCACTACGGGCCGGGCACGGTCATCCGGTGTTCCGGATCGAGCCGCGATGACCCTCGGTGTCGAGGAACAGCTTGGTGTGCTTGACGAACAGCTCGGGGTACTGGAAATGGGCGCCATGGTTGGCGTCGGGGTAGAGGATGAGCTGTGCGTCGGGGGCATGCTGCTGGAGCAGATAGGAATTGATGGTCGGGATGATGATGTCATTGTTGCCGTTGACGACCAGGGTCGGCTGCACCAGTCCCTTGAGGTGGGCGTAGGTCGGGTCCTTGTCCGCGCCGTAGGCGGCGATCGCGGCGGTCTGCGCGGCAACCGTCTCGGTCGCGACTCCGGCGTCGCGGTCTTTGCGGGACATGATGCGGGACAGGAACGCGCGGCCCGCGGCCTGGCTGGTCTCAGTGGGGGAGAACAGGATCGGCAGCCACATCTCCTCCTGATGTTCATAGGTCGTGAAGAACAGCGCCCTGGTTTCCGGCGGAGCGGCACCGATCCCCTCACCGCCGCGTGGCCCGGTGCCGACCAGGACGAGGCGGCGCACGAGCGCGGGACGGTCGAGCGCCACCTGTTGGGCGACCAGGCCGCCCATGGAGTGGCCCAGCAGGTCGACGGTGCCCAGTCCGACGGCGTCGATGAATGCCTCGGCGTCGCGCGCGGTCTGCTCGATGGTGTCCGGAGTGGTCCCCGTGGAGGAGGCGATACCGGCGTTGTTGAACAGGATGACCTCGCGGTCGAGGGCGAACGCGTCGGTCAGCGCCGGGTCGTGGTCGTCGAGATTGCCCATGAAGTGCTGGAAGAAGACCAGCGGAACACCGGTCTTCGCGCCGAAGCGGCGGTAGGCGAAGCGGATGCCGTTCGCCTCGACGAATTCGGTCGGGACGGTGTCGTGCGTGTAGGAGGTCATCATTGCCTTTCGTGTCAACAAGAAGTTCAGATCGCGGTGCGGCCGCCGTCGGCAGCGACCGTGGCCCCGGTGACGTAGGCCGACGCGGGCGAGGCCAGGAACGTGATCACCTGGGCGATCTCGTCGGCTTGGGCCGCCCGGCCGAGCGGAGTGGTGGCGCCGAGCGCTTCGATGCGTTCCGGGTCGGCCGCGGTGAACACCGGGCCGGGCGCGATGGCGTTGACCCGCACACCGCGTGGGCTGAATTCGGCCGCCCACGCGCGGGTCATCGCGGTGAGCGTCGCCTTGGTGCCGCCGTAGGCCGCGGCGCCTGCCATGCCGATGGTGGCGACCATGCTGGCGACGTTGATGATGCTGCCGCCGCCGTTGGCCGCCATCCGGGGCGCGAGCGCGGCGACCAGGAAGTAGGGCGCCCGCACATTGCTGTCGAACAGCGCGTCGTAGGTGGCGACGTCCAGGTCGGCGGTGGGGCCGAACCAGGAGAAGCCTGCGTTGTTGACGAGCACGTCGACCTCGCCCGCTTCGTCGGCGAGGCGGCGGATCTCGGCCGGGTCGGCCAGGTCGGCCGCGATGAACCGGGCCTTTCCACCCTCTCGTGCGATGTCGGCGACGACCTGCTCGCCCCGCCGCGCATCGCGGCCGTGCACGATGACATCCGCGCCCTCGCGGGCCAACTGGATAGCGGCTGCACGCCCGATGCCGGAGGTGGCGCCGGTGACAAGGGCCGTCCGGCCGGTCAAATTCCGCTGAGTACTGGTCATGGCGCCGAGCGTCGCACCGCGCCGAACCTCGGGCACCGCATGAACGTGCGATCTCCTCTGGCCGGAGTGTCAGCCGGGGACGAACGTGCCAGGCTCTCGTCATGGCAGGGACGCCGACGGTGACAACGGCGCTGCACGGTCGAGACCCGGAACTGACCGTGCTGAGCGACGCGCTGGGTTCGCTGCGCTCGGGGACGGGCGTGGTCGTGGTGATCGAGGGCAGCCCGGGGATCGGGAAGAGTCGCCTGCTGGCCGAGGCGGTGCGGATGGCAGGCACCCGGTCGGTACGGGTGGGCGTTGGTGATGCCGACCCGGCCGAGGCCGTCGTCGAGCTGGCGCCGCTGCTGCGCGCACTGTTCGACGGACCCGCGCCGTTGCTGCCACGCTCCGCGCTGCCCGCCACCCGCGGCGGTCCCGAACAGCGGTACTGGCTGATGCAGGATCTGGAGACGCTGCTGGAGGGTGCGGCGGCGCTGGCGCCGCTGGCGGTGTGCCTCGACGACCTCCAGTGGGCGGACAACGGCACCCTGGCCGCGCTGCGGGCGTTGCCGACCCGGCTCGCGTCGGTCCCGGTCGCCTGGATCCTCGCCGCTCGTCCGGTGCAGCCCGGCAGTGCGCTGGCCGACGTGGTCGAGCAGCTGGTGGCGCAGGGGGCCCGACGCATCACCCTGGAGCCGCTCACACCGGGCGCGGTCGCGGAGCTCGCCTCGGAGGTGATGGCGGCCCGGCCCGACCAGGCCCTGCTCGACCTGGCGGCGGACGCTGCCGGTAACCCGTTCTTCCTCGTCGAGCTGCTGCGCGGACTGCGTGAGGAACGGCTCGTCCGGATCGAGGACGGGGCAGCGACGCTGGTGGAGGCGCGACTGCCCAAACGTGTTGCCGCGGGCATGCGGCACCGGCTCGCTCGCCTGTCCGAATCGGCCCGCCAGCTCGCCGTCGCCGCGGCGTCGCTCGCTCGTAGTTTCACCATCGGGGAACTGGCCTCGATGCTGGGCGCTCCGGCCGCATCCCTGCTCGTCCCGGTCGAGCAACTGATCGAGGCAGGTGTCTTCACCGAAGGCGCCGACCGGCTGAGTTTTCGGCACGACATCATTCGCGAAGCCGTCCGGGACAGCACTACGGTGTCGGCGCGCCGGGCGCTGGACCGGCAGGCCGTCGATGTGCTGCTCGCGGGTGGGGCGGTCCCGGTCGAGGTCGCCGCGCAGCTGGCCACCAGCGCCGCGCCCGGCGACGAGATCGCGGTCAGCCTGCTCAAGGACGCCGCCGACGCGCTCGGCCAGCGCGATCCGGCCGCGGCCGCCGAACTGAGCTGCCACGCGCTGGCCCTGATTCCGGCCGGGCACAGCGCCGCCGGTCCGTTGGTCGCGACCACCACCGTGCTGCTGCACGCCGCGGGCAAGACCGACGACGCCGAAGCGTTCGCGCGCGAGCATCTGCGCGATGTCGTTCCGGTGGCCGAGGAGGCGGCCGTGTTCCTCAGCCTGGCCAGCATGTTCGCCCTCTCCCCGGACGTCCGCGCGGACGCGGGACGCCGAGCGCTGGCGCTGCGCGATCTGTCCGATGAGGATCGTGCCCAGCATCTGGCACGGCTGGCATACAACCTGGTCCAGGCCGGCCGGCCGAGCGAGGCGGCCGAGCAGATCCAGTTGGCTCGGCCGACGGTCGAACGCGCGGGAGATCTGGCGGCCCGCTCGATCCTGCGGCAGTCCGAGGGCGTGCTGCGTTATGTCGATGGCGATTTCGCGGACGCGCTCGCGGTCCACGAACAGGCGATGCGCGACGGATTCGGCCCGGGGGAGGAGACCCGAGAGTGGGTCGCGCGCCAGTGGCGCAGCGAACTGCTCGCCGTGCTCGACCGCTTCGACGAGTCACTTGAGCTGATCTCGACGGGGATCGCCGCCGCGAACCGGGAGCGGCAGGCGTTCGCCCTCGACTTCTTCGAGACCTGGCGCGGCAGGCAGCTGTTCCAGATGGGGCGCCTCGCCGACGCGGCAGCCGCGCTGGAGGGCCGCTTCGACGCGACCGGCGACACTCCGGTCGTGGGTGCGCTGTACGCGGCGGGCGTCGTCGCGCTCGGCCGGGTCGCGATCCACACCGGCGACGTCCGGCAGCGGCGCGAGACGGCGGCGCTGGCTCGGGCGATGGTGGCAACGGGCACACCCGCCAACCGGGCGCACGGCGGCTGGCTGCTCGCGCTCGCCGCGATGGCCGAGGGCAAACCGGCCGATGCGCGCGCCGCGCTCGATGCCGCCGGACCCGGCTCAGCAGGGCGTATCACCCCGCTCCACCCGATGGACGTCACCGACGACCCGCAACTCGTCCGGATCGCGCTGGCCGCAGGCGACCGGCGACTGGCCGCCGACGCGGTCGATTCGGCGGAGGAACGGGCACGCCGCAACCCGGGGATCGGCTCGATCCGCGCGGCGGCCGCGCACGCCCGCGGCCTGCTCGACGCGGACGTCACGCTGCTCGCCGAGGCATGCCGGCTGTTCGAGGCGGTGCCGCGCCCGATGGCTCGCGCGTCGGCGTTGGAGGACCTGGGTGTCGAGCAACTCGACCGGGGCGAGTCCGCGGCGGGCGTGGATACGCTCGGTCGCGCACTTGTCGGGTACTCCGAAGCGGGTGCGAGCTGGGACGCCGGTCGGGTGCGCGGGCGGCTGCGCGCCAACGGGGTCCGTCGCAGGCTGGTGACCAGCACGCGACCGAACACCGGATGGGCCGCGCTCACCGACTCCGAACTGTCCGTGGTCCACCTCATCACCACCGGACTCACCAACCGCGAGACAGCGGAGCGGCTGTTCGTCTCGCCGCACACGGTCAACAGCCACCTGCGCCACGCCTTCACCAAGCTGGGCGTGAACTCCCGCCTCGAACTCGCCCGCGTGGTCGCCGAGCACGCCGCGAACTAGACATCGCACGGCCGTGCGATGTCGCCCCGCCATCGTGGCGGCAGTGTCGTTGTCAGGTCATCCGACCGACAACGACGACGAAGAAGGCCGAACGGACATGTCTGGACTGCATGGAAAAGTTGCCGTGGTCACCGGCGGGACGAGCGGGATCGGCCTGGCCATCACCCAACGGTTCGTGAAAGAGGGCGCGCACGTCTTCATCACCGGTCGGCGGCAATCCGAGCTGGACAAGGCGAAGGCCCTGATCGGCGACGGTGTGACCGCAGTGCGCGGCGACGCCACCAGCATCACCGACCTTGACCGTCTCTTCGAGACAGTCAAGGCGGACAAGGGAATGCTGGACATCCTGGTGGCCAACTCTGGTCGCGTCGAGCCGGAAGAGTTCGGGAAGGTCACCGAGGACAACTTCGACAAGACCTTCGACCTCAACGCCAGGGCGACGCTGTTCACCGCGCAGAAGGCGCTACCCCTGATGCGTCAGGGTGGGTCAATCATCCTGGTCGGCTCAATAGCAGGCTACAAGGGCCTCAACGGCTACAGCACCTACAGCGCGACCAAGGCGGCGATCCGTTCCTACACCCGCACCTGGACCCAGGAGTTCCAGGACCGCGGCATCCGGTTCAACACCCTGAGCCCCGGCCCGATCGACACGCCGATCATGGACGGCCAGGCGGACACCAAAGAGGGCGCCGATGCCATCCGGGCCGCCTTCGCCTCGGTCATTCCGCTCGGACGGATGGGCCAGCCCGAGGAAGTCGCGGCCGCCGCCTATTTCCTGGCGTCCGACGAGAGCAGCTTCGTGACCGGCATCGACCTGGCCGTCGACGGCGGCATGGCCCAGATCTGACGCCACCTTCAACCGTAGGGAACGCACCATGACCAACTCCGTGCTCGGCCTCAGCATCGACTGCGCCGACGCAGCCAAACTGGCCCAGTTCTGGGCCGACGTCCTCGACCGGCAGGTCAGTCCACAAGCGACCGCCGAGTTCGCCGCGATCGGCGCCGACGCGTCGACCCAGGATCTACCGCTGACGTTCCACCAGGTTCCCGAAACCAAGACGGTCAAGAACCGGCTGCACCTGGACCTGATCAGCACCGAGTTCGGCGCGGAATCCGACCGCCTGCTGTCCCTGGGCGCCACCCGGGTGGCCGACATCGAACGAGATGGTGCGCGCTGGACCACCTTCCGTGACCCCGAAGGCAACGAGTTCGACCTGGTGGCCGGGTGAACCCCGACGAGCAGACCGCCCAGGAATACGTGCCGAGCCCGAGCGAACGCGTACGAATCCAGGTGGCCAGCTACGAAGCCACCGACGGACGGGAAGGCGGAACGCTGGAAGGACGCCCGGTTGTCATCCTGACCACGACCGGGGCCACCAGCGGCAAGATCCGCAAAACCCCGGTGATGCGGATCGAGCGCGACGGCACGTATCTCGCCGTCGCCTCCGCCGGGGGCGCGCCGAACCACCCGGCCTGGTACCACAATCTGATCGCCCATCCCGACGTGCGGCTCCAGGACGGCGCCAAGGTGTACCGCCTGCGCGCCCGCGAGGTCTTCGGCGAAGAAAAGACCGAAGCGTGGAAACTGGCCGAATCGCGATGGCCCCATTTTCCGGAGTATCGCGCCACAACAAGCCGAGAAATCCCGATCATGGTGCTCGAATCATCGGCACCGTGATGCCCATCCGTCGAAGGCGTGCGCGGCCGGCTGGGCGTCGCCGCGTCTCTGCTCGCGTTCGTGGCACTCGGTAATCCGTCCCGTGGAAAGGCAGCGGTCTGATGAATGACCAGGTTGTGCTGATCACTGGAGCTCTTGCCGGCATTGGTAGGGCAACGGCGACCGCGTTCGCCCACGACGGCGCGTCCGTCGTCGTTTCCGGGCGGCGTGACGAGGAAGGCAGAGCGCTGGTCGCCGAACTCCGGGAACTGGGCGGCAACGCCGAGTACATCCATGCCGACGTCACCATCGAGGAGGAGGTTCGCGCACTGGTCAGGGGCACCGTCACGATCTTCGGCAGGCTCGACGCGGCCGTCAACAACGCGGGCTTCACCGGCGGCAGCGGCCCGCTGGCAAACCAGACCGAGCAGGCATACGACACCGTGTTCGATACCAACGTCCGCGGCCTGCTGTTCTGCCTCAAGCACGAACTGCGCGTGATGATCGAGCAGGGACGCGGCAGCATCGTCAACCTCTCCTCGACCTTCGGTGAGCGCGGCGGCGCGGGCGCGGGCCTGTATGTGGCCAGCAAGCACGCGGTGAACGGATTCACCCGGTCCGCTGCCCTTGAGGTCGCGGCCGAAGGCATCCGGGTCAACGCGGTGGCACCCGGCCCGGTGGCCACGGCGGGCCTGGCCGCCTTCGCAGGCAGTCCAGATACGACCGCGGCCCTGGCCGCCGACGTCCCCATGGGCCGCCTCGGCCACGTCGACGAGATCGCCGAGGTGATCCAGTTTCTCACTTCTGACCAAGCCAGGTTCATCACCGGTCAGATCGTCGCCGTCAACGGTGGCAAGACGGCCCGGTGACATGGCGGGACAGCTGGCGGATACCAGGGAGTGACTTCAGCCGTTGACGCGTAGGACGCTCCTGAGGAGTTGGTCGGTCAGAGCCCGGTGAAACTTGGGATCGTCAGTGTCGCGGCCACCTTCCCAGCGAGTGAGCGTCGTGATCAGCACGGCCCCGAGGATGGCATTCGCGGCATCACCGGAATCGCTGATCGTGAAGTGGCCCGTGGCGGCGCCCTCGTCGAGAAGTGTGCGAAGTGGTGTGGCGAGCGCCGCGTCCTTCGCGGCCAGGACCGTTCCGGCGAAGGACAGCAGGCCGGCGCATACTCCCGGCCGCTCGCCGAGGAACCGCGCGAGTGCGGTGATCGCTGATCGCAGCCGGACAACAGGCGACTGCGTTGTTGTGATCGCGAGCTCGATCGTCTCCGCGGCGACGCGCAGGTGTTCTTATCAGCCGATGCGCGAGGCCAGGGCCCAGGGGCGGGCCGGCTACCAGGCGCCCGGGCCCGACGCGACCACCGCGGCCGTATTCGCCGCCGTGGACGCGGAGAACCCGCCGCTGCGGCTGCTGCTTTCCGGTGGCGCCTATGACATCGCCCAGGGTGTGTACCAGCAGCGGCTGCACACGTGGTCGGAGTGGGAAGCCACCTCTCGTTCCGCCTAGTTCTGGCAAGGGGAGGACCACATATGCGACCGACTGCATGCGATCACGTGTTGCGGTCTCCGTCGTTGAATCCTTCGACGGTCACGTCGGCGTAGAGCCGGGTGAGGTTCACTTCCAGGACCGTGCACAGACGGCTGAGCGTCCAGTAGTAGCCGCACACGTGCAGCAGTTCGACGACCTCACGGTCGGACAGGTATCGGCGCAGCGCGGCGAAAGCGGCATCGGAGACTGGCCGCGCGGTCGTCAGTTCGGTGGTGAAGGCGACGATGGCGCGGTCGCGGTCGGTCAGCACCGCGTTGTGGTGATCATGGGCGCGGATGGCTTGGCGCGCCGTGTCATCGATGCCCGCCTGCGCGGAGATCGGTACGTGCTGGGCGAAAACGAACTCGCCGCCGACCGCGTCGGCCAGGGTGAGGATGGCCAGTTCGCGGTCGCGGACCGGCAGGTCCAGGGAGGTGTAGAGCGCCTGGGCCAGTCCGATGAACGGCCGCACGGTGGTCGGCGAGTGGGTCAGCATGGTGAACATCTCGTCCGGCGGGAACTGTGCGAGGAATTCGCGGAGATCCTCGGGGACGGTGTCGGGGGCGGGCAGGCGCGTCACGGATGGTCTCCTCGGGGTGGTTTCGCGGTCACGCTCATCAGGTCGGTGACGTCGGCGAGTTCTTCGAGCGTGGCGACGTGGTCGATGATGCGCCGCGCGGTTGCGGGCGCGATGACGCCGTCGACGTTGTCGAGGAATTTGGCCTCGATGTCGCTGTCCCTGGTGTCGGGGTGGTTCGGGTAGCCGCGCGCCCCGGCTTGCGTGCGGGACAGGACGCGGCCGTCCTTGAGGGTGATGTCGATCCGGCAGCTGAGCAGTGCGGGCATGCCGGGGGCGAACGTCGTCGGATAGGGGATCACCTTGTCGACGAACGAAAGCAGATCGGGGTCTGTCCACAGTGTCGGGTCGAGGTATTCCTGCGGACGGTTCTCACCGCGCACGAGTCGCAGCGCGATGCTGAACGCGGTGCTGAACTGGGCGGTGACCGCGTCGGTCGGGCGGGTGATGGCGGCTCCGTGGCCGACCGCGATCTCGGGCAGACCGAGCTTGATCTCGGTGATGTCGCGCCAGGACAGGTCGTTTTCGTCCTGGAGGTGACGCACGGCTTCGATGGCGGGCGCGGCCGATCCGATCGTCGGATAGAGACGGAAGACGGTGTCGACGATGTGGAAGTGGTCCCACAGATCGTCGAGCCCCGCGACGTCGAGAGTGGTGGACAGTAGACGGAGCACGCCGCGTTGTCCCTCGATCACGGCGGCTGGTCCGGTCAGCCCCGCCTGGGCGAGCAGGGCGGCCTGGGAACCGCTGCGCGCCGCCGCGCCGGCATGCATCCGTTTGACCTCGCCGCCACTGCGCTCGTATTCCATGGTTCCGGCCGCTTCGCTACCGGCGATGCCGATGGCGTGGGTGAGCTGGCCGGAGGTCAGGCCGAGGAGTCGGCCCGCGGTCGCGGCGGCGCCGAAGGTGCCCAGGATCTTCGAGGCGTGCCAGCCGGTGCGCACCAGGTCGGTCACGGTGGTGGCGCCGAGTAGCGCCATCACCTGCACTCCGGCGACCACGGCCGTGATCACCTCGCGGCCCGGGGCGGCGATGCTCTCGCCGAAGGCAAGCGCGGTGGGGACGATGGTGGAACCGGTGTGCGCGGCATACATGTGCACGTCGTCGAATTCGATGCCGGCGGCCAGGGTTCCGTTGACCAGCGCGGCATAGGGGGCGACCGTGCGGCGCGCAGAGAGGACCGGCGTGGCCTCGGGCGCCGCCTTCATCCGCTCGACCAGTTCCCGCACGGGTTGGAGGTGCGGCAGTCCTGCCCCGCGCAGTTGCAGGCCCAACTGGTCCAGGATCAGGAGTTTCGCCATGTCGACGGCGCGAGTTGACAGCTGCTCGTAGGTGAGCGCGGTGGTCCACTCCGCGAGCCGGGCGGAGAGCGTCTGCTCACTCATCTCTCTTCTCACCGTCCGTTCAGTGCATTGTGGAGCCGCCGTCGACGGCGAGTACCTGGCCGGTGACGTAGGCGGACAGCGGGGTCGTCAGGTACTGGACCGCGTCGGCGATGTCCGAGGGCTCGCCGAGCCTGCGCAGCGGGATCGCCTTCGCGGCGGCGTCGCTGCCCAGCACCGCGGCCTGCTGGCGCAGCAGCCGCGCGGTGCGGATCACGCCGGGGGCGACGGAGTTGACCCGGATTCCCCAGGGGCCGACCTCCGCCGCGAGGTAGCGGCTGTACTGCACGACCGCCGCCTTCGACATGCCATACGCGGCAAGCGATCCGTCGGGAGTGACCCAGAGGGCCGACTGGCTGGCCATGGTGACGATGGCGCCGCCGCCGGAGGCACGCATCGGTGGCACCGCGGCGCGGCAGCAATTGACGACGGTGCGCATGTTGATGTCCACGATCGTGGTCAGATCGGCGTCGGGCGTGATGCTCGCGGCGCTGCGCTCGGCCGGGGTGATCGCTCCGCCCGCCGTCACGACCAGGATGTCCAGCCGCCCGAAGCGGTCGAGCACCTGCTCGATCGCCAGGTTGGTGGCTTCCGGGTCGGTCAGATCCGCCTGGATGCCCAGCCCTGTTCCGGCGCGGTCGGTCAGTTCCTCCTCGATCGAGGAGGCGGTCAACTGTTCGCCGTACTCCGCCGCCGCGTCGAGCTTGCGGTCGATGACCGCGACGGTGGCGCCGAGGTCGGCGAGTCGCAGGGCGCAGGCTCGCCCGATCCCGCGTGCGCCGCCCGCCACGACGGCCACGGATCCGCTGAGTGTGTCGCTCATGTCCAGTTCCTGTTCGGGAGGGTCATCGGGTGGAGGTGACGGGCAGGATCAGCCGGGTGCTGCCGTGGTGCAGGGTGTGCACGGATGCCTTCAGGCCGGTCCCGGTGGCGGCCGGTTCTCCGGTACCGAGATTGCGGGCGTACTGCGGATGTGCGCCGCCGGAAACCTGGAGCCGGAGACGATGTCCGGGCAGCAGGCGGTGGGCACAGGGGTTCAGTCGCGCGGTCACGCGCTGCGGCTCATCGGGTGCGGCTTCGGGGTCGAGCCGGACCAGTACGTCCGCGAGGTTGCGCGAGCGGCCTTTGGCGTCGAGGTCGCACAACCGGACGAAGAGGTCGGCATGCGGGTTGTCCACGCTCACGGTCGCCTCGATGACGGGAAAGCCCTCGAATTCGACGGCGTCGGTGATCGCGGGCGTGGTGAACGTCAGCACGTCGGGACGGGCCTCCAGCGTTCGGTTGTCCTGTGCGCCCGCGTCGGAACTCAACCGCCTGCCGCCGACCGAGGGGGTCGGATCGGCCGGGTCGTAGCGGAAGGTCGAGCGCCCACCCGTCGGTGCGGTCGTGGCGAGCGCGCCGTCAGTGGTCGGGTACCACTCGGTCTCGGTGTTCTTCGGCGGCCAGGTCGGGGCGGTGTGCCAGGTGTCGGCGCCGGTGACGAAGGTGCGCACCGGTTCGGTCCGTTGACGCGCGCCCGGATGGCCGAGATGCGTGTCGAGCCAGTCGAGGGCCTCGTTGTCGATGACGGCCGAGCCCTTGAGAACGTGCGCGACGTGCGTCCACGGGCCGAGTGTCATCGCGACCTCGACCCCTCGGGCACGCAGCGCCTCGTACTGCGCGACGGTCTGTCCGACGAACACGTCCTGCCAGCCGCCCACCAGCAGCGTCGGCGTCTGGATCCGTTGCAGGGCTTGGGAGTGGTCGTACGGCTGCCAGTACGGGTCGGCCAGATCCGGGCGGTCCAGCCATTCCCGGTACCACGGGGCCCTGCCCTCAAGGAGCGATTCGCCTGCCGTTGCCAGGGGCAGGCCGGCGAAGGCGGCCTGCTGGCGTTGACCCGAGCGCCGGTTGCCGAACAGTTGCCCCACCAGGCCAGGTCGCTGCTCGTAGGGGATGCTGTTGCCGTCGCTCCAGCCCAGATAGGTCTCCAGCCCGAACGCGCCACTGTCCCAGATGGACGCACCGAAGTCGTGCGGGCCCGCGACCATCACGCTGGCGCGCAGCTCCGGCGGCGGGTCGATGAGCAGCGCCCACTGCGTGAAGGCGACGTAGGACATGCCCATCGTCGCCAGGTTCCCGTTGAACCACGGCTGTTGCCGCAGCCAGGCGACGGTGTCCTGAGCGTCGTCGGCCTCCTGCGCCATGGGCCGGAAAGTCCCGGTCGAGCCGAAAGTGCCGCGCACGCTCTGCAGCAGCACGTGGTAGCCGCGCGCCGCGAACGTACGGCCCCACAGCGCTTCGACCGGCAGCCCTCGACCGTAGGGTGTCCGGATCAGGATCGTGGCGGTGCGGGCGTCGTGGTTCGCGGGGGAATAGAGATCGCCCAGCAGCACGGCGCCGTCCCGGGTGGGCGTGCGCAGCCCGCGTTCGATCACGTAGTCGTTGCGGGGTACGGGCATTTTCCGTAGCCGCCGCAGGATCTGGTCCACGGCGCGGGCGTTGGGTCCTGGTGTTGTCTTCACGATGATCACCTCTGTGCTAGGACGACGCCGGCCCGGAAGTACTCCTTGCGGCACACGGACTTGAGCATCCAGGCCGCGGAATCGGAGCGGGAGATCCGATGCCGCAGGCCGAGCCGCTCGGTCGGCGTGACCTCGCGCACCCGGCCCGTTCCCGGGCGGTCGGTCAGGGTTGACCCGTAGGCGATGGTCCAGTTCAGGTCGCTGCTCCGCAGCAGCGTCTCGCTGGCGGTCTTGTCCTCGATCGCCATCTTCATGCCTAAACGGGACGCGAGTTTCAGGCTCGGCCGCAGTCGGTCCCGCAGCACCGCGTACGCCGACATGAGGACGAACCGCGTGACGCCAGTCGACGCGGAAGCCTCGATCACCGCTCGCACCGCAGGCGTCATCAGGGGCGTCTTGAGCGATCCCAGGGCCGAGACGATCGCGTCCGCTCCCCGCGAAGCCTCGACGATCACGGCGGGATCGGTGACGTCGCCGACGAAAACCTCCAGCCCGGGTCGCGGCGGCAGCGACTCGGCCCGGCGCACGACGGCATGCACCGAGTGGCCCGCCGCAATCACCTGCCGGACCACCTCCACGCCCGTCTGACCGTTCGCGCCGAGCACGGTGATGATCATCGCAACTCCTCCAACCAACATGACCAACGGGTCATCTTGACCCTAGCACGAAGGTGACTCGACGGTCATTTTCAGCGTATGCTGCACTCGTGAGCACGGAAGACGCCTTAACGACCCCACGCCCGCCGCGCACCGACGCCCTGCGCAACCGGCGAGCGCTGCTGGCCGCCGCCGCGCAGTCCTTCGCCGAGCACGGCACCGACGTGACCATCGCCGAGATCGCGGTGCGCGCGGGCATCGCCAAAGGCACCGTTTTCCGGCACTTCCCCACCAAGGAAGACCTGATCGGCGCGATCATGGGCGAGATCATCGACGACCTCGTCGGCACCGCGGCCGGGCTCTCGACGGCCCCGGACCCGGCGGCTGCCCTGCGCGAGTTCATGACGCACGGCGTCGAACGCCTGGCGGGCAATCGCGGACTGTGCGAAGTCGTCGGGCGACCGTCGCTCCAGCAGGCCAGCGTGCGCGCAGGCATCGACCACCTGTGCGCGGTCGTCGAGGCGCTGGTGGACCGGGCCCGGCGCGCGGGCGCGATCCGCACGGAGATCACCGGTGCGGACATTGTGCTGCTGCTGGCCGGGGTGCATCAGACGGCGGCGCCTGTCGCGCCCGCCGAGCCGCAACTGTGGCGCCGCTACCTGGCGCTCGTGTTCGACGGCATCCAGGCGCGCGACGCCGAACGGCTGCCCTACTCATTGGAGCGACTCGATTTCACCGACGCCGAGCAGTAACAAGGCCCTGCTCACTCATCCGTGCGCGGCGGGCCGGGCGCGACCCGCCGCGTCAGCCGGTTCAGCGCTGGATGGCCTTGGTCTCCAGGAACTCCTCCAGGCCCTGGCGTCCGTATTCGCGGCCGTTGCCGGACTGCTTGTATCCGCCGAACGGGGCGAAGGGGTTGAACTGGCCGCCATTGACGTCGACCTGCCCGGCGCGCATCCGCATGGCGATCGCCACCGCGTGCTCGCTCTCGCCGAAGACGGCGCCGTTGAGCCCGTAGACCGAGTTGTTCGCGATCCGCACCGCGTCCTCGTCGTCGACGTACGGGATGACAGCGAGTACGGGTCCGAAGATCTCCTCCTGGGCGATCACCGAGTCGGGGTCGACGTCGGCGAAGATGGTGGGCCTGACATACGCACCAGTGGCAAGCCCGTCCGGTCGGCCGGGGCCACCGTAGACGAGCCTGGCGCCTTCGGCGACACCCTTGTCGATGTATGCGGCGACCCGCTCGCGCGCGACCTCCGAGGCGAGCGGGCCGAGCGTCGTGCCCTCGTCGGCCGGATCACCCACCGTGTACCGGTCCGCCGCCTCGCGCAGCAGTTCGACGACACGATCCTGCTGGTCGGCCGGGACGAGCATCCGCGTGTAGGCGCCACAGATCTGTCCGGCGTTGACCCAGGCACCCGCCAGCCCTTTCGCGACCGCAGTCGGCAGATCGGCGTCCGGCAGGATGATGTTGGCGGACTTGCCGCCCAGTTCCAGCGCGACCCGCTTGACAGTCCCGGCGGCGACCGCCGAGACGCGCTTTCCCGCACGGGTGGATCCGGTGAACGAGACCATGTCGATGCCGGGGTGCGCCGCGATCGCCTCGCCCACGGTCTCGCCGGTGCCGTGCACCACGTTGAGTACTCCGGCCGGAAGTCCGGCCTCGGCCGCCGCTTCCGCGAAGATCCGCGCCGCCAGCGGCGCGACCTCGGAGGGCTTGAGGATCACGCTGTTGCCCGCCAGCAGAGCCGGAACCACCTTGGTCACGATCTGCTGGATCGGGAAGTTCCACGGCACGATCGCGCCGACCACGCCGATCGGCTCCCGCACGATCAGCGAGTTCGCGACCTGCTCCGTCCACGGGAACTCCTCGGCGACCGTGGCGAAGGCCGCGATGCTCAGCGGTGGCAGGCCGACGGCCGCTTCGCGGGTGAAGGCGATCGGTGCGCCCATCTCCAAGGTCATCGCCGCAGCGATCTCCTTGCCGCGCGCGCCGAGAACCGCCGCGAGGCGTCGCAGCACGGCGGCTCGCTCGGCCGGGGGCGTCGCCGCCCAGCCGGGGAACGCCGCGGTCGCGGCCACTACGGCTCGGTCGACATCGGCTGCCGTCCCGTTCGGAACGGTGGCGACAACGGTGCCGTTGGCGGGGTTGACCACGTCGATGACCGGGCCGTCGACGGGCGCTGCCCGGCCGTCGATCCAGTGGGCCGGGGCAGGGAAACTGATCTCGCTGATCTCCATGCTGCCAGCGTTACGCGATCCCGATGTCGCATCCAGGGACAGGTGATCCGGTGATGCCGGTCACCTTCCGTCCACATTGGAGTGAGCGCATGAACCGTGCCGAACTCGCCGACTTCCTGCGCACCCGGCGCGAGGCCATCCAGCCCGAGGACGTCGGGCTGCCGCGCACCCGCCGCCGACGTACCGTCGGGCTGCGTCGCGAGGAGGTCGCCGACCTGAGCAACATGTCCACCGACTACTACAGCCGCATCGAGCAGCAGCGCGGGCCCCGCCCCTCCGAACAGATGCTCGCCGCCATCGCCCGCGCGCTGCGCCTGGACCCGCAGCAGCGCGATCACCTCTTTCACCTGGCCGGCTATCCACCGCCGCAACGTATCGCGCGGACCGACCGCGTCAACCCCGGAATGTCGGCGATCTTCGAACGCATGCGTGACACCCCGGCAGTGATCTTCAATCAGCTCGGCGAGACCCTCGCCCAGAATCCCCTCGCCACAGAGCTACTGGGCGACCAGACCGCCTACACCGGCCCGCACCGCGCCCTGGCTTACCGGTGGTTCACCAACCTCGCCGAACGCGCCCTTTTCCCCGAGCGCGACCACGCCCGGCACGGCCGCACCATCGTGGCGCAATTGCGCGGAGCGCAGGACCGCGGCTTCACCGACCCTCGCGTGCACGCTCTCGTCGACACGCTGCGACGCACCAGCCCGGAATTCGCGCAGATCTGGAGCGAACACGCGGTCTCCGGCCCGTACTGCGCACCCAAACGCATCGAACACCCGCGGCTCGGCACCCTCGACCTGCACGGCCAAATCTTGCTCGACCCCGACCAATCCCAACTGCTGACCGTCTTCACCGCCCCGCCAGACAGCGAAAGCTACGACAAGCTGCGGCACCTCGCAGAGCACCTGGTCTGACCGATCCCGAGCGCTTCCACCCGGACCGGTTCGTCGCCACTGTCAGGGCCGAGCTCGGCCTTCGTTGAAGCGAGCCCGTCGGCGGCGGCTGCGAGTCCGTTCGGGTCACGATGAAAACACCTGGTCAGCGGTGCTCTACCGCGATACCAGGGCGGCTTGGCGATGCAACACGTCGGCGGCACACGCAACACCGAAGGTCCCGCACGGCTACGTCCGCGGCAAGTGGACCGACGACACGGCCATCACCTGGGCGAAACAAGGCATCGAAGCAGCCGGCGCGCGGGCCTGGCAACTAATCCGGCTCACGCCCGCCGAAGCGAATGAGCTGAGCAAGACCGGCAAGGACCCACTGTGACTGATCCAGGACTGGTGGTCGGCCGGCATCCCGTTCGAGGAGGTCAGTGACTGGCTCGGCGCCGGCCTCACCCCGGAAGAAGCCGTCGCGCAACGCGCCAGCGGCATCACCGTGGAACAGGCTGCCGCCCTGCGCGCGTTGCGTCACACCGGTTTCTGACCAACGATCAATTCGCGACGCCGGTGACGCGCACGGCGACCTGTTCGTTGTTGGACGTGTACGTGACGTACTCGAACTCGGTGCCGGTGGCCTCGACGTACTCCATCCAGGCGCGGTGCTCGTGGTCCTGCCAGCCGGGGTAGTTCCAGTACTCGTCGAACAGGATCACCGAACCCGCCTCCAGCCTGGGGCCGACCTCCCGCAGAACGGTCACGGTCGAGGAGTACAGGTCGCAGTCGACGTGCAGGAAGCCCACGGGGCCCGGGTGGCCGGCGAGGAAGGGCGGCAGCGACTGGTCGAACCAGCCGACGACCAGTTCCGCACCGTCCACCTCGGGCATTTCCGGGGCGTGGAACGCACCTGCCGGGATGTTCGGCCGCCAGGCTTCCGGCAGGCCCTGGAACGAGTCGAAGCCGTAGACGTCGACTCCCTTGCGGGCGGCGCTGATAATGCGCAGCGTGTGTCCGGTGTAGACACCGAATTCCAGCGCCATCCCGGCGGGCGGTGCGAGCTCAAGGCAGTGCCCGAGGGTCTCGTCCGGATGCGCGAAGGTCGGCACGGTGGGCATGTGCTGCTGCGCGAACAGCGCGCTGGCGCGCGCCGCGTCCCGTTCACCGGCAGCGTTCACGTCCCTTCGTGCCCGGAACTCGATCTCGACGAGCTGCCTGGCCAATCGCTCGGTCTCCACGCGCATCGCCGCGACCCCTCGGTCGACCTCGGCGGCGATGATCTCGCGCAACCGCGGCACGTACCTGGCCATCAGCCGGTCGCTGGTTCTGCCGAGCAGCCTGCGCAGGTTGCGTTGAATGTCCGACGTCATCGAATCCGGCCTTTCCCGAAGGGAGTTTGCCGGGAAGCCTGTCACGTTTGTGCAGGCGCGGCCAGAGGAACGCGGGGCAGCGTCGGTGACCAATTGGGGCGGTTGCCTCACTACGTGAGGTTGCTGGATCACACGCCGTCAAAGGCTTCGCGTAATGGAAGGTGTCGTGCAGTGTCCGAACGTATGCGGTAAGTATGCGCACCGCCCGCCGTGGTGCTGAGGCACGAGCTGTCGGTTCTGCGGCGTCAGGTCGGTAGACCTCGTCCGTCGTGGCCGGATCGCGGTCTTGTCCGTGTTGGCGCGGGTCTCGGCGTGACGGAGCATCCGACTGCGGCCTGGACGCCACAGGCCGCCCGGAACCTGCTGATGGACCTTGGTGAACGTGTTTCCCAGTTCCGGTTCTTGATCCGCGACCGCAACACGGAATACGCCGTACGGTTCGATGCGGTGTTCGCTTTCGGGGGGCGAAGCAGTGCGGGTCCCTTCGCGGTGTTTGGTATGACTGCGCGGTGTCGTCCAGATGTGCAACCTGGCCACGACCGGCTGATCGATCCACATCTATACCTGGTGGCCGGCACCAGTCCACCGCCGACCTACACCCCAGATCATCACCGGACAGTCTTTGGCTGCGAGTATGTACATATTGACATCAAATCTGCATTACGGTCACATTTCGCGCGCCCTAGCATTGTTTCGATTCCTATTCACGAAATAATGATAGGGAGTTCGGGTAGTATGAAGAAAAGATCTGTCGCACTGTTGCTCGGGTGCGTGCTCACGGTGCTGTTGGCGCCGGCCTCCGTGCCGGCCTCAGCGCAACCGGTGGAACACCATGCCACGAGCAGGAGCGCGCCGCAGGCCGGCTACTACACCGGCGACTACAAGATCAGCCTTGAGCTCTACAGCTTCAACGCCAACCTCAACGCCTACGATCTCGGTCGGAAGGGCGCTCCGCCGCTCAGCCCAATCGACGCGATCAAGTGGGCGAAAACGGCCGGCTTCGACGCCGTCGACGTGACCGCGTACTACTTCCCCGGTTACAGCGGAACCGCGATGCCGACCAAGCCCAAGGCGACCATTCTGGCCTACGCCGACCAGGTCAAGGCGCTGGCCAAACAGTTGGGGCTGGCGATCAGCGGCACCGGGATCGGCAACGACTTCGCCAATCCCAATCCCGCCGCAGTCGCGCTCGACGTGCGACGGGCCGAGTTCTGGGTAGACATCGCCGCCGAGATGGGCGCGCCGATCATGCGGGTGTTCTCCGGCGCGGTTCCCTCGGACATCAACACCTACGGGTGGGCCTCCATCGCGCAGCACCGGATCGTTCCGGCGCTGCAACAGGTTGCCGCCTACGCGGCGACCAAGGGCGTGAAGATCGGCCTGCAGAACCACGGCGACATGACCGCGACCGCGGCGCAGACCATCCAGATCGAGCAGTGGGTGAACAACCCGAACCTCTCGCTCATCGACGACACCGGCTATTTCCAACCGTTCCAGGCCACGAACGGCAACGGTTACCCGTGGTACTCCGACATCGGTGCGGTACTGCCCTACGCCAGCAGTATCTACCTCAAGCTCAAGCCCGACGGTGAGGACAGCACCGGTCCGCTGATGAACTTCAACCAGGTGTTCACGCTCATGCGGCAGAACAACTACGAGGGTTACGTGCCGCTGGAACGGCTGTGGGCCAAGACGGACCCGGACAATCCGAAGAACCAGAAGACGCCGCCCTACACCGAGGTCAGCCAGTTCCTCGCGCAGGTCCGGGCGGCCGAGGTCGCGACGAAGACCGCGCCGCCGGGTAGCTGATCACGGACGCGGTTCGGCGGATCATCGGGCGTGGGTGGTGCGCGGCGCGCCACCCACGCCCGCAGTGTGTTGTTCACTCAGCGCAAGATGTCGATGGCGAGATCGCGGACCACCGACTCGTTCACCGCGACCCCGAGGCCCGGCCCGGTCGGCACCTCGGCGAACCCGTCGGCGATGCGCACGGTCGAGCCGGTCGCGTAGACCGAGTCGATGAACTGGCGGCCGTTGAGATCGACCGGTGTGTCGATGCCGTAGGCGGCGAACAGATGCAGCGACGCGGCGAGGCCCAGATCGGAGTCGGTCAGCCCGGATCCCATCAGCGCGATCCCGCTGTCCTCGGCGAGCGCGCACAGCCGACGCGAGAGGGTCAGTCCGCCGCTGCGCTGCACCTTCGCGATCGCCACGCTCACCGCGTCGAGGCGGACGAACGTGGCCAGGTCACTGGGATGGCGTAGGCTCTCGTCCAACGCGATCGGCACCGGTGAACCGGCCCGCAGCCTGCGCAGGCCGACGATGTCGTTGGCGGGCAACGGTTGTTCGAACGCGTTGACGCCCAGTTCGGCCAGCCGCACCGCCATCCGCTGCGCCGCGTCGACGGTATACGCCTGATTGGCGTCCACCCACAATGGTGCTTCGTCGCCGGCGGATGCGCGGACCGCGTGCACCATGGCCAACTCGGCCGCCTCGTCGTGCAGGCCGACCTTCACTTTGAAGGCCCGGTAACCCAGTTCGCGTCCTTCGGCGACGCAGTCGGCGACCTGCGCGGCGTCCTGGCCGGACACCACCCAGCCGAGTGGGATGGCCTCGATCCGCCGCTCGCCCCACAGCACGCCGACCGGCACCCCGAGCGCGGTGCCGAGCAGGTCGTGCAGGGCCATGTCGACGGCGGACTTGGCCAACGGAGCACCGATGGTGAACCCTCGGTTGACGGCGGATTCGAAAGCCGCGCCGACCCCGTGCAGATCCCAGCACGGGCGGCCGAGGACGGCCGGCGTGAGGTAGCGGTCGATGGTGGTCACGATCGACTCCGCCGTCTCGTACGTCCAGGCCGGAATCGGTGTCGCCTCGCCCCATCCGGCGACACCGGCCGAGGTCACCTTCACCAGGATGCGCACGCTCGGCACGCCGGCCACCGCGACCGAACCACCCGAGATCGCGAAGGACCGGATCGTCGGTAGTGGCACCGCAAAGGTCTCGATCCGCTCGATCCGCAGTTCGCGCAGCGCGCCACTCGTCGTCACCATGCGCAAAACCCTATGAGGGCGTTGATGTGGGCACGGTGTGCCGACGATGTGAAAGAACAAATGTTCGGATCGCCCTGCTTCTGGTCTGGTAGTTGTTTGTTTCGCGGAAGCGGAAAGGGTTTCGATGACAGAGTCGCTCGGTCGGATCTGGCGCCCGCTGGCGCTGATCGTCGGATGTGGACTGGTGTGGTGGCTGATCACCCGGCTGCACGTGGTGGCCGGCTATCTGGTGCCCTCACCCGGCAACACGTGGGCGGTGTTCGCCCAACAGCCGGGTTACCTGTGGAGCAATACGCTGACCACGCTGGGGGAGACGCTGCTCGGTTTCCTGCTGGCCATCGTGGCCGGGATGGCTGCCGCGGTCGTGATGGTCTACTCGCACACCGTCGAGCGCACCCTGTACCCGCTGTTGCTGTTCGCCCAGGTCATTCCGAAGATCGCCATCGCGCCGCTGTTCGTGGTCTGGCTCGGTTTCGGCGCGTCGCCGAAGATCGTCGTTGCGGTGTTGATGGCATTCTTCCCCATCGTCATCTCCGGCATGATCGGTCTGCGCTCGGTCGATCCAGAGTTGCTGGAACTGGTCGCCACCATGGGTTCCAGGCCGTTGCAGACCTTCCGCAAGATCCGCTTCCCCGCCGCCCTGCCGCACCTGTTCTCCGGGCTCAAGGTGGCCGCGACGCTCGCGGTCACCGGGGCCGTCGTCGGCGAGTTCGTCGGCGCCAACGCCGGCCTCGGCTACGTCATCCTCCAGGCGAACGGCAATCTGGACACGCCGATGCTGTTCGCGGGACTGATCGTGATGTCCCTGCTCGGGGTGCTGCTGTTCGCGGCCATCGAACTCGCCGAGCGGCTCCTGCTGCCCTGGCACGCCAGCCGGCGCGGCTCGCCGGTCACCATCGCCTACTGATCGCCGGTCAAAGGAGACCACTATGAGACCTAGCGGGCGGATCTGGTTGCTGGCCGCACTGTTGCTGGTGCTCACCGCGTGTGGCAGCGGTACTTCCGCGACGGCAGGCGGGGGGCCCGGCCTCACCCCGGTGACGCTGACCCTCAACTGGTATCCCTACGGTGAACACGCCCCGTTCTACTATGGACAGTTGACCGGGATCTTCGCCAAACACGGCATCGATCTGACCATCCGGCCGGGTCAGGGGTCCGGCAAGACCGTGCAGGCGGCCGGCGGCAACCAGACCACCTTCGGCTGGGCCGACACTCCTTCGTTGCTGGCCGGCGTGGCAGGCGGACTGCCGGTCAAGAGTGTCGGCGTCTTCCTGCAGAACACCCCGGCCTCGGTCGAGTTCTTCACCAGCGAGAACATCCACGGCCCCGCCGACCTCAAGGGCAAGACGATCGCCACGACGGCAGGTGACGCGCTGACCGCGACCTTCCCGACCTTCCTCAAAGCGGAAGGCATGACACTCAACGAGGTGACGTTGCAGAACGTCGACTCCGCCGGCAAGATCGCCGCGGTGATCAGCGGCAGGGCCGACGCGCTGCTCGGCTTCTATCACGACCAGGGCCCGACGGTGGCCAACAAGAGTGGCCGACCGGTGTCCTTCCTGAAGTTCGCCGACTACGGCCTCGACTACTACAGTACCGGGCTGATCACCAACGATGCCACCATCAACACGAATCCGACCCTGGTCCGCGACATGGTCGCGGCGACGAGCGAGGCGTTCACCCAGGCCGAGAAGAACCCGGCGGCCGCGGTCGCCGCGATGGCCGGGGTGAGTCCGCAACTGCCCCCCGAACCGGTGCTCACCACGTCCTGGCACGACACGGTCGGACTACTGCACACCGCGTCGACCACGAACCTGCCGCCCGGAGTGGACACCGATGGCGACTGGCAGCACACCATCGACGTGTTCGCCAAGTCCGGGGTGCTCAAGAATCCTGGCAAGCCAACCGACTACTGGGATCCCGACCTAGCCCCGAAGGGCTGACGTGAGCCGACCGACACAGTCCACAGCAGACCCGTCGACCTTGCCGGATACCGGCGCCGCGGTGACCATCACCGGCGTCGGCGTACGGTTCGCCAGCAGGAGCGCCACGGTGACCGCGCTACGGGACATCTCGCTCGTCGTCGAGCCGGGCGAGTTCGTGGCCATCTGCGGACCGTCCGGCTGCGGCAAGTCCACCCTGCTGAAGGTGGTGGCCGGACTGACGAGGCCGAGCACCGGCCAGGCCGCGCTGTTCGGGCGCCCGGTCACCGCGCCGCGCTCGGACGTCGGCTACGTGTTCCAGCGGGCCGCCCTGCTGGAATGGCGGTCGGTGCGGCGCAACATCCTGCTCCAGGCGGAACTGCGGCGGCTGCCCCGCGACACGGCCAGCAGGCGGGTCGACGAGCTGATCGAGATGACCGGACTGCGCGGCTTCGAGGACGCGCTGCCGCACGAGCTCTCCGGTGGCATGCAGCAGCGGGTGTCGCTGTGCCGAGCGCTGGTGCATGAGCCACCGGTGCTGTTGATGGACGAGCCGTTCGGCGCGCTGGACGCATTGACCCGGGAACAGATGAACCGCGAACTGCACCGGATCTGGCGGGAGACCGGCACAACGGTGCTGCTGGTGACCCATTCGATCGTCGAGGCGGTGTACCTGTCCGGCCGGGTGGTCGTGCTCAGCTCGCGGCCCGGCACCGTCCTGGAGGTGATCGACATCAACCTGCCGCGCGACCGGAACTACTCCGCGACCATGGCGACCCCGGCGTTCGGCACCGCCGCGGCGCACATCCGAACGCTGCTGGGCGCCGAGGGGACCGCCGACTAAACGCCATCATTGTTGGCTTTGCTCAGCGGAATCCAGAAGCTGACGACGGCGCCGCCCGCTGGCCCGTTCGCCGCGTTCGCGTCGCCACCGTGCGCCCTGGCGACCGCGCGCACCACGGAGAGGCCAAGACCGCTGCCCCCACCGGGCCGCTGCCGGCCCGGATCGAACCGGCGGAAACGCTGGAAGGCGTGTTCGAGGAAGCCCTCCGGGAAGCCGGGGCCGTGGTCGGTCGTTTCGATCAGCATGCGGTCGCCCTCGGTCCGGGCCGAGACGACCACCTCGGAATCGGCGGGCGCGTAACGCAGCGCGTTGCTGAGCATGTTGTCCAGTACCTGCCGCACCCGACCGGGATGCAGGACCGCGGCCAGCCTGGGATCGGCCTCGATCCGCAGGGCGACCCCTTTGCTCTCGGCGGTCGGCCGCGCGGCGGTCACCGCTGCCGCCAGCAGCGGCCGCACCGGTTGATCCGGCAACCGATCCAGGATGGCGTTGTCGTCGTCGGCGGCCAGCACCAGCAGGTCGTCGACGAGTTGGCCCAATCGGATCGCCTCGCGCTCGGAGTGCCGGATCGCTTCTCGCATCTCCTCCGGGGTGCGGTTGGAGCCGCCGGCCAGCTCCAAGGTGGTGCGCAGGTTCGCCAGTGGGGTCCGGATTTCGTGCGAGGCGTCCGCGACGAACTGCCGCTGGTGGGCAAGGCCGGCGGCGACCTTGGCCAGCAGCACGTTCATCGTGGTGGCCAGCGCGGCCACCTCGTCACCGCTGCCCGGCACGTGCACCGGTTGGGACGGATCGGTCTCGGAGACCAGCGCGACCTCCCGCCGCAGCCGTTCCACCGGCCACAGCGCGGCGGTCGCCAGTAGCCATGCGCCGAGTCCGCCCAGCACCACGATGATCGCGGCGGTGAGCGCGAGCGTTCCGGTCACCGTGGCGGACAGCTCGTTGCGCAGGCCGAGCGGGGTGGCCGCGATCGCGATCCAGGTACCCGCCGATGTGCTCGCGGGCTGGGCGTAGAGCCGGTAGTCCGGTCCGGCCCCGACCGACTGGAAACCACCCTGCTGCCGGGCCATGGCAACCTCTTGCTGGTTGAGCAGGGTGACCCCGGTCAGGTCCGGCGAGGACCGGTCGACGAGACCGTCGGGGGCGACCAGCTGGATCAACACGTCCGACCCGCTCGGCGTCTGCGCGTGCACGCCGAACTGGCCGTCCCGCGCGATCGTGGTCGCGGTCCGCACCGCGCGGGACTTCAGCTCCGCGTCCAACTGGTTGTCGACTCCGATGTGGACGCTCGCCCCGAAGACCGCCGCGCCGATCGCGGTGAGCACGGCGGCCGTGACCACATAGGCCGCGGTGAGCCGGACCCGGATCGGCAGGTTCACGACTGTGCTCGTAGGCGATACCCGACCCCGCGCACGGTCTCGATGAGGTCCTGTCCGAGCTTGTGCCGCAGATAGCGGATGTACTGGTCGACCACGTTGGAGGTGACCGGATAGCGAAACCCCCAGACATGATCGAGAATCCTGGATCGAGTCAGTACCTGGTCCTCATGTCGCATCAACAGTTCGAGCAGCACGAACTCCTTGGCCGACAGGTAGACCTCCGCCGACCCCGACCAC
>DASZJG010000024.1:0-181380 GCA_035948315.1 Pseudonocardiaceae bacterium | reverse complement strand
ATGTTCGTGGCGTGGCAGAAGTGGGCGGCCGAGGTCGCCGAGTCGCACACCACCTACCTGACCCTGGTCCGGCTGCGCTCGCCCCGTCCGCTCTCGCACTGGCTCACCGCGCTGCTGTCCGTGATGGACGCTGCCGCGCTGCATCTCGCGCTCACCCCGAGCAGCCAACCCAAGGACACCGCGCGACTGTGCCTGCGCATGGGATTCGTGGCCATGAACCAGATCGGCCGCGCCATGCGCGTCGCGGTCAATGACGATCCCGATCCCGAAGCCGACCAGATCTCCATCTCCTACGCGGATTTCGAGCGCGCGGTCGCCATGTTGCAGGAACTGAACTATCCGCTGGAGCGCACCGCCGAGCAGGCGTGGCCGCATTTCCGCGGCTGGCGCCTGAACTACGACATGACCGCGCTCGCGCTCGCCAAGGCGCTCGACGCGCCGCCCGCGCTGTGGAGCGGGTCGCGCCGCTTCCCGAGCGCGCCGATGCCGCCGCTGCGGCCCGCGGTGCGCGCGGCGAGCGACGGTCCGCGGTTCAAGCCGCCGGTAACGCCGGATTCGGCCGGGTAATGGCGGAATAGCGCGTAACAGCTGCGCCTGATCAGCCGATCAGCTCTTGCCACGGGCCCTACCGAGGGGTAATAACGTCGTTCACGAGCACGTAACGACGCGCGCCTGGACGGTGACCATGGCTGGTACCGCAACCGTTGCAACCGGATCAGGCGCGACTCGCCTCTGGCGACGCGACCTCCCGGCCTATCCCGACAACGCCACCAGAGTGCTGAACCTGACCATCGTCGTCCTCGCGACGATCACCCTCTACTACCAGTTCTACCTGGCCGGCGCGGTCGCCACCCGGATCATCGCCGAGTACCAGATGTCGTTCGTGTACTACGTGAACATCAGCGTGATCGGCTACATCCTCGGCGCGGCCGCCTCGTTCACGGCGGGTCTGGCCGACCGGTACGGCCGGGCGAACATCGTCACGGTCGGCCTGTTGCTCACCGGTTTGCTGTGTTTGTTCGCGATACCGCACGCGAGCACCAAACTGACTTTCGGCATCGCCTTCGTCGCGGTGGGTGTCGTCGAGGGCATCATCCTGGTGGCCACGCCCGCGCTGATCCGTGACTTCAGTCCGCAGCTCGGTCGCGCGTCGGCGATGGGTTTCTGGACGCTCGGTCCGGTGCTGGGCAGCCTCGTCGTCAGCATCATGGTCAGTACCAGCAGCAACACCCGGCCATGGCAGGACCAGTACATCGTGTGCGGCATCGTCGGCCTGGTGATCTTCGCGGTCGCCGCGGTCGGGCTGCGCGAACTCGCGCCGGGACTGCGAGATCAGCTGATGGTCTCCAGCCGCGACCGCGCGCTGATCGAGGCGCGCGCCAAGGGCATCGACGTCGCGGCGAGCCTGCGCAACCCGTTCCGGCAGATGCTCAAGCCGGACATCATCTCCTCCGCGTTCGCGATCAGCGTGTTCCTGATCATCTACTACCTCGCGGTCGGCTTCTTCCCGGTGTTCTTCCAGACCGTCTACGGCTACACCCAGTCCGAGGCCAACGCGCTCGGCAACTGGTTCTGGGCGTTCGACGCGTTGGCACTGCTGGTGATCGGTTTCCTGTCCGACCTTGTCCGGGTGCGCAAACCGTTCATGCTTGTCGGCTCGATCCTGGCCATCGTGTTCACGGTGATCTTCACGATCAAGGCGGTCGACCCGACCACCAGCTACTCGACCTTCGTCGTGCTGCTGATCCTGATCTCGGTGTTCCTCGGGGTGGCGTACGCGCCGTGGATGGCGAGCTTCACCGAGACGGTGGAGCGCCGCAATCCCGCGCTCACCGCGACCGGCCTTGCCGTGTGGGGCCTGGTGATCCGGATCGTGATCGCGCTCGCCGTGTTCTTCGTGCCGCTGGTGGTCAACTCGGTCACGCCGCTGGTGGACAGCGGACCGCAGGTGCAGGCGCTGGCCACGGGCCAGGACCCGAACCTCTCCCCCGCCGAGAACGCCACGGTCAAGACGATCGCCGCCAACCCGGCCGCGGCCGCAACGGCGGGCCCGCTGGACGCGAAGGTGCAGGCCGCGCTGAAGTACCTGCAGGACAACGCGCCCGCGGTCAAGCAGGCCGCAGTCGAGTCGCCCAGCCAGTGGCAGACCTATTTCTGGGTCGCGGTCGGCGGCGAGGTCGCCTTCATTCCGTTCATTTTCGTGATGGCCGGTTTCTGGGATCCGCGCAAGGCGAAGAAACAGGAGCAGGAACACGAGGCGTGGGTCGAGGAGGAAATGGCCAAGCTGCGCGCCGAGTAGCTGTCATCGCGGCGCTGGTGCTGCTCGCCGCTGGGATCGGCGGGCAGCACCGACGCGACGCGGATGGCGCCGTTTCAGGCCCGGAGTCACACTCCGGGACTTGGTACCTGGAACCGTCGAGTGGAGCGTACAGACGATCTCCCGCGTTCGGCCAGCGTTTGCTTTGAGGCGCAAAAGCGCTGGTAGGAGCCCATTTCTGAGTCACGGCGCTAGGACGACGTCTGCCCGCCGGTCGAGGCGCGGACGACGAGTTCGGGCTCGAAGACGACCTGGCGGTGCCGGTGCGTCTCGGGCGCGGAGATCTCCTCGATGAGCAGTTCGGTCGCGGCTCGGCCGAGTTGGGCGCGTGGCTGGCGGACCGACGTGAGCGGGACGGCGGCGGCCGCGGCGAAGTCGATGTCGTCGTAGCCGACGATGGCGATGTCGCCGGGCACGTCAAGGCCCTGCCTGGTCATCTCCTGGAGGACGCCGAGCGCGAGCAGGTCGTTCGCGCAGAACACGGCGCTCGGTCGGCGGCGGGCGGGCATGGCGGCGATGCGCTCGCCCGTCTGCCGGCCGCCGGCCACGTTGAGCGCGGTGGTCTCCAGGACAGTCAGCCTGCGGTCGTCGCGGCCGGCCGTCTGCCACGCCTTGCGGGCGCCGGAGAGGCGGTCGGCGACCTGGTTGAGATTGGTCGGGCCGCCGACGAAGGCGACCCGTTCGTAGCCGGACTCGATCAGGTGGGCGACCGCGATCTCGCCGCCGACCACGTCGTCGACGGACACCGAGCACTGGCGGCGGGTGGAACGGTGGTCGACCAGCACGGCGGCCATGCCTCGGGCGCGGATCTCGCCGAGGTGTGGGTTGTTGCCGGACACCGGGCTGATCAGGATGCCGAGCGCGCGCTGTTCCTCCAGCACGGACAGGTAGTGGTCCTCGCGCTCCTGGCGTTCCGCGCTGTTGCACAGCAGCACGGACAGGCCCGCGCTGGCGGCCATCTCCTCGACGCCCGCGGCGATGTCGGTGAAGAACGGGTTGCCGACGTCCAGCACGAGCAGGCCGATGGTGCGGCTGCGACCGGCGCGGAGCTGGCGGGCGGCCTCGTTGCGGACGAAGCCGAGTTCCTCGATGGCTCGGAGCACCTTGTCCTTGGTCTCCTTGCCGACGCGTTCGGGCCGGTTGAGCACATTGGATACGGTGCCGAGCGATACGCCCGCGCGCCGGGCCACGTCCTTCACGCTCGCCGATCCAGCCACTCGGACGCCTCCTCAGCTGCTGAATCGTATCAGCGTAATCCTGTCGTTTTGATCCGCGACCAGCTCAAGATACCGCTAGATAACCATGTTTGGCCCATTCTTGACCCCTATAGGCCCGCGCGGTAGCGTCCTGCGTCACATGAAAGGTTTCATTCCAGCTCGCGTCTGGAGAGACGGTGACGACCCAGCCGCTGCTCGTGCTCGAACGGGCGACGAAGAGCTTCGGACCGGTACGTGCCCTGGTGGACGCCGAGATCACGCTGATCCCCGGTGAGGCGCACGCCCTGGTCGGGGAGAACGGCGCTGGCAAGTCGACGCTGGTCAAGATCCTCGCGGGCGTGCACCAACCGGACAGTGGCCGGCTGCTGATCGACGGCGAGCCGACCGTGTTCACCGGTCCGGCCGCGGCGCGCGAGGCCGGCGTGTCCATCATCTACCAGGAGCCGACCCTGTTCCCGGACCTCACCGTGGCCGAGAACATCTACATTGGACGTCAACCGCTGCGCCCGGGTCGGCGTATCGACCGGTCCGCGATGAACACGGCGGCGGCCGAACTGTTCGCCCGGCTCGGCGTGCGGCTCGACCCGGACCGGCAGGCGCGCGGGCTTTCCGTTGCCGACCAACAGATCGTGGAGATCGCCAAGGCGCTCTCGCTCAACGCGCGGGTGCTCGTCATGGACGAGCCGACCGCCGCGTTGACCACCGTCGAGGTGCGGCAACTGTTCGAGGTGATGCGCACGTTGCGCGCGCACGGCGCGGCGGTGCTGTTCATCTCGCACCGGCTGGAGGAGGTCTTCGCCAGCTGCCAGCGGGTGACCATCATGCGCGACGGGCAGTTCGTCCGGTCCGCGCCGATCGACGAGGTCACCGTGGACGAGATCATCCGGTCCATGGTCGGCCGCGAACTGTCCACATTGTTCCCGAAGACACCGACCGAGCCGGGCGAGGTCGTGCTGGAGGTCGACGGGCTCGGCCGGGACAACGTGTTGCGGGACATCGGTTTCACCGTGCGCAAGGGCGAGATCGTCGCGCTGGCCGGACTGGTCGGCGCCGGTCGCAGCGAGGTGGCGCGCGCGATCTTCGGCATCGACAGGCGCACATCGGGCACGGTCCGGCTCAACGGACACGATTTGCCCAACGGCAGACCGCTCGCGGCGATGGCCGCCGGGATCGCGCTGGTGCCGGAAGACCGACGGCAGCAGGGCCTGGTGATGGAGCTGGGCATCGACCGCAACCTGACCCTCGCCTCGCTCGGCCGACTGCGTCGCTTCGGCCTGATCCGCAGACGCGCGGAACGGAGCCTGACCCGGGAGTGGGCGCAGCGGTTGCAGGTGAAGTTCGGCCGCATCACCAACGCGGTCGCCACCCTCTCCGGCGGCAACCAGCAGAAGGTCGTGCTGGGCAAGTGGCTGGCCCGCGACCCGGCGCTGCTGATCATCGACGAGCCGACCAGAGGCATCGACGTCGGCACCAAGTCCGAGGTGCACCGGATCCTGGACGGGCTGGTGGGCAACGGCATGGCGGTGCTGATGATCTCCTCCGAGCTGCCCGAGGTGCTCGGCATGGCCGACCGGGTGCTGGTCATGCACGAGGGCCGGATCACCGCCGAATTCGACCGGGCCGACGCGACCGAGGACGCGATCATGCGCGCGGCCACCGGCCAGGCGGCCGAGGCGGCTGCATGACCTCCGTGACCGCACCCCGCTTCGCGCGGACCGGCTCGCTGCTGCGGGTCCGCGAACTCGGCATCGGCGTCGCCATCGTGGTGGTGTTCGCGGTGACCACCTTGACCAACCACGACTTCGCCGATGCCAACAGCGTGCAGCAACTGCTCACCGGGGCGGCGCTGATCGCGTTGCTCGGCGTCGGCGAGACCATGGTCGTGGTCACCCGCAACGTGGACCTTTCGGTCGGCTCGGTGGTCGGCTTCTCCGCCTACCTGGTCGGTGACCTGTTCGCGCACCATCCGGGCACGCCGGTGATCCTCGGCTTCGTCGTGGGCATCGCGATCGGTGCGGCGATCGGCGCGATCAACGGCATCGTGACCACGGTCAGCCGGGTGCCGAGCCTGGTGGTCACGCTTGCGATGCTCTACATCATCCGCGGCATCGACGGCATGGTCGTCAACGGCCACACCATCGACCCCGACAAGATCCCGACCGCGCTCACCGCGGTCGGCTACCGGACCGTCATCGGCATCCCGTGGCTGGCCATCATCGTCGCGATCGTCGTCGCCATCGCCGGCTACGCGATGCGGGCCTTCCGGGCCAGCCGCGACCTGTACGCGATCGGGTCCAATCCGGACGCGGCCATGCTCGCCGGCATCCCGACCGGTCGACGCGTGTTCACCGCGTTCACGCTCAGCGGCGCGCTGGCCGGCCTGGCCGGCGTGCTGTTCCTGGCGCTGCACGCGCAGATCGACGTGACCGGCGGCACCGGCTACGAGCTGACCGTGATCTCCGCGGTGGTGGTCGGCGGCGTGGCGATCTTCGGCGGCAGCGGCACCGTGCTCGGCGCGGCGCTGGGCGCGGTGCTGCTCAACACGATCAACCAGGCGCTGGTGGCCGCGCGCATCTCGGCGTTCTGGGACGAGGCGATCGCGGGCGCGCTGCTGCTGGCGACCATCGCGTTCGACCGCTGGCTGGGTCTGCGGGTGGCGCGCCGCCTGCGCACGGCCGAGGGGGCGCACCGTGACGTCTGAGACGGCCAACCCGGTGACCCGCGCTCCCCTGCCGCCCGACGACGCGACCGCGGAAAGGCGTTCGCCGCTGCGCGCGCTGCTGCGCTGGGAGAGCGCGCTGGTGGTGGTGCTGGTCGCGACGCTGATCTTCGGCTCGGCGACCTCGGATCACTTCCTCCAGGTCACCAATGTCTTCTACATCGGCCTGAACATGGGCGAGATCGCCATCATGGCGCTGCCGCTGATGCTGATCATCATGACCGCCGAGATCGACCTGTCGGTCGCGTCCATGCTCGGCCTGTCCGGCGCGGTGCTGGGCGCGCTGTTCGGCGCGGGGTGGTCGGTGTGGGCGGCGATGGGTGTGTCGCTGCTGGTCGGCCTGGCCGGCGGCGCGTTGAACGGCCTGCTGGTGACCAGGCTCGGGCTGCCCTCGATCGCGGTCACCATCGGCACCCTGGCGCTGTTCCGCGGGCTCGCCGAGATCGTGCTCGCGCCGCGCACCGTCACCGGTTTCCCGACCTCGCTGACCACCATCGGCGCGGTGCCCATCTCCGGCACGGAGATCGCCTGGTCCACGCTGATCTTCCTGGTGCTCGCGGTGGTCGCCGGAGTCATCCTGCACGCGACGCCGCTGGGTCGGGCGATCGTGGCGACCGGGTTGCAGCCGGAGGCCGCGCAGTTCAGCGGGATCCGGGTGAACCGGTTGAAGTTCTGGCTGTTCGTCGTATCCGGGCTGCTGTGCTCCTTCGCCGGCATCCTGTTCACCCTGAAGAACGCCTCCGTCAGCTATGACGCGGGCACCGGGCTGGAACTCAACGTGGTGGCGATCGTGCTGTTCGGCGGGGTGTCCATCTTCGGCGGCAAGGGCAGCGTGATCGGGGTCGTGCTGTCCGTCGTCGTGGTCGGCTGCCTGCAACAGGTGCTGACGCAGCTCAACGTGGCACCGGAGATCCAGAACATCGTGATCGGCGGCCTGCTGCTGATCAGCGTGATCATCCCGAACGGCCGGGAGGCGCTGCGGCGTATTCGCGCCCGCGCCCGCCGCAACTGAACTCAACGCAGAGAGAGGTACTGGGATGAGGAAGATCCGTGCGGTCACCGGCGCGTTCGCCATCGCGCTGACCGCGGCGCTGGCCTGTGCCTGTGCGCCGTCCAACAACACGGCCGGCGATTCGACGGCCGCGCCGACCGCGCACGGCTTCAAGAAGGGTCTCACGGTGTACTTCATCCCGAAGGACACCCAGAACCCGTACGAGGTCATCGCCGACCAGGGCGGGCAGAAGGCCGTGCAGGAGATCGGCGGCAAGGCGGTGGTGTCCAGCGGTACCCAGGACACCGCGGCCGCGCAGATCCCGTCGATCCAGGCGGCGATCCAGGCGCACGCGGACGCCATCGTGATCGCCGGCAACGACCCGTCCGCGCTGTGCCCGTCGCTGAACCAGGCGTCCCAGGCCGGCATCAAGATCGTGTCCTTCGACTCCGACATCTCCTGCGGCAGCACGCCGAACCACCTGTTCATCAACCAGGCCAACACCGAGCAGATCGGCACGTCCGAAGTGGACCTGCTGGCCAACGAGATCGGCGGCAAGGGCCAGATCGCGATCCTGTCCGCCGCGGCCAGCGCGACCAACCAGAACTCCTGGATCAGCTACATGAAGCAGGAGCTGAAGAAGTACCCGAACATGCAGCTGGTCACCACGGTGTACGGCAACGACGACCCGGCGACCTCGCTGACCGTCCTACAGGGACTGTTGTCCGGCTATCCTTCCCTTGCCGGCATCATCTCCCCCACCACGGTCGGCATCTCCACCGCGGCGCAGTACCTGGACACGCACAAGGATCTGCTCTCGCACCTCACGCTGACCGGCCTCGGCCTGCCCTCGCAGATGAAGTCCTACGTGCTGGACGGCACGGTCAAGCAGTTCGAGCTGTGGGATCCGGGCAAGTTGGGCTACCTGGCCGGCTACGCGGCGGCCGGGCTCGCCTCGGGCAGCGCCAGCCTGCTGGCCGGGTCGAAGTTCGACGCGGGTTCGCTGGGCAGCTACACGGTGCTGGCGGCCGCCGGCACGACCGGTCCGTCCGTGGTGCTCGGGCCGCCGACCGTGTTCAACGCGGCCAACGTGGGCAACTACAACTTCTGACACGCACCGGGCGTATGGTGCACAGTGCGTATGGTACGAAGGCGTGGATACCGGTATCGCGATCTTCGCGACTCACTACGCCCTTGATCCAGCGAACACGGCGAGGTTGGTGGAGCAGCGCGGGCACTCCGCGCTGTTCTTCCCGGAGCACTCGCACATCCCGGCCGACCGGCAAAGCCCCTATCCGGGCGGCGGCGACCTGCCGGAGAAGTACAAGCACACCTACGACCTGTTCGTGACCATGACCGCCGCTGCCGCCGCGACCACCAAACTCCGCGTCGGCAGCGGCGTGTGTCTGCTGATGCAGCGCGACCCGATCCACACCGCCAAGGAGGTCGCCAGCATCGACGTGCTCTCCGGCGGCCGGGTCGAGTTCGGTATCGGCCTTGGCTGGAACCGCGAGGAAATGGCCGACCACGGCACCGACCCGAAGACCAGGACGGCGCTGCTGCGCGAGCGGGTCGAGGCGATGCGGGCGATCTGGACGCAGGATGAAGCGAGCTACGCCGGCAAGTACGTGAACTTCGAGCGGATCTGGTCCTGGCCCAAGCCCGCGCAGCGACCGCACCCGCCGATCATCATGGGCGGGAACGGCCCGACCGTGCTGGACCGGGTGCTCGACTACGCGGACGGCTGGATGCCGAACTACGCGGGTCGGGGCATCCTCGACCGGGCCAAGGAACTGCGCGACCGCGCGGATCGGCCGATCGACCTCCAGATCATGGGTATTCCGGCCGACCCGAAGGTGATCGAGGCCTTCGCCGAGGCCGGTTTCAGTCGCGCCGTGCACTGGGTGCCTTCGGCCGGTGCCAGCGTGATCGAGGCGGAACTCGACAAGTTCGAGGCCGCCGCGGCCGAGGTGCTCGGCGCCTGAGCGACGCGGGCCGGCAGCACTGCCGGCCCGCGCCAGTTTCTCAGCCGTTGATGGAGAACCCGTCGACCAGCAGGTACTGGCCGCTCTGCTTGGTCACCGTGATGGTGTGCTGGCCTGGGCTCAGCCCGCTGATCGAGTACAGCGGCACCTGGGCGACGCGGGTGGCCGTGTTGGCGTTGACCGTGCCCTTGGACACGCCGTCCACGCTCACGCCGATCGTGCCTTCGTCCACATTGGTCTCGGTGTAGAAGGTGATGCCGCTGCCGGTGAACGTGAGCGACGCGGACGCACCGTTGGTCTGCGCGTAGTGCACGCCGTCGTCGTAGTCGCCCAGCGCCCGGAAACCGCTCGCCGACCAGGCACCCGAGTACTGGATGGCCAGGTTGTCGTCGTCGATCCGCCCGGTCAGCGGCGGTTGCGGCGACAGACCGGCGGTCGCCATGATCGACTTCGCCGCGGCCGGCCAGTTCCCGTCGGTCACGACCGTGGCCTGGGTGAAGGTCATGTTCGTGCCGTTGTCGTAGTAGTTCGGGTTGTCGGTGTAGTTGTCGTGGATGTCGATGGTGTTGATGGTCGGCGTCCACTCACCGGTCCAGTCCGATCCGCCGAACTCGGTGACGTTGTCGAAGCTGTTCCAGCACGACGATCCCTCGTCGTGGTAGAGCATGTTGTTGGTGTCGTTGCCGTCGGCGAGCACGTTGCCGCTGAACGTCGAGGTGCTCGTGCACGGTGCGCTCGGCACGCCCTGACCGCCGCCCTGGCCACCGTTGGTGTACACCGGGCCGCCGTCGTGCAGCCAGCCCATCACGTTGTGCACGTAGTTGTCGGTGACCTGGTTGCCGCCCGCGTAGATGGTGCCGTGCCGGCAGGGTTGGGACAGCCCCTGCTTGGCCTGCAACGAGCAGTCCGAGGCCCAACCCCAGCCCCAGCCGATCGACATGCCGGAGTAGGCGGTGTAGCCGACCTCGTTGTGCGAGATCACCGCGTTGCGGGTGTAGCCGACCCAGACGCCGACCGCGTCGTGGTAGTCCTTGCCGATCTGGGTGATCAGGTTGTCGGCGATGGTGTCCGATGTGGTCATCAGCGCGGGGTCGGTGAGGTAGTAGTCGTCGACCTCGCCGAGTGAGACGCCGCCGCCGGAGGTGTCGGTGATGGTGCTGTTGCTGATGCCGGAGTTCTGGGTGCCGTCGGCGAAGTCGATGCCGGTGCCGCCGGTGTGCTCGATGGTGTCCTTGCTGAACGTGATGTGATCACCGCGATGTACCTGAACCGCGGCCGGGATGCGGATCGGGGTGTCGTTGCTCAGGTCCCACAGCACGCCCGCCTGGTTGTCGATGTAGCCGGCCGTGTCCGGATACGTCCAGGTGGAGTTCTCGAAGGTGATGCCGGTGAAGCTCATGTCGTGCACGGGCGCGACCGCGGTCGGGGTCACCGTGAACGCGTTGACCAGCAGGTACTGGCCGCTCACCTTGACGATCTTGACGGTGTGCGTCCCGTTGGCAAGGCCGGCGATGTCCACCACCGGCTGCTGCGCCTCGCGGGTCGCGCTGTACGCGGACACCGTCTCGGTCTTGGTGCCGTCCACGTAGACGTCGATGTCGCCCTCGTCGGTGTTGGTCTCGGTGAGCACCTGGACACCGGTTCCGGTGAAGGTGAAGCTGGCCGAGTCACCGTTGGTCTGGGTGTAGTTCACCGCGTCGCCGAGGTCGCCGTAGGGCCTGCCGGTCGCCGCCGACCATGATCCGGTGTAGCTGGTGCCCGCCGCGTCGTACATGACCGGGGCGAGATGGCCCGGCGTGCCGGCGACGTCGAGCAGGTTCTGCACGGTAGGCAGTTCGACGTCGGCCGTGGCCAAGCTCTGGCCGGCCAGCGGACTGTAGTAGAGGTAGCCGGCGCCGGAGTCCAGATAGAACTGTCCGGGCTGGGTCAACAGCTGGTAGGCGTTCTCCAACCAGGAGATCGCGTTGAGCGCGGGCAGTCCGCTGCCGTTGAACGGGAATCCTGCGTTCGGCACGTGCGTCACGTTGTTGGCGAAGCAGGTCGGATCGATGTTCAGGCTCGACCCACCGGTCGAGGTCGCCGTGATGCTCTGCAGTGGACAGCGCATCTGCTTCCAGTCGTTGTCGTCCACCACCTGGATCTGGCTCTGGTTGGTGAACCCGGCATAGGACGGGTCGCTGGTGACGAAGCTCGACCCGACCAGGCTGAAGCCGCCGGGGTTGAGCGAACTTCTGGCCCGCTGCGCGCGGGCACCGTCCACGAACAACTGGTCGCTGGACGAGCCCTTGGGCACGGCTGCCCGGTAGATGCCGTGCGTCGGGTCGGACAACGTCCAGCCGGTCACCCGCTGTGATCCGCTCAGCACCGGACTCTGGCCCGGCAGCGCACGGTAGGCCACGGTGTGCCCGTGTTGGCCGGAATCCTGTGGGCCTAGAACGAGCGTGTGCGACAGGCGGTAGACGCCGCCATATAAATCAACATCGATATCGCCGGGCAACCATTTCGCCATGGCGCGTACTTCGGTTTGCGCGGTGGCCAGAGCGCACGGCGCGTCGGGCGAACAGGACGCTCCCGCGCCGGTCGGGGCGACGAACAGGTGGTGCGCGGGGGTGGCCGCCGCGGCGTTCGCCGCGGCCGACCCACCTCCGCTCAGGACAGTGGCCGCGATCAACCCGCCCAGGGCCAGCGCGGTGCGGATACGAGCACGAGCAGGGCCCGCCATTGGGTCACACTCCTCAACCTCGGATCTGACTTGGACAGCGAGAGATCGGATGTACTCGCCGCTCTGTTCCATGGCACGCCTGATCGTCGCGCCGCCTGACACTTAAACATCGGACCAATGCTCGTGTCAATGGACACACTCCGTAGAACTACTTAGTTCACCGGGGAAAGATTTTTCGGCCAAATCTGTATCTGCCGAGGGCATTCCGGCTCTTGATCCACGTGGCTCGTTGAGGCACCCAAGAGCGGCCGGGGTGCGCCGGCGCAGGGGCCACGGTCGATGTTTCAGTCGGGAGGGGCCTGGCATCGACCGTGGCAGCGCGCACCCTGGCCTACGAGGGCCCCCTCCCTGGAGTTCGGGGGGCGAGGGGGCCCTCCGCCATGCCCAAAATCATTGTCAAAGAATACGGTTCAACAAATTTCACGTCGGACAGTGAGAATTTCCTTTACTTCGCTGGGCCGTTCGGCATACTGCTGTCAGTGCGTTCACCCGCTTGCCGCAACTCATTGCTCAGCACATCACTGTGAGTGGCCGTCATCGGCGAGGACGTACTCAGGTGTCGGGGTCGAACAGGGAGGGGTCAGCACCCATGACGGACAACACCGAGAACACGCGCGGTCCGGACGACCTTGAGGTCGAGCAGCCGCTGCCGACCGAGCCGCAGGCGCCGTCCGAACCGGAACCGGCAGGCGATCCGGGCACCGTCAAGCCCGCCAACGGCGGCTGGGGCAGTCAGGACATTCCGGTTCCGGCGAACTAGGAACTCCCACGTCGAACACTGTGGCCGGGCGGGTGACCGCCCGGCCACAGGCGTGTCCGGGGTGGCAAGATTCCGACATAAATCCAAGTTGCGGTGTATCTGGGTGACTCCGGACCGCTCCTGTACCTCGACGGCATGCGCGCTGCCGCCCTGGGGAGGGTGGGGGCGAGCCGGCCGGCACACCGCATCAAGGAGGATCACCGCATGGTTATGACCGGCAAACGGGGTGATACCCGGGTCGATGCGGCAACGTCGGGTGCGGACCCGAGCTTGGAGGACGCGAACATGGCGGACGCGCCCTGGTGGGAGCTGAGCGGGTACCAACGACACGCAGCGTGTCTCGTCGCTGCCCGCGAAGGCGATCGCCAGGCACTCGATGCCCTTGTCCACGATCTCTCACCGCTGGTCTGGCACGTCGCTCGAGCGCAGGGGATCGAGCGGACCCAGGCCGAGGACGTGGTGCAGACCGTCTGGCTGACGCTGCTGCGCAATCTCAACTCGGTTGCCGAACCGAGAGCGCTCGCTCGTTGGCTGATCACCACGACCCGACGTGAGGCGCTGCGCGTGGTGCGCAGTGTCGAGAACGAACAACCGCTTGTCGACGAGGTCCTCGACAGGCTCCGCGCTCAGGACGGCCTGCCCGAACAGGAAGCCCTGCAGCGCGACCGCAACACCGCCCTCTGGAAGGCGTTCCGGCAACTGTCGCAACGCTGCCAGGAACTGCTGCGACTCACCGTGCTGGCCGGCCGGGCCGAGTACAACGTGGTCGCCGAAACACTCAGCATGCCGCGCGGCAGCATCGGTCCAACGCGCAGCCGATGCCTCACCACACTGCGTGGCGCACTCAACAATGAGACCGAAGGAGGTTCGTCGTGAACCCACCCGGTGGCCCGACTGGGCCCGGGAGGGCGGGGGAAGGACTGTCAGCCCTCGGCCTGTCACCCGAAGACACCGAGTTGCTCAACGAGCTGGGGGACCTGCTTGTGCTAGCCGATCCCATGCCACCGGATCTGGTGGCGCGGATCCAGTTCGCGCTCGAACTGGAGAATCCCGAATTCATCGAGATCGCTCAACGTTCGCCGGCCGCACAACTGGCTGGGGTGCGCAGCCAAGCCGGACCGAGCACCATGACCTTCACCGTGGAGGACCTGACCGTCATGGTCAGCATCGCGCCCGCGGCGGGCGGCCACCGCTTCGACGGTTGGCTGGTGCCCTCCGGTCCGCACACGATCGAGGTGCGGGTCGAGGGATTCGACTCGCAGACCACCGACGCCGATGACGGCGGCCGGTTCGTGTTGACCAATGTCCCGCTCGGCTGCACCCAACTGCTGGTGCACCTGGCCGTCCCCGAGGGCCAGCGCCCCAGAACGGTGGTGACGCCGACGATCATGCGTTAACAGTCACAGCCCCGGCGTCGATCACTCGGGTGGGTTTCGGCGCGGGGAGCTGGTGTGGTGACATAGCGCGGTGGCCGAGTCGACCCGCGCGGATCGAGCGCGCTCATCTGACGATGACGCGGATCGACGACGAGCGGCCGACGCGATGTACCGCCGAGGCCGGGCCGCCGTCAACACGTGGCGGCCGCACGACGCCGCCCAACTGCTGCGCAGGGCGCTGCGGCTGCTGGAGGACACCGAGCAGACCGCATCGGCCGAGCTGCGCGCCCGGATCATGATCACGCTCTCCTCCGCCGATACCGAGATCCACGGTCTCACGGCGGGCCTGGCCTGGCTCGCCTCGGCGGAGAAGGGTCTCACCGAGGTCGTCGACCAGCAGTTGCGGGACGACCTCGCGGCCAAGGTGCACGGCCAGCGCGGCCTGCTCTACGCCCGCACGAACCGCCTCGCGGAGGCCATCGCCGAACTGGACGAGGGCATCGTCATCGGCGAACGCAGCCATACCCGAGGGTTCGCCGACCATTACAGTCTCGCGACCAACCTGCTCAACCGCGGCCTCGCGCACATCGCCGTCGGCCATCCCGGACCGGCCGATCGGGACCTGCGCAGGCTGACCGAAGTCGTCGATTCCGGGCTCGCCGAGCCGAATCGGCCGGACGCGGCCGATCTGACCATCCTCAAGGCCAAGGCCCATCACGCGCACGGCTCGCTGGCCTGGCGGATCGGCGACATTCCGCAGGCCCTGCTGCACCAGGAGAAGGCGGGCGAGAGCTACCGCGAGCTGAGCCCGAGCGCGCTGCCGAAACTGCGCACCGACCAGGCTGAGATCCTGCTCACCGCCGGCCTCGCCGACGAGGCCGCCACCCTGCTCGACGAGGTCATCCCGCAGTTGCGGGCCCAGCGCGACTTCCGGCACCTGGCGGAGGCCGAACTGCTGCGCGCGGCGGCCGCCGTGGTCCAGGGCGACCTGGCCACAACGCACCGGCACGCGAACGCGGCGCAGCGCCGGTTCCGTCGGCACGGCGATCGGGCCTGGGCCGCGATCGTGTCGCTGATCAGGTTGCGCGCGGACGTGACCGACGCGCTGGCGCGGGACCGGGTGCCGGCCAAACTGTCCGAACGGGCCGTTGAACTCGCCGCGGAACTGGCCGAGCTGAAGCTGGTCGACGAGTCGGCGGTGGCCAGGATGCTCGCGGTCCGCGTGCAGTTGCGGCGCGGCATGGTGGCCACCGCGGCCGAACAGTTCGAACTGGTGCCGAGGCCGCGCAAGGTCACGCCGGTCGACCACCGGATGATGCGCAGGCTCTGCCTCGCCGAACTGGCCGTCGCGCGCGGCGACCGGCGTCGGGCGTTCAGCCAGGCCAGAGCAGGGCTCACCGAACTGAACCGGGTCCGCGACCGGATGGCGGGCGCCGAACTGGTGTCCGGCACCGCGCTGCACGGTCGCGAACTGGGCAGGCTCGCCGTACGGCTGGTCATCGAGCACTCGCGGTCGCCCGCACGGCAGCTGTTCGGCTGGCTGGAGCGGACCAGGGCGCAGGTCTACCGGTACCAGCCGCTGCCACCGCCCGACGATCCCGCGCTGGCCGACAAGGTGCGCGAGTACCGGTACCTGAGCCGGGCCGTGCAGCAGGCGCGGCTGACCGGCGCGCCGAGTCGTGAGCTGGTGTCCCGGCACGCGTCGCTGGGCCGCGAGATGATCCGGCTCGGCTGGCAGGACAGCCCGTGGGGCTCGGCCCGCCCGATCGCGGACATCACCGAGGTGATGGCGCAGCTCGGCGAGCGGGCCATGGTCAGCTTTCTCCAGTCCAACAACGAGATCTCCGCGTTGGTCGTGTGCGGCGGCCGGGTCCGGCTGCTGCATCTCGGCGACGGGACCGATGTCACGGTGGCCGCCCAGGAACTGCACGCCGACCTGGACGCGCTCGCCCCGGACTCGCTGCCCGCGCCGCTCGCGACCGCGGTGTCCAACTCCGCGTCCCGCCGCGCCGAGCGCCTGGACACTCGGCTGATCCGGCCGCTGGCCAAGCTGATCGGCGACCGCGAACTGGTGATCATCCCGACCGGCGCGCTGTACGCGACCGCCTGGGGCGCGCTCCCTTCGCTGCGCGGTCGGCCGGCGGTGGTCGCGCCGTCCGCGACCGCGTGGCTGGCGGCGGCCCGCGCCGACGACCACGAGGGCCACACGGTGCTGGTCGGCGGCCCGCACCTGAGCGCGGCCGTCGGCGAGGTCGGCAGCCTGCGCGCGCACCACCCCGACGCGACGGTGATCGGCACCGACGGCGCGACCGTGTCCGGCGTGCTCGCCGCGCTCGACGGCGCGGCACTGGCCCACGTCGCCGCGCACGGCACCCACGAGCCGGAGAACGCGCTGTTCTCGTACCTGGAACTCCTGGACGGCGCGCTGTACGCGCACGAGATCACCCGGCTGCGCCGCCCGCCCCAACACGTCGTGCTCGCCGCCTGCGAGTTGGCGCTGTCCCGGATCCGGCCCGGCGACGAGGCGCTCGGCTTCGCGGGCGCGCTGCTGGCCGCGGGCGGCCGAACCGTGACCGCGGCCGTCACCCGAGTCGGTGACGAGGCCGCGTCCGCCGCGATGGCCGACTACCACCGCCGCCTCGCCGCGGGCGCGGCCCCGGCGGCCGCGCTCGCCGACGCCATCGCGGTCGACCCGTTCCGCCGCCCGTTCATCTGCCTCGGCGCCAGCCGCTGACAGTTGGCCTTCAAAAAATGGCGCGCCGGTTCGGCGTGCGTCGGTTAGCCTCTGCCGGCATGGCAGTCGCTTCCCAGAGCGAGGACTTTTCCTCCTGGTACAACGAGACGATCACCCAGGCCGCGCTGGTCGAGCGCGGGCCGGCCAAGGGCACCATGGTGATCCGACCGTACGGGTACCGGATCTGGGAACTGCTCCAGGCCGAACTCGACCGGCGCATCAAGGACACCGGCCACGAGAACGCCTACTTCCCTTTGTTCATCCCGGATTCCTTCCTCAAGCGCGAGGCCGAACACGTCGAGGGCTTCTCCCCCGAGCTGGCCGTCGTCACCCATGCGGGCGGCAAGGAACTGGAGGAGCCGCTGGTCGTCCGGCCGACGTCGGAGACGGTCATCGGCGAGATGATGGCCAAGTGGATCTCCTCGCACCGCGACCTGCCGCTGCTGCTCAACCAGTGGGCGAACGCGGTGCGCTGGGAGCTGCGGCCGCGCATGTTCCTGCGCACCACCGAGTTCCTCTGGCAGGAAGGTCACACCGCGCACGCGGACGAGGCCGACGCGATGCGCGAGACCCTGCAGATGCTCGGCGTCTATCACGACGTGGCGCGGGAATTCGCGGCGATTCCGATGGTGCCCGGCGAGAAGACGCCCGGTGAGCGGTTCGCGGGCGCGGTGCGCACCTACACGGTCGAGTCGATGATGCGCCACGGCAAGGCGTTGCAGTGCGGCACGTCGCACTATCTCGGCACGAACTTCGCGAACGCGTTCGGCATCCGGTTCTCGAACGAGGAGGGTCGACTGGAGCTGTGCCACACCACGTCGTGGGGCATGACGACGCGGATGATCGGCGCGATCGTGATGACGCACGGCGACGACAAGGGCCTCGTGCTGCCGCCGAAACTCGCGCCCCACCAGGTGGTGATCGTGCCGATCGGACGCGGCGACGAGCCGCGCGAGGCGTCCCGCGACCTGGCGGCGCGGCTGAGGGCGGCGGGCATTCGGACGCATGTGGACGATCGGCCGCACGTCTCGCCCGGCTTCAAGTTCAACGACTGGGAGCTGCGCGGTGTGCCGCTGCGGCTGGAGATCGGCCCGCGCGACCTCGCGGCCGGCACGGCGCTGCTGTCCAGGCGCATCGGCGAGGAGGGCAAGACGCCGATCGACCTGGCCACCGCGCCCGAGACCCTCGTCGCGGAACTGGCCCGGTTCCACGACCGCCTTGTCGAGCGCGCGATCGAGTTCCGCGAGTCGCGCACCGCGTCTGTGAACTCGTGGCCGGAGTTCACCGACGCGGTCGCCATCGGCTGGGCGAGTGCATTGCACTGCGGCAGGCCGGACTGCGAGGACGAGATCAAGGCCGAGACGGCGGCGACGCCGCGCTGCATACCCGAGGCCGGCCAGGCCGAGTCGGGCGGTTGCGTACGCTGCGGCGCGCCGTCCGCCTACGGCAAGCGGGTGATCTTCGCCCGCGCGTACTGAGCGACGGTGCTGATCACCGGAGCCACGCGCCGGTCCCCGGGGTGAGATCGCGGCTCTCGCCGCGCACACTGCGCAGCGCGATCTCGCCCCATTCGGCCGGCACGGCGAACGGCTCCGAGCCCATGTTGGTCACGCTCACCCCGGCCCCGTGCCGGAACGCCAGTACGTCCTCGCGGCCGGCGTCGAGCCAGGCGAAACCGTTGCCCGCGAACAGGATTCGACGCAGCGGCAGCGCGGCCCGGTACAGGCTCAGCGTCGAGTCGGGCACACCGTCCTGTGTGGACACCGCGTAGTCGGCGAACCAGTCGGGTTGCGGCAGCCACGGGTTCGCCGCGCCGGGCGGTGCGAAGCCGAAGGTGGGGCGGTCGGGAGTCCAGGGCAGCGGCACCCGGCTGCCGTCGCGGCCGTGCTCGCGGCCGCCGGAGCGGAACCAGATCGGGTCGCGCCGCGCGTCGTCCGGCAGATCCATGACTTCGGGCAGGCCCAACTCCTCCCCCTGGTACAGGTAGGCCGAACCCGGCAGGGCGAGCAGCAGCAACGCGGCCGCGCGGGCGCGACGCCCGCCGAGTTCGACGTCCACCGTGCCGCGCGCGCGGGTCTTGACGGCGTGCGCGTCGTCGGTGTCCATCGGTTCGGGATTGGTCAGGCCGTAGCGGCTCACCGAGCGGTGCACGTCGTGGTTGTTCAGCGTCCACGCCGGCCCTCCCCCACCCTCCGGCACGCTGGCCACGGTCGCCTCGATCGACGCGCGGAACGCGGCCGGGTCCCAGGACTGGATCATCAGGTCGAAGTAGAAGACCTGGTTCAGCCGACCCGGCTCGATGTACTCGCCCGCCTCGGCAGGCGCGAGCCAGACCTCGCCGATCAGCGGGATGTCGCGCTGGTAGCTCTCGGCGATGGCGCGCCAGCGCGCGAAGATCTCGTGCACGCCCGGCTGGTTCCAGGCGTACGGGTTCTCCCTCGGATCGGCCAGCTCAGGCAGGTCCGGGTGCTTGACCATGGCGTAGGCGACGTCGATCCGGAAGCCGTCCACGTGCCGGTCGAACCAGGTGCGCAGCACGTCGTCGAACAGCTCGCGGACCTCCTCGTTGGCCCAGTTGAAGTCGGGCTGGCTGGAGTCGAAGCTGTGCAGGTACCACTGCTCACCGGCAACGCGCGTCCACGCCGAGCCGGAGAAGGTCGATCGCCAGTTGTTCGGCGGTTCGGCGCCGTCCGGGCCCTTGCCGTCCCGGAAGTGGAACCTGGCCCGCTCCGGCGAACCGGGCGCCGCGACGAGTGCCTGCTGGAACCAGGGATGCCGATCCGAGCAGTGGTTGGGCACCAGGTCCATCAGGACCCGCAGGCCGCGTTCGTGGGCGGCGGTGAGCAGCTTGTCGAAGGCCGGCAGGCCGCCGTACACCAGGTCGACCGTGGTGTAGTCGGCCACGTCGTAGCCGCCGTCCTTGTTCGGCGACGGGTAGCACGGGTTCAGCCAGATCGCGTCGACCCCGAGCGCGGCGAGGTGGTCCAGCCGCTCCGCGATGCCGGCCAGGTCACCGATGCCGTCGCCGCCCGAGTCCGCGAACGAGCGGAGGTAGGTCTGGTAGACGACGGCATCGCGCCACCATTGCGTGTTGCTCACTGGCTCCCCAACGTGGTTGCCGCCGTTGCCGTAGCGCAGAACCAGATTGTAGGTATCGGCGGTCGCCCGCCTGCCTCACAACACGGTTCGGCCGTCCGATCCCCTCTGCCCGGACGGCCGAACCGTGTCGCGGTCATGAATATCGGTATGCGGACAATCCGGTCAACTGTTTCGAATCCCCTCGAAACATCGCGGCTACTCGGCGGCGCGGGCGCGGCTCGGGGCGACGCGGGGTGGTTCATTGGGCATCTTGGGGTAGACCGGCGGCCAGGGCGCGTCCATCAGGCCGGCGGCGAAATCGGCGCGGGAGCGTTCCAGCAGCGGCTCGATCGACTGTGGCCGGGTCAGCGACTCGGCCCACGGGTCGCCGTGCGCTGCGACGCGGGGCGGGACCGTCTCCAGGGTGAGCGTGTCGGGTTCGACGGTGTCGAGTTCGGCCCAGCTGATCGGCGTGGAGACCTGCCCACCGACGCGCGGCCGGACGCACCAGGCACCGAACACGGTCTTGTGCGGGGCGTTCTGGTTGAAGTCGACGAACACCCGGGCGCCGCGCTCCTCCTTCCACCACTGCGCGGTGATCAGGTCGGGATGGCGACGTTCGAGGGCGCGGGCGAGCGCGACCGCGGCGGCGCGGACCTGGTAGCCGTCCCAGTGCGGTTCGAGGGTCACGTAGATGTGCAGGCCGCGCGAGCCGGACGTCTTCACGTGCGCCTCGATGCCGAGTTCGTCCAGGAAAGCCCTGGTCAGGCCGGCGGCCTCGCGCAGCTCAGCGAAGCCGATGCCGGGCGACGGGTCGAGGTCGATGCGCAGTTCGTCGGTGACCTCGGGAGTGGCCGCGTGGATCGGCCAGACGTGGAAGCCGATGCAGCCGAGGTTGACCGCCCAGACGATGTGCGCGAGATCCTTGGCGACCAGCGCGTCGCTGGTGGTGCCGTTCGGCGTGGACACCACGGTTGTGGTGAGCCAGGACGGCGCGGACTTGGGCACGCGCTTCTGGAAGAACGACTTGCCGCCCGCTCCCCCGGGATAGCGCTCCAGCAGCACCGGCCTGCCGCCGATGGTGGCCAGCAGCGGAGCTGCCACGGCCTGGTAATAGCGGACCAGATCCAGCTTGGTCTGGCCGCCCGTTGGGAAGAACACCTTGTCCGGATGCGACACCGACACCTCGACCCCGTCGAGGTCCAGCGTGACGGCGTCGTCGGTCATTTCTTGAAGACCTCAGCGAGTTCGGCTGGCGCGACCTGTTCGAGTTGGCCGTAGGTGCACGACTCGGGCGTGCGGTCCGGCCGGAACCGGACCAGTCGGCCGCCGTGCCGGAAGCGGCCGGCGAGCACGTGCTCGTAGCGGACCTCGGCGACGAACTCGATGCGCAGCGGCTCCCAGGACAGGTCCTTGCCCGCGCTCCAGCGGCTCTGCCCACCCGGCATCCGCCCGCCCGCCTCGGCCTGGACCTCGGCCCAGCCGCGCCACGGGTGCTGTTCCAGCGCGTTCTCGCGCAGCGGCGCGAGTTCGTCGACCAGTTCCTTGCGCCGCGCGGCGGTGAAGCTGCTGGCCACGCCGACGTGATGGAGCATGCCGTTGTCGTCGTAGAGGCCGAGCAGCAGCGAGCCAACGCCGTTGCCGTCCTTGTGCCAGCGGAAGCCGGCCACGACGCAGTCGGCGGTGCGCTCGTGCTTGACCTTCCACATCACCCGCTTGTCCTGCTCGTACGGGGCGTCGGCGGCCTTGGCCATCACCCCGTCGAAGCCGGCGCCCTCGAACCGGGTGAACCAGTCCTGCGCGGTGTCCGGGTCCTCGGTCATCGGGGTGAGCAGCACCCTGGTCAGGCTCGGGTCGAGCATGCCCTCCAGCCTGCGGCGCCGCTGCACGAACGGCTCGGCGGTCACGTCCTCGTCACCGAGCGCGAGCAGGTCGAAGGCGATAAAGCTGGCCGGCGTCTCGACCGCCAGCTTGTTCACCCGGGACGCGGCCGGGTGCAGCCGGTTCTGCAACTGGTCGAAGTCCAGGCCGGCCTCGGAGACCACGACGATCTCGCCGTCGACGACGCAGCGCGGCGGCAACGCCTCCCGCAGCAGCTCGGCGACCTCGGGAAAATACCTGGTCAGCGGGCGGTCGTTGCGGGAACCCAACTCGATCTCGGCACCGTCGCGGAACACGACGCAGCGGAAGCCGTCCCATTTCGGTTCGTAGCGCAGGCCGGGGTCGCGCGGCAACTCATGCACGGCCTTGGCGAGCATCGGCCGCACCGGCGGCATCACGGGCAACTGCACAAGCTGCACGGTAGCCCGCGACGCCGACAATGGCAGCCGATAACCGCCGACGCGCGAAGTCGGTGTACGGCGAGTCGGCAGGCGAGATGACGCCGGTCCGGCTCTACGAAACCCTGGCCGGCCAGCCGTTTCGGTTCGCGGAGCCACCCATAGCCGCGGGCGACGACACCCACCTCGCACTGGCCTGAGGAGCGACATGACCACGAGCACCGCGCGGGCGCGCCTCGCCGACACCACCATCTCCCTCGCCCCGACCTGCCGGGTCGAGTTCGGCGCGGGCGCCGTCCACCGGCTCCCGGAGGCGATCGCCACGCTCGGCCGGCGGCGCGCCTTTGTCGTCACCGACCGCGGCCTGCGCGCGGCGGGCGTGCTGGACCGGGTACTGCACCTGCTCACCGACGCGGGCGTCGAATACGGCGTGTACGAGGGCGTGGTGCCGAATCCGTCGACCGCCACGGTGGACGACGGCGCGGCAGCCGCGCGTCGGTTCGGGTCTGCGGCGATCGTCGCGCTCGGCGGCGGCTCGGCCATGGACGCGGCCAAGGCCATCGCGTTGCGGGCGACCGAACCCGCGATGCCGATCGTGGCCATTCCGACCACGGCCGGCACCGGCGCGGAAACCAACGGCTTCGGCGTCATCGAGGACACCGCGCGGCGCCGCAAGGTCTATCTCGGCGACGACACGGTCCGGCCGAGGATCGCCGTGCTCGACCCGGAACTGACCATCGGCGTGCCGGCCGCCGTGACCGCGGCGACCGGGATCGACGCGCTGGTGCACGGCATCGAGTCGCTGTCCTCGCGCGGCGCCAACCCGGTCTCGGTCGGCTACGCCACGCAGGCCGTCCGCATGGTGTCGGCGTGGCTGCCGGCCGCGGTCGCGGACGGCACCGACCTGGAGGCCCGCGCGCAACTGATCCTCGGCGCGCACCTGGCAGGCCAGGCGCTGACCATCAGCGGGCTCGGTCTGGTGCACGGCATCGCGCACGCGCTCACCGCACACACCGGCACGCCGCACGGGGTCGCGCTGGCCGCGGTGCTGCGCGAGGTCATGACGTTCAACGCCGACGTGGCGCAGGCCGCTTACGCGTCGGTGGCCGATGCGATGGGCGCGGAGAACGCGATCACGGCGGTCGACGCACTGGTCGAGCGGGTCGGGGTGCGGCGGCCGTTGCGCGAACTGGGCTGCGTGCGGAACATGTTGCCGGACATCGCGGCCGCCGCCGTGGCCGACGCGGTGACCGCCAATTCGCCTCGCCTGCCGGCGGCCGAGGACGTGCTGGAAATCCTGCGCGCGACATTCTGAGAATCGCCGACGACTTGACAGGAGGTGGAGAATGAAAATTCGGCGTGTCCTCCACAAAAACGGAGAACCCGCCGAACTAAATATCACGATAACCGGGCGAGGGACATTTGTCAACTCAGGGGTACGACCAGGAACTGCGGTCGGAGCAGGACTACGTGGCCGGGCTCTACGAACGGCTCGATGCCGAGCGTGCGCGGGTGAAGTCCGCGTACGACGCGGCATTGGGAGGCAACGGGGGGACCCTCGTCGAGCGGGACGTGGAGGTGCACGCGCTGGCCAAGGAGGTCAGGCGGCTGAACGTGGCAGACACCGGGCTGTGTTTCGGCCGGTTGGACGCATTGACCGGCGAGCATTCCTACATCGGCCGGATCGGCATTTTCGACGAGCGCGACGAATACCGGCCATTGCTGCTCGACTGGCGGGCGCCCGCGTCGCGCGCGTTCTACACCGCGACCGCGGCCAGCCCGGAGCACATGCATCGGCGCCGCCAGTTCCTGACCAGGGGGCGGCGGATCGTCGAGTTCACCGACGAGGTGTTCGGCAGGCCGGGCAGTGACGCGCAGGGCGACGCGGCCCTGCTCGCGGCCGTCAACGCACCGCGCGGCGAGGGCATGCGCGACATCGTCGCGACCATCCAGGCCGAACAGGACGAGATCATCCGGCTCGACCACCCCGGTGTGCTGGTGATCGAGGGCGGGCCGGGCACCGGCAAGACCGTGGTCGCGCTGCACCGCGTGGCCTACCTGCTCTACACGCAGCGCGAGCGGATGGAACGCCACGGGGTGCTCGTGGTCGGGCCCAATCCGGCGTTCCTGCACCACATCGGCCGCGTGCTGCCCTCGCTCGGCGAGTCCGATGTGGTGTTCACGACCACCGGCGGGCTCCTGCCCGGCCTGCTGGTCACGGCCGAAGACACGCCCGAGGTGGCCCGGTTGAAGGGCTCGCTGGCGATGCTGGACGTGCTCAAGGACGCGGTCGCGGACCGACAGCGACTGCCGGTGGAACCGGTACCGATCGAGCTTTCCGACGTCACCGTGCTCATCGACGACGGCACGGCGGAGTGGGCGCGGGAGGAGGCGCGCGCGACCGGTCTGCCGCACAACGAGGCGCGGGCCAAGTTCGCCGAGATCATCACCTGGGTGCTGACCGAACGCGCGATCGGCCGGATCGGCCGGGGCTGGCTGACGCCCGCGGACCGGGACGCCTGGGAGGATCTGCGCTCGGACCTGGTCAAGGAGTTGGCCGAGCACGAGACGTTCGGCGCGACGCTCGACGAGTTCTGGCCGATGCTGACCCCGGAAACGCTGCTGGCGCAGCTGTACTCGTCGCCGGAACGGCTGCGCGCGGCCGGTGCCGACCAAGCGCTGTTCCGCGCCGACGGCGCGGCCTGGACCGTGTCGGACGTGCCGCTGCTCGACGAGTTGGCCGACCTGCTCGGCCACGACGAGGCAGCCGAGGCGGCGGCGCGCCAGATAGAACTGCGCAACCAGGCCGAATACGCGGCGGGCGTGCTGGAGATCATGCAGGTCGAGCGGCGCGACGACCTGATGGACGACGAGGACCACCTGCTCGTCCAGGACCTGCTCGACGCGGACGATCTGGCCGACCGCTTCGTCGAGCAGGACCACCGCGACCTCGCCGAGCGCGCTGCCGACGACCGCGACTGGACCTACCGGCACGTGGTCGTCGACGAGGCGCAGGAGCTGTCCGAAATGGACTGGCGCGTGCTGATGCGGCGCTGCCCGGCCCGGTCCTTCACGGTGGTCGGCGACCTCGCCCAGCGCCGCTCCTCGGCCGGCGCGACCTCCTGGGACACGATGCTGTCGCCGTACGTGCCGGACCGCTGGGTGTACCGGTCGCTGACGGTGAACTACCGCACGCCTGCCGAGATCATGGCGGTCGCCGCCGCGCTGCTGGCCGAGTTCGCACCGAACGTGCGGCCGCCGGATTCGGTCCGCGCCTGCGGTGTGCAGCCGTGGGCACGCGAGGTCACCGACTTTTCAGCGGCGATCGCGGAGTTCGTGGCGGCCGAGACCGATCGGGAGGGCACCAGCGTGGTGATCGGGCCTGCCGGCGTGCCGGGCGCGGTGCTGCCGTCAGAGACCAAGGGCCTGGAATTCGACGCCGTCCTGGTGGTCGAACCGGAGCGGATTCTCGCAGACGGGCCACGCGGAGCGGCCGATCTGTACGTCGCGCTGACCCGGGCCACGCAGCGGCTCGGCGTGCTGACCGCCGGTCCACTCCCGACAGCGTTGACCGGTCTCGCTGAGTGGAAATGTGGGTAATTCTGCCCGCGTCGGGTACGGCTATTCGGGCGAATTGTGGCCGTACCCGGCGCGAGCCGGGGTTTGCTAGCGGCATGAGATATCGAAGACAGGCGATCATCGCCGGAATCCTTGTCCCCGCAATAGTTCTGGCCGCGCTTCCCGCCACCGCAGCGGCCGCGACCACACCAACCGTGCACGAACTTGCGACACCGACCGGTTATGTCAGCGCGGTAGCGGCCGCGGTCAACAACCTCGGCATCGCGGTCGGTTACGCCACGGATGCCGCCTTCGGCACGATCGCGGTGAAGTGGAACCATTCCGGCAGCGTCACCAGCCTCGGCACCCTGCCCGGGGACGACTTCAGTGCGGCCCTTGGCATCAACGACCGCGGCCAGATCGCCGGCTACAGCGGCAACAACGCGGCCGGAACCGATCACGCGGTGGAATGGAACGCCCAGGGTGCCATCACCGACCTCGGCGCCTCGCCCGGCCGGTTCACCGACAGCGAGGCCCACGCCATCAACGACCGTGGTGAGGTGGTCGGCTCAGACCAGACCGCGCCGCGCATCATCACCGCGACGCGCTGGAGCGCGAACGGCACCATCGACAACTTCGGGCTCGCCGACATCGACACCGTCGGCGACACCACCGTGTCCGCCGTCAACGATCGAGGCGAGATGGCCGGATACCAGTTCGTCATTCACGGCAGGCCCTCGCCGATCCGCTGGAACGCGGACGCCAGCTACCTGCAACTGCCGGTACTGCCCGACGCCCGCGGTGGTGGCGGCCAGGCCAACGGCATCAACAACCTCGGCATCACCGTCGGCCTGTCCCCCACCAGCGCCTTCCACGTGTTCGACGCGGTGAGCTGGGACACCAAGGGCGACATCACCGACCTCGGCGGGCTGCCGGGTGGCGTCGGCAGTTCCGCCAACGGCATCAACGATCCGGGGGTGACCGTGGGCAGCGCCGGTGACGCGAACGCGGTCGATCACGCGACGACCTGGAGCCGCACGGGTTCGATCAGCGCGCTGCCCGATGTGTCCGGCGGATCGAACGGCGAGGCGCTCGCGATCAGCGACAGCGGTTTCATCGTCGGTGACGACATCGACGCGAACGGCAACCAGGTAGCCGTGCTCTGGCGCTAGACGAGAATCCCGTTGGGCGGCGGGTGATGCCGCCCAACGGGACCACTGCTCAGAACTCCTCGTCGAACCCGACCGTCCCGGTCACCGCGACCTGGTAGGCGGACACTCGGCGTTCGAAGAAGTTGGACAGTTCCTGCACGTCCTGGAACTCCATGAAGCCGAACGGGTTCGCGGTGCCGTACTCGGGCGCGAGGCCGAGCAGTTCGAGCCGCCGGTCCGCGACGTGTTCCAGGTAGGCGCGCATGTCCGCCACGGACATGCCGGCGACGCCCTGGCCGAGCAGGTCCTGCGCGAACCGCGCCTCCGCGTCGACGGCCTCGCGCAGCATCCGCCGGACCTGCGCGTGCAGTTCCTCGTCGAACAGGTCGGGTTCCTCCCGGCGCACGGTGTCCACCACGTCGAACGCGAACGCCATGTGCATGGACTCGTCGCGGAACACCCAGTTCGTGCCGGAGGCCAACCCGTTGAGCAGGCCGCGCGAACGCAGGAAGTACACGTAGGCGAAGGCGCCGTAGAAGAACAGGCCCTCGATGCACGCGGCGAAGCAGATCAGGTTGAGCAGGAACGACCGCCGGTCATCGCGCGTCTCCAGCCGGGTCAGCGAGGAGATCGAGTCGATCCACCGGTAGCAGAACTCGGCCTTGTCCCGAATGGACGGAATGTTGTCCACCGCCGCGAACGCCTGCGCGCGCTCGTTCTCGTCGGGCAGGTAGGTGTCCAGCAGGGTCAGGTAGAACTGGACGTGCACGGCCTCCTCGAACAGTTGGCGGGACAGGTAGAGCCGGGCCTCGGGCGCGTTGACGTGCTCGTAGAGGTTGAGCACCAGGTTGTTGGCGACGATGGTGTCGCCGGTCGCGAAGAACGCGACCAGCCGGTTCACCAGGTGCTGCTCGGCGGGCGAGAGCGAAGCCAGGTCCTTGAGATCGGAATGCAGATCGACCTCCTCCACCGTCCAGGTGTTGCGGATCGCGGCCCGGAATCGCTCGTAGAACCCCGGGTAGCGCATCGGTCGCAGCGTCAGGTCCATGCCCGGGTCGAGCAGGGCCTTGCGACGGGCCGTCGAATCGAGGGTGGTCACTGGCAGACCTCGCATGCTTCGGGGTTTTCCAGGGAACAGGCGATCGCGTCGGCATCCGGCGTCGTGTTCACCGACACCGTGGCCTGCTGGATTCGGGTGGCCGGACGCGAACGCAGGTAGTAGGTGGTCTTCAGGCCGGATTTCCAGGCGTGCAGGTACATCGAGGAGAGCTTGCCGATGGTCGGCGATGCCATGAACAGGTTCAGCGACTGGCTCTGGTCCAGGTACGGCCCGCGCGCCGCGGCGATGTCGATCAGCGCGCGCTGCGGCAGTTCCCACGCGGTGCGGAACAACGCGCGCACCTCATCGGGCAGTTCGGCGATGTTGCGCACCGAACCCTCGTCGCGCTTCAACTTCTCCCGCACCGCGTCGGTCCACAGCCCGCGCGACTTCAGCTCGGCCACCAGGTAGCTGTTGACCTGGAGGAACTCGCCGGACAGCGTCTCACGTTTGAACACATTGGACACCTGCGGCTCGATGCACTCGTAGCAGCCTGCGATCGAGGCGATGGTCGCGGTCGGTGCGATCGCGATCAGCAGCGAGTTGCGCAGGCCGTGCTCGCCGATCCGCTCGCGCAGCGCGTCCCACCTCGCCGTCTGCGTCGGCGTGACGCCCCACAGGTCGGGCTGGAGCTCGCCGCGCGCCGCCCTGGTCTGCGCGTAGGTCGGATGCGCGCCCGCGCCCGCTGCGAGATCGGCCGAGGTTTCCAGCGCGGTCAGGTAGATCTCCTCGGCGAACCGGGTCGAGATCTCCTTCGCGGCCGACGAGTCGAAGGGCAGGCCGAGCCGGAAGAACACGTCCTGTAGGCCCATCACGCCCAGGCCGATCGGGCGCCAGCGCGGGTTGCTGCGCGCGGCCTGCTCGGTCGGGTAGTAGTTGATGTCGATCACCCGGTCCAGGAAGGTGACCGCGGTGCGCACGGTCGCACGCAACCGGGTCCAGTCGATGCCACCCTCGCCGTCCAGATGCGCGCCGAGGTTGATCGAACCCAGGTTGCACACCGCGGTTTCCGCGTCGCTGGTGACTTCCAGGATCTCGGTGCACAGGTTGGACAGGTGGATGACGTTGCCGGGTTCGGCGGTCTGGTTGCTGGTGCGGTTGGCGGTGTCCTTGAAGGTCATCCAGCCGTTGCCGGTCTGCGCCAGCGTGCGCATCATCTTCCCGTACAGGTCACGCGCCCTGACCGTGCGGACCGCCCGGCCGGTCTCCTCGGCGGCGCGGTAGGCGCGGTCGAACTCCTCGCCCCACAGGTCCGGCAGGTCGGGCACCTCGTCCGGGGTGAACAGCGACCAGTCGGCGTCCGCCTCGACGCGGCGCATGAACTCGTCCGGCACCCAGTTCGCGATGTTGATGTTGTGCGTGCGCCGCGCGTCCTCGCCGGTGTTGTCGCGCAGTTCGAGGAATTCCTCGATGTCCGGGTGCCAGGTCTCCAGGTACGCGCAGGCCGCGCCCTTGCGCCGACCGCCCTGGTTGACCGCGGCGACCGACGCGTCCAGCGTGCGCAGCCAGGGCACGATGCCGTTGGAATGGCCGTTGGTGCCGCGGATCAGCGCGCCGCGCGAACGGATCCGCGACCACTGCACGCCGATCCCGCCCGCGAACTTGGACAGCTGCGCGATCTGCGCGTAGCGCTGGTAGATCGACTCCAGTTCGTCGCGCGGCGAGTCCAGCAGGTAGCACGAGGACATCTGGCTGTGCGTGGTGCCGGAGTTGAACAGGGTCGGCGAACTGGGCAGGTACGCGAGCGAGGACATCAGCCGGTAGAAGCCGATCGCTTCGGCGGGCGTGTGCGAGAGGCCGCAGGCGACCCGCAGCAGCCAGTACTGCGGCAGCTCGATCACGTTGCGACTGGCGGGATGGCGCAGCAGGTAGCGGTCATAGACGGTGCGCAGGCCGAAGTACTCGAACCGGCGATCGGCGCCGAGATCGATGGCGTCGTCGAGCTTGCGCGCGTGCGCGGCCACGAACGCGGCGGTGCCGTCGCCGATCAGGCCCTCGCGGTGGCCGAGCACGATGCTCTGGCTGAACGAGTGCACGCCCTGGCCGCGCACCTCCTTGCCGATGTAGCCGGCGAGCAGTCCGGCCGCGAGCTTGGAGTACGCCGGTTCCTCGGCGAGCAGTTCGGCGGCGGTCTGGATGGACAGTCGGTCCAGCTCGGCGGTGGTGGCGCCGTCGTAGAGGCCGCTGATGGTCTTGGTGGCGACCCGCATCGGGTCGACATCCGGGAGTCCGACGGCGCAGCGGCCGACCGCGCGGACGATCTTATCGACGTCGACGGGTTCGTACTCCCCGCTTCGTTTGCGCACCCGCATGGTCGCGGCGGTAGTTGTTGGCACAGCTCTCTCCCCGTGAGATTCGCGGAAGTCCGCCGGTGAGAGAAGGCAGGAAGGCGCGCGCGAACACCGCAGGCCGCTCCCGGGACGGGTGCCGTTGTCGCGTCGTCCTCCCGCCCTCCCTCGGGGCGCGGACATCCGCACGAGATCGCGGACGGGCTGGCAGGTCTTCGGACTCACGGACACCGTCGGCGCATGGCCCGCGCCGACGTCCTACTGGCCGTCGCTTCCCAGGCCCCGTCGAGCCCAGTGCGTCCTGACGGCGGTCGTTCCCGTTCACCGCTGCGGGGCAGTCTCGGTTTCGCACCGAGTTCCCTCTTGCGACGACCGATCTGGCAGATCGGCCGAACCAGCTGCGGAACACAATACATGGGCATCGATCACCGATCACGGACTACATGTAGTAGGCGTGTCGCGGGTCGGACCGCAAACGCTCGCGCGATCGGATGAGCACTGAATCGATCCCGCCCGAGTGGACCGTTGACGGGACGCGTGTCCCGCTAGTTTGCTGGCCTTCTGATGTTCCACTCGGCTGCCCTGCGCGCGTTCGAGGCCGCCGCAGCCGGTCACTTCCCCCGCTGAATCCTCTCTGACCTGCGGATTCAAGCGAAAATCAAGAAAGTGCTTCGTGTGGCCGAGCAGGCTGTCCCTTGCGAGACGGTGATCACTGTGACGGCCCGCAGAGGGGACAGGCCGTCACAGACGATCACCTGTCTCGGCAGCTTGATTCACCACTGACAGACGGCGCCACTGATAGACAGGGCGCATGCACATCGAACGCGCCCTTGCCGATCTCGGTCTGGTTCTGCCCGCGCCGCTGACGCCGCCGCCAGGTGTCGAGCTGCCGTTTCCGTTCGTCCGCGTGCGCGGCAGCCGCGCGTTCGTGTCCGGTCACGGACCGGTCAACCAGGACGGCTCGATCGCGGGTCCGCTCGGCAAGGTCGGCGCGGACGTGACACCCGAGCAGGCGAAGCGGGCCGCGGAACTGACCGGTTTGGCGATGCTGGCCAGCCTGCGCGCCGCGCTCGGCGATCTGGACCGGGTCACCGCGTGGCTGCGGGTGTTCGGCATGGTCAACACCGCACCCGGGTTCACCGCGACGCCGTTGGTGATCAACGGCTTCTCCGAGCTGATCCTGCGGCTGTGGGGTCCGGAGGCCGGCGCGCACGCGCGGTCGGCGGTCGGCATGGCCGCGCTTCCATTCGACCTTCCGGTGGAGATCGAGGCGGAGGTGGAGATTTCCGTCTGAGGAAAGGAATACGATGACCGGACCGCGAACCGGCGTTTCGCGGCATCTTCACGCCGTTGTACTGATCAGCGGATCATGCCGAAGGCGGCGATGCCAAGGCAGAGCACGGTTTTCAGGCCCGGCTCGAAGCCGCTGTTGGCGACGAGCAGGCCGATGATCAGCACCTCTGGCCCGCGCGCCAACTGCACGACCAGACCGAACGGCACCAGGTTGCCGTCGGGGGTGACCGTGGCGCCCACATCGCTGTAGTCGACGGCGGGCCGGGTCGCGGTGCGGATCACCGCTGCCGCCGCGAGCAGTGCGGCGATCAGTACCGTCGTCGTGGCCGGCACGCCGAACGCGATGACCAGCGCGACCCACGCCGCCATCACCACCACGACCAGGGCTGCCGTCGTGATGCGCAGTTCCAGGTCGGTGCAGCCGAGCCAGCGGCGCAACCCGGGCTGCTGGTGCAGCTTGGCGAGCACCGTGGCGAAGGGCAGCCCGGCGAAGTAGCCTGCGACGCCGACCAGCCATGCCGTACTCAGCAACGGAAACACCAGGTGCACCACGGCGACGGCCCAGACCAGCAGCAGGGTGAGCAGCAGCGCGGCGCGCCGGGCGAGCACGCCGCCGAGCACGAACCGCAGCACGATGGCAGGCCCGGCGAACAGCCGCGACCAGGTCAGCGCCCTCGGCGCGGGCAGCAGCGCGAGCAGATCGAGGAAGGCGACGGACATCCGCCGCACCAACCGGTCCTTGTATTGCTCGACCAGTTCGCCACGCACCGCCCGGGTGGCCACGGCGGGCCGCAGCGGCCGACCGGAACCGATCAGCAGGCCGAGCGCGCCCACGGCGGCGATGACGGCAACGCCCCACAGCCAGGACGACGGGACCACCCGGACGGCGAGCAGGCTGCCGATCAGCGGGAGGACCAGGCTCAGGATCTGCTCGGCCCAGCGAGCGCGCACCGAGGCCGTTCGGCGCGCGGCGACCACGGCCAGCGCGGCGACCGAGGCGAACAGCGCGAGGCCGGCCCGGATCCAGTCCAGCGAACCGGCGAACAGCGCCGCACCACCCGCGGTCACATAGGCGACGAGCACCAAGCGCAGCGCCCAGCCCACCCACAGTCGTCTGCCGATCGTGCCGATCCGGCCGTCCGTTCCGTCCGACCACGTCAGTTTGGCCGGGTCCTGCCAGACGAAATCGCGGCGCAGCAACGAACGCAGCGCGAGACCGAGCCCGAGGCACAGGACCGCGAACGCGGCGAACGGCGGCGCCGAGGCCGCGCCGATCAGGTGCGCGCGCACCTCGGGCAGGTGGTAGAAGGGCGAACTGGCCAACGCCGCGAGGCCGACGGTGATCAGCACCGCATCGCTGATCCGGTAGAGCCACTTGCCGAACCTGGTGACCACCGCACTCACCCGAGATTCACCTCGTCGTCCGCGCACGCGTCGATCAGCCGTTCCGAGTGGCTGGCCAGCACGACCGCCGCGCCCGCCGCGGCGCGTTCGCGGATCACGCCGGCCAGCCAGTCGAGGCCGGCGGTGTCCAGCGCACGCTCGGGTTCGTCGAGCAGCAGCAGCCGGTGTGGCCGGGCCAGACAGCCGAGTAGCAGCAGGCGTCGTCGCTGGCCCGCGGACAGGCTGCCGGCCGGCACGTTGGCCCGATGGTCGAGCCCGGCGGGCGCCAGCCAGTCCGCGACCGGGTCGGCCGAGGGGGTGGCGCCGGGGAAGGACCGCAGCAGCAGGTCGAGGTGCTGGCGCGGGCTGAACTCCTCGAACAGCGCGGAGTCGTCCATCAGCACGGACACGGTCCGGCGGAACTCGGCGGACCGCTCGTCGGGCTGGGTGCCGAACACGGTGATCCGGCCCTCGGTCGGCGGCTGCATCCCGTACAGACAGCGCAGCAGGGTCGATTTGCCGGACCCGTTCGGCCCGGTCAGCGCGACCGACCGGCCGCCGGGCACGTCCATGTCGAGTTCGCGGAACAGCCACACGTCGCCCGCGCGCAGTCCGACGTGCTCGACGATCACTCGGTCGGCGAGGCTGATCCGCTGGGCACTGGTCTCCCCCATGGCCGGGAGATTACCGCCAGAACCCTTACGGCTTGCTGACGCATCGCCGCTGGTGGGCCGGTTCGGTCCGGATCGCGATTACGCTCCGCCGTGTCCGTTGTCGGCCAATCTGATGTGGACGGTACATGAAGTCGCTGAGCCGAGCCTACGGCGCACATCCGCTGCACCTGCTCGCGCTGCTCGGTTGTTTCGCGTTGACCGGGTATGTCGCGCTGCACGTGGTGAACGCGCCGCTGTTGCCGCGTATGGTCATCTGGTTCCTGGCCGCCGTTGTCGCGCACGACCTGATCCTGTTCCCGCTCTACGCGTTGGCCGACCGAACCCTGCACGGTCTGCTGAAACTGGTGCCGAGCGCGCCGCACAAGGGCGTGCCGGTAGTGCCAACTGTGAATTACCTCCGGATTCCGGCGCTCGGCGTAGCATTCACCTTTGTGCTCTTCCTTCCTGGCATCATCCAGGAGGGCGGTCCCACCTACCTGGCCGCAACCGGCCAGACCCAGGCTCTGTACCTGGGCCGCTGGTTGCTGCTGGCGGCAGCGATGTTCCTGGTCAGCGCCATCGTGTACGCGATCAGAACGCGCATCGCGGGCGCGCCGGCTCGCGCGGCCGCACGCGAGGTCGCCTCGATCCTGACCGAACCGCGCGAACGCGTGGTCACCGTCGCCGCCCACGACGGTGCGCCGGCGTTGGTGCTGAGCAGTCATGCGCTCTATCACGGCAAACCCGAAGACTGGCAACGGATCGGCTGGGCGGACGTGGCCGACGTCCGATGGTCCACACAGGACAATGCGCTGCTGGTGTCCGGGACGGAGAAGCATTCGGTGCCGCTGGACGATCCGGCGGACCTGGTCGACGTGGCGCACAGCCTGATCGCGACCACGGTGCTGCTCACCACGACCACCGAGGTCGGCACGGTCAGCGTGCGGCGCAGGCCGCACAGCGACCAACTGGTCTGGCGGGTCCGGCTCGACCGGCACATCGACCCGACGGACCCGAGCGTGAACGCGCGCGTCGACGCGGCGATCCACGCCATGACGATCGATCTCGGGCTAAATTCGTAACACGATCACGCGTGACGAATGAGGTGGCGCCATGGCCGAGTGCCGAACGTGCGGCAAGCCGCTGGCCGGACCGACCGGCCGACCGGGCCGGAGTTCGCTGTACTGCTCTCCCGCCTGCCGCCAGAAGGCGTACCGCGAACGCTCCGCGCCACCGGCCGATCCGGTGCCCGAGCTGATCGCGGACATCGAACGCAAGGTCAAGGGCCTGGCGCCCGAGCAGCCGGTGCCGTTCTACACCGACGTCACCGCGCTGTCCGGGTCGGTCGGCAGGCTGCGCCGGATCGCCAAGGACGCCTACACGGCGGCAACAACCGCGCCTGCCGAAAACATCACGGCGGAGACCGTGACGGAATCGGGTTTCGCCGCTCTGGTCGAACCGCACCGGCGCGAACTCCACGTGCACTGCTACCGGATGCTCGCTTCCTACGACGACGCGGAAGATCTGGTCCAGGAGACCTTCCTGCGTGCCTGGCGGCATCGGGACAGCTTCGAGGGCCGCGCCACGTTCCGCGGCTGGCTCTACCGCATAGCCACCAACGCCTGCCTGGACTTTCTCCGCCGGCACAGTCGCGTACCCGAGACCTACGAGCGTATTCCGGGCTTCGAGCACGGTGGCGAGCCGCCCGCGCGCATCCCCTGGTTGCAGGCGTATCCGGACGAGATGCTGCCCGAGATCGTCGATCCGGAGCCGAGCCCGGAGGCCGAGTCGGTCGGCCGGGAGACCATGGAACTGGTGTTCCTGGCCGCCATCCAGCACCTGCCGCCCCGGCAGCGCGCGGTGCTGATCATGCGCGACGTGCTCGGCTGGCCTGCCGCGGACACCGCGCGGCAGTTGGACATGACCGTGGCCTCGGTGAACAGCGCCCTGCAACGCGCTCGCCCGGCCCTGCGCGAATGGCTCCCGGCCCAGCGCTCGGACTGGACCCGACCCTCCCTGACCAGCGCCGACGAACGCGACATCCTCCAGCGCTACATGTCCGCGGCGGCCGCCATGGACGTGGACGCGATGGCCGACCTGCTCAGCGCCGAGGCGAAGCTGACCATGCCGCCCAACCCGATGTGGTTCGTCGGCCGGGACGCCATCCTCAACTTCGTCCGCCCCACCTTCGATCCGGCCTCGCCGATGTACTTCGGCCGCTGGCGACACCTGCCTACCAGCGCGAACGGCCAGCCGTCCGTCGCAGGTTACGTACAACGACCAGGGACAACGGTCTACCGGGCGCAACTGTTGGACGTGCTGCGCATCGAGAACGGGCTGATCGCGGAGATCACCACGTTCGAGCCGCATGTGCTGCCGGCCTTCGGGCTGCCGCTGAAGCTCTCCGCCGATGAGTGATCGGCGCAGGCTTCGTCTCAACCGTCGACGGATATCACCGATCGACTGGAGCACATCATGAGCAAGGCACTCGACGGCCGCACCGCCATCGTCTACGGCGCGGCGGGTGGCCTCGGCACCGGTATCACGACCGCGTTCGCGGCGGCCGGCGCGCACGTCTTCCTGGTCGGCCGCACCAAGGAAACCCTGGACGCGCTGGCGGCCGCCATCACCTCGGCAGGTGGGAAGGCCGACACGGCGGTGCTGGACGCGCTCGACGAGGACGCCGTAGCCGCGCACGCGGCCACCGTGGTCGCCGAGACCGGCGGGCTGGACATCTCGCTGAACCTGATCACCCGGGGCGACGTGCAGGGCGTTCCGCTGATCGACATGAGCGCGGACGACTTGCTGCGCGCGGTCGACACCGGCCTTCGCGGAAACTTCATCACCGCGAAGGCCGCGGCCAGGCACATGGTCGAGCGGGGTTCGGGCGTGATCATCGCGTTGAACAGCGGTTCCGCGCACGGCAGCCCGATGATGGGCAGCACGGGCCCGGCCGACGCCGCGCTCGACATCCTCGTGCGCAACCTCGCCCAGGAGATCGGCCCGCGTGGCGTCCGGGTGGCCGGCATCTGGGCGGCCGGCGTGCTGGAAACGCTGTCGCCGGAGAAGCTGGGCATGGTGAACGACTCGCTCGGCAACGAGGCCGCCTTCCAGGGCATCATCGACCAACTGGACAAGATGCGGATGCTGCGCCGCTCGCCGAGCCTGGCCCAGATCGCCGACGCGACCGTGTTCCTCGCCTCGGACGCGGCGGGCGCCCTCACCGGCACCTGGCTCAACGCCACCGCCACGTTCACCAGCTGAGCGGGCATCATGGCTGGGTGGCCCAGTCGGGATGGTGGCGCGGACTGAGCAGCAGGCGCAGGGCGCTGCTGGTGACCGTGCTCGGCGTGTGCGTGCTCGTGGCGGCGCTCACCGCGGTGCGACTGTCCGCAGGCGGCGCCGGCACACCGAGCGGCTATCCGGACCAGAGCGACCCGGGCCCGGTGATCCTGGTGCCCGGCTACGGCGGCAACACCGCTTCGCTGACCGCGCTGGCCGAGCGGCTCAGCGCGACCGGCCGCGCAACGCAGGTGCTCACGTTGCCCGGCAACGGCACCGGCGACCTCGACACCCAGGTCCGCGCCCTCGACAGCGCCGTGCACGCGGCACTGTCGAAGGGCGCGGCCTCGGTCGACGTGGTCGGCTATTCGGCGGGCGGGGTGGTCGCCCGGCTGTGGGTCGCGCAGGACGGTGGCGCGCACGAGGCTCGGCGCGTCGTCACGCTCGGCTCACCGCTGCACGGCGCCACGATCGCCGCGATCGGCGCGAATCTGGTGCCGGGCGCGTGCCCGGTGGCCTGCCAGCAACTCGCGCCGGGGAGCGCCCTGCTCAGCCAGCTCGACGCGACACCGCTGCCCGCGCACCTGCCGTGGCTGTCGGTGTGGAGCGAGGACGACCAGACCGTCACCCCGCCCGACTCGGCCCGCCTGACCGGCGCGATCAACGTTGCCCTGCAACAGATCTGTCCGGCCGAGCAGGTCGCGCACGCCCAACTGCCCACCGACCCGCTGGTCACCGGCCTGGTGCTGCGAGCGCTCGGGCCGGCACCGATCAGCGCGCCAGCGCCGAGCCAGTGTCAGTCCCTTGTGGACAGCGGGCGCGGCTAGGGCAGGTGACGCACTCCCCCAGGACGGATCTAGGACGAATCTAGGACGACGTCCACAACGATGCGGCAGGGTCGTTCAGGGCGAGGGGGTCAACATCATGGCGGCTGGGTTCACGGTGGCGCCGAACGAGCTGACCGTCGCGAGTCTGGAGGTGACCAGCGCAATGGCCGCGTTCCCGAACGCGGACCTGATGGGCCTGCACACCGATGGGGACTCGATCGGCCGGGCGCTGCTGGCCAGTTCGGTCTCGGACTTCATCTACGCCTGGCAGGTCGGCATCGGCTATCTGCTCAGCGACGGCGCGGTGGCGGCGCAGAACCTGCGCCTGAACGCGCAGATGTACGCGGACATGGAGCAGCACCTCACCACGAGCTTCGGCAATGCTTGAGCTGGGAGATACCCAAGATCCGGTGCAGCTGATCCCCGGCGCGCCCGCGCGGTTACAGCAGTTCGCGGTGGAGCTGAGCAGGCTGGGTGAACAGGCGGAACTCACGAGCTCCCAGCTGGGCAGGATCGATCTGAGCAACTGGACGGGTGCGGCGGCCGACGCGTACCAGAACTACCACGGTCAGGAGCCGGCCCGGTGGCAAGGTGCCACGGAGGCATTCAGCGAGGTCGCTCGGGCGTTGGTCCAGTACTCGGAGGTGCTGGCCTGGGCGCAGGACATGGCGGCGATGGCGGTCGTGGAGTGGCAGCTGGGCAACCAGCAACAGGCCACCCAACTGCTCACCCAGGCCCGGGACCAGGCCGCCCAGTCCTCGATGACCGCCAACCAGGTGGTTGTGCAGGCGATCGCGGCGGCGCCGACCGGTCCGCTGCTCGGTCAGCCCGCATCGGCCAACACCAACGCGTCCTCGGCGACCGTGCCCACGGTGTACATCGACGCGGACCGGCATCCGGAGACCGCGCAGCACGTGCAGGAAGCCCAGAACGGCACCATCTGGCGCGGGGACACCTCCACTTCGGGGACGCCGCTGCCGTCGGTGCTGACCATCGACCGCCCCAACGCCAAGGCGAACCGGGCAGCGTCGCTGCGCGGCATCCCGACCAGGCCGGGCCAGGACCGCGACGAGTACCCACCGGCCATGTTCGAGGAGGGCGGCCAGGGCGCGAGCGTGAAGTACATCGACCCCTCGGACAACCGAGGCGCGGGCAGCAGCATGAGGCATCAGATCAGCGCGCTGAATCTCGGAAACGGCCAGCATGTCCAGATCGCCGTGCTGAACTCCGAGGACGAGAATGCCAATACCGACGACACCGACGATGGCGGCGGCGAGCACAACAGCGGGAATGATGAAGACGGGAACACCGCCGACGGCGACACCGGCGACGACGGCGGCAACCAAGACGACGAGGGCGACCTGGCGGCGATCACGAACCCGCAATGGGGCTGACCCAAGGAGGGGTGCGATGACCATGGACGAACGGACCAGTCGGCTGCTGGACCAGGCGCGCGGCTCGCTGGGGCCGGACGTCACCGTCGACCTCGGCACCGGCACCGGCCCGCTCGCCGAGCTGGCCGAGTTGCTGTCCACACGCAACGGTTGCACGTTCTTCAACGCCGGCGTGCAGGTGTTCCGGGCGGGAGCCGAGGGTCTCGGGCCGGAACTGGCCGCCTGGAACGAGTCGGCCACGTGGAAGGACACCTATCAGGGCCTCGCGGACGGGTTGTTCTGCTTCGCGCAGGACGTGTTGGGCACCCAGTTCGCGGTCGACGCGAACCGGATCGTGGCAGTCAACCCGGAGACCGGTGAACGAACCGTCGTGGGGGACTCGCTCGGCGCCTGGGCGGAATGGCTGCTCGCCGACCCCGATGTCAACGGGACATACCGGCTGGCCACCGCATGGCAGAACGAGAATGGCGCGCTCGAGCACGGCCAGCGCCTGGTGCCCTACCGGTTCTTCGTGCTCGGCGGGGGGTACGAGTTGTCGAACCTGGTGGCGAAGGACGCGGCGACGTGCATGCGCATCCGCGGCCCGATCGCCCGCCAGATCCACGACCTGCCTGATGGCACCGAGATCCGGCTGACGGTGGAAGACGAGCACTGAGGGGTCAGCTCGTGATGTCCTTGGTGCTGAAGTTGGCCCAGGCGGCCCCGAGCAGCACCACGACATAGACCACCTGTAGGCCGGCGCCGCGTTCGATGTTGTTCCAGAACACCGGATCGCGGAAGAAGTCCACCCAGGACAGCCAGTAGTTGGTGAGCAGATAGGGCCGGACGGACGAGGCCGCGTCGAGGGTGTCCAGCACCTCGCTGGCGATCAGCACGGCCAACGTGCCGAGTGCCGCGCCGAGCGCCGAGTCGGTCAACGTGGAGAACAGCAGCGCGACCGCGCCGACGCCGAGCATGGACAGCACGATGTAGCCGATCGCGCCGAGCAGCCGCAGGATCAGCTGGCTCGGGCTCAACGCGTTGCCGGACAACGAGGTCAGCCCGCCCGGCTGACCGACGGCGGCGGCATGCCCGGTGCCGAACAGCAGCACGCCGGTGATCAGCGCGGTGACGACGACCAGGAAGATCGCGAAGATCACGAACACGACGACCGCGATCAGCTTGGCCAGCAGCAACCGGCCTCGGCCGACCGGCCGGATCAGCAGGTAGCGCAGCGTGCCGGTGCTCGCCTCGCCGGCCACCGCGTCGCCCGCGAACACCGCGACCGCGACCGGCAGGAAGATCGGCAGGACCAGCGCGAGCGCGGCGGCCGGGTACAGCTCGCCGTTGTTCAACACGGCGGAGAGGAAGGCCGCGCCCTGGCCGGGCGGCGGCGCGATGTGCGTGGTGGCCAGGAATATCGCCACGATGATCGGCAACAGGCAGAGCAGCCCGACGCTGACCAGCGTGCGCGGCCTGCGGAACACCTTGCCCAGCTCGACCCGGATCACGAGGCACCGTCCACGCGGTCGGAACCGGCACCGGTGACCTCGAACACGACCTGTTCCAGGGTCCGCCGCTCGGGCGCGAGGCGTTCGACCCGGAATCCCTTACCGACCAGCGTCGCGTTGAGTTGGGCGGCGTCGTCGTGCCGGACGAGCAGCCGAGCCCCGTCCCGCTCGGACACCTGGCCGTCCAGTTGGCCGGCGATGTCGGCGGCGTCCGGGCTCTCCACCAGCACCCGGCCGGTCGGCCCGCGCAGCGCGTCGAGGTCGTCCTGCAATACCAACCGGCCCCGGTCCACGATGCCGACCCGCGTGCACAGCTGATCCACCTCGGAGAGCAGATGCGAGGACAGGAAGACCGTGGTGCCGGCCTTGTTCAGCTCGATGAGCAGGTCGCGGATCTCGGCGATGCCGCGCGGGTCGAGGCCGTTGGTCGGTTCGTCGAGCACCAGCAGTCTCGGTGCGCGTAACAGCGCAGCGGCCAGGCCGAGCCGTTGCCGCATGCCCAGTGAGTAAGCCTTGACCGGGCGCCTATCCACGCCGCCGAGCCCGACCCGCTCCAGCGCCTCGCCGATCCGGCGTCGGCGGGTGCGGCGCGGTCCGCCCCGACCTGCCGCGTCCATGATGGCCAGGTTCGCCCGGCCGGACAGGTGCGGGTACGCGGCCGGGCCCTCGACCAGCGCGCCGATCATCGGCAGCACGGACGCGAGCTGTTTCGGCGCTGGCCTGCCGAGCACCTCGATCTCGCCGCTGGTCGCATAGACCAGGCCGAGGATCATTCGGACGGTCGTGGTCTTGCCGGAGCCGTTCGGGCCGAGGAACCCGTACCGGTCGCCCTCGCGGACGTCGAGGTCGATGCCGTCGACGGCGAGCACGGAGCCGAATCGCTTGGTCAGCGCGGAGGTCCGGATCATCGAAAGCGCCCCCGGAACGTGTCGAGGTCGACGGCCGCGTTGCTGATCACCGTGCGGTCCACCAGTCCGGCGATGAGGTAGCTGCGCCTGCCCCGGTTCTCCACGGCCACGGTCAGCAGCGGCACCTGGATCAGTTCGGCCTGGCCGAACTGCAACGGCACAGCCAATCCACCCGCCTGTTTGGCGCTGGTCAGCGCGGAATCGCCGACGTCGGTGGGCAGCGCGAGCACCACGAAGGAGGTCAGTCCGGTGCCGTACCGGGCGATCTGTGGCAGGCCGGGCACCTGCGGCGCCCTCGGGTAGCCGGCCAGTTCCCCGGGCAGCCGGGTGAACCGGCTGACGTTGCCGAGCGCGCCGAGCAGATCGGGCACCTTCGCAACGGTGAAGCCGGAGCCCGCGCCGCTCGGCGGGGTCAGCGCGGCGGCGGTCGGTGTCGCGATGGTGACGTCCGAGAACACGGTCTGCAGGACGGGCGTGGTCGCGCCGCGCTGGGTCACCTCGACGCGCAGTGGGAGGCCGCTGTTCGGGTCGGCCCAGATGTCGACCTGGCCGATCGTGGTGTCCGGATCGGTCGGCCGCAGCCGCAGTCCGGCCGCGTCGATGCCGGCGATGCGCCGCGCGGGCAGGCCGGACACGGCATCGGTCGGGTCGACCTGGAAGACGCGCCAGGCGAGTTCGGGCGGCAGCAGGTCCTCGGCCTGCGGCAGCCGGATGGGCGCGGTGCCGACCAGTTCGCTGAGCAGGTTCTGACCGTAGTCCCAGACGTATTCGGCGGTCGGCGTCTGGTAGTAGTCGCGCTCGCCGAATCCGGTGATCACGTCGACCCGGTGCCGGTTCGAGGCGGCGTACCAGACGCGCGTGGTGGTCGTTCCGCTGAGCAGACCGGTCACATCGGCCAGGTCGGGCAGGCTCGGCAGGCCGAGCGCGGCACTGCTCTGCGCGTAGCCCTGGAACGGTTGGCGGGTCGAGGCGATGATCCGCTGGCGCAACTGGTTCGGGCTGATCGGGAGGGCCCCGGCGGGGACGGCCGCGATGATCGACGGCAGCGCACACAACACGGCGACGGCCAGTACGACCATCGCCCATCGTGTCAACGCCCGGTTCCGGACGGTACCGCGTCGAAGTACGGTCACTCAGTCCTTTGTACGCCGCCAGGGGTAAGGACTCGGTGGAGCGCGCAAACCCGACAAAACCTGACCGGTATCACCTGATCCGGGTCGCGCGCTCGCTCCGGCTATCGTCGGTAAAGCAATTTTGTCGGGGAGCGGAGTCATCATCGTGAGCGTGTTGCCGAACCGGGTGCCCATCATCGCAGCGCCAATGGCAGGTGGTCCGTCAACACCCGCGCTCGCGGCGGCCGTGAGCAACGCCGGCGGCCTCGGCTTCCTCGCCGCCGGATACCTCACGCCCGCCGCGTTCGACGAGCGTCTCACCGCGATCGAGGCGCTGACCGACGCACCCTACGGGGTGAACCTGTTCCTCCCGTCGCCGCGCACCGGCGACCTGGAGGCGATCGAGGCGTATCGGCAGCAGTTGTTTCCGCGCGCCGAGAAGCTGGGCGTCGAGCCGGGCCGTCCGTCCTGGGACGACGACGCGCTCGAGGCCAAGATCGACGTACTGGCCACGCATCGGCCCGCCGCGGTCAGCTTCACCTTCGACGCGCCGGATGTCGGCCTGTGCGACCGGATTCGCCAGGACAGTCCGAAAGCGGTGTTGATCGCCACCGTCACGTCGGTCGACGAGGCGCGACTGGCGCAGACGAGTGGTGTGGACGCGCTGGCCGTGCAGGGCGCCGAGGCGGGCGGCCATCGCGGCATCTTCCGGGACGACCCGGCCCAGCAGGCGGGCGGACCGGCCACTCCCCTGCTCGACCTGCTGACCGAGATCGGCGCGGCGAGCCGGTTGCCGATGATCGCGGCGGGCGGTCTGGCCGGCGGCCGGGACATCGCGCGAGCCCTGGACCGGGGCGCGATCGCGGCCGCGCTGGGCACCGCGTTCCTGTGCTGCCCGGAGGCGGGCACCTCGGCGACGCACCGGCGGGCGCTGCTGGAGGCGCCGTTCACCGAGACCACGTTCACCCGCGCGTTTACCGGGCGTCCGGCTCGGGCGCTGGTCAACGGGTTCATCCGCGAGCACGACGGGCACGCGCCGTTCGGCTATCCGGAGATCCACCACGTGACCCGGCCGATCCGCGCCGCCGCCGCTGCGTCGGGCGACCTGGACGACCTGCACCTGTGGGCGGGCACGAACTGGCAGTCGGTCACCGAGGAGCCGGCCGCGGACCTGGTGCGTCGAATGGCCGAGGAACTGGCTGCCGCGCGGGTGAAATAGGTCCGATCGACGAGTGGTTGTCGCGAATATGAGAATCGGCATCGCACTCTCCACGTTCGCGTCCGAACCGCAGACCACCAACGTGGTCGACCGGGCGATCGAGATCGGTCGGCAGGCCGCCGAGACCGGCATCGACACGGTGTGGCTGGCCCAGATGACCGGCTACGACGCGGTCGGCCTCGCCGCGCTGGTCGGCCTCGCCGTGCCGGAGATCCGGATCGGCACGTCGGTTGTGCCGATCCATCCCCGGCATCCGATCATGCTGGCCGCGGGCGCGAAGACCGCGCAGGCCGCGACCGGCGGCCGGTTCCAGTTGGGCGTCGGGCTGGGCTCGGCATGGTTGTCGAGCAACGCGTACGGGGTCGAGTACCCGCCGCCGACCAAGCACCTGCGCGAGTACCTGACCGCGCTGCGTCCGCTGCTGGCCGGCCGGGACGATCCGTTCGAGGGCGAGACCGTCACCTCGCGACCGTTCGCGCCGACCGCGGTCGCCGGCTCGGAACCGGAGATTCCGCTGCTGGTGGCCGCGATGGGGCCGCAGGCGCTGCGGGTGACCGGCGAACTCGCCGACGGCACCATCCCGTACCTGGCCGGGCCGCGCGCGCTCGGCGACCACATCGTGCCCGCGATCACCAAGGCGGCCGAGCAGGCCGGCAGGCCCGCGCCCCGGATCGTCGGCGCGATTCCGATCGTGGTGACCGACGAACCCGAACAGGCGCGGGCGCGCGCCATCGACATGGCCGCCTTCTACGAGACGATCCCGTCCTATCGACGCGTGCTCGACCTGGAGGGCGTCGAGCGGGCGGGCGAGGTGTTCGTGATCGGCGACGAGGAATCCGTTGCCGCGCAACTGCGCCGCTACGTCGACGCGGGCATCACCGAGATCACACTGTCCCAGACCAACATGCTCGGCCCGGAGGCGGAGCTGCGGACCTGGCGGCTGGGCGTCGAATTCGGTCGGAGCGTCAGCTGACCGGGAACAGATCGTCCACATAGGAATTGCGGAACTTGCCGTCCGGGTCGAACCTGCGCAGTAGGGCCGCGAAGTCGTTGGCGCACGGGTAGTTCGCGGCGATGTCGGCGGCCGGAATCGAGGTGAGCTTGCCCCAGTGCGGCCGAGCGCCCAGCGGCACCAGCCGCTGCTCGACCTGGGCCAGCACCGGGGCGACCGCCAGCGCGTCCTCGATCCAGGTGAAGTGGAACGTGACCGAGTCGCGGTGGTAGGCGGGACTGAGCCACAGGTCGTCCGCGCGCACGACGCGGATCTCCGAAACCTGCACGACCGACGCGATCAGCTCGCCGATCTCGCGCAGCGCGGCGATGGCCTCGGGCGCGGACGCGCGCGGCAGGAAAAACTCGGACTGGAGTTCCTTGCCGGCACTGGGGGTGAACTCGGGGCGGAAGTGCGGCAGCCGCTCGTGCCACGGCCCAGGGACGCCGAGTTGAGCGGTGGCGTTCGCGGCGGCCATGCCGGGCACCGGGTTCACCGTTTCGGTCGCGGGATGCGCGCCGGTCCAGGCCGGCTCGGGCGCGTCGACGCGGCGCTTCTGCCAGACGGTCGCGTCGCCGCTGTGCCAGGTGGTGAACGCGCTCACGCTGTACGCGGAGCCGTACACGGCATCGAAGGACGCGGCGATCTCGGCCAGTGGAACGTTGCGGTAGACGTGTTGCGCCACCTGGAAAGTCGGCTCGATGTCCAGGGTGAGCGCGGTGACGATGCCCAGCGCGCCGAGCGCCACGATCGCGCCCGGATCGGTGTCGCGGTGCACCTCGACCTGAGTGCCGTCCGGGGCGATCAGGGTGAGCGCGGCAACGGCCGAGGCGAGGCCGCGCTGGGTGTCGCCGGACCCGTGCGTGCCGGTGGCGACCGATCCGGCGACCGAGATGTGCGGCAGCGAGGCCAGGTTGGCCAGCGCGAAACCGGCCCGCTCCAGCGCGACGGCGACCTCGGCGTAGCGCAGGCCCGCCGCGACCCGCGCGATCGCGGTGTGCCGGTCGATCTCGACGGTGGCCGGCAGGCCGTCGACCCGGACCAGATCGGCGGTGGTGTCGGCGATCAGGTTGAACGAGTGGCCGGTGCCGAGCGCGCGGATCTTCGCGCTGCTCCCGACCAGGGTGCGCAGTTCGTCGACGGAGGTGGGCCGGTGCACGTGTGCGGCACGGAAGGTGACGTTGCCGGCCCAGTTCGTGCTCGGGCCCCCTGAGGTCAGCATCCCTCGACCGTAGCCGGCAGATCAGCTGGAACGCACGGGTCCTTTTCCAGATCGACTCGGTCAGGTTAGGCTTCCCTAACAATGACCACGACTCAGACCCGGCCGCGCCCGACCGAGACACCGCCGCCGCGCAGGCCGCCAACCGCGTTGCGAGCCGGTGGCCTGCTGGTCGCCCTCGGCGTGCTCGTGCTGATCGCGCTGCTGTCCATCGCGGTCGGCGCCAAGGCGATTCCGCTGGGCACGGTCGTGCACGAACTGCTGCACTACGACGGCTCGGACAACGGCGTGATCATCCGCAGCCTGCGCGTGCCGCGCACCCTGCTCGGCCTCGCCGTCGGCGCGGCGCTCGGCCTGGCCGGCGCGCTCATGCAGGGCCTGACCCGCAATCCGCTCGCCGATCCCGGCGTACTGGGCATCAACGCGGGCGCGGCGGCAGCGATCGTCACCGCGATCGCCGCGCTCGGCCTGCGCACGCCCACATCCGAGGTCGCCTTCGCGCTGCTCGGTGCCGGCGTCGCGGCCGTGCTGGTCTACCTGCTCGGCTCGCGCGGCCGAGCCGCGGCGACACCGGTTCGGTTGGCGCTGGCCGGAGCGGCGGTGAGCGCGATGCTCGGCTCGTTCGTCACCGGCCTGACCCTGGTGGACACCACCGCGTTCAACGACTACCGGTTCTGGTCGATCGGCTCGCTGGCCACCGAACCGCTCTCGATCCTGACCGCGACCGGACCGTTCCTGCTGGCCGGCGCGCTGCTCGCGGTCTACCTGGCGCGTCCGCTGAACGCGTTGGCGCTCGGCGACGACACCGGCCGCGCCCTCGGCGCGCACCTCGGCCGGACCCGGGCGCTCGGCATGCTCGCGGTCACCTTGTTGTGCGGCGCGGCAACGGCGACGGTCGGGCCGATCGCGTTCATCGGGCTGACCGTGCCGCACGTGGCGCGCGCGATCACCGGACCGGACCAGCGCTGGGTGCTCCCCTACTCGGCACTGCTCGCGCCGATCCTGCTGCTCGGTTCCGACATCGTCGGCAGGCTGGTCGCGCGGCCGGGCGAGATTCAGGTCGGCATCGTCACCGCGTTCATCGGCGCGCCCGTGTTCGTGCTGATCGCCCGACGCCGCCGGATGGCCCAGCTATGACCGTGTTGCAGGCTTTCGGCGGTCGGGTCGCGCTGCGCGTGTTGCCGCGTTCGGTGCTGGTCTGCGTCGGCACGGTCGGGCTGATCCTGATCGTCGCGGCGATCACGTTGACCACCGGGGACTTTCCGCTGCCGCTCGGCGAGGTGCCGCGCACGCTGTTCGGCGGCGGCAGCCCGCTGGACGAGTTCGTGCTGAACACGCTGCGGCTGCCGCGACTGCTCACCGGTCTGCTGGTCGGCGCCGCGCTCGCGGTCGGCGGCTCGATGTTCCAGAGCGTGTCGCGCAACCCGTTGGGCAGCCCGGACATCGTCGGCTTCACCCAGGGCGCGGCGACCGGCGCGCTGCTGGTGATCGTGGTGCGGCACGGGTCGACGACGCAGATCGCGCTCGGCGCGGTGATCGGCGGCTTGGCCACCGCGATCGCGGTGTACCTGTTGGCGGTCCGGCGCGGCGTGCAGGGGTATCGGCTGATCCTGATCGGCGTAGGTGTCGCCGCCATGCTCACCGCGACCAACGGCTACCTGATCACCAGGGCGAACCTGGCCGACGCGCAGGCGGCCGCGGTGTGGCTGACCGGCAGCCTCAACGGCCGCGACTGGACCCAGGTCTACCCGATCGCGATCGCCGTGGTGGTCCTGCTGCCAGTGGCGGTGTACCTGGGACGCGGCCTGCGCATGCTGGAACTCGGCGACGACACCGCGAAAGCACTCGGCGTTGCGACGGATCGGGTGCGGATCGGCGCGCTGCTGGTCGGCGTCGCGCTGACCGCGGTGGCGACCGCGAGCGCGGGGCCGATCGTGTTCGTCGCGCTGTCCGCCCCGCAGGTCACCCACCGGCTGACCGGCGTCCCGGGACCGAACATCGTCCCGACCGCGTTGACCGGCGCGCTGCTGCTGTGCGCGAGCGACCTGGTCGCGCAGCGGATCTTCGACCCGACACAGCTGCCGGTCGGCGTGTTCACCGGTGTACTCGGCGGGATCTACCTGGCCTGGCTGCTGGGCCGGGAATGGCGAAAGGGGCGCGGATGAGCAGGCTGCGGGGCAGTGACCTGACCCTCGGCTACGACCGGACGACCATTGTGGACAGTCTGAATGTGGAGATCGAGGACGACTGCTTCACGGTCATCGTCGGCGCGAACGGCTCCGGCAAGTCGACGCTGCTACGCGGCCTGGCCAGGATGCTCACGCCGAAGTCCGGCGCGGTCTACCTGGACGGCGAGCGGATCCGGTCGCTGCCGGCGAAGGAGGTCGCGCGCAGGCTCGGCCTGTTGCCGCAGGCGCCGATCGCACCGGACGGGATCACGGTGGCGGATCTGGTGGCGCGCGGGCGGTATCCGCACCAGGGCCTGCTGCGCCAGTGGTCGTCGGCGGACGAGGCGGCGACGAACGAGGCGATGCGCGCGACCGGAGTGGCCGATCTCGCCTGCCGCTATGTCGGTGAACTGTCCGGCGGCCAGCGGCAGCGGGTGTGGCTGGCCATGGTGCTCGCCCAGGAAACCCCGATCCTGCTCCTCGACGAGCCAACGACCTACCTGGACATCGCGCACCAGGTGGACGTGCTGGACCTGTGCGCGTCGTTGCAGGAGGACCACGGCCGCACGCTGGTCGCGGTGCTGCACGACCTCAACCACGCCTGCCGCTACGCGGACCAGCTGATCGCCATGCGCGAGGGACGGATCGTGGCGCAGGACGAGCCGAGCCGGGTCGTCACGGCCGAACTCGTCGAGGAGGTCTTCGGGTTGCGCTGCACGGTGATCGACGACCCGGAGACCGGCGCGCCCCTGATCATCCCGGCATCGCGCCGAGCAGCGGCGTTGCTCAGGAACTGACCGGCTGCCGACCGAACCACTCCTGGCGCAGGATCGCGTAGGTGGCCACGTCGACCCGCTTGCCCTTCAGCACGTCGCTCTGCACGAAGAAGCCCTCCCTGCGCATGCCGAGCCGTTCCATCAACTGCATCGACGCGGTGTTGCGGCCGTTGCAGACGCCGATCACCCGGTGAAATCCGAAGTGCTGGAAGGCAAGGCGCAGCATGGCGTTGCCGGCCTCGGTCGCATAGCCGCGGCCCGCGTGCGTCGGGTTCATGGCGAACCCGATCTCGGCGCGGCCGAGTCCGGCGTCGAGAAGTTCCAGGTTGAAGTCGCCGATCAGCGCACCCGAGTCGCGGACCACCACGGCGGCGGCGAGATTGTCGCCTTCGGCGAGGATGTCGGTCTGGGTGATCCGCCTGCCGAGCATCTCCCGCGCCTCGCCCCGGCTTCTGGTGTCCCAGCGCAGGAAGCGGGTGACCTCGGGCCTGCGTTGCATGTCGTACAACGCGTCCAGGTCGTCCTCGTCGAACGCGCGCAGGATCAGTCGCTCGGTGTTGATCGGGAAGATCTCGTCAGTCATGCGAAGCTCTGCTTTATACAAAGAAGTGGGTTTTCGGCCGGTCCAACTGAACGCCTTCGACTGTTATGTCCACCTTTTCATTGTAGAAGGCGATCAGGTTGGTGATCGGCAACAGCGCGGCGGTCGGGAAGTTGTAGGACCAGGCGAGGTCGGCGTGCACGGTTCCGGCAATCTCGACCGACCAGTAGTCGCTGGTCACACCCTTGTAGGGGCAGGCGGTCTCGGTGTCGGTGTGCCGCAGGTGCTCGAAGTTCACGTCGGTGCGCGGCAGGTAGTAGCGGGTGGGCAGGCCGGTCTCGAACACGAACACCGGCGAGTCGGACGCGGCCAGCACGACGCCGTCGAGTTCGACCAGGACGGTGCGCGAGGAGCGGATCGCGTCGACCCGGGTGTAGGGGTTGCGCGGGTGCACGAAGACCTGTTCGTCCTCTTCGAACCAGCTGTCCAGACCGGCCCAGTCGAACCTGATCCGACCGGTCACGCCAGCGACCGGTGAATCCGTGAACAACCGGGCGACGCCCTCCCGCCGCACGTCGCCGACCCGGACCGCATGTCGGCGCGCCGGGCCGCGCCGGGTCTGCTGGACGGCGTCCTCGTCGACCAGCAGGTCCATCCGCACGTCCTCGGCCGGGAAGTAGTACTGCGGGTAGTTCGGCCACTCCCACACGTACAGCGCGTCGGTCGAGTCGACGACGAGCGTGTCGCCGACGAAACCGCGCACGCGGCGCGGCACCGGTTCCACATGGTTGGTTTCGACGAGTGCCGCTGGATAGTCCGCCATGTCGCCAGCTTGCCAGGTCACGCGGCTGGGCGCTGGTTTCGTAACCAGGTGCGGGTAGGTTGGCGATCATGGCCTGGCTGCCCGCTGACTTCACCCACCCCATGAGGGTCGAAGTGTGTCCCGGTTATCACCTGCGTCCGATCCGGGCGGACGACACGCCCATCGACTACCCGGCGGTGATGGGTTCGCGGGCGAGCCTGTGGGCGAGTTACGGCGAGAGCTGGGGCTGGCCGCCGGAGAGCATGACCGAGGAGCAGGACCGCGAGGATCTCGCGCACCACGAGCGGGAGATCGCCGCGCACGCCTCGTTCAACTACGCGCTGCTCAACGACGACGAGACCGCGCTGTTCGGGTGCGTCTACCTCGATCCGCCCGAGCGCTCCGGCTCGGACGCGGAGATCTCCTGGTGGGTGATCGACGAACTGCGCGACGGCCCGGTGCACCGCGCGTTCAACGCCTTCGTACCGTCCTGGATAGCGTCGGCCTGGCCGTTCCGGGCACCGCGCTACCCGCTCAACACCATTTGAGGGTTGCGCGACTTCGAAAAGCGGAAATCCGGCGAAAGTCTCACTGGGTGCTTCAATGACACACTTGAGGCATGGATTTCACTGAGCCGGATCGGATCATCGCCTTCATCGACGACCAACTCCCCGACGCCCTCGTCCAGACGGCGAGCGAGGCGAGCGGCGCACCCGAGATCGCCTGGGGCGACACGTTCGTCTTCGCCCGGCCGAACGACCGGATGCCCTTCACCACCATCGTCATCAAGGACTATCCGGACTTCGACACCGAGTCCGAACTGGACCGACCGGGCGTGTTCCGGCTGAACATCGGCGTCGGCAAGGCTTTGTTCACCGAACTGGTCGGCTATCCGCCCGTCGAACACGCGGCGCACGCGAGCGAGTTCGACTACACCGAGTTCGACCGGATCGTTCCCCACCCCGTGTACGCGATCCAGGGCTGGGTCTCGATCGTGAATCCCGGCCCGAGGACCAGCGCACAAGCGGCGGCGCTGATCAGGAAGCGCGGCCAGGTCTAGCCCGACAGGTGCCGCCCCATTTGGTTGATTGAATACAAAAGCCCGTATGATAACGTCCGAGCGAAGCCGCCGGCCGAGCTGGGGACGGAAACCAATGGACGGTAACGTGATCACCCCTGGTGGCGACACCAGCAAGCGCCGCAAGGAGATGCGCGCCGCGTTCTCCGGCACCGCCCCCCGCCGAGTCGAACGGCCTGCGCCGTTGCGGCAGGCCGTTTACGACTCGCTGATCGAACTCGTCATCGCCCGGGTGCTCAAGCCCGGTCAGCACCTGGTCGAGAACGAACTGGCCGAACAGCTCGGCGTCAGCCGGCAGCCGGTTCGGGAAGCGCTGCAACGGCTACAGACCGAGGGCTGGGTGGATCTGCGCCCGGCGCAGGGCGCGTTCGTGCACGAACCCACCGAGGACGAGGTCGAGCAACTGCTCGCGGTGCGCTGCCTGCTGGAGACCGAGTCCGCTCGGCTCGCCGCGGCGAACACCTCGCCGGCCATGGTCAAGCAGCTGCGCAAGGTGCTCAAGGAGGGCAGGGCGGCCGCCGCCGCGAACGACGTGGAGACCGCGGTCGCGGCGAACTCCGAACTGCACGGCCTGATCACCACCATGTCCGGCAACGCGGTACTCGGAGAGTTGATCTCCATGGTCGACCGGCGGGTCCGCTGGTACTTCACGCCGCTTGCCAAGCGGCGCGGCGTGGCGTCCTGGAAGGAACACGCCGAGATCATCGAGGCGATCGGCCGGGGCGACGAGGAGCGCGCCGCCGAGGTCATGCGCCTGCACACCGAGGAGACCAGGGCCGCGTCGCACGCGCACACCGAGGGCGACGAGGCCGCGCCCGCCAAGGGCCGCACCAGGCGCTGAGGCCGACGCGGTCAGCTCAGTCGCGCCAGCAGTTCGCTGACCGGTCCGAGACTGAGCATGCCGGTGCCCGCGCCGATCCACTCCCCCTCGGCGGGCGCGAGCGCGGCACGCACGGCCTGCGCCGTGTGTGCGTCGCCGATCCGCAGCGCGGCCTCGCCGAGCAACGCCCAGCGCAACTCGGCGAGATGGTCGGGCGGCGGCGCGGGCGCGGCCCGCAACACGTCGCGATCATTGCTCAGCAGCGGCCGCACGTACGGCGTGTTCGGGCCGAAATCGTCGTCGGTCGACCGGCCAAGACAGAACCTGGTCAACGGCGCCAGTCCCCGGATCACGCCCGGCATGCCGCAGCCCGGCAACGTGGCCAGCGCCCGCTCATAAGCGGCTCGACTGTCCTGATTGGTCAGTGTGCTGCGCAGTGCCTGCCACCAGGTGGTGAACACGGCGACCAGGTCCCGCTCGTGCCGCGCGCCGAGCCGGTCGGCGGCTTCGGCATGTTCGTCGGCCGTAGCGACATCGTTCATGGCGGCAGCCGCCTGTAGGCCGGCAAGGTGGCCGAGGATCTCGTAGGTCGAGAGGTCGTGCCGACGCGAGACGGCGAGGAGTTCCTCGGCGATCGCGGCGCGCTCCGGCCAGGCGCCGATGGTGTGGAACGACTGGAGAAACCGCGCGTTCAACGCCTGCACCAGGATCGCCGGGTCGCCCAGTTCGCGAGCCAGCGTCTCGGCCTCCAGCGCCGCGTCCAGTCCGGCCGTGCCCCGCGTGCCACGCGACTCGACGCCGATCAGCGCCAACAACCGCGCCCGCGTCGCCGGATTGGCCTGATCCAGACAGGCGCGAGCCATGCTGACCAACTCGGCGGACCGCACCGGATCGTCCAGGCACGACCACAGACCCGGCACTTCCAGCCGAACCAGCACCTGCGCGGCCAGTTCGGGATCATCGAGTGACCGCAACTGATCGACGGTGGCGGCGCGCCCGGACTGCGCCCGGCTGAGCCCGGTGCCGTTGGTGATCGCGAGGCCGCGCAACAGATCGGCGGACGCGGTGAGCAGGCTGCGCGGGCTGGCGCCTGCGAACGCCGTTGCGGTGCTGCGCCACAGGTCGTGCTCGGGCTCGGCGGTGTCGTTGGCCAGGATGTCGTGTTCCAGCCGGGCAATGCGGTCCGACGAGTCCAGCCCGAATTCGTCGACCAGCCGCGTCCGCGCGCGACGCAACACGGCCAGCGCGTCCTCGCTGCGGCCAACTTCGTGCAGGGCTTGGGCGCTGAGCACCCATGCCTGTTCGCGGTTCGGGTGCTCGTTGCGGTGCGCCTGGAGATCGGCGAGGGCCTCTTCGGCCCGGCCGTGCCGCAGCCGTGCCCGCGCGAGCGCTTCCACCGCGCCCAGCCGCAGCTCGGCCAGTTTCGCGACCTCGCCCGCTGCCCACGGCCGATCCGCGACCTCGTCGAACGCGGGCCCGCGCCACATCCCGAGCGCGCCTTCCAGTTGCTCGATCCGTCGCGCACCCGACAGGTCGGCGCGGATGCGTTCCTCGAACTCCCAGGCGTCCACGTTCGCGGCGTGCACGCGGTAGCCGGTGCCCTCGGTGACCACCAGCTCCGACCGGGATCGAGGAGCCCGATCCGGTTCCAGCGCGCGGCGCAGGGCCGCGACGAAGGTGCGCACGGCCGCTGCCGCGCCGGTCGGCGGCTCGTCCCAGAGGTCGTCGATCAGTACGGCGAGCGGCACCACCCGACCGCGCGCGACCAGCAGCCGGGCCAGCACCTCGCGCTGTCGTGGACCGGGCAGCGCGAGCCGGTCGCCGTCCGCCGTCCACGCGCCGATCGGGCCGAGTACGCCGAACCGCAGGACGCTCATCGGTTGCTCATTCGCGGCCACCAGGCTGAACAGGACACCATCCGAGCCTAGAGAAAGCGGACCCATGTCCCCACTCGCCATCACCGGGTTCAGCTATCACACGGTCCCGGTCAGCACCGACGTCAACCTGAACGTGGCTGTCGGCGGCGCCGGCTCGCCCGTCGTGCTGCTGCACGGCTTCCCACAGACCCACCTGATGTGGCGGCACGTCGCGCCCGCGCTGGCGCACCGGCACACGGTGATCTGCCCGGACCTGCGCGGCTACGGCGCCAGCGACAAGCCGGCCGCCGCCGAGGACAGCTATTCGAAGCGGACGATGGCGAACGACGTCGTCGCGCTGGCCAGCCATTTCGGACACGAGCGGTTCGCTCTGGTCGGCCACGACCGGGGCGCGCTGGTCGCGATCCGCACGGGCCTGGACCATCCGCCTCGCGTCACCCACCTGGCCAGCCTGGACGTGCTGCCGACGGTGGACATGTGGGAGATCCTGCGTGGCGAGGCGGCCGCCGTCGCGTTCCACCTCTACCTGATGGCGCAGCCGCCCGGCCTGCCCGAACGGATGATCAAGGCGAGCGCCGACGAGTTCTTCGGGCACTTCCTGGACGCGTGGTGCCTGCACCCGGAGGCGATCCCGGCGCAGGTCCGCGCCGAATACCTGCGCGCGAGCGAGGCGGCCGTCGATTCGATCGTCGCGGACTACCGCGCATCGGCCGGGATCGATCTGGCGCACGATCGCGCCGACCGGGCGGCCGGGCGGGTGCTCACCATGCCGGTGACCGTGCTCCAGCAGGACTGGGGTGCAGCGCTCGGCTACGACGCCGAACAGCTCTGGCGCGCCTGGGCGCCCGACCTCGATCACCGCATCCAGCCGCTCGGCCACTTCATGGCCGAGGAGTCGCCGGACGCGGTGGTCGAGGCGATCACGAAGCTGCTGGAGCGTCAGAACCAGGCGTCCTCGACGTCCAGCGTGGTGCGGTCCAGGCTGGCCAGCAGGTCGAACTGGGGGCCGACCTTGGGCAGCTCGTAGCGGAAGAAGAACCGCGCGGCCTGCCGCTTGCCGTCGTAGAACTCGCCGGTCCTGCTGTCCGCCGCGAGCACCTGCTCCAGCCACAGCCAGGCGACCACGACGTGGCCGACGGCCTCCAGGTAGACCGACGAGTTGGCCAGCGCGAGGTCCGGATCGCCGGTGCCCCAGAGGGTCGCGGTGACCTCGCCGACCCGAGCCAGCCGGGGCGCGAGCGTGTCGGCGAGTTCGGCGGCGAGCCCGCCCACCGTTGTCGCCCGGCCGATCGTGGCGCCGATGGTCTCGCCGAGCAGCGCCAGACCGGCGCCGCCCTGCATCGTGACCTTGCGGCCGAGCAGGTCGAGGCCCTGGATGCCGTGCGTGCCCTCGTGGATCGCGTTGAGCCGGTTGTCCCGGTAGTGCTGTTCGACGTCGTACTCGCGGGTGTAGCCGTAGCCGCCGTGGATCTGGATGGCCAGGTCGTCGGCGGCGAGGCACCACTGCGACGGCCAACTCTTCGCGATCGGGGTGAGCATCTCCAGCAGCAGGTGCGCGCGGTCCCGGTCGGCCTGCTCCGGCGCGGTGTTCTCCTCGTCGACCAGCCTGCCGCAGTACAGGACCAGCGCGAGCGCACCCTCCACATAGGACTTCTGGGCGAGCAGCATGCGCCGGATGTCGGGGTGTTCGATGATCGGCACCTGCGGCGCGCTCGGGTCCTTGGCCGCGACCGGCCTGCCCTGCGTGCGGATCTTCGCGTACTCGACCGACTTGAGGTAGCCGGTGTAACCGAGCGCCATCGCGCCCGCGCCGACGCCGATCCGCGCCTCGTTCATCATGTGGAACATGTAGGACAGGCCGTGGTTCGGCTCGCCGACCAGGTAGCCGACCGCGCCCGCCTGCTCGCCCGGCCGGTGCTTGCCCTCGCCGAAGTTGAGCAGCGCGTTCGTGGTTCCCCGGCAGCCCATCTTGTGGTTGAGGCCGGCCAGCACGACGTCGTTGCGCCCACCGTCGAGCAGGAACTTCGGCACGATGAACAGCGAGATGCCCTTCACCCCGGGCGGCGAGCCGGGGATCTTGGCCAGCACCAGGTGCACGATGTTCTCGGACAGCTCGTGGTCACCGCCGGAGATCCACATCTTGCTGCCGAACAGCCGGTACGTGCCGTCCGGCTGCTCCTGCGCGCGGGTGGTCACATCGGACAGCGACGAGCCGGCCTGCGGTTCGGACAGGCACATGGTGCCGTAGAACCGGCCCTCGACCATCGGCCGCACGAAGTCCTCGATCTGCTGCTCGCTGCCGTGCGCGAGCAGCAGATTGGCGTTGCCGATGGTGAGCAGCGGGTAGGCCGAGGTGCCGACGTTGGCCGCGGTGAACCAGGCGAAGCTGGCCGTCGCCACGACCTGCGGCAGCTGCATGCCGCCGACCTCCGCGTCCATCGCGCTGCCGACCAGGCCGGCCTCGGTGAACGCGCGCAGCGCCTCGCGCACCTCGTCGATGACGTGCACGGTCTCGCCGTCGAAGGAGGGTTCCTCGCGGTCGTTGCGCTTGTTGTGCGGAGCGAAGCGCTCCGTGGCGATCCGCTCGGAGAGGTCGAGCAGGTCGTCGAAGATCTCCCTGCCGTGTTCGGCGAAGCGCGGGCGCTTGGTCAACGCCTCGACGTCGAGCCACTCGTAGAGTAGGAAGTCGAGGTCGCGGCGGGAGAGCAACTGTGATCGCACGGCCGAAGTATCCCACCTGACCGGGCCGGGCCCGACTACCCCAACTGAGCGAGTACCGGCTCGACGATCTCGTCGGCGAGCCAACGCACCGAGGGCAGCGGCGGGACGGGCGCGAGGACAAGATGCCGCGCGCCCGCGTCGATCAGTTCGAGCAGGGCGTCGCGGGTCGGGGCCGGATCGGGGTCGCGCACGAGCAGTTGCACGGACCGGGTGATCTCGGCGGGGTCGCGGCCGATCGCGGCGCAGTGCTCGTCCAGGATCGCGCTCTTGCGCCTCAGTTCCTCGGCGCCGCCCCAGAGCGGGCAGTTCCAGATGTCCGCGTGCTCGGCCACGATGCGCAGCCCGAGCCGTTCGCCGCCGGAGCCGATCATGATCGGCGGTCCCGGTCGCTGGAGGGGTTTGGGCGAGCAGATCGCGCCGGTGAGCCGATAGTGCTCGCCGGCGAAGTCGAACGGCTCGGTTTCCGTCCACATGCGCTTGATCAGCACGCATGCCTCGGCGAGCGCGGCGGCCGCCGTGCCCGGCGCGACGATGTCGATGCCGTAGGCGTCGAACTCGCGGCGCACCATGGCCAGCCCGTTCGGGTCGCTGACCGCGCTGCCGCCCGCGCCGATGCCGAACACGAGCCGTCCGCCGGAGATCTGGTCGACGGTGGCGGCCATCTTGGCCAGCACCGAGGGCGGCCGGATCCGGTTGCTGGTCACGATCACGCCGAGGCGCAGCCTGCTGGTGCGCGCGGCCAGCGCGGCGAGCAGCGTCCACGCCTCCAGCGCCGCGCCGTCGACCGGGCCGCGCAGCGGGACCAGGTGATCCCATAACCAGGCGTCGTCGAACACGCCGACGGTGTCCGCTTCCTGCCAGATCCGCAGGATGTCCGCGTAGCTGGCGCCGGACTGGCTGGTCTTGATGCCGAAACTGATGTCGATCATGCCGAACTCTCCTGTTGTTTGCCGGCTAACGATTCCTCGACGATATCAGTAGCCGGCAAACGAAAGCTAGGCTGTGCTCATGAGTGAGCTGACGGCGCTGTTCACCCGCGCGTCCAAGCTGTGGCGCAACGCCTCGGACGAGGCCATGAAGCAGCACGGCGTGCGGGTCGGGCAGAACCTGCTGCTCCAGGTGCTCTGGGACACCGACGGCCTGACCCCCGGCGAACTGGCCGACCGGCTCCAGGTCAGCACCCCGACCGTGGTGAAGTCGGCGAACCGGATGGAGGCGTCCGGTCTGCTCACCAAGCGGCGGGACACCGTCGACCGCAGGCTGGTCCGGATCTACCTGACCGAACGCGCCCGCAACGTGCAGGACGCGGTGCAGTCCGCGCGCGCCGACCTGGAACGCCGGGTTACCCAGACCTTGACCGACACCGAGCGTGCCCAGCTGGTCGACGCGCTGCGCAAGATCAACGCACAGCTCGACACGATCACCGTGCCACCGCGCTGAGTTCCGCGCGGCGGCGTGTCGGCGATCAGGCGGACTTGCGGGAGCGGCGGGCGGGCGTCTTCTTGGTCGGCTTGGCCTCGGCCTCGCCGTCCTCGGACTCCGTCTTCTTGCTGGCCGGACGGTTCTTGCGGGCGGCGCTGACGCTGGCCTTGAGCGCGTCCATCAGGTCGACGACCTCGCCGGTGTCCTCGGTCTTGTCCGGCCGTGCGGTCTGTTCGCCCGCGACCTTGCTCTCGATCATTTGTTCCAGCGCCTCGCGGTAACTGTCCGTGTACTTGTCGGACTCGAACACCGGCTCGGACAGCGAGTCGATCAGCGAGGTCGCCATGGCCATCTCCTGGGAGCGGACCTGCGGCGGGTCCTCGTGCAGGAACCCGAAGTCCGGCGTGCGCACCTCGTCCGGCCACAGCATCGTGGTCATCACCAGCACGTCCGAGACCACCCGCAGCAGCGCGAGGCTCTCCCGCTGGCGCAGCGCGACCTTGGCGATGGCGACATGGCCCGACTTCTGCAGCGCGTCGCGGAGCAGCACGTACGGCTTGGCCGCGGCCTTCTGCGGCTCCAGGTAGTAGGTCTTGTCGAACTGGATCGGGTCGATCGACTCCAGCGGCACGAACTCGACCACGTCGATGGCGTGCGAGGTGGCCAGCGGCAGTTCGGCCAGGTCGTCGTCGGTCAACACGACCATCTCGCCGTCGCCCAGCTCGTAGCCCTTCGCGATCTCGGCGTACGGGACCTCCTTGTCCTCGGCCGAGCAGAACCGCTTGTACTGGATCCGGGCACCGTCGGTCTGGTGCACCTGACGCAGCGTGACATTCTTGTTCTCGGTCGCGGCGTACAACTGGATCGGAATGGCAACCAGCCCGAAGGACACCGAGCCTTTCCACATCGCCCGCATCGGCATCGCCGGCCACCTTCCAGCCGTTCCAACCAGCCCCAATGTGAGTTCGACGGTACAGTGCCGGCGGTGATCGGCAACACCGCGAACTGCCAGCTGATCATTGATCACGCAACGTGATCGATTTGCCCGGTTCGTCGTCGGGTAGTGTTCACCGTCGTGCCCGCTGACCTGCCGCGATCGCTCGTTCCCGGCCCCGGTCAGCAGGACTGGCGGACGCTGCGCCCACAACGCAGGCTGCTGGTCGTCGTGCACAACGTCACGGCGGCGACCCGACTGCTCGACGTGCTGCCGCTGGTCACCGAGGACCGGCGCGTGCAGACCTATTACACCTGCCCCGGCTCGTCCGCGTTCACCGCGGGCACGATCGAATTTCTCGCCGAACGCGAATTGCCGACCATTTCCTGGTCGGAGGCGATTCACTGGAAATTCCACGCCGCGATCGCGGCCAGCCATGGCGGACCACTGCACCAACTCGGCAAACGCCTGATCATCCTGCCCCACGGAATGGGATACAATAAACTGTTGAAACCGGAAACCGGAAACCGGAAACCGGAAACCGGAAAGAGGTTTCCGGTTTTCGGGCTCTCCGCGGACTGGCTGCTGCACAAGGGCAGGCTGATTCCGTCCGTTCTCGTTCTCTCGCATGCCGAACAGCGGCAACGACTCGCGCGATCCTGCCCGGCCGCATTACCGGCCGCGCTGGTCGCCGGCGATCCCTGTTTCGACCGCATGCTGCTCAGCAGGCCGTTGCGGGAAACCTATCGACACGCCTTCGGCCTCGCCGAGCATCAGCGACTTGTGGTGATGTCGTCGACCTGGGGTGAGAAATCGCTGTTCGGCACGAATCCCGACCTGCCCCTGCAACTCGCCGAACAGCTCCCGCTCGACGAATTCCGGATCGCGCTCGCGCTGCACCCGAACATCTGGTTCGGCCACTCCCCCGGCCAACTCAATGCCTGGCTGGCCGACTGTCGACGCGCCGGCATCATCGTGCTGCCCGCCGAGGAGGGTTGGCGCGCCGCGCTGCTCGCGGCCGACCTGACCGTCGGCGACTACGGCTCGGTCACCTTCTACTCGGCCGCGCTCGGCACGCCGCTGCTGCTCGCCAGCCATCCCACCGAACTGCTCGACCCGGACTCCCCGATCGCCGCACTGCTCGCCGCCGCGCCGCACCTCGATCCCAAACAGCCGTTGCTCGACCAGGTCCACGACACGATCGCCCAACACGCGCCCGACCAGTACGCCGATATCACCGCCCAGACGACCTCGGCTCCCGGCCGGTCGCATGCCCTGCTGCGCAGCGCGATCTACCGCGAACTCCGACTGTCCGAACCGGACACCCCAGCCGCGACGTCCGCCGTGCCGCTGCCGCCGGCATCGGCCGAGCCGGTCGAGGCGCAGCTGATCGGCGTGCGACGTGAGGCGGACGGCTTTGTGCTGACCAGGTTCCCGGCCGAGGTCTGGTATCGCGCGCCGGAGGTCGCGCGCGGCCGGTTCCTGGTGATCGGCACGAACCAGCCGCGCCAGACCTGGCTGGAACGCGCGGACGCGCTGGTTCGGGACAGTCCGGGACCGGTGCGACGCTGGATCGACCGGAGCCTGGCCGCGCTGCCGGGCTGTTCGGTCGCTGCCGCGCGCGACGAGACCGGCCAATGGGTGATCGGCGACCGCTCCGGTCGGCTGCTGCGCTTCGTCCGGGTCGGCGGCGGATCGCTGTCGGCGGACGACGGGGCCTGCTGCGCGGCGCTGGTGTGTGCGGGCTCGGCGTTGCCGGAGCGAGTGGCGTTGCTGCGCAACGGAACCGCGCTGGTGGTGCGGGTGCTCAGTCAGGCAGCCCCGCTGCCCGTCGACTGAACCCCCATTCCGCGAACACGGCCCGCGCCTGCGCGTAGTCCGCCCGCGCCTGCTCGGTTCGGCCGGCCGCCACGTTCAGATCGCCGCGGGCGGCGAGTGCCTCGGCTCGATCGAACGGCCTGGACACGGTGAGCGCGCGATCGAGAGCTTGGCGCGCCCGCGTGAGGTCGCCGCGTTCGGTGAGTTTGCGGCCGCGCCAGAGGTCGGTCTTGGCCAGGTTGACCGGGTCGTCCGCGAAGATCGGCGCGGCCTCGTCGAGCAACGGCAGGGCGATCTCGGGCAGCTCGACCTTCGCGTCGTGCAGGCAGGCGAGCGCGGTGCGGCGCGGTTCGCCGAGTCGGCGGGCGAGTTCGAGGTTGCGGCGCAGCACCGGCCGAGCACGCTCGGGCTGGTCGTCGGCGAGCAGGGCGAGGCCGAGCCCTTCCAGCGCGGTCGCTTCGAGTCGCGGTTCGCCGGCCAGCTCGACGGCTTGCTCGCAGGCGGCGATGGCCAGCTCGGTGTCGCCCGCGAACAGGTGGCCGAAGCCGATCCGGGTGAGCAGCAGCGAGCGCAGCGCGTCGTTGCCGGTGTTAAGGGCGAGTTGGTGCGTGGCGAGCAGGTCGGCGACGTGTTTGCCGCGCTCGTAGTACGGCCAGAGCAGCACGCACCAGGTGGCCACGAGTTCCCGTTCGCCTGCGGCGAAGGCGTGTTCGATGGTGGCGCGGATGTTGCCGCGTTCCGTGTCCAGATCAACGGCATCAACGGGACCGTAGCCCGACGGAGCGCTGAACCAGGATTCGGACCGGGGCCAGCGGCCGGAGGCGCGGTAGGCGGCCGCGGTGCCGGCGAAGTAGTGGTCGCGCAGGCGCTTCGCGGTGACGGGATCATCGACCCGAGCGTGGCGGCGGATCAGTTCGCTGGTCACGAACCGGCCCGCGACCGGTTCCTCGACGAGCTGCGCCGCGACCAATTCGTCCATCGCGGCGCGGACAGCGACGCCGGGCAGGGTGGCTACGAGTGCGTCGATGCCGATCTCGGCGGTGGTGCCGGGCAGGGCGAGCGCGCGGTAGCAGCGGCGGGCTGGTTCGGTCAGCGACTCGTAAGCCGTGGTGACGATGTCGTTGGCGGCGAAATTCGGCCGGTCCGGTCGGGCGAGCAGCGCGCCCGCCACCCGCAGCATCAACGGCACGCCGGCCGCCAGTTCGACGACCTGTTCGACGACCTCCGGTTCGGCAGCCGCGAATCGGGTCAGCAGCGCGCGGGCCGCGTCGGCGCGCAGCGGCGGCAGCACAAAGGACCGGGCGTCCATCGCGAGCGGGCGCGACTCGGTGACGAGCACCAGGCCGACGCCCGGCAGCAGCGCTCGCACCTGCGCGGCCGTGCTGGCGCCGTCGATGATCAGCAGCACCCGCCTGCCCTCGGTCCGAGCGCGGAACGCGGCGGCCCGCGCCGACAGTCGGTCCGGCACCGCCTCGGGCGCCATGCCGAGATCGACGAGGAACCCCTTGAGGATCTCGCTCGCCGCGCCGGGTGCTTCGGGATCGATGTCGAGGCGGGCGTAGAGGCGGAGGTCGTGGTCGTCGAGTGCGTGCGCGGTGCGCAGCGCGAGCGCGGTCTTGCCGATGCCGGGCGGTCCGGTGATCACCGCGACGCGCGGGCCGGACCGGTCGGACGTGGCGAACTCCAGGATCTCCTGCCGCAGCCGCTCGTGATTGGCGAAGTCGTTCGGTTGGTGCGGCGGGATCCGGTTGAGCACGGACCGAAGGGTAGTCGACGCCTATGATCGACGCCGGAACGCGACGGAAGGGGACATTGGCTGTGTCCAGCTCGGAATTGTTGGTGGACGCGTTCAGTCGGGTCCAGGAAGCGGTGCGCGGTGCGATCGAGGGTCTGACCGAGGACCAGCTGGCGTACCGGGTCGACGAGGACGCCAACTCGATCGGGTGGCTGATCTGGCACCTGACCCGGGTTCAGGACGATCACGTCGCGGATGCGGCGGGCATCGACCAGGTGTGGACGTCGGCGGGGTGGGACAAGAAGTTCGGCCTCGAACTCGACCGGCAGTCCACCGGTTACGGCCACACCAGCGAGCAGGTGGCCAAGGTGCGGGTGTCGGCGAAGAACCTGCTCGCCTACTACGACGCGGTGTACGAGCAGACCCTCGAATACGTGAGCGGACTGACCGACGCCGATCTGCCGCGCATCGTGGACACCGCGTGGGATCCGCCGGTGACCTTGGCCGTCCGGCTGGTGAGCGTGATCAACGACGCGCTCCAGCACGCTGGTCAGGCCGCGTTCATCCGCGGAGTGCTGGCGCGCGCCTGAGGGTGAGCGCGGATCCGGTGATCCAGATCAGCAGCAGCGGCAACGACGCCGCTGCTGCCAGCGCCAAGCCGGACAGGTCGAACACGTAGCCGATGCCGGAGACGATCATGGCGACGGCGAGCGCGAATCCCACGTAGACCAGCCACGCCGGCAGCACGCGCCGGCCGCGAGCGGCGATCGAGGCAACGGCCGCCGTCCCGGCGAGCAGCAGCATCTTGACGCCGTCGAGCTGGTTGAGTAACCCGAAAAAGAAGTGCGCCGAGGAGGCATCGCGGGCCGGCACCAGCGAGTCGGCGAGATAGAGCCCGATGCCGGTCTCGACGAGCGACACCAGCGCGGCCAGACCGCCGACGATCAGCGTCGCCCGACTGGCCAGCGCGCGGCCGATCGCGATCAGCACGATGCCGAGCGCGATGCCGGCCAATCCTTCGGTCAGCAGGTACTGGATGGTCGCCTGGCCGAGGTGACCGGTGAAGGTGCTGATCACGGTGGCACCGCTCGCGTTGGTAGCCAGGTTCACCGGCCAGATCAGCAGTCCGACGATCCAGGCGGCCAGGTAGATCAGGCCGACGAGGCCGAGCGCGGTCATGATGGTGGTCTCCCCTCTTTTCGCTACTTGAGTAGCGGAAGTGAGGTTAGCCCGCGTGCCGCCAATTACGCAACTAGCGTTTCGTAATTAGGCCGGGAAGCGCGCGACCCAGCGACGCTGCCAGGGCGTTTCCACCGCGCGATGCGAGTAGTGGGCCCGGATCCAGGTGACCGCTTCGGTCGACGGGACCCCGGCCAGCGTGGCGAGGCAGGACAGCACGGTGCCGGTCCGGCCGACGCCGCCGTTGCACGCGACCTCGACCCGCTCCCCCGCCAACGCGCGCTGGTGCAACGCGCGGATCGCCGCGATCGCGGCGGCGCGGTCCCGGGGCAGGCGGAAATCGGGCCAGTCCAGCCAGTCGTGCGGCCAGGTCAGCGACGCGTCATGGCGGGCCCGCAGCGACGCCGCACCGAGATAGAGGCCGAACTCGGGCAGCGGGCCATCGGGCAGCGGATCGCGCAGGCCACGGCCTCTGATCACCGAGCCGTCGGGCAGTTCGATCGAACCGGACAACCGTTGCGCTGGCACGCCCCATCATGACAGCTGGAGCACGACCACCCCGGACACGTACCGGCCGCCCGCGATGTCGCCGTCGGTGACCAGGCGCGGTTGGGCGAGCGCGGTGCCGTCCTCGTTGGTGGACAACAACAGTTGCCGGCCGCCGACGTAACCCTCCGCGAGGGTCGCCGCAGCGCCGTAGCCGTCCGAGCCGACCGCGACGACGGCAGTGTTCGGCGTGGGCAGGATGCCGGCCGACCACAGGACCAGGGCCAGCGACGGACCGGTTTCGGTGTGCGTCTGCGGCGTACCGCCGGCCTTGAAGGTCACGGTCAGCGTGCGGGTCGGCAATGCGTCGATGCGCAGCGCGCTCAGCGTGAACGTGCGGTGCGGAGTTTCGATGACGACCCCGCCCGCGGTCGGCGTCACGGCGGCGGAGGAGACCGTGACGCGGATGGCGTGCACCTCGGCGATGCTGCGCGAACGGTTCCGGTCACCGGGCACGATCAGCGCGATGTGGTGGCCGTGCGCGGTGAGCACGGCGGGATGGTTGCCGAACTCGGCGTCCAGTTCGCCGAGCGCGAACACGTCGCGTTCGCCCTCGCCGGTGACCGTGAGCAGCACACGGAGTTGCGTGTTCTTGCCCGAGGGCAGGACCAGCGTCGAGCGCTGGACGAGCGCCTCCAGGTTCACGCCGGTGACGGTGCGCGGGAAGCCGTCCGTGACCGGGTAGCTGGTCTGCGGCAACGCGGCCAGTTGGCTCGCGGTGTAGCTGGTCGGGGTGCTGACCGCGCCGCTCACCGAAACGCCGGTCTGCTGCGCGGCGGAAGCGGGGATCGCGAGGACGGTGAGCGCGAGCGCGGCGGTGATCGCGGCCGGCAGGGTGAAACGGCGCATGTCGACGCAGCCTTTCGGTTCAGGGCCCGCACGTGCGCCAGCAACCGTAGCGAACAAGCCTCATTCGCGGTAGCGGTCCGGGTTGTCCGCGAACGCGTGCAGACAGCCGGAACCGCAGAAGTACCGGATCTCGTCGCCGTCGCGCACCGACAGTGCGGACTCGCCGACCGCGACCGTCATCCCGCAGACCGGGTCGGGCGCCTCGGCGATCGCGGGCGCCCGGGTGTCGAAGGTGAGCAGTCGGTGGTGGCGCCGTTCGGCGATCAGTTCGGTGTAGACGGACAGCGCGACCTCGGGCGCGGTGCGCGCGCCGATGTCCAGACCGGCCGGTGTGTGCACGCGGGCTCGCTGCTCGTCGGTGACGTCGAGCGAGGCGAGCACCCCGCTGCCGCGCTTGCGGCTGGCGACCAGGCCGACGTACGGCACGCCGGCACGCAGCGCGGCGGTCAGCATCGCCTCCTCGCCGCGGCCGTGCGAGGCGATGATCAGCGCGGTCAGGTCACCCGGCAACGCGACCTCCGCGCCCTCGGCGAGCCTGCGCACCTCGTGTCCGAGCGCCTTGCCGACGTCGAACAGCGACCGCGCGACCGGCGCCTCGCCGATGACGTAGACCAGCGTCGGCGGCAGCATCGCCTCCAGGAAGATGTCCAGCGATCCGCCGGACAGGCACGGATTCCCCACTGTGACCAGCCCTTCGCTGACCGTCTCCTCGGTGGCCGTCGGGGTGATCCGCAGCAGCGTCGACTCGCCGGTGCGCAGCAGGCGCAGGCCCTGCACGCGCACGGTCGACTCCGCGCAGCTGCCGCCGACGAAGCCCTCCATGGTGCCGTCGGGCAGGATGAGCGCCCGGTCCCCCGGTTTGGCGCTGGTCGGCCGTTCCGCGCGGACCACGGTGGCCAGCACGAACGGAGTCCGGCCCGCGTGCAGGTCTTCCGCTCTGGCGAGGACGTCGTTCACGGGACACCTCTCATTCGATCGCCAGGTCGCTGCGCAGCGGCTTGCCGTTGATCGCGCACCACACCGCGGCCGGGGTCAGCGGCATGTCGGCATGCCGGACCCCGAACGGCGCCAGCGCGTCGATGACCGCGTTGACGATGGCGGCGGGCGAGCCGACCGTCGCCGATTCACCGATCCCCTTCGCCCCGAACGGATGGTGCGGCGAGGGCGTGGTGGTCTCGCCGAGTTCCCACATCGGACATTCCACCGCCGTCGGCAGCAGGTAGTCCATGAAGGAGCCACCGAGACAGTTGCCGTCGCGGTCGAACGGCATCAGCTCCATCAGCGCCATGCCGACACCATCCGCGAGACCGCCGTGGATCTGGCCTTCGACGATCATCGGGTTGATCCGCACGCCGCAGTCGTCGACCGCGACGAACTTGCGCACGACGACCGCGCCAGTGCCCGGATCGACCTCGACGACGCACACGTACGCGCCGAACGGGTAGGTCAGGTTCGGCGGGTTGTACACACAGGACGCATCAAGGTGACCCTCGACGCCGTCCGGCAGTTCGAGGTCGGAGTGTGCGGCCATGGCGATCTCGGTGATGGTCCGGCCGCTGTGCGGGTCGCCGCGCACGAACCAGCGGCCCGGCTCCCATTCCAGGTCGTCCTCGCTGACCTCCAGCATCGCGGAGGCCACGATCCGCGCGCGGTCGCGCACCTTTCGCGCCACGACCGCCGTTGCCGCACCGGAGACCGGGGTGGAGCGGGAGCCGTAGGTGCCAAGGCCGAACGGGGTCTGGTCGGTGTCGCCGTGCACCACTTCGACGTCGTCGGTGCCGATGCCGAGTTCGTGCGCGACGATCTGCGCGAACGTCGTCTCGTGCCCCTGCCCCTGGCTCTGCACGGAAATCCGCAGCACGGCCTTGCCGGTCGGGTACACCTGGAGTTCGGCGCCGTCGGCCATGCCGAGACCGAGGATGTCCATGTGCTTGCGCGGCCCGGCGCCGACGGCCTCGGTGAACACGCTCAGCCCGATGCCCAGATACTCGCCGTGGTCCCGCTTTTCGGCCTGTTCCTTGCGCAGCGCCGGATAGTCGGCGATGTCCATGGCCAGTCGCAGCGCCTTCGGATAGTCGCCCGAGTCGTACTCCCAGCCGGTCGGGCAGACGTGCGGGAACTGTTCCGCGCGCAGCAGGTTCTTCAGCCGCAGCTCGGCGGGATCGGTGTCGAGTTCGCGCGCCAGCAGGTCCACCAGTCGTTCGACCAGGAAGGACGCTTCGGCCACCCGGAACGAACACGAGTAGGCGACGCCACCGGGCGCCTTGTTCGTGTAGACACCGGTAACCGCGCAATAGGCAGCTCGCAGGTCGTAGGAGCCGGTGACGATGTGGAAGAAGCCGGCCGGGTACTTGGAGGGCTGTGCGGTTCCGTTGAACGCGCCGTGATCGGCCAACACCGTGGCGCGCAGGGCAAGGATGGTGCCGTCGCGGTCGGCGGCGAGTTCGCCGTGCATGTGGTAGTCGCGGGCGAAGGCCGTGCTCATCAGGTTTTCGGACCGGTCCTCCACCCATTTCACCGGTTTGCCGGTGATCTTCGCGGCCACCACCGCGCACAGGTACGGCGGGTAGACCGGGACCTTGTTGCCGAAGCCGCCACCGATGTCCGGCGCGATGATCCTGATCTTGTGCTCGGGAATGCCCGCGATCAGCGAGTAGAGCAGCCGGTGCGCGTGCGGCGCCTGGCTGGTCGACCAGACGGTGAGCTTGCCGCTGATCGGGTCGAACTGGGCCACGGTGCCACAGGTTTCCAACGGCGCCGGGTGCACGCGCGGGTAGAGCACGTCCTGGCTGATGATCACCTCGGCCTTGGCGAAGATCGCGTCGGTCGCGGCCTTGTCGCCCGCCGTCCAGTCGAAGATGTGGTTGTCGCGTCGGCCCGCTTTGTCGTCGCGGATCAGCGGCGCGTCCGGATCGAGCGCGTGCCGGGCGTCGATCACCGGGTCCAGCGGTTCGTAGTCGACGTCGATCAGCGCAAGCGCGTCGCGGGCCGCGTAGTGGTCGTCCGCGACCACGAACGCGACCTCCTGCCCCTGGAACCGCACCTTGTCGGTGGCCAGGATGGCTTGCGTGTCCGAGGACAGCGTCGGCATCCAGGCCAGCCCCAACTCGTCCAACATGGCGCCGGTCAGCACGGCGCGCACCTTCGGATGCGCCTGCGCCGCGGTGGTGTCGACGTGCGTGATGCGGGCGTGCGCGAACGGGCTGCGCAGCACGGCGCCGTACAGCATGCCGGGCAGGCACACGTCGTCGACGTAGTTGCCGGCGCCGCGGACGAACCGGATGTCCTCCTTGCGGGCCAACCGCCCGAACCCGTTCATCGTCCCGCCGCCCACTGCACCGACCGGACGATGTTCGCGTAACCGGTACATCGGCACAGCTGGCCGGAAATGGCCTCTCGAATGTCCTGTTCGGACGGATTCGGATTGTTGTCCAGCAGCCAGCGCGCGGTCATCAGCATGCCCGAGGTGCAGAACCCGCACTGAATGCCGTGGCAGGCCATGAAGCCCTGCTGCACCGGATCGAGATCGCCGCCGCTCGCCAGCCCCTCGACGGTGCGCACCTCGTGTCCGTCGGCCATCACGGCCAGTACCGTGCACGACTTCACGGCGACGCCGTCCAGGTGCACGACGCAGGCGCCGCAGTTGGACGTGTCGCAGCCCCAGTGTGTCCCGGTGAGACCGAGTTCCTCGCGCAGGAAGTGCACGAGCAGCAGCCTCGGCTCGACCTCGCGGGTGTGCTCGGTTCCGTTGACCTGCACGGTGATCCGCATCAGCCCACCTGCCCCAGTTGGGCGGCACCGCGGAGCGCCCTGGTGACGAGTTCGCCGGCCAGATGGCGTTTGAACTCGACCGGGCCGCGCTGGTCGGCGATGGGCGCGCAGTGTTCGGCGGCGATCTGGCCTGCTTTCGCGAACCGCTCGTCGGTCGGCGGGCCGCCGCGCAGGAAGTCCTCCGCCTCCTCGGCGACGAATCCGCTCGCGCCGACCGCGGTCAGGCCGATGCCGACCTCCGCGATCACGCCGTCCACGACGTCCAGCACCGCGCCCGCCGCCGCGATCGCCCAGTCCCCCACCTTGCGGTCGACCTTCAGATAAGCGCTGTTCCTGGCGTGCTCGGGCAGCCGGATCTCCAGCAGGATCTCGCCGTCCGCCAACGCGGTCTGGTATGGACCGACGAAGAACTCGCGCACCGGGATCATCCGCTCACCGTCCTGGCCGCGCACCACAAGCTCGGCGCGCAGCGCGGCGAAGGCCGCCGACAGGTCCTCGGACGGGTCGGCCTGACACAGCGAGCCACCGACCGTGCCGCGATTGCGCACGATCGGATCGGCGATGCGGCGTTCCGCGTCGTGCAGGATCGGGAACCGCGCGCCGACGGCGGCCGACGCGAGCAGGTCCGCGTGTCTGGCCATCGCGCCGATGCCGATCCCGGCCTCGTCGACGCGGATGTCGGCGATCTCGGTGCATTCGTTGATGTCGATCAGAGCGTCGGGATGGGCAAGGCGCAGCTTCATCATCGGCAGCAGGCTGTGACCGCCGGCCAGGACGCGTGACTCCGATCCGTACCGTGCCAGCAGCATCAGCGCCTCGTCGATGCTGCTCGCCTTCCGATACTGGAACGAGGCGGGTACCTGCATGCGCCCTCCCTGGTGATGGCCATGGTCTTCGTGCCTCAACGCTGCGCGCAACGCGGTCATAAGTAAACGCTTATTCGGCGCCTCCGAGGCCATTCGATCAGCTTTGTGCGATTCTGTGCGGGTGGACGGACTGGCCAGTCATCTCACTGAGTGTTACGACATTCGGGTGACCGGCCCGGCCAGAGCCGCCTTCACCGCACCGGAGCCGACATGACGCTGACCCAGTTGAGCACGTTCGTGCTGGTCGCCCGGCTCGGCTCGGTGAAGGCCGCGGCCAGCGCGCTCGGCGTGAGCGAACCCGCCGTCTCCCAGGCACTCGCCGCGTTGCGCCAGCAGTTCGGCGACCAGCTCGTCGAGCGCAGCGGTCCGACCATGCGGCTGACCACCGCGGGCAACCGGCTGCTGCCGATCGCCACCCAGATGGTCGCGCTCGGCGCCGACGCCGAGGCCGCGGTGCGAGCCGGAAAGGGCGCCCCGGAACAGTTGCGGGTGGTCGCGTCCGGCACGGTCATGGAATTCGTCGCCTCGCCGCTGGCCAACGCGTTCGCCGAACGCCTGGGCAGGCGCATCGACACGTCGGTGGGGGTCGCGGAGACCGACGAGATGCCGGTACTGCTGGCCAACCGATTCGCCGATGTCGCGCTCGGCCCGAATCTCGGCGTCGACAAGGACGCGGAGCTGATCAGCGAACCGGTCTTCCGCGCGCAGCTGGTCGCGGTCGCCGCGGGCGCGACACCGCTGCCCGGCGTGCCGGCGCAGTGGCCGTGGCTGGTCGACTCCTCGGGCACCGATCCGGCCAGCGACTGCGGGCGTTTGTTGGCACGACTGCACATTGGCGAGTCGCGGATGCGGATGTTTCCCAGTCAGACCGCCGCGCTTGCGGCAGCCGCCGACGGCGGCGGGGTCGCGGTCGCACCGGCCCATTTGGTCAGTGCGCGGCTGCGCCGCGGCGAACTGCGCACCGTCACCACGCCCGCCACGCCTGCCGAAGCCACCTGGTATCTGACCACGCTGGCGCCGGAGCGCCGGTCGATCGCCGCGGAAACGTTCCGGCACTGGATGTCCAGCGCGACCGCGCTACGCGTGATGCGCGAACCGGGAGCCGGTGTGCCACCGTCGAAATTCCGCCCGCCCGTCTACGTCACCTTGTGGAGCTGAGCCGATAAGCAAATGGTTACCCGTACATTGCGGGTGACCCAGGTCACTGCCGATCATGGCGAGATGGCCGAGGACAACCCCGGGCGCAGGGGTAATCCGCGCATCTACGAACTGATCGAGAACGCCCCCAAAACCGGCCAGAGTCCGACCATCTGGGCATGGCCGGAGGTGGTCGGGTGGCTGAAGGTGGCGAGCCAGCCCGTGCCGGGACCGTGGCCGCCGCACCAGCAGCCGCGTCCTGATCCGGACGACGAGGGATTGCCCGTGGCTGTTCCCGATCCGGACACCGACTAGGAGGCGCACGGATGTATCCGTCCCGGTTCCGATATGAGGCACCGAGGTCGCTCGACGACGCCATCGGCCTGCTCGACCGATACGGCGACGGCGCGAAGATCCTGGCAGGCGGGCAGAGCCTGGTGCCGATGATGAAGCTGCGCTTCGCATCGCCCGAGGTGCTCGTCGACCTGAACACCGTGCCCGGCCTGGATTACCACCGCCGCGAGGCGGACGGCACGCTCGCCGTCGGCGCGCTGTGCCGGCACGTCGATCTGGAGTTCTCCGACCTGCTCGTCGAGCACCAGCCGACCATGGCCGCCGCGGCGCGACTGATCGCCGATCCGATCGTGCGCAACCGAGGTACGCTGGTCGGCTCCGTCTGCCACGCCGATCCGCAGGGTGACTGGGCGTCGGTCCTGTTGGCGTTGAACGGAAGTATCGTCGCGGTCGGCCCGAACGGACGGCGCGCGATTCCGATGACCGAGTTCGTGCTCGGCCCGTTCCAGAACGCGCTGCTGCCCGGCGAGATCGCGGTGGAAGCCCGCATTCCGGCCGCGCGCGGCGCCACCGTCGGCGGTTACCTGAAGCTGGAACGGCGGGTCGGCGACTTCGCCACTGTCGGCGTCGCGATCGCGGTGGAACTGTCCGGCGGCACGGTCACCAGGGCAGGCGTCGCGCTGACCGGCGTCGGGCCGAACAACATCAAGGTCGACGCCGCCGAGACGGCGCTGGTCGGCAGCAGGCTCGATCCGCCGACCATCAACGAGGCGGCGCGCCTGGCGGCCGAGGCCGCGAAGCCGCGCAGCGACCATCGCGGCAGCGCGGGCTACAAGCGGGCGGTGGTGGCGACGTTCGTGGCACGACTGCTCGGCGCGAGCCGCGCGGACCTGTCCTCGACAATCGGAGAGGTGGCGGCCTGATGGCCGGTTACGGCGGGACCCAGGTCAGCACGACCGACGAGCAGGTCCCCGAACGGCTGGTCACGCTCACCGTGAACGGCGAGCAGCGCAAGGTCATGGTCGAGCCGCGCGTGCTGCTCGTCCACCTGTTGCGCGAGGGCCTCGGCCTGACCGGCACGCACATCGGCTGCGACACCACGAACTGTGGTGCGTGCACGGTGCTTGTGGACGGTCGCGCGATCAAGTCGTGCACCATGCTCGCGGTGCAGACCGATGGTCGGCAGGTGCGCACGGTGGAGGGACTGGCGACGCGCAGCGAACTGAGCCCGGTGCAGGAAGGCTTCCGGCAGGAACACGGACTTCAGTGCGGTTACTGCACGCCCGGCATGATGGTGAGCGCGACCGCCCTGCTGGCGCGCAACCCGAACCCGACGGAGGAAGAGGTGCGCTGGGCGTTGTCCGGAAACCTGTGTCGGTGCACCGGTTATCAGAACATCGTGAAGGCCGTGCTGTGGGCGGCGGCCAAGATGCGGGGTGAGTCCGCGTGACAACGCTCGACGAGATCAAGCTCGGTGGGCTCGGCGCCAGCCGCAAACGCGTGGAGGACGACCGGTTCATTCAGGGCCGGGGCAACTATGTCGACGACATCACGCTGCCCGGCATGCTGCACATGGAGATCCTGCGCAGCCCGGTGGCGCACGCGCGGATCAAGTCGATCGACACCAGCAAGGCGTGGCAGATCCCCGGTGTGCGGCTGGTGCTGACCGGCGAGATGGCCGCGCAGCGCAACCTCGCCTGGATGCCGACGCTGTCCTACGACACGCAGGCCGTGCTGGCCACGGACAAGGTGCGGTTCCAGGGGCAGGAGGTCGCCTGCGTCGTCGCCGACGACCCGTACATCGCCAAGGACGGCTGCGAGGCGATCGTGGTCGAGTACGAGCCGCTGCCCGCGATCGTGAACCCGAAGCAGGCACTGGCAGCGGACGCGCCGATCATCCGCGACGACAAGGAGGGCCAGACCGACAACATCTGCTACCGCTGGGAAGTGGGCGACAAGGCCGGCACGGACGACGCGTTCGCGCGGGCGGACCTGGTGTCCAGCCTGAGCCTGCACTACCCGCGCTCGCACCCCTCCCCCATCGAATGCTGCGGCGCGGTCGCCGACTTCAACCCGGCGACCACCAAACTCACCGTCTACATGACCACCCAGGCCCCGCACATCATCCGCGCCGCCGTCGCGCTCGTCGCCGAACTGCCCGAGCACATGATCCGGATCGTCTCGCCGGACATCGGCGGCGGCTTCGGCAACAAGGTGCCCGTCTATCCGGGTTACGTGTGCGCCATCCTGTGTTCGATCCTGTGCGGCAAACCGGTCAAGTGGATCGAGGACAAGTCCGGCAACCTGATCTCCACCGGTTTCGCCCGCGACATGTACTTCACCGGCGAACTGGCGCTGCGCAAGGACGGCAGGATCATCGGCGTCCGCTTCCACGCCGACACCGACCAGGGCGCGTTCTTCTCCGACGCGCAGCCGAGCAAGTTCAAGATCGGCCTCGTGCACTCGGCGTTCGCCTGCTACGACATCCCGTACGGCCACATCACCGCGCAGGGCACCTACACGAACAAGGCGCCCGGCGGCGTCGCCTACCGATGCTCGTTCCGCGTCACCGAGGCGATGTTCTTCCAGGAACGCATGATCGCGGCGGCGGCCGTCGACCTCGGCATGGATCCGGCCGAGTTCCGCCGGGTCAACCTGGTCAAGGACGACCAGTTCCCGCACCGCACCGCCTTCGGTTTCCTGACCGACTCGGGCCAGTACCAGAAATGTCTCGACCTCGGCCTGGAAGCCATCGGCTATCAGGATTTCCTGGCCGACAAGGAACATGCCAGGGCCCGTGGCCGACGGCTGGGCATCGGGATCTCCACCATGACCGAGCCGCTGGGCGCCGGGAACAGCCGCGAGTACGACATCCTCGGCATCAAGATGTTCGACTCCGCCGAACTGCGTGTGCACGCGACCGGCAAGGCGCTGCTCCGCACCGGCGCGAAAACCCAGGGCCAGGGCCACGAAACGACCTGGGCGCAGATCGTCAGCCACGAACTCGGCATCCCCGCCGCTGACGTGGTGGTCGAGGAGGGCGACACCGACACCGCCCCGTTCGGCATGGGCACCTACGCCTCCCGCTCGACACCGGTCGCCGGCGCGGCGGTCGCCATGGTCGCGCGCAAGGTTCGCGCCAAGGCACGCAAACTGGCCGCGCACCTCCTCGAAGTGTCCGAAGAGGACGTCGAATGGGAGCTGGGCCGCTTCTACGTGCGCGGTGTCCCGTCGCACGGCGTGAGCATCCAGGAATGCGCGGCGGCCGCGTACGGCAACATGCCGGACGGCATGGAACCGGGCCTTGAGAACAACGCCTACTACGACCCGCCCAACCTGACCTGGCCGTTCGCCTGTTACCTGGTCACCGTCGAGGTCGACCCGGAAACCGGCGTGTGGGACGTGCTGCGCACGGTCGCGGTCGACGACTGCGGGGTCCGGATCAACCCGATGATCGTCGAGGGCCAGATCATGGGCGGCCTCACCGAGGCGTACGCCATGTCGAACATGCAGTTCATCACCTTCGACGCGGAAGGCAACTGCGTCGGCGCGAACTATATGGACTACCTGCTGCCCACGGCCTGGGAGACGCCCGGCTTCGAACTGCACGAGGTCGTCACCCCGTGTCCGCACCATCCGATCGGCGCCAAGGGCGTCGGCGAGTGCGCGGCGGTCGGCGGTCCGGCGGCGTTCGTGAACGCGGTCCTGGACGCGTTGGACGACACCGGAGTGCGCAACATCGACATGCCGCTGCTGCCCGACCGGGTCTGGCAGGCCATCAACACCGGCAAGGACATCTCCGGCGCCCCACCGGTACGAACGGACTGAAGGAGGCCCACGATGCTCATCGACAGCGAGTTCGAGGTGGCCGCGCCCGTCGACACGGTCTGGAAGTACCTGCTCGACGTGCCACGCATGGCGCCCAACCTGCCCGGCGCGGAACTGACCGAGGTCGTCGACGAGAACAACTACAAGGGCCGGGTCACGACCAAGATGGGCCCGGTGTCCCTGCGCTTCGGCGGCACCGTCGAGATCGTCGAACGCGACGAGGCGAAGCACACGGTCGTCATCAACGCGGCGGGCGCCGACGAGAGGGGCCGGGGCCAGGCCACCATGGTGGTCACCGCGACCCTGCTCCCGGCGGGCCGGGGCACAAAGGCGACGGTCGGCCAGGACCTCCAGATCGCCGGCGCGGCGGCCCAGTTCGGCCGGGGCATGATCGCCGATGTCACCAACGTCCTCATGCAGACCTTCGCCGCCAACATCGCCGAGGACATCCCGCGCTGGACCCGAGGCGAGGAACGTGCCGCAACCAGTTCGGCCCCCGCGCAGGGCTTCGCGATCGGTCTACAAGCGACGATCAACGGCCTGAAACGCTTCGTCCGCAGGCTGTTCGGCGTCCGGAGCAGGCCCCTACCGAGCGAAAGGATAGCGGCGCTATGACATTGTGGTGGATCGGCGCCCTTGTCCTGCTGATCGTGGTCGTCCCGGTGGTGGCCATCCTGGTCAACCGGCTGCTCGCGGCCATCGAACGCATTCGGGACGCGTCCGAGGACATCCTCGTGCACGGTGTCCAGTTGCTCGGCGAACTCGACACCGTGCCGCAACTGTTGGCACAGACCGACGAAACCATCAAACAGGTGCAGGTCGGCGCGGTCCGCTACGCGGGCAGCGTGCAGAAACTGCTCGACGCGCAGAAGGGATGAGCGGATGCCGGCCGTTGCCTGGGTGACCCTGGTGGCGACAGCGCTGATCGTGGCGCTGGTCGCGCTCGCGCTGCTGCGCGTGGTCATCAACCTGAAGCAGACATCCGACACGCTCGGCGCGGTGATCGGCGGCGTGCGCGCGATAGCCGAGCGCACCAGCACCGTGCCCGCCCGGCTGACGTCGGTGAACGCCACGCTCAAACCGGTCAAGGACTGGACCGACACGGTCTGAGGAGCCATACATGCAAACACACGTAGCGGCAGCCGGCGCGAGCCTGTTCGGCTGGAACCTCGGCCTGATCATCGGCCTGGTCGTCGTGGTGGTCGTGGTCGCGCTGGTGACGCCGATCCTGATCCTGGCGCACCGCATCGGCAACCAGGCCCCGAAGATCAACGAGGCACTCACCGAAGCCAAGGCCAACACCGCGCCGCTCGCCGCGCTGAGTACCACCATCGAGTACGCGGTCGGCATCATCGGCGGTCTCAGGCGCGGCCGCACCCGGCTGGGAGGCTGATCATGGAACCGCACGTGCTCGCGCTGGCGAGCGACGAAACCACCTACTGGTCCTGGATTCTCCTGGTCGGCCTGGTCGTCATCCTGGCCGTGGTCGCGCTGCTGAGCCTGCTCGTCTACTACGTCAAGGTCATCGACAAGCGAGTGGTCGAGGTCAAGCAGACCCTCGCGGACACGAGCGCCAACACCGAACACGCCGCGCTCATCCCTCAGGTGGGCGATGGCGTGGACCTGGTGCTGGCGGAGGGCCTGCAACACCACCTGTTCCTCGGCCGGGTCGCCGTCGCGACCGGCACCGCGCCGCTGGCCGGTGACCAGTCATGAGCACGACAACGCTGGTCGTCCTGACTGTCATCGAGATCGTGCTGTTCATCGCCGGCCTCGCCTTCTTCCTGATCTGGCTGACCGCGCTGCTGAACCGAATCGCGGCCAACCTGGAGGACTGCGACGAACACGTCCGCACCATCGTCGGCCACGCGGCGGTGATCAAACCCGGCGTCGAACACATCAACCGCTCCGGCGGCGTGGTCGCCAGCGCGCTGCCGCTGCTGTACGGCTTCGCCGAGAAGATCATCGCCAATGTGACGCCCACCCCGAGACCGCCCGACCACCGCGTCACCCGCCCCGCGTCCGGCACCCGCCGGTCGCGTCTGCACGAGACGGTCGGGTTCAGCCCGTCCCGATCCTGAGATGATCCGGCTCGGCTCGCTGGCCGGCTATTTCTTTGCTGGTCCGCGGTTGCTCGGCGGCTGGCTCCCGCCGAGCACCGCGGCTGTCTACGCGATCCTCTACCGCCCCGACGCCGAGGCCAAACCGGACCGCTACGCCGTCACCTACGTCGGCCATGCCGACGACCTCGCCGACGGCCGGCTCCCCTTCCGCCACCCCCGCGCCCCCTGCTGGATCAAGCGCGCGGGCTCCCGCTGGAAGATCTACATCGCCACCCTGGAGATGCCCGGTCCCGGCCATCGCGACCAGATCACCAACGAACTCATCGCCGTCTACCGTCCGCGCTGCAACTCCGAGCGTTACGACAACGCCTGGAAGAGCGAGTGGATCGGCCACGACCGGAGCGACCGCTGATCAGCCTGCGGGTCGGTCGGCCAGGATGGTTTCGCCCTTGACCAGCCACGCCACGCCGAAGGCCATCACCGCGGCCGATTCCAGCCACAGCACCACACCGGCCACGTGGACCACCCACTCGACGATGCCGATGGCGATCAGGCACGCCAGCATGATCACGCCGCAGACGATGTAGACGACGTTCCTGGCGCGCTTGCGGCCACCGGGTTGGGCGGAATCGCTGCGGGTGAACAGGAACAGGCAGAAGATGATCAGCGCGGCGAAGAAGATCGCGGCGCTGACGAGGTGCACCGTGCCGACCGCTTCCGCCGCTTTGCTTGGCGTGCCGGTGAACGGCGTGGTCGGGAACAGCGCGACCCCGATCGCGCCCACCGCGGCCACGTCCGCGGTGATGTCGTCGATCCGGCCGTAACCACGATAGGAGAACAGGAACACGCCGAACGCGGCCATCGTGCCGATCAGCACGCCACGCATGTCGCTGTAGACGTAGTCGCTGATCGAGTCCAGCAGCGGCCCGCCCTGCAACAGGGCCTTGCCGATGATCAGCACCGCGGGCAGCGCCAGACCGAGCACGCCGATGGCTCGGCGCAGGAACAGGTAGGAGTGGACCAGGGTGTCCCGTGTCGGCGTCGCCGCATCCCGCATCACCGTCATGCCATCAGCATAAACCACGGAGTGTGACGATTTGGTCACCTGTTTCACACGGTCTCGTAGTTCACCGTGCCTTGCAGACGGACGGCGTCCTGGCCGGGTGGGACGCCGTACCTGCGGCGGTATTCGCGGTTGAACTGGGAGGGGCTGTCGTAGCCGACCGAGTGGCCGACTCCCGCGATGTCGTCGGGGGCGTTCATCAGTTGGACGCGGGCGCGGCCGAGGCGGATCTGTTTCTGGTACTGCAACGGGCTCATCGCGGTGATCGCGCGGAAGTGCCGGTTGAGCGTGGCTTCGCTGACGCCGACGTGGTCGGCCACGTCGGCGATGCGAATGGTGCGGTCGTAGTGGTCGATGATCCAGCGCGCGGCGCGGCGGACGATGGAGACGCGGCTGTCCGAGATGCCGATCTTGCGGACCAGCGCGGCGTGCGGGCCGTTCATCAGGCGCCAGTGGATCTCGCGTTCGACGCCCGCGCCGAGGACCGCGAACTCTCGCGGGTGGTCGAGCAGGCGCAGCAGGCGGACGACCGTGTCGATGAGTTCTTCGTCGGCGTCGGCGACCACCATGCCGGCCTCGGTGTCGTCGATCGGTGTGACGGGGCCGGTTTCCAGAGCGAGCTGGGCGATGATCGACTCGTCGAGCGGCAGGCCGACGCCGAGGAACGGACGGGTCGGGCTGGCCTCGGTGATGTGGCCGGTCGCCGGCAGGTCCATGGTGCTGATCAGGTACTGGCCCGCGTGGTAGTCGTAGACGCGGTCGGCGGACATGGTTCGCTTCGCGCCCTGGGCGACGATGGCCAGCATCGGTCGGGTCAGGCTGACCGTGTCGCGGGCGACGCCGTCGCGGGACACCTTGAGGCCGGGCAGCAGCAGGGAGGGCTGGTCGCGGGCGCTGAGCACGGTGATGCGCTCGGCGAGTTCGGTCAGGGTGCGCACCCTGCCATTGGAGCAAACTTGCGCGGATCGTGCAACGACCTGAGTCGATCTTTCTACCGCCAGCGGCTGTTTCGCGGTCGAATGGAGTTACACCACGAAACGCGTGAGTGAATCCGACAACAGCGGGAGCGCACATCATGGCACTGGACTCCTATGTCACCCTCGGCCGTTCGGGCCTGCGGGTGAGCCCGTTCACCCTGGGCACGATGACCTTCGGCGAGGATCACGGCTGGGGCGCCAGCCCCGAGGAGTCGATGAACGTACTCGCCGCGTATCTCGACCGGGGCGGCAACTCGATCGACACGGCGAACATGTACACCAACGGACACTCCGAGAAGATCATCGGCGACTTCTTCGCCGCTCACCCCGAACGCCGCGACCGCGTGGTCATCGGCACCAAGTTCTTCGGCAACCTGCACCCGGGCGACCCGAACGGCGGCGGTGTCGGACGCAAGGGCATGCTGCACCAGTTGGACGACTCGCTGCGCCGGCTGCGGACCGACTACGTGGACATCTACTGGGTGCACAACTACGACCCGGTCACCCCGCTCGATGAGACCCTGCGCACGCTGGACGACCTGGTCAGCTCCGGCAAGGTCCGCTACATCGGCCTGTCCGACCTGCCGGCGTTCCGGATCGCGCAGGCGGCGATGATCGCCCGGCACGCCTCCTGGGCGCCGATCACCGCGTTGCAGTTGGAGTACTCGCTGCTGGAGCGGACGTCGGAGGGCGAACTGTTCCCGGCGGCGCAGGAGTTCGGCATCGGCGTGCTGCCCTGGTCCCCGCTGAAGAACGGGTTCCTGTCCGGCCGGTTCGGCACCGACCGTCCCGCGCCGGACGCCACCACGCGGACCAAGGTGTCCAGCTACTTCCAGCCGCCGACCGAGCGGCAGTACCAGGTGATCGACCAGGTCAACAAGATCGCGGCCGAGCTGGGCGTGAGTTCCGCTGCTGTCGCGCTGGCCTGGGTGCAGGGGCGGCCGGGCGTCACGTCGACGCTGATCGGCGCGCGTCGGGTCGAGCAGTTGCTGGACAACGTTTCCGCGCTCGACCTCGTGCTGCCCGACGAGCAGCGGGCGGTCCTGGACGAGATCTCCGCGCCGGACCTCGCGTTCCCGGCCTCGGCGAACCACGCCGCGCCGTCGATTCAATTCGCGGGCGCGATGGTGGACGGCCGGCAGTCGCAGGAGTTCCCGGTCCTCACCACGAGTCCGGCGCGGTACTGAATTTGACATTCACACCATTGGCGCAATCCGTCGGCAATTCCGTTTCGGACAATTGCGGAATCAATGCCGAGGCCAGCTCGATTGTCGAGCGAATAGAGGTTCCGTGAATCGTTTCGAAAGGTGATCCACGGTTTCCGATAATTCTCCAAGGATCATCTTATGGACTGCGCTCAGTCTTGACTGTGCAGGTCAGTCAGGTTTCACTGGTCACCGCACTACTGGGGAGTACGTGCCGTACTGGAGGAAACATGAATCCTGCGTCAAGAGCGAAGACATTAACCGGCCCGATTCAGTCAATATTTCGTATCGTCGTCGGTTTTCTGTTCGCCACCCATGGAATCGCTTCCCTGTTCGGCGTGTTCGGCGGCGCGCCGGGCACGCATGGCGGGACGTATGCGTTCGGCACCTGGCCGGGCTGGTGGGCCTCGGCGATCGAGTTGGCCTGCGGTGTGCTGGTGGCATTGGGCATCGGCACCCGGGTCGCGGCGTTGATCTGCTCGGGAGTCATGGCCTACGCCTACTTCACCGTGCACATCGAGCACGCGTTGCTGCCCCTGGAGAACGGCGGCGAGCCGGCCGCGCTGTACTCGTGGATCTTCCTGCTGATCGCGGTGATGGGGCCCGGACCGTGGGCGTTGCGGGCGAGGTTGGGCAAGACAGCACAGGGTTCCTATCAGCCGGAGGCCGAGGAAGCCACGGCCTGAGGGCCACGTTTCAGCCGAGGGTGGGGAGCAGACCGGCGAGATCGGCGAGGCTGGCCAGATCGTGGCCGGAGAGCAGTTCGTCGATGTGCGGGCGGGCGATGAGCATGCCGAGCGTCCGCGGCCGGTGGTCGGGGTCCTCGCCCTGGTGCGGATTGAGCCAGACGATCCGGTGGCACAGCCGGGAAAGCCGTTGCATGGCGGTGGCCAGCACGTCCGGGTCGCCGCGGTCCAGGCCGTCCGAGCAGATCACCACGATGCCGCCGCGAGGAACACCGCGCCTGCCCCAGGTGCGCACGAACTCGTCGAGGCAGGCGCCGATCCTGGTGCCACCCTCCCAGTCGACGACCAGCGCGGCCGCGCGGCGCAGCGCCTCGTCCGGGCTGCGATGGTGCAGGGGCGCGGTGATCCGGGTCAGCCGCGTGCCGAAACAGAACACCTCGACCTTGCGTGCCGCCCGCCGGGTCGAGTAGGCGAACTGGAGCAGGCCGCGCGAGTAGTCGGCCATGGAACCGGACACGTCCAGGATGAGGATCAGCGGGCGCGGCTTCACTCGGCGCGCGCGCCAGTGCAGGGTCACGGGTTCGCCGGTGGTGCGCAGAGATGCGCGGATGGTGCGCCGCAGGTCCGGCGTTCGGCCGGTGCGCGCCGGCCGGGTTCGGCGGGTGCGGCGGCGGGGCGGGGTGAGCCGGATCACGGCCATGATCCTGCGCAGCGCGGCCAGTTCCGCGTCGGTGCAGGCGGCGAAGGACTTGTGCCGCAACACTTCCGCGCCGGATGCCTGGAGGCCGAGCGGAGCCTGTTCGTGCTGTTCGGTTTCCGGGGCGTCGGGCGCGGGGACGGTGAAGGTGGCCTCGGTGCTGCTCGCGCGGAGGGTGAGGACGTCGGCCATGGGCGTGCCGGCGTTGAGGAACACGCGCAGGAACGTCTCGTGATAGGTCGCAATGTCCTCGTGGCGCGAGACGAGCGTGGTGCGGCCCGCCCAGTAGAGGTCGACGAGATCGATCGGGTCGAGGCCGCCGAGCGCGGCGCAGTAGGTGAGCACGTCGCCGGACCCGACCACGAGGCCGGCGGCGCGCAGCGCGTCGGCGAAATCGACCAGCACGGCGACGATGCCCGGTTCGGCCATGCTCAGCCGGCGAGTTCGTCGAGATTGGCGCGGACCATGGTCAGATCGTCGTGTTCCTTGACCACGGTGCCGATGGTCGCGTCGGCCGCGGCCGGGGTCAGGTCGGTCTCGCCGAGGAACTCCAGCGTGCGCGCCCAGTCGATGGTTTCCGCGACCCCGGGCGGCTTGGCCAGTTCCAGCTCGCGCAACCGGTGCACGGCCGCGACCACCTTCTCCGCCAGTGCCCTCGCGACCTTCGGTTCGCGCAGCAGCACGATCTCGACCTCGCGTTCCCGGCTCGGGTAGTCGATCCAGTGGTAGAGACAGCGGCGCTTGAGCGCGTCGTGCAGTTCGCGGGTGCGGTTGGAGGTGAGGATGACCAGCGGTGGCTCGGTCGCCGCGATCGTGCCGATTTCCGGGATGCTGATCTGGAAGTCGGACAACAGCTCCAGCAGGAACGCCTCGAACTCGTCGTCAGCGCGGTCGATCTCGTCGATGAGCAGGACGGCCGAACCGCCGGCCCGGACGGCGCGCAGCAGCGGGCGTTCGAGGAGGAACTTGGGGCCGAACAACGTATCGATCGCCGCGTCGTCGGCTAGTTGGTGTTCGGAGAGGGCCCTGATGTGCAGGAGTTGGCGCGCGTAGTCCCATTCGTACAGTGCCTGGTTGGTGTCGATGCCTTCGTAGCACTGCAACCGGATCAGCTCGCGCTCGTACCGCGCGGCGATCACCTTGGCGATCTCGGTCTTGCCGACCCCGACCTCGCCCTCCAGCAACACCGGGCGGCGCAACGACATCGCCACGTACATGGCGGTGGCCAGGCCGCGGTCGGCCAGATAGCCGCCGGCGAGCAGGGTGTCGGTGAGGTCGACGACCGATTCCGGGTCAGGCACGGTCGTCCGGGTCGAGCAGCAGATCGCCGATGGTTTCGCTGCCAGCCGGCCGTTTGCCCTCGCGGGCCAGCCGATCGCGCCAGGCCGCGCGCAGGTCGTCCTCGACCGGTGCGGCGTCGCCGCCGAACCCGACGTGCCTCATGTTCTTGCACGTCTTCGGGTGTCGCCCGCCGTACAGCTCGTCGAGTTCGGCGCTGGTCTGGGACCGCGCGTGCCAGATGTCGCGCAGCACGTCGAGTGTGGGTTCACGGTTGGGCATCGGCCACCTCCGTCACGGTTGCGCGCCTGAGGTTACGTCGCCTCGGGAGGTGTCCGCCCGCGGTCGTTAACCGATCACTTAACCCCAGCGGCGACCGACCTGCGCGGACCGCACCAAAGGGCGATGATGGACTAATCCGGTCGCCTCATCGTGACCTGAATGTCATGATCTCGTCATGGCGACGCCGCGAGAATTCCTGGGCGCGCAACGCAGGTACGGCAACGTGGCCGACCAGGTGTTCGACGGCGCCGAGCTGAGCTCGGTGCACTGCCGGCAACTGTGGCTGCGGCACTGCTCGTTTCGTAGCGCCGACCTGCGGCACGCCACTCTGGACGGCTGCCATTTTCTGTTCTGCGACCTGCGCGGGGCGGACCTGCGCGATGCCTCGTTGCGTCGGACCTCGTTCAGCGGCTGCTACCTGCGCGGCGCCGACCTCGGCAACGCCGACCTGAGCTGGGCCAGGTTCGGCTACGTGAACACCGGCACGGCCGCCGGCCTCACCGACGTGACCGGCGCGAACTTCGACGGCGCTGTGGTGCGCCGGATCGAGGCACGCCGGGTGATCGGCTGGCCGGACGACCTGCCGACCGGCCAGGCCAGCTGAGGAACGGCGGTCAGCCGTTGATCACGGCGTCGAGCAGGCCCGGGAAGCGGCTGTCCAGGTCGGCCCTGCGCAGCCGCATGAACAGGTAGCGGCCCTCCCGGCGCTGCTCGACGATGCCGCTCTCGCGCAGCATCCGCCAGTGGTGGCTGGCGCTGCTCTTGGTCATGTCCGGCAGGGTCGCCTGGCAGCTCAACTCGTCGTTCGCGGCGAGCGTGCGCACCACGTGCAGCCGCGCCGGGTGGTTGAGCGCGGCGAGCACGTCCTCGATCCGCAGCGCCGCCGTTGCCGGGTGATCCAGTTCCACCTCGCCAGAATACCCTCAACTGTTCGAATCGCCTCGAACAGTCGGCGCGGTCAGCTCATCCAGTCGAAGCCGGCCGGGCCGCCACGCAGGAAGTCGATCAGCAGCGGGTTGACCACGTGCGGACTCTCCAGCGGCAGCGCGTGCGTGCCGGGCAGAACCGCAAGACGCGCGTCCGGGATGGCGGTGGCCACGGCCGCGCTGTGTTCGAGCCGGACCTCGTCCCGGTCGCCCTGCAGCACCAGAGTGGGCGCGCCGATCTTGGCCAGTTCGGCCAGCGGCAGGCCGGTCCAGGTCAGCACCATCTCGATGGACTTGTTGAACACGACCGGGAAATGGTCGGCGCCGTCCGGGGAGATCCGGGCATAGCCCTCGCTCAGGAACGCGGGCGGCGCCTCGCGGAAGTCGGCCAGGTGGCTGGCCAGGCCGCCCTCGATCTCGCCGGAGGAGTCGAAGTACTGGCCGATCAGCACCAGCCGGTCGACGAGTTCCGGGCGGTGCCGGGCGACCAGCGCGCCGACCACGGCCCCGTCGCTCCAGCCGACCAGGTGCGCGCGGGCATCGACGACGGCGTCCAGGAAGGCGGCGGTCTGCTCGGCCATCGTGTCGTAGCTGAACGGGCCGGGCACGTCCGGCGAGCGACCGTGGCCGCTGCGCTCCGGAACCCACACCTGGAAGCCGGCCTCGACGAGGGCGGGCGTCTGGGCCAGCCACGCCTCGGCGCTGCCGAACCCGCCGTGCAGCAGCACGACCGGCGCACCCTCCCCGGTGACCTCGTAGTAGACCGACTGACCCGCAATGTCCGCGACAGCCACGTTTCCCCTCCTCGTCGCAGTATCCAGCGAGTCCGATAGTAAGCGAGCCGGCCATGGCCTTGACTTCAACATTTGTTGAAGTTTCATACTGATCACATGTCATTCACGCAGGACGAACTGGACTACCTCGCCGAGCAGCACCTCGGCCGGCTCGCCACCCAGCAGCAGGACGGAACCCTGCAGGTCAACCCGGTCGGCTTCAGCTACAACAAGGAGCTGGGCACGATCGACATCGGCGGCTTCAACATGACCAGAAGCCGCAAGTACCGCAACGTCGCCGCCAACGGGCGGGCCGCGTTCGTGGTCGACGACATCGTGTCGGTCAACCCGTGGCGGGTGCGCTGCCTGGAGATCCGCGGCACCGCCGAGGTGGTCGAGGACCCGGATCCGCTGATCCGCCTCACCCCGAACCACCTGATCAGCTTCGGCCTGGACAAGGCCGACGTCGAGCCGCACAAGATGGTCGCCAACATTCGCGACGTCTGATCTGGCCCTAGGCTGTTCGGGGTGGCGAACCTCAGGGAGTACCGCCGTAAACGCGACGCCGGCAAGACCCCGGAACCGGTGCCCGCGGACGGTCCGCTGCCCGCCGGGCACAACGACCTGTTCGTGGTACAGGAGCACCACGCCCGCCGGCTGCACTACGACGTGCGGCTGGAGCGGGACGGGGTGCTGGTGTCGTGGGCGGTGCCCAAGGGGTTGCTGATCGAACCGGGCAAGGTCCGGCTCGCCGTACACACCGAAGATCACCCGATGGAGTACGCCGCGTTCGAGGGGCAGATCCCGCACGGCGAGTACGGCGCCGGCGAGATGATCATCTGGGATCGCGGTCGCTACGAGACCATCAAGTGGTCCGACGACGAGGTCGAGGTGATCCTGCACGGCGAGAAGGTCGACGGCGGCTACGTGTTCTTCCGCGCGCACGACGACGACCCGCGCAACTGGCTCGTGCGCCGCAAGCTCGGGTCCACCAAGGGGACCGACGATCCGGTCGCCCAGCAGACGAAGATCACCGTCCGGGTGGAGAACCGGCAGCTGCGGCTGACCAACATGGAGAAAGTCCTGTACCCGGCGGAAGGGTTCAGCACAGAGTCTTTTACTAAGGCAGAGGTGATCGACTACTACCGGCAGATCGCCCCGGCCCTGCTCCCCCACCTGAAGGACCGCCCGGTGACCTTCAAGCGCTACCCGGACGGGGTGGACTCGGCGTCGTTCTTCGAGAAGGACGTGTCCCGGCACGCGCCCGACTGGGTGCGCACGATGCGGCTGGAGACGCCGAACAGCACCAAGGGCACGGACTTCGCCGACTACCCGATGATCGACGACCTGCCCACCCTGATCTGGGCGGCGAACCTGGCCGCGATCGAACTGCACATTCCACAGTGGAGGGTGGGTGCGCGCGGCGCCAAGCATCCGCCGGACCTGATGGTGTTCGACCTCGATCCGGGCACCCCCGCCACGCTGGTGGAATGCTGCCGGGTGGCCGAACTGATCAAGGAAGTGCTCGACGAGGACGGCCTGGTCGGCTACCCGAAAACCAGCGGCGCCAAGGGCTTGCAGCTCTACGTGCCGGTGCGGGTCGGTTCGGCCGAACGCACCTCGGCCTATGCCAAGGCCCTGGCCGAACGGCTCGCCCGCGCACATCCCGGCCAGGTGCTGGCGGTGATGGCCAAGGCGCAGCGCAAGGGCAAGGTCTTCATCGACTGGAGCCAGAACAACGCGGCCAAGACCACCGTCGCGCCCTACTCGCTGCGCGCCCGCGAACAGCCGACCGTGTCCACCCCGGTCACCTGGGCCGAAGTGCGCGACTGCACCCGCGTCGCCGACCTGATGTTCCTGCCCGACGAGGTCGTCGCCCGGGTCGAGCGGGACGGCGACCTGCTCGCCGACCTGGGCGAACACGCCGCGCAACTGCCCCGCTGAGCGGCTACCCGCCGAAGGAGTACCGCGGCACCGGGGCGTAGGACAGCTCGAACTCGAACTCGTCGAGGTCGTTCTCGTCGGCGCGGTGCCGACGACAGTGCGGGCACGCGAGGCCACGCAACAGGACGAAACCGAACTCGTCCACCAACAGCGCTTCCCGCAGGTCCCACCGGTCGCAGCCGACACAGCGCAGTGCCGTGTCCGCTCCGATCTCGATCCGAGTCATTCCGACCACGATCCACCTCTCGCCCGAGTACGCCGCGAGGTGCACTTACCCGGGCCGGGCGGAGCGCAAACCGTCAATCAGCCGTTGCGCTGGACAAATCCGGGTGAATGTCGAGCACACTGTCCAAACCGGTCACTTCGATCGGGCGAAGCACCGAGCGCGAACCGGCCACCACCCGCACCCTGGGCAGCGACTGGTCGGCGGCACGCTTGGACGCCTCGGCGAGCACGGCAAGGCCGGCCGAGCCGAGGAACCCGACACCGGTCAGGTCGAACACGAGCGCGCGACCACTGGCCACACCGTCCGCCCCGACCTGGTACTCGATCTGTTCGGCGAGCACCGGCGCGGTCAGCATGTCGAGCTCACCGGTGACGTGCAGCACCAGCCACCGCTCGCCGACGGGTTCGACCGCGATCGCGACACCGTCCGCGGCCGATTGCACGGGCGTCGCCTGCTGGTCCGAGCCGCCTTCACCGGGCTGCCAGTGACCTTCGCCCACAGGGGCCTCCTGAACGGTCTTGATTTGACTCATCAAGTATCAACCTTAGCGGCCGGTCCAACGGTCACGAATGAGCGGTCACGAACGATAGGCCGACGGCTGCGACTGGCTGACTTCGATGGCCACCTGATAACCCGCGTCACCCAGCGGTGTCACCGAGGAATGCGCCTCGTCGGTCAGGGTGGTGAGCACCCGCCAGCCGAACGTTTCCTCGTCCACCGGGACGGCACTGTCCGACACCACCCGTGCGAGCACGGTGATGCGCCCGTCGGACGCGGTGAACCGACAGCTCAGCTGCTCCCCCACCGCCGCCCTGGGCACCAGGGTCGAGCAGATCTCGTCGACCGCGAGCTTCACGTCCTCAACAGCGTCCAGGGCAAAGTCCTGCCGAATCGCGATGGTGGCCGCGAGCGCACGCACCACGAACAGCTGGCCAAGGTCAGCGAGCAGGCGGACCTCGACATCGACCAGGTCGCCCTGCTTGTGCTCAGCTTGCCCCGTTTGCGGTTGGGACACAGGTTCACCTCGATATTCCCTCACCCGAGCCGGCACGGCAGCCGGCCTGCTCGCGCCTAGGGTGCCCAGCTTGATCCGGCCAAAACCCTACCCGTACCAGCCGGATTCACCAGCCCGGGTTTGACCGGGCACGGTATTGGGAATGTTGGCCCTACCCGGACGTACTCCCGGAGCCCTACGCCGCGAGGAGCTGCCAACACCCATGAAGGACCAACAGGAGTTCGAGGACGCGATCGGATGTGCGCTGGCCGCCATCCGCGTCGGCGACTCGGACGGCACCATGGACGCGCTCGCCGACCTCGCGGCACTCGGCGAACCCGCGCTGCGCGCCGCGGCGATCAAGTTGGCCACGGCCGGCGCGGGACTGATAAGACGGTTGTTCCCCGACCCCGCCGTTAACCCCCTCGTCGAGTTACGACTCACCGACATCGAGGGATCCGAGGTCGACATCGACGAGCTGGAACCGACCCTGCGCAGCGCGATCCGGATGGTGCTGTCGCTGGTCAACGGCTCGGACGAGGACGCGATGGACCAGCTTGACCTGGTCTGCGGCAAGGGCGCACAGGTCGAACTGGCCAGCGTGGTCGTGCAACTGCTGATGTGGACCGTGCAGATGCAGGAGGACGGCGCGCTGCCCCCGGCCTAGCCGAGGTCAGTGCCCGAAGGAGCCGAGATGAGCATCACCCGCGCTGCGGAGAGCCCCGCTGACCGCTGGCGAGGCCCGGCCGCGGCTTTCGAACATCCAGCCCTGTTCTACCGCAACACCGAGGAGTACCTGCACGGCACTCTCGGTTTCATCGCGGACGGTCTGAGCAGGGGCGACGCCGTGCTGATCGCCGTGCCCTCGGACAAGTTGGCGCTGCTGGCCGGTCAACTCGGCCGGGACGCCGAACTGGTCCGGCTGATCGACATGTCCGCGGCAGGCCGCAACCCCGCCCGCATCCTGGGTGGCGTGCTGCGCACTTTCGCCGACGACTACCCGGACCAGTGGGTCCGCATCGTGGGCGAGCCGGTCTGGTCGGCGCGCTCTGCCGCCGAGTACGCGGCCTGCGCCCAGCACGAAGCCCTGGTCAACCGGGCGTTCGCCGGCCGTGCCGTGTCCGTGCTGTGCCCGTACGACACCCAGACGCTGGACTCGCGCGCCCTGATCGACGCGGTGCGCACCCATCCCGTGCTGCTCGACGCGAACCGCACCCAGGACAGCACCAGCTACGCCCCGGACGACGTGTACGCCGACTACAACCGGCCGCTGCCCGCGCCCGTCGACGCGCTCGAGATCAGCGTCGGCGCGGGAGCGCTGCGCAGGCTGCGCGTCGCCGCGGACGACTACGCTGCCTCCGTCGGCCTCGGTGAGGACGGCAGGCTGGACTGGTCGCTGGTGCTGACCGAGCTGGCCACCAACAGCATCGAACACAGCGACGGCCGCGCGGTCGTGCGCATGTTCACCGATGAGGGCCAGCTGGTCGGCCAGGTCAGCGACGCCGGCAACCTGACCGACCCACTGGCCGGGCGACACCCCGCCCTGGCGGGACAGGTGCGCGGCCGCGGTCTGGTGATCGTGCATGATCTGGCTGATCTGGTCCGACTGCACACGCGGCCGGGAGGCACCACGGTCGAGGTACGGTTCCGAATCGGTTGAGGAGGGCGGCTTGCGCCGTTTCCGGCAGTCCAGCGTCGTCGTCACGGTGGGCGGTATCACCCCGTGACAGCGACCGAGAACGGCCCCAGCAGTGAGTATTCGGAGCTGACTCCGCTGTTCGCGCTGCTGGCCGGCGAATCCACCGACGAGGCCGAACGCACCCGCGTGCGGGACCGGCTGGTCAGAGAGTACCTGCCGGTCGCCGAGCACATCGCGCGCAAGTTCCGCAACCGCGGCCAGCCCGAGGAGGACCTCACCCAGGTCGCCACGGTCGGGCTGATCAACGCCATCGACCGGTTCGACCCGGCGCGCGGCAACGACTTCCTGTCCTTCGCCGTGCCCACCATCACCGGCGAGATCCGCCGCTACTTCCGCGACGCCACCTGGTCGGTCCGGGTGCCGCGCAGGCTCAAGGAACTGCACGCCGCGCTGAGCAGCGCGGCGGCCCGGCTCAGCCAGGAACTCGGCCGATCCGCCCGGCCCAGCGAACTCGCCGCCGAACTCGACCTGCCCATCGACGAGGTGTACGAGGGCCTGCAAGCCGGCCTCGCCTACCACAGCGACTCGCTCGACGAACAGCCCGGCGACGACGGGCCGAACAAGGCCGCCAACCAACTCGGCGTGCTCGACGGCGACCTCAGCCTGGTCGAGGACCGCGAAGCGCTCTACCCGGCGCTGGCACAGCTCCCCGAGCGCGAAGCGTCCATTGTGGTCATGCGGTTCTTCGGCAACCTCACCCAGACCCAGATCGCGGAACGGGTCGGCATCTCGCAGATGCACGTGTCTCGGTTGCTGGCCAGCAGCCTGCGCACGCTGCGCAAGATCCTCAACGGCGAGAACCCGGGCTGAGCACGCGGAACGTGCCCGCGCACCGCCTCAGGCGGCGCTGGTGGCTCTGCTGGCTCTGCGCCGCGCGGCGAGCTTCGCGTTGCGCTCCCGCGCCGTCAGCCCACCCCAGATGCCGTACGGCTCGTGCACGGACAACGCGTGCTGCAAACACGGCTCCCGCACCGGACAACGCCGGCACGCCGCCTTCGCGATCTCCTCCCGGCGCTGCCGCATGTCGCCGCGTTCCTGCTCGGGGTGGAAGAAGATCTCGTTGTCCGAGTCGCGGCACGCGGCCCGCAGCTGCCAGTCCCAGACCTCAGCGACCGGCCTTGGCAACCGACGAACATCGGTCATGTCAACCACCTCCCACATGCGCGTCGTTGTGGGAGGACTACCCCGCGACGGGCAGTCGGAAACCGGTCAGTTCGGGTCGGTTCGCCAGGTCGCGCGGTAGCGGGCGTCCTCGTCCGCGTGCTCCGCCTTGTACCGCGCCCTGCGCACCGTCGAGGCGTGATCGGCCGGGAACCCGTACGCACCAAGGCGCGCGTTCACGCTGTGCTCCGCATAGGCCAGCGAGTACGGCAACATCGCGCCGATACCGATCAACACGCCGACGATCGCGATCAGCCACGAATGGGCGAACACCACGACCAGCGTGACGAACACCGCACCGAACGGCGTGACCTGCACCAAACCCCGCAGCACCGCGCGCAGCAGCCAGGTTCGGGCCGTGCCGTCGTGCAGCACCCAGTCGCGGTAGCGCTTCGGCAGCCGGCCACCGAACGCGTACCACACCCACAGCAGCGGGTTGGGGCGCTTCATCGTCACCACTCAAGCGTAACGCGCCGGTCAGTCATTGCTCATCGCGTGTGCGCCAGATCGCCTCGTACCGAGCCTGCTCGTCGGCATGCTCGGCCCGGTACCGCTCCTTGCGCACGGCCGCCCCGTAACCCGGCGGATAGCCGTAGGCGGACAACCGGCTGTTCACGCTCTCCACCGAGTACGACAACACGTACCGCAGCATCCCCAGCAGCCCCAGCACCACCGCGCCGACCGCCAGCGGCCACGAACCCGGCCCGAACAACAGAAAACCGCCCAGCAACAGTGCCGCCACCGGCAACACCTGCACGAAACCGCGCACGAACACCCGAACCAGCCAGGTCCGGCAGGTGCCGTCGTGCAGCACCCACTCCCGGTACCGATCCGGCAGCCTGCCGCCATAGGTGTAGTACAGCCACCACAACGGATGCGGCCGCCGGACCGCCGTCACCGCGAACTACCCGCGCTCGATCAGGTGACCGACCACGTCCGGCCCCGGATGCGCCGACCCGGACCCGTCCCGCCGCATGTCCACCTCGGGCAACTCCACCGGCGAACCCGACTCGCTCATACCCGCAGGGCGCGAACCGATCCACGCCAGCCGCAACCCGTTCTCGCCCTTGAGGAACCGGTGAGCCCGCACCCCACCGGTCGCCCGGCCCTTCGCCGGATACTCCTCGAACGGCGTCACCTTCACCGTCATCCCGGTCGAGGTCACCACCATCGGCTCACCGTGCTCGGTGTCGTCGGTGCGGATCGCGGCGAAGAACACCGCGTCCGCGTCCCCGCTCAGATTGATGCCGGCCATGCCGCCGCCCTTCAACCCCTGCGGCCGCACCAGCGACGCCGCGTACCGCAGCAGCGACGCCTCCGAGGACACGAACACCAACGTCTCCGACCCGTCGGTCAACCAGGTCGAACCGACCACCTCGTCGCCGTCCTTGAGCGAGATCACCTCGAACTCGTCCGACCGCACCGGCCACTCGGGCGAACAGATCTTCACCACACCCTGCCTGGTGCCCAGCGCGATACCCGGCGAACCCTCCTGGGCCATCGGCGCGATGCCGACCACCTTCTCGCCCGGGGCCAGCGAGGCCAACTCGTTCGCGGCCATGCCGCCGCTCACCGACACCGTGCCCGCCGCCTCCGGCAACACCGGCAGCGGCAACACATCCGTCTTGACGGCCCGGCCTCGGTTGGTGACCAACAGGATCTGGCCACGCGCCGTGGTGTGCACGATCGCGGCGACCGCGTCATGCCTGGCCCGACCGCTCCGTTTGCGCGCCTCGGACGCCTCCTCCGACTCAGCGGCCGTGCGCGCCACCAGACCGGTCGCCGACAGGATCACCTGGCACGGATCGTCGGCCACCTCAAGCGGGCCTGCCGGCACCGAGGCGGCCAGCACCTCCTTGAGGTCACCGTCGATCAACGCCGTCCGGCGCGGACCGGCCAGATCCTTCGCGACCTTCGCCAGCTCGTCCGACACCAGCTTCTTCAGCACCGACTCGTCGTCCAGGATCGTGGACAGCTCGGCGATCTCCGCGCGCAGCCGGTCCTGCTCGTTCTCCAGCTCCAGCTTGTCGAACTTGGTCAACCGGCGCAGCGGCGTGTCCAGGATGTAGGTCGCCTGGATCTCGGAGAGCTTGAAGCGCTTCATCAGGCCATCCTTGGCCTCCTGCGCGTTCTCGCTCGTCCGGATCAGCCGGATCACCTTGTCGATGTCCAGCAGCGCGATCAGCAGACCCTCGACCAGGTGCAACCGCTCCTCGCGCTTGCGCCGCCGGTACCGGGTCCGCCGGGTCACCACCTCGTAGCGGTGCTTGAGGAAGACCTCCAGCAGCGCCTTGAGCCCCAGCGTCTGCGGCTGGCCGTCGACCAGCACCAGGTTGTTGATGCCGAAGGACTGCTCCATCGGCGTCAACCGGTACAGGTCGGCGAGCAGCGCGGTCGGGTTCACCCCCACCTTGCACTCGATCACCAGCCGGGTGCCGTTCTCCCGGTCGGTCAGGTCCTTCACGTCCGCGATCCCGGTCAGCCGCTTGGACTTCGTGACCTCGTCGGTGATCTTCTCGATGATCTTCTCCGGCCCGACCCCGTAGGGCAGCTCGGTCACCGTGATCGCCTGCCGGCCGCGACTGCCCTCCAGCGGCCCGGTCTCCACCCGCGCCCGCATCCGCACCACGCCACGCCCGGTCTCGTACGCCTTGCGCACCTCGTCCAGACCCAGCAGCATGCCCCCGGTCGGCAGGTCCGGCCCGGGAATCCGCTTCATCAACTCGTCCAGCGACGCACCCGGATGCGTGATCAGCCACCGCACCGCCGAGATCACCTCGCCGAGATTGTGCGGAATCATGTTGGTGGCCATGCCGACCGCGATGCCGGACGTGCCGTTCACCAACAGATTCGGGAAGGCCGCGGGAAGAACGGTCGGCTCCAGCTCGGAACCGTCGTAGTTCTGCCGGAAGTCGACAGTGTCCTCGCCGAGTTCGCCGACCAGCAGCATGGCCTCATTGGACAGTCGAGCCTCGGTGTTGTGATTGACGAAACCGCCGGCCAGGAACGAATGGTCCGCCGACTCGACTCGAACCGAATAGACCTGTTCGGCTTCGGCCGTCTCGATCGAGGTCACCGTCTCGAAGCGGTAGCCGGAATCCATAATCGGCAGGATCGTGGCAAGGACCTCCGGGTCCTTGATCCGGTCGATGATGCGCAGCCGCTCGGTCGCCCAACGCTCCTGGCGATCGAAGTTGTGGTGGGTCAGCCACGTCTTCCCGGTGCCCCGCCGACCGAAGTCGAGTGCCTTGCGCACATAGTCCGCGACGAACGGAACCTTGTCCTGGCTGAGGCGATGCGGACGCAGGGGCGAACGGGTGAGCAGGTCACGCAGCTTCGCCTGCTTGGTTCGCAGGAACCCGACCCGCTCCGCGTAGGCTCGAACATTGCTCAGGCCGGAGATCACCAGACGGTGCTCGACCGAGCCACTGGAACGGGTGTAGCAGCTGCGACGTGCCGTCACACCGAACTCGGCGAGCAGCTCCTGCAGCTCACGCCCGAGTCGTTCGCTGTAGGTCGAGTACTGGATCGTGAACCCGTCCAGCGCGACGCGAACGCCACCGTCGCCCTCGAAGGCGGCCATCAGGAATGCGCGCTTGACGCCCCAGCCGCCCTTCCAGACGAAGTCCGGCACGTACTTGTCGCGAGCCTCAGAACCGATGAGCTCGCCGAGCGGACTCGCCCGGAACGCATCCATACCGCCGCGGTACTCCTGGATGTCGAGTTCCCGGATTCGCTTGCGGTCGCGCCTGGTCTGGCGTTCGGAGACATAACGATGTCCGCCGACGATCTGGTCGTAGGCGTGCAACACCTCGTCGAAGAAGTGCTCGTCGGTGTTGTTGAAGCCGGCGCGGTGTTCGCTGGCGAATCCCTCCGAGACCCAGGCGCCGGCCAGCACGCCGAGCATGTACTCACGAGCAGTCGGCGTCACCTGCATCCAGGCGTTCCGCGCCACGCACACGACCGCACCCGGCTTCACCTCGTCGAGCCGCCGCCATTGGAAGATCGGCACACCCATCGGAGCTTCCAGGCACAGCACGAGGTGGTTCTCGCTCCCGCTGACCGAGAAGCCCATCTTGGTCTGGAGCCGGAGGACCGGGTGCACGCCCGAGTTGAAGACCTTGTTGACCCGAACGGCCTTGCCGTCCTTGTCCAAGACCTCGAAGTCGGCGTCCGCCTCCGAATCGGCGGGCAGGTTCACCAGATCGGCGATGCGCGGACTGGAGCCGTCGGCCAGCCGGATGCGCGTGTCACCGGTGACACAGTAACGCTGAGCAGCTGGGCCATCGTCTTGCGTTCCAAAATTTCCATGTCCGTCGATCAGCGGCGCGTTCAGCGAGAAGTCCTGGGCCAGGCGGACCATGGCGTCGTAGATGGCGACGTCACCGTGCGGGTGGAAGCGGCCCATCACGTCGCCGACCACGCGGGAGGACTTGACGTAGGCCGAGGTCGGGAACTGGCGCTGCTGGTACATCGAGTACATGATGCGGCGGTGCACCGGCTTGAGGCCGTCGCGCGCGTCGGGCAGGGCCCGCGAGTGGATGACCGAGTACGCGTACTCGAGGTAGGAATCCTCCATCTCGGTGCGCAGCGAGTTGTCATAGACCTGCGCACCGGCGGAGTCGAAGGCAGAGGGGTCGATCTTGGTGTTCGGGCCCTTTTTGCCTCGTGCCATTTCTCAATCTCTCCTCTTAGAACCAAAGGCCCTTGCTCAGATGTCGATCGCGTCCTGGTCGACCCGCGAGGACGACTCGACCAGCCAGTTGCGCCTCGGCTCGACCTTCTCGCCCATCAGCAATTCGAGCGCGGCTTCCGCGGCGTCGACGTCGTCCATGTTGATCCGGCGGACCGAGCGGGTGAGCGGGTTCATCGTGGTCTCCCACAGTTCGTCCGCGTCCATCTCGCCGAGACCCTTGAACCGGGGTACGGGCTTGATCACCGTCTTGCCGGCCTTCTCCAACTGCGCGACCCTGGCTTCCATCTCGCGCTGGGTGAAGGTGAAGTGCGTCTCGCCGCTGCGGCCCTTGGTGACGACCTTGTGCAACGGCGGCATGGCCGCGTAGAGCCTGCCGTCCTGGATGACCGGTCGCATGTACTTGGCGAACAAGGTGATCAGCAGCGTGCGGATGTGCGAACCGTCCACATCGGCGTCGGCCATCAGGATGACGCGGCCGTAGCGCATCTGGTTGATCTCGAAGGTGCGTCCGCTGCCGGCGCCGAGCACCTGGACGATCGCGGCGATCTCGGCGTTGCGCAGGGTGTCGGCCAGGCTGGCCTTCTGCACGTTGAGAATCTTGCCGCGCAACGGGAGCAGTGCCTGGTATTCGGAGACCCGCGCCATCTTGGCCGAGCCGAGCGCGCTGTCGCCCTCGACCAGGAACAGTTCGCTGCGGTCGATCGAGTTGATGCGGCAGTCGACGAGTTTGGCCGGCATGGCCGCGCCTTCCAGCGCGGTCTTGCGCCGGGCGGCGTCCTTCTGCTGCTTCTGGGTGAGCCGCACGCGGGAGGCGTCAACGACCTTCTGCAGCACGGTTTTGGCTTCGGTCTTGGTCCTGCGGTCGTCGACCCACTCCTTGATGTGCTTCTCGACGACGGCCTGCACGACCTTGGTGATGCCGGCGGTGGACAGGTCGTCCTTGGTCTGTGAGGTGAACTGCGGTTCGGGGATGCGCACGTGGATGACCGCGGTCATGCCCTCGAACACGTCGTCGAGGGTTGGCGGATCTTCCTTGGGCTTGAGCAGGCCGCGGGTCTTGGAGATGGCGTCCTGGATGGACTTGACCGCGGCGCGTTCGAAGCCCTTGCGGTGGGTGCCGCCGTGCATGTTGCGAATGGTGTTGGTGAAGCACTCGACGGTGCGCTCGTAGCCGGTGCCCCAGCGGAACGCGACCTCGACCTCGGCCTGGCGCTCCACTTTGGACCGCATGACGCCGTTCTCGTCGGCGGCGTTCTCGTAGTAGATGCCCTCGCCCTTGGCGAGCAGCGTGCCGGAGACCGGGCGCTCGCCGTCGGGTGCGAGGAAGTCGACCATGTCGAGCAGGCCGTTGCTGAAGTGGAAGGTCTGCTCGTCGATGCGGTCGTCGAGGGCCTGGCGCAGCACGTAGCTGACGCCGGGTACCAGGAACGCCGTGTTGCGCAGTTTGGCGCGCACGGCCTCGATGTCCAGTGCGGCGCCGTTGTCGAAGTAGCGCGGGTCGTACCAGTAGCGGGTGGAGGTGCCGCTGGACTCGCCGCGCTTCATCTTGCCGATCACGCGCAGGCCGGAGCGCTGGGTGAACTTCGCCTTGGGGCCGGGGGCGTCGAACTCGCCGGGCACGCCGTGCGCGAAGGACATCTGGTGGATCTTGCCCTCTTGTTTGACCGTGACGTCGAACCGGCGCGACAGCGCGTTGACGGCCGATGCGCCGACGCCGTGCAGGCCGCCGGAGGTCTTGTAGCCGGAGCCGCCGAACTTGCCGCCCGCGTGCAGCCGGGTGAGCACGAGCTCGACGCCGGACAGGCCTGATTTGGTGTGGGTGCCGGTCGGGATGCCTCGGCCGTCGTCGTCGACCTGGACGCTGCCGTCGGCGTGCAGGGTGACCACGATCTTGCTGGCGTTGCCCGCGATGCCCTCGTCGGTGGAGTTGTCGACGATCTCGCTGAAGAGGTGGTTGATGCCTCGACTGTCGGTCGAGCCGATGTACATGCCGGGTCGTTTGCGGACCGCTTCCAGACCTTCCAGATGGGTGAGGTCGTCGGCCCCGTACAGGGTCTCAGCAGTCACGGACGCTTCTTCTCCCAGGTCGCGCAGCCAGAACGGGTCCGGCGATCCGTGCCGAACCCATGTTCGAGAGTATCCGCAGGGTACGACATCGCGCGGACGGGATCTGGCGATCTGGCGCGTCGGCGCGCCGGGCAGGACCCGGTCGGGGCCAGTCCGTGCTGGTCAGGCGGTGTCAGATCCGGGCGGCCCCGGGCAGGTCGGCCGGGTCGCCGGTGGGCCAGTCGTGCTGGTCGGCCGGGAGGGTGGCCAGCTCGGTGATCTGGTCGAGGCACCAGGGCGAGATGGCGCGGCGGCCGGCGAGGACGTCGTCGACCAGGCCGGACCAGTCGACCCACTGGGCTTCCTCGACTTCGTCGGGGGCCGGGGTCGCGGCAGTGTCGTTGCTGTCGGTGAACGCGCGGAACACCGGGCACATCTCGTTCTCGACCAGGCCGTTGGTCATCACCGCGCGGTAGCGGAACTTCGGCAGCACAAGCGTTACCTCGGACACGCTGATGCCGAGTTCGCGCTGGAGCCTGCGCCGGACGGCGTCGGTGAGGCTCTCCTGGGGCGCGGGGTGGCCGCAGCAGCTGTTGGTCCAGACGCCTGGCCAGGTGGGTTTGGACAGGGCGCGGCGGGTGAGCAGGAGCTGACCGTCGGTGTTGAACAGGTAGCAGGAGAACGCCAGGTGCAGCGGGGTGTCCGTGGTGTGCACGGTCGCCTTGGGGGTGACTCCGGCTGCGTCGCCGGTCTCGGTGAGCAGGACGACCTGCTCGGTGACCGTGTCGGTGGTCATGGTTCTCCCCTCGTGGTGGCGGTGCGAACAGCGCGGGAACGTCGGACCAACCGTACAAGCATGGCCGTTGAGGATCGGTTGATCGGCCGGTTACTGGAGTCTGCTCAGCGCCGAGGTGAACGCGTCGGGTCGGACGGCCGCACCTCCGGTGAACGGGTCCTGCATCTGGAACACGGCGAACAGCAGCAGTGCGATGGTGCCGGCGAGCACGCCGACCATGATCATGTGCGGGACCAGCTTGGCGCCGCCGAACAGGTAGGCCAGGGCCATGGTGAGCAGGCTGCCGACGATCAGTGCGAGCCAGACGACCAGGCTGATCGCGCCGCCGCTGGCCGCGTTGAGGCGTTGCTGGCGGGCCTGGAAGACCTGCCAGAGCTGGTTGGCCGCGTCGGTCTTCTCGTTGAGCCGCCAGTTGTCACTGTTGTCGACGGCGGCGGTGGTGATCGCGCTGTGCAGGTTCTGGAGTTGCTGCCAGCCGGGGCCGGTGACCGTGGTGGTGCCGTTGTCCAGCTGTGACCACTCGGTGTTGATCACGGTGTTGGTGTAGTCGAGGCAGAGCTGGTGGATCGTGTTCTGGTCGGGGTTGGGCAGCGAGTCGGCGTCCCAGTAGATCGCCACGACCGCGTTGGCCTCGGTGAACGACTCGGTTGACACGGTGGACACGTTGTCGAAAAGAGAAATCAACACGAATGCGATCAGCACCGCCTGAAGGCCGCCGACAATGGTGAACACATTCCCGGCCGCGTCATTGTTCGCCGATCGCTTTTCCGACGGGTTTCGCCGATGGATCACATAGGCGATCGCCACCGCGATGAGCGACGAACCGAGCACGGTGACGAGCCCGGAAACATAGATATTCATTCAGCCCCGTCCTCTCTGGATCCGTATTAGAGCACGGGTTACCGTGGACCCCATACCCCCAAGTTGCTGAAACGATCAGACCTGGTGGCCCGTGAGCCTTTTGCGGATATACCCGATGGCGCTCATTTGTTGCGCCCTTCTGGTGATGTCGCTGTCCCTTTTGTCCCCGCGAGCCGGCGCCGCAACCACCAACTGTGTCGCGCTGGAGGTCCGAACGGATGAATGGGGTGGCGACACCTCGACGCTGTTGCGGGTGGATCTGGGCACTGGTTCGGCGTCGACCGTGGCGCGGCTGGGATATGAGGTGAACGCGATCGGCTATGCGCCACAACAGAATCTGGTGTACGGCATCGCGACGCGGGCGGGCGGCCGGCTGGTGCGGATCAGCACCGGGGGCACGCTGTCCGACCTCGGACAGGTGCGCGGCTCGCATGGTCGCCTGTCCGACGCGGTGGCCGGCGCGGTGTTGGGCAGCGACCTCTACGTCGCGGCGGACGACGAGTTGTACGCGATCGGCGTGGACCCGTCGAGCGGCGACTTCGATTCGGTGGAAAGGCGGGTGTCGATGCGTCCCGAATGGCTGGCGGACGGCGTGGACGACTTCGCGGTGAACACGGCGAACGGCCTGCTCTACGGCGTGTCGGGTGGTGACGGGCCTACGGCGTCGGTGGTGAGCATCGATCCGGCCTCGGGCGCGGTGCGGGAAGTCCAGGTGGTGCAAGGACTTCCGGGCTGGGCGGACTACGGCTCGGTCGTTCTGGCCGGTCAGGTCATGTACGCGATCGCGGACGACGTGTTCGGGCAGAGCCGGTTGTACGAGATTCCGCTGGACGGTTCGGGTCCGGCGATCCAGTTGGCGAGCTGGTCCCCTGCGGAGGTCACCGACATGGCCGGGTGCCTGGCCACGCCTGCGCCGCCGACCAGTCCCCCGCCCCCACCGCCGACCACCACGCACAACGGGCCGCCGCCGCCACCGCCGACGACGCCGAATCCCGTTCCGGCGCAGGTCATCCTGCCGTCGACGACCATCCCGCCGACGCCTCCGACTTCGACGACCGTGCCGCCGCCCACGCTCCCACTGACAAAGCCGGCACCGACCACCGCGCGAGAGTCGTTGCCACCGGCAAAGTTGTTGGCACAAGCATCCGACGAGGAACGGAATACCGAACGCCGGTGGGCGCTGGCCACGGTGATACTGATTTTCGGTGGCGGCGCGGTGGCCGCGCGGCGTGTTTCAGCTCGGGGGCGCGGACCGAGATAGCCGGGTCGCCCGTTCAGCCCAGCGGAATCAACAGGGAACCACCCGAATCACGAATTACCGCTCCACGTGGTCGGCATTGGGTGTCGATGAGTGAATAGGAGCCGTACCGCTCGCCGAGATTGCGGCCGTTCGGGTGACGCGGTGCATGATCGACTGCGCCGGATATCGTGACCGTGCAACCCGTTCGGGCGACTGCCAGCGCGCGAACGGCGGTGCTAGCGTCCCCATGTCAGCACGGCCGCCGCGGCCGGCAGACATTCTTGGTCCGCAGTTTCGCGGTAGTTCATCGTAGTTCGACACAGCACCAGTTCCGCGAAATTCGCACCATCCGCGCAAGACCGAACTGCCCGATGGTGGTTTCGGTCCTTCAATAACGCCCGTCGGCCGATTGCCTCCAGGAGTGTGTGTTGTGACCGAAGTACAGTCCGATGTCGACGGTGGTGCCGGGCAGTCACAGCTGAGCCTCGGTACCGCTGCCGCGCGGAACCTGGCCACCACGACCAAGTCCGTGCCGCAGATGCAGGGCATTTCGTCGCGTTGGCTGCTCAAGCTGCTGCCGTGGATCGACGTGCCGGGCGGGACGTTCCGGGTGAACCGCAGGCTGACCTACACGGTCGGCGACGGCCGGGTCCAGTTCGTGCAGACCGGTTCGGCGTGCCGGGTCATCCCTGCCGAACTCGGCGAACTGCCGCTGCTGCGCGACTATGACGACGCGGAGGTGCTCAGCGAGCTGGCCGGCCGATTCGAGCAGCGCGAGTTCGCTCCCGGCGACGTGCTGGTGACCGAGGGCGAGCCGGCGGATCAGGTGTTCCTGTTGGCGCACGGCAAGGTGAACAAGATCGGCGCCGGCAAGTACGGCGAGCAGAGCGTGCTGGACGTGCTGACCGGCGGCTCCTACTTCGGCGAGCAGGTGCTCACCGAGTCCGAGGGCACCTGGCCGTTCACGGTGAAGGCGCTGACCAGCGGCACCCTGCTCGCGCTGCCGCGCAGCGCGTTCGACGAGCTGGCCGAGCGGTCCGAGTCGCTGCGCGCGCAGACCGTGCTGTTCCAGGCGAGCGAGGCGGTCGACGCGAACACGCACGGCGAGGCCAACATCGACCTGTCGTCGGGGCACGCGGGCGAGTACGACCTGCCGGGCACGTTCGTCGACTACGACGAGGCGCCGCGCGAGTACCAGCTCAGCGTCGCGCAGACGGTGCTGCGGGTGCACACCCGCGTCGCGGACCTCTACAACGAGCCGATGAACCAGACCGAGCAGCAGTTGCGGCTGACCATCGAGGCCCTGCGCGAACGCCAGGAACACGAGATGATCAACAACTCGGACTTCGGGCTGCTCGCCAATGTCGATCTCGACCAGCGGATCGCCACCCAGTCCGGCCCGCCGACCCCGGACGACCTGGACGAGCTGTTGTCGCTGGTGTGGAAGGAGCCGTCGTTCCTGATGGCCCACCCGAGGACGATCGCGGCGATCGGGCGTGAGTTCAACAGCCGTGGCCTGTACCCGAACAGCGTCGAGGTGAACGGCCACCATGTGCCGGCCTGGCGCGGCGTGCCGATCTTCCCGTGCAACAAGATCCCGATCACCGAGCAGCGGACCAGCTCGATCCTGCTGATGCGAACCGGCATGGACAACCAGGGCGTCATCGGCCTGCACCACCCCGGAATCCCGGACGAATACCAGCCGAGCCTTTCGGTGCGATTCATGAACATCAGCGAAAAGGCGATTCTTTCCTATCTGGTGAGCGTCTACTATTCCGCGGCCGTTCTGGTGCCGGACGCATTGGCCATGCTGGAAGACGTGGAAATCGGCCGAGAAGGCTGACCGGTCATGACACAGACCGAGGAACCAAATATCACGACGGAAACGCCGCAGCTGAGCCTCGGCACGGCCGCCGCGCGAAAACTGGCGACGACCACCAAGACCGTCCCGCAGATGCAGGGCATCACCCCGCGCCATCTGCTCCGGCAGCTGCCGTGGGTGGAGGCCAAGGGCGCGGTGTACCGGGTGAACCGCAGGCTCACCTACACCCTCGGCGACGGCCGGATCGAGTTCACCAACACCGGCTCGCAGGTCCGGGTGATCCCGGCGGAGCTGGCGGAGTTGCCGCTGCTGCGCGGGTTCACCGACGAGCTGGCGCTGATCGCGTTGGCCGGCCGGTTCGTCCAGCGCGAGTACACGGCCGGCGACGTGCTGGTCGAACCGGGCCAGGCCGCCGACCAGGTGTATCTGCTCGCACACGGCAGGGCGAACATGGTCGCGTCCGGCAAGTACGGCGACGAGATCGTGCTGGACGTACTGTCCGACGGCGACCAGTTCGGCGCGGAGGCGCTGCTGGACGAGGGTCAGTGGCATTACGCGGTGAAGGCCGTGACGCCGTGCATCGTGCTGTCGCTGACCAGGCAGTCCTTCCAGGAGGTCGCCGGCTCCTCCGACGCGTTACGGGCGCAGGTGGAGCAGTTCCGGGCGCGGCCGAGCAGGCCCGAGAACAAGCGCGGTGAGGCCGAGATCGACCTGGCGTCCGGCCAGTACGGCGAGTACGAGCTGCCCGGCACGTTCGCCGACTACGAACTCCAGCCGCGCCAGTACGAACTCGCGGTCGCGCAGACCCTGCTGCGCGTGCACACCCGCGTCGCCGACCTCTACAACGACCCGATGGACCAGACGCAGCAGCAGTTGCGGCTGACCATCGAGGCGCTGCGCGAGCGGCAGGAACACGACCTGATCAACAACCGCGAGTTCGGCCTGCTGCACAACGCCGACCTGAAGTTCCGGATTCCGACCCGCAACGGTCCGCCCGCGCCGGAGGACATGGACGAGCTGCTGCGGCTGCGCCGCAAGACCCGGTTCTTCCTGGCGCATCCCAGGGCGATCGCCGCGTTCGGCAAGCAGTGCAACCGGCTCGGCGTCTACCCGGACTCGGTCGAGGTGGACGGGCGCGCGGTCATGGGGTGGCGCGGGGTGCCGATCCTGCCCAGCGACAAGCTGCCGATCAACGCGGACAACACCACGTCGATCCTGGCCATGCGCATCGGCGAGGACGATCACGGCGTGATCGGGCTGCACCACACCGGCATCCCGGACGAGGTGCAGCCGAGCGTGTCCGTGCGGTTCATGGGCATCAGCGAGAAGGCGATCATCTCCTACCTGGTCAGCGTGTACTACTCGGTCGCCGTGCTGGTGCCGGACGCGCTGGGTGTGCTGGAGAACGTGGAACTCGGTAGGTGAGAGAGCGGACCAACTGTCCAGCAGGGAGGAGGGCCCGGTGACCGCGCCGATCTCTGATCCGGGCCCTTCCTGCTAGTGGCGTTGCTCTGTCGCGATTTCCGGTTCGGTGTGTTCGGCGTGCCAGCTGGCGAGCAGGCGCAGCCGGTCCTCGGTGGGCGAGTTGGCCTCGGCCACGTAGGTGACCAACAGCTGGTCGGCGTCACCGGGCGCGGCGAAGGACTCGTAGTTCATCTCCAGCAGCCCGACCACCGGATGGTTGATGATCTTCGGGCCGTGCGACTTGTCGTGCACGTCCTGGCGCGCCCAGAGCGTGCGGAACCGGTCGCTGTTCAGGGACAGCTCCCCCACCAGCGCGGCCAGCTGCGGGTCGTCCGGACACCGGCCGGCCTCCAGGCGCAGGAAGCCGACGGTTTCCGCGGCGACGGTGTCCCACTGCGGATAGAACTCGGCGGCCGTCGGGCTGCGGAACACCTGCCGGGTCATGTTGCGCTCGGCGGGCGCGAGGGCCTCGAAGCCGTAGACCGCGTCGCTGAGCGCGTTCCAGGCGAGCACCATGCCCCGGCGGCCGAGCACGAACGCGGGCACCGCGTCCAACATCGCCAGCAGCCGGTGGATCTCCGGCCGGACCCGCTGGGCGGGGGGCGTGCGGCGGGTGCGGGCGACCGGGCGGACCAGGTTGCGCAGGTGGGCGCGCTCGGTCTCGTCGAGGCGCAGCGCGCGGCTGACCGCGTCCAGCACGGCCTCGGACACCGACGGGCTGCGGCCCTGCTCCAGCCGCACGTAGTAGTCGACGCTCACCCCGGCGAGCAGCGCGAGTTCTTCGCGCCGCAACCCCGGCACCCGCCTGCGGCCGTAGCCGGTCAGGCCGACGTCCTCGGGTTGGATCCGGGCACGCCGGGTGCGCAGGAATTCGCCGATGTTCTGTTCCACGTGTCCGATTATGCCTGGGCCGAGCGTCGCCAACGTGGGTCTGGCAGACCTAGGTTCAACACAACCGTTCCTGGTCAGCGGCCCGCGACGCAATGTTGGGGCCATGACGACATACGAGAACCTCGCCGGCCGGGTGGCCGTGGTCACCGGCGCGGCCAGCGGCATGGGTGCGGACACCGCGGTACTGCTCGCCTCCTCCGGCGCGAAGGTCGCGCTGTTGGCACGCAGGAAGGACCGGCTGACCGAACTCGCGGACAAGATCGTCGCGAACGGCGGCGAGGCCCTGCCGGTCGTGGTGGACGTGGCCGACAAGGACGCGGTGGCGGCCGCGGTCGAGCAGGTGCACGCCCGCTTCGGACCGGCGGACCTGGTGGTGAACAACGCGGGCGTGATGCTGCCCAACCCGATCGCGGCGGGCCGCGACGACGAGTGGACCCGCATGATCGACACCAACCTGGTCGGCGTGCTGCGGATCGTCAACGGCTTCCTGCCCGACCTGGTCGCGGCCGCGGCCGACGGGCGCACCGCCGACCTGGTGAACATCTCCTCCGTCGGCGCGCACCTGACCTTCCCGAGCTACGCGGTCTACGGCGCGACCAAGGCGGCGCTGACCCACCTGTCCGCGACGCTGCGCACCGAACTCGGGCCGAAACTCGTCCGGGTGACGAACATCGAGCCCGGCCTGGTGGACACCGAGTTGGCCAGCCACATCGACAACCAGGAACTGGCCACCGACCTGCGGGGCATGTTCGCCGGCATCGACGCGTTGTCCGGCGCGGAGATCGCCGACCTGATCGGCTTCGTGACCAGCAGGCCCAGGCGGGTGAACCTGCGCCAGATCATGGTGCTGCCGACGAACCAGGCGTGACCCGCCCTGTCGGTCGGGGCGCCTAGACTCGCGCGGGTGGAAACTCAGCAAGATCAGGATCAGCGGACCGACGCCGCCGACGTGCTGCACCGGGTCTTCGGCTATGACGCGTTTCGCGGTCAGCAGCAGGAGATCATCGAGCAGGTCGTCGGCGGCGGCGACGCGCTGGTGCTGATGCCGACCGGTGGCGGCAAGTCGCTGTGCTACCAGATCCCGGCGCTGGTCCGGCCGGGGGTCGGCGTGGTGATCTCGCCACTGATCGCGCTGATGCAGGACCAGGTCGACGCGTGCGAGGCGCTCGGCATCCGGGCCCGGTTCCTCAACTCGACGCTGGACTTCGAGGAGCAGCGCCTGGTCGAGCAGGAGTTCGTGGCCGGCCAGATCGATCTGCTCTACCTCGCGCCGGAGCGACTGCGCAACGAGGCCACGCTGCGGTTGCTGGATCGCGCCTCGATCGCGCTGTTCGCGATCGACGAGGCGCACTGTGTTTCCCAGTGGGGCCACGACTTCCGGCCCGACTACCTGAACCTGTCGACCTTCCACGAGCGCTGGCCGTCGATTCCGCGGATCGCGCTGACCGCGACGGCGACCGAGGCGACGGCGGCGGAGATCGCGCAGCGGCTGAACCTGGAGCAGGCCAAGCACTTCGTCTCCAGCTTCGACCGGCCGAACATCCAGTACCGGATCGCGCCCAAGAACGAGCCGAAGAAGCAACTGCTCGACCTGCTCCGCACCGAGCACCCGGGCGACGCCGGCATCGTCTACTGCCTGTCCAAGGCGTCGGTGGACAAGACCGCGGAGTTCCTGGTGCAGAACGGGATCACCGCGCTCCCCTACCACGCGGGCCTGGACGCCCGGGTGCGCGCTGCGAACCAGTCGCGGTTCCTGCGCGAGGACGGCGTGGTCATGGTCGCCACCATCGCCTTCGGCATGGGCATCGACAAGCCGGACGTGCGCTTCGTCGCGCACCTGGACCTGCCCAAGTCGGTCGAGGGGTACTACCAGGAGACCGGGCGCGCGGGCCGGGACGGGCAGCCGTCCACCGCGTGGCTCGCCTACGGCCTGCAGGACGTTGTGCAGCAACGGAAAATGATCGACACCTCCGAGGGCGACGCGGCGCAGCGCCGCAAGCTGGCCACCCACCTGGAGGCGATGCTCGCGCTGTGCGAGACGGTCGAGTGCCGCCGGGTGCGGCTGTTGAACTACTTCGGACAGTCGGCGCAGCCCTGCGGCAACTGTGACACCTGCCTGTCGCCGCCGGAGTCGTGGGACGGGACGATCGCGGCGCAGAAGTTCCTGTCCGCGGTGTTCCGGCTGGCCAGGGAGCGGCGGCAGAAGTTCGGCGCGGGCCAGGTGATCGACATCCTGATCGGCCGCAAGACCGCGAAGGTGATCGAGCACGACCACGACTCGTTGACCGTGTTCGGCATCGGCACCGAACTCAACGAGAGCGAGTGGCGCGGGGTCGCGCGGCAGCTGCTGGCCGAGGGCCTGCTCGCGGTGGAGGGCGACTACGGCACGCTGGTGCTCACCGAGGCCAGCGGCGAGGTGCTCAGCCGGCAGCGCACCGTGATGCTGCGCCGCGATCCGGAACGGACGAAGTCGCGCTCGCGGTCGGGTACGAAGGGCAAGGCCGCGGCCGTGGAGCTGACCGGGGACGCGGCGGGCGTGTTCGAGCAGTTGCGGGCCTGGCGCGCCGCGACCGCCAAGGAGCAGGGCGTGCCCGCGTACGTGATCTTCCACGACGCGACGCTGCGCCAGATCGCCTCGGACGCGCCGAGCAGCCTGGCCGAACTGGGCAAGGTCAGCGGCGTCGGCGAGAACAAACTGGCCAAGTACGGCGAGGCCATCCTGGAAACGCTCGGCAGCGCGGCAGGTTAGCGGTTCAGTTCAGCACTGCTCGCTAACAAGTAGCTGTTATCATCGATGTCATGACGGAGGCGCTGACCACCAGGGATCGGATCATCCGGGCCGCCGCGACCCTGCTCGCCGATGGCGGCCGGGACGCGGTGTCCACCAGGGCGGTCAGCGCGGCGGCGGGCGTGCAGGCGCCGACCATCTACCGGGGCTTCGGCGACATGCAGGGCCTGCTCGACGAGGTGGCCAGCTACGGATTCGCCACCTACCTCAAGGCGAAGACCGAGCGGGAACTCGCCGAGGACCCGGTCGAGGACCTGCGCGCGGGCTGGGACCTGCACGTCGGGTTCGGCGTGGCGAACCCGGCCTTCTACACGTTGATGTACGGCGAGGCGCGGCCGAACACGGCGCCGGCCGCGGTGCGGGCGCAGGAGATCCTGCACTCGCTGGTGAGCCGGGTCGCCGCGGCGGGCCGACTGCTGGTGAGCGTGGAACGTGCGGCGCAGATGATCCACTCGGCCGGTTCGGGGGTCACGTTGACCCTGATCGCCACCAAGCCGGCCGACCGCGATCCCGAACTCTCGCCGCGGGTGCGGGAGGCGATCCTGACGTCGATCACCACCGACACGCCCTCGGCCGTTAGCGGCGCGGGCGCGGCGAGTCACGCGATCGCGCTCAAGGCCAGCCTGCCCGGCACGGACACCGGCCTCACCGAGGCCGAGCAGGCGCTGTTGACGCAGTGGCTGGACCAGATCGCTCAGGCGTAGTTGCTGACCTCGATCAGATTGCCGTCCGGGTCACGGAAATAGACGCTGGTGATGGTGCCGGTCGCACCGGTCCGCTCGACCGGACCCTCCTCGATCGGCACGTCCGACTCGGCCAGTTCCTCGATGACCTCGGCCAGCGGCTCGTCCGCGATCAGGCACAGGTCCGCGCTGCCCGGAGTCGGTCGGGCGGCCTTGGGCTCGAACTCGTTGCCGGCCTGGTGCAGGTTGATCTTGCTGGTGCCGAAGGTGAGCGCGGTGCGCCCGCCTCGGAAGCTGATCTCGGTCATGCCGAGCACGCGCGTGTAGAACGCCACCGTCGCGGGGATGTCCGCGACGGTGAGCACCAGATGGTCAAGCCGATCGATCCGCATGCGCCCCATTGTGCGCCGATCACCGGTCATAGGTGATCTCCTCGGGCGGCAGTTCGGCCAGGATTTCCAGTGCTCGCAGGAAAGCACGCCGGTCGGCCGCGCTGAGCCGGGTGAGCAGGCGCTCCTCGCCGCGCTGGATGTCGGTCTGCACCGCGTCGCGCACGGCGCGGCCCTGCTCGGTGATGGCGAGTTGGTGCGCCCTGCGGTCGTCCGGGTCGGGGGTGCGCTCGATCAGCGCGCGGTCCTGCAACTCGTCGAGCACGCCGATGATGCGCGTCTTGTCGGCGCCGATCGCGGTGGCGAGCGCGGACTGGGTCCGGATCGGCTGTTCGACCAGCGCGTTCAGCACCGCATAGCCCCACATCGAGATCTCGTGCGCCGTCAGGATCGGCAGTTCGGCGGCGATCAGGGCGCGACTGAGCGGATACATCATCGCCGCGAGATCGGCCCGGTTCGATGCCATGGGTGACAAAATACGCCTTGACGTACCGTACGCACGCGCACATGATATGCACATGCCTACTAATATCGTGACGCACAACGCCAACGCGGTACGCGCCAGCATCGCAATCGTCGATCGTGTTCAAGCCGCTGACCTGGGCCGGCCCACCCCCTGCTCGGACTGGAACCTGGCCGAGTTGCTGATGCACATGATCGCGCAGCACCGCGGTTTCGCCGCGTCGGCGGCCGGCGACGGCGCCGACCTCGCGGTGTGGCAGAGCAGGCCGCTCGATCTGGATCCGGTCGCCGAATACCGCAAGACCGCCGAGGAGGTGCTCGCCGCGTTCGCCGAGGACGGCGTGTTGGAGCGGCAGTTCGCCATTCCCGAGGTGGTCAAGGACGCGGCCTTCCCGGCCGAGATCGCGATCACCATGCACACCGTCGACTACCTGGTGCACGCCTGGGACGTGGCGTGCGCCATCGACGTCGAGTTCGACGCCGACCTGGCCGCCGTGCGTGCGACCGCGCCGCTGGTGGCGATGGTGCCGGACGGGCCGGAGCGACTCGAACCCGGTTCGGCGTTCCGGCCCTCGGTCAAGGCCGGACCCGACGCGGGCGAGTTCGACAGCATGCTGGCCGCGCTGGGGCGCGACCCGAACTGGTCGCGCTAGATCGTTCGGGTCACCGTGATCTCGCCCGACGCGAACCGGGCGCGCAGCGGCTTCTTGTCGAACTTGCCGACGGTGGTCTTGGGGATCTCGGCGACGAACGTCCAGTTCTCCGGGACCTGCCAGCGGGCGACGCGATCGCCCAGGAACGCGACGAGTTCCTCGGCGGTCGTCTCGACTCCCTCACGCGCCACCACGAACGCGAGTGGTCGTTCATCCCAGCGGGGGTCTGGGATGCCGATCACCGCGGCCTCCAGCACGGCCGGGTGCCCCATCAGATGGTTCTCCAGTTCGACCGAGGAGATCCACTCGCCGCCGGACTTGATCACGTCCTTGGCCCGGTCGGTGATCTGGAAGAAACCGTGCGGGTCGATGGTGCCGACGTCACCGGTGCGCAGCCAGCCGTTGTCGAACTTCTCCGGCGCGGGATCGCGGTAGTAGGAGCCGGTGATCCACGGCCCGCGCACCTCGATCTCGCCGGTCGCCACGCCGTCCCACGGCAGTTCCTCGCCCTCCGGGTCGACGATGCGCATCTGCACGCCTGCCGACACGCGACCGGATTTCATCCGCCAGTCCATGTCCTGCTCGGTGCCTTCCTCGACACCGGCGGGCGGGAACGCCATGCCGCCGAGCGGCGAGGTCTCGGTCATCCCCCAGCCCTGCACGATGCGCAGGCCGTAGCGCTGCTCGAACTTCTCGAACAGGCTCCTCGGCGCGGCCGCGCCACCGGACGTCCCGGAGCGCAGCGAGGAAAGATCGATGTCGTGCGTCTCGCCGTAGCCGAGCAGCGCGGCCCAGATGGTCGGCACCGCGGACACCACGGTCGCCTTCTCCTGCGCGATGAACGCGGCGATCGGTTCGGGTTGCAGGAACGGGCCGGGCATCAACAGGTTGGCGCCAGACAGGAAGGAGGCGTAGGGCAGGCCCCAGGCGTTGACGTGGAACATCGGCACGATGGCCAGCACCCGGTCGGACTCGGTGACGCCGGAGATGCTCGCCGACAGCAGCGCCTGCGCGTGCAGGAAGGTCGAGCGATGCGAGTAGACGATGCCTTTCGGGTCACCGGTGGTGCCGCTCGTGTAGCACATCGCCGCCGCCGCGCGCTCGTCCAGTTCGGGCCAGGCGAAGCCGGGTTCCTCGGCGGCGATCAGCTCGTGGTAGCGCAGGATCGGCTTGTCGCCCAGGGCGGACGCGTCGGCCTCGCCGATCACGATGAACGCCTCGACCGTCTTCAGTTCATCGACCACCCTCGCCAGGAGCGGGATCAGCGTCCCGTCCACGATGACGAAGCGATCCTCGGCGTGGTTGATGATGTGCGCGAGCTGTTCCGGGAACAGCCGGATGTTCAGGGTGTGCAGGACCGCGCCCATGCACGGGACGGCGAAGTACGCCTCCAGGTGTTCCTGGTTGTTCCAGGCGAACGTGGCGACCCGGTCGCCCTGCCGCACACCGAGCCGGGTCAGCGCGGCGGCGAGACGTTCCGCATTGGTTGCCACCTGGGCATAGTTGCCCCGGGTGGCCGAAGCACCGGTCCAGGTCACGCATTCGCTGTCGCGATAGACGGTCGCGCCGTGGCGCAGGATCGCGGTGATGGTGAGCGGGAAGTCCTGCATGGTGCTGGCGAGGAACACGCGACCTCCATTGGTCTGCACGGCGCTCGACACAACCTAATACCAACCAGTTGGTATGACAACCCGCGCGAGGCAGACAACTCCGCACCGTGTCCATGCGTCTGCCAAGCGTGAGAAAACGTGGATTCCTCGCGGCTGCCGTCGCCGCCGCACTGCTGATCGCACCGGCCGGCGTCGCCGCCGCGGCACCGGCCCCGGTGCCGACCGGATTCCAGCCGGCCTCGACGAGTTGGCTGACCGCGCGGCACGGCTTCGTGTTCGGCTATGCCCCGTGCAGCTGGTCCGACTCCTGCCAGTTCCTCTTCGACACCAACGACGGCGGCACGACCTGGCAGCAGCTCACCGCGCCGCCCGTCGCGTTGCCCGCCAACTCCAACCACGTCGCGATGACCGTCGCCTCGGACCAGATCGCCCTGTTCACCGATGGCGAGTATCTCTGGGAAACCCAGGACGGCGCGCGACACTGGTCCACCGTGTCGCTGGCCGGCCTCGACCCGACCAAGCACATCGACATCTCGTCGGTGACCGTGTTCAAGGGCAGTGTGTTCGCGGTCGGCACCGGTCCGGACAGCACCGTCCGGATCTACTCGGGCGCGGCCACCGCGAACACGTTGCGACCGGTCGGCCGGTTGGTCGCGACCGGACTTCCCTATGACTACGGCGCCGTCACCTCGGTCGGCGGCGTGCTCCAGATCGCGGCCGGCAACTCGTATCACACCGGGCGCTACTGGTATTCCGCCGACGGCAGCACGTTCAGCGCGGCGCCGGTCCCCTGCCCGGTCAACTCGACGACGCCCGCGCTGGCCGGCATCCGGTCCGGTCGTGTGCAGGTGGTCTGCTCGGCCGATCCGGCCGATCCGCAACCGGGCGAGCAGGTCAAGGAACTGGTGGTCGCGCCGGCCCTCGGCAGGCCCTTCGTCGCGGTGGGCCAGTTGCCGGTCACCGGCTACGAGCAGGCGTTCGCCACGGCCGGTGCCACGTCCGCGTCGGTCGCGACCCAGGCCGCGGACGCCAACCTGCTCTACGCCACCGTCGACGGCGGCCGAACGTGGCGGAACACGCTGACCGTGACCGACCTGCTCGGCATCTGGGACCTGGCCTTCCCGACGGCCGAAACCGGCTACCTGGTCGCCGGACTGCCGCAGAGCCCGACCGGCGCCTCGCGCCTCTACCGAAGCACCGACGCCGGCCACAGCTGGTCGATCATGGCCGTGAAGTAGTTGTTCACCTCGCGGTGCGCTGCGGTTGGCTGGCTCGTGAACGACTGGCCGGGTAGATCGGGTCTGCTGGGGCGTGCCCGTTCCTGCGGACACCGAGGTGATCAGGCCATGGAGCCTTCGCTCGTCGCCCAACCCGTCAATCGGACCGGTCCCGCTCCCCTGCTCGGCCCGGAGCGCGGCCTCGCCGCCCACGTCATGGTCTACCTGTTCGTGATCGTCCCGGTGCTCGCGATCATCGCGACCGTGCCCTGGGCCTGGGGGTGGGGCCTGGACTGGGGCACCGTGATCCTGGCCGTGGCCTCGTACACGATCACCATCCTCGGCGTGACCGTGGGCTTCCACCGCTACTTCACGCACGGCGCGTTCAAGGCCAAGCGCTGGATGCGGGTGAGCCTGGCCGTGCTCGCCAGCCTGTCCGTGCAGGGCCCGATCCTGCACTGGGTCGCCGACCACCGCCGGCACCACGCCTTCTCCGACCGCGAGGGCGATCCGCACTCGCCCTGGCTGTTCGGCACCTCGCCCGCCGCGCTGGTGCGCGGTTTCTGGCACGCGCACCTCGGTTGGGTGCTGGAGCGGGACCTGACCAACCAGCAGCGCTTCGCCCCGGACCTGCTGGCCGACCGGGACATGCGCATCGTGCACCGGCTGTTCGGCCCGCTCACCCTGGTCACGCTGGCCACACCGGCGGCGATCGGCGGGCTGGTCGCCTGGTCCTGGTGGGGCGCGCTGACCGCGTTCTTCTGGGCCGGCCTGGTCCGAGTCGGCGTTGGGCACCACGTGACCTGGTCGATCAACTCGATCTGCCACATGATCGGGCGGCGGCCGTTCGTCGCGCGCGACCGGTCGGCCAACTTCTGGCCGCTGGCGATCCTGAGCATGGGCGAGTCCTGGCACAACCTGCACCACGCCGACCCGACCTGCGCCCGGCACGGCGTGCAGCGCGGCCAGCTCGACATCTCCGCGCGGATCATCTGGATCTTCGAGAAGTTCGGCTGGGCGAGCAACGTGCGCTGGCCGACCCCGCAGCGCCTGGCCCGCATCGCGGCCACCCCGGCCGAGTAGAGCGCCTATGCTCTTGCGAAATGGCGGGCAGACGACGTACGCGCAGTGGTGAACACGGGCCGACCGCACCGCACGCGGTGACCAGGGTCCGGATGACCGGGTCACAGCGCCGCGCGCAACTGCTCGACGTGGCGCGCGGCGTGTTGGCCGAGCGCGGTTTCGAGGCCACCTCGGTGGAGGAGATCGCGGCCCGCGCCGGGGTCAGCAAACCCGTTGTGTACGAACACTTCGGCGGCAAGGACGGCATCTACGCGGTTGTCGTCGACCGGGAGATGCGCAGGCTGCTGGACCGGATCGAGTCGGCCCTTTCGGTCGGCGACCATCCGCATGAGTTGGTCGGCCAGGCCGCGCTCGCGTTCCTGGACTACATCGAGGAGTACTCCGACGGCTTCCGCATCCTGGTGCGGGATTCGCCGGTCGCCGGTTCGGGCGGCACGTTCTCCAGCCTGCTGGGCGACATCGCGCACCAGGTGGAACACGTGCTGCGGGCCCAGTTCGAGCGGCGCGGCTACCAGCCCGAGCTGGCGGCGCTGTACGCGCAGGCGCTGGTGGGCATGGTCGGGTTGACCGGGCAGTGGTGGCTGGACACGCGTGAGCCGGACAAGACCGAGGTGGCCGCGCACCTGGCCAACCTGGCCTGGAACGGCCTTGCCGCGCTCTCGCCCGACCCGATGCACCAGGCACGCGCGAGCCGGGGGCGGGTCGGCTGATCGATTTGCGATTTAGCATGCGCACATATAATATCCGCGCATGCTAAATTACGAGTATGAGCACGGCGTCGCCACCAGCGCGTCGCCGGACGCCATCCTCGCCCTCTGGGGCGATCCGGCCGGTTGGCCTGCCTGGGACACCTCGGTCAGCAAGGTCGACCTGGACGGGCCGTTCGCGGTCGGCAGCACCGGCACCCTGCACCTGGTCGGCCAGGACCCGGTCAGCTTCCGGCTGACCGCCATCGACGGCACCGGCTTCACCGACGAGACGCCGATCCCCGGTGGCCTGCTGCGATTCATCCACCACGTCGCGCCGAGGAAGGGCGGGGCGCTGGTCACCCACCGGGTACAGATCGAGGACGCGGCCGAACTGGCCGCGCAGCTCGGGCCCGCGGTCACCGAGGATGTGCCGGACGCGATGGCCGGACTGGTCGCACTCGCCGAAGCGCGGCGTGCGCACGTCGGCGACGGGAATGCGGCATCCTCGGTCGCATGACAACACCGAGCGACGGGCCCACGGACGCGACGTCCAGTGGGCCCTACTCCCGGTTCGCGAAAGCCAGCGACAGCACCGGCTTCATGCTCTGGCAGGTCACTCTTGCCTGGCAGCGAGCCATGCGCGCGGCCCTCGACCCGCACGAGCTGACCCATGTGCAGTTCGTCCTGTTGACCTCGGTGTGGTGGCTCGGCGAGCATGAAGAAGCGCCGACACAGCAACGGATCGCCGAATTCGTCAACGTCGACACCATGATGACCAGCCAGGTGCTGCGCAGGCTCGCCGCGCGCCAGCTGATCAGCCGCGAACTGGACGAGAAGGACGCGCGGGCGCGGCGGATCGTGCTCACCGACGCGGGCCGCGAGGTGCTGACCGGTGCGCTTGTCGACGTGGACAACACCGACGACGCGTTCTTCGCCGTGCTCGGGCCGGACGCCACGACCTTCCTGCGCTGCCTGAGCCTGTTGCGGGAGGAGTAGCTAGGGTCCGTTCGTGGACCAACACCTTGCCCTGGCCATCGAGGGCCGCGTGGCCATCCTGACCATCGACCGGCCGGCGCGCCGCAACGCGATGAGCTTCGCCATGTGGTCCGCGCTGCCCGGCCTGATGGCTCGGGTCACGGCCGCGCCGGACGTACGGGCGCTGATCATCCGCGGCACCGAGCACTTCTCGGCAGGCGCGGACATCAGCGAGTTCGCCACGCTGCGGGCCGGCGCGGACGGGGCGCGGCGCTACAGCGCGGCCGTGCACGCGGGCGAGCGGGCCATCGCTGGTCTTGAGATCCCGACGATCGCAGCGATCAGCGGGTTCTGCATCGGCGGCGGCTGTGAGATCGCGCTCGCCTGCGACATCCGGATCGCGGCCGAGGATGCCCGGTTCGGCATCACGCCCGCCAAGCTCGGCATCGTCTACAACCTGACCTCGACCAAACAGCTGGTGGACGCGGTCGGGCCGGCCTGGGCCAAGCAGATCCTGTTCACCGGCGACATTCTGGACGCGCCGACCGCACTGCACATCGGCCTTGTCAACGAGCTGACCCCGACCGTGGAACTGCCCGAGCGGGCGCGCGAACTCGCCGAGCGGATGGCGTCGCGGGCGCGGGTGAGCGTGCGCGGAGCCAAGCAGATCGTCGACCGGATCACCGACGGCCGGCACGCCGAGGACGACGCCGTGCAGGCCCTCTACGACGAGGCCGTGCTCAGCGCCGAGTACGCGGAAGGGGTTGCCGCGTTCCTGGAGAAGCGGCAGCCGAACTTCTAACGGTTGGCGCGGCGTTTGCGGAGCAGCGCCGCGACGTGCCGGATGGTGCGGTCGTCCTCGTTGCCGAACGGGTTGTCCTGCACCAGGTACGTCCAGGTGGTGTTGGGCCGCTTCAGGCCGGCGTCGGCCAGGTCGACGCCGTGCGCCTGGGTGATCTTCGCGGTGCGGAACGTCTTCTCGGTGCGCTCCCACGCGTCCGACACCAACTCCTTGAACGCCGGAATGGACAGTCGGTGGAACTCGGTGAGCGGATCTTCCCGCGCGAGCGCGTGCAGGTGGATGGTTTCCCTGATGTCGGCAAGGAAAGCCAGATGGTCCACCCAGCAGCGGTCCACATGGAACAGTGCGATCAGTCGGGCCGCCTCGACGAGCACCTCGTCACTGACCTTTTCGGACAGTTCCTCGTAGCGTTGCGGGCAGCGCTGCTTGAGTTCGGCCAGCGCCGCGTCGCTGGTGAGCAGTTTGTCCCTGTGCCGCAACAGGATCGTGCGCTGCTGCTCGGCGAGCTGGTTGTAGCGCCAGGTGTTGCGGTGGATCTCCAGCTGCACCGCCTCGGCCACCTTCTGCGCGTGCCGCAGGTCGGCGGCGGCGCGTTTGCTGGTGACCAGGCCGTCGTCCTCGGTCTCGCCGTCCTGCGCGGGTTCGGTCTCCGGCGCGTAGTGCTGGACGATCTCGTCCTCAAGGCTGGCGAAGAACACGCTGCTGCCCGGGTCGCCCTGCCGGCCCGCGCGGCCGCGCAACTGGTCGTCCAGCCTGCTGCTGCTGTGCCGGCCGGTGCCGATCACGCACAGCCCGCCGACCTCGGCGACCCGGTCGTGCTCCTCCTGGCTGTTCTCGGTGCCGCCCAACCGGATGTCCGTGCCTCGGCCGGCCATCTGGGTCGACACCGTGATGGCCTCGTAGGCGCCCGCCTCGGCCACGATCGCGGCCTCGCTCGCGTCGTGCCGCGCGTTGAGCACCACGCAGGACAGCCCGCGCCGGGCCAGCCGCTTCGCCAGCCGCTCGGATTCGGCGACGTCCAGGGTGCCGACCAGGACTGGCCTGCCCTCCTCGTGCCGGTCCGCGATGTAGTCGACGATGGCCGCGTCCTTCTGCGGCACGGTCGCATACACCCGGTCCGGTTCGTCCTCCCGGATGCACGGCACGTTCTCCTCGGCCGTGCGCACGCCGAGTTGGTAGAACTCCTGGAGGTTCTCCACGACCTGGGCGGCCGTGCCGGACATCCCGCACAGGGTCTTGTACCGGCGCAGCAGCGACTGCACGGTCATCTGGTCGAGGACCTCGCCGCCCTCGCTGACCTTGACCTGCTCCTTCAGTTCGACCGCGGCCTGCAACCCGTCCGGCCACCGCTGAAGCGACGCGACCCGGCCGCGCGAGGAGTTGATCAGCGCGACCTTGCCGTCCTTGACCAGGTAGTCCACGTCGCGGCGGAGCAGCGCGTGCGCGTGCAGGCTCACGTTGACCTGGGCGAGCGTGGCGCCCGCCTCGGCCGCGTACAGGTCGATCCCGCCCAGTGCCTGCTCGACGACGTCCGCGCCGGCCTCGGTGAGGAAGACGTTGCGGCCCTCGTCGTCGACCTCGTAGTGCTCGTCGAGCCGCAGCTCGCCGACGATCTTGGTGATCGCCCGGTCGGTCGCGTCCCCGGCGACCGCGCCGGCCAGCACCAGCGGAATGGTCGCCTCGTCCACCAGCACCGAGTCGACCTCGTCCACGACGGCGACGTCCGGTTCGGGCACGATCACGTCGTCGACGTCGGTGGCCATCCGGTCGCGCAGTACGTCGAACCCGACCTCGCTGACCGAGACGTAGGTGACGTCCGCGGCATAGGCGGCGCGGCGCTCGTCCGGGGTGGAGTGCTGGCTGAGCCAGCCGACCGACACACCGAGCAGCTCGTAGAGCGGGCCCATCCACTCGGCGTCGCGCCGCGCGAGGTAGTCGTTCACGCTGATCACGTGCACCTGGTGGCCCTGGGTGGCATAGCCGGCCGCGACCAGCGCGCCGACCAGCGTCTTGCCCTCGCCGGTGGCCATCTGCACGACCGACCCGGACAGCATGGCCAGCGTGCCGAGCAGCTGCACGTCGAAGGGCCGCAGGTCGATCGAACGGCGACAAGCCTCGCGGCCGAGCGCACACCATTCGACCCGGTCCCGGTCGCTCCAACCGCCGGACCGATTACGCAGCGTGCCTGCTGCTGCGGTCAGTTCCTCGTCGGTCAGCTTCTTGGTCCGTGCCTCGTCCGCGCCCGCCTTGGCCACGAGCCCCTGGTACGCGGCCAGCGTGCCAGGACGCGTCGCGTCCACCATGCGACCGAAACCGGCCCGCAACCGTTGCCACCGGGTAACCACGAAAGCTTGCCCCTTTCGCCGTCGTCGCCCTACGCGAGTCGGCGCACCGCCGACTCACCGCATCGGACAACGCCGCGTCCACCTGGGTAGTTCCGCTATATCGTCTAATACCGACTTAGGCGCCCGCGCGCGCCTGGTCGATCCAGCCGAGTACGCCGACCGCCCCATTGTCCTCCGCGATCCGGTGTGCTTCCGCGAACAGTTCCTCGGCCAGGCGCTGCTCGCCGCGCTGCTCGGCGAGTACGGCCAGCGGGATGATCGCGGCCGCGACCGCTGCCGGCGGCGCGCCGACCTCCCTGCGCAGCCGCAGCGACTCGGCGAAGCGGGTCTGAGCCAGCTCCAGCTCGCCCGTGCTGAGCGCGGCGAAGCCGAGATGGCGGACCGCGAACGAGCGGATCAGGTCCTCGCCGAGTTCCGCGGCCAGGTCGTAGGAGGCGTGGAAGTAGTCCAGCGCGGCGCTCTCGTCGTCCAGCACGACCTGGTGGCAGCAGCCGACCCAGAACAGCGCATTGGCCAGTTTGGCCCGATCGTCCAGTTTCCCGTACAGCTCAACGGCTCGCTCGAACAGCGGCAGCTCGCGCTCGTCCGGATTTTCCCGGCTGTCCAGAAATCGGGCGTGTAAGAGTTTCCCGCGCGCGAACGCCAGATCGGCCTCGACCATCTCCAGCTCGAGTTCGCCATCGACCACCAGCTCCGGCCGCCCACCGAAGGTGGCGTTGTCGTAGCAGCGGGCAGCACGCAGCTGCCACGAATCCCGCGACATGGATGTTCCCCCTTTTGCCGCAGCGCATCGCCGGCGGCTCTGCCCCGAGGCTATGGCGATTCCGAAAGCCTTGTCCACTGCTCGGCTCCGCCGAGGGCGTTCAGTGTCCACCCCCGACAGTTGCCGCCGATCGGGTCTTGTTGGATTGCTCAACAATCCCTACGCTGCGGCTGTTCGCCATGAACAACGGAGGTCGGGGATGCTGGTCCTGATCGGGGTTCTGCTCGTCGTCATCGGGTTCGCGCTGCGGTTGAATCCGCTGCTCGTCGTGACCATCGCCGGCATCGTGACCGGCCTGCTCGGCGGCCTCTCGCCGCTGGCGATCCTGAACGCGTTCGGCACCGGCTTCGCCAGCAGCCGCTCGGTCAGCGTGTTCATCGTGGTACTGCCGGTGATCGGCCTGATCGAACGCTTCGGCCTGCAGGAACAGGCGCGACGCATGATCGCCAGGCTCTCCTCGGCCACGCCCGGCAGGCTGCTCGCCCTCTACCAACTCATCCGCCAGGTCACCGCCGCGCTCGGCCTCAGCTCGATCGCCGGGCCCGCGCAGACCGTGCGGCCGCTGGTCTTCCCGATGGCCGAGGGCGCCGCGCTGCGCCGCTACGGCACGGTGACGCCGAAGATGACCGAACGGATCAAGTGGTTCGCGGCCAGCGCGGACAACGTCGGCGTGTTCTTCGGCGAGGACATCTTCGTCGCCATCGGGTCGATCCTGCTGATCGCCGCCTTCGTCGACTCCGCCTACCACGTCAAACTCGACGCCTTCCAGATCGCGATCTGGGCGATCCCCACCGCGATCGTCGCGCTGATCATCCACGGTGGACGGTTGCTCTATCTCGACCGCCAACTCGGCAAACTCGCCGCCAGCACGGAATCGGAGGCGGCGAAATGATCAAGGCGGAATGGTTCTACTGGCTGTGCGGACTGATCTTCGTCGTCATCAGCGGGTTCGTCTTCGTTGACCGCACGAATGCCAAGCGCATCACCAGCGGCCTGTTCTGGGCGCTGCTCGGCGTCTCGTTCGTGCTCGGCACGTTCGTGGTCAACCACTCGATGCCGCCGTGGATCCTGGGCATCGTGGTCATCGCGCTCGCCGCACTGGCCGGCACCGGGCAACTCAGCCAGGGTCAGGCCAAAGGACCGAGCGAGGCCGAACAGAAGGCGGGCGCCGACCGCTTCGGCGGCTGGCTGTTCGTGCCGGCGCTGCTGATCCCGGTGATCACGGTCATCTTCGCGACCGCGATCAAGGCCATCCACGTCGGCGGCAAACCGCTGCTGGAAACCGGGATGGAGACCATCATCGGGCTCGGCGTCGCCTCGATCATCGCGGTCGTGGCCGGCATGCTCATGCTGCGTCCCCCCTCGCCGGCCGCACCGGTGCACGAGGCGCGGCGGCTGCTGGAGGCGATCGGCTGGGCCGTGGTGCTGCCGCAGATGCTCGCGACCCTCGGCAACCTGTTCACCGCGGCCGGGGTCGGCAAGGCGGTCGGCACCATCACCAAGCACGTCATCCCCAGTGGATCGCTGCTCGGCGCCGTCGTCGTGTACTGCGTCGGGATGGCCCTGTTCACGGTGATCATGGGCAACGCGTTCGCCGCCTTCCCGATCATGACCGCGGCCATCGGCTGGCCGGTGCTGGTACAGCAGTTCCACGGCAACGCGCCGGCCGTGTTCGCGATCGGCATGCTCGCCGGCTTCTGCGGCACGCTGTGCACGCCGATGGCCGCCAACTTCAACATCGTCCCGGCCGCGCTGCTGGAGATGGACGACCGGTACGGGGCGATCAAGGCGCAACTGCCCACCGCGATCCCGATGCTCATCGCCAACATCGCCCTCATGTACTTCCTGGCCTTCTAACGGATCTACCGGTTGCCCAGTTCGGCCAGTTGGTAGGCGATCCGGCGGCGCAGCGCGGGAACGCGGGTCAGCACCGGCAGGGCGATGTCGCGCGCGGCGCGCAGCGGAGCCGAGGTGACCGTCGCCATCCTGGTCATCCGATCGGTGAAGGCCACCACGCCCAGCGCGACCGGGCGGCGGGTCGTCTCGTACTCGTCTAGCACGTCCTCGCCGTTCAGGGCGCGGAAGAGCAGTCTGCCGAGCGCGACCGCGTCCTGGATGCCGGTGTTCATGCCCTGCCCACCGGCCGGGCTGTGCACGTGCGCGGCGTCGCCGGCGAGCAGGATCCGGCCCGCGCGGAAGTGGTCGGCGACCCGGTGGTGCACGTGGAACCGCGAACTCCAGGCGACATCGTGCACCTCGATCGTCCCTTGTGGACCACGCGCGCGCAGGATCGCCTGGATGTCGTCGGCGGTCGGGTGCTGTGGCGCCTCCGCGACCGTGGCGACCACGCGGAAGCGGTCGCCGGGCAGCGGCGCGACCACGGTGATGCCCTCCGTGGACAGGTGCAGGGTCACGTCCGTGCGCGAGACCGGCCAGGTCATCCGCACATCGGCGAGCACGAACGACTCGGCGTAGCGGCCGCCGGTGAAGCCGATGCCGGCCTGCTCGCGCACCACGCTGTGCATGCCGTCCGCGCCGATCAGGTAGTCGGCAGTGATGGTGTGCTCGACGCCGCTCGCGTCGGTCGCGGTCACCGTGACGCCGTCCGCGCGGTTGTCCACGGTGCTCACCCGGTACGGCCGGTGCACGTCGTTGCCGAGCGAGCGCAGCTTGGCGAGCAGCGTGGCCTCGGTGACGTCCTGCGGGACCATCAGCGCGAACGGGTAGCGGGTCGGCAGGCCGTCAAAGCTGATCGACGCGACCTTGCGCGGCCCGTCGAACATGACGAACCGGCCCATGACCTCACCCTTGGCGATCAGCTCGTCGGCGAGGCCGAGTTCGTCCAGTACCTCCAGCGTGCGGGCGTGCACGACCGCGGCACGCGAGGTGTTCGCGGCCTCGTCGAGCTGGTCCAGCACCACGGCGTCCACGCCCGACTCGGCCAGCGTGACCGCGGCCGCGAGTCCGGCCGGGCCAGCGCCCACGATCAGAACCGAGGTCCGCTCGGGCAGTTCGTTGCCGTTCATGATCCCCTCCGGTTTGTTAGTCAACAACTGTTTGCCAACGCTTGTTGACTTCCAATGTAGGACGGTGTCGATGGCGTGTCAACGGCTGTTGGCCTACACTTGTTGGCATGCTCGAACAGGACGAGACGCCCCGCCGCTCCGACGCCACCCGCGCCGCGATCCTGGACGCCGCCCGCCGACGCTTCGCCGCCGACGGTTTCCAGAAGGCGACCATCCGCGCGATCGCCGCGGACGCGGACATCGACCCGTCGATGGTCATGCGTTACTACGGCAACAAGGACGGCCTGTTCGCCGCGGCCGTCGACGTCGACCTCGGCCTGGCCGACCTCGGCGACATCGACCGCGACCGGCTCGGCGAGACCCTGCTCCGGCACGCCATCAAGGTCTGGGAACGGCCGCCGGCCAGCGAGATCCTGCTGACCCTGCTGCGCTCGTCCATCACCGACGATCGCGCCATCGCCAAACTCCAGGAGATCTTCGCCGGCCAGGTCATGCCCGCCGTCCTGCGCACCGGCGACCCCGAGGACGCCCCGCGCCGCGCGGGCCTGATGGCCACGCAGGTCCTCGGCATCGCGCTGACCCGCTACATCCTCAAGCTGCCCCCGGTCGTCGCGATGACCCCCGACCAACTCGTCGCCTACATCGCCCCGACCCTCCAGCGCTACCTGACCTCGACGCCCTGAAGACCGTTACTCGGCGGCGCGATGTCAGGGGTTGGACGTAGGGTGGAGGCAACAGGCCCCTTCCGGTTGTTGTCCCGGGGAGGGGTGTGTTCTGCGTCCACCCTCGCCTGTTAAGTCCGTTTTCTGCTGCTGTAGGGGGATCTGAGCCTTGTCTGGTTCGCTTTCCGGTCTGCTTCGTGCCGTGCTGCCCACCGGTGGTCTGCGTGCCGTGTTGGAGCGGGCCGATGTCGGGATTGTGGAGTTGGAGGGGCCGCCTGCCGCGCGCCCGCTGGTGGTGGCCGCGCTGGCCGCGCCCGCCGATCTCGGTGGCGCCGACCGGCCGGTGCTGGTGGTGACCGCGACCGGGCGCGAGGTCGAGGAGCTGACGACCGTGCTCGGCGACCTGCTCGGGCGCGACGTGGTGACCTCGTTCCCGTCCTGGGAGACCCTGCCGCACGAGCGCCTCTCGCCGCGCGCGGACACGGTCGGACAGCGGCTGGCGGTGTTGCGCAGGCTCGCGCATCCGGAGGAGCACCCGGCCGGGGCGTTGCGGGTGGTGGTGACGGCGGTGCGCAGCCTGATCCAGCCGATGGCGCCGGGCCTCGGCGAGCTGACGCCGGTCGACCTGAAGGTGGGCGAGGAGCAGGACTTCGAGGAGCTGGTGCAGCGGCTCGTCGAGCTTGCCTATGCGCGGGTCGACATGGTGGAGAAGCGCGGCGAGTTCGCGGTGCGCGGCGGCATTCTGGACCTGTTCCCACCGACCGCCGAGCATCCGGCGCGGGTCGAGTTCTGGGGGGACGAGGTCAGTGAGATCCGCTCGTTCTCCGTCGCGGACCAGCGTTCGCTGCCCGGTGAGATCGCCGAGCTGACCGCGCCGCCGTGCCGAGAGCTGCTGCTCACCGACGCGGTCAAGGAGCGTGCCGCGGAGCTGGCGGGCGCGCACCAGAACGACGCGCACCTGACCGAACTGCTGGAGAAGCTGGCGCAGGGCATCCCGAGCGAGGGCATGGAGGCGCTGATCCCCGCGCTGTGTCCTGGTGAGATGCAGCTGCTCACCGACGTGGTCCCGGCCGGCACGCACGTGCTGCTCGCCGATCCGGAGAAGATCCGCGCCCGCGCGCACGATCTGGTGCGCACCGGTCAGGAGTTCCTGGAAGCCTCGTGGATGGCCGCAGCGGGCGGTGGCAAGGCCCCGATCGATCTGGGCGCGTCCGCGTACTGGGAGATCGGCGACGTGGCCGCGCGCGCCCGCGATCTCGATCACCCGTGGTGGACGCTGTCGCAGCTGACCGCCGAGGGCGAGGACGTGCTGCGGCTGGAGCTGCGGCCGGTCGAGGCGTATCGCGGCGAGGTGCCGCGGGCGTTCGCGGACCTGCGCGCGCACGTGGCCACCGGTGGGACCGCCGTGCTGGTGGTGCCGGGCGCCGGTACCGCACAGCGCGCGGCCGAGCAGTTGCGCGACGCGGAGATCGGCGCGGTGCTGGCCGAGAACGGGCTGGACGACGAGCCGCCCGCGGCCGGCATGGTGACGGTGGTACGCGGCTGCCTTGAGGACGGGTTCGCCGCGCCGGACATCGGGTATGTGGTGCTCACCGAGACGGACCTGACCGGTGGCCGAGGTGGTACGTCCACAAAGGACATGCGTACCGCGATGCCGTCCCGGCGGCGCAACGCGGTCGATCCGCTGGCGCTCAAGGCAGGCGACTACGTCGTGCACGAGCAGCACGGCATCGGCAAGTACGTGGAGATGGTGCAGCGCACGGTCGCCGGGGCGACCCGTGAGTACCTGGTGTTGGAGTACGCGGCGAGCAAACGCGGCCAGCCGGGCGACCGGCTGTTCGTGCCGACCGACCAGCTCGACGAGGTGTCGCGCTACGTCGGCGGCGAACTGCCCACGCTGAACCGGCTCGGCGGCTCGGACTGGAAGAACACCAAGGCCAAGGCGAAGAAGGCGGTCAAGCAGATCGCCGCCGAGCTGGTGCAGCTCTATGCCGCGCGCCAGGCCGCGCCCGGTTACGCGTTCGGTCCGGACACGCCGTGGCAGGCCGAACTGGAGGACGCCTTCCCGTTCATCGAGACGCCCGACCAGATGGGCGCGATCGACGAGGTCAAGGCGGACATGATGAAGCCGACCCCGATGGACCGGGTGGTCTGCGGCGACGTCGGCTACGGCAAGACCGAGATCGCGGTCCGGGCGGCCTTCAAGGCGGTGCAGGACGGCAAGCAGGTCGTCGTGCTGGTGCCGACCACGCTGCTCGCGCAGCAGCACCTGAACACGTTCGGCGAGCGCATGCAATCGTTTCCAGTGAACATCAAGGGCTTGTCCAGGTTCACGCACGCCGCGGACGTGGCACAGATCATCGAGGGACTGGCCGACGGCACCGTCGACATCGTGATCGGCACGCACCGGCTGTTGCAGACCGGCATCCGCTGGAAGGACCTCGGCCTGGTCATCGTGGACGAGGAGCAGCGCTTCGGCGTGGAGCACAAGGAACACATCAAGTCCCTGCGCACCCACGTTGACGTGCTCACCATGTCCGCGACGCCGATTCCGCGCACGCTGGAGATGAGTTTGGCGGGCATCAGGGAGATGTCGACCATTCTCACGCCCCCCGAGGAACGGCATCCGATCCTGACCTATGTCGGCGGCTACGACGACAAACAGGTGGGCGCCGCGATTCGTCGGGAACTGCTTCGCGACGGTCAGGTTTTCTATGTCCACAATCGTGTTTCGACGATCGAAAAAGCCGCCAAACGATTGCGGGAACTGGTCCCGGAAGCGCGCGTGGTGACTGCGCACGGGCAGATGAACGAGGACCGGTTGGAAAAGCTGATCCAGGGCTTCTGGGAACGCGAACACGACGTATTGGTCTGCACCACCATCATCGAAACCGGCCTGGACATCTCGAACGCGAACACGCTCATCGTGGAACGCGGCGACCTGCTCGGCCTGGCCCAGCTGCACCAGTTGCGCGGCCGGGTCGGTCGGGGCCGGGAACGCGGTTACTCGTACTTCCTCTACCCGCCGGAGCAGCCGCTCACCGAGACCGCGCACGACCGGCTGGCCACCATCGCGCAGAACACCGAGCTGGGCGCGGGCATGGCCGTGGCCATGAAGGACCTGGAGATTCGCGGCGCAGGCAACATCCTCGGCGCCGAGCAGTCCGGGCACATCGCCGGTGTCGGCTTCGACCTCTACCTGCGGTTGGTCGGCGAGGCGGTCGAGGCGTTCCGCACGCACGCGGGCGTCGACGGCGGCGAGGACGAGCAGGAACTCGCCGATGTCCGGGTCGACCTGCCGGTGGACGCGCACATCCCGCACGACTACGTGCCGGGGGAGCGGCTGCGGCTGGAGGCGTACCGCAAGATCGCGGCGGCCGGCGACGAGGAGGCCACGCAGCGGGTCCGGGAGGAGTTGGTGGACCGGTACGGGCCGCTGCCGCTGCCGGTGGAGAACCTGCTGGCCGTGGCCAAGTTCCGGCAGATCTGCCGGGCGCACGGGGTCACCGAGGTGGCCACCCAGGGATCGAGCATCCGGTTCGCGCCGCTGGAGCTGCGCGACTCGCAGCTGGTGCGGCTCAAGCGCCTGTACCCCAAGGCGTTGTACAAGGCGACCGTGCACACGGTGTCCGTGCCGCGACCGACCGAAGGCGGTGCGGGCGGCCGAATCGGTGCCCCGGCACTGCGTGATCAGGAACTGCTCAGTTGGTGCGTCCAGCTGTTGACCTCGTTGGCCGGCTCGCCTGCCCTGGTCGGTTGAGGGGTGAGCGGGGCGACTCCACGGATTCTGGTTCGGGATTTCGAATTGGGCGCTCGGTAATCCCTGCTTACCTGCTAAATTGAGCAGTCGGACGTTAACTCACACGGACGACGAAGGCGGCACATTTGGCGGGTACTTGTCACGCTGTGTGCCGCTAATATCCGGTTTGTTATTATCCCGTGATTGCCTACCGTGTGGAACCCTGCTCCATTCGGGTGGCAGAGTGGTCGTCTGGGTGGACCTTCCTGTTTAGCGCTCCGACCGCCCACTAAGGTCGAAACCGCATCCTGCTGTGTCTTACCGACCCCAAACCGGAGGTCCGTCACCTCCGGCACCCTGAGGAGTTCGTGGTGGTGTCTTCGCCTGTGCATGGCGTGGTACGCGCTGCGGCGGAACGTCGATAGAGCTGTTGAGAACGAGGACTGAGGCAGAAGGAGTGGGCAACGGGCTCGCCGGGGAAGAAGGGGCCGGCGGCCTCGCAGCGATGACCGACTCACGGGACGTGCCGCCGCTACCTCCGGAGAACCCGGAGTTGGCTGCCGCCTGCGCAGCGCTCGGCGAGCGCTGGGCCCAGGCGGTGTATCGGACTGCCTACTCGCCCGTCCCCGGCGCCGAACTCGTCCCGATGTTCGAGGGCTTCGTCGCCCAACTCGTCGGCGCGCTGTTCAGCGCGCCCTTCTCCGCCACGCCGGCCGAACAGGTCGGCGCCGCGCTCGTCGACGCCAGGTTCACCGGACCGACCAGCCTCCGGGCCAGCGTCGACGCGCTGAGCAGGCCACTGCTCGACCTCGGCCACCTCGCCGGCGTCGAGGACGTGTCCACCAAGGTGGTCTCGCTGCTCGCCGGGCTCTGCGCCGGCTACGCCGCGGCCACCAGGGAATGGCTGTTCGCGCAACAGGAACAGGTCAAGCAGGCGTTGCTGCGCGCGATGAGCCAGGCCCGCCTCGACCTGGCCATCAGCGAGGCCCGGTTCCGCGAGGTGTTCACCCGCTCGGCCGTGGGCATCGCGATCAGCAACCCGGCGGGCGAGGTCATCGAGGCCAACCCGAGGATGGCCGAGATCCTCGGCTACCAGGTCGCCGACCTGGAGGGCCGCGCGCTCACCGACTTCTTCCACGCCGACGAGGTCGCCGACCTCTCGGCCAGCTACCAGGGCCTGTTCGAGCGTGACGGCGAGCGCTTCCGCAAGCGCCGCAGACTCGTCCGATCGGACGGCCAGACCGCCTGGGTCTACCTGCTCGTCTCGGTGCTACGCGAGAGCCACGAAGGCCCCGGCCTGCACCTGACCATGGTCGAGGACGTCAGCGACCTGCACTTGTTGCAGGGCCGAGTCAGCTTCCAGACCCTGCACGACGCGCTGACTGGCCTGCCGAACCGGCAACACCTGCTCTCTCGGCTGGAGGGCATGCTCGGCGAACGCACCCAGTTCGGCCCGAACGGCCAACACGTCGCCATCTACCTGCTCGACCTCGACGGCTTCTCCGTCATCAACAACGGCCTCGGCATGGACGAGGGCGACCGGCTGCTCAAGGACGTCGCCAAGCGGCTGGAGTCGCTGTTCGCGCAGGACAGCGTGGAGAGCGACGACACCCTGGTGGCCAGGGTCGCGGGCGACGAGTTCGCGGTGATGATCCGCACCGTCGGCCCGCCCGACGTGCTGGCCACGGTCGACCAGATCAACGAGGAGCTCTCCGAGCCGCTGCACCTGCCCGACGGCGGCATCGCCGTGTCGGCCAGCATCGGCGTCGCGCACTCGCCGGTCGGCGAGATCACCGCGCCGGAGCTGTTGCGCGCCGCGGACGTGACGCTGCGCCGCATCCAGTCCACCGGCAAGCGCCAGTGGGCCGTCTACGACCGCTACCGCGACCGGGGCGAGCGCGCCAACCTACGCCTCGCCGCGGCGCTGCCCGGCGCGCTGGAATTCGGCGAACTGGTGGCGGAATGGGTGCCGTGGCGTCGGCTGCCCACCAACGAGGCGGCCGGCGCGGCGATCCGGATCCGCTGGAACCATCCAGAACAGGGTCCGATCGGGCACGACCAGTGCATCGAGCTCGCCGAGCAGACCGGCGCGAGCCTGCCGGTCGGCGCCTGGATGCTGGAGGCGCTGTGCGAGCAGATCAAGAAGTGGCGCGGCCAGTTCGGCGTGGACGTGCCCTGCGGCCTCGGCCTGACCGTCCTGCAGGCCAGTGATCCGGACCTGGTCGGCATCGTGGACGCGGCGCTGGCCCGCGCCGAACTCGAACCGAACGTGCTGTGGCTCGGCCTGCCGGTGCAGGCGCTGGCCACCGACGAGACCGAGGCATTCGACAACCTCGACCTGCTCTCCGGCCTGGGCGTCGGCGTGATGCTCACCGAGGTCGGCTCGATCTCCGGCGATCTGGCCAGGGTCGACGACCTGCCGGTCGGCGGTATCCAGCTGGCGCCCTGGTTCGTCCGCAAGGTCGGCGCGGCCAAGCCGGATTCGCTGACCCTGCGCGCGGCGGAGAGCATGATCAAACTCGCCCGCGACGCCGGCTTCGTCACGATCGTGCCGGACATTCGCACCACCGAGGAGACCGAGTTCTGGCGTTCGGTCGGCGCGCACGCGGCCAGCGGTCCGCACTTCGGCCCGCCCATGTCGGCCGACGAGGTCGCCAAACTGATCAAGCCCCACTGAATCGCACCGGCGGCCAACGATATGGTGTGATTCCGATCTCCGCTGAATTCGGGCCACCGCGATGCTGTGAGAGGGTTGCCGACTGTGACGATGGTCATTAGCCGTAGCGCCAAGCTGTTGGTGACGGGCGCACTCGGCGCGCTGCTGCTCACCGGCTGCGCCAGCGGTCCCGGTCAGGCAGGCTCCGCCGCGATCGTCAACGGCAACGCGATCTCGCTGGACACCATCCAGACTCAGCTGAACAACTACCTCGCCAACCAGCCGCCGGCCAGCGCCGGTAGCCAGCAGCAGAGTCCGGCCCAGGAAGCGCGGCTGATCCTCAGCTACGCCGTGATGGACCAGATCGACAACGCGGCCATCAGAAAGTACAGCCTGAACGTGCCGGCGCAGGCGATCTCGCAGTACACCGACCAACTCGGCGGCATCGACCGACTCGTGCAGGGCAGCGGATTCACCACCGCCGAGGTGCAGAACATCCTGCGCGACCGGGTCGTGCAGATGGCCTACGCCACCAAGTACCTGGCCAAGTTCCAGGTCACCTTCGACTCGGTGACCGTCGCCGACCAGAAGACCGCGACCACGCTGGCGCAGAAGCTCAGCGCCGACCCGGCCAACGCGCGGGCGACCCTCCAGGCCGCGGCCGGCGCCAGCAACGGCCAGGCCCAGTTCGGCACCAAGCTGACCGGCGGCCAGATCCTCGGCCAGCAGCTACAGATCGACCAGCAGTCCCAGCAGGGCGGCGGCTCGTCGGCCTCCCAGACCGTGCTGCCGCTGCTCGCCGCGAAGTCCAACAGCGTGCTGTCCTTCCCGTTCGCGCAGGGCCAGTGGGTGGTGCTGGTCGTGCACGACGCCAACACGAACGCGATCCCGTCCTCCTCGGACTCCAACGCGCTGAGCCAGGCCAGCTCGGACGACCTCTATCAGTCCGGCACCTACCTGCTCAGCCCGCTCGCGCAGGACCTGGGTATCAAGATCAGCCCGCGCTACGGCGTGTGGGACGCGGTCGGCATGGAGGTCGTCGCCACTACCGACCAGGGCGGCATCGAGGTCGCGACCAAGGCGTCCTGAGGCCGCCGTTCACCGGCGGATGGTGAAATGGGCGGCGTGAGTTCTGTTTCCGATCGCACCGTCGTCCTGCTCGACCTCCGTCTCGGCCCGGTCCTGCCTGCCACGGCCCTGCCGTTGCTGCGCGCGGCCGACGCCGTCCACGTCACCGGTGACCTGCCCGCCGACCTCGGCACCCCGGCGCCGGCTGTCGACGAACTGCTCGCCGCGACCGGCTCGATCGTGCTGATCACCGCGGACGAAACCGATCCGGCCGCGCGAGCGCTGCTCGACGCGGGCGCGAGGCTGATCCGCACCGAGGCGCCCGCTGGGGCCGAACTGCTCGCCGCCGTCGCGGTGATGGACCGGTTGCGCTCGCCGAAGGGCTGCCCCTGGGACGCCGAGCAGACCCACGACTCGCTGCGCCAGTACCTGATCGAGGAGACCTACGAACTCGTCGAGGCCATCGAGGACGGTGACCGCGTCGCGCTGCGCGAGGAACTCGGCGACGTCCTGTTGCAGGTGCTGTTCCACGCGCGCATCGCGCAGGAGGACGCCGCCGACCCGTTCACCGTGGACGAGGTCGCGGACGACCTGGTGCGCAAGCTCGTCGGCCGGCACCCGCACGTGTTCGCCGGGGGCGACCCGGCTGTGCGCGACGCGGCGACGCAGACCGTCCGGTGGGAGGAACTCAAGCAGGCGGAGAAGAAGCGTGAGTCCAGTGTGGACGGTGTGGCGCTCGGCGCGCCCGCGCTCGCGTTGGCCGGCAAGCTGATCTCCCGCACCGTCAAGAAGAACCTGCCCGCCGATCTGTGGCCCGGCGACGACGATCCGGGCGCCGCCCTGTTCGCGATCGCCGCCGCCGCTGCCGCACGCGGCGTCGAGCCGGAGCAGGAACTGCGCGCGGTCGCCCGCCGCTTCGCCCAGGACGTGCGCGCCGCGGAACAGTCGGCCAGGGCGGCCGGCCTCGACCCGGCCGAACTGGATGCCGTCGCCTGGCGGAAATTCTGGCCCGGCAAGGACTGAAACCGGCCTAGGGTCACAGGCGTGAGCGACGATCGACTCAGCTTGCGTGGCACCTTCGACGACATCGCGGAGATCTACGACCGCGTCCGCCCCGGCTATCCCGCCGAGATCATCGCCGATCTCGCCGCGCTGGCCGGGGTTCGCGAGGGCGCGCGAGTGCTGGAGATCGGTTGCGGCACCGGCCAGTTGACCCTCCCGCTGCTGCGCGCCGGCGCCACGGTCACCGCGGTCGAACTCGGCAGGCGCCTCGCCAAGATCGCGGCCGCGAAGTTCGCCGGATACGGGCCCTCCGCCCGGGTCGTCGTGGCCGACTTCGACGAATGGGCCGGGCCGCGCGGCGCGTTCGACGTCGTGGTGTCCGCGACCGCCTTCCACTGGCTCGACCCGGACACCCGGCTGGCCCGCATCGCCGAACTGCTCCGCCCCGGCGGCGCGCTGGCCACCATCGCCACCTATCACGTGCTCGGCGGCACCGAGGACTTCTTCGCGCGGGCGCAGCGCGACTGCTACGCCCACTGGTTCCCGAACACCAGCCCGGACGAGCGGCGCCCGCGCCCCGAGGACATCCGGTTCGACCGCGACCTGGCGCAAGGCGGGCTGTTCGGCCCGATCACCTTCCGTCGGCGCACCTGGGACGCCGAATACGCGACCGCCGACTACGTCGATCTGCTGCGCACCTACTCGGCCACGCTCGCGCTGCCGCCGCGCACCCGACGCGGATTCCTGCACGACATCGGCACTCTCATCGACACGCGTTACGGCGGCCGGGTCATCAAGCGGTATTTGACCGAACTGCGCGTCACGGTATCCGCCGAATGACCCCGTCCGGGTGCGGGAATCGGTCGACATCACTCGGGTTTTCCGGCGACCAGTAGCCTGGCTCGCGTGGCAGGCCAACACGCGTCACCCGATCACTATCACGGTGAGCTGGACGAGCAGGACGCCGAGCACGAAGCCGACTACGAAGCCGCCGACGAGTACGACGGCGAACCGGACGACGACTCGGCGTTCGACTCGATGCTGTCCTCCTCCGACGACCGAGACCAGGAGCGCGGCAGACGGCGCAGGCGCAGGCCGATGTGGGGTGGTTGGGCGCTGCTCGGCGTCCTGGTGCTGCTGCTCGCCGGGGGTGGCGTGTGGCTGCACGACCTGGTGACCAGGCCGCCGGTCAAGGCCGCGCCCGCCGCGCCGAGCTTCCAGATCCTGATGCTCAACGTCACGTCGGGCGACTCGGTGCCGACCGCGCCCGCCCCGATCCCGGCCTCCGTGCCCGGCCCGCACGATCCGCAGGCCGCCTGGATCGCCAAGATCTCCACCGAGACCTACATCCCGAGCCGCGCGCTGAGCGCGTACGTCACCGCGCAAACCCTGCTGGCCCAACGCTATCCGGCCTGCGGCATGACCTGGACGATGCTGGCCGGGATCGGCTGGGTCGAGTCGCATCACGGCCAGTTCGAGGGTGACGAGATCGGACCGGACAACCGCGAACTGCGGCCGATCATCGGGCCTGCCCTCAACGGCACCGACGGCATGCAGCGCATCCCGGACACCGGCGACGCCGCCCTGGACGGCGGCGACACCCAGTGGGCCCACGCGCTCGGTCCGATGCAGTTCCTGCCCACCACCTGGCACACCTGGGGCCTGCGCGCGTCCGGCGACGGCAAGGCCCCCGATCCGCAGAACATGGCCGACGCCGCCCTCACCGCGGGCCACTACCTGTGCAACTCGGGCGACCTGACCCAACCGGGCAACTGGTGGAAAGCGGTCTTCGTCTACAACAACTCGCAGTTCTACGGCGTGCAGGTCTACAGCGCGGCGCAGGCGTACTCGGACGCGACCCGCCCGGCGCGCTAGTCCTCGCTCGCCGGTTCGCCCTTCGAGGCTTCCAGCACGGCCAGCCGTGCGCTGACCTCGCCGAGCGCCTCCTGGTACTCGGGCAGTGGGTTCATCGCGGTGGCCAGGCGCAGCTGCGTCTTGGCCTCGGCCAACCTGCCCTGCCGTTGCAGGGTGCGACCCAGCGCGAACCGGGCGTAGTGATCCGCCGGGTCCAGCTCGATGACGCGCAGAAATGCCGACTCCGCCCGATGGAGCTGGGCGGAGCCGAGGTATGCGCGGCCGGCGAGTAGTTGAACACTCGGTGTGTCCGGCGCCTGTTCCACGACGGCGGCCAGCTCACGCAGCGCTTCGAGCGGTCGGCGCTGGGAAAGCAGCGTCTCCGCTCGGCGGAAGGACTCGAAGGTGCCGTCAGTCATGGTTCATCCAACGTAACCCGGGGTTCAGGTGTTCCTCGACCGCCGACCGGATGATCACGGACTGTTTCCGCTTCGGCGCGTGTGCCTCCACCGGGTGATAACCGCAGCCCGCTAGGCTCGTCATGAGCGCAAACAGGTCCTGGATACTCTGTTTCGGAAAGCATTCAGTATCCGAAGCCGTCGCCATGTGGTGGCGAATTGTGAACTAGGGAGCGTACGTGGCGGTCATCGAGCAGGTTGGCGCGCGCGAGATTCTGGACTCGCGCGGTAACCCAACCGTTGAGGTCGAGGTCGCGCTGGACGACGGCACGCTGTCGAGGGCCGCGGTGCCCTCCGGCGCGTCCACCGGCGAACACGAAGCCGTCGAACTGCGGGACGGCGACCCGAAGCGATTCGGCGGCAAGGGCGTCGAGAAGGCCGTGAACGCGGTGCTCGACGAGATCGGCCCCGAACTGGCCGGCATCGAGGTCGTCGACCAGCGCATCGTCGACCAGAAGCTGGTCGACCTGGACGGCACCCCGGACAAGAGCAGGCTCGGCGCGAACGCCATCCTCGGCGTCTCGCTCGCGGTCGCCAAGGCCGCCGCCGAGTCCAGCGGCCTCGAGCTGTTCCGCTACCTGGGCGGCCCGAACGCGCACGTGCTCCCGGTGCCCATGTTCAACATCCTCAACGGCGGCGCGCACGCCGACAGCGACGTGGACATCCAGGAGTTCATGATCGCCCCGATCGGCGCCGAGTCCTTCCGCGAGGCACTGCGCTGGGGCGCGGAGGTCTACCACGCGCTCAAGTCCGTGCTGAAGAGCAAGGGCCTGTCCACCGGCCTCGGTGACGAGGGCGGTTTCGCGCCGAACCTGTCCAGCAACCGCGACGCCCTCGACCTGATCACCGTCGCGATCGAGAAGGCCGGCTACACCGCGGGCCGCGACATCGCGCTGGCCATGGACGTGGCCGCGACCGAGTTCTTCGCCGATGGCGCCTACACCTTCGAGGGCACCAAGCGCAGCTCCGAGCAGATGACCGCGTACTACACCGAACTGCTGGAGAACTACCCGCTGGTCTCCATCGAGGACCCGCTGTCCGAGGACGACTGGGACGGCTGGGTGCGGCTGACCGCCGGCCTCGGCGAGAAGGTCCAGATCGTCGGCGACGACCTGTTCGTCACCAACCCGGAGCGGTTGGAGGAGGGCATCGCGCGCCGCGCCGCCAACGCGCTGCTGGTGAAGGTCAACCAGATCGGCACGCTGTCCGAGACCCTGGACGCGGTCACCCTCGCGCACACCTGCGGCTACCGCTGCATGATCAGCCACCGGTCCGGCGAGACCGAGGACACCACCATCGCCGACCTGGTCGTCGCCACCGGCGCGGGCCAGATCAAGGCCGGCGCGCCGGCCCGCAGCGAGCGCGTTGCCAAGTACAACCAGCTGCTGCGCATCGAGGAAGCTCTCGGCGAGGCCGCCCGCTACGCAGGCGACCTGGCCTTTCCCCGGTTCTCCACAGAGGACTGAGGACTAGCAGATGGCCAGCGGCGAGCGCGATCCGCGCGGCGGCAACCGACGGGGCAAGGACGACAAGTCCACCCCGTCGACCGGTCGCGCCGATCAAGCTCGCCGCTCCACCTCCTCGTCCTCGTCCGGCTCCTCGTCGGCCACTCCCCGCACGCCCAAGACCGCGGCCGGCCGCGCCGCCGCGGAACGCGCCGCCAGCCGCGGCACCGCGGCCGACCCGGCCGCGCGCGCGGCGGCCCGCGCGAAGCAGCGCGAGCAGGCCCGCGAATCCACCTCGGCCAAGCCGACGACCTCCCGCCGGCACCCCGAAACCTCCGCACAGCCCTCGGCCGCCAAACCGGCCGCGCCCAAGTCGACGGCGCTCAAGTCGACCAAGTCGGCCGCGGCCAAGTCGACCAGGCCGACAGCGCCCAGCGCACCGACCGTGCCCGACCGTGCCCCGCGTCGCCCCCGCTCCGCAGGCCGATCCGCGACCATGGCCAGGGCCTCTCGCCTGCTCGGCAGGCTGACCACGCGCCGGGCCGCGCTGCTCGCCCTGGTCGTCGCCGCGCTCGCGCTGAGCGTCGCGGTGCCGCTGCGCACCTACTTCTCCCAGCGCGCCGACCTGCAGAACCAGCTCGCCCAGCAGCAGAGCCTGCAGAACCAGCTCAGCCAGCTCCAGCAGCAACAGGCCCAGCTCTCCGACACCGCCGAGGTGAAGGCGCAGGCCAGGGAGCGACTGCACTACGTCATGCCGGGGGAGACGCCCTACGTGGTGCAATTGCCCGGCGACACCGGCAACAACGGCCCCACCGACACGGTCATACCGACCACCTCGCCCGGCGTCTGGTACCAGCAACTGTGGAGTTCGGCGGTAGGAAGTCCCTGATGAACACGCACATCCCCACCGTCTCCGAAGCGGACCGGGCCGCCGTCGCCGAGCAACTCGGCCGGCCGCCGCGCGCCATCCGCGAGGTCGTCGCGCGCTGCCCGAGCGGTCACCCGGCCGCCATCTCCACCAGCCCCCGGCTGCCCGACGGCACCCCGTTCCCCACGCTCTACTACCTGACCTGCCCTCGGCTGTCCTCGTTGGTCGGCACGCTGGAGGCCAGCGGGCTGATGAAGGAGATGACCCAGCGCCTGTCCGACGACCCGGACCTGGCCGCGCACTACCTGCGCACCCACCAGGAGTACCTGGCCGAGCGGGACGCGATCGAGTCGTTGGGCACCGAGGTCAGCGCGGGCGGCATGCCCGGTCGGGTCAAGTGCCTGCATGTGCACCTCGCGCACACCCTGGCCAAGGGGCCGGGCGTCAACCCGTTCGGCGACGAGACCTTGGCGCTTGTGCGTCAACACTGGCCCAGCGGCGACTGCGCGGCCTGACGGGATTGTCGTGCTCAGTTTTCGCCAAGCTTTGAATTTTCACAGTTTTGCCACCTGTCCGGGCGTCGCCGGAAACGATCCGTTGGCGTGGCGCGATCTCAACAATGGTGGCTGACCAGCGGCAAAAGCGTTGCCAGCAGGCCATTCCGGCAGGTCAACGTCGACCTACCGGCTGGTAGTAACGAGTTGGGCCAGCCGGTGTAATTCGGTTGTACAAGCGGTAGCGCGCGGCTGGCGGGACCGGAATCAATTCCGGAAGACCCATGACACCGCGCACCGAATCAGGCAAGCTGGGGAGCCGGTGGGACCCATGGAAGATCGCCGATGATCGCCAAGGCGCCGAGCAGAGAGGCGGTTTCGTAGTGATACCGACCCGCAAGGTCACTGTCGGTATGAACCAAACGCTCTTGCCGCGGCGACGGCGGAGGGCGCTCGGGATCGCGGCTACGGCAGCGTTAGCCCTGCCGATCTCGATGATCGGCGGTTCAGCCTCCAACGTGGTCCTGGCCAGCGGTAACGCTCCCAACCTCGCCCCGGTCTTCTCCCTGTTCCCGCCCTCGGTCCCCCCGGTGGACGGCGCGGGCGGCAACAGCCCGCACGACAGCGGCCTCGCACCCGCCCTGCTGCACGCCAACGGCAACCAGCAGGCGCTGCTCACCGAGGCAGGCCCGCTGGCCAACGTGCCCAGCGGCCCGCTCGGCATCCCCGGCATCGTGCTGGAGGCATACCAGCGCGCCGCGCAGACCATGGCCGCCTCCGAACCCGGTTGCAACCTGCCCTGGTGGCTGCTCGCCGGCATCGGCAAGATCGAGTCGAGCCAGGCGGAGAACGGCGAGGTCGACGCGGCCGGCAACACCCTGCGGCGCATCCTCGGCCCCACCCTCGACGGCACCAACGGCTCGGCCGCGATCCCCGCCACCCCGCAGAGCTACCTGTGGACCGGCGACGCGATCTGGCAGCACGCCGTCGGCCCCATGCAGTTCCTGCCCTCGACCTGGCCGAAGTACGGCGGCAGCGGCGATCCGAACAACGTCTTCGACGCCGCGCTCGCCGCAGGCCGCTACCTGTGCAACGGCGGCCGCAACCTGGCCGATCCCGCGCAGCAGGCGCAGGCGGTGTTCAGCTACAACCACTCCAACAGCTACGTGGCCAAGGTGCTGCTCTGGGCCTACGCCTATGCCAAGGGCGTCACCCCGCTGCCGTCCACCCCGGTCCTGGCCGGCATGCAGAACCCGCCGTCCTACCCCGGCTCCGGCGGCACGACCACGCCGGGCACCACCACGACCACTCCGCCGTCGACCACCGTCCCGCCGTCCACGACGACCGGCGGCACGACGACCACGACGAGGCCGGGCGGCGTCACGAGCGTCCCGAGCAGGACCACGCCTCCGCCGAGTTCGACCACCTCGCCGACCTGCACCACGTCGCCGACCACTTCGGCGACGCCGACCACCTCGCCGACTCCCACGACGTCGCCGACCACCTCGCCGACGACGTCGCCCACCCTGCCGGCGTGCACGACCACCAACGCCCAGTCGGACAGCGGCGCCAGCACCAGTCCCACGGTCACCACCACCCCCTGACCCCTCCTCCGGCCTGACCCTCCGATGGGCGCCGCACCGTTGATCGCATACGGTGCGGTATCGGAGCATCCGGTCCGGTCGAGGAGGAGCGCATGACCAGGGTTGCCGCGATCGACTGTGGAACCAACTCGATCCGCCTGCTGATCGCCGACCTCACCGTCCGCGACGACGGCAGCGCCTGGCTGCGCGACGTCCACCGCGAAATGCGCGTCGTCCGGCTCGGCCAGGGCGTCGACGCCACCGGCAAACTCGCCCCAGAAGCCCTTGAACGCACCAGAGCCGCGCTCGTCGACTACCAGATCACCGCGGTGCGCAAGGGTGTGCAGCGGGCGCGCATGGTCGCCACCTCCGCCACCCGCGACGCCAGCAACCGCGAAGAGTTCTTCGCCATGACCCGCGACGTGCTCGGCGTCGAAGCCGAAGTGATCAGCGGCGACGAGGAAGCGCAGCTGTCGTTCACCGGCGCCGTCGGCGAACAGGAACCCCGCCGTGGCCCGTTCGTCGTCGTCGACGTCGGCGGTGGCTCGACCGAACTCGTCCTCGGCACCTGGAACGGAATCACCGCAGATATCCGTGCGGCCAAGTCGGTCAACATCGGCTGCGTCCGGCTCACCGAACGCTGTCTGCCCAGCGACCCGCCCACCGCGCAGGAGATCGCCGCGGCCGTCGACCTGACCATGGACACCCTCGCCGCCGCGTTCGACGCCGTCGACGTCCGCGAGGCCCGCACCTTCATCGGCGTCGCCGGCACCGTCACCACGCTGTCCGCCGTCAACCAGGGCCTCACCGAATACGACCCCGAACGCACCCACCTCTCGACCATGTCGCTGACCGAGATCCGCCGCACCACCGCGCGCCTGCTCGAACTACCCCGCGCCGGCCGCGCCGAGATCCAGGCCATCCACCCCGGCCGCGTCGACGTGATCGGCGGCGGCGCCCTCATCGTCCGCACCGTCGCCGAACAGTTGGCCGTGCGCGCCGGCCTCACCGACATGGTCGTCAGCGAACACGACATCCTCGACGGCATAGCCCTGTCCCTGACCTGAGACCCACCAACCGCTTGTGAAAAACGACCGGTAGACAGCCCCCTCCCGACCCGGGGGGCGGGCCCCACGGGCTCAGCCTAGTGCGCGGAATTCGCCCGATCCAAACCGGAAAGCCGCGGTTGTGGACAGATTCGCGGGCTGTGGACAACCGCCCGTGGCAGTTCGGCCGATGTGCTAAACGCGAGGGGCTAAGGCTGAATCATTCGGCGTTGTCGCTGACCGGCTCGACCGACTCGGTGATGACCCAGGCGTAGTCCTCGGCGAGCTCGCGGATCTCCTTCATCTGCCGTTCCAGGCTGCGTTCGTCCAACTCGTCGGTCGCATCGCAGTACATGTACAGCAGATAGCGCATCGACTGCGGCTTCTGCCGCGCCGCCGCGGCCCGCGCCTTCTCCCTGCGATAGTCGGCCAGTCGCCTAACCCCGGTCATCCCCTCGCCTCTCCCGCGATCTCCCTGTCGCGAGTTACCTCAGCACACCCAGCGCGCCGCGACTGCCCGACGCGCTGGGCACGAACCGGGTCAGATCAACGATTCGACGAGCCCACCACGAAGTTCGCCAGGTCGATCGACTGGCGCAGCCGGCTCGGCTCGTGGACGTACATCATATGGCCCGCCTCGTAGTACTCGCGGCTGATGTTGCCGTGCAGTTCACGCGGAATCGCCAGATGCGCCAACACATGTTCGGCCGCGTAGTACGGAGTCGCACCGTCGTGATAGCCGAACGCGACGTGCACCTTCAGGTGCGGGTTGGCGCGCATGGCGGCGGCGAGTTTGTGTGCGACAGTCACCGAAGCGCCCTCGAACTCCTTGTACGACCAGGGCCGCACGTTGCTGGTGAGGATCTCGTAGGGCAAGTCGTTCTCGTAGCCCAGCTCCGCTCGCACGTAGTGGTTGAACGCCGCCGAGTACGGCCCGAGGATCGCCGAGTACGACGGGTCCTCGCTGTACCGCTCGATCGCGTAGTCCGTTTCCCAGCCGGTGAACCGCGCGTCGAGCCTGCCAACCACCTTGCGTTCGTCGCGCAGCAGCTCGGTGAAGAACCGGACATGTTCCGGCCGCAGGTTGACCTGGTCGATGTAGTCCTCCGACAAACCGGTGAGCGCGGCCAGTTTCGCGACCGCGGCCGCACGCTCGGCGTCGCCAAGGCGGTGGCCGCGGGCGAGCGCCCACGGGTAGTCGCGCTCAGCGAACTCCTCGGCCTCGGCGAGCACGTCGGCGAGCGGCCGGTCGCCGTGCTTGCCGTGGTAGTGCGCGACAGCGGCGTACGTCGGCAGGAAGTTGACGAACGGGATGTCGTTGCCCTCGGTGAAATCGATGGTGCCGAGATCGAGCACCGAGGAGATCAGCATCAGACCGTTGAGGTACATGCCGTACCGGGTCTGCAGATGTTCGGCGAGGCCAGCCGCGCGCAGCGTGCCGTACGACTCGCCCGCGATGAACTTCGGCGACATCCACCGGCCGTTGCGCGATGTCCACAGGCGAATGATCTCGCCAACGGATTCGAGATCCGCCGTGTAACCGTGGTAGTCGCCGGGTTTCTCGCCCTTGCCGGCGCGGGAGTAGCCGGTCGAGATCGGATCGATGAACACGATGTCGCTGTGCGCCAACAAGGTTTCCTGGTTGTCGAGCAGGCCGTACGGCGGCGGCACCGAGTTGCCGACGTCGCCACTGAGCACCCGGCGCGGTCCGAGCAGACCGAGGTGCAGCCACACGCTGGACGAGCCGGGGCCACCGTTGAACGCGAACGTCACCGGTCGGTCGGCCGCGTCCGCGCCGTCGAGTGTGTACGCGGTCAGGAACACCTCCGCCTTGGCCACGTACCCGTCGGACGCGCCGTCGGTGAGCACCTCCTTGCGCAGCACGATCCGGCCGGTCGTCGCGGTGTAGCGGAGCTCGCCGGACGGCAGCGTGATCGTGTGCTCGGTGCTGACCAGGTCGTCGGTCGGCTCGGTCGGCGACGTGCTCGCGGTCGCCTCGGCGGGCGAATCGGCCGAGGAGTCGGCGTTGTCGGCGGGGTCGGTGTTCTTGGTGCCCTCGGATGCCATGCTGTCACCCTAAAACCATCCGACATTCGGGACGCTGATCCGGTGCTTGATCCCGCCCGCGTGGCGCCCAGTGCGCGCACGCTCGACCAACTGAACGCCGAACTGATCGGCTGCCGCGCATGTCCGCGCCTGGTCGCGTGGCGCGAGGAGGTCGCGCGGGTCAAACGGGCGTCGTTCGCCACGGAGGACTACTGGGGCAGGCCGGTGCCGAGCTTCGGCGCCACCGACGCGTCGATCCTCATCGTCGGCCTGGCGCCCGCCGCCCACGGCGCGAACCGGACCGGCCGGATGTTCACCGGCGACCGCTCGGGCGAGTTCCTCTACGCCGGCCTGCACGCCGTCGGCCTCGCCTCGCAGCCCACCGCGACCAGCATCGGCGACGGACTCGAACTGTTCAACACCCGCATCGCCGCGCCGGTGCACTGCGCCCCACCCGCGAACAAGCCGACCCCCGCCGAGCGCGACACCTGCCGCCCCTGGCTGGCCGCCGAACTGAACCTGCTCGCGCCGACCCTCCGCGTGATCATGGTGCTCGGCGCGTTCGGCTGGCAGGCCCTGCTGCCGGTGCTCGAAGCCGCGGGCTGGCAGGTCCCACGCCCCCGGCCCGCGTTCGGCCACGGCGTCCAGGTGCACCTACGCCACGCCGAGCGCCCCGACGAACTGCGCCTGCTGGGCTGCTTCCACGTCAGCCAGCAGAACACCTTCACGAAGAAACTGACCCCGGCCATGCTCGAAGACGTCCTGATCACGGCGAAGACCCTCGCGGATCTGACGGGCTGAACCACACGCCAGGGAGCTGGCCGGACCCGGGCGAGTCTTGACCGCTGCGCGCTAGTCCGATTGACGCATTGATGTTCCGCGAAGTAAAGTGTTCCGCGTGGTGCGGAACGATGCAATTCGTGGAACGAGTGACGTTGAGTTACTCGACGGTTTCGACAGCGCGCTGCGAGCCGCGCTCCCCGGCAACTGGGCCATCGAGTTGTCCCGCGAGCCGCTGGCTCGGGGTGCCCGGCCCGACGCGATCTACCGACTGAAAGCGCCAAGCGGCGAGTCGGCAACCGTGCTCGTGGAAGCGAAGTATCACGTCGTTCCCCGTGACCTTCCGGCGGTGCTGAACCAGATGTGGCAGCTCGGCGAGCAGGCCGAGGCAGACGTGAAGGTTCTGGTCACCTCCTTCGCATCCCAGCTGACTCAGGAGAGGCTGGCCGAGTCCGGTGTTGGCTGGTTCGACGCGACCGGAAACCTGCGATTGCGACTGGATCGGCCGGCTGTCTTCCTCAGCAGTGTTGGCGCATCTCGAAATCCGTTCGCCGATCCGTCGGATCGTCGACTCAAGTCGCTGCGCGGTCCCGCGGCCGCGCGGGTTGTCCGTGCACTCTGCGAACTGCCGTTACCGCTCGGGGTGCGGATGTTTGCCGAGAAGGCGCACGTGGGCAGCGGTAGCGGCTCTCGGGTCCTGGAGCTACTGGATCGGGATGACCTGATCACCCGCGAGGACTCGGGGCGGGTCATCAATGTTCGCAAGCGAGCCTTGATCCAGCGGTGGACAGACGACTATGGCCTGGTCACCTCGAACGACGTCACGACCATGCTCGATCCGCGAGGTATCGACCACGCCCTGGCGACGTTGAGGTCCGCGGCCGGCAACCATGTCGTGACCGGCTCTGCGGCGGCCCGTGCCTATCTGCTGGCGGAGATGGTTCCGGTGGCACCCCTGACCATGCTCGTCGTGCACACCGATCGACCTGTCGACCTGATCCGCGAAGCGGGTCTGCGGGGGGTTGAACGGGGGGCGAACGTGCTCGTGGTGCGGCCCTTCGACGACGTGCTGCTGGACAGAGCGCGCGTCATTGACGGCCTTCGTTGCGCCGCAGCGGCGCAGGTGGTCGCAGACCTGCTGACCGGACCGGGGCGGTCGAGTGAAGAAGCAGAGCAACTGATCAGGGTGCTGGCCACTGAGGACCAAGGATGGATGACGTGAACAGCGTGGTTGTTCCGCCGGAGTACGTTGCCGCCCGCGCGGTGCTGCTGGACGCGTTGGATGCCCTGGAGGCACACCTCGATTCGATCATCCTGGTTGGCGCTCAGGCGGTATACCTGCACACCGGTGACACCGATCTGTCCGTGGCGCCGACCACTACGGACGCGGATGTCGCGTTGGCGCCGGATCGGGTCGCCGATGCGCCTCTCCTCGGTGCGGTGCTGGCAAGCGCGGGTTTCGTGCTGAGCAGCAACCCCGGTAGCTGGATAGGCAGAGGTGACGTCGCGATCGACATCATGGTGCCGGATGCGCTGTGCCCAGCGGGCGGTACACGAGGAGCACGGCTACCGGTGCATGGCAACAAGGTCGCTCGGCGAACGCTCGGTCTGGAGCCGGCGATCGTGGACAACGAGCCGCGCGAAATCGTGGCTTTCGCGCCATCCGATGGCAGGCGACGAATGCTGCGTGTCGCCGGCCCAGCTGCCTTGATCGTGGCCAAGGCAATCAAGATCGGCGAGCGGCGCGACTGTCCACGCCGACTGAAGCCCAAGGACGGATTGGACGTTCTGCGTCTGTTGCAGTTCGTCGACATGAAGGTCATCTCCGATCGTCTGTGCGCCCTGTTGACTGACCCGATGGCGGGCGATGTGACGGGCAAGGCGTTGGCCGTGCTTCGCGAGGACGGGTGCGAACCCGATGGCTTGATCGCGAGGCTCGCGGCGACCGCTCTGCCTACCGAAAACTGGGACACGACGACGCAGTCGGTCGCGAGCCTGATCGCGGAGCTGGTCGACGCGTGCGCTTCGTCCAGTCTGGCGGATTGAGGTGGTTGGCGTGCGGCCGATCGTGTTCCTCGACGTGGACGGGCCGCTGAACCTGTGGGCATCGGGTGATCGGCCTGCGGGGTTCGTCGAGCATCGGTTCCGGGTGTCGCGGTGGGGGCGGCGACGGCTGCGGATGTGGTTGAACCCGGGGCATGGGCCGATGCTGCTTGGCTTGGCCGAGCGGACCGGGGCCGAACTGGTGTGGGCGTCCACGTGGGGGCCTGCGGCCAACGGGATGGTCGGGCGGGCGTTGGGGCTGCCGGAGTTGCGGTCGATCGACTTCGTGGCCGGGTCGGCATTGGGGGACGGGGAGTGGAAGTACCCATCAGTCGTCCGGTTCGCTCGGGATCGGCCGCTGGTGTGGTTCGACGACGACTTCGACCTCTATCCCGCTGCGCGCGACGCGTTCGTGGCGAAGCGCGGTGGTGAGCGTGCCAGATTGGTTCGGGTTGATCCGCATGTCGGAATCACCGAGGTGCAGGTTGCCGATGTCGAGGCGTGGTTGAGGGTTGTCGGGACGGTGTGAGGTGGGTGGAGAGGTAGGACACAGAGTGACGCCGTGCACGGTGGCGGGGCGGGTTCGGTGGCACCGAGCGAGGGGTTGGGCTTGACGCTCGCTTCACGACCGGGGGACTTGGCGACGGGGTGATGGGGCCTGCAGCAGCGGTTTCGGCGTACGTCGGGAGGCGTATGGGCGGTGGGGGACGGTCCACTCCGGACTAAATTGATCTTGAGGTTAACGCCGACTGGTCGATAACCCTCCGGCCCTGGACAGCTCGATTCAGCGACGGCGCTCACACTCGTGGCGGGTGGGTCTTCGGGGGCTCGGAAAGAGTGCGACCATAGGCGTATGGCCGCTGGGAAATCGCAACCGAAACGAATCCTCGTCCTCGGTGGTGGATACGTTGGTTTGTACACCGCGCTGGGTCTGCAGAAGAAGCTGCGCCTCAAGGAGGCGTCGGTCACCATCGTGGACCCACAGCCGCACATGACCTATCAGCCGTTCCTGCCGGAGGCGGCGGCCGGCTCTATCGAGCCGCGGCACGTGGTGGTGCCGCTGCGGACCACGCTGAAGCGTTGTCACGTGGTCACCGCGCGGGTCACCAAGATCGAGAACGCGCGCAAGATGGTGACGGTCGAGGCGATCGACGGGCACGTCGAGGAGATCGGCTACGACATTCTGGTCGTGGCGCTGGGCTCCGTGTCGCGGTTGCTGCCGATTCCGGGTCTCGCTGAGCACGGCATCGCGTTCAAGACCGTCGGTGAGGCCATCTACCTGCGCAACCATGTCATGTCTCGGCTCGACCTCGCGTCGAGCACGTTGAACCCGGACCTGCGCAAGCGTTTGCTCACGTTCACCTTCGTCGGCGGCGGGTTCGCCGGTGTCGAGTCGCTCGCCGAGCTGGAGGACATGGCGCGGGCGGCGTGCAAGTACTACTCGAACATCGAGCCGGAGGACCTGCGCTGGGTGCTCGTCGAGGCGGCCGGGCGGATCCTGCCCGAGGTGCGCGAGAGCCTCGGTGTGTGGACGGTCGAGCAGCTGGAGAAGCGCGGCATCGAGGTCTACCTGGCCACCCAGGCGAAGTCGTTCGAGGGCGGGCACGTGGTGCTCTCCGACGGCACCGAGTTCGACAGCGACACGATCGTCTGGAACGCGGGCGTCAAGGCGAACCCGATCCTGTCCGCTTCGGACCTGCCGCTTGACCAGCGCGGTCGACTGACCTGCACGGCGTCCATGCAGGTGGAGGGGGTGCCGGGGGTGTGGGCCGCTGGTGACTGCTCGGCCGTGCCGGACCTGTCGCGGACCGCGGAGGACCCGTCGGCGACCTGCGCGCCGAACGCGCAGAACGCCGTTCGCCAGGCGAACCTGCTGGCCAAGAACATCATGGCGGCGATGCGCGGCGGCAAGCCGAAGGACTACTTCCACAAGAACGTGGGCTCGGTTGCCAGCCTCGGGGTGCGCAAGGGCGTCGCGGACACGTTCGGCGTCAAGCTCAAGGGTTACCCTGCGTGGCTGATGCACCGGGCGTACCACGTGAGCCGGATGCCCACCTTGAACCGCAAGGTACGAATTCAGCTCGACTGGTTGGTAAGTGGTCTTTTCCGGCGCGAGGTGATCTCGCTCGGCCAGATCAATGACCCGAAGGCGGAGTTCGCGCGGGCGGCCAACAGCTGAGCCGGCCGCTGGGTGGGGAGGGCGCTCGGGCGCGGGTCCGATGGGCCGTTCGGCGTCCTGGTGCTCGTCAAGTGCGCTGGCCTGAGCAAGAATTAATTGTTACCGCCTGCGGGCGGTAGGGTGAACCGCACGTTCGGTAGGGTGACGTCGGTGGGGTTCCGTCGCCGGCTGGCGGTATCCGGTTGCGGCGTTCGTGGGTATTTGCGATTAGTCGCGTAGTACCTTCGGACTAATCAACCAGCTCGGAGCTAGATGCCTTGACAACAATTTGTGTTAATCGGAAACTACTCGTCGTCAGTAGCCCGAACGTGTGAACGCGACGCCGTTTCCGGTGCGAGGAGCAGGTGGCATGTCGATCGAGGAACTGGCGGCGCAGCTGCGCAGCGGGGAGATCGACAACGCCGAGTTGGCCGAGTACGCCGCCGCGTACGCCCGGGACGAAGTGATCCTCCGCAACAAGAAGGACGACTGACGCTGACCACGAACGGCAACGGGCGAACCGATGGTGAGTTTCCCCCATTCGGGGAAGCCGCTGTTGCCGACGATGGCGCGCTGCGCACGGTCCCGGCCCAGCCGATCGGCCGGCACACTCCGTTGTTGCTCCAGGGCCAGGACTACGTCCTGCGGCTGAGCGCCGCCGCGCGCGACTTCCAGGAGCAGATCCACAAGCTCGATCTGGTCGACGCGGGCGACGGCAACCCGGAGCCGTGCGTGCTGGTGCTGGCCCGCTCGGCCGACATGGAGATGAACGAGCTGTCCATCGCGCTGGCCGAACGCGGCGTGCGGATGGCGCGGCTGGACGTGGACCGCTGCCTCGATCTTTCGCTCACCGTGTACCCGGACGCGCCGCTGATCGAGTTGGGCCGCTGGATGCTGCGCCCCCTGCTGGTCTGGCGCCGGCATTTCGAACTCGCCGCGCTGCCGACCGATCCGGGCACGCTGTTCGGCGCGTACGCGGTGGACCAGTGGCGCTCGGTCGCGGACTGGATCACCAATCGCACGGACTGGGCACAGGTGAACGCCGTCCCGTTCGGACGGCGACTGGACCGGCTGACCCAGCTGACCGACGCGGCCAGCTTCGGCCTGCGTACGCCGCGCACGGTGGTCACCACGCAGCCCGGCCGGCATCGGCCGGGCGGTGGGCCGTGCATCGTGAAGACGGCCGGCCGACACCTGGTCGAGCCGACCTCGGGCGTGCAGCACGGGCTGTTCCCGAGGCCGTTGGACACCCACCGGTCCAGTTTCGCGCCGGAGCCCGCGCCGGTGATCGTGCAGCAGTACCTGCGGGCAGATCACGAGCTGCGCGTGTTCGTGGTGGCCGGCGAGGCCATCGCCTACCGGGTGGACAAGCTGGATCCGGCGCAGCTGTGGGTTGATCCGGACGCGGTCGAGGTGGGCCGGACCGAGTTGCCGGGCGCGCTGCGCGAGACGCTGCTCGCGCTGACCCGATACTGGCGGTTGGACGTCGTCGCGTTCGACTTACTCGTGCGGGGCGACGACACCGTCTTCCTCGAAGCCAATGTCAATTGTGACTGGCAGTGGTTCGAACGCCGATCGGGTGAGCCCGCGGTGTCGACCGCGGTAGCCACGTGGGTGGCTACTCGGTTCGAAGAGTTACGGCGTCGTCCATAGCTCTGACGTGAGCTAATCGTTGCCGACCTCCATATACGTCCTGACCTGCGGAAAAACCGATCCAGGTCGGCGTTGGTCGAACCAGTTTGCTCAAGAGCTTCCCCGAATGGGTGACAAACGCATAAGCTGCGCCCGCCCCCGTAGCCCAACAGGCAGAGGCATTCCCCTTAAAAGGGAAGTGTTGCCGGTTCGAATCCGGTCGGGGGCACCAATCGTCCAGGCTGGCGGGTTGCGCTGTTCGGCCGCGCGCGTTGGCACGAATGGCTGCGCGCCACGGGTTTCGGTCGAGCGGGGCGGGTGAACCCGCGCTGTGCTGGGCAAGTTGGCGGAATGGCCGATTGATCTCCTGCTGTCACGGGAAGTCACGGCTTCGGCGCGCGGCAAGTTGCGGGTTTCAGGTCGCGTCGGGGCGGATGGTCATGGTGCCGCTGTCGAGATCCACCGCGGGACCGCCGGGCGGGGCGGCCGCCTCGTCGTCCTCGCGCATCATGGACCACGAGTCGCGGTGGTCCAGTTCCCGGCGTTTGGTGCCGTAGAACAGCGCGGTGTACTCGTTCACGGTGATCTCGGAGAAGGTCTGCTTTCCGCGCTTCCCGGTTGTGTGGCGCACGATCAGCCAGCCCAGCCAGATCAGGGCGACGATCGGCAGTCCGAATGCCAGTAGCGCGAAGGCCATGCGCGTCCAACGTGTCGGGAACCTGCCCGGTTCCCCGGCGCCAGTTCGTCCACAGTGGAGCCGTGCGGGTGTTGCTGGACAGGGCCGGTGCTCGCGTTCATGATCCGGGGATGGTCGATGCCCGCTCCGTGCGCCGCGTGCTGATCGTGTTACTGCTGTCGTTGGCGGTGATGATCGCCTACTGGACGCTGTGGTTCACCGCGCGCGACGTGGTGGCCAGCAACGACCGGCCCGCTTATGTCGAGTTCGAGAACGCCTTCCCGGCCGGCGACGCGTGGCTGACCGTCTGCCTGATCGGCGCCGCGATCACCGTGCCCGCGCGCAGGCCGATGGCGCTGCTCTGGCTGCTCGCCGGCGGCGGTGCCGGCCTCTACCTGTTCGGCATGGACGTGCTCTACGACCTCGAGCACGGCATCTGGTGGCGCTCGGGCGCGGGCGGGGTGATCGAGCTGGTCATCAACCTGCTCACGCTGGCCGTCGGCCTCGGGCTGCTGCGCTGGGCGTGGCGCAGGCGGACCGAGCTGCTCAGTCCGGCAGGTTGAAGAAGATCATCGGGTTGTCCTTGCCGGTGCGCACCGGCGTGCCCAGCCCGATCTCCTGCTTCAGCTCGTTGAGCGCGCGGTAGACCTGCGGCGCCTTGGGGGCGGACGCGGTGAAGTAGTCGACGTTCTTCTCGTTCAGCCAGCGAACGACGACCCGGCCCTCGTGGAAGGGCAGCGTGAACGGGAAGTGGAACACGTCGTGGACGCTCACCGGGATGCCGCCGGGCATCAGCGGGAACAGGTTCTCCAGGTACCAGCGGCCGAACGAGGCGCCGTGCGCGGCGTCGATGAACAGGTAGTCGGTCTTCTCGGGCAGTTTGTCCAGGTTCGACTTGACGTCGCCCTTGGTGAAGGTCCAGCGGCCCTGCGCCAGTTCCGCCGGCACGTTCTTGACCACGTTGTCCACGATGTCGTACGAGTGCAGGTGGCCCGTCTCGTTGTCGCGCAGCGCGCTCAGGATCCAGGTCGTCGACCAGCCGTGGAAGGTGCCGATCTCCACCACGTGCTCCGGCCGGTACTCACGCAGCAGCAGGTAGGTGATCTCGGCTTCGTGGTCGTCGAGCTGCGGTGTCATGTGGTCCGCGTTGTCCTGGTGGAACTTGCGCTGCTGGTCGCGCACCTCGGCCAGCGACGACGCGTACTTGCGGTACAGCTCGACCACGAAGTCGAGGTTGACCTTGCTCATGACGGCCTTTCCCGTGGGCTTCGGCGCCCAGGACCGGGCATACCCTCCGGGGCCTGAGGATACTCAAATCCTCCTTTCTGCCCTTGTGCGCCCGGGGTGTGGAGCGCTCTCACCGCGAAAACCGCTGGTGAAGGGCACGAAGTTGATATCGATACGTGCATGATTCGATAAATGACCACCTACGAATGTTTCTCGGATGTCATCATCGGGTAACAAGGTCGTCGGGGACCGAAGTAGGCGGTGGCCATGAGCACAGTCGAGCCGGTGGTGGACCACCGAACCGGGGTCAGCGTTCGTGCCCGTGTCGTGTACGCGGCAGCCAGACTGATGCTGCGTCCACTGTTGACCTACTGGCCGCTGAATCCACTCGGCATGATCCCGTTGCCGTTGGTCGACGGCATCGCCGACCTGCTGCCCCATCCGCACGACACCGAGTTCGAGCGCGTCGAGCTGCCCGGGTTCCGGGGCCAGTGGGCGCGCGCGGAGGGGGTCGAGCAGGACGGCGCGGTGCTCTACTTCCACGGCGGCGCGTTCATCGCCTGCGGCCTCGGCACGCACCGGCACGAGGTGGCCAAGATCTCCGCGTCCGCCGGCCTGCCCGTGCTCTCCGTCGCCTACCGGCAGCTGCCGCAGGTCCCGCTGGCGGGATCGCTGATGGACTGCCTTGCCGCCTACCGGCATCTCCTCGACTCGGGCCTCGACCCGAGTCGCGTTGTATTCGCGGGCGATTCGGCAGGCGGGCACCTGGCCTTCGCCACCGCGCTGGCCGCGATGGCGGCGGGGCTGCCGCAGCCGGCCGGCATCGTCGCGCTGTCGCCGTGGCTGGACTTCGACGCGACCGCCAAGATCGCCCATCCCAACGCGGCCCGCGACGCATATGCGCCGGTCAGCCGGTTGCCGTTCCTGACAACGCTGTGCCTTGGCAAGGGCGAGATCGATCCGCTCGCCTCACCGGTGAATCGCGATCTGGCCGGCCTGCCGCCGGTGCTGCTGCTCGCGGCCGAGGACGAGATGCTGCGCTGCGACGCGGAACTCATGGCCGAGCGGCTCGGCGCCGCCGGCGTGCCCTGCACGTTGCAGATCTGGGCCGGTCAGGTGCACGCCTTCCCGGTGCTGGGCGACCTGCTGCCGGAGAGCCGGGCGGCCATCCACGAGATCGGCGTGTTCATCCGCGACGTGACCGCGGCGGCCGCGCTGACGCCGCACTCGTCGGAGCTGCGCGCCCTGGCCGGCTGACGGCCCGCCCTGACCAGGGCGATCGGCCCGCGCGGCTGCCTCAGGACTTGCGCGTGGCGGTGGCTGCCTTGGCTTCCGGGCGCTGCTGGGGCACGGCCTGCTCGGCGGCGGCCTTCGCGTGCTCCTTCTCCTCCTCGATCGGGTCGAGCATCGGAGTCGCGTCCTTCATCAGCTTGTGCGCGGACTGGAGCTGCTGGGTGATCCGGCCGCGCAGCGTGCGCAGGTCCTGCACCTTGCGGGTGGCGTCGCCGACCCGGCGGTGGCACTCGTCGGTGGTCTCGCGCAGCTTGCGCTCGGCCCGCTCGGTGGCCTCGCGGACCCGACGTTCGGCCTCTTCGGTCGCCTCGCGCACGCGCCGTTCGGCCTCGGCCCGGCTCGCGCCGCGCTGGTGCTCGATCTCCTTGGCCAGCGCCTGCCGCTTGCTGGTGATCGTGCGCTCGAACTCTTCCTCGATCTTCACCCGGCGCGCCTCGGCGGCCACGTCGAGATCGTGGCGCTGCTTGCCCGCCGCGGTCGTCATGTCGGCGACCGACGCGCGGGCCTGCTTCACCAGCTGGGCATGGTGATCGCGCATCTCCTGGCGCTGCTTGTCCAGGTCGCCCAGGAGTTTCTCGTAGCCGCTGCGCAGTTTCGCGGCGGAATCCTCGGCACTGGCCCAGGTGTGACTCGCGGCGGCCTGGGCGCGCGCGGTGATCTCGGCGGCCTGGTGCTGCGCCAACGTCACCACTCGTCGGCAGCGGTCATCCAGGTCGTCGGTGTTCTTGGGCAGCTCGGCGAGGCCGCTGACCTGCTTGTTGAGTTGCGCGGCGCGCGCATGGGACGCGGTCAGCTGCTCGGTCAGGTCGGCGACCTGGGAGAGTGCCGCGTCGCGGTCGGCTGCGAGCAGCTTGATCTCGGCGTCGAGATCATCAAGGTATTGTTTCACCTGGACCCGGTCGAAACCGTGCCACACCACGTCGAAGCCGGGCTTGAGGGGAACGAGTTCACGGTCTTCCGGACGCGCCATGCTTCGACGTTACGCGATCCGCGTGTGCCCCCGGTAAGTGGCTCGCCGTTATTGGCCCGACCGGACGTATCCCCTAACGCGAGAACCTGTCCCGGGCTGCGCCGGTAGCCTGGTCGGGTGTCGTCCCCATCCTTGCTCGCCACCAGTGATCTGCATGTCACGCACAAGGGCAACGCCGAGATGCTCGACCGCATCCGGCCCGAGGCGGACGGCGACTGGCTGATCGTCGCGGGCGATATCGCGGAGACGTCGGCGGCCATCGAGGAAACGCTGAAGCGGCTGGTCGATCGTTTCGAAAAGGTGATCTGGACACCGGGAAACCACGAATTGTGGACAACGCCGGACGATCCGATCAAGGTGCGCGGCGTGGCCCGTTACGAACATCTGGTCGAGCGCTGCCGGGCACTCGGCGTGGTCACGCCCGAGGACGAGTACCCGATCTGGCGAACCGAGCAGGAGTCCTTTGTGGTCGCTCCGCTGTTCCTGCTCTACGACTACAGCTTCCGGCTGCCCGAGCACCGGACGATCGAGCAGGGCCTTGCCTACGCCTACGAACGCGGCCTGGTGTTCAGCGACGAGATGGTGCTGCACCCGGACCCGTACCCGAGCCGGCAGGACTGGTGCGCCGCGCGGGTCGAGTCGACCGAGCGCAGGCTGGCCGCGCTGCCCGAGGACCTGCGCACCGTGCTGATCACGCACTTCCCGCTGCACCGCGGCCCGACCAGGATGCTGCGCCACCCGCACCTGGCGATGTGGTGCGGCACCGAACGTACCGCCGACTGGCATCTGCGTTTCCGCGCCGCCGTCGCGGTCTACGGCCACCTGCACATTCCGGTGACGCTGGAGTACGACGGCGTCCGGTTCGAGGAGGTGTCGGTCGGCTATCCGCGCGAGTGGCAGCGCCGCCCGAATCCGCCGGAACCGTTGCGCCGCATCATTCCCGGCGACCCGACCAGGGTGCCGTACAACAGAGCCACCAAGGACAACCCGTGATCGCGGAACTGCTGCCGGCCGAGGTCGCGGCCGAGGACATCGTCGGGGCCGACCCGACCGCGGCGCTGCTTCCCGAGGAGGAGGACCTGGTCGCGCGCGCGGTGCGCAAGCGCAGGCTGGAAGTGACCAACGTGCGCACGGCCGCGCGGCGCGCGCTGGCCAGGATCGGCGTGCCGCCGGTGCCGATCCTGCGCGGCCCCAAGGGCCAGCCGCTGTGGCCGGACGGGGTGGTCGGCAGCATGACGCACACCGCGGGCTACTGCGCGGCCGCGGTCGCCGACGTCGGCAAGATCCGCTCGGTCGGCATCGACGCCGAGGAGCACGACCGGCTGCCCGAGGGCGTGCTGGAGGCGGTGACGCTGCCACAGGAACGGATCATGCTGCACCGGCTCGGCACCGAAACGCACTGGGACCGGTTGCTGTTCAGCGCCAAGGAGAGCACGTACAAGGCGTGGTTCCCGCTGACCGGCCGCTGGCTCGGCTTCGAGGACGCGCACATCACCATCGACCCGGCGGACGGCACGTTCTCGGTGCGTCTGCTGATCGACGGCGCGGTGACCGACGGCGGGCCGCCGCTGACCGGATTCGCCGGCCGCTACCTGGTCCGCGACGGCTACGTGCTCACCGCGATCACGGTGCCGGTCACCAGTGGAAGCCCTTCGTGAGCTTGGCGATCGTCGTGGCCAGCCTGGTCAACTGCTGTTCGCCCTTGCCCAGCTTGATCGTGCCGCCCCCGCCGCCCGCCGCCGTCGAGTCCGGGAAGATCCGGTACGCCTGGTAGGCGATGGCGTCGACGAGGCCGGGCGCGATCGCGTAGGTGAACTGCATGGTCGCGCCGGTCGGTGTGCCGATGTGCTTGGGCCGCTCGACCAGCGCCTTGATCACCATGTCCGCGGCCTGCGATGGCGATTTCGCCGGGAACGCCTCGTAGATCTTGGTCGGCCGGATCATCGGGGTGCGCACCAGCGGCATGTGCACCGTGGTGAAGGTGATGCCGGCGCCGTGCGTCTCGGTGGCCACGATCTTGCTGAAGTAGTCCAGCGCGGCCTTGGACGCGACGTAGGCGGAGAAGCGCGGCGCGATGCCCTGCACGCCGATCGACGACACGTTCACGATGTGTCCGAAGCGGCGTTCGGTCATCTGCGGCAGCAGCGCCAGGATCAGCCGGACCGCGCCGAAGTAGTTGATCGCCATGGCGCGCTCGTAGTCGTGGAACCGGTCGTAGGAGCGGGCGACCGAGCGGCGGATGGACCGGCCCGCGTTGTTGACCAGCATGTCCACGCCGTCGTGCTCGGCGAGCATGGCCGCGACCGCCTTGTTCACCGACTCCTCGTCGGTCAGGTCGCACGGGTAGGCGTAGGCGTCGCCGCCCTGCGCGCGGATCTCGTCGCGCAACTCCTCCAGTTCCGGCGCGCGCCGCGCGACCAGCAGCGGGATGCCGCCCAACTCGGCGACGCGCAGCGCGGTCGACCGGCCGATGCCCGAGGACGCGCCGGTGATCACGATGCGCCGCCCGTCCAGTTCGCCGCCCTGGCCGTGCCGGCGGGCGCGGAACGGGTCGAGGTGCTCGCGCCAGTAGCGCCACAGCACGCTCGCGTAGTCCGCCAGCGGCGGGACCTCGATGCCGCTGCCGGCCAGCGCCCGCTCGGTCGCGGCCGAGTCGAAGGTGGCGTGGAACTCGGACACCGAGACGACGACCGGCGGGATGCCCAGCCGGTCCAGCACCGCGTCGCGGGCGATGGTCGCGCCGGGCACCCAGTCGAGGAGTTCGGCCAGCCTGAGCAGCGGGTCGGACAGGCCCTTGGACAGCTGCGCGGTCACCGTCGGCGCACCGGCAGCGCGCGCGAACGCGTCGTAGACCTGGGTGATCGGCTGCGGCTTCGAGTTGACCAGGTGGAAGGTCCGACCGTCCAGGCCCGGCTCGGTGACCAGGTGCACCATGGCCGCGGCCACGTAGTCGACCGGCACCACGTTGGTGTTGCCGAGGTCGGGCAGCACTACCGGCAGCTTGGGCAGACCGGCGAGCCGCGAGATGGCCGGGAAGACGTAGTACGGGCCGTCGATCTTGTCCATCTCGCCGGTCTTCGAGTTGCCCACCACGATGGCCGGCCGGTACACCCGCCACGGCACGTCGTGCTGTTCGCGGACCAGCTCCTCGCCCGCGAACTTGGTGCGGTGGTACGGGGTGAGCAGCCGCTGGCCCTCGTCGAACATGTCCTCGGTGAACTCGCCGTGGTAGTCGCCGGCGACCGCGACGGAGGACACGTGGTGCAGACACCCGGCGCGGATGGCCGAGGCGACCGCGACCACGTTGCGGGTGCCCTCCACGTTGGCCAGCACACTCTCCTCGTCGTCCGCGGTGATGTCATAGAGCGCCGCCAGGTGGATGACGTGGTCGACCTGGTCGATCAGGCCCTGGAGGGTGGCTTCCTCGATGCCGAGCAGAGGCTTGCCGAGGTCCCCGATGACCGGTTCGACCCGGTCCGCGTTCGGCCAGCGGTGCCGCAATGCGTCCAACCGATCGAGTGAACTCGAACGAGTGAGGACCAGCACGCGGTCGGTTTCGTCCCGCCGCAGCAGCTCGTCGACGACATGCCGCCCGATCAGCCCGGTCGCGCCGGTCACCAGATACGTCGCCATGTCCGCTCCTCGTTGCCGCTGCTCAGACTGCTCGTTCGAACCCGGGCCCTGGTCCGGTGATTCTCGCGGCTGCCATGGTGCCGCGTCCATCCCGGGTGCCGATCTTCACTGTCGCCTGCTGAGAATCCCTCGATCGAGGGATAAAGTTACTGAGAGTGTGTTTTTGCCCGCACCCCGACAGATTTCCCTGGTCATGGTCCCCGTAGCGTCAACGCACTGTGATCGCGAAACTGATTCGGCTGACTCCCCGGCGCCGCCGGGCCCTGACCGTCGTGGCCGCCGTGGTGGCCGCGAGCGCCCTCGGCACGGCCGCCGCCGTGGTCGGGTTCGCGCCGTCGGCGAGCGCGTCCGGTGACCGCGCCTTCGCCGCGCCCACCGACCTCAACTCCCACCTCGTGCCCGCGCCCAACTCGGGTCTGCTCCGGTACACGCTCGCCGAGCTGAGCACCGTGCGGCAGGTCTTCACCGGGCTGCCGCCCACGCCGAACACGGCCTGGGGGATCGACCAGCAGGCCCACCAGTTCGTGCTGACGGTGTCGAACCAGGCGCCGGCCGCGGGCGTGCGGCGGCTGCTGGCCACCGCACGGCGGTACGGCGACATGGTGAAGGTCGTGCGCGTGCCCGGCGCGTTCACCGAGCAGGTGCTCGGCGGCGACCAGATCCGCACCAGCGACATCCTCTGCTCGGCCGGCTTCAACGTGACCAAGGGCGACCAGGACTACGTGCTCACCGCCGGCCACTGCACCCAGGGCCTGCCCTACTGGGACGGCCTCGGCCCGTCGGTCTCGTCCGACTTCCCGGGCACCGACTTCGGCCTGATCCGCAACGAGTCCGGCGACGCGCCCGCCGCGATCGACCGCTACGACGGCACCGAGCAGCCGATCACCTCGGTCGGCACCGCGACGGTCGGTGAGAACGTGTGCGCGGCAGGGCTGGCCACCGGCCTCACCTGCGGCCAGGTCACCGGTGTCGACCAGACCGTCGACTACGGCAACGGCGACGTGGTGAACGGCCTGATCCAGACCAATGTGCACACCGATCACGGCGACAGCGGCGGCCCACTGTTCACGGGTTCGACCGGGTTGGGCACGGTGTCCGGTGGGGACGGTACGACCGATTTCTTCCAGCCGCTCAGCGTTTCCCTGGCCCGCCTCGGAGCGCGGTTGGTCGAGCCGTAGCCCTCCTGTGCCCTGGGGCTATGAGTAGGCTGGCGCCGATCACCAGGGAACCTGCCGACAACGCGAACCGTTGAAGTAGTTGGAACGCGTTCGACGCGTAGGAAAGCACAGGAGGATCAGGTGCGATCGACCAGCAACCCCGCCTTCCGCAACCTGCCGCGGGGCACGGGGAACTATGTCGGTTTCGATCCGCAGGCGGGCACGCCCGGATACGGCAACTACGGCGCCCAGCCGGGCTACGCGGGCCCCGGTGGACCCGGCGGTCCTGGTGGTTACGGCGTCGCCTACCAGCAGTCCGGTGCCGTCGAACGGCCGATGACCATCGATGACGTGGTCACCAAGACCGCGATCACGCTCGGCCTCGCCCTGGTCACCGGCATCGTGACGATTTTCACCCACGCCTACTGGCTGGCCGCCCCCGCGGCCATCGTCGGCCTCGTGCTCGCGCTGATCGTCATCTTCAAGCGCACCCCGAGCCCGGCGCTGGTGCTCAGCTACGCCGCGGCCGAGGGCATCGTGCTCGGCGCGATCACCGAACTGTTCGACAACATCTACCCGGGCATCGCCTTCCAGGCCATCGCCGGCACGTTCGGCGTGTTCGTGGCGATGCTGGTGGTCTACAAGACCGGCGCGATCCGGGTCACCCCGCGCCTGACCAAGTGGGTCATCGGCGCGACCTTCGGCGTGGTGATCGTGCTACTGGCCAACTTCGTGGTCGGCATGTTCGGCGTCAACCTGGGCATCCGGGACGGCAGCCCGCTGTCCATCGTGATCAGCGTCGTGATCATCGGTATCGCCGCGTTCAACCTGCTGCTCGACTTCGACCAGGCGGACCGGATGATCCGCTCCGGCATGCCGGCACGGTGGGCCTGGTACGCCGCGTTCGGCCTGACCGTCACCCTGGTCTGGCTGTACCTGGAGATCCTGCGCCTGCTGTCCTACCTGCAACGCGGTAACTAGAACTTTTCCCTGATCGGCCAGGTTCAGCGCAACTGGACCTGGTCGATCTTCCATGTTCCGGCCACGTCGAGCAGGGTCAGCTCCATCCGGTTGTGGTTGACCTGAGGCGTGCCGGTGCTGGTGTTGCTGACGCTCTGGTCCACGAAGACCAGCAGCGACACCCTGGTCGGATCGGCCGATTCCACTGCCACATTGAGCAGTTGCCCTGTCGCGACCGACTTCTCGCTGACCAGCGCGGCCCGCAGCCCGCCGCTGAACTGGCGGTACTGCTGGGCGAACGCGTCGGTGGAGTGCGCGATCACCTCGCCGAAGCTGCGGTCCAGGCTCCGGTAGTCGTAGCTGCTCAGGTCGACCGCGTACCGGGCGCCCGCCGCCGACGCCGCCGTGCGCGCCGAGTCCAGCGCTCGCTCGGTGGTCAACGCGTCGTTCGCGGCGCGGTAGCGCAGGCCGACGTAGGTGCCGGCGGCCGCGACGAGCACCAGCAGCGCGGCCAGCACGGTCACCACCCAGGTGAGGCCACGCCTGCGCGGCCCGGATCGGGGATGCGGCGAGGGTCGCTGACCAGCGGAATCGGCAGTATGCACCGCATCACAGTAGAACGGTCGAGAAAAATCTCGGCCCAGCAGCGTCGGAGTTTCGCGCCGCCGACCGATGTGTTGATGTAAGTGTCGACAACGGTGGGTCGAGGAGGTGGACAGGTGAGTTCGCGGCCGGCCACGGTGCCGGAGCCGGGCGTCGCCCTGCTCGACCTCTACGACACCGCGCTGCCCGAGGTCTACGGCTACCTGCTGGCCCGGTGCCGGCAGGTGGCACTGGCCGAGGACCTCGCCTCCGAGACGTTCCTGGCCGCGGTGCACGCGCTGCGCACGAATCCGCCGGAGACGCTGACCACGGCCTGGCTGATCGGCATCGCCCGGCACAAGCTCGTCGACCACTGGCGAGCGTCCGAACGCGACGAACGCGGGCTGCGCGTGCTGGCGGGGGAGCAGGCGGACTGCGTCGACCCCTGGGAGCAGGAGCTGGATGCGTTGCTGGCCAAGGAGATCCTGGCCAGGCTCGCCCATCAGCACCGGGCCGCGCTGACCCTGCGCTACCTCGACGGCCTGCCCGTGCCCGAGGTCGCGCAGCATCTCGGACGGACGGTGCACGCCACCGAAGCCCTGCTGGTACGGGCCAGAATCGCATTTCGACGGTCCTATGCGGACAGAACTCGGCCGGAAAACGAGGGGAGGGCCGGACGATGACGCACGATCCGCTCGACGCGCTCTACGAACCGGTGCTGCCCGTCGACCCCGACCCGACCTTCGCGGCAGCGCTGCGCGCCCGGCTGGCGCAGACCCTGCTGCACGGAACAGGAGAGAACATGAGCAGTGAGACCAAGGTTGCCCAGCCGGTCGAGGGCGACATCGGCTACGCGTCGTTGATGCTGCCGGACGTGACCCGCGCCGAGACCTTCTACGCCGACGTGCTCGGCTGGCGGTTCGAGCAGGGCAGCGTCGAGCAGGGCAGGCAGGTCGTCGGCCTGCCCCACCAGCACATGGGCCTGTGGGGCGGGCAGGAGCGGACCACGGCGGCGCTCGCGTTCGCCGTCGACGACACCAAGGCCGTGGTGGCGAAGGTCCGCGCGGCGGGCGGTACCGCGGACGAGCCGATCGACGCGCCGTACGGACTGGCCGCGAACTGCGCGGACGACCAGGGTATGGCGTTCTCGGTCTACCAGTCGCCGGTTGCCGAGCGCGGCCCCGCGCCGGACGCGGGCACCGGCGAGATCGTCTACCTGACCTTCGAGGTTGCCGACACCGCGCGGTTCCGCGCCTTCTTCGGCGAGGTGTTCGGCTGGCACTTTTCGCAGGGTCGCTCCGGCGGCGACCGGTTCAGCATCGACGGAGTGCGGCCGCTGGCCGGCCTGTCCGGCGGTCACGCCGACACCACGATCGTGCCGCAGTACGTGGTCGAGGACATCGACGCCGCGGTGGCGAAGGTGCGTGCGGCCGGCGGCACGGCCGAGGAGCCGCAGTCCCAGCCCTACGGCCGGTCCAGCGAGTGCGTCGACAACCAGGGCACCCGGTTCTACCTGGCACAGCTGTAACTGTGCCAATTTAAAGGCGCGACTCGGCGGGCCGGAAAGGACCGGCCCGCCGAGGAAATTCAGCTGAGGCGCTCCAGCACCATGGCCATGCCCTGGCCGCCGCCGACGCACATGGTCTCCAGGCCGAACTGCTTGTCGTGGAACTGCAGCGAGTTGATCAGCGTGGTGGCGATGCGCGCGCCGGTCATGCCGAACGGGTGGCCGACCGCGATCGCGCCGCCGTTGACGTTGAGCTTGTCCAGCGGGATGCCGATCTCCTGGTACGACGGGATGACCTGCGCGGCGAACGCCTCGTTGATCTCGAACAGGTCGATGTCGGCCACGGTCTTGCCGGCCCTGGCCAGCGCGCGCCGCGACGCCTCGACCGGGCCGAGACCCATGATCTCCGGGGACAGGCCGGACACGCCGGTCGACACGATCCGCGCCAGCGGCGTGATGCCCAGCTCCTTGGCCTTGGTGTCGGACATGACCACCAGCGCGGCCGCGCCGTCGTTGAGCGGGCAGCAGTTGCCGGCGGTCACCCGGCCGTTCGGCCGGAACACCGGCTTGAGCTGGGAGGTCTTCTCGTAGTTGACGCCCGCCCTCGGGCCGTCGTCCGAGTCGACGACGGTGCCGTCGGGGAGGGTCACCGGCACGATCTCGCGAGCCCAGAAGCCGTCCGCGATCGCCTTCTCGGCCAGGTTCTGCGAGCGCACGCCGAACTCGTCCATCTCCTGTCGAGAGATGTTCTTGGCCAGCGCCAGGTTCTCCGCGGTCTGGCCCATCGCGATGTAGACATCCGGCACCGCGCTGTCCTGGCGTGGGTCGTGCCACTCCTGCTCCTGCGCGGTGGCCTGCGCGGTGCCGCGCTCACCGGCCTGCGCGAACAGCGGATTGCGGGTGTCCGGCCACGAGTCGGAGCTGCCCTTGTCGAACCGGGACACCGTCTCCACACCCGCCGAGATGAACACGTCGCCCTCGCCGGCCTTGATGGCGTGCAGCGCCATCCGGGTCGTCTGCAGGCTGGACGCGCAGTACCGGGTGACCGTGCAGCCGGGCACGTCGTCGTAGCCGAGCAGGACCGAGACGACCCGGCCCATGTTGAAGCCCTGCTCGCCGCCGGGCAGGCCGCAGCCCAGCATCAGGTCGTCGATCTGGTTCGGGTCGAGCTGCGGCACCTTGTCCAGGGCGGCCCGCACCATCCGCACGGCCAGATCGTCCGGTCGCATGCTCACCAGCGAGCCCTTGCCCGCGCGGCCGATCGGCGAACGGGCGGTGGCAACGATCACAGCCTCTGGCATGACGGCACTCCTTCGTGACGATGCTGGGGAATTGCGCTCCAGTGTCGCGCAATTCGGTCACGAAGGCTGCCCTCGACGACTGTGATGCTGGCCGTAAATTACTTAGCGGTAGCTCAGCTGGCGGCGGGTTCGGCCCGGCCGATCGGCAGGACCGTGGGCGTGACCAGCTCCGGCGCCGGCTCCTCCACCGCGTCGCCACCGGCCGCGAGCACCAGCGGCTCCAGCAGCGCGCGCTTGGCGATCGAATAGCCGGCCCCGTTCGGGTGGAAGTGGTCCGAGCTGAACAGCTCCTCCGGCCGGTGCAGGAACTCCGGCGACACCTGTTCGCCCAGCGCGACCGGCAGCCCGCCCGCCTTGCGCACCGACCGGTCCTGCGCCCTGGCCAGCAGCCTGCTCCAGCCGCTGGCGACCCAGCGCAGCGGAATGCGCAGCGGCCGGATCGGCAGCAGGTCCGGGCAGGTGCCGACCACGACACCGGCGCCGACCGAGCGCAACCGGGCGACCTCGGCGCCGAGCAGCGTGGCCGACACGCCGATCGACATCTTGGCGGTCACGTCGTTGCCGCCGATCACGATCAGCACCACGTCCGGCGGGTTCGCCACGGCCTCGTCGACCTGGGCGATCATGTCCTTGGTCGTCGCGCCGACGATCGCGTACGTGGTCAGGTCGACCGGCTGGCCCAGTGACTCGGCGAGGCCCTTGGCCAGCAGCACGCCGGGCAGGCCCTCGGCCGTCTCGGCGCCCAGACCGGCCGCCAGCGAGTCGCCGATCACCGCGAACCGCAGGGCGTCCGCGTCGGCGGGCCCGGTCCAACCGGGTGGTGCGTACCGGCCGTCGGCCACCGGCGGCGGTGCCTCCGGCTCGCCGATGACGCGCTGCGCGTACTTGCTCTGCCTGTTCAGCACCCCGTACACGGCGCTCGTGACGCCGCCCAGGGTGCCGGCGAGTACGGCCGTGACCCGCACCGTTCGGTTCCAGAACATCGCCCACCTCCCCAGCCCAACTGCCTGGACACCCGATCCAAACAACGGAAGCAGCACATCCGTTCCCGAAATGGATAGTTCGGATGATCAGAGATATCGGACCTCCACGCAACCTCATTACTGCCGGCAGTTGGGTGAACCACCGGCCGTCCGCTTAGGCTCACGCCTGGTAGGAGAACGCAGCGGAAGGAACCCTCCCGTGGAATACGCCGAGCACGTTGTCGACCTGGTGGGCGACACCCCCCTGGTCCGGCTCAACTCGCTCACCGAAGGACTCGCACCGCTGGTGCTCGCCAAGGTCGAGTACCTCAATCCGGGCGGCAGCGTGAAGGACCGGATCGCCATCCGGATGGTCGAGGCCGCCGAGGCGAGCGGCGAGCTCGAACCGGGCGGCACCATCGTCGAACCGACCTCCGGCAACACCGGCGTCGGCCTGGCCATGGTCGCCCAGCGCAAGGGCTATCACTGTGTCTTCGTCTGCCCGGACAAGGTTTCCGAGGACAAGCGCAACGTGCTCAAGGCATACGGCGCGCGTGTCGTGGTCTGCCCGACCGCGGTCCCGCCGGAGCACCCGGACTCCTACTACAACGTGTCGGACCGGCTGGTCCGCGAGATTCCCGGCGCCTGGAAACCCAACCAGTACGCCAACCCGGAGAACCCGGCCAGTCACTACCACTCGACCGGCCCGGAGATCTGGCGGCAGACCGAAGGCCGGATCACCCACTTCGTCGCCGGCATCGGCACCGGCGGCACCATCACCGGCACCGGTCGCTACCTCAAGGAGATCAGCGGCGGCCGGGTCCAGATCGTCGGCGCCGACCCGGAAGGCTCGGTGTACTCCGGCGGCACCGGCCGCCCGTACCTGGTCGAAGGGGTCGGCGAGGACTTCTGGCCGACCACCTACGACCGCGACATCTGCGACGAGATCATCGCGGTGTCCGACGCGGATTCCTTCGACATCACCCGGCGGCTCGCGCAGCAGGAAGCGCTGCTGGTCGGCGGTTCCTGCGGGATGGCCGCGGCCGCCGCGCTGCGCCTGGCCTCCCGGCTCGGCCCGGACGACGTGGTCGTCGTGCTGCTGCCCGACGGCGGTCGCGGCTATCTGTCCAAGGTGTTCAACGACGGCTGGATGGCCTCCTACGGCTTCCTGCCGCCCGACTCCACCGGCGCCACCGTCGGGGATGTGTTGCGGCGCAAGGACGGCACGCTGCCCGACCTCGTGCACACCCATCCCAACGAGACGGTCGCGGACGCCATCGCGATCCTGCGCGAGTTCGGGGTTTCGCAGATGCCGGTCGTCGGCGCGGAGCCGCCGGTGATGGCCGCCGAGGTCGCGGGCGCGGTGGTCGAACGCGATCTGCTGGAGGCGTTGTTCGCCGGCAAGGCCCAACTCGCGGACCGGGTCGAGCAGCACATGTCCGCTCCGCTGCCCACCATCGGCTCGGGCGAGCCGATCGGCACCGCGATGACCGCACTGTCCAGCGCGGACGGTGCGCTCGTACTGCTGGACGGCAAACCCGCTGGCGTGTTGACCCGGCACGACGTGCTCGGTTTCCTCGCCGGCCGGGACTCCTCCCGCTGATCACTTTCGTTGGCGCGCCTGGGGTTCTCAGATCTCGGCGCGCCAACCGTTAGCCGGGCATCGACAGCGCCTGTCAACGACGCGTTATACCAAGTTGTGGGGGTTGGCAGCGAGGCACTGCCGGATGGGCTAGCTTAACCACAAGGTCTACCCGGACACGCATGTCACAGCATGTCGAGGCACAAGCCAAGGAGTTGGAAACCCGATGAGTGCTCCGCAGCCGCCCGAGAACCAGCCGGGGCAGGGCGGTCAGCCCGTGCAGGAGCCGCAGGGCGGTCAGGCCGGCGACCCGGCGCTGGCCAGCTCCGGCCCGACGCAGGTGGTTCGACCTGGTCAGCAGCCACCGCAGCAGCCGGCTAACCCCGCGCCCGAGGCCACTCAGGTGGTGCAGCCCGGACAACAACCGCCCAACTACGGCCAGTACACCGGCGGCGCGAGCGCGACCCCGCCGCCCGCGGCGCCGCCCGCAGCGCCCGGTTGGGGAGCCGCGCCGCAGCAGCCCGCATCGGACCCGTTCGCCGCGCAGCAGGCCCAGCAGCCCGGTTACGGCGCGCCGCAGCAGCCCGCCTACGGCCAGCAGCCCGGCTACGGTGCCCCGCAACAACAGCAGCCCGCTTACGGTGCGCCCGCGCCGGTCCAGCCCGGCTTCGGCGGCCAGCCCGCTTACGGTCAGCAGCCCGGTCAGCCCGCGTACGGTCAGCCCGGCTACGGCCAGCCCGCCTACGCACCGGGTGCCGGCGGCAGCTCCGCGCCCAGCGCGCAGATCTTCAGCTGGCTGCTCCTCGGCGTGCTCGGGATCCTGGCGATCATCACGATCATCTTCGCGATCGTCGACATGAGCGACCTCGGTTCGGCCTCCTCCGCCAGCTCGGACGCGCAGTCGCAGATCCAGACGATCTGCGCTCAGTCGCCCGACCCGACCTCGTGCATGCAGACCGCCAACAGCGCGGCGGCCAACGCGCCCGCCGCGCCCAGCCTGGCGCTGATCTGGATCTCGGTGATCCTGTTCCTGATCTCCGGTCTCGTCGTGATCGGCTCGGGTGTCCTCATCTTCCTGAAGAACTCGCTGGCGGCAATCTCGCACCACGCGATCGCCGGCGCCGGCCTGATCACCGCGGTGTTCGCGATCATCCTCGGTGCCAAGTACGCCTTCAGCGGTCACGTCGTCTACTACCTGATCGCCGGCATCGTCACGCTGATCGCCGGTGTGCTCGGCTACTTCCCGGCGACCAAGGGCTACCTCGGCCTGCCCGGCGCCGCGACGCCTTCGTTCGCGGGTCAGGCGGGCGGGTTCGGCCAGCAGCCCTACGGCCAGCCCGCGCCCTACGGCGCCCAGCCGCAGCAGCCCTACGGCGCGCCGCAGCAGCCGCAGCAGCCCTACGTAGCGCCGCAGCAGCCCGGCTACGGTGCCCCGCAACAGCAGCAGCCCGGTTACGGCCAGCCCGGCCAGCCGGGTACCGGCGGTTTCCCGCAGGGCGGCCCGGGTACCGGTGGCTTCCCGCAGCAGCCCGGCCAGCCCGGCGGGTACGGCCAGCAGCCGCCGCAGCAGTGGTGAGCCGGACCGGGTAACACGGTTCGATTACGAATAGTGGAGTTTCCCCCAACACAGCAGCTCTCGGCCTCGCCGGGAGCTGCTGTGTTGGGTACGGTGCCGTGAATGTCTTGACAGCTGGCTGGAGGGCCGAATCGTGTCTTACCCCGGGGGATCCATGCCGACACCGAATTATCCGTCGGCGGGCGGCGATCCGAGCTACCGACCCAGCGGTGGCGCGGTCCTCACCGCGGCCGGCCTGTCGATCGCGGGCGGCTTGTTCAGCGTCTTCGCCGGCATCGGTGGCATCAACGGAGTCGGCCTGATCGACAGCCAGACACCGGGCGTCGTCACCACCAGCATCTACCTCGCGCTGATCGGCGGTTTCGTCTCGGCGCTCGCCCTGCTCGTCGGCGCCGGCCTGGTCTTCGCCGGCAAGCCGCCGGGGCGCTGGCTGATCATCGTCGGCTGCGTCGTCGTGGTCGCCTGTCTGGTCACCGTCTCCGCCATGATCGGCAGCAGCTTCTCGGCCCTGCTCCAGAACCAGTACAACGACGCGCGCACCGGCGGGGTGGCAGCGGGAGCCATCGGCGTCGGGTTCATCTACTCGATCCCGGCCATCGCCACCTTCATTCTTGCCATCGTTCCGGTCAGCGGTCGCTACCTCGCCTACCGGAACGGTCCGGTCTCCGGCGTGGTCACGCCGGTTGCGGGCTTCGGATACCAGGCGCCGCAACAGCAGGCGTACGGCCAGCAGCCGGGTTACCCGCAGCAGCAAGGCTTTCCGCCCTCCGCACCGGGCGGTTTCCCGCAGCAGGGCGGCTTTCCCCAGCAGGGCGGCAACTACCCGCCGTCCAACCCCGGTGGCTTCCCGCAGCAGCCGCCGACCAATCCGCCGCAACAGTGGTGAAAATCGCACTCCTGACGTGACGCACCTCGCCCCGGCCCCGCCGGGGCGAGGCAACGCGACGTAGGCTTGGTCCATGACGGACAGTGCACGGCCGGCCAAGCCCGGTTTCGCGACCCGCGCGATCCACGCCGGTCAGGCCCCGGACCCGACCACCGGCTCGGTGATCGTGCCCATCTACGCCACCTCCACCTACGCCCAGGACGGCGTCGGCGGCACGCGCGGCGGCTACGAGTACTCCCGGACCGCCAACCCCACCAGGACCGCACTCGAGGAGTGCCTCGCCTCCCTGGAAGGCGGCGCTCACGCCCGCGCCTTCGCCTCCGGCATGGCAGCCAGTGACGTGCTGATCCGCGCCACCTGCCGCCCCGGCGACCACCTGATCATCCCGGACGACGCCTACGGCGGCACGTTCCGCTTGGTGGACAAGGTGTTGAGCCACTGGGGCATCGAGCACACCCCGGTGAAACTCTCCGACATCGCCGCCGTCCGCGCCGCGATCCGGCCGAACACCCGGCTGATCTGGTGCGAGACGCCCACCAACCCGCTGCTCAACATCGCCGACATCGCCGCGCTCGCAGGCGTTGCGCACGAGGCGGGCGCGCGGCTGGTCGTGGACAACACGTTCGCGTCCCCGTACCTGCAGCAGCCCCTCGAACTCGGCGCCGACGTGGTCGTGCACTCGGCGACCAAGTACCTGGGCGGCCACTCCGACGTCGTCGGCGGTGCCGTTGTCACCTCGGAGCAGGAGTTGATCGAGCAGGTCGCGTTCCTGCAGAACGGCGGCGGCGCGGTGCCCGGCCCGTTCGACGCGTGGCTGACCCTGCGCGGCGTCAAGACGCTCGCGGTGCGGATGGAACGCCACTGCGACAACGCCGAGCGTGTCGTGGACTTCCTCACCGGCCACGCCAAGGTGACCAGGGTCTTCTACCCGGGCCTTGCCGACCACCCCGGTCACGAGGTCGCGGCCAAGCAGATGGCCCGCTTCGGCGGCATGGTCTCCTTCACCGTCGCGGGCGGCGTGGACGCGGCACTCGCGGTGTGCGCGCGGACGAAGGTGTTCACCCTGGCCGAGTCGCTCGGCGGGATCGAGTCGCTGATCGAACACCCGGGCCGGATGACGCATGCCAGCACCGAGGGTTCGGCGCTGGAGGTGCCGGCGGATCTGGTGCGGCTCTCGGTCGGCATCGAGGACGCGACCGACCTGGTCGAGGACCTCCGCGAGGCGCTCGGCTGAGCTGACGCTCTCCGGCGGGCCAGCCGGCTGCCCTCGGGCAGCCGGCGCGGCCTACGGCCGGACCTGCGGGTGCACGCTGTCCGCGTTGCCCGCGAGATTGTTGTTGGTGCCGGTGGTCAGGTCGTCGCGGTCCAGACAACCGCCGACGAGGACCACCTGGCCGTTGCTCGTCACGTAGTGCCCAGGAGCGGAGCAGCCTGCCTGGGCAACGGTGAACACCGCGGCGCCCGCGAGCGCGGCGGCGGCTACCACCGAGGCGATAAGGGGAAGCACTCCGGCGGCACGTGCCACGAGTGCCATTCGACCTCCTGAACCCGACGACTGCGACCCGAGAAGCCCCCTCTGCGACAAGGGGACGCACCCCCTGTGGAGGGCTCGACCGGGCATCAGTGCCTGCCCGCACCGCACCGGTCGTGTGACCGAGCGTACCCGTTCCGCTCGGCTGGGCGTCGCGCGCGCTGCCACCTGGCAGGATCGCGCCATGGAACTGGTCAGTGTTGAGCAGGTCGTCGCAGCTCGCGAGCTGTTGCGCGGAGTGCTCCGGGAAACCCCGGTGACGTTCTCCAGCGTGCTCGCCGCGACCAATGATGGCCCGGTCTACCTCAAGTGCGAGAACCTGCAACGCACCGGCTCGTTCAAGATTCGCGGCGCGTACGTGCGCATCCATGGCCTCACCGAGGCCGAGCGCGCGGCGGGCGTGGTCGCGGCCAGCGCCGGCAATCACGCCCAGGGCGTCGCCCTCGGCGCGTCGCTGCACGGCACCAAGGCGACCGTGTTCATGCCGAACAAGGCGCCGCTGCCCAAGATCGCCGCGACCCGCTCCTACGGCGCCCAGGTGCACCTGCACGGCGCCACCTTCGACGAGACCCTGGCCAAGGCCCGCGCGTTCGCCGACGCGACCGGCGCGGTGTTCATCCATCCGTTCGACCACCCGGACGTCATCGCCGGCCAGGGCACCGTCGGCCTGGAGATCCTGGAACAGGTCCCGCAGGTCGGCACCGTGCTCATCGCCGCGGGCGGCGGCGGCCTCGCAGGCGGCGTCGGCGTCGCCGTCAAGGCCCTTCGCCCCGATGTCCAGGTCGTCGCCGTCCAGGCCGAACAGGCCGCCGCGTTCCCGCCCTCGCTGGCCCACGGCGCCCCGGTCAAACTGGGCACCGTATCGACCATGGCCGACGGCATCGCGGTCGCCGAACCCGGCCAGGTCACCTACGGACACGTGGAACGGCTGGTCGACGACGTGGTCACGGTGACGGAGGAGTCGCTGTCCCGCGCGGTCCTACTGTGCATCGAACGCGCCAAACTCGTGGTCGAACCGGCCGGCGCGGCCACCGTCGCCGCCCTGCTGCAACACCCCGGCCGGTTCACCCCGCCGGTGGTCGCGGTCCTCTCCGGCGGCAACGTCGACCCGCTGCTGCTGTTGCAGATCATCCAGCACGGCATGAAGGCGGGCGGCCGCTATCTCGCGCTGCGCCTGCGCATCCCGGACCAGCCTGGCTCGCTGGCCGCACTGCTCGCCAAGGTCAGCGAACTCGGCGCCAACGTGGTCGACGTCGAGCACTCCCGGGTCTCCGGCGCCCTGCGCCTCGGCGAGGCCGAAGTGGCCCTCGACCTGGAAACCCGCGGCGCGGACCACTGCACCCTGCTCACCCAGGCCCTCCAAGCCGCCGGCTACACAGTCATCCCCTGACCGCCGCCCCCTGACCGCCGTCCGCCTGGCCGGCCATTCCCGGAACATGCCGAAGGGCGGCCCCGCGCCCCAGGACCGCCCTCCCGCACCGCACCGGCGCCCCGTGCCGGTGCCGCGGGCGCTCAGAGGTTGCCGCGCCGCTCCTGCTCGCGCTCGATCGCCTCGAACAGCGCCTTGAAATTCCCCTTGCCGAAGCCAAGCGACCCGTGCCGCTCGATCAGCTCGTAGAACACCGTCGGCCGGTCGCCGATCGGCGCGGTGAAGATCTGCAACAGGTAGCCGTCCTCGTCCCGGTCGACCAGGATCTTGCGCTTCTGCAACTCCTCGATCGGCACCCGGACCTCGCCGATCCGCGCCCGCAGCTCGTCGTCGGAGTAGTAGGAGTCCGGGGTGTCCAGGAACTGCACGCCCGCCGCGCGCATCGCGTCCACGGTGGCGATGATGTCGCCGGTGGCCAGCGCGATGTGCTGGCAGCCGGCACCGTCGTAGAACTCCAGGTACTCGTCGATCTGCGACTTGCGCTTGCTCACCGCGGGCTCGTTGAGCGGGAACTTCACCCGGTGGTTGCCGTTGGACACCACCTTGCTCATCAGCGCCGAGTAGTCGGTGGCGATGTCGTCGCCGATGAACTCCGCCATGTTCACGAAGCCCATCACGCGGTTGTACCAGTCCACCCAGTAGTCCATCTTGCCCAGTTCGACGTTGCCGACGCAGTGGTCGACCGCCTGGAACAACCGCTTCGGCGCGCCCGCCGGCCGCGGCGTGTTGTCCTCGCGAGCCTCGTATCCGGGCAGGTAGGGACCGGTGTAGTTGCTCCGGTCGATCAGCGTGTGCCGGGTGTCGCCGTACGCGGCGATCGCCGCGGTGCGCACGGTGCCGTGCTCGTCGCTCACGTCGTGCGGCTCGACCAGCACGGTCGCGCCCATCTTGCGGGCGTGGGTCACGCACTTGTCCACGTCCGCGACCTCCATGGCGAGGTCGACGACGCCGTCACCGTGCTTGCGGTGATGGTCGGCCAGCGTGCTCTCCGGTCGCACCGCGCCGTTGATCACGAACCGCGCCGAGCCGGACTTCAGCACGAACGACTTGTGGTCGCGGTTGCCGGTCTCCGGGCCCGAGTACGCGACCACCCGCATGCCGAAGGCGTGCTGGTAGTACCAGGCGGTCTGGGTCGCGTTGCCGACCACGAACACCACCGCGTCCATGGCCTTCACCGGGAACGGGTCGGTCGACGCGTCGTAGTCGACCAGCCCGACGAGTTGCTTGAGCGCCTCGAAGCTCACGTCGTCCATGGGGGTGTTCAGCGTCTCGGTCATAAGCAAAAGCATCAAACTGTCGTGCAAGATGTGCAAGCGACACCGATTTTGCTGGGCAACCTGACCAGTTAATGCCGTGATCGACCTGTCATAGTGGACAAGCTGACCAGGAGGTTCCCATGTCCACGCCACTCGACGAACCAACCGAGCCGCTCGACGAACTCGACGCCCGGCTGTTGCTGCTGCTCACCGACGAGCCCAGGCTCGGCGTGCTGGAGTGCTCGCGCCGGCTCGGCGTCGCGCGCGGCACCGTTCAGGCGCGGCTGGACAAGCTCGTGACCCGGGGCGTGCTCGGCGGTTTCCCGCCCGACCTGGACCTCGCCGCGATGGGCTACGGCCTGACCGCGTTCGCCGTGCTGGAGATCGCGCAGGGCAGGCGGGCCGAGGTGATCGCGGGACTGTCCGCCATCGCCGAGGTGTGCGAGGTGCACGCCACCACCGGCCAGGGCGACCTGTTGGTGCGGATGGTCGCTCGGTCCAACGCCGACCTGCAACGCGTCATCGACGACGTGGTGGACGTCACCGGTGTGCAGCGGCTGAGTACCTCGATCGCACTGTCCACACCGGTCCCGCCCCGGTCCCGCCCACTGCTGGAAAAAGCATTCAACAGGCCCGGCCAATCAGCTGGCCGGAACCTGTTGAAATGATAAGAAAATGGCCGCGCGCCACCCAGGTCGACAAAAGATTTATCGACCTTGTGCGTTAAGTCGATTAATTGACCGACGCGCGGAAACGCTGATCAGTCGTGATAGGGCACGGCCTTGAGCAACGTCACCTTCATGACGTTGCCGTTGGGCAGCGTGTACTCGCGGGTTTCCCCGTTCTTCGCGCCCAGCAGCGCCTGGCCCAGCGGCGAACTCGGCGAGTAGACCTCCATCGCCCCGTGCGCGCCTTCCTCACGGGTGGCCAGCAGGAACTCCTCGGTCTCGTCGTCGCCGCCGTACCTGACGGTCAGCACCATGCCCGGCTCGGCAACGCCGTTCGTGGTCGGCGCCTGGCCCACCTTGGCGTCCCGCAGCAGCTCCTGGAGCTGACGGATCCGGGCCTCTTCCTGACCCTGCTCCTCACGAGCCGCGTGGTAACCCCCGTTCTCCTTGAGGTCACCCTCCTCGCGGCTGGCGTTGATCTTGGCGGCCATGGCTGGGCGATTGCCGATCCGCTCATCAAGCTCCTGCTTGAGCCGGTCGTAGGCCTCCTGGGTCAGCCAGGTCACCTGGGTTTCGCTCATGGTCACCAACTCCTCGTCCCATCCAGCCCGAGGGTTACGGGCTGACTGTTCCCGACCCGTGGGCCCGGAACGGAAAAAACACGGCCCACGCCGGGGCCGTGCTGCCCTTTCAGGGTAACACGGTGACGAGGTGGCCAGCCGCCACTTTTTCGCTGATCTGCTGCTAAGAACCCGCAGATCACCCGCTTGGCGGCATGGATTTGGTGAGGTAACCGGGGACCTGGTAGGAGCAACCGTAGAACTCGGCGGTCGTCGCGCGTTCGTCTGTTTGCAAACTCGTCGACAACGTGCCGACATTCTCACCAGCTGGGACATAAACCTCGCGTCGGCCCGCTTCGGAGCCGTCCGAGGCGGGCGCGTCCAGGATGCAGTCGGCCGCCTGACCGGGGTGGTCGCGGGTCACCGTGAAGGTCACGTCGAGCTCATGATCGTTCACCACATGATAGGTCGACACCTCGGCGTCGATCGGGGTCGCGCCCAGATTCTCGTACCCGACATAGGCCACCACGCCGCCCGCGACGAGGAAGACACCCAGCAACGACCAGTAGACCCAGCGTCGCCGCGACCGCGGCATCGGCGTGCCGTACCGACCGGCCGGTGTGCCCGGGGCTGCCATGCGGCCTCCTAGATGTTGCTGACCTCATCACCCGCACGATCGGAACTGTCGGGGTGGCGGGAACAATGAACCATTGACTCCACGTTGATTATCGCTCGGGGGTCCGGCGTACTCGCGCGTGGGCCGGGCAGTGCAGACCCAGAGAGGGGACCAGCTCCATGACGGAGAAGTTGCGGCTGATGACGGTGCACGCGCACCCGGACGACGAGTCGAGCAAGGGCGCCGCGACGCTGGCCAGATACGTGGCCGAGGGACACGAGGTCATGGTGGTCACCTGCACCGGAGGGGAGCGCGGCAGCATCCTCAACCCGGCCATGGACCAGCCCGGCGTCGCCGAGAACATGGCGGCCATCCGGCGCGAGGAGATGGCCGAGGCCGCGCGCATCCTCGGTGTCGAGCACCGCTGGCTCGGCTACGTCGACTCGGGCCTGCCCGAGGGCGACCCCAAGCCGCCGCTGCCGGAGGGCTGCTTCGCCCTCGTCCCGCTGGAGGAGTCGACCGGCACGCTGGTCGAGATCGTCCGCGAGTTCCGGCCGCACGTGCTGATCACCTATGACGAGAACGGTGGCTACCCGCACCCGGATCACATCCGCTGCCACGAGGTGTCCGTCGCGGCGTTCGAGGCGGCCGGCGACCCGGAGCGCTACGTCGACCAGGGCGAGCCGTGGCAGCCGCTGAAGCTGTACTACTCGCACGGATTCTCCAAGGCCAAAATTCTCAAAATTCACGAAGCGCTGGCGGCCCGGGGGCAGGAGTCGCCGTACGAGGAGTGGCTGGCAAACTGGAAGGACGACCGGCCCGACCCCGACGACCGCGTGACCACCAGGGTGGAGTGCGCGGACTACTTCGAGGTACGGAACCGGGCGCTGCTGGCCCACCGGACGCAGATCGACCCGAACAGTCGTTGGTTCGCCCTCGACCCGGCTCTCGAACGCGACCTGTGGCCGCACGAGGACTACGAACTGGCGCGGTCGCTGGTGGACACGACGCTGCCGGAGAACGACCTGTTCGCCGGGATCACGGAGAAGGTGACGGTATGAGCGAGCACGCTCACGGAACGAATCGGCCGGCCGCTGCGCAGGCTGATGGAACGGACACCCCGTGAGCGTGCTGGTACTCACCTCGGTTCCCACTCTGGCCGGCGCACAGTTCCTGACCGCCGGCCAGAGCACCCCGACCCCGCCGCCCGCGCCCGCAAGCGGCCAGGAGTTCGGCTCCGCGTCCACGCTCGGCTTCGTGGTGCTGGTGCTGTTCTTCATCGCCGTCGCGTTCCTGGCCCGCTCGATGGCCAAGCACCTCAAGCGCGTCCAGAAGCCCTTCGAAGACGCCGAACGCGCCGCGGCCGAGGCTTCCGAGGAACCCTCCGACCCGGCGCCTTCCCCCGACGCGCACCCCGACCCCGAGTCCCACAAGGCCGACGCCTGACTCACCGAACGGGACTTCATGGCTGACTATCGCGCCGCCTTCGACGCCGCCATTCGCTTTGGCAACGGCGGCGACCTGAGCGTTCACGGGTTTCGGGTAGACGTCCCCTCGCCCGATGTCGACGAGGCCACGATCGCCGCGCTGTTCGTCGCATCGCTCGGCCTGCTCATGACGGACTCGGTCGAACTCGACAACGTCGAGATCTTCGCCGAGCCACACAAGGGGACACGGGGAGGGCCCTCGGATCACAGTCCTGGCCCACATGGCACAACTGGGACGCTGGTCGAACTCAGTCACGTGATCCGCGCCGGCATGACCACCTACCCCGGGCTACCCGGACCAACCATCACTCCACATCTGACGAGGGAAGCCTCGCGCGAGCACTACGGTCCCGGCACCGAGTTCGCTATCGACCAGCTCACCCTCGTCGGTAACACCGGGACCTACCTCGACGCGCCGTATCACCGCTATCCCGACGGCGCTGACCTCAGTTCCATCTCGCTGGATCGAAGTGTCGATCTACCGGCGACGGTCATCAGGGTGACCGGAACCCGACGACGCGGTATCGACGTCGGCGCGCTGGCCGCACTGGATATCCGCGGTACCGCCGTGCTGCTGCACACCGGCGACGCCGCCCGGTTCGGCTCACCGGCTTACGCCGACGAACGGCACTTCCTCACCCGGGCCGGCGCCGCCTGGCTCGCCGCCAATGGCGCGGCTCTGGTCGGCATCGACGCGCTCAATATCGACGACATCGACGACGGCGAACGCCCCGCGCATACCCTGCTGCTCGCCGCCGGCATTCCCGTTGTCGAACATCTGACCGGCCTCGAACAGCTGCCGCCGACCGGCGCGCGGTTCACCGCCGCGCCACTGCGCATCGAAGGGTTCGGCACCATCCCGGTGCGCGCCTTCGCGCGACTACCGATCTAGCCGCAGGCTGCGGCGGCGGACCGAGACCAGCCAGCGCTGCACGGCTTCGGTGTTCGGGGTGACCGGCAGTGGCGAGCGCAGCACGGCTTCGGCGCTGCGGTCGCGCAGCGACTGGACCCAGTCCTGGGTGTCGTGCCACGACAGCTGTCCGTCCCGCACGGCGAGCAGTTGGTCGCGGTGCGCGCTGATGTCCTGATCGAGGCGGCCGGTGCGCAGCAGCGCCTCGGCGTTGATCAGCCTGCGCACCACCTCGGCCAGTTGCGGCCAGCGCGGCGTGCCGCCGCTGGCCATGGCGGCCGAAGCTCTCGCGAACTCGGTCGCGGTGGCGCGGCGGTAGGAGTCGGCGGCGCGCTGGGACAGGAACGCGCTGGTCAGTTCGCGCAGTTCGGCGCCGAGCGGCGTCCGCGCCACGATCCTGGGCGCGGTGAGCACGGTCAGCACGTCCGGGTCGGCGGCGAGGCCGAGCGCGCAGAATCGCTCGATCTCCCAGCTGGTCCGGCCGAGTTCGGGTCCGTCGATGGTCGCCGGCGGTTTGCTGAAGTGCCAGAACAGTTCGGTCGGCGGCACGACGACGCCGCGAAGCTCCACAGTGGAATCGGCAGCGGCCGATGCGGTGTCGGCGTAGTCGGTTCGCCGGGGGTCGTCGTCGATCTGGTCGAGCACGACCAGCAGCGCCGTGTGGTCCCGGACCAGTTGCCGGGTGTCCGGCTCGTCAACGTCGTCCACAGCTGAGAGGGTAGGGCCATGACGAACAGGCTCGCCGACTCGACCAGCCCGTATCTGCTCCAGCACGCGGACAACCCGGTCGACTGGTGGCCGTGGTCGGCGGAGGCGTTCGCCACGGCGCGCGAACGCGATGTGCCGATCTTCCTCTCGGTCGGCTACTCCGCCTGCCACTGGTGTCACGTGATGGCGCACGAGTCGTTCGAGGACCCCGACATCGCCGACCTGCTGAACAAGAACTTCGTCAGCATCAAGGTCGATCGCGAGGAACGTCCCGATGTCGACGCGGTCTACATGGAGGCGACCCAGGCCATGTCCGGCCAGGGCGGCTGGCCGATGACCTGCCTGCTCACCCCGGACGGCCAACCCTTCCACTGCGGCACCTACTACCCGCCGACGAGCCGGCAGGGCATGCCCTCGTTCCGCCAGCTGCTCGACGCCGTCATCGACGCGTGGACGACCCGGCGCGCGGAGATCATCGAGGCGGGCGCGCAGGTCGTCGACGCGCTCACCCAGCAACAGCAACAGCTTCCCGAGTCCACTGTGGATAATGGCGTGCTCGCGGGCGCGGTCGTCTCGCTGCTCGGCGACTACGACCGGCGGCGCGGCGGATTCGGTTCGGCGCCGAAGTTCCCGCCGTCGATGGTGCTGGAATTCCTGCTGCGCGAACACGAACGCACCGGTTCGGCCGACGCGCTGTTCATGGCGACGCACGCGCTGGAAGCCATGGCGCGCGGCGGCATCTACGACCAGTTGGCAGGCGGCTTCGCCCGGTACAGCGTGGACGCGGGCTGGGTGGTGCCACACTTCGAGAAGATGCTCTACGACAACGCACTGCTGCTGCGCTGCTACGCGCATCTGGCCCGCCGCGGCGAATCCGCGCTGGCCCATCGGATCGCCACCGAGACCGCCGATTTTCTGCTGACCACCCTGCGCACGCCGCAGGGCGCGTTCGCGGCCGCGCTCGACGCGGACACCGACGGCGTCGAGGGCCTGACCTACGTGTGGACCCCGGCGCAACTGGTCGACGTGCTCGGGCCGAAGGACGGCGCCTGGGCGGCCGAGCTGTTCGCCGTGACGGCGGATGGCACGTTCGAAGAAGGTTCGTCGACGTTGCGCCTGCCGGTCGATCCGACGGACCCCGCTCGTTGGGCGTCGGTGCGCGAACGTCTGCTCGCCGCCCGCACGAACCGGCCCCAACCGGCTCGCGACGACAAGGTCGTCACCGGCTGGAACGGTCTGGCCATCACCGCGCTCGCCGAGGCCGGAGTCGCGCTGCGCCAACCCGCCTGGATCGACGCCGCCGCTCAGGCCGCCGATTTCCTGCTCACCAGCCATCTCGTCGACGGCAGGCTGCGCCGCACCTCGCGGCAGGGCGTCGTCGGCACGTCCGCCGGGGTGCTGGAGGACCACGCGACCCTGGCCGACGGTCTGCTCGCGCTGCACCAGGCGACCGGCCAGGCGCGCTGGCTGGACGCCGCGGTGTCGCTGCTGGACACCGCGCTGGCGCACTTCGCGGACCAGGACACGCCGGGCGCCTTCCATGACACCGCGGACGACGCCGAGCAGTTGATCCGCCGCCCGTCCGATCCGGCGGACAACGCGAGCCCTTCCGGTGCCTCCGCGTTGGCGGGCGCGCTGCTGACCGCGTCCGCACTGGCCGGCGCGGACCGGGCCGACACCTACCGGGTCGCCGCCGAACAGGCGGTCGCGCGCGCCGGGCTGCTGATCGACCGGGCGCCTCGGTTCGCAGGCCACTGGGGCACGGTCGCGGAAGCGTTGCTGGCCGGGCCGATCCAGGTCGCGGTCGTCGGATCGGCGGGCGAGGCCGGGTTCGAGGCGCTGCGCGAAGCGGCCGTTGCGCGGGCGCCCGGTGGCGCGGTCCTGCTGGCCGGGGAGCCGGCCGCGCCGGGAGCGCCGTTGCTCGCGGATCGGCCCTTGCTGGCCGGCGCGGCTGCCGCGTACGTGTGCCGGGGCTATGTCTGTGACCGACCGGTCGGGTCGGTCGATGAGCTGGTTGAAGCGTTGCGCCGAGGCTGATTCGCAACCCGTTCGTTCGTCCACCGCGAGCGAACGCGTGCCCAAACCGGTTGTTTCAGGAGTAGCGTCTGTAACGAAGTAATCATGTAATCAACAGGAGGTGCGCGATGCACGACAGGTTCGGCGCGTACGCCCGGATGAGGCAAGGCTGGGGCGGACACGGCGGAGGTCGCGGCCGGGGCAGTCAGGCGCCCGAGCCGGCGTCGGCCGATGACGCGACCGCCTGGTTCGCGGGTCGGCTCCCGGACGACTGGTTCACCGGAGCTCCGGAGATCACCGTCGACCGCGAGGAGATCGTGATCATCGGTGAACTGCCCGCGTTGACGGAGGAATTCGCCGACGAGGCCGCGCTCGCCGCGGCGCAGGCGGGCCGGATCAGCCGGTTCCGCGAGACGACCAGGGACGAGCGCATCGAGATCGCTCGCCAGGCCGAACACCGCTACGGCCGCAAGGTGGCGTGGGGTGCGAAGCTCGGTGACAACGTCGAGCTGTTCACCACGTTGTCGGTCCCGGTGATGACGCGGCTGCGTCAGCCGGAGCGGCTGATCCTGGACACGCTGGTCAATGCCGGCGTCGCCCGGTCCCGTTCGGAGGCCCTGGCCTGGGCGGTTCGCCTGGTCGGCGAGCACGCGGACGCGTGGCTGAGCGAGCTGCGCGACGCCATGTCCAAGGTCGACGACCTGCGCAAGGAAGGCCCCGACCTCAGCTGATCATCGGCTGAGCGGGAAGGCGTGCCTCGCCCGAACCCACCCCTGCCCCCATCGGGCGAGGCACGTTCAGTCGACGTTTCCGGGCGGTCGCGATGATGCGGTCGCGATGATTCTGTCGCGATGATTCTGTCCGACCCGGTCGGTCTACTGCTCACATGAGTGAAGAACCCACCATCGTGGACCGCCCCGCGCAGCCCTGCGTCTCGGTGCGCGCCACGGTCACCATGGACACCATCGACACGATCGCCCACCGCATCGGCGAGGTCATGGGCTGGCTCGGCGCGCACGGCCACCGGCCGGCAGGCCCGCCGTTCATCCGGTACAACATCATCGACATGGCCGGTGACCTCGACATCGAGGTCGGCGTGGCGACCGAGTACCCGATCGACGGCGACGGCCAGGTCGTCTCCGGTGAACTGCCGGGTGGCCGCTATGTCTGGGCGACCCATCACGGCGCCCCCGCCGGCCTGGTCGGCGCGGTCGGCGGCGTGCTGGACTGGGCGGCGGCGAAGGGCCTCACGTTCGACCGCGAGCAGACTCCGCGCGGCGAGCACTGGGGCTGTCGTGTCGAGTTCTACAACACCGACCCCGCAGTCGAGCCGAACCCGGACAACTGGGTCACCGACCTGGCCTTCCGCCTGGCCTAGTGCCACATCACCAGCCAGATCGCGATGAAATGATCGGGGTTCGCTGCTGACCTGCCGCTGAACGCGTAGGGCGGTGGTGAGCTGCGAAAATACATCTCGGTAATTCTCGGGAGTTCTCGCCACTGCCCGACGTGCCACGGCCTGGCGACGACTTGATCTTGGCCGTAGATGGGGATTGGTCCAGTCCGTGATCGTGGGCTGTGGGCTGGCCGGGGGCAGCCGATCGATCAGTTCGGCGCGGCTCCCCATGCGGAGCTGGTTCGGGCTGACCTGGCGGGCGGTACGCATCGGGCCTCCATCGGGTCGGGCGGTGGGCAGCGTGGCGGTTTGAAGATCCAAACCCCACCCTCACCCCGGCCCTGCCGCTGTCAGTACCGGGTCGTCGGTGCTCAAGGGGGAGCTTGCTCCATCGCGTAGCGACGCCGTAGGCGCCCTTGACGCCGGCGGCACGGTGTTAAATGATCAACGGCCCGGGGGAGCTTCGTCGCTGGTTCGGAGGCTTTCCGTCGGGTGATCGTTCTCGTACCCTGCGTGCGCGCCGCGCTCCCTCCGCCTAATAGGACCCGAACGGCGGGTTGGGGGACGAAGCTTCTGGGGAATGCCGTGCCGATCCGGTCGAACCGCGTGAACGGCGCCCAGGTCGCCGGTAGGTTCGCCGCATGCAGCAGCAGAACGGCGTGATGCGGGCCAGCTGGATCTGCCTGGCGGTGGTCAGTGTCGGCATCCTCGGCTTCGGCATCGTCGTGCTGGTGGCGTCGTCCGGTGGCGACAGTCTGCTCTACCGGGCCGACGGTCTCGCCTCATGCGGCCTGGGCGCGTTCGGGCTGCTGCTCGCGGTTATCCCGTTCCGCAGACGGGAGCGGTGGGCCTGGTCAGCACTGTGGTTCTACCCGGTGTTCTGGCTGGCACACCTCGTGTTCGGTCTGCCGCCGGGCACCGACCACGTGCACCAAGTCGTGTTCATCGTGCTGTCGCTGGCCGGCCTGCTGCTGCCGGTCCGGCAGTTCTTCCCGGGCGCGCGGTGACGGCGCGCGGTGACCGAGGTGCTGGCGGTGCTCGGCTTCGTCCTGCCGCTCGGATTGGACTCGTTCGCGGTCGCTGCGGCGGTTGGTGCTGCCGGGGCGTTGCCCGCGCGGGTGCGGTGGCGGATCACCGCGTTGTTCGTGGTGTTCGAGGCCGGGATGCCACTGGTCGGGCTGGCGCTGGGCGCGCCGTTGGCGGGCGCGATCGGCCCAGTCGCCAACTACGTAGCAGCCGCCGCAGTGGTCGCGATCGGTCTGTGGATGCTCGTGCACGACGAAGACGAGAAAGCCGAACGGCTGATCAGCGCCCGTGGCGGGGCGATGCTCTGGCTGGGCCTGAGCATCAGTCTGGACGAGTTGGCCATCGGTTTCGGTCTGGGTCTGGCGCACCTGCCGCTGGTGCCGGTGATCGTCGGCATCGCCGCGCAGGCGCTCATCGCCGCCCAGGTGGGGCTCTGGCTGGGTGCCCGGGTCGCCGAACGCTTCCGGGAAGCAGCCGAACGCCTGGCTGGCGTCGTGCTCGTGGTGATGGGCATCGTGCTTGCCGTCGAGCAGTTGGTCAGCTGACCGACTCTCACGGAGTTGACCTTTAGCCACCTCGGAGGTCTGGTGTGCGGCGCCCCGATGTCCGCATAGCCCCGGCTCCCCCGGCTGATGGCCCCGCGGTTTTCGTCGTTCGGCGAATCCGCGGGACGGTCGGCGTCATCAGTCGGTAGAGGCCGGACTGGTGACGGTGGGTCGATGGTCTGTGCGCCGTGTACACGCACCTACTACCCAGTAGCCACGACAGGACGCGCAACGCGGTAGATGCTCTGTTCGAGGACGAAGGCGGCTCGGCTGATGGCTGACGGCCTGGTGACGGCCTGGAGAGGCGTTGAAACCACGAAACCGCAGCTAGCGGTACATCACCAGCCAGATGGCGATGTAGTGGCAGATCGCGGCGAGCACCGTTGCCGCGTGGAAGAACTCGTGGTGGCCGAAGGTTTTCGGCCACGGGTTCGGCCACCGGGTGGCGTAGAAGATCGCGCCGACGGTGTAGAACAGGCCGCCGGCGAGCAGCAGGACGAGGGCCGCGACGCCGCCGTGCTGCAAAAGTTGGGGCAGCACGAACACGGCGACGTAGCCGAGGCCGATGTAGATCGGCACACCGAGCCAGCGGGGCGCGTGCGGCCACAGCAGTTTCAGCGCGACGCCGGCCAGGGCGCCGCCCCAGATGACGGCGAGCACGAGGTAGCCGGTGCCGCGGTCCATCGCGAGCAGGGCGAACGGCGTGTAGGTGCCGGCGATGAACACGAAGATCATCGAGTGGTCGAGGCGCTTCATCCACACCCGGGCGCGCATGCTCTGCCAGGTGTGCCGGTGGTAGAGCGCGCTGGTGCCGAACAGGCCGAGCACCGTGGCGCCGTAGATCGAGGTGGCGAGCGCGGCCGTGCCGGAGACGGTGGACGCGGCCAGTGCGATCAGGGTCGCG